>NZ_QWJJ01000052.1:414-778 GCF_003575965.1 Pseudooceanicola sediminis | reverse complement strand
TCTGGTATATACAATCCTATGGATTGATGCAAAAGTCTAAATAAACTGCTATTTTCATAACAAATATATAAAAAGATGGATTGTTGGAAAACAAACCATCTAAAACGCTATGTGGAAGCTTGATAAGGGCTTCAAATTTTTTCGAATAGGCAGTAACTTGCCACTAACATCTTTTTTACGGAGTATGTAAATCCCGTAAGTGAGTTGAGGCATAGCCAACTGCCTAAACAAAAAATTTAAATTTGATTATAGAGAAGAACCTAAACCAACATAAGATCCATAGAAGAAAACAGCTAATAAACCAATAGCTAAAGTACCAACAACAGTACCAACAAGCCATAGAGGGATACGTCCAGTAGTTCCA
>NZ_QWJJ01000052.1:0-404 GCF_003575965.1 Pseudooceanicola sediminis | reverse complement strand
AGACATAAATATAAAAATGGTTTCATTATTTATTATAAAAATTTAAACGCTCTCCAATTGATTTACAACCTTGCAATACAAAAATGCCAAGCAGTTAAGGGCTAATTCTGTATTATCAGAAGGGGACAGGAGGCAAGACATTTATAGACTCAACGGAGCAAAGATCCCTTTAAAGCATATAAATATCGATTGCTATTCCCTTTCAGGTCCATAAATGTCCACTAAAATCTATTTCCTTTTAGTTTACTTGTCTAGGACGCCAGTGGCAGTGGTACCGCCACTGCCTATTTTTGCATTCTCCGAAGGACGTTCTCTTCCCCTTTCGGGATATTTATATACTCCGAAGGAGGCAGTTGCCTGCCAACTGACTCCGAAGGAGACAGTTGCCTGCTAACTGACTTCGA
>NZ_QWJJ01000013.1 GCF_003575965.1 Pseudooceanicola sediminis | reverse complement strand
CGCCCGCCGGCCGGGCACGGCGCCGCCCGGGCAGGCGCGGCGGTATGCTGGCCGCGGCATTCAAACCGCGCGACACGGCCGCCTGCATGCCACGCGGTCGCGGCACGACCTTTCGCCGGGCGGCGGTCTTGCGCGCGCGCGCTGCGGTGCGCGTCTCGCCATCCAGGAACAGCGCGATCACGAACAGGCCGGGGATGTTGTCGCACAGCACCTTGAGGAACACCAGGAACGGCACCGCCATCAGCGCCCCGGCAACGCCCCACAGCCAGGCCCAGAAGATCACCGCGACAAACACCGCCGCCGCGTTCAGCCGCAGGTGACGCCCCACCAGGTAGGGTGTGATCATCTGCCCTTCGATCGAGGTCAGCGTCATGTAGCTGATCGGCACCAGCAGCGCATGACCGACACTGTCAAACGACACCAGCGCCACGGCCCCGGCAATCGCCGTGCCCAGCATCCCACCCAGATAGGGCAGATAGTTCAGGGCAAAGGCCGCAACCCCCCACAGCAGCCCATAGGGCATCCCGAGGAAATGCAGCGTCGCCCCGATGGCAATGCCAAGGCCCGCGTTGATCACCGTGATCGCCGCAAGATAGCGCGAGATCTGGCGCTCGATATCGCGGCTGATCCGGCGCGCCCGCCGCTTGTTGCCGAAATCGGGAAAGCTCTCGATCAGCTTGTGCTGGAACATGTTGCCCGACGCCAGCAGGAACATCGCCAGCAGCATCGCGATGATCAGCGCCGATCCGGTGCCCGCCAGCGATGCCAGCGCGGTCTGGAGCATCGAGCCGTCGTTGACCACCACCTTGGTTTCCTGGGCCGAATCGCCGCCACCGCCGGCCGCCAGCTCCTGCATCTTTTCGCCGGCCTGTTTCATCCGCTCGACGTTCTGGGCGATGTCCCACAGCTTGACCCGCAGTTCCTGCTGGATCTCGGGGGCCTGCTGGATCAGCATCTGCGCCGGATAGCGCATCATGTAGATGCCATAGGCCATGCCCAGACCAATGGAAAAGATGATCACCACTGCGGCCACGCCGGGTGGCACGCGGAACTTGCCCAGCCAGCGCACCAGCGGCGACAGCGTCAGCGCGATCAACAGGCCCAGCATGATCGGCAGCACCACCACCTTGGCCAGAGAGATCGACCAGAACAGGAACAGCACCAGCAACCCCGCCAGCATGTATTCCATGCGGCGCATCATCGCCTTCTGGCGCGGCGGTTCGGTGGGGGGCGTGGGATAGGTGACATGCGACGACGGGGTGACGTGCTCCTGCGCCGGTTTCTCCTGCTCAGTCTTACCCTTGCCCGTCTTACCCTTGCCCGTCTTCTCTTTCCCCGTCACCTCCGGCGCGTCCCCGCTCTCGGGATCGCGGTGGGCGGTGTCTTCGGCGTCGTCCCCATCGCCGCCCTGACGCTTCGCCTGGGCTCTGGCCGACGCGGCGTCTTTCGGGGGGGCGCCTTCGGGGCGGTCCTGCGCGGGGTGGTCCTGTGGGTCCTGCCCCTTGGTGTCGTTCATCGTGCTGCCTGCCTGACCTTTGCGAAACGCCGGATTGATCCGGACCTAACCTGTTCAACGTACAGCCGCGCCAAGGGTTCCGGCCCGTGCACCCTTTCGCTCCGCCGATCAGCCACTCGGGTCAGCCACCCGGGCCAACCTTGCGTTCCAACCCACCCGGGCCAGTTCTGCGGCCATGGCCGATGTCTGCCCGATTTCCGCAGCCCCGGTGGCCATGCCGATTGCCCCTGCCGCCCCGCTTCTGTATCTAGCGCCAAAGCGCATTCACCCTGACGCGCGCGTCAGCGCAATACCCAGAGGGAGCATCTCCATGGCCGCCTACCAATACGTCTATCACATGTCCGGGGTCTCCAAGACCTATCCGGGTGGCAAGAAGTGTTTCGAGAACATTCACCTGAACTTTCTGCCCGGCGTCAAGATCGGCGTCGTCGGCGTCAACGGCGCGGGTAAATCCACCCTGCTCAAGATCATGGCCGGCTGGGACAAGGATTTCCAGGGCGAGGCATGGCACGCCGAAGGCGCCAAGGTCGGCTATCTGCCGCAGGAACCCGAACTGGATCCGGCGCTGACCGTGCGGGAAAACGTCATGCTGGGCGTCGCGCCGAAACAGGCGATCCTGAACCGTTACAACGAACTGGCGATGAACTACTCCGACGAAACCGCCGACGAGATGGCGCAGTTGCAGGACGAGATCGACGCCCAGAACCTCTGGGATCTCGATGCCCAGATCGACATTTCGCTCGAAGCGCTGCGCTGCCCGCCGGACGATGCCGACGTCAGCACCCTGTCGGGCGGCGAAAAACGCCGCGTCGCCCTGTGCAAGCTGCTGCTCGAAGCGCCCGACATGCTGCTGCTGGACGAACCGACCAACCACCTGGATGCGGAAACCATCGCCTGGCTGCAAAACCACCTGATCGAATACAAGGGCACCATCCTGATCGTCACCCACGACCGCTATTTCCTGGATGACATCACCGGCTGGATTCTTGAACTGGACCGGGGCAAGGGCGTTCCCTACGAAGGCAATTATTCGTCCTGGCTGGAACAGAAGGCCAAGCGTCTTCAACAGGAAGCGCGCGAAGACAAGTCCAAGGTCAAGACGCTGGAACGCGAACTGGAATGGATGCGTCAATCGCCCAAGGCCCGTCAGGCCAAGTCCAAGGCCCGCATCAAGTCCTACAACGAGATGGCCAACCAGTCCGAGCGTGAAAAGCTCTCGAACGCCCAGATCATCATTCCGAACGGCCCCCGCCTCGGCACCAAGGTGATCGAGGTCGAGGGCCTGAAAAAGGCCATGGGCGACAAGCTGCTGGTCGAGGATCTGTCCTTTTCCCTGCCGCCCGGCGGTATCGTCGGCGTCATCGGGCCCAATGGCGCGGGCAAGACCACCCTGTTCCGGATGCTGACCGGACAGGAACAGCCAGACGAGGGCACGGTCGAATACGGCGACACGGTGAAATTGTCCTACGTCGATCAGAACCGCGACGACCTGAACCCCAACGAAAACGTCTGGGAAGCGATTGCCGACGGTCTCGACATCATCAAGCTGGGCGACGCCGAGGTGAACGCGCGGGCCTATTGCTCGGCCTTCAACTTCAAGGGCGGCGATCAGCAAAAGAAGGTGTCGCTGCTGTCTGGGGGGGAGCGTAACCGCGTCCACATGGCCCGCCTTCTGCGCGCCGGTGGCAACGTGCTGCTGCTCGATGAACCGACCAACGACCTCGACGTGGAAACCCTGCGCGCGCTGGAAGACGCCCTTGTCGATTTCGCCGGCTGCGCCGTGGTGATTTCGCACGACCGTTTCTTCCTCGACCGGATCTGCACCCACATCCTCGCCTTCGAGGGCGAGGCCCACGTGGAGTGGTTCGAGGGCAACTTTGCCGACTACGAAGAAGACAAGAAACGCCGCCTCGGCGCCGACGCGGTCGAACCCAAGCGGATCAAGTACAAGAAGTTCGCGAGGTAAGCGAAGAAAAGGCGGCCTCCGGGGCCGCCTTTTTTATTCCGTAGGGCGGGGTTCACCCCGCCGTGTGTTGGCAAATCTCACCACGATATCCTCTTCCGCCCGACCTGCGGTCCACATGCGGCAGCGCACAAAAATGGCCGGGGTGAACCCCGCCCTACGGCCTGATGCGATGTAGCGATGAATATAGCCAGTCTTCCGGCGCAGCGACCAGACCATGTTTCACCGGATTGATATGGCAATACCGGACGTGATTGGCAAAATCCCACTCGGTGCGAATGTGATGTTCCCAAAAGCGCTTTTGCCAAATCCCGGTCTGGCCTTTCCGTAGGGCGGGGTTCACCCCGCCGCCAGCCATCGGCATCGCGCGCCCAAACCTCTCTCCTCCGGAGCGTTGCAAGACGGCCCTGTCGTGGCATGGCGGGGTGAACCCCGCCCTACGGATATTCCTTGAGAACCTCGCCTTGATTGCCGCCATCCGGTGCGAATATTCCGCGTCGCCGCGTGGCAGGCTCCATACGCAGTGGAAATGGTCTGGCAGCACGACAAACGCATCGATCACGAAAGGCCGCTCTGCCATTGTCGCCCGCACCGCCGCGCGCAGCACATCGACATGGCGCACCAGCAGGTCCGACCGCCTGTCTGCAAGGCAGACGGTGAAAAAGATCGACGCGCCTGTGACGCGGGGGCGGATGTATCGCGACATCGCCGCAGTCTGCGCAGACGTGGTTAACAATCCGTAGGTCGCCCAACCCCCACCCCCCAAAAAAACGCCGCCCCCTTTCGGGGACGGCGCTGCTGCGGATCGGTTAGGGAGGGGGCTCCGACCCTCAGCGCTGATCGCTCAGCCGTCGTTCGTCGGCTGCTTCGTGCGATCCTGGATCATCGCGACCAGCCGGTCGTTCAGCGCCGGGTCCTGCTGGGCCGTCTGGCTGATCTTGTTGTAGGTGTCCACGTCCATGCCCTCGGTCGTCGACACGGCGGTCGCCATCTCCTGCTGCGCCTTCTGCGTCAGCTCGGCGGCCTCGGCGTCATCCTTGGCGGCCTGGATCTGTGGCAGGTAACTGTCGCGCACCTCGGAAACCTCGACCGCGGCATCGACAAAGCTCTCGATCTGTTCGTCGCTGAAGCTGGCCTGCGCCTGCTCGCTTTGCGCCACGGGTGGGGCGGTGGGGTCCGGGGCCTCTTGCGCGAACGCGGGGGCCAGCGGGGCGAGGATCAGGCCAGCCGCCGCGGCGGTGCCAAGCAGTTTGGTATGAAAGGTCATCTCTGTCTCCTTCATCGGGTCCAACATCGCGGCGGGGTGCCGCGGGTGTGCCTTGAAAGGTGTCGTGCGGCGGACCGTCCTGCAATGGGGACGCGAAACGGCGGCGATGGCCTGCCGTTTGACGCGCGCAGGGCCAGCGGATCACCGCTATTGGCCAACGCGGCGATGGAACCCGGCCCGGTCCGGCAGGGCGCCGCTGGCCGGGACAGAGGTTTCCGGCGCTCTTCTGCCCGTGGCGCCGAACCGCCGATCCAAAGGCCCCGCTAGCCCTGCAACCCTGACGGGAGAGGCGCGCGGGGCGGCCACCGCCAAGGCAGAACCGCCCCTTTCGCCGTGCTGCAACCCGGTCGCGGCACCGGCGCAACGGCCAGCCGCCCTTAGCGTCATAGAAAACAGGTGGATGCGCCGTTGCGACCTGCTGAAACCTCTTCACACGAATCGGAAACGCTGCCATATTCAGCGGGCTAAGCGACCTCTTTCGACCATTCTGTTTCTGTATGGCTACAGTTATCGATCGACCACGTAGCCGGGCTGCCGCATCCCGCGGGCAGCGAACAAGACAGGAGATTTCCGGATGGCCAACGGCACCGTGAAATGGTTCAACACCACCAAAGGCTTCGGCTTCATCGAACCCGAAGGCGGCCGCAAGGACGTATTCGTGCACATTTCCGCAGTCGAGCGTTCGGGCCTCACCGGCCTGCGTGACGGCGCGAAAGTCACTTTCGACATCGAAGCAGGCCGTGACGGCCGCGAAAGCGCGGTTAACCTCGCGCTGGTCTGAGGCGCGCGCCCACGTGGCCGCGACCTGACACGCACACCCCGAACGCCTGCGGAGCGACCTCCGCGGGCGTTTTTCGTCTCACGCTCATGTCGCAGGGCGGGCAGGGCAGGCGCCGCGTCGTCCGATCGCCCCTTTCGCCCCACGTCTGATTGCACTCCGCCCGCCGACCGGCATGGGCACCCCTGAACCACCCGCGATCGGGGGCAGGTGACAGCGGCCTCGGCTCTGGCTCCGCCGCTGCGTCGCCCGCTGGCATGTCATCCGGCATGTCATCCGGGGCGCTGCACCTCATGATCCCCATTGCGCGTTTCACGGGGCGAATGCCCGTCCGCGCAGTATGGTCAGCGCGGGATATGCTCCAGCGCCAGCGGCGCAGGTGTCGCGGGTGTCTCGTGCTCCTCCTCCGCTGCCGCGTTCAGCAGGGCATCCCCGCGCAGCACCTCGGCAATCTTCATCTGCGCCCAGGTGCCCAGCAGCCGGTTGATGCGCGCCTGGTACCCGCTGCCCATTCCGCGATAGAATTTTGCTACCGAGGCATCCAGGTACAGCGTCAGCTTGACCTTCTTTTCGTGTACATCCAGGTCCTGTTCCAGCGTGTGCCAGGCGTCGGGCACGCGGTCGCGCACCCGGTCGAGGTCCAGCATGTCGTGGCTTTCCTCCCAGGCATATCGGTACAGGCGTTCCTGGGCGATGCGTTGGGTCCGGGTCAGCGGCTTGCGGCGGGTCATGGTGGGCCTCTTTCTTTCTCCCCGTCAATCGGGGCTGTGCGTCTGGGCGGCTCGGGTCTGGCCAGGCGGGGTCGGGTCTGTCGGTCTGTGGGTCTGTCGGTCTGTGGGTCTGTCGGTCTGTGGGTCTGTCGGGTCTTTCGGTTAGCCGGGGCGAACCCGCCGCCGGTTCCGCGCGGCCAGGTCGGTCGTGCTGTGGCCTGCGTTGATCTGCACATCCTCGTTCCGCGTGGTTAACGCCGCGCAACCGCGCCGTGCGCCGCGCCTCGGCACCGTTCAGATACCGTACAGATACCGTTCAAATACCGACGTGGGATTTGTGCGTTTTCAAAGGCTTGCAGCAGGGGCGCCGCGTCGGCGGTGCCGATCTGCACACAGGGCACGTGGATCGCGGCCTTGCACCGGGTGGCAGGCGGCCTTGCGCCCGGTCCGGCGATCGTGGCCTAGCCAGCCCGGGGAACTGGGATTACACCCCGGTGGTACACAGGGCATCAAGGGGTTTCGGGGTCTCATGCAGCATTGGATCTGGCGCGCCGTTCAGCTTTTCGTCGCAGCGGCCTGCGCGCTCGCCCTTGCGTGGATGCTGGGGCTGCACAATCCCTACTGGGCGGCGATGCCGGTCTGGGTGGTCAGCCAGGCCTATCGCGAAGACCTGGTGATCCGCGCCATTCTGCGCGTGCTTGGCACGTTGCTGGGGGCTGCTATCGGCTTGGCTGCGCTGCATTTTCTGCCCAATCCGGTGCTGCTGACGCTGGCCCTGGGGTTGGCCGTCGGCGGGGCGACGCTGGCGGCATTCTGGATCGGCACCGTCTACAGCTATGGCGCGCTGATGGCCGCGATCACGGTGGCGGTGGTGATCCTGCCTGCGGTGGCCAACCACGCCGCGCCGCTGAACCTCGCGGTCGATCGCGTCTGGTGCACCCTGATCGGCGTCGTCGCGGTCACGGCGGCCACCTTTCCCTTTACCCCGGTGCGTGGCGAAAAGCTGGCGTTGCGCAAGAACCATGGCGGGGTGCGCGCGCTCAAGAACGGAGCCGTTGCAATGGGTTGCGCCATCTTCGGCATGACCGTCGCGCTGCTGACAGGACAGTTCTGGGCGGTTGGGCTGGCGCTGGCACTCAGCATCTTTTCGGCCATCATGGGCGGTATGCCCGATGCCCGCCCGGTGATCCGCTACATCCTGCCCGGCAGCGCCATCGGCGTTGCGGCGGGGATCGTCTATCGCCTGATCGGGGAGTCCCTGGCCCTGACCCCGCTGGGGTTGTACCTGTTGGTGGCGGCCTTTCTGGCGGCTGGCGCGCTGTTGCGGGCCAACCCGAAAACGGCGCCGTTCGGCCTTGATTCCAATATGATATTTCTGCTCACGGCCGAGGTAGGGACCATCGGACATGGGGCGGTCAACGAACTGATGGGCGGCGCGGCAATGCTGGTGGCGGCGCTGATCGTGTCGACCCTGCACCGCTGGTTGCTGCCGCCCGGGCTGAGCGAAAAGCCCGCCTAGGCTGACCGCTCCACCTTGCCTTCGGGGGCGCAGAACAGGGAATACAGAAGGCCGATGATCTCTACCGTGTTGGGGTCCGCGATGCTGTAATACACGGCCTTGCCATCGCGCCTTGTCTTGACAAAGCCCTCTTCGCGCAGCCGGGCCAGCATCTGGCTGACGGCAGCCTGGCGCGTGTCCAGCAGCGCCTCCAGCTCACTGACCGATTTCTCACCCGCACCGAGGTGGCACAGGATCATCAGACGCCCCTCATGCGCCAGCGCCTTGAGAAAGGATGCCGCCATCTTGGCGTTTTCGGCCATTTCGCGCGGGGGGGGAGGCAAGTCCACGATATCAGTCACAAAATCCGGTCCGTCTGGTCTGAGCACGCCGCGCACAAACCAGCAATAGGCCGCGTCACACAACGCGCAATCCGGTCAATCGCGAGGGGCGCCGCCTTGAAAGGCATTGTCCATATCATAGCGACAGGGGGCTTCCTGCATCTCCAGGTGCAAGTGGCTACCGATGTATTCATGCCGCCGCGCGAGCGTTTCGTCCAGTTCGAATCCAAGGCCAGGGGCCTCGGGTGGCGAAATAAAGCCATTTTCAACGCAAATGCTGCCACCAATCAGGGCGGAATGGAACGGTGTCTCGATCGTTTCGGCCATCAGAAGGTTGGGCGTCGCGGCGCACAGGTGAATATTGGCAGCCCATTCGACCGGTCCCGCATAGAGGTGCGGCGCGATCTGCGCGCCGTAGGCCTGCGCCAGCACGGCGATCTTGCGCGACTCCCACAGCCCACCCGCGCGGCCGAGGGCCGGTTGCACAATGGCCACCCCTGCCTCCAGCACCGCGCGAAATTCGGCCAGGGTGGTCAGCCGTTCGCCAGTGGCGACAGGCAGTCCCGATTGTGCACAGACACGGGCCATCCCGGGCAGGTCGTCAGGGGGCACCGGTTCCTCGAACCAAAGCGGATCATGGGGGGCAATGGCGCGGGCCATGCGCAGGGCACCGGCGGCGGTGAATTGCCCGTGGGTGCCGAACAGCAGGTCGGCGCGGCTGCCGACAGCGGCACGCACGGCGGCGCAAACCTCAGTCGAATAAGACAAATCCGACATCGACGGCATATGCCCGCCCCGGATGGTGTAGGGGCCCGCAGGGTCGAACTTGACCGCCGTATAGCCGCGCGACACCAGATCAGCGGCGCTCTCTGCGGCCATGTCGGCGCTGCGCCAATAGCGGGCCATATCGTGGTGAGCGAGGGGATAGAGATAGGAATAGGCCCGGACGCGATCATTCATCTTGCCGCCCAGCAATGCCCAGACGGGCCGCTCGCGCGCCTTGCCAAGGATGTCCCAACAGGCGATTTCCAATCCGGAAAACGCCCCCATCACGGTCAGGTCCGGGCGCTGCGTGAACCCCGACGAATAGACGCGGCGGAACATGAGCTCGATATTCTCGGGGGACTCGTCGGCCATGTGGCGTGCGAAGACGTCGCGGATCACGGCCTTCATCGCCTCGGGACCGACGCTGGCGGCATAACATTCGCCCCAGCCGACGATCCCGCAGGCGGTCGTGACCTTGACCAGGATCCAGTAGTGACCGCCCCACCCCGGCGCGGGGGGCGAGGTCACGATGATATCCAGGTCGGCAAGCTTCATTTGAACAGGATGACGTTGCGGCGGGCACTGCCGCTAAGGGTATCCGCAATCGCCTCGTTGATCTGATCGAGGCGCCAGGTGCCCGAAATCAGTTCGTCCAGCTTCAGCCGGCCCTGGCCATAGAGGTCGACCATCCAGGGAATGTCACGCTTGATGACGACATTGCCCATCTTCGACCCGACGATCGCCTGACCCGCATCCGCCATGATCAGCGGTGAATAGCTGGCGGTCTTGTCACCATGGGGCATACCGACCATGACGATCCGTCCGCCACGCGCAAGATAGCGGGGCGCCATGTCATAGACCTGAGCGACGCCGACGGTGACCAGCACAGCATCAGCGCCCCGGCCCAGGATCTTTTTCACCGCGCTCCAGGGTTTGCCTTCGGCGTTCACGACGTCGGTCGCCCCGAATTCCCTTGCGGCCTCCAACTTTTCCGGCAGCATGTCTACGGCGACGATCCGGCGCGCGCCGGCAATGCGCGCACCCTGAATGGCGTTCAGCCCGACACCGCCCGCGCCGATCACCACCACATCCTGACCGGCGGTAATGCCACTGGCATAGACCGCGGCCCCGACCCCGGTGATCACCCCGCAGGAAATCAGCGAAGCGGCCCCCATCGGCACCGTGTCGGGGATGGCCACGACCTGGCTCTGATCCACCACCATCTTTTCCGCGAAGGCGCCCGACGCCATGGCCTGCATCACGGGGGTTCCATCGGCCAGTGACAGCGCGCTTTGCTCCATCGAGTCATATGGCGTTTCGCAGATGGTGGGGTGGCCGCCGCCGCAGGTGTCGCAATGGCCACAGGCGCGGATCAGGGTGACGCAGACCGCGTCTCCGACGTTTAGCCCCTGGATACCCTCGCCAAGGGCACTGATGCGCCCCGCGGCTTCGTGTCCGTAAACGGCAGGCAGCTGGCCCCCAAAGCCGCCTTGCCAGAAAGAGATATCGGAATGGCAGATCGCCACCGCCTCCAGCGTGACTTCGACCTCGCCCATCCCGGGCGCACGCAACATCACCTCCTCGATGGTCAGCGGTGCGTTGAACTCACGGCAAAGGGCGGCGCGGATTTTCTGCATGTCGTCTCTCCCCTGTCTGGGGCGCAGCGTGGCTGCGGCCCCCAGACAATACAAGTGTGAAATATAATTCCTCTTGTCGAAATTAGACACCTCGACGCCGTTTGAACAAGGCGAAAATGGCAAGGTGCGCGCCTGCGCCTTGCCGCCGAGGGTCGCGGCGCCCGATCCCGGTCGCGCGCAGAACATGCGAACGCAGCCGGCGCGTAGGCTGGCCGACTGCATATTCGCAAATGTGGTCGTGTCAGATCGCGCGTGCGGCCGCGGCAAAGGCGCGGGCATTCGCGGGGGCATCGCCCATCTGCTGATCCGGCTCGAACAGGCCGCTCAGGTCCAGATCGGGATAGGCCGCCCGCGCCAGTTCACCCAGCGGGGTTCCGGTCGCGATCACCTTTTTCGCCAGCGCCTTGACCGCCTCCTGCGCCTGCGGGCGCGGCATCGTCGCCGCCAGGCGGAACGACAGCGCCTCGGCGTGCAGCAACCCGTGCGAACTGGTAAAGACCTCGGCCATCGCACGGCCGTCGGGGGTCAGGCCGGGCACCATGTCCTGTGCGGTTTCCAGTGCGGCACTGGCCGACAGGCACAGTTGCGGCAGGGTCAGCCATTCGGTGAACCACGCAGCCCCGTCGCGTTCCTGGCGCGGCATTCCGGCGCTTTGCATCATGGCGTTCAGCCCGATCGCCTGACGCGCCAGCGCCAGCAGGACCGAGGGCTGCACCGGGTTCTGTTTCTGCGGCATGGTCGAGGATCCGCCAGATGCGCCCAGGCGCACCTCGCCCGCGCTGGATTGCGCCATCAGGATCAGGTCGTCGCCCATCTTGCCCAGCACTTGCGCCATGCGCGTCAACCAGCCTGCGATGCGCAGGACGGGGCCGCGATCGGCGTGCCAGCTGCGACCGGGGTCGCGCAGGCCCAGCCCCTCGGCCAGGGCCGCGCGCAGGGCCGCACCCTGTCCCGCGAATTCAGCCCCTGTTCCGGCAGCACCAGACAGCGATACCCAGAGCGATGCGTCGCGCAGCGCCGGCAATTCGCCCAGCAGGTCCAGCAGCGGCCAGCCCCATCCCGCGACGTGGCTGCCAAAGCTGACAGGGGTGGCAAACTGGCCATAGGTGCGTCCCGCCATGGGCAGGGCGGCATGGGCCTCGGCCATATCCGCCAGCGCGGCCAGCAAGGATTTCACACCGGCCTCGCAATGGCTCAGCAACTGGCGCAGGCGCAGCATCTGGCCGCTGTCCATGATGTCCTGCGACGTCGCGCCCCAATGGACGTATTGCGCGTGCTCGGGGGCCTCCAGCGCCTTGCGAAAGGCGGCGACAAGGCCCGGCACGGGCACACCGTTCTTGCCCGCGCCCACGGCCAGACCACCGGGATCAAGCGGGATTTCCAGCGAGGCGCGATGGATGAACGCCGCGCTGACCTCGGGGATCAGCCCGAGAGCGCCCTGCGCCTTGGCCAGCGCCCCCTCGACGATCAGCATCGAACGGACCTCGGCGCTGTCGGTGAACAGGCGGCCCGCGTCGCCTGCCGGGAACAGCTTGTTGTACATCTGGCTATCGTGCACGGACCCGGCCATCAGTTCGCCCCCGCAATCTGTGTCAGCAGGACGGCAAGGCCGGCGGGATCGGAAAGAAAGGGGGAATGGCTGGTCGGCATCTCGTATCGGTCCTCTGGCGCAAAGGTCGCGGCCATCTGCGCCTGGTATTCGGGCGGGATGGTACGGTCATCGGTGCAACGGATATAACAGCGCGGCACCGAAGCATAGGCCGCGCCAAGGGTGATCGGGGTGGCTTGCGGCCGGATCGGTTCAGGGCAGAGCCGCTCCGTCGCCCAGTGTGCGGTGGTCGAGGCGACGTCGTGATAGAACAACGGGACGGCCTGCGCGGGGTCTGCACTGTAACTCAGCCCGTCGCTGGATTTTCGCACCGCGCCCAGCAGGGGCTGGCGGGGCTGTTCCCGGCGCATGTCAATCATCGAAAGGCCGTCGCGCGGGGCGTAAGCACAAAGGTAATAAAGTCGCGCGATTTTCGTCGGTGCAAGTTCTGCCGCGGCGGCGATGGCGAAACCACCCGCGGAATGGCCCAGCAGGTGAACGGGTTCATCCGCTATCTGCGAAACGATGTCTTGGGCGTACAGGTCCAGCGTCATGTCGCGAACGGGGCGCGCATCGGCTGCGCGCCCCGGAAGGTCGATGGCACGGGCGCGATGGCCCGCCTGCTCAAGCTCGCGGATCAAGTCACGCCAGCACCACGCCCCGTGGCATGATCCATGGATGAGCAGGAACGCGGCCATCAGAGGTCGAGAAAGACCGTTTCCTTGTCGCCCTGAAGGACGATGTTGAAGATATATTTCCCCTCGCCGGTCTTCTTGGCGATCAGCGTGTCGACGCGCGGACGCTGTTCGATACGGTTCAGCAGCGGATCGTTGCTGTTGTCCTCGTCCTCGAAATAGATCCGGGTCTGCAGGCCGGTGTTGATGCCACGCGACACCACCCAGAGCGAGATGTGCGGCGCCTGAACCACGCCACCACGGCCCTTGTAGGTGCCCGGCTTGACGGTCCGCAGGGTGAACTTGCCACTCTCGAAATCTGCGCCGAAACGGCAGAACCCGTTGACCGCAGGGTCCGCGCCCTCTTGCCCGGCAAACAGGCCCGAGGCGTCGGGCTGCCAGCTCTCGATCATTGCGTCGCGCAGCGCCCAGCCGGTGCCGTCGATGACTTCGCCCGTGATTTCAATGATTTCGCCCTTGGCGCCATCGGAAATCGGGCTTGCGCCAATCTCGACCTCGTAGATGTCGGGGATGCCTGCGTAGGTGGGCATACAGCCGATGTGGACGTAGGGGCCCGCGGTCTGCGAGGCCGTTTCGACCAGGGTATCCAGTTTCTGAACCATGGTTTACATCCCTTCCAGCTTGTTCTCGAACATGGTCTGGCGGCGGCCGCGCAGCACGATGTCGAATTTGTAGGCGAGGAAATCCATACCGCGCGCCTTGGACATGTCCAGCGGTGCGACAAGGCCCTCGATCTGGCCACGGCTCTGCACCGTCTTGACGATCGGGCAGAGGTTGATCAGGGGGTCGCCCTCAAAATACATCTGCGTGATCAGGCGCTGACCGAAGCCGGTGCCGAAGATCGAAAAGTGGATGTGCATGGGCCGCCAGTCGTTGGCGCGGTTCGGCCAGGGATAGGCCCCCGGGCGGATGGTCAGGAATTCATAATAGCCGTTCTCATCCGTGATGGTGCGCCCGCACCCGCCAAAGTTGGGGTCGAGCGGCGCGAAATAGGTGTCTTTCTTGTGGCGATAGCGGCCGCCTGCATTCGCCTGCCAGGCTTCGATCAGGGTATGCGGCACGGGGCGGTTGTTTTCGTCCAGCACGCGGCCATGCACCAGGATGCGTTCCCCCACCGCGGGCGCTTTGCCTTTGGTGTAGTTCATGATCAGGTTATTGTCCCATTCGCCCAGGATGGAATGTCCAAAGCGCGGGCCGGTTTCCTCGGACGGGGTGCTTTCCATCGACAGCAGAGTCCAGCTCGGCGAACGTGGCACCGATGTCTTGTAGTCGGGCGTCAAGGCTGGCGGGTGGGCATCCCGGTTGCGCGGGATCAGCGGGCCTAAGTCTTTCATTTCGTGTCCTCCTCCATTTCAGCATAGGTGGCCTTGGCAAGCTTGAGCGCGTGGTTCGCCTTTGGCACACCGGCGTAGATCGCGACGTGCTGGAACGCTTCCTGCACGTCTTGTTTGGTCGCGCCCGTGCGGGCGGTGGCGCGGATGTGCATCGGGATCTCCTCGAAGTTCCCGGTCGCGGCCAGCAGGGCCAGCGTCAACATCGAGCGTTCGCGGCGGCTGATGCCATCGCTGGCCCAGACAGTGCCCCAGGCGCCTTCCGTGATAAGGGTCTGGAATGGCTCGTCGAATTCGGTCTTGGCGGCTTCGGCGCGGTCGACATGGGCATCCCCCAGAACCGAGCGGCGAACCTCCATGCCTTTTTCAAAACGTGCGGTCTTGTCGTCAGACATGGCCTGTCTCCTTGATGAACGTGTTCAGGATGCGGGCGTATTCCTCGGGCTTTTCGGCGCAGGGCAGATGGCCCGCGCCGCGGATCAGCTCAAATCGCGAGCCGGGCACAAGGTCGATGGTTTCGCGCACGAGGTCCGGCGGAGTCGAGCCGTCTTCGCTCCCCGCGATGCCCAGCAAGGGCAGGCGCAGCCCGCTGGTGGGGGTGTAGAAGTCAGTACCGGAAATGGCCGAGCAGCAGCCCGCGTAGCCCTCAACCGATTGATTGATCAGCATGTTACGCCAGCCTGCGAAGGCGTCCGTTTCACGAAAAGCCTTGCCGAACCAGCGCTGTAACACGGCATCGGCCATGCTCTCTATGCCGTCCTCGCGGGTGGCGCGGACGCGTTCGGCCCACATGTCGGCGGTGCCGATCTTGGCGGCGGAGTTCGAGATGACCAGCGCGCGCACCAGGTCGAGCCGCTTGACGGCAAGGCCCTGCGCAATCATGCCACCGATGGACAGACCGACGAACAGCGCATCCTTGACGCCGAGGTGATCGAGCAGCATTTCCGCGTCACGTACCAGCGTCCCCATGGAATAGGGCCCAGGGGTGGTGTCGGTCAGGCCATGCCCGCGCTTGTCGTAACGGATGATGCGAAGACCTGCGGGCAGCAGCGGAACAAGGTCGTCCCAGAGCCTGAGATCGGTCCCCAGCGAGTTGGCAAAGACGATGGGCGCCCCGTTCGGGTCGCCTTCATCCGTATAGTGGACATTCAGCCCGTCGAGTTTCGCGATACGCATCAGTACGGCAGCCCCACATAGTTTTCGGCCAGGGCGGTCTGCGCGGCTTTTGACATGCGCAGATAGTCCAGCTCGGCCTCCTGCATCTTTTGCTCGAACGCGGATCGTTCGGGAAAGTTGTGCAGCATCGTCGTCATGGACCACGAAAAACGCTCGGATTTCCAGACCCGCGCCAGGGCCTTGTCCGAATAGGTCGCGATCCCTTCGTCATCGCCTGCATAGTGCTGGACCAGCGCATGATAGAGGTAATGCACGTCCGACACGGCAAGGTTGAGGCCCTTGGCGCCCGTCGGGGGCACGATATGCGCGGCGTCACCGACCAGGAACAAGCGTCCCCACGTCATAGGTTCGGCGACGTAAGACCTTAGCGGCGCAATACTTTTTTCAATGGTGGCGCCGGTGATCAGGCGCTCGGCGGCATCTTCGGGGATGCGATGCTTGAGCTCTTCCCAGAAGGCGGCGTCGGACCAGGCGTCGACCTTGTCGGTCAGCGGAACCTGCAGGTAGTAGCGCGAAAGGTTGGCGTTGCGCATCGAGCAGAGGGCGAAGCCGCGGGTGTGTTGGGCGTAGATCAGTTCTTCGGAAACCGGCGGGGTTTCGGACAAGACGCCCAGCCAGCCGAAGGGATAGACCCGTTCGAATTCGCGCAGCACGGAGGACGGGATGCTTTGGCGGGAGGGGCCGTGGTAGCCATCGCAGCCTGCGATGTAGTCGCAGTCGATCCGATGTTCGGTGTCGTCCTTGACGTAGGTCACGAAGGGCGCGTCGGTTTTGGCGTCGTGGATCGTCACGCCGTCGACCTCGTGAATGACCTTTCCGTCCATGGCATCGCGGGCCGCGTAGAGGTCGCGCGTCACTTCGGTCTGGCCGTAGACCATGACCTTCTTGCCCGTATGCTCTTGAAAATCAATGCGGAATCCCTGGTTGCGCGTCGCCAGGTAGGTGCCGTCGTGGGGAAAGCCTTCGGCGTCCATCCGGGCGCCGACGCCGGCTTCGCGCAGCATCTCGACCGTGCCCCATTCCAGCACACCGGCCCGGATGCGCGACAGGACATATTCGCGAGAGCGGCGTTCCAGCACGATCGTGTCGATACCTGCCTTGTGCAGCAGTTGTGACAGCAAGAGACCCGAAGGCCCGCCGCCAATGATGGCAACTTGTGTACGCATGGCATCCTCCCTGTTCGCTGTGCGATCAGTGACAAAAGTAGTTGCCTGTGTCAATTAAAATCGAGATGCAGGGGCGGAATCCGAACGTCGGTATCGTGTCGGTATCTGTACGGTTTCCGAGCGGTTTTTCGCACGGCTTTTTGCAAGGGCCCCGGCGCGCCACAGTCCTGTTGCGCCGGGGGCGGAGGCGGAGGCGGGGCGCCGGGCGGGGACCGTCCGTGCCTGCATCAGCTGCCGTCGTGCATATGTCAGAGCGTGGAGAGGGCGCGGGTGAACATGGCCGGGTCGACGTTGCCGCCCGAGACGACTGCGATGACGGTGTCGCCCTCGATCGCGTCGGCACGGTACAGGGCGGCGGCCAGCGCCACGGCGCCACCAGGCTCTGCCACGATCTTGAGCCGCAGGAAGGCCTGCGCCATGGCGCGCAACGCTTCGTCTTCGGTCACGGTCAGGCCGGGACCACAACGCGCCTTGAGGATGGGAAAGGTGATCTTGCCCGGCTGGGGCGTGATGATGGCGTCGCAGATATTGCCCGACAGGGCGGCGTTGGTTTCGATCTGGCCCGACGCCAGCGACCGCGCGACGTCATCGAAGCCTTCGGGTTCGACCGGACGCACAAGGATGCCCGGCGCGCGTTCGGCACAGGCCAGTGCGATACCCGAGGTCAGGCCCCCACCACCACAACACACCAGCAGTTCGGCCTGCGTGACCCCAAGGTTGGCGGCGTCGCGGGCGATTTCCAGGCCGATCGTGCCCTGTCCGGCAATGACCTGGGGATCGTCGAACGGCTTGATCAGGGTCAGGCCGCGTTCGATGGCCAGCTGTTCGCCAATCTCGTCCCGGTCCTCGGTGGCGCGGTCATAGAGCACGACTTCGGCACCCAGGGCGCGGGTGTTCTCGATCTTGAGGGCGGGGGCATCGGCGGGCATCACGATGACCGAGGGAACGCCATGTATCTGTGCCGCCAGCGCGACGCCCTGGGCATGGTTCCCGGACGAAAAGGCGATGACGCCACAATCGCGCACCGCGGGATCGAGCGCGGAGATGGCGGACCATGCACCCCGGAACTTGAAGCTGCCGGTGTGTTGCAGGCACTCGGGCTTGATCAGCACACGCCGCCCGGCGATCCGGTCGAGGAAGGGAGAAGAGAGAAGCGGCGTATGGCGCGCGTGGCCGTCGAGACGGTCAGCGGCGGCCATGATCATTTCAAAGTTCATTGCAGTTTTTCCAGCCAGAGCGAGAGAGCGGCGAGGGAAGGTTCCTCGTCAAGAAAGGGGATATGGCCCCGGTCGGGCACATGAGCGGTGATCAGCCCGGGGTGATGGTCGGCCATGCGCGCCACCACGGCAGAGGACAGCAGATCGGAGTTTTCGCCGTGGATCACCGCGCAGGGCAGATCCGAGAGGGCATCGAACAGCGGCCACAGATCCGGTGTGGCCTGTGGCGTATCCCCGAACACGGCATCGCGCAGGGTGGGATCGTAGGTGATGACCAGCCCGGCGGCTGTTTCGACATTGGTATTTGCCATCACCTGCCGCCAGCGATCGAAGGGCACGCCCGGAAACGCGGGATCGGGCAGGCGCGCGGCGGCGGCGGCATCCAGCGTGGCAAAGGGCGGATTGATGCCGAGATACCCTGCGATGTTATCGAGGCCCTCGGCTGATAGCTCCGGTCCGACATCGTTGAAGGCAACGCCGAGCAGGCGGTTGCGGGCGGTCACCGCCAGGATCAGCGCGATCAGCCCGCCGCGTGACGTGCCCAGGATCGCGGCGCGCGCGATGCCGAGATGGTCGAGGAGGGCGACCGCGTCCTTCGCCTCGGTCTGCACGGTATAGGTTGCGGGCCCGGTCCATTCGGACAGGCCGCGCCCGCGGTAATCCATGCGGATCATCCGCACCTCGGGCAGATGGGGGGCGACGAAATCGAAGTCGCGGGCATTGCGCGTGAGCCCCGAGAGGCAGAGCAGGGGCGTGCCGGTGCCAGTGTCCTCGTAATAGATCGAGGCGCCATCGGGTGCTTTGAAATGCGGCATCAGTAGATCCTCAGGTCCGGTACGGGGGCGAGGGTGGTCAGCCGGTGGGCGGGCGTGCCCGGCAGGCGATCGACCGGCGCGCCGCCGCGATTGACCCATGCCGTGTCAAAGCCGTAGGCCGCCGCCGCCGACGCATCCCAGCCATTCGAGCTGACGAAAAGCACCTGATCGGGGGTGCAGCCAAAGTGCTGGCCGACAAGATCGTACACGGCGCGGGCAGGTTTGAAGATGCCGACGCTTTCGACCGAAAGCACCGCATCGAGCAGGTCGCCCAGGCCGGCGGAGTGGACGGCGCCGTCAAGCATGTCGGGCGACCCGTTGGAGAGAATCGCCGTGTGCAGCCCCTGGGCGCGAAGTTGCGCCAGCACCTGCGGCACTTCGGGATAGCTGGAGAGGTTCCAGTAAAGCTGAAGCAGGCGTTCGCGCAGGGCCGGGTCCGTCAGGCCCTCGGCCTCCATCGCCCAGTCGAGCGCATCCTGTGTCACCTGCCAGAAATCACAGTGGATGCCGCGCAGGGCGCGCAGCCAGGAATACTCCAACTGCTTGCGGCGCCAGTGTTCCGCGATGGCTGGCCAATGGGCGGAAAAGGCATCGCGGCCCGGTTCCTGGGCAGCTTCTCGCGCAGCGGCGTTGACATCGAACAGGGTTCCGTAGGCGTCGAAGACACAGGTGGTGACGGGCATGGCGGCATCCTTCCGCGTGTGACATTGCCACGCGGATTCGGGACAGGGAAGAGCGGTTTGCGCCCGGCGAGAGCCTGCGGTACACTGGGGTCAGTCAAGACAGGCACCCGCGCCCCAATGAGGCGTGGCCCTGAAATTCACCTCCCGAACATGATTGGATATAGCATGAGCGAAGCCAAATCGGGCGACACCGTTCGCATTCATTACACTGGTACCCTGGCCGACGGCACGACGTTTGACAGTTCCGACGGGCGCGACCCGCTGGAGTTCACCGTCGGATCCGGTCAGATCATCCCCGGCCTGGACAAGGCGATCCCCGGCATGGCCGTGGGCGACGAGAAGAAAGTCGAGATCGCGTGCGACGAGGCCTATGGCCAGCGCGACCCGAACGCGATGCAATCCGTGCCGCGTGAGGCGATCCCCGACACGATCCCGCTGGAAGTGGGTCTGCAACTGCAGATGAGCTCTCCTCAGGGGCAGGCAATTCCGGTGACCGTGGCCGAGATCGGTGACGAGCAGGTCCTGCTGGACGCCAACCACATGCTGGCGGGCAAGGACCTGATCTTTGACGTCAAGATGGTCGAGATCGTCGCCGCCTGAGGTCGTCTGACCCAAGCGCCCAACACGCGAAGGCCCCGCCACGGAAAACCTCCGGGCGGGGCCTTTTCATTTGGGCGGGGCGCCAGAGAGAAGCTGCCGGCGGAGAGAGGGAGGCGACAGTGGCCGCCCGACGGCCCCCCGGGCGCGGGACGCCCTATTCGTCGCGGCGCAGGCGGATCACCACGTCGACCTTGGCGATCGAGGCGCCCTTGGGTGCGCGCGGCAGGCGCGAGATCTCAAGCTCGTCACTGGGGGCGTCGGTCAGTTCACCGTCGTCTTCCCAGTAGAAATGCGGGTGATCGTGCATGTTGGTGTCGAAATAGCTGCGCGAGCCATCGACGGTGATCTCGCGCATCAGGCCGACATCGCAGAAGGCACGTAAGGTATTGTAGACGGTCGCCAGGGACACCGGTTGCCCGGTTTCCTTTGCCGCGGCGAACAGGCTCTCGGCGGTGACATGGCGATTTCTGCCATCCCCCACCAAAAGCGCCGCCAGCCCCAGTCGCTGCCGTGTCGGTCGCAAACCTGCCTTGGAGAGCCAGGAGGCGCCGCGTTCGGTTGCCATTGCACACATGCCGTTCTTGTATCCCGCTGTTCACCCGACAATATAGGGAAAAACACCACCAAGACGCAACAGGTCTGGCAAAAGCCCGCAAGAAGGCGATGCGCCACCCGGACTTGCATGGCAAGCTGGCGCGATGATAGAGGAAGCAGGACTTTGAGACACGAGATGAAAGGGGCGTGCCACTGATGGCCGACTATCCCACGAGCTTTGACCGGGACGACCTTCTGAAATGCGCGCGCGGAGAGCTTTTCGGGCCGGGCAATGCACAGCTTCCGGCGCCACCCATGCTGATGATGGACCGCATCACCGATGTGTCCGGCGACGGCGGGGCGCATGGCAAGGGGCACATTGTTGCCGAGTTCGACATTACACCGGATCTGTGGTTCTTTGACTGCCACTTTCCCGGCAATCCGATCATGCCCGGCTGCCTTGGCCTGGATGGCCTGTGGCAGCTGACCGGCTTCAACCTCGGCTGGCGTGGCTGGCAGGGGCGCGGCTATGCCCTGGGTGTCGGCGAAGTGAAGCTGACGGGCATGGTGCGCCCGGATCGCAAGAAGCTGACCTATTACGTCGATTTCACCAAGGCCATCCAGACGCGCCGCCTGACCATGGGTGTGGCGGACGGCCGGGTAGAGGCCGACGGCGAAGTGATCTATCAGGTCAAGGATATGAAAGTCGCGCTGTCAGAAGGCTGACGCGACAAGGGAAGGAGAGCTTCATGCGCCGAGTTGTCGTTACCGGATTGGGAATCGTCTCTTCGATCGGAAACAATGCAGAAGAAGTCACCGCCTCGCTGAAAGCGGGCCGCTCGGGTATCGAAGCATCACCCGAAATGGCGGAATACGGCTTTCGCAGCCAGGTGGCAGGCACGCTGAAGATCGATGTGGCCGAACATGTCGACAAACGCGCCCTGCGTTTCATGGGGCCGGGTGCGGCCTATGCCCATATCGCCCTGACCCAGGCAATTGCCGACGCCGGGCTCGAGGAAAGCGATATCATCAACCCGCGCACCGGCCTTGTCGCCGGGTCCGGCGGGCCGTCGACCAGCGCGATCTTTGCCGCGCACCAGACAGTGCTGAAATCCGGCGCGACGAAACGCATCGGCCCCTTTGCCGTGCCCAAGGCGATGGGGTCCACCATCTCGGCAAACCTTGCGACGGCGTTCAAGATCAAGGGGATCAACTATTCGATCACCTCGGCCTGCTCGACATCGCTGCACTGCATCGGCAATGCGGCCGAGCAGATCATGATGGGCAAGCAGGACGTGATGTTTGCCGGTGGTGGAGAGGAGCTCGACTGGACGCTGTCCTGCCTGTTCGACGCGATGGGTGCGATGAGCAGCAAGCACAACGCCACCCCCGAGGCCGCGAGCCGAGCCTTTGATGCCAGCCGCGACGGGTTCGTGATTTCCGGCGGCGGCGGCATGGTCGTGCTGGAGGAGCTGGAGCACGCCAAGGCGCGTGGCGCCACGATCTACGCCGAAGTGACGGGCTATGCGGCGACCTCGGACGGGCATGACATGGTTGCGCCATCGGGCGAAGGCGGCGAGCGGGCGATGCGCCTGGCGCTGGAAACCCTGCCCGAGGGGCGCAAGGTCGGCTATATCAACGCGCATGGTACGTCCACGCC
Organism: Pseudooceanicola sediminis; assembly: GCF_003575965.1. GTDB lineage: Bacteria > Pseudomonadota > Alphaproteobacteria > Rhodobacterales > Rhodobacteraceae > Pseudooceanicola > Pseudooceanicola sediminis. The sequence continues at coordinate 130,418 of NZ_QWJJ01000013.1, read as the reverse complement.
TGTGGGCGACGTAGGCGAAGTGCAATCGGTGCGCCGGGTGTTCGGGCAAGGCGCGACGCCGCCGATCAGCTCGACCAAGTCGATGACCGGCCATGCGCAGGGCGCGGCCGGCGCGCTGGAGGCGATCTTCTGCCTGTTGATGCTGCGGGACAATTTCATCGCCCCCTCGATCAACGTCGAAACGCTCGACGAGGCACTGGACCCTGCCGAGATCGCGACAAAGCTGGTCGAACAGGCCAGCCTCGACACGGTCATGACGAACTCCTTTGGTTTTGGCGGCACGAACGGTTCGATGCTGCTGTCGCGGTATAACGGATAAGAACAGATGAGCGGATTGATGCAGGGAAAACGCGGTCTTGTGATGGGGGTCGCGAACGAGCGCTCGATCGCCTGGGGGATCGCCAAGGCAATGCACGGGGCGGGGGCCGAACTGGCCTTTACCTACCAGGGCGAGAACTTCGGCAAACGTGTCAAACCGCTCGCTGCCTCGATCGGGGTGGATCTGCTGGTGGATGCGGATGTCACGGACGATGCCTCGATGGATGCCGCGTTCGAGACGCTGACGTCCGCATGGGGCAGCCTGGACTTCGTTGTCCATGCCATCGCCTATTCCAACAAGGACGAGCTGGCGGGGCGGTTCATCAACACCAGCCGCGACAACTTCAAGAACTCGCTGGATATCTCGTGCTATTCGCTGATCGACGTCGCGCGCCGTGCAGCGCCCCTGATGACAGTCGGCGGCACCATCCTGACGCTGACATACCAGGGGTCCACCCGCGTCACCCCGTTCTACAACGTGATGGGCGTCGCCAAGGCGGCGCTTGAATCGGCGGTGCTGTACCTGGCAAACGACCTGGGCCCCCAGGGGATTCGCGTCAATGCCATCTCTCCCGGCCCGATGAAGACGCTTGCCGGCGCGGCGATCGGCGGAGCACGCAAGACCTTTCGCCAGACCGAGGCCAATGCACCGCTGCGGGCGAATGCCACGCTGGAAGCAGTCGGAGGCACTGCGGTCTACCTCGCCTCGGACGCCGGGGCCTGCACAAGCGGCGAGATCATCCGGGTCGATGGCGGCTATCACGTGCTGGGCATGCCGCAGGCCGAAAACATCTGAGGCAGATGCCGCCGCTTACCGCTGATGTGGCACCAGCCTCCGGCGGGGATATTTCGAACAGGGAAACATCCGGGGCTCGGTCCCAGTTTACCTTCCGTTAGCAAAGAAATGTAAGCTTTATATCGCGGTACAGGGAGGGATCCCGATGACCGCACAGGGAAACACCCCTTCGTTCGGCCGGGCCGCCGGAGGGGTGTTTTTTCATGTTTCCCTGTTCGAAATATCCCCGCCGGAGGCTCGGGCAGCCATGCTGACCGACAAAGGTCAAAGTTTGCGGAACGTCAGGTAGTGCGGCGTGCGGTCTTCACGCAGGGCTTTTTGCTCATAACGGGTCGAGATCCAGTCGGGCCAAGCCGCGCGCCAGTCAGTGGGACTTTCGGCGAGCCATTCAAAGCCTTGCGGCGGAACTTCCTCGAGGGTTTGGCGGACGTAGTCAGGTATATCGGTGGCCACGCGAAAAATGGCGCCTGGCTTGAGCACGCGGGCGAGTGGTGCGAGGTGCTCTTGTGTCACGAAGCGGCGGCGGTGGTGGCGTTTCTTTGGCCAGGGATCCGGGTAGAGCAGGAAAGCGCGCGAGATTGAGGCCTGTGGCAACACGTCGAAGAGGTTGCGCGCGTCGCCGGGGTAGACGGCCAGATTGCTGACCCCTGCATCGCGGATCTTGCCAAGAAGCATTGCGACGCCGTTGATATAGGGCTCTGCGCCGATCAGGCCGACATCGGGGTTGGCTGCCGCCTGGTGCACGAGGTGTTCACCGCCCCCGAACCCGATTTCGAGCCAGACGGGTTTGCCGCCGAAGCGTTGTTCGAGGTCGAGTGGCAGGCGATCCGGGTTCACGTCCCAGTCGACCGCTCCGGGCGAGAGGTCTGCCAGATCCTCGTCGAGGTAGACTTCCTGCGATTTCCGCAGGCCCTTGCCTTTGAAACGGCCATAAAAATTGCGCCATGGGGCACCGGAGGGATGTTGATCGTTCTTCATGGCTGCCTGTTAGCGCCGGACGCGAGATCGTTCAACTAAAACTGCTGGTCAGGATGCAACGAGGTGTTCTGTGCAAATTTGCACTGAATGTATTGAAAATAGAGGAATGGTGCAAATCATCTGCATCCCCCATCTTGCCGGCAAGGGCCCGATAACGGGCCGCATCAATTTAACTTAGGATATGTGCATATGACACCTCTCAATCAACTCCAGTACTACGCAGCGCCCCTGGGACGCGTGCTGTTGTCGGTGATGTTCATCAGCTCAGGTTTGCAGAAACTGTTCGGATATGCCGGGACGCAACAATACATGGAATACATGGGCGTGCCCGGCGCGTTGTTGCCGCTGGTCATCCTGACCGAAGTTGGTGGCGGTCTGGCCCTGCTGTTGGGTTGGAAAGCCCGTCTGGCAGCCTTTTTGCTGGCCGGTTTCGCGCTGCTGTCGGGGCTGTTGTTCCACCTGGTTCCATCGTTCGCCCTGGAGGGAATGGAGGCACAGACACAGATGATCGGCTTTTGGAAAAACGTCTCGATCGCGGGTGGCATGTTGATGGTCACGGCCTTCGGCGCGGGGCCGCTTTCGATAGATCGCAGCCCGGAGATACCCGCCAAGTAAGGGCGTTGGCGGATTGGCCCGACCATGAATGCCAACCCGACCATGAATGCAAAAAGGCCCCGCTGCTGCGGGGCCTTTTCCTTTGGCGGGGTCTTTGTCAGACGGCCTTTTTGAGGGCCTCGACCAAGTCGGTCTTTTCCCAGGAAAAACCGCCGTCGGCGTCAGGGGCGCGGCCGAAGTGGCCGTAGGCGGCCGTGCGCTGATAGATCGGCTTGTTCAGCTCCAGGTGGCGGCGGATGCCGCCGGGGGTCAGATCCATCACGCGGGCGACGGCGGCTTCGATCTGGGCCTCGTCGACCTCGCCGGTGCCGTAGGTATCGGCATAGATCGACAAGGGCTTCGAGATGCCGATCGCGTAGGAGAGCTGGATCGTGCACTTTTTTGCCATGCCCGCAGCGACCACGTTCTTGGCAAGGTAGCGTGCGGCATAGGCAGCCGAGCGGTCGACCTTGGTCGGATCCTTGCCCGAGAACGCACCGCCGCCGTGCGGTGCGGCACCGCCGTAGGTGTCGACGATGATCTTGCGACCGGTCAGGCCGGCATCGCCGTCGGGGCCGCCGATGACGAACTTGCCGGTCGGGTTGACCCACCATTCGGTCTCGTCCGTCAGCCAGCCATCGGGCAGGACGTCGCGGATGTAGGGTTCGACGATGGCGCGGATGTCGGCGCTGGTCTGGGAGTCGTCGGCGTGCTGTGTCGACAGGACGAGTTGCGTGACACCGACCGGCATGCCGTTTTCATAGCGCAGCGACAGCTGGCTCTTGGCATCGGGGCGCAGCGAAGGTTCGGTGCCGTCCTTGCGCACCTCGGCCAGACGCTTGAGTATGGCGTGGGCATAGTGGATCGGCGCCGGCATGAGCTGCGGGGTTTCATCCGTGGCGTAGCCGAACATGATGCCCTGGTCGCCAGCGCCCTCTTCCTTGTCGGTGGCGGCGTCGACGCCCTGGGCGATATGGGCGGATTGTTCGTGCAGCAGGTTGGTGATTTCCACGGTTTCGTGGTGGAATTTTTCCTGCTCGTACCCGATGTCCTTGATGCAGGCGCGGGCGATGGCGTCGATACTCTCCATGTAGCGGGCCAGCTTGTCCTGATCTGCCAGGCCGATTTCGCCGCCGATCACGACACGATTGGTGGTGGCAAAGGTTTCACAGGCGACGCGTGCCTCTGGCTCCTCGGCAATCAGGGCATCCAGCACCGCGTCCGAAATCCGGTCGCAGACCTTGTCCGGGTGGCCTTCCGAGACGCTCTCGGAAGTGAAAATATAGCTTTGTCTTGTCATTGGGAAGTGCTCCGATATGTCTTACCTGCCCCGTCAGGAAGCCGTTGGGGCGGCGTGTACAACTTGGTTACGACTGCGGGTCGGGATGGTCAATCGCTTTATGCCCGGGTGCTGAACGAGGCATGAACGCCAGAGCCGCCGACAGGGCGAGTGCCAGAAATGCCGCCAGCAGCGCCGGCAGGTCGCCGTGACGGGCGTAGGGTGTCGCGGGGGCAGCCGATGGCAGGGCCACGTCGAGATACCCCGCCTGGCCCAGCGGCAACGCGTCCAGAACTGTGCCATCAGCCGCGATCAGCGCCGAGATGCCGGTGTTGGCGACGCGGATCATCGGCAGCCCCTGTTCGACACTGCGCAGGCGGGCCTGCGCAAGGTGTTGATAGGGGCCGGAAAAGGTGCCGAACCAGGCATCGTTGGTGATTTGAAGCAGCAGATCGGGGCGGGCGGGCGCATTGCGGATATCGCGGGGAAACACCGCTTCGTAGCAGATCAGGGGCAGGGCGGTTCCGACGCCGGGGATCGTGATCAGATGCGGACCGGGGCCGGCGGAAAAGCCATGCCCGGTCTGGGCGGCAAAGGCCGTGATGCCGAGCTTTGCCAGCAGATCGCCAAAGGGAATATATTCCCCGAAGGGCACGAGGTGATGCTTGTCATACAGGTCGACCAGCGTCGCGTCCGGGCCGATCACGGCGAGAGAGTTGTAGTAGCGCCCATCCTGGCTGCGATTGATCCCGACGGCCAGGGGCGCGCCATTCGCATCGCGCGACAGCATCGCGGGCAGGCCGGGGTTCTGGTCGAGCAGGTAGGGAATGGCCGTTTCAGGCCAGACGATCAGGTCCGGCGTCGGTGCGGCGCTGCTGTAATCCAGCTGACGGCGAAAAAACATCGCGGACTTTTCAGAATCCCATTTTTCGCGTTGCGGGGCATTGGGTTGGACCAGTCGCACGATGGGGGCGCCGGGGCCTGCCGGGGGCGCCAGGGGGCGCGCGAGGGGCGACAGGAGCAGGAGTGCGGCGAGCAATGCGGCGCCTGTCAGGGCGGGCCGCCACTGGCGTCGCGACAGGGCCGCGCCGAAGGCGGCAGCGGGCAGCAGGAGTGCCAGGCTGAGGGCGTGGGGCCCGGCAAGCGCGGCGAGCGGCAGGATCGGGCTGGGGATGAGGTTCTGGCCGATCAGGGACCAGGGAAATCCGGTGAAGATCCAGCCGCGCAGGGCCTCGGACAGCGTCAGGGCAGCGGCGAAGGCCAGTGCCGGGGCCAGTGCACCCCTGGGGGCCACGCGCCGGGCCAGGTAAAGGGCGAGGGCCCAGAACAAGGCCAGCCCGCCGCTGAGCAGGATCAGTGCAAACGGCGCCATCCAGCCGTCATGGGCCGCGTCGACCATGAAGGGTTCGACGATCCACAACAGGGCCGCAGCGAAATAGCCGAAACCGAAGCGCCAACCGGCGAGGGCGGCGGCGCGTGGCGAAGGCGAACGCAGATGCGCCAGCGCAAGCAGCGAAAAGCCGGCCAGCGCAAGCAGCCAGAGCGAGACCGGAGCCTGCCCGCCCGCCGCCAAAATCCCGGCGGGCAGGGTCCACCAGGCAATCAGGCGTCGGGGCATTGCATTCAATTCCGGTCTTTCGCTCAGGTGGCCGCGGCGCTGGCGGAGAGGTCGGTGTTCAGTCGCACGCGCAACCGCTTGATCCGACGGGGATCGGCCTCGACCACCTCGAATTCATGGCCGGCGGGGTGTTCGACGACCTCGCCGCGGGCGGGCACACGACCCGACAGCATGACGACCAGTCCGCCGAGGGTGTCGATTTCCTCTTCGTCGACGCTGTCGTCGTCGGTGAGAGAGGTGCCGATCGCCTCTTCGAATTCATCCAGCGGCGCCTTGGCCAGGGCGAGGTAGCTGCCCGAGGCCTCACGTGTCCAGAGGGCGTCCTCCTCCACGTCGTGTTCATCCTCGATCTCACCGATGACCTGTTCGATCAGGTCCTCGATCGTGACGAGGCCGTCGACGCCACCGTATTCGTCGATCACAAGGGCCATGTGGCGACGATCCGATTGCATCTTTTGCAGCAGAACCCCGATCGGCATCGACGGCGGAACGAACAGCAGCGGGCGCAGCAACGCCTTGAGCGAAAACCGAGAGTTGGCGTCCCAGCCGTGGCGCAGGGCAAAGTCCTTGAGGTGCACCATGCCGACAGGCGTATCCAGCGTGCCCTGGTAGACGGGCAGGCGCGTCATGCCGCTGTCGCGAAAGACCTTGACCAGTTCGGCCTGGGTGATGGTCGAGGGAACCGAGACGATTTCGGCCTTGGGAATCGAGACGTCTTCGACCCGCATCCGGCGCAGGTTCAGCAACGAGTGGTGCGCGCGGCGATCCCCGTCGGTGCTGCGCATGGGCATGGGTTCGGGTTCGTCGCAATCTTCTTCCTCGGGTGTCCGAGACGAAAAAAGACGGCGCAGGAAACCGCCCTTGCCAAAGAGGGAGGCATCTTCTTCCTCGACCTCTGAAGGCATGGAAATCACGTAACCGTTTTGCGACCGGGTGTCGGCGGCAGGCGCGTCGGTCGCGGATACGACCGGATCGGTGGCTGCCCGCGCAGGGAAGCCGTCGCCTTCGAATTTGACCACGGAAGCCCCCAAGGGGGGCGCGGGGTCTGGATCCTGGGGCAGCGCGCGGCGCGCTGCGTTAGAAGACCCGTCTGTGCTGTCGCCCATTGTACCTTTCCAGTTGTCGCGGGCCTATTGCCCGCCATTTCGATTATATGGGTCACCGATACCCAGATTGCCAAGTATTTCGACTTCTTTCCGCTCCATCAGCTCCGCATCGCCGTCCCGGACGTGGTCATAGCCCAGAAGATGAAGGATTCCGTGCACGACGAGGTGCGTCACGTGGTCCGCGAAGGGCAGGCCTGATTCTTTCGCTTCGCGGGCACAGGTGTCGTAGGAGATGGCAATATCGCCCAGTTCACTGTCCATGGGATCGTCGCTGTCGGGCGCAAAGGGGGGCGCACCGTCCTCTTGCGCTGCCAGATCCTCGGCGGGCCAGGACAGGACGTTCGTGGGGGTGGGCTTGTCGCGAAATTCGGTGTTGAGGCGGGCAATCCGCGCATCGTCACAGCCCATGACGCAGATTTCATGCGCGCCGACGTCGATGCCGAGGTGCGTCAGGGTGGCGAGCGCGGCGCGTTCGGCCAACGAGGCAAGGCCGGCGGTGTGCCAGCGGTCATCCTCGATCACGGTATCTGTCAGTGCGCTCACGTTGCTCGCAGGGGCTGTCGGCCCCCGCACCCCCGGACTAAATCGGCAGGACGGGGCATCGGGCCGCGTCCTGCCAGGAGACGTTATGTGGTTTCGTCGGCCTCATAGGCTTCGATGATCTTGGCCACAAGGGGGTGGCGCACGACATCCTTGGAGGTGAAGTAGTTGAAGCTGATGTCGGGAATATGACTGAGCAGGCGTTCCGCGTCGCGCAGGCCGGAATTGACTCCGCGCGGCAGGTCGACCTGCGACCGGTCCCCGGTGATCGCCATGCGTGACCCCTGACCAAGCCGGGTCAGGAACATTTTCATCTGCATGGTGGTGGCGTTCTGCGCCTCGTCCAGCACCACGTAGGCGTTTGCAAGGGTGCGGCCCCGCATGAAGGCCAGCGGCGCGATCTCGATCCGCTTTTCCTCCATCAGCTTGGCGAGTTGCTTGCCGGGCAGGAAGTCGTTCAGGGCGTCGTAGAGCGGCTGCATGTAGGGATCGATCTTGTCCTTCATGTCGCCGGGCAGATAGCCGAGCTTTTCGCCCGCTTCGACAGCGGGGCGGGACAGGATGATCTTGTCGACGTGGCCTTCGATGAACATCGAAACGGCGACTGCCACGGCAAGGTAGGTCTTGCCCGTGCCGGCAGGGCCGATGCCAAAGGCGAGTTCATGGGCGAAGAGGTTCTGGACATAGGCTTTTTGTGCCTCGGTCCGGGGTTCGACCATTTTCTTGCGGGTCTTGATCTCGACCCGGCCACCTTTGAACATCTCAAGCTGGGCACCGGCGTCGCCGGGCGTGGTGGTGGCGGGGATGGCTGCGGAACTGTTCATGCGCAATTCGCGATCTATATCGCCGCTCTCGACCTCCCGACCGGCCTCGAGGCGGGAATAGAGCGCGCGCAGGACATCCACCGTTTCTTTCGCGGCTGGGGCGCTGCCAATGGCGATAAGGTGGTTGCCGCGACGCAGGATCTGGGTGCCGAGGTGTTTTTCAATCTGGGCCAGATTGCGATCAAATTCGCCGCAGAGTTCTATCAGAAGAAAGTTGTCGGGAAATTCGACAGCGACTTCGGCTAGGGTGACATCATCCGATTGCGGGGTCAGCAGGCTTGTGGCCAAGTAGCGCTCCTTCAATGGGCTTGGGTCGCAGAGAGGGCTCGCAGGGCGCGGCCCCTGACATATAAGGTGGCAGCGCGCGCGGCTTCCGGCAAGCCCCGAATGATCGCTTGGGCGACACTCTGCCCGCAAAGTATGAAAATACCGCAACGAAAGGACCGGGGCATCGATCGCTCCGGACGCGACGCGGGGCGCGGATGGCCTGGCGACGCGGCGGGGCTGGCCCGTTATGGCGGGTCGCAAAGGCAAAAGCCGGCGCACGGAGATGCGTCGGCCCTTGCAATGTCGGGAGGCTGGGGCGTGGCGCGCCGCACGGAGCGGGGCGTCAGCCGTTCTGACGGCTCAGGTAGGTCAGGGATTCTTCGTAGATCCGGGTCATTTCGGCACGCATGGCCGCCGGATCGTTGACCAGGGCGGGGTTGCGGCAGATGTCGTTGCCGATGGCCTCCGACGTTTCCTGATCATAGCCGAGCGCGCGCAGGCTGCGGATGAATTTCGGATTGGCATGGTCCCAGATCACCTCGGTCCAGGGGCCGCGAAAGCAGCTGACGATGACCGGGCGAGGTGCGGTTTCGGGGGTGGCCGGGGTCGACGCCAGGGCGGGAACGGACGGCAGCAGGCACAGCGCGAACGCCGCAGAGTTGAGCAAGGTTTTCATTTTTACGGTCCTGAAAGCGGAGCGGCGCCGGATTGTGCATCCTTCTGGAGGCCATGCCGGGATCGCCTGAAACATCATGTCAGGCAGGCTTGGTGCGCTGCCCCATGTCATGGACAGCACTTACGCCGGTGTATCGAATTTACAAAGTATTTTAGTCGAATAGGGTAAACGTAGGGGCGGCGCCGGTCCGGGACCATGGCCGGACCTGCTGATGGCTCTTACCTGGGGGCGCGGCAATCCGAGGGGCGCTTACAGCACGACCCCGGAGAGGGAGTTGGTGTTTGATCCGATGATGCGCACGCGGCGCAGGTCGCCGGGTTGCAGGGTATCGGAATCGACATGCACGGCATGCAGGTGGTCCGATTTTCCGACCATCTGCCCCGGCATCCGGCCCGCCTTTTCGAACAATACCCCAACCTCCTTGCCGATCATCGCATCCTGAACGGCGCGCTGCTGACGGGTGATCAGGGCCTGCAATTCGGCAAGCCGTTCAGAGGCGACGGCATCGTCGATCTGGCCGCGTTCCGCCGCGGGGGTGCCGGGCCGGGTGGAGTACTTGAAGCTGTAGGCCTGCCCATAGCCGACCTCTTCGATCAGGCGGACGGTATCACGGAAATCCGCGTCGGTTTCCTCGGGGAAGCCGACGATGAAGTCGCCTGAGAGCAGGATGTCGGGACGGGCCGTGCGAATGCGGTCGATCAGGCGCAGGTAGCTGTCGCGGGTATGGCTGCGGTTCATCCGTTTCAGAATGTGGTCGCTGCCCGATTGCACGGGCAGGTGCAGGTAGGGCATCAGCTTTTCGCAGCGGCCATGGGCGTCGATCAGATCGTCGCTCATGTCGTTGGGGTGCGAGGTGGTAAAGCGCAGACGCTCTAGGCCGTCGATCTCGGCCAGCTCCCAGATCAGGCGGGCCAGCGTCCAGTCCCGGCCATCCGTCCCGGCGCCGTGGTAGGCGTTGACGTTCTGACCCAGCATGGTGATTTCGCGCACGCCGCGCGCGACCAGGTCCCGCGCCTCGGTGAGGATGCGATCGACGGGGCGGGATACTTCGGCGCCACGTGTATAGGGCACGACGCAGAAGGCACAGAACTTGTCGCACCCTTCCTGAACGGTCAGGAAAGCGGTGGGACCACGTTTCGATTTCGGACGGGCCTTCAACAGCTCGAACTTGTCTTCTTCGGGGAAATCGGTGTCGAGCACCTTTTCGCCGCCACCCGCCCTGGCTTCCATCTCGGGCAGGCGGTGATAGCTTTGCGGGCCGACGACCAGATCGACCATCGGTTGACGGCGCATGATCTCGGCGCCTTCGGCCTGCGCGACACATCCGGCGATGCCGATCTTTAGATCGGGTTTGGCGGTCTTGAGGTCGCGCATCCGGCCAAGTTCCGAATAGATCTTTTCAGCCGCTTTTTCACGAATATGACACGTGTTGAGCAGGATCATGTCCGCCTCGGCCGCAGAGGAGACTTCCTCGTAGCCGTTGCCGCCGAGCGCTTCGGCCATACGCTCGCTGTCATAGACGTTCATCTGGCAACCGTAGGTCTTGATGAACAGCTTCTTGGTCTCGGCCATGATCGCTTGCCTTATCGGGAAAGGGACGTGTGGGAACAAGGCGGTGTCCTACACCAGATGCGGGGGTGCTTGCAATGCAGGGGAAAGCCGGGTTTCCTGACGGGGACGCAGCGACAGAACAGGGGCGGCCCGAGTGTACTTCGACAGTCTGAGCAGGTTCCTGCGCGCCGACCAGCCGCTGTTGGCCAAGGGGCCGATCGCGATGATCTTTGCCGAGGACGATGTCGCGCTGGATGCGACCCTGCGCCATCACCGGGACGCAGGGTTTGCCCAGGTGCTGTTGTTTGCACCCGACGTGTTCGAGCTGGCCGATGACCTGGCCCATACGGTGACGCGCATCCGCTATTCGATGGCGCGGGACGATGCGCTGAGCGAGGCCGTCAATGCGGTCAACGAGGCCGCGCCGACCGGCACGTGGTTGTATTACTGCTATAACGCCGAGTTCCTGTTTCACCCGTTCTGCGAAAGCCGCACGGTGGGTGAATTGCTGATGTTCCATACCGAAGAGCGCCGCACCTCGATGCTGTCGTATGTGATCGACATATATGCAGATGATCTGGAACGGTTCCCGGACGCGGTGTCGATGGACAACGCATATCTCGACAAGTCCGGTTATTACGCGCTGGCACGGCTGGATGCGCAGGGCGCGGCCAAGGACAGGCAACTGGATTTCTTTGGCGGATTGCGTTGGCGGTACGAGGAACACATTCCCCCCGGTCGCCGCAAGATCGACAGGATTTCGCTGTTCCGATCCCGGCGTGGCCTGCGGCTGCGTGAAGATCACACCTTTGACGATGAGGAATACAACACGTATTCCTGCCCATGGCATCACAATCTTACGGTGTGTATCTGTTCGTTTCGCACGGCCAAGGCGCTGAAGCGCAATCCAGGGTCACGGCGCGAAATTGCGTCTTTCGTGTGGCACAATTCTGAGAAATTCGAATGGAACTCCAGGCAGTTGCTGGATTTCGGGCTGATGGAACCTGGGCAGTGGTTCTGACGGCGGCGACGCGGCTGAGCATCCTGCGCGACCTGTTGAACGCCGGTGCAGCGGGGCGGCGCGATGGCCGCTGCTGGTGAGGGCGTGCGCCCGTGGTGTGACCCGCGGATGAACGGAGCGCGTGGTGCGGTGTTGCTGACCGGGCGAGGATTGCCTTGCACCACCTGAAAACGGCGGGTGGCGTTTTCTGCTGGGGGCTTGTGCAGGTGCATCAATCGCCTTAACCCCTGAAAGCATGATGGAAGCACGTAAATCTAACCCTGTGAGCGGGGTGCTGTGGATGCTGGCGGCGGGCATGATGTTTGTCGGTGTCAATGCGCTGGTCAAAAGCCTGGGAACGGCGCTGCCTTCGACGCAGGCGGCATTCCTTCGGTTCAGCCTGGGTTTGCTGATCCTGATCCCGCTGGTGCCGCGATTGCTGGCGATGCGGCTGGCGGCGCGCCAGTGGCGGCTGATCGCAGTGCGAGGTGCGGTGCATTCCGTGGGCGTGGCGCTGTGGTTTTACGCCATGGCCCGCATTCCGATCGCCGATGTGACGGCGATGAATTACCTGTCGCCCATCCTGATCACCATCGGGGCGGCATTGTTTCTGGGAGAGCGGCTGGCATCGCGCCGGATCATGGCTGTGATCTGCGGGCTGATCGGGGCCTTCATCATCCTGCGCCCGGGTTTGCGCGAAATCGGTCCCGGTCACCTGGCGATGCTGGGGACAGCCACCTGTTTCGCCGCGTCGTACATGATCAGCAAGCGTCTGTCGGACGATGTCGATGCGCTGGTCATTGTCGCGATGTTGTCGATCACCGTGTCGATCGGCCTGCTGCCGCTTGCATTGCCCGTCTGGGTGCCGCCAAGCCTGGGCCAGCTTGGACAGTTGTTTCTGGTCGCGGTGCTGGCAACCTTGGGGCATTATTTCATGACGCTGGCTTTCAAGGCCGCGCCCATGACGGTGACGCAGCCCGTGACGTTTCTGCAATTGGTCTGGGCGGTGTCGTTGGGGGCATTCGTATTCGATGAACCCGTCGACCCTTTCGTGGTGCTGGGTGGTGTGCTGATCCTGTCGTCGGTGACCTTTATCACGTGGCGCGAAGCGGTGCTGAAGCGTCGCCAGATCACACCGCCGTCCGTCGCCACCAAGGTCTGACGCACCTGCCCGCGCGCAGGCGGCGAATTCACACTTCTCTCTTTTAAAGACGACAGTACGGCCTTGCGATTTTTGCATGGCTCACCGGCTTGCCGATTCACCTCTGCGACTTTAGGTAGGGTGCTATTGATTAGCAGGCTATCTTGATTCCGATGACCCAGAGAGACTCTCGCGAAACCTTTTACCGCAACCTCGTCACGCTGACCCGGAAAGTGCGGACGCTGTTCGATGCGCGGACCAGTTCGCACGGGTTGACCTATGCGCGCGCCCGCTTGCTGCTGCACATGAACACCTGCGAGGCCCAGACACAGGCCGAGCTGGCCGAGGCGATGGATGTTGAGCGGCCCACGATGGCGCGGCTGATCGACGGGTTGGAAGAGGCAGGGTTGGTGCGCCGCGAGATCTCTTCCCAGGATCGGCGTCAGCGCCACGTTCACATGACTGCGCCAGCACGGGCACAGGCGCAGACCGTGACGGAACTGACCGAAGCGATCCGCCACGAACTGATTGAGGGCATCCCGGAAGAGGATCTGGAGGTCGCGGACCGCGTCATCCATCAGATGCTGGAAAACATCGTGAAGGCGGCGTCCGAATGACCGAGCGCACCCACACGACGGGAACAGAGCAGGCGGTGCCCCGCGCTGATACGGACCGCCAAGAACCGGTTTCCGGTGAAGAGGCCGAGGCGCCGTCGACCAGCCCCCAGCCCCCGTCGCCGCCACCGTTCGTGCCGATGTCGCGCCTGCGTGCGAGCGGCTATTTCGGAACCTCGGTTCTGCTGGCCTTGGCGCAGGGGTTCGGGCAGAGCGTCGTTTCGGCCAACGTGCAGCAGTTGCAGGGCGGTTTCGGCGCGACGCAGGCCGAGACGACCTGGCTGGTCGCGGCCTATCTGGCACCGAACGTCTCGCTGACGCTGGCGTTGATCAAGATCCGTGCCCAATACGGGCTGCGGAATTTTGCAGAGCTGTCGATTATCGGGTTTCTGTTGGCAGCGCTGCTGAACTACGCGGCCGATGGCCTGTGGTCGAACATGGCGGTCCGGTTTCTGTCGGGCATGGCGGCGGCGCCAATGACGTCGCTGGCGTTTCTGTACATGCTGGAGCCGCTGCCACCCGAGAAAAAGCTGAATATCGGCCTGTCGGCGGCGCTGACGGCGATCTTCATGGGCTCGTCGGTGACGCGGCTGGTGTCGCCGCACCTGTTGGAGGTCGGGCTGTGGCATGGTCTGACCGCGTTCGAGGCGGCAATGGCTGCGATCGGTTTCGGCCTGATCTACCTGTTTCCGCTGAACTCTCCTCCGCGCAGCAAGGTGATCGAGTCCGCCGACGTGATCTCATTCCTGTTGATCGCGGTCAGTTTCGGGGCTCTCGCCGTCAGCTTTACGCTGGGCCCTCTCTATTGGTGGTTCGAGCAACCCTGGCTGGGGGTGCTTCTGGCGGTCGGGGTCGCGGCCTTTGCCGTTGCGGCGTGTATCGAGCTGAACCGGACCTCACCGCTGATCGACATCCGCTGGCTGACCAGCCCGCCTGTCCTGCACTTCGCGGGCACATTGCTGCTGTTCCGTCTGGTGCTGAGTGAACAGAGTTCGGGGGCCGCCGGTCTGTTTCGCGCGCTTGGCCTGCTGAATGATCAAACACGGATGCTGTGGGTCGTCGTGCTCTGCGTGACCATACTGGGCGGAGTGATCTGCGCCTTTACGCTGAAACCCGAGCGGGTGCAGCAATTTCACATCGTTTCGCTGAGCCTGTTGATTGTCGGTTCGCTGATGGATGCCCGGGCCACGTCACAGATCGCGCCGTCGCAGATGTACCTGTCGCAGGGGCTGATCGCCATGGCCTCGGCGCTGTTCCTGCCGCCCGCTCTCTTGTCCGGCCTGTTGTCGGCGCTGGCGCGCGGGCCGCAATACCTGCTGAGCTTCATCGTCGTTTTCATCTCGACCCAGAAGATCGGCGGTGTCTTCGGCAGTGCCCTGTTTTCGACCTTTGTTCAGATCCGCCAGAAACTGCACCTGACCCGCCTGTACGAAGCGCTGCCGGCCACCGACCCCATGGTCGCGTCGCAAATGTCGGCCTATGGCGCCGCCTATTCATCGTCCATTTCCGACCCGGCGCAACTGGCCGGACAGGCGGCCACGGTGATGGGGCGCCAGGTGGCGACCCAGGCCTCGGTCCTGGCCTACAACGACGCCTTTCTGGGTGTTGCCGCGCTGTCCACGGCGGCGCTGGCCCTGTTGCTGGGGCATGTCGCCCTGGATGGCTGGCGCGCCCGGCGCAAGGCCGCGGCTGACGCTGCCGTTTCGGTGAACGACCCCGCCAATCCTTCTCCTCCCCAAGCTGCTTGATCGAGTTTCGCCATGATTTCCCGCTTTTCCCGCCATATCGCGACATTTCTAGCCTGTGCCATCGGTGTTCTGGGTGTTCTGGGCGTGTTGTACGCCTGGCGTCTGCCGCCCTTCGAAACGACGATGCGCGTCACCGACGACGCTTATGTCCGGGGGCAGGTCACGTTCATCGCACCGCAGTTGGCCGGAGAGGTGGCCGAGGTTGCCGTGCAGGATTATCAGCGTGTGAAGGCCGGAGATCTATTGGTCAGGATCGACGAGGACAGTTACCGCGAAAAGGTCGCGCAGGCACAGGCGGCGCTGGATGCAGCACGCGCGGCACTGACCAATTCGGACCAAGATCGCAAATCTGCCGAAGCCAGCGTAAATGCCGCCGAGGCGGGCGTCGTGTCTGCCAAGGCGAGCCTTAAACTGGCCCAGGCGAATCTGGACCGCTCCAACGCGCTGAAGCAGCGCGGGGTGCTGTCGAACCAGACAGCAGATGAATCCCAGCTGAGCTATGAACAGGCGCAGGCCGCCGTGCAACAGGCCACGGCCAACGCAGAGACGGCACGTCAGTCCCTGGCATCGGTCATCACGGGGCGAACGTCGCTGGAGGCAAATGTGCGCCAGGCCGAGGCCACCGTCAAACTGGCGCAGATATCGCTGGATAACACCCGGATCGTGGCGCCGGTCGACGGGCGGTTGGGCGAGGTTGCTGCCCACGTCGGCCAGTATGTCACCGCGGGCACCAAGCTGACGTCCCTGGTGCCGGACACGATCTGGGTGGTCGCCAATTTCAAGGAAACGCAGCTGTCCGGCATGAACATCGGGCAAAAGGTCAGTTTTACAGTCGACGCCCTGGGCGAAGCCGTGATGACAGGGCGGATCGCCAGCTTTTCACCCGCCACGGGTTCGGAGTTCAGCGTCATGGGCAGTTCCAACGCGACCGGTAATTTCATCAAGATCTCGCAGCGGCTGCCTGTGCGCATCAACATCGACCCCGATCAGGCGTTGGCGGCGCGTCTGGTGCCGGGCATGTCGGTTGTGGCCCGTGTCGATATCGGCCAGACCGAGCGTGAAGCAGCCGGGGATCAGTCGCATTCCGGGTTCGGTCTGGGCGCCGCCGATCAGCTGGCGGTGTTGGATGGGGGCGATGCCGGGTCAGCCGACCTCGTACGGTAGCGTCCCGCGGGCGTTCACGTTGATGCTGAGCTTGCGCTCCAGCGGTGGGACGGAGCGCTGGTGGCACTGTTCGCGTTCGCAAATCCGGCAGGAAATACCAATCGGCTCAAAGGCTTTTGGATTGGTCAGGTCCAACCCGTCGGCATAGATCAGGGCACCCGCGTGGGCCACCTCGCAGCCGAGAGCGATGGCAAACCGGCGTACCGGTGCGCCGAATGAACCGCCTGCCTTGCTGACGTCGCGGGCCAGCGAGACATACCGGACACCGTCGGGGGTTTGTGCAAGCTGGCGCAGGAATTGCCCCGGTGTTTCAAAGGCACGATGCACGTTCCAAAGCGGGCATGCGCCGCCAAATCGCGCGAATTGCAGGCGCGTCGCGGAATGGCGTTTGGTGATCGTGCCGGCCTGATCCACACGTACAAAGAAGAAGGGAATACCCTTGGCACCAGGTCGTTGCAGCGTCGACAGCCGATGCGCGACCTGTTCGATCGATGCACCGAAGTGCATGGCGAGGCGTTCGAGATCATGTCGGACCTCCTGTGACTTGGCCAGGAAGCGGGTGTACGGCATCATTGCTGCACCGGCAAAATAATTAGCCAGGCCGATCTTGGCTATGGACCGGGCCGTGTCGGACTGAAACCGCGCAAGATCCAGCGTTGCCTCGAGCAATTTGTCCTGCTCCAGCAGCGCGACTTGCAGCAAGAGCTGAAAGGTCTGGGTTTCCGGCGTGGCGCGGAGTGAAAGGGTCAGCCGTTTCGCTGCCGGGTCGTAGACGCGCAGGTGCTGGATGTCCGCAAATACGACGTCGATACCCAGGTTGCCCAGGACGGAAACCGCACGTACGCGCAGGTTGTTTTCGCTGCGCACCGGTGCGGCGAAGCGTTCGGCCGCGCGATCGACCGGATCAATGTAATTGTCGCAGTAGTGGAAGAAATCGCGCACCTCGTCCCACGGGGATGGCGTGCTGCGCGAATCCTCTCTCCCCAATGCCTCGTCAAGCGAGGCGAGGCGTTCGTGGGTTTGCCGATACGCCCGGTGCAGGTGCAGAAACGCCCGCGCAAGGCTGGGTGCATTCGATGCCGTCAGCCGCAGATCAGCCATCAGGGGCGCCGTGTCCGCCAGCACGGGGTCGGCCATCGCTTCTTTCATGTCGGAAACCAGGCGTTCGCTATCGCCAGTCGAAAGTTCGGTCACGTCCAGCCCGAACTCCTGTGCCAACGACAAGACGACCGAGGTCGAGACCGGCCGGTTGTTGTTTTCCATCTGGTTCAGGTAGGGCAGCGAAATGCCGAGCTTGGTGGCGAAATCCTTTTGTGTCAGCGCCAGACGTTGCCGCATTTCACGCAACTTGGCGCCAGCATAGAGTTTCTGTGCGGCCATTCCCCACCTGTCAGCGATTTGCAGTTTTGCCTGCGTCGAAGCTAACTTTGCAAATCGTGGTTAACAAGCGGTAACCCGGAGCGGCAAAACTGCCGCGATTTCACGTCATGATCCGGCGCTCACGGTGCATTACGGCCAGGATGGCGACGCCCCCGGCAATACCACAGAGCATCATGATCCAGATCAGTGGCGTGGCACCCGACGCCGGGCTGAGCAGCGCGCCGGCCAGGGCCGACAGAGCTGCGCCGCCGCCGATCATCATGGCCCCGCCGAGGCCCGAGGCGGTGCCTGCAAGGTGCGGGCGGACTGACAGCATCCCAGCATTGGCGCAAGGGATCGTCATGCCATTGCCAAGGCCCACAAAGATCATCGTACCGAAAAAGGCGTAATGGCTGCCGATCTCAAGCGTGGAAAGGATGAGCGAGACGATCATGCCTCCCGCGATCAGCATCGAGCCGATCAGGATCATCCGGTTCATGCCGACGCGGGCGGCATTCAGGCCGGTGAACCAGTTTCCGGCAAAGTACCCGATGCCGGCCGCAGCGTTGAACATGCCGAATTGCGCCGGGCTGAGGGCGAAAACTTCGGTCGCGACAAATGGGCCGCCACCGAGGTAGGCAAAAAAGGCCCCCGAGGAAAGCGCCGCCGCCATGCAGTAGCCCCAGAACCGGGGGGATTTGAACAGCTCGGGGTATTCGGCAAACTGACGCAGGATCGACAGGTCGCTGGGTGCAGCCGTTTCACCCAGGTCGACCCAGCTGATCGCGAAGATCATCGCCCCACCCGCGAACAGCAACCAGAAGGAGGCCTGCCAGCCGAAATATTGATCCAGAACGCCGCCAACGACTGGTGCAAACATCGGGACCATGGACATGCCCATGGTGACGTACCCCATCACCGCCGCCGAACGATCACCCTTGTACATGTCGCGAACGATGGCACGCGAAAGCGCCATGCCGCAGGCGACCGAGGATTGCAGGACGCGAAAGGCGATGAAGGTCGCAAAATTGTCCGCCATCAGGCAGCCGAGTGTTGCAACAAGAAAGACGGCCAGGCCGATCAGCAGGATGGGGCGACGCCCGTACTTGTCGGCCAGAGGGCCGATGAACAATTGCAAGAAACCGCTGGCAGCAAGATAGGAGGCGACCGAAAGCTGCACCAACTTGTAATCAGTGCCGAAATGATCTGCGATGTGCGGCAGCGACGGCAGGAACACGTTCATCGTCATGGCGGAAACCCCCGCGAGCATGATGAGCGTCGTGAGGTGTGGTGGCGTTCGCCGGGGTCGCTTGCCAATAGGTTGTGTCATAGGCTTCTGCTAAGCGCATGAAACGCGCATGTCCATGTGGGTTGCATGTAGTTTGCAGTTTTGCAATTTGCAGTTCAGGGTTTGTCAAGGGTTTGCAAATTTGCCCAATTTCTCTTTGTTTGCGCCCTTGTCTGCGCCTATGGTTCGGCAGCACGGTCGGCGCGAAGGCGTCGGCCAAGGTGATGGCCAAGATCGGGAGGCGAATATGAAGGACATTCTCCAGGAGCTGACGGCGCGGCGCGATACGGCGCGTCTCGGCGGGGGCGAAGCCCGCATCGCGGCCCAGCACTCGAAAGGCAAGCTGACCGCGCGCGAGAGGATCGACCTGCTGCTTGATGACGGCAGCTTTGAGGAATTTGACATGTTTGTCGCGCACCGCTGCACCGATTTCGGCATGGAAAAGCAACGGCCTTACGGGGATGGTGTCGTCACGGGCTGGGGAACGATCAACGGCCGCATGGTCTATGTCTTCAGTCAGGATTTTACAGTATTCGGTGGATCGCTTTCGGAGACCCACGCCCAGAAAATCTGCAAGATCATGGATATGGCGGTGCAGAATGGTGCACCGGTCATTGGGCTGAACGATTCCGGGGGCGCGCGGATCCAGGAAGGCGTCGCCTCGCTTGCCGGTTACGCGGACGTGTTCCAGCGCAACGTGATGGCAAGTGGTGTCGTACCGCAGATCAGCGTCATCATGGGCCCTTGTGCGGGTGGCGCGGTTTACAGCCCGGCGATGACCGACTTCATCTTCATGGTGAAAGACAGTTCCTACATGTTCGTGACCGGGCCGGATGTGGTCAAGACCGTCACGAACGAGGTTGTGACGGCAGAGGAGCTTGGCGGGGCCTCGACGCACACCCGTAAAAGCTCGGTTGCCGACGGCGCTTTTGAAAACGACGTCGAAGCGTTGGCCGAGGTCCGCCGCCTGGTGGACTTTCTGCCGCTGAACAACCGGGAAAAACCGCCGGTGCGCCCGTTCTTCGACGACGTGAACCGGATCGAAAACAGCCTGGATACCCTGATCCCGGAAAACGCCAATACGCCCTACGATATGAAGGAACTGATCCTGAAGGTCGCGGATGAGGCGGATTTTTACGAGATTCAGGAGGAATTTGCCAAGAATATCATCACGGGTTTTATCCGTCTCGAGGGGCAGACCGTGGGGGTCGTGGCAAACCAGCCGATGGTGCTGGCTGGATGCCTGGACATCGACAGTTCACGAAAAGCGGCGCGCTTTGTGCGGTTTTGCGATGCGTTTGAAATTCCGATCCTGACTTTTGTCGATGTTCCGGGCTTTCTGCCGGGCACCAGCCAGGAATTCGGCGGGGTCATCAAGCACGGTGCAAAGCTGTTGTTCGCCTACGGCGAGGCGACGGTACCGAAAGTGACCGTGATCACGCGCAAAGCCTATGGCGGTGCCTATGACGTGATGTCGTCAAAGCACCTGCGGGGCGATTTCAACTATGCCTGGCCGACAGCGGAGATCGCGGTGATGGGGGCGAAGGGCGCGACCGAGATCATTCATCGCGCAGACCTGGGGGATGCCGAAAAGATTGCGGCCCATGCTGCCGAATACGAGGCGCGGTTTGCCAATCCGTTTGTCGCCGCCGAGCGGGGGTTCATCGACGAGGTCATCCAGCCCAGGTCAACCCGCCGACGTGTCAGCCGAGCGTTCGCCAGTCTGCGCAACAAGAAATTGGCGAACCCCTGGAAAAAACACGACAACATCCCGCTTTGAGAGCAGGGGCCGGTACGCATCCAGTCAGTGAAAGGACGAAACGACAGATGCCGCGCAATGTTTGGCACAGGTTGAGGGAGGCGGAGGCCGTCACCGTGACACGGCGCCTGCCGGTGCAATTTGATCTCGAGGCCAGGACCGAGGTCGCCACCACCGGCCCGGTGTCGCTGACCCGTGTCGCCCATCAGGTCCGTCAGGACATGTGGCGGGGGTTGCAGGGGGTGCGGGGGTTCTCTCCTGCCGTGCGGGTCGAGTTGCGCACGGGCGGCGTGTGCATCATTGCGGGGGGCCGCATCGATGGCGCAGCGCCCACCGAGGCCACGCTGCACCGCTTGCAGCGTTTGCTGGAAAGTCGCGCGCATCAGGGCCGCTGGCTGCGCCATGCAGCCCTTGATCCGAGCGCCAGGGAGCGAGGCTGCGCATGCACCTGAGGATTTCCGCCTGTGCCCCGCAAATCCCGGTTTCCGCCCCTGTGAAGACGGTGTTACAGAATTTTTTTCGCGCGCCTGCGATGTTGCCGCCAAGGGCTCTTCATCTGGAGGCGTTTCTTTCGAAACCACAATATGTTGCGCGGCGGAAAGCGATGTCTGAAAAGCCTGCGGTTTTTCCATCACTTTCAGGCCGCTCCGCACGGAGTAAGTACAAAATGACGCGCCTCTGCGCTATCATCTCCTCGGGGGCCGCAAATGCGGTCCCTTCAAATGCCGCCGGCGACAAGGGATTCAAGAAGCCTGCCGGAGGCAACAGGCAAAACAGGAGACCCATATGTTCAAGAGTATCCCCTTCTTCCTCGCGGTTGGCGTTGTCACGACCATGTCCGCCTGCGCGAAACCTGAACCCGACTACGTCGTCGTGGCGCCGGAACCAATTTCGGTCGAGCCCGTCTACACCGGCAAGTACAAGTAAGCCGGCCTGCGCTGTCCAGCGCAGCTCACTACTGACGTCGGGCCTGCCCCTTGCCGCGGGCCCGGCTGATGCCTTCCTGACTGGGTTTCGCCAAGGAGGGGAGCAATCATGCTGAAGCATCGCGGGTTTCCCGGGCGTTTGCCGGGGACGGATTTCCAGTTTGTCGTGCGACGTGCCAATCCCAAAGGGGCGACACCCCTGATCAAGCGCGAACGTTACCGAGACCGACGCGCACCTGACCGGCGTGCCGACGAAGGCTTCATGGAAGCCTTGTGGCAGCAATTTGGCGATCAACCGTTCGAGCGGGGCAACCTGGATGCAGGGCGCTTGTCGTGGTTGTTCGGCCGAGAAGTTCTGCCCGCCGAAGATCCCTTCGATCCGGAAAGCTACGAAGCGCTGCTGGTCATCGACGAAGCGGCCGCGCGACTGTCCTTTCCCGGTGCGTTCGAAGAGGACGATTGGGCGTGATCTGGCTGATGCACACCGATCTTGCGCGAAACTCGGCTCAGACGGGCGGGCAAGCCATGAAAGGCTTTTCGCAGGCGTCTGATCATCGCAGCATCGATCTTGCTGCGCTGCCGGATCACTTCGCCGGGCGCGGTGTGTGTCAATACACGACCCCTTCCCCTGACGGGCGGCCACGCATCCCCAAAATGCGGCCGCCCGCTTTTTCGCGCGCGGTCCTTGGCGCGCGGCGCGGGCAGGCGCGACCAATCGTTGCGCAGGCGAAGGTGTTCGACCTTTTGAATGCTAGGATGGGTGGCTGCGCTGGTGTGTTGCTGCCCGCTCTGGGCGAATTCCCGCCGGCACGCCTGACCTACCTGTGCAATGGGGTGGAACCGCAAGGCCTGTCGTGCGTTTGCTTGTCCAGTAGCGATCAACACAAAGGAAGTATGTCATGCTCAGCAAAAAATGGATCTCGGTCGGCCTCGTTTGTGCCGCACTCGCCGCTTGCGGCCAAACCATGGGCGAACAAGCCTTGGTCGGTGGCGCAGTCGGTGTTGGCGGTGCAGCAGCCACGGGTGGCAGCATGGGGACCGGCGCACTGGTCGGTGCTGCAGCGAACGTGGCATATTGCCAGTCGAACCCGCGCTCCTGCAACTAATCGCCTAGCGCGCCTTCGCGCCGCCGTTCCCGGCGGGCGCGACAGTTATGACAATACCCCTCGCAGCGGTCTGGCCGCAGCGAGGGTTTTTTTGTGCCCGACGCCTGCCGCCAGCGGCAACAGGGCACCAATGGCATCCGGGAAGAGGGGCACGAATGTTCAATAAGATCCTGATCGCGAACCGGGGAGAGATCGCCTGCCGGGTCATCAAGACAGCGCGCAAGATGGGAATCGCGACTGTTGCGATCTATTCCGACGCGGATCGAAACGCGCTGCATGTCGAAATGGCGGACGAGGCCGTGCATATCGGACCGGCACCCGCCAACCAATCCTACATCGTCATCGACAAGGTCATGGAGGCGATCCGGTCATCCGGGGCCGAGGCCGTGCATCCGGGCTATGGCTTCCTGTCGGAAAATCCGAAATTCGCGCAGGCTCTCGAGGCGGCGGGCGTTGCCTTTATCGGACCGCCGGTCAAGGCGATCGAGGCGATGGGGGACAAGATCACCTCAAAGAAGATCGCGAAGGAGGCAGGTGTCAGTACCGTTCCGGGATATATGGGGTTGATCGCCGATGCCGATGAGGCCGTGAAGATTTCGGCAGAGGTCGGTTATCCGGTGATGATCAAGGCCAGCGCCGGCGGTGGCGGCAAGGGGATGCGGATCGCCTGGAACGATGACGAAGCCCGTCAGGGCTTTCAATCGTCCAAGAACGAGGCCGCGAATTCCTTTGGCGATGACAGGATCTTTATCGAGAAATTCGTCACGCAACCCCGCCATATCGAGATCCAGGTGCTGTGCGATGCGCATGGCAACGGCGTCTACCTGGGGGAGCGGGAGTGTTCGATCCAGCGTCGCAATCAGAAAGTTGTCGAAGAGGCGCCAAGCCCCTTCCTGGACGAGGCAACGCGCCGCGCCATGGGGGAACAGGCTGTTTCACTGGCAAAGGCCGTGGGATACGCCAGCGCGGGGACAGTGGAATTCATCGTGGATGGGGACAAGAATTTCTTTTTCCTTGAGATGAACACCCGCTTGCAGGTCGAACATCCGGTGACGGAACTGATCACGGGTGTGGATCTGGTGGAACAGATGATCCGGATTGCGAATGGCGAACCGCTCAGCATCACTCAGGACGACATTACGCTGACGGGCTGGGCCATCGAAAACCGTCTTTATGCCGAGGACCCCTATCGCGGTTTCCTGCCATCCATCGGCCGGTTGACCCGTTATCGACCGCCGTCGGAGGTCGCGGATGCCGCGCATGTCGTGCGCAACGACACCGGCGTCTTCGAGGGCGGCGAAATCAGCATGTACTATGACCCGATGATCGCCAAGTTGTGCACCTGGGCGCCGACGCGGGGCGAAGCAATCGAGGCGATGCGGGTTGCGCTGGACAGTTTCGAAGTCGAGGGTATCGGCCACAACCTGCCTTTCCTGGCGGCGGTCATGGATCATCCCAAGTTCGTAAGTGGCACGATGACGACCGCTTTCATCGCCGAAGAGTGGCCGGATGGTTTCGAAGGGGTGACGCTGCCCGGTGAAACCCTGCGCCGCATCGCGGCCAGCTGCGCCGCCATGCACCGGGTGGGCGAAATTCGCCGGGCGCGGATCTCGGGCCGGATGGACAACCACGAACGCAAGGTCGGTGACGATTGGGTGGTGTCGCTGCAAGGCGAAAAATTCGAGCTGACGGTGCAGGCCGATACCGCTGGTGCGACGATCCTTTTCGCAGATGGAACCAGTCACCGCGTCGAAGGAGCATGGACCCCGGGCGATACGCTGGCGCACATGAGGGTCGATGACGATCTGCTGGTGCTGAAGGTGGGCAAGATTTCGGGCGGATTCCGCATTCGCAGCCGGGGGGCCGACATCAAGGTGCATGTGCGCAATCCACGGCAGGCGGCGCTGGCGGCCCTGATGCCTGAAAAGGTTGCGCCCGATACATCCAAGCTGCTGCTTTGCCCGATGCCCGGTCTGGTCGTCAAACTGGATGTGGAAGAGGGGCAGGAGGTACACGAAGGCCAGGCACTATGCACTATCGAGGCGATGAAGATGGAAAACATCCTGCGCGCCGAAAAGAAGGGCGTGGTGAGCAAGATCAACGCCACCGCCGGTGACAGCCTGGCCGTTGACGAAGTGATCATGGAATTCGAATGACGCTGCTGGCCGCCCGATCGGCAGCCAGTGCAGGGACAGATTGCCCGGCCCATCGTGCCGGGACAGGAGGACACAGCCATGACATCGAAAACGAAGGATTGGGCCAAGCTTGCTGAAAAGGAACTTCGCGGTCGCCCGCTGGAGGATCTGACGTGGCAGACGCTGGAGGAAATTCCGGTCAAGCCCGTCTACACGGCAGAGGATACGGCCGATCTCCCTCATATGGGGGCGATGCCCGGCTTTGCGCCCTTCACGCGCGGCGTCAAGGCGACGATGTATGCGGGCCGTCCCTGGACGATCCGTCAGTATGCCGGTTTCTCAACTGCCGAGGACAGCAACGCCTTTTATCGCCGTAACCTGGCTGCGGGTCAGCAGGGGGTGTCGGTTGCTTTCGATCTGGCCACGCACCGAGGTTACGACAGTGACCACCCCAGGGTTGAGGGCGACGTTGGCAAGGCCGGTGTCGCGATTGATTCCGTCGAGGACATGAAGATCCTGTTCGATGGCATTCCGCTGGATCAGGTCAGCGTGTCCATGACGATGAATGGCGCGGTGATCCCGGTGCTGGCCAGTTTCATCGTCACGGGCGAGGAACAGGGGCACGACAAATCGCTGCTGTCGGGCACCATTCAGAATGACATTCTGAAAGAGTTCATGGTGCGCAACACCTATATCTACCCGCCAGAACCTTCGATGCGCATCATCTCGGACATCATCGAATACACCTCGAACGAGATGCCCAAGTTCAACTCCATCTCGATCTCCGGCTACCACATGCAGGAGGCGGGCGCGAACCTGGTGCAGGAGCTGGCCTATACGCTGGCGGACGGGCGCGAATATGTGAAGGCCGCGATAGAGGCCGGGATGGACGTTGATAAATTCGCCGGGCGGCTGTCGTTCTTCTTCGCCATCGGCATGAATTTCTTCATGGAAATTGCCAAGCTCCGCGCCGCCCGAACGCTCTGGCATCGCGTGATGACCGAATTCGGGGCACAGAACGACCGCTCCAAGATGCTGCGGACACACTGCCAGACCTCGGGCGTATCGTTGCAGGAACAGGACCCCTACAATAACGTCATCCGCACCGCCTACGAGGCCATGAGCGCGGTTCTGGGCGGCACCCAATCGCTCCATACCAACGCGCTGGATGAAGCGATTGCCCTGCCCACGGATTTCAGTGCCCGCATCGCCCGAAACACCCAGCTTGTGTTGCAGGAAGAAACGGGAGTCACCAACGTCGTCGACCCTCTTGCGGGATCGTACTATGTCGAAAGCCTGACCAACGAGCTGATCGAAAAGGCCTGGGCGCTGATGACCGAGGTCGAGGAGATGGGCGGCATGACCAAGGCCGTCGCCTCGGGGATGCCGAAACTGCGGATCGAGGAGAGCGCCGCCAAGCGGCAGGCCCTGATCGACCGCGGCGAGGATGTGATCGTCGGCGTCAACAAGTACCGCAAGGACAAGGAAGACCCGATCGACATTCTGGACGTGGACAACGTTGCCGTGCGTGAGAGCCAGATTGCCCGCCTGAAAAAGATCCGCGAATCGCGGGACGAGGCCGCTTGTCAGGCCGCACTGGAGGAATTGACGCGGCGCACCACCGCGGGGGGGAACCTGCTGGAGGCCGCGGTCGAGGCGGCGCGTGCGCGTGCAACCGTGGGAGAGATCAGCATGGCGATGGAAAAGGAATTCGGCCGCCACCGGGCAGAGGTCAAGACGCTCGCCGGGGTTTACGGCGCTGCCTACGAGGGCGATGAGGGCTTTGCCGCCATCCAGAAATCGGTGGAGGAGTTCGCCGAGGAAGAGGGCCGCCGCCCACGCATGCTGGTGGTGAAGATGGGACAGGACGGGCACGATCGCGGCGCCAAGGTGATTGCGACGGCCTTTGCCGACATCGGCTTTGATGTTGACGTCGGACCGCTCTTCCAGACCCCGGATGAGGCCGCGCAGGATGCCATCGACAACGATGTGCATGTTGTCGGAATCTCGTCTCAGGCGGCGGGCCACAAGACGCTTGCCCCTCTGCTGATCAAGGCGCTTGAGGCCCGGGACGCCGGGGATATCATCGTGATCTGCGGCGGCGTCATCCCACAGCAAGACTATGAGTTTCTGAGGGCCGCAGGGGTCAAGGCGATCTTTGGCCCGGGGACGAACATTCCCGCTGCCGCGCAGGATATTCTGAAGCTGATCCGCAGCAGCCGCAGCTGATCGGATAGGCCCGTACCCGTCGCGGAGCAGCCTTGCGGCGGGACGGTCTTGCCATTTTCGGTCGCGCGGGGAAGATTGCACGAAACACCCCGGCGGAGCCCGCAAATGAGCCTTACCATCCGCGCCATTGCCCCGCGCGACTATGCGCGTGTGCTGGAAATATGGCGCCCCATCTACCGAGAGACGACGGCCACTTTCGCGTCCGAAGAAAAGACGGACGTGACGCTGCCGATCTATGTCGAGACCCGCCGTGCGGCCGGACGCGAGACTTTTGTGGCCGAAACCGACGGTCATTTGCTCGGATTTGCCTCTTACGACCAGTTCCGTGGGGGCGATGGATACGTGCACGCAATGGAACATACGATCATTCTGGCGCCCGAGGCGCGCGGTCGCGGCGTGGGGCGGGCATTGATGCAGGCAGTCGAGGCACACGCCCTTGCGGGCGGCGCTCATGTGATGGTCGCGGGGGTTTCCGCCGAGAACACGGCCGGTGTCGCCTTTCACGCCGCACTCGGTTATGTCGAAACCGGTCGCATGCCGCAGGTCGGGCGCAAGTTCGGCCGCTGGCTGGATCTGGTGCTGATGCAGCGTATTCTTACACCCTGACCGGGAACGGACCAATGCAAATACCCATCTATGTCGTCAATCTGGATCGCCGGCAGGACCGGTTGGAGGCCCTTGGCGGCCAGCTGGATCAAATGGCCCTGACGTGGAACCGTGTGTCGGCTGTGGATGGCCATGCTGCGCCCGCAGGTCGGGTGCATCCACGCATTGCCGACAGCGATCACATCATTCCGATGGGGCGGGGAAGCCAGGCGCGGGCAACAACCCTGTTGAACCTCTGCGAAATGATCCTGTCGCAGCCGGGCAATCCCGATGATGGGGTCGTGATGCTGGAAGACGATGCCTACCTCGCCCAGGATTTCGCGGCGTTCTGTGCGGATGACAGCTGGATTCCCGACACCTTTGGCCTCGTCCAGCTGGAGAAGAGGGTCGAGGGGAAACCCAAGAAATTGCTGAGCGCGCCTGTTGCAAGTCTACCCGGCGCGAAGGTCGAGCGTCACCTGCGCCATCTGTATCTCAGAACCGGGGGGTCGGCGGCATTCTATATCCGCCGATGGGCCATGCAGAAGATCGTCGAAGCGGACTTCGAAATTCGGTTTCCCACCGATCACCTGCTGTTTTCGCCCAACGTGTCGCCCGTGTTCGGCAAGATGGGCGTCGGGATGATCACCCCCGGATTGGCCGTTCAGAACCTCGCGCTTGATTCGGACATGAGCCGGGACCGCGGCAAGCACCGTACCCTCAAGGCCGAGTTTCGCCGCGCCGTGACCGAGGTGAATTGCCTGCCGCGTCAGCTTGCGCTGCTTGCAAGCGGTCGCGCAAAGCTTTTGGATCCGGGATTTGCCGAATGACACCGCAGCGCAGCGACAGCCGCCGCCTGTCACGCTAATATATCCGCATGTCGATCTGGTCCCGCATATCAGAGGCGCTTCAGGCGCTGACAAATGGAGAGGCGCTTTCAGCCGTCTTCGACCGTCTGCGTACGCCGCCCGAACGCAGCGTGGCGTTTGCGATTGCCGTCATCGCCCTGGGTGCCAAGATGGCCAAGGCCGATGGCGAGGTGACCCGCAACGAGGTTACGGCATTTCGCGAGGTGTTTCATATCGCACCCAGCGAAGAGGCCGGCGCGGCGCGGGTCTTTAACCTGGCCCGGCAGGACGTCGCGGGATACGAGGAATACGCCGCTCGGATCGTTCGGATGTTCGGCCCTGACAGCAACGTCTTTTGCGACCTGATGGAGGGGCTTTTCCACATCGCCGTGGCCGATGGCACCTATCATGACGCCGAAGATGCTTTCCTTGTCCGGGTTGGTGAAATCTTCGGGCTGAGCACGGCGCAGTTTCGCCGGTTGCGTGCGCGTTTCGTGCCCGAGGCCGAGCGGGATCCATTTGCCGTTCTGGGGCTGGAACCGGGCACCAGTTTCGAAGAGGCGCGCGCTGCGTGGCGGCAGGCAGTGCGGGACAGTCATCCTGACCGGATGATGGCGCGCGGCGTACCCGAGGAGGCGGTGCTGATGGCGGAAAAACGCATGGTCGACATCAATAGAGCGTGGGAAGAGATCCGGCGCATTCACGCCTGAAAGGCAGATGATACATGCGTTTGGCCACCTATAACGTCGAATGGTTTGATTCCCTGTTCGACGATGCAGGCCTGTTGCAACGCGATGCCCTGTGGTCGCGCCGCCGTGACGTGACGCGGACGGCGCAGATCGATGCCTTGGGCAAGGTGTATCGCACGCTGGACGCGGACGCGGTGATGGTGATCGAAGCGCCGGACAACAGCGTGAAACGGTCCAGCGTCCGGGCGCTGGAGGGATTCGCACAGGCCTTTGGATTGCGGGCGCGCCGCGCGGTCATCGGGTTTTCCAATGACACCCAGCAGGAAATTGCCCTCATGTACGATCCGGATGTTCTGGACGTACAGCACGACCCCTTGGGGTCGCAGGCGCAGGACACGGCGCCGCGTTTTGATGGTACCTTCCATATCGACCTGGATATCGATGCCCGAATGGACCACGTCCGTTTCTCAAAACCGCCGCTGGAGCTTGCCGTGCGCACGGCCGCGGGAAAGGCGCTGCGTCTGATCGGGGCACATCTGAAATCCAAGGCCCCGCATGGCGCAACCACCCCGAACGATGTGATGCGCCTGTCGATCGCGAACCGTCGCAAGCAGTTGGCGCAGGCAATATGGCTGCGGCGCCGTATCGAAGGGCACCTGGCGGCCGATGAAAGCGTGATCCTGATGGGGGATCTGAATGATGGACCGGGGCTGGATGAATATGAAGATCTGTTCGGCCGTTCGTCTGTCGAGATCCTGATGGGTGCGCCACCCGAGGCCTGCCTTTACGATCCACATGTCGGGCAGGCCCTGAGCCGCCGTTTCAACGCGCCGCCGACGTCCGCACGGTTTCACATCGCCCAGGAAGGCCGGTATCTTCAGGCCCTGCTGGATTACATCATGGTGTCGCCGGACCTTGCGGCACGCTCGCCCAGCTGGCGCATCTGGCATCCGTTCGATGATCCGCAGTGCTGGCAAGACCCTGAATTGCAGGCTGCGCTGCTGAATGCATCGGATCACTTCCCGGTGACGATGGATATCGCGCTCTAGCGCGACTTTGCGATCTGACTGGACCGTCCTATATCAAGTGACATGAAACGTGCACTGATTGCCCTTGCGTTGACCATTTCCGTTGCCGGCTTGCCGCCGCGCACAGCCATTGCGCAGCAGGATACCGCGCCGCCCGCGTCAAAGATGCAGGAGGGCCTGAGGCAGTTCCTGGACGGGTTGTCGGATGGCGTGGGGGAGCTTGCAGACGGGGCGGGCCCCGCATTGCAGAATTTCCTGCAACAAATGGGCCCTGCCTTCGAAGACATCCTGGGAGAGATCAAGGATTTTTCCAAGTACGAGGCGCCGCAGGTACTGCCGAACGGCGACATCCTGATCCGCCGCAAGCAGGACGCACCTGAATACATGCCACCCGTTCCCGGTGAAAACCCTGACGGATCCGTCGACCTGTAACGTTCAGACGCGGGTCATTCCGATCTTGAGTGCCGTTTCGGCGTTCAATGAATTGGCCAGCGATTTGAACCTGGCCTCTGCGACCTCACCGAACAAGGGCCAGGCCTGCTCGGCCAGATGCAGCTCAAGGATCTTTTTCTTTGGGTACCAGTTCAGCTTGCCAATTTCCGCGTCGCGTTCGGGCCAGAGCATTGCCCCGAAGCGCATGGCCTTGCCCAGGATTTCTGCCTGAATCAGGTCTTCGGGCGGCAGCAGACTGTAGAGGTTCTCGAAAGGCGTGCCCTCGCGCTTGTTTCGATAGCGATGCAGCAGCGCCAGCCCCAGAAAGACGCGTTCCGAATGATTCAGACCGCCCAGGTTGGCACGGGTGGAATTGTCGAAGCAGACTTCGGCCCGGTAATCGGGATGCGCCCGCCACGTCACGTCGTGCAGCAGGCAGGCGGCCTTGACCAGACGCTTGCGCTCAGGTCGTGCGGACCTGAACAGCGGCAAGATAAAGTCGTAGAGGGTGCGGCCAAAGCCCGGAAGTCGCGCATCCTTCTGTTCGGCAAAGCGGCAGGATTCGATCAGCGGATCGCGGTCGCGCAGGGTCTGGGGCATCTGTTCGTACAGCAGGCCTTCGCGAATGCCGTAGGACGAAATTGCGATGTCATGCGGCTTGAACCGCCGCACGACCTCCAGCAGCACTTCGGAAGCCATGGGCACCAGGGACATCCGCGACGATGACAGGTTGCAGCGGCTGCGCAGTGCATTCGCGTCTTCGTCAGCGATGAACTGGGCAGTGGCACGTACGGCCTTGGCGCTCATCCGGTATTCGTGCAGCACGTGAAGTGGGTATCCGCGCCGTTCCATGTCTATCCGCGCGATCGCCCGCCATGACCCGCCAACCAGGAACAACCGGTTGCGGTCCATGCCGATCTGTTCGTGCAGTTTCTCGACCTCGGCGCGGATATAGGCGCGCCGCCCCTTCTTGCCGCCCTTGAGGTCTGCCAGTTTCAGCGGGCCGAGCGGCGAGGTCTCGCGCTCGCCCACTTTGCCGTCCGCGATGCGTGCCAGTTCCATCGACGAGCCGCCAATGTCACAGATCAGGCCGTAGGAGCCAGGCCAGCCCAGCAGCACACCCTGTGCCGACAGGCGGGCCTCTTCCTTGCCGTCGATGACATAAAGCTTCAGCCCGGTCTGGCGTTCGACCTGTTCGGCAAAGTCGCCGCCGTCCTCGGCCTCTCGCACCGCGGCGGTGGCGACAGCGGACAGGGGCGTTGCGCCCATGCCATGCGCCAGCAGTTGAAACCGGTGAATGGCAGCCAGTGCGCGCTTGCGCCCCTCGGGGTTCAGGCGACCGGTTTCCGACAGGCCCGCCCCAAGTCCGCACATGATCTTTTCATTGTAGAAATAGGCCGGGCTACGCGCCGCGCCATCGAACACCACCATGCGGACAGAGTTCGACCCGACATCGACGACGCCGACACGCGACAGCGCCCGTGCCTGGGGATCATCGAAGAGAGGACGGCCAAAAGGCCCCCAATCCGCGGAATTTTGCAGGTTGTCCCCATCCATGACCGGCGACCCTTGGCTAGTTATTCGGTTTATGTGCATCCCGAAGGCTTCGGGTCAACCTGCTTGCGGGTCATGAGTCAATCTCGGCACGTCTGATGCACCGGCGCTTCCGCGCCCCGACAGCGAGGGATTTTCCATGAAGAACCTGTGGCAGTTGAAGGGAACGGTGCCCTCGGCCACCTCTGCACGCAGGAAACGGCCATCGGGCTGCATCACCCAGCTTTGTGCCTGGTCATGCAGGTTGGCGGCCATGATCTGACGCACGATCTGATCCTTGACGGTCTGCGTCTTGCATTCGACCAGCGTTTCGACCCGACGTCCCAGGTTCCGCCCCATCCAGTCGGCCGAGGAAAAGAACACCCGTGCCCCGTTCGAGGGCAGCCCATAGCCATTGCCGAAGCAGACGATGCGGGAATGTTCCAGAAACCGCCCGACGATGCTCTTGACGCGGATATTCGGCGACAGCCCCTTGATACCGGGCCGCAGGCCGCAGATGCCACGCACCACGAGGTCAATCTTTACCCCGTCCTGACCGGCTTCGTAGAGCGCATCGATGATATCGGGCTCGATGATCGAATTCATCTTGGCCCAGATCTGTGCAGGACGTCCGGCGCGGGCAAACTCGGCCTCGGCGCCGATCATGCGGATCAGATCCTTTTTCATCGCCAGAGGCGAGATCGACAGGTTCTCAAGCCGCTCTGGCTGGGCGTAGCCGGACAGGTAGTTGAACACGCGTGTTGCATCGCGCCCCAGTTCGGCATCACAGGTGAAAAAGCTGAGGTCGGTATAGATGCGCGCCGTGATCGGGTGGTAATTGCCTGTGCCGAAGTGGCTGTATGTTACCAGGTTATCGCCTTCGCGCCGCACGACCGAGCTGATCTTTGCATGGGTCTTCCAATCGACGAAGCCATAGACGACATGCGCCCCGGCACGTTCAAGCCGCCGGGATTGCTGGATATTCGCCGCCTCGTCGAAACGGGCCTTGAGTTCGACAAGGGCCGTGACGGATTTACCCTCTTCCGCCGCTTCGCAGAGCGCCTCGACGATGGGAGAGTTCTTGGAGGTCCGGTAAAGCGTCTGCTTGATCGCAACGACGTCCGGATCGCGCGCCGCCTGCTGCAGGAACCGCACGACCATGTCGAATGTCTCGTAAGGGTGGTGGAGCAGCATGTCCTTCTGGCGGATGGCCGCGAACATGTCGCCTTCGTGGTCCTGCACACGTTCGGGGACGCGCGGGGCGAACCGCGGCCAGAGCAGGTCGGGGCGGCTGTCGAGCACCAGTTCGGACAGGGCCGAGATACCGATGAGACCGTCGACCTCGATCACCTCGTCCCCCTCGACCCGCAGTTCGCGCATGATCACCGACTTCAGCTGGGCGGGGGCACCCGAGGATATCTTGAGACGCACGACTTCGCCCCGTCGGCGGCGTTTGAGGGCTGTCTCAAACTCTCGGACCAGGTCCTCGGCCTCCTCCTCGACTTCCAGATCACTGTCGCGCAGCACCCGAAAGGTGCAGAACCCCGTGGCCCGGTAACCGGGAAAAAGGCGCTCAAGATGCACCATCAACAGTTCTTCCAACGGCAGAAAGCGGCTTTGTCCATTGACTGAGGGCACGGCCACGAAACGGTCGATCTGGTGCGGGATCGGCAACAACGCCTGAAGCGGGCGGCGGTCCCGCTTGCGTTCCAGTTGCAAGGCCAGCGAAAAACCGAGGTTCGGGATGAAGGGAAAGGGATGCGCCGGGTCTATGGCCAGCGGTGACAGGACGGGAAACACCTTGTGCAGAAAGACATCGCCCAAATAGTCCAGGTCGTCTTCGCCCAGATCGTCGCGCGACAGGATGGCGATGCCGGAGTCCAGCATCAGGCGGCGCAGGTCACCAAGCACGACCTGCTGGTGAGCCATCAGGTTGCGCGCATCTTCGTTGATACGCACCAGCTGCTCGGCCGGGCTGAGGCCGTCAGCGGCTGGCTTCGTTTTGCCCGCCTTGGCCAGTTCCCGCAGGCCCGCCACCCGCACGGTATAGAATTCGTCAAGGTTCGTGGCGCTGATGGACAGGAAGCGCAACCGTTCCAGCAAGGGCACGGCGGTGTTTTCAGCCTCTTCCAGCACCCGCCAGTTGAAGCCGAGCCAGCTGAGTTCACGGTTGAAGAAACGGGAGGGCCCGGCAGGATCTATGTCCGGCAGGTCGACCGGCGACGGCACGGGGGAGTTCAGGAAATCTGCGTCAATCATATCGCCTGCTTGCCGGAAGTTCGTAACAGTTTTACGGGGTTATCGTGATCTGGCCCTGGAAATTGCCACCCTGGCGTTACCTTATCGCCGCGAAGCTTCTTGTTCCAGCCATTCAAGGACCCTTGCCGCCATGGAGCGCGTTACGGGACGTTTTTCCGCGAGCGACTGCGCGTCCAGTGCCGCGGCAATGCGCCGGGCGGCACTGAAAGACCGTTCGATGCGGGGCAGAAGAAACGGGATGACATCGGGGTTCGGCATGATCTGATGATCGGTGAAGAACTTGATCAGCAGCCCGCCCAGCAACGCATCGTCCGGCGCGTCGATCATGACGGTGGGGCAGGCCTGCATCCGGCTGGCAAGATCCGGGATGGTCAGGGGCCAGCGAGAAGGCGCGTTGCGGGCGGTCACCAGCAACGTGTTGCCCTCGGCCAGGGTCAGGTTGTGCAGGTGAAACAGCGCCTCTTCGGCGGCGCGGTCGCCGGCTATGGCTGGCACATCCTCGACCGCGACAGGTCCGTGCGATAGCGCCGGAATGTCGGCGTGCGCAAGATCGACGGCGGACAGGATGCTGGCGCCGCTGGTGGCGGCCCAGATGCGGGTCAGGTGAGTCTTGCCCGCGCCACCGGGACCGACGAGCGCGAGTTTGCGCGCGCTCCAGCCCTGCGGCCAGCTTTCCAGCATCGCAAAGGCAACCTCGTTTCCGGGGCCGACGATGAAGTCGTCCCGGCCCATGGCGGCCTCGGCGGGCTGTAGGGGCAGGCTTTTCTGACGGTCTTTCATGGTCTTATTCCGGGTCGCGGACCGACGTCGGCGGCGTCAGGGTGGTACCCTTGTAAAGGCTGCTCTGGCGATAGCGGGCGACCATGAACCGCGCCACGACGCCAATAGCGGCCGCCAGCGGGACGGCGGCCAGCATCCCGACGAACCCGAAGAGCGAGCCAAAGGCCGACAGCGCGAAAATCAGCCAGACGGGATGCAGGCCTACGGAGCCGCCTACCAGCTTTGGCGTCAGAAAGTTTCCCTCGACCATCTGACCGATCACGAAGATCCCCGCGACCAACCCGATGGGCAGCCAGTCGCCCCAGAACTGAAACAGGGCCAGGCCGATGGCGAGCGAGCCGCCGACCACCGCGCCGACATATGGAATGAAGGTGATCAGCCCGGCGACGGCCCCGACGACCAGCCCGAATTGCAGGCCCACCAGCATCAGCGCAATGGCGTAATAGGTGCCCAGGATCAGACAGACCGAGCCCATGCCCCGGATGAACCCGGCCAGAGTCCGGTCGATCTCGCGGGCGAGGTGACGAATGGTGGGGGCGTGATCGCGGGGCAGCAGGCTGTCGATTTCCGCCACCATATTGTCCCAGTCGTAGAGCAGGTAGAACGCCACGACGGGCACGATGACGAAAAGAACGACCATGTTCAGCAGGGTGCCGACCGAGGCAAGGGCGGTGTTGAGGAACTCACCGCCCTTGGACTGGATGGTTTCGCCAACAGCGATCAGCGATTTTCGCATCGTCGAATCCTGGTCCTGCATTTGCGGGAAATGCTGGGTCAGAAAGGATTGCAGATCCTGGAACAACTTGGGCGCTGTATCGAAAAGCTGGATGGTCTGGTTGACCAGCGTCGGCACGACCAGAAGCGCCAGAAGCACGAAAATAAAGACAGCGCAAAGGGTTATGATGGCTGTTGCCAGCCCGCGCGACGCCCCGAGACGTTCAATGCGATCCGCGACGGGATCGAGGAAATAGGCAACGGCACCGCCCAGCAGGAAGGGCATGATGACGCCCCCCAGCCACCAGAGCGCGATGAAGAACACCACGGCTGCGATGATCCAGTATTTCAGCTGCTGGCGAACAGGCAGGGCCACGGGGCAGTCTCCTTCGTATCTGTCCCTATCTCACCTTGTGGCGTTGGGAATTCAAGCACCAACAGGGCCGGAGACACGCGTGATTGCGGCGTACCGCGCGTGGAATTGCCATTGCCGGTGCGCGCGCCTTTCAATAAACCAAGGCCTGATGAGACCCTGAAAGGCCCGTGTACATGCGTCTGTCCCGCTATTTCCTGCCCGTTCTCAAGGAGACCCCCTCCGAGGCGCAGATCGTCAGCCATCGGCTGATGCTGCGTGCGGGGATGATCAAACAGGCCAGCGCCGGGATCTATTCCTGGTTGCCGCTGGGGTACAAGGTGTTGAAGAACATCGAGAGAATCGTGCACGAGGAACAGGTGCGCGCGGGCCATATCCCGATGCTGATGCCGACCCTGCAATCCGCGGATTTGTGGAAGGAATCAGGGCGTTACGATGCCTATGGACCCGAGATGCTGCGCATTCGCGACCGCCAGGATCGGGAC
This sequence comes from Pseudooceanicola sediminis, assembly GCF_003575965.1. GTDB lineage: Bacteria > Pseudomonadota > Alphaproteobacteria > Rhodobacterales > Rhodobacteraceae > Pseudooceanicola > Pseudooceanicola sediminis. The sequence goes on along the minus strand of NZ_QWJJ01000013.1, from coordinate 93,676 downwards.
ATGCTGTACGGGCCGACGAACGAGGAGATGATCACCGATATCTTCCGCTCCAACGTCAGCTCGTACAAGGATCTGCCGCTGACGCTGTACCATATCCAGTGGAAATTCCGTGACGAGATCCGCCCGCGCTTTGGCGTGATGCGGGGCCGCGAGTTCCTGATGAAGGACGGCTACAACTTTGACCTGACCAAGGAAGATGCGCTGCACGCCTACAATCGCCACCTTGTGAGCTATCTGCGCACCTACGAGCGGATGGGATTGCAGGCGATTCCGATGCGGGCGGATTCGGGGCCGATCGGCGGCGATGATACCCATGAATTCCTGGTGCTGGCCGAGACGGGGGAGTCGGAGGTGTTCTATGATGCTGAGATCACCGATCTGAAATTCGGCAAGCGCGAGATCGATTACGATTCGGTCGAAGCCTGCCAGGCTGTGCTGGAAGAGTTCACCAGCCGTTATGCCCGCACCGACGAAACCCATGACGAGGCGCTGTTCAACGAGGTCCCCGAAGAGCGTCGCCGGGTTGCGCGCGGTATCGAGGTTGGCCAGATTTTCTATTTCGGAACAAAGTATTCCGATGCAATGGGCGCGACCGTGCAGGGCCCGGATGGCAAGCCTGTTGCCGTGCATATGGGCAGCCATGGCATTGGTGTGAGCCGCCTGCTGGGCGCAATCATCGAGGCGAGCCACGACGACAAGGGCATTATCTGGCCCGAGGGCGTGACGCCGTTTCATGTTGGCATCGTCAACCTGAAGAGCGGCGACGGCGAGGCGGATGCGGCCTGCGAGGCGCTGTATGCGCAGTTCGTGAAACTGGGGCTGGAGCCGTTGTATGATGACCGCAACGAGCGCGCGGGGGGCAAGTTCGCCACGATGGATCTGATCGGGTTGCCCTGGCGGATCACCGTGGGTCCGCGCGGCCTGAAGAACGGTGTGGTCGAGCTGACCAGCCGGCGGACGGGCGAGAGCGAGGAACTGACGCCGGAACAGGCTGTTGCGAAGGTGGCGGGGATTTACGCCAACCTGTGAGCGGTGGGCCGGTCGCACCTGCGGGTGCCTCCGGCGGGGGTATTTCCGGCCAGATGAGCGAGCCCGTCGGCAAATTGCGGTCTTTTGCGCCTAAGTGATTGAAATGGCCGGATTGCGACGTCGGTATCCTGACGGTATCTTGGCTGTATGTGAACGGTGCGGAATTCGATGTTCCGGTGTCGGCGGTGCAGTGGGTTCGGCTGCGCGATGGCCCGGGAGACCCCAGGAGGCAGGGTATGTTCTTGCGCATGATTGTGCTGGCAGGTGGCATTGCCGGGGCGGCCGGGCTGTCGCAATTTCCGGAGTTTACCCAGCAGTACCGACAGCGCCTTGCCGGGGCGGTGGATGAGCTGAGCGTGGTGACGGCCGATTTCGATGCCTCTGCGGCGGCCGAAGGGTTGAGCCGGGAGGCCGCGCTGGAGAGCATGGGCTCCGATGGCTTTATCGGGCGGCGGCATCAGGACATGGCACGGGCCTTTGCGCGGTTGGAGGTCCTGCGGGCCGACCTGGCGCTGCTGAGCGGCGCGGGGGCGTTCGAGCGGGTCTATTATGCCCGGCACATGACTGACCGGGAGGTTGCGCGCCGCGCGTTGGAGGATTTCGAGCCGGCGCTGCCCGTCACCTTTGAGGGGGTGACCTTTGCCGGGGCGGGATTCGTGCTGGGGGCTGTCTTGCTGTCGCTGCTGCTTGGGCTGCTGCGCATGCTGATCTGGCCGTTTCGTCGCAGCGGCACGAAGCGGCGCGGGCGCGGTGCAGGCAGGGGTGGCAGTGACAGGGGGGGTATTGGTCGTGGGGCGCGCCAGACGCGGGGCGGTCCCGTGGTCGAGACCTATCCCAAGGTGGGCGGGCGATCGGAGCCGCCATTGCGCCGTTCGGCGCCTAAGGTGCGCCGGGGGGGCGAGGAGCCGCCGCTGAAGCGGCCCCGGTAACGACCCTGTGCTGATCCTGTCTGGGTTGCGCGCCCGGGTTTCTGCGTCGTGCCTCAGTAGCCGCGGGTCCGGTCGACGCGGAACAGCAGGTCCTCTCCCGCTTCGCCGCGACGGATGTTTTCGGCAATGACCTCGGCTGCGGTACTGGCGCGGGTTTCAGAGGCGATATGCGGGCAGACCGTGACCTGCGGATGGGCCCAGAAGGGATGTTCGGGGGGCAGCGGTTCCTGGCGGAAGACATCCAGCGTGGCGCGGGCGATCTGGCCGCTGTCCAGTGCCGCGATCAGGGCCGCGTCGACGATCAGCGGGCCGCGACCGGGGTTCAGGATACAGGCACCCTTTGGCAGCTGTGCGAGGCGGGTGGAGTCGAGCAGGTCTGTCGTTTCGGCTGTGAGCGGCAGCAGCAGGATGAGGATTTGCGCGGTGGAGAGGGCCTGTTCCAGCCCGTCGGGGCCGGAGAGGCAGGTGAGGCCGTCGATCTGTTTCTGCGTGCGGCTCCACCCGGTGACGGGAAAGCCGAGCTGGGAGAGGGTCACTGCGCAGGCCCGGCCGAGTTCGCCCAGGCCGAGGACGGTGACGGGGCGATCCTGCGCCAGCGGGGGCACGAAGGGTTCCCAGGAGCCCGACTGGCGGGCGAGAAAATAGTCGATGTCGAGGTGGTGGCGCAGGGTGTGGCCAGTGACCCATTCGATCATGCCGCGTTCCAACCCGTGATCGACCATGCGGCAGAGCGGTTGCGTCAGGGTCTGGTTGCCCACGATCCCCTCGACCCCCGCCCAGAGGTTCAGCACGGCCTTGGTGTTGGTATAGGGGGTGAAATCGGTCAGGTCGGATTTCGGGGCGTAGACGATGTAGTCGACCTGTTCGGGCGCTATATCGCGGCTTAGGGTGACGGGCAGGCCGGCGGCATCGAAGGCGCGGCGCAGGGGGGCTTCGTATTCTTCCCAGGTGGGGGATGTCGCGGCGTAGAGCACGTTGATCATGGGGCCTCCGGCAGGTCTTGCGTGTGTCCGGAGCAGGCTAACAGGATGCGCCGGGGAGGTGTAGGGCGGGGTTCACCCCGCCTTGGAGTGCCTCACACCACCTGCGCTGCGCATTAGCGGGGTTTGTGGATATGCGCGCTTTGCACCAGCCCGAAGGCCAGCATCAGCACCAGCATGGCCGAGCCGCCGTAGCTGACCAGTGGCAGGGGCACGCCGACCACGGGGGCGAGGCCCATCACCATCGACATGTTGACGGCGAAGAACAGGAAGAAGGTCGTGGTGATGCCGAGGGTGAGCAGTGCCGCGTACCGGTTCTGGTTGGTCATCGCCGAGGAGACGCAGAACATGATGATCAAGGCGTAGAGCACCAGCAGGGCGATGCCGCCGACAAAGCCGAATTCCTCGGCCAGGGTGGTGAAGATGAAGTCGGTGTGTTTTTCGGGCAGGAAGTTGAGGCGTGATTGCGTGCCCTGCATGTAGCCGCGGCCCGCCCAGCCCCCCGAGCCGAGGGCGATCTTGGACTGGGTGATGTGATAGCCCGCGCCCAGCGGATCGGTGGAGGGATCGAGGAAGGTGTCGATGCGGCGGAACTGGTAGTTCTTGATCAGCTGCCAGTCGGTGCCCCGGCTTTCGAAGACCGCCGAGACGAGGCCGACGGCCCCGGCGATGACGGCGACGAAATAGGCCCAGTGGACCCCGGCGATGAACATCACCGCGCCGCCGCCGGTCAGCAACAGGATGGCGGTGCCGAGGTCGGGTTGCTTGAGCACCAGGAAGGTGGGCACGAGGATGATCAACACGGGCAGGATGACCCAGACCGGGTGGCTGACCTTGCGCGCGGGCAGCCAGTCGTAATAGGCGGCGAGGAACATCACCAGCGCGATCTTCATCAGTTCGGAGGGTTGCAGGCGCAGCGGGCCGAGGTCGATCCAGCGTTGTGCACCCATGCCGATGGAACCGAACAGTTCGACCGCGATCAGCAGCATGAGAGAGATGCCGTAGGCGACGCCCGAGATATTGCGCCAGAACCAGATCGGCACCATGCCGACGGCGAACATGACCGCGAGGCCGAGGGCAAAGCGTTTCATCTGCGGTTCGGCCCAGGGGGTGAAGCTGCCGCCTGCGACGGAATAGAGCATCAGGAAGCCGACCGAGGCGACCGCCGTCAGCAGCAGCGCCAGCGGCCAGTTCAGATAGAGCACCTTGCGCAGGCCGGACGGCGTGGTTTTGACGGCATATTCAAGATAGCTCATGCGCGGCTCTTCTTCTCTCGCTCGACGTCGGGGCGCAGGGCGCGCAGGCGCTCCTGGCGTTCGCGCACGGCGTCGCGGTCTTTTGCGGGGTAGGCATCGAGCGGCGGGTCACCTTCGAACAGGGCCTGGAGGGTGATGTCGCGGGCGATCGGCGCCGCGGTGGAGGAGCCCCCGCTGCCGTGTTCCACGACGACGCAGACGGCGACCTTGGGGTTGTCGAAGGGCGCGAAATCGACCCAGAGCGCGTGGTCGCGACGTTCCCAGGGCAGGTCGGCGTTGCTGGTCACCCCGGCGGCGCGTTCGGCGGCGGAGATGTTGCGGACCTGGGACGTGCCGGACTTGCCCGCCATGCGGTAGCCCTCGGCGATGATGCGCGCGCCATAGCCGGTGCCGCGGCGGTTGTTGGACACCTCGAACATGCCCTGGCGGACGTGACGCAGGTTGTTGGGGTTCAGCCCGAGGCTTTCGCCCGATCCGGAGGGCTGTTCGACGCCGTCGATGCTCTTGATGATGCGGGGGGTCACGTTGCGCCCGGTGGCGACGCGCGACGCCATGATCGCCAGTTGCAGCGGCGAGGCCAGCACGAAACCCTGCCCGATGGCGGAGTTGACGGTATCGCCGATCACCCAGTCCTGCCCGCGCACGGTGCGCTTCCATTCCTTGGTGGGGGCAAGGCCGGTGGCAACGGCGGACATCGGAAGGTCGTGGTGCACGCCGATGCCCAGCTTCATCGCCATTTCCGAGATCTTTTCGATGCCGACCTGCATGGCCAGTTCGTAATAGAATACGTCGCAGGAGTGTTGCAGCGAGCCCTCAAGATTGACCGAGCCGTGTCCGCCGCGTTTCCAGCAGTGAAAGCGGCGGTTCGAAACCTCGATGTAGCCGGGGCAGTAGAAGGTGTCTTCGGGGCCGATCACGCCAGCCTCGAGCCCGGCCAGCGCCACGACCATCTTGAAGGTGGACCCGGGCGGATAGATGCCCTGCACCGCCTTGGCGGCGAGGGGGCGATACTTGTTTTCCGTCAGGGCGCGGTAATCGGTGACCGAGATGCCTTCGACAAAGAGGTTGGGATCGAAGGTGGGGGCCGAGCCGACGGCCAGCAGATCACCATGTTCGCAGTCGATGACCACGGCAGCGGCGCTTTCACCGGCCAGGCGGGCCTGCACGTAATTTTGCAGGCGGTAGTCCGTGGTCAGTTGCAGGTTGGCGCCGGGCACGCCTTCGCGGCGGTCGAGTTCACGCATGACCCGGCCAACGGCGTTGACCTCGACCCGGCGGGCCCCGGCAGAGCCGCGCAGCTGGTCTTCCATCTTGGCCTCGAGCCCGACCTTGCCGATCTGGAAGCGCGGGATGCGCAGCAGCTGATCGGGGTCTTCGAGTTTCGACAGGTCGTAGTCAGACACCGGGCCGACGTACCCGACGACATGGGCGAAATCCTGTGCCAGCGGATAGCCGCGCGACAGCCCGACCTCGGGTGTGATGCCGGGCAGGGCGGGGGTGTTGACGGCGATGCGCGAGACGTCTTCCCAACTGACGCGATCCGCCAGGGTGATCGGCAGAAACGGTGCTGACCGCTTCATCTCGGTCATGGCGCGTTCGATCTCCTCGGGGTCGAGTTTCACGAGATGCGACAAGCGGCCCAGGACGGTATCGATGTCGCCTGCGTCCTCGCGCACGATGGTGATGCGGTAGGCGGGTTCGTTCCGGGCAATGGCGACGCCATTGCGATCGAATATCTCGCCCCGGGCAGGCGGGATCAGGCGGATGTTGATGCGGTTTTCCTCGGCCAGCATTCGGAATTCATCGGCCTGATCGACCTGGAGAAAGCGCATCCGCCAGGCCAGAACGCCGATGAAGCTGGCCTGGAGACCCCCGACGAAGAGGGCGCGGCGGGTCAGGCGGCGAGAACCTGTCGCGGTATCCTTGGGCGTGCGTTTCATAGGCGGTGTCCCAGCGAGTCGACTTCGCCCACGGCGGCGCGGCGCAGGCCGAAGAACAGGATCGAGAAGGTGGCGGTGATCGGATAGAACGCCACGGTCATCACCAGCTGGCTGAGGGTGACCGACAGCTGCGGCTTGTCCAGCAGGAACAGCCCGAGCGCGAGGCGGTAGCCCAGCAGGACCACAGCCGTCGTCATCGATGCGGCCAGCCATTCGGCCAGGAAGTTGCGGTCGCGCATGGCGCGGGCGCGGCGTTTCAGGCGGTGCAGGGCAAAGACGGCAATCGCCGCCATCAGCCCCGGTGGCCGCATTTGCAGCAGGTCCGACAGCAGGAACAGAGCGGCGATCAGCAGCGTCGGCACCAGTTCGGGACGCCGGATCGCCCAAACAACGGTGAGCGACAGCATCAGGTCCGGCCCGGCCCAAAGGCGGGGCATGGTTTCAAGCGGCAGCAACCCGAACATCATCAGCACCACGAACAGGCCCGCGTAGGCGGCGCGCAGGCCCCAGATGCGGGGCAGGGAGGCGCGGATCGCCTCAGCCATCGGTGCCCCCGGTCGCCTGCGCACCGGCGGGGGGCAGGGCGGGCTGTCCTTCGGCATCGGGAGAGGCAGAGGGGTCGGTTTCCGACGCGCCGGGCAGCGGCGCGATCAGGTCGGGCAGCGGCGCGATCAGCGAGCCGGGATCACTGAGATCCTCGGTGCCGAGATGGCGCAGAACGCGCAGGTATTCGAGACGTTCGTAATCGGCCGCGAGGCGGACGCGCAGGCGGCCGTTGGCGTCTTCGGCCACCTGTCCGACCAGGAGGCCCGCGGGAAAGACCGCCCCGTCGCCCGAGCTGATCACCCGATCACCGGGCCGCACGAGGTCGGGGTTTTCCAGGAAATCGATCGGCGGCGCGGCGGTATTGTTGCCCATGATCATCGCCGTCTGCCCGGAGGGCTGGATGATCACCGGCAGGCGCGACGACGTATCCGTCAGCAGGATGACGCGGGAAATCTGCTGGCCGACGCCCGAAATGCGGCCGACCAGGCCGATGCCGTCCATCGCGGCCCAGCCATCGACGATCCCGTCGCGCGCCCCGATGTTGAGCAGCACGGACTGGCGGTAGGGCGAGCCGCTGTCGGCCATCACGACACCGGTGATATAGGTCAGGCGCGGATCGAGGCGAACGTTGTTGAGGTCGAGCAGGCGGGCGTTTTCCTGTTCGAGTTGCAGCGCGGCTTCTTTCCAGGCCTTCATCTGCTGCAACTCTCGCCGCAGTTCCTGGTTCTGGTCGTAGATGCGTGAATAGCTCTGGAAATCGCGGAGCAGGTTGATGGTGCCGGTGACGGGTGCCATGGCCCAATCCATCTGCGGCATGACCCTGTCGATCACCTGGGAGCGGAACCGTTCGACACGCGGCGAGTCGATTCGCCACACGAGGAAAATCGCGAACAGCACGAGCACCAGCACGCTGACCAGCATACGCCGCAGCGGGGTGACATAATCGTCGTCCTGTGTCCGGTCCTTGGCCATGCGTCCCCGTTGGTGACTCCGTCAGTCAAACGGTCAGAAAACATATCCCGCGTGGCCCACGCAGGGGCCGCGCATCGTGATACGACGTCAGCCTGTGGGCCTTAGCTGTCGTAGTCAATCGCGTGACGGAGCTGCTTTTCGTATTCCAGCGCCTTGCCCGTGCCAAGGGCCACGCAATTCAAGCTTTCGTCAGCGATGGAAACGCCGAGGCCGGTCTGTTCACGCAGCGCCAGGTCAAGATCCCCCAGCAGCGCGCCGCCACCGGTCAGCATGACGCCACGGTCGACGATGTCGGCGGCCAGATCGGGCGGAGTTGCCTCAAGCGCGGTCATCACCGCTTCGCAGATCTGTTGCACGGGTTCGGCCAGCGCTTCGGCAATCTGGGCCTGCGTGATCTCGATCTCCTTGGGCACGCCGTTCAGCAGGTCGCGGCCCCGGATGTGCATCGAGGTGCCGCGACCATCGTCGGGCATGCGCGCCGTGCCGATCGAGGTCTTGATGCGTTCGGCGGTGGATTCGCCCACCAGCAGGTTCTGCTGACGACGCAGGTACGAGATGATGCCTTCGTCCATGCGGTCGCCGCCGACGCGCACGGAACGGGCATAGACGATATCGCCCAACGACAGCACCGCCACCTCGGTCGTGCCGCCGCCGATGTCGACGACCATGTTGCCGGTCGGGTCGGTGATGGGCATGCCGGCACCAATGGCGGCGGCGATGGGTTCTGCGATCAGTCCGGCGCGGCGTGCACCTGCGGACAGGACCGATTGGCGAATCGCGCGTTTCTCAACGGGTGTCGCGCCATGCGGTACGCAGACGATGATCTTGGGTTTGGAAAAGGTCGACCGACGATGCACCTTGCGGATGAAATACTTGATCATCTCTTCGGCGACATCGAAATCGGCGATGACGCCTTCGCGCATCGGGCGGATCGCCTCGATGCTGCCGGGCGTGCGGCCCAGCATCAGCTTGGCGTCCTCGCCGACGGCGAGCACCTTCTTGACGCCGTCCTTGACGTGATAGGCAACCACCGAAGGTTCTGACAGGACAATGCCCCGGCCTTTTACGTAAACCAGCGTATTCGCCGTGCCGAGGTCGATCGCCATGTCCGAGGAGAAGAGCCCCGGAAATCTGTCGAAAAGTGCCATATGTGCCTGTCCCGAATCCATACCCCATTGGGCCCGCGACTCTGCCAGACCACAACCGTGGGTCCTTATAGGCAAGGCGTTTCCTTGTGGAAAGGGCAAGCCCAAAGGAATTGAGCACCAATCCGCTTTGTCAGAGGTGATTGCGCGGCATCAAGGCAGCGCGTATCGGGGGGTATGCTGTCATATCAACACATCTATCACGCCGGAAATCCCGCAGACCTTCACAAGCACGCCCTGTTGGCGGTGATGCTGGCGCGGATGACCGAAAAGGCGAAACCGATCAGTTACCTGGAAACCCATGCGGGGCGGGGCCTGTATGATCTGGGCAGCGCCGAGGCGCTGAAAACCGGCGAAGCCGCTGCGGGTATCGGGGCGCGGGGCGACTGGTTCGCGCCCGATCATCCCCTTGCCAGGGCCGTTGCCGCGGTGCGCGCCGAGCACGGGCCGGACGCCTATCCCGGGTCGCCGCGCGTCGCGGCCGAATTGCTGCGCCAGGACGACCTGATGCACCTGGCGGAACTGCATCCGCGCGAACACGACGCCCTGCTGGAGGCGATGATCCGCCACGCGGCCCGCGTCTATCGTCAGGACGGATTTGAAATGGCCATGTCGCTGTGCCCGCCCGAACCGAAGCGGGGCATGATCGTGATCGACCCGAGCTACGAGATGAAGGAGGATTACGCCACGATCCCCGATTTCATCCGCAAGCTGCACCGCAAGTGGAACGTCGGGGTGATCGCGCTGTGGTATCCGATCCTGCGGGACGCCCGCCACCACGAGATGATCGCTGAGCTGGAGGAGGCCGACCTGCCCAAGGTGTTGAAAAGCGAGGTCGCCTTTCCACCGGTGCGCAAGGGGCACGGCATGATCGGCAGCGGCATGTTCATCGTCAACACGCCCTTCGGTGCCGAGGTCGAGGCGGCGCGTCTTGCCGCATTGTTTGCGCAAGGCTGATCACGTCGCGCCGGATCGCGCTGGCAACCGGAGCGACGCGCGCTATCCTTGATCTGGACCTGGCCGGGGGATGTCCTGGCCCCTTGATGATTGGGCATTGGACAACATGAGCGGACTAATCGCACTTCTCGATGACGTGGCGGCGATTGCCAAGGTGGCGGCTGCGTCGGTCGATGACGTGATCGGGCAGGCCGTCAAGGCATCGTCAAAGGCGGCCGGGGCGCTGATCGATGATGCGGCGGTATCGCCGAAATACGTGCAGGGGTTTTCCGCCGAACGCGAAATCCCCATCGTGTGGAAAATCGCGCGCGGATCGCTGTTCAACAAGCTGGTGATATTGTTGCCGATTGCGTTGTTGCTGGCCAGTTTTGCCCCGTGGGCAATTTCGCCCCTGCTGATGCTTGGCGGCGCTTATCTGAGTTACGAGGGCGCCGAGAAGGTCTGGCACGCCGTAGCGCCGGGGCACCACGAGGCGGCGGAGCTGGTCGAGAAAAAGAAGGCCGATCCCCACCTGGAAGAAAAGAAGGTGAAGGGGGCGATCAAGACCGATTTCATCCTGTCCGCCGAAATCATGACGATCACCCTGTCGGCGCTGCCGCAGGATCTGTCGATCTGGATGGAGGCCGGGGCGATGGCCGTGGCCGGGGTGCTGATAACGCTGGCCGTCTACGGGGCCGTGGGCATCATCGTGAAGGCGGATGATCTGGGCCTTGCCATGGCGCGCCACGGCCGCCTGTCCGTGACCCGCTGGCTGGGCCATTTCATCGTGCGCGCGATGCCGGTGTTCCTGCAGATACTGGTGGTGGTCGGCACCGCGGCAATGATCTGGGTCGGCGGGTCGATCATCGTGCATGGCGTGCATGAACTTGGCTGGCACTGGCCACAGGAATTCATCCACCATGCTGCCGTTTCGGCCAGTGCCCTGGTGCCCGAGTCACTGGTGGGGGCGGTCGAATGGGTCGTCACGGCGGCGCTGGACGGGGTCGTCGGTCTGATCCTGGGCGCGGTGCTGCTGATGGTCGTGACGCCGGTGATGTCGATGTTCGGCAGCGGCAAGGACGAGGCGAAGGCCGGGGCAAAGGCCGAGGCAAAGGCCAGAGGCTGAGAGCTGAGCCTGAGTGGCGAGAGCGGGGGAAGCAGGACTTGGCAGACGTTTGGCTGCGAGGGGCATCTCTGATGACGAGGGGCGTTTGGCGGCCAGTCGCGTGAAAAAGGCCCGGAGCGATGCACCGGGCCTTTCCTCATTTCAGCATGTGCGGCGATCAGGCTCAGCCGGCATCCTTGTAGTTGATTTCACGCGCATCGGCGCCCGCGCCGACCTTGCCGCGCCGGACGAGCAGGCGGTTGAGGGCGTGGATATAGGCCTTGACGCTGGCGACGACGGTATCCGTGTCGGCGTTGGAGCCGGTGACGATGCGGCCATCCTCGTTCAGGCGGACCGATACGGTGGCCTGGGCGTCGGTGCCTTCGGTCACGGCCGAGACCTGGTAGAGTTCGAGCCGCGCTTCGTGCGGGAAGATTTCCTTGACCGCGTTGAAGGCCGCATCGACGGGGCCGTCGCCGGTGGTGGAGGCGGTCTTTTCGGCACCTTCGACCGTCATGACCATTTCGGCGGATTGTCCGCCGGTGCCGCAGACGACGCGCAGGTCCTTGAGAACAAGGAAATCCGGGGTGGCATCATCGGAGACGCGGACGAGGGCGAGAAGGTCGTCGTCGTAGACCTCCTTCTTGCGATCGGCGAGTTCCTTGAAGCGCACGAAGACGTCGGCCAGCTGGTTGTCGGCCATTTCAATGCCGAGTTCACGCAGCTTGGAGCGCAGCGCGGCGCGGCCCGAATGCTTGCCCATGACGAGGGAGGTTGCGGCGAGGCCGACATCCTCCGGGCGCATGATCTCGAAGGTCTCGGCATTTTTCAGCATACCGTCCTGGTGGATGCCCGACTCATGCGCGAAGGCGTTCTTGCCGACGATGGCCTTGTTGAACTGGACCGGGAAGCCGGAAACCGCCGCGACCCGGCGCGAGATGTTCATGATCTTGGTGGTGTCGACGCCTGTGGCATAAGGCATGATGTCATTGCGCACCTTGAGGGCCATGACGACCTCTTCCAGCGCGGTGTTGCCCGCCCGTTCACCGAGGCCGTTGATGGTGCATTCGACCTGGCGTGCGCCAGCCTCGACCGCGGCGAGGGAGTTGGCCGTCGCCATGCCGAGGTCGTTGTGGCAGTGCGTTGCAAAGATGATCTCGTCCGCGCCGGGGACGCGTTCGAGCAACATGCGGATCAGGTCAGCAGATTCGCGCGGGGCGGTATAGCCGACGGTATCGGGGATGTTGATCGTGGTGGCGCCGGCCTTGATCGCGATCTCGACCGTGCGGCAGAGATAGTCATGTTCGGTCCGGGTGGCGTCCATCGGCGACCATTGCACGTCGTCGCAGAGGTTGCGCGCATGTGACACGGTGTCGTGGATGCGCTGAGCCATTTCATCCATGGTCAGGTTCGGGATGGCGCGGTGCAGCGGCGAGGTGCCGATAAAGGTGTGGATGCGGGGTTTTGCGGCGTGCCTGACGGCCTCCCAGCAGCGGTCGATGTCCTTGAAATTGGCGCGGGACAGGCCGCAGATCACCGCGTTTTTCGAGTTCTTTGCGATCTCGGACACGGCGTTGAAGTCACCTTCGGAGGCGATGGGGAAGCCGGCCTCGATGATATCGACGCCCATGTCGTCCAGCATGGCGGCGATTTCGAGCTTTTCCTCGTGCGACATGGTCGCGCCGGGGCTTTGTTCGCCGTCGCGCAGCGTGGTGTCGAAGATGACGACGCGGTCTTGATTTGCAGCGGTCGAGGGAGTCGTATTGGTCATTGGATGTCTCTTTCTATTCTCCTGAAGCCTTGGCGCGAAGGGCTGGTCCCCTGAGCGAGTCGCGCCGATGCGGCACCGCTCAGAGGCGGATTAGGAGAAGCAGGCCAGCACGAAGCGCCCCGAAGGGAGCTGGTGCGAAAACGGTATGTGCCTGGGTCATCATGTGGCTGTCTTTACCCAAAGGCAGAGCCGATGGGAACCCGGAAAGTTCGCTGCAGGTGCGAAGGGGGCGAGGGCACGGTCTGAGGACAGGGCAGGATCTGGATATTTGCAACAGGGAAACAGGGTGGGGCGCGATGATTTTGATCCGGGGGCTCTGCGGCGGCGTAGCAATGTCATGAAACGAGCATTGATCATCGGGGCGAGTGGCGGGATTGGAGCGGCTGTGGCGATGGCCCTGGACGCGCGGGGTGTGGAGGTCGTCGGAATGTCACGATCCGTCAACGGGCTGGATGTGACGGATGAGGCCAGCGTGGCGGCGCACCTGGGGGCGTTGGAGCCGGGGTTCGACCTGATCCTGTGCGCGACCGGGGCGCTGGAGATTGATGGGGCGCGACCGGAGAAGGCTCTGAGCGCGCTGAGCGGCAAGGCGATGGCCGATCAGTTCGCCGTCAACTGCATCGGGCCGGCGCTGGTGATCAAGCATGGCGTGCGTTTGCTGCCGGCCAGGGGGCGGGCGGTGATGGCGATCTTGTCGGCGCGGGTCGGTTCGATCGGAGACAATCGGTTGGGCGGTTGGTATTCCTACCGGGCGGCGAAGGCGGCAGTGAACCAGGTCGTGCATGGGGCGGCGATCGAGCTGGGCCGCAGCCACGCAGATGCGATCTGCGTGGCGCTGCATCCCGGCACCGTGGCGACGGCGTTCACCGCGAAATACGCAGGGCGCCACCCCACGGTCAGCCCCGATGTGGCGGCGGGGCATTTGCTGGGGGTGATCGAGGGATTGAGCGGTGCGGACAGCGGTGGTTTCCGGGATTGGCGCGGCGATGTCGTGCCCTGGTAGGGCGTGGATTTGGGCGTGACGCTGGGGCGGGGCTGCGCTATCACGCGGACGCTGATCTGTGGCCATTCCCGAGGAGCCTTGCCCGATGTCGACCCATGGAGACCCCGTTCCGCTGACCGCCCGCGCCGCTGGCCCCCTGAGAGGCGAGGCGCATGTGCCGGGCGACAAGTCGATCAGCCACCGTTCGTTGATCCTGGGGGCGCTGGCGATTGGCGAGACCCGGATTTCGGGGTTGCTCGAAGGGCAGGACGTGCTGGATACCGCCAAGGCGATGCGTGCCTTTGGTGCCGTCGTCGAGGATCTGGGCGGCGGAGAGTGGCGTGTGCAGGGTGTCGGGACCGGCGGGTTTGCCGAGCCGGATGGCGTGATCGACTGCGGCAATTCGGGTACCGGTGTGCGGCTGATCATGGGCGCGATGGCGACCTGTCCGATCACGGTGACCTTTACCGGGGATGCCAGCCTGAATGCGCGCCCGATGGCGCGTGTCACGGACCCGCTGGCGTTGTTCGGGGCGCAGACGGTGGGACGTGCAGGCGGACGGTTGCCCATGACGATCGTTGGCGCCGCCGAGCCTGTGCCGGTGACCTATACGGTGCCGGTCCCCTCGGCGCAGGTGAAATCGGCGGTGCTGCTGGCGGGGCTGAACGCACCGGGCAAGACCGTGGTGATCGAGAAGGAGGCGACGCGCGATCATACCGAGCGGATGCTGGCCGGCTTTGGCGCCGAGATCACCGTCGAGCAGACGGAGGAGGGGCGGGTGATCACCTTGACCGGCCATCCGGAGCTTAAGCCGCAGGTGATTGCCGTGCCGCGCGACCCCTCGAGTGCCGCCTTTCCGGTTTGTGCGGCACTGATCGTGCCCGGATCGGATGTGCTGGTGCCCAATATCGGGCTGAACCCGACGCGCGCCGGTCTGTTTGCCACGCTGCGCGAAATGGGCGCGGACCTGACATATGAGAACCCGCGCGAAGAGGGCGGCGAGCCTGTCGCGGACCTGCGGGCGCGCTATTCCCCCGATATGACAGGCGTCGCCGTGCCGCCCGAGCGGGCGGCGAGCATGATTGATGAATATCCCATTCTGTCGGTTGTCGCCGCCAATGCCTCTGGCGTGACGGAGATGCGGGGCGTGCGCGAGCTGCGCGTGAAGGAAAGTGACCGCATCGAGGCGATGGCGACCGGGCTGCTGGCCAATGGTGTCAACGTCGAGGCTGGGGAAGACTGGTGGTCGGTCGAGGGGTGCGGGGCCGGCGGGGTCGAGGGTGGCGCCATGGTCGAGACGCACCTGGATCACCGAATCGCGATGTCGTTTCTTTGCCTTGGAATGGCCGCGAAGGCCGAGGTACAGATCGATGACAGTGGTCCGATCCTGACATCCTTTCCGATATTCGAGAGGCTGATGACGGATTTGGGCGCGGCGCTTGAGCATACGGGATGAGGCGGCGCCCGGCCGGGCGGGCGGCTCGGCTGCCGGGTGGTAGTCGAGCGTCTTAAGTGGCAGGCTAGAGACCTTCGCCGGGCGGAGGCGGAGTGCAGGGAAGGGCAGAACATGAGCTTTACCGTTGCCATCGACGGGCCGGCTGCGGCTGGCAAGGGCACGATCAGCAAGGCGGTGGCCGAACGGTTCGGGCTGGCGCATCTGGACACCGGGCTGCTTTATCGCGCGACAGGGGCCAGGGTGCTGGACGGTCTGAAGCCGCTGGCGGCCGCAGAAACGTTGCAGGCCGACGATCTGAAACGCGATGATCTGCGCACCGGGGACGTGGCGCGGGCCGCCAGCCAGGTCGCGGCGATTCCGGAGGTGCGGGCCGCTCTCGTGGCGTTTCAGCGCGCCTTTGCGCAGCGGCAAGGCGGTGCGGTACTGGACGGGCGGGACATCGGTACGGTGATCTGCCCGGAGGCCGCGGTGAAGCTGTATGTCACGGCGTCGGACAACGTGCGTGCGGATCGCCGTTATCGCGAAATGAAGGCCAGCGGCATGGATGTGACGCCTGAAAGCGTGCTGGCGGATCTGCGCGAACGCGATGCGCGCGATTCGGTTCGCGTCGCGGCGCCGATGAAGCCCGCGGAGGATGCCGTGGTGCTGGACACGTCGTTGATGAGCATTGACGATGCCGTGGCCCGGGCCGTGGCGATCATTCAGGCGGCAATGGGGTGAAGATACTGCGTGTACTGGCGCGCAAGGATTGCGCGCCATCGCGCAGCCGAGCATTTTCTTGGGAAAAAAGTACCATTTTTCAAGTGGTTGGTGTCGCGTTGCGGCGGGGCGCTGGTGGGCCGTGCCGGTTGTAACCTTTTGCGTCATCATCATATCTGGAACCAAAGCAATCCAAATTGATGGACGAAACTGATGTTCCTTGAAAAACTCGACTGGCGTTATGCCACCAAGAAAATGGACCCCTCCAAGCCCGTGGCGGAAGAAACGGTCGCAAAGATCGTGCACGCCGTGCGCATGGCCCCGACATCGAGCGGCGTGCAGCCGTTCGAGCTGTTTGTCGTGCGTAACGCCGAGCTGCGCGAAAAGCTGAAAGACGCGGCCTTCGGGCAGAGCCAACTGACAGACGGGTCGCACCTGCTGGTGTTCGCCGCGTGGGACAATTATTCGGAAGAGCGCATCGACAGCGTGCTGCAGCAGGTCCAGCAGGAGCGCGGCGAAAACGAGGGCATGGTCGCATATTACCAGCGCCTGAAGGAGATGTACCTGCCGCGCAGCCAGCAGGAAAATTTCGAGCATGCCTCGCGTCAGGCTTACATCGCCCTGGGTTTTGCCCTGGCGGCAGCGGCCGAACTGGGGGTCGACAGCACCCCGATGGAGGGCTTTGACCCCGCCAAGTTCGACGATCTGCTGGGCCTGAGCGCGCGCGGCCTGAAATCGGTCGTGATCCTGCCGCTGGGCTATCGCGATGCCGGCAACGACTGGCTGGTCAGCATGAAGAAAGTGCGCAAACCGCAGGAAACCTTCGTGACCGAGATCGCCTGATCGCTTGGGCGGCCCGCGAGGGGGCGCCCGTGGACGAAACGGACAGGGCGGGGGCGCAGGCAAACCCCGCCCCGCTCTGTCGGGTGGTTCAACCGATCGCGCCCTGTGCCGCGGCCCCCGAAAGGGGAGTGACGGGGCCAAAAGCCGCTCTGGCAAGGTGCAGATGCCTTTTGGCCTTGATTTGCGGGCATATGCGGTTTAATCACCCCCGCGTCGACAAGGCGTAAACGCCGCGCAGGAAAAATACGGGCAGGGGTCGGGAATTCTACCGGCCCTGTTTGTTTTGGGGCATTTTGTTTCGCCCACCGGACGCGCGGCAGCTAGAGAGACCAATTTCCAAGACCGGCGGAGACAACCGCTCGGCCAGCAAAAACCAAACGTTAGGAAATCAGAGACCACATGGCTCAGAACACATCGATGGAGGAATTCGAAGCCCTCCTGAACGAAAGCTTCGAAATGGACACACCGGACGAAGGTTCGGTTGTCAAAGGCAAGGTCATCGCGATCGAAGCGGGCCAAGCCATTATCGACGTCGGTTACAAGATGGAAGGCCGCGTCGACCTCAAAGAATTCGCAAATCCTGGTGAAGCGGCTGAAATCGCTGTCGGCGACGAAGTCGAAGTCTTTCTGCGCTCGGCTGAAAACGCCCGTGGCGAAGCTGTCATTTCCCGTGAAATGGCCCGCCGCGAAGAAGCCTGGGATCGCTTGGAAAAAGCCTATGCCGACGACGCGCGTGTCGAAGGTGCAATCTTCGGTCGCGTCAAGGGTGGCTTTACTGTCGACCTCGGCGGTGCCGTTGCGTTCCTGCCCGGCAGCCAGGTCGACGTTCGCCCCGTGCGCGACGCCGGCCCGCTGATGGGTCTGAAACAGCCCTTCCAGATCCTGAAAATGGATCGTCGTCGTGGCAACATCGTTGTGTCCCGTCGTGCCATTCTGGAAGAATCGCGTGCCGAACAGCGTGCCGAAGTCATCGCCAACCTCACCGAAGGTCAGGCTGTCGACGGCGTCGTCAAGAACATCACCGAGTACGGCGCCTTCGTCGACCTGGGCGGTGTGGACGGCCTGCTGCACGTCACCGACATGGCATGGCGCCGTGTGAACCACCCCTCGGAGATCCTGGCGATCGGCGAGACGGTCAAGGTTCAGGTCATCAAGATCAACAAAGAAACCCACCGCATCTCTCTCGGCATGAAACAGCTGCAGGAAGATCCTTGGGATCTGGTTGCCGCCAAGTACCCGCTGGCATCCGTGCACACCGGCCGCGTCACCAACATCACCGATTACGGTGCATTTGTTGAGCTGGAGCCCGGCGTCGAAGGCCTGGTTCACGTTTCTGAAATGTCCTGGACGAAAAAGAACGTGCACCCCGGCAAGATCGTTTCGACAAGCCAGGAAGTCGAAGTCATGGTCCTGGAGATCGACAGCGCGAAACGCCGCGTTTCGCTCGGTCTCAAGCAGACCATGCGCAACCCGTGGGAAGTCTTCTCCGAGACCCACCCCGAGGGCGCGGTTGTCGAGGGCGAAGTCAAGAACATCACCGAATTCGGTCTGTTCGTGGGTCTGCCCGGCGACATCGACGGCATGGTTCACCTGTCCGACCTGTCCTGGGACGAGCGTGGCGAAGATGCCATCCAGAACTACCGCAAGGGCGACATGGTCCAGGCGATGGTTTCGGAAGTCGACATCGAGAAAGAGCGTATCTCGCTTTCGATCAAGAACGTCGGCGGTGACAAGTTCGCCGAAGCCGTTGGCGGCGTGAAGCGCGGTGCCATCATCACCGTGGCCGTCACGGCCATCGAAGATGGCGGCGTCGAAGTGGAATTCGAAGGCATGAAGTCCTTCATCCGCCGCTCCGACCTGTCGCGTGACCGTGCCGAACAGCGCCCTGAGCGCTTCTCGGTCGGTGACAAGGTCGACGTTCGCGTCACCAATGTCGACAGCAAGTCGCGTCGTCTGGGTCTGTCGATCAAGGCACGTGAGATCGCAGAAGAGAAAGAGGCCGTCGAACAGTACGGTTCCTCTGCATCGGGCGCATCGCTGGGCGATATCCTTGGTGCGGCGCTGAAAGGCGACGACGAGTAAGGACGACCTCGACAGTCGAGAGTTTGCAGGCGGCCCCGGAGCAATCCGGGGCCGTTTTGCATGGCGCGTCGTCTCAGACGGCTGCCATGACGACGCGCAGACGTGGCCATTTGGCGGGTGTGGAGCAATGCTGCGCCTGCGAAACCGTTGCGAATCAATTCCTTGGCAGGATGGTCCGCGCGACCTGTCGGCCGGGTCGCCGCAGTGAAAAGCCGCCATTCGGGTCGGCGGATTTGTGTCAGAAGCACAAAAATCAGGGATATTCTGCCGTTCACGCAACAGAGAGGTTGTTCCCGAAAGCCTGCAAAGCCCATATAGTCTTGTGAATTGGTGAGCTTAGAAGACCAGCGCCTGGGGAGACAGAAAACAATGATCCGCTCGGAATTGATCCAGAAAATCGCGGACGAGAACCCGCACCTATATCAGCGCGATGTAGAGCGTATCGTGAATACGATTTTCGAAGAAATCACGGAAGCCATGGCCCGCGGCAATCGCGTCGAGTTGCGCGGGTTTGGCGCGTTCTCGGTCAAACAGCGCGAGTCACGCACAGGACGGAACCCCCGCACGGGCGAAGCCGTTGAAGTGGATGAGAAGCACGTGCCATTCTTCAAGACCGGCAAGCTGCTGCGTGACCGCCTGAACGGGAAGTAACATGAAATACATCCGCTACGCCTTCATGGCCGTGATTGCCATCGTGCTCGTCTCGGTGGCGTTGGCCAACAGAGACCTGATCACGCTGAACCTGCTGCCCGAGGGGCTGGCGGAAATCTTTGGCGTGAACCAGTCGATCAGTCTGCCGCTGTTCGTCGTGATCTTTGCCGGTATCGTAGTCGGCCTGCTGATCGGGTTTTTCTGGGAATGGATGCGAGAGCACAAACATCGCGCCGACGCTCGTCGCAAGGGCCGGGAGGCACATCAGCTTGAACGTGAGGTCAAGCGGTTGAAGGGTGAAAAGCACAAGGGCAAGGACGAGGTTCTGGCGCTGCTCGACTGAGCGCCTGAACCCGCCCTGTACCATGCCTGTCCTGGTTCAACCCAATCGCGCGCCACGCGTTCGCGTCAAGATCTGCGGCCTGAGCCGCCCTGAGGATGTGATCGCCACCGCCGATGCGGGCGCGGTCTATGCCGGGTTCGTCTTTTTCCCGAAATCGCCGCGCAATATCTCGGTTGAGCAGGCGCGAGAACTGGCGATCGACGCCCCCATGGGCCTGGCCAAGGTCGCCCTGATGGTCAACCCGAACGACGCCCTGCTGGACGCGGTGACCGGCGCGGTGCCTTTGGACATGATCCAGCTACATGGCGCGGAAAGCCCCGAGCGGGTGGCGCAGGTCAAGGCCATGACCGGCCTGCCGGTGATGAAGGCGGTCGGTGTGTCGGGTGCGGATGACCTGTCTGTGCTGGATACCTATTGCGAAGTGGCCGATCAGATACTGGTCGATGCCAAGCCGGCGCCGGGCGCGGATCTGCCTGGGGGCAACGGTCTGGCCTTCGACTGGCGCCTGATCGCGGGCCGCCAGTGGAAATGCCCCTGGATGTTGGCGGGCGGGCTGACCCCGGATAACGTGGCCGAGGCGATCCGCCTGACCGGCGCGCAGCAGGTTGATGTTTCCTCCGGCGTGGAAGCGGCACCCGGGCTGAAGGATCCAGCGCGGATTGCGGCCTTTGTCAGCGCGGCGCTGTCACGCCCTTAACCTCGCCATCCCTATCCTGACCTGAGTGATCTGGCGACGCGGGCTCGGCGTATGCCTCTGGTGTGATCAGGGGCGGATGCGGAATGTTCATTGCGGTTATCGGCGGGTTGCGTGTCAGGTCGGCCCTGCGCGCGCCCGAATTCTTTTTTCTGACGATGGGATCGCTGGTACAGGCGCGCCGCGCCGAGGGTGTGCTGCATGCAAGCGTCTTTCCAGCGACCGAGGGGTTCTTTTCGCTGTCGGTATGGGACAGTCCGGCGTCGATGAAGCGCTATGCGCAGTCGGGGGCGCACAAAAGGGCGATGATCCGGTCGGGCCGGGTGGCGGTAGTGTTTCCGTTTCACCATTTCCCCTGCACCGCCATCCCGACGCAGCAGGCGGCGCTGCAAATGTGGCGAGAACGCGAGGCATTGAAAAAGACGCCCTGAAACGGGGGCAATGCCTGCCCGGTGGCACCCGCGCCGGGATCAGCCCGGCGCGGGTGCGATGTTCGTTCAGCTGTCCGAGCAGGTAAAGCTGTCGGCCATCGCCGGATTATCGCCCGTGTAGACGGCGAAAGACGGGTAGGGGCAAAGCGGTCTGCTGGCACCCATGTTCGACGCGGCCTCGTCATTGGCGGTACGTACATGCGCCGTCAAAGCGCCGGGCGCCTTGTCCTGTTCGACCCAATCTATCAGTGCGCCCAGAAGATCCGCCTCGTCAGCGGCATTTCCCCCTGCGCCATGCGGCATTCCGGGGATCGTGTAGAGGCGGGTGAATTCATCTGCTTCGGGCGTATTGGAATGCAGCGTGTCGAACCATTTGATCGTGTCGAGTATGGAAAAGACAGGATCGGCCTGGCCATGAAAGATCAGCAATTTGCCGCCTTCGGCCTGGAACTCGGCCAGGGTGGGGTTGTCCGAATGGGGCGGGGTCATCACCTGCATTGCGCTTTCGGGGAACGCGGCGGTTGTGGCGTTGATGGCATCCGCGCTGGCTTCGAAATCGAAATTCATCAGGTAGTTTTCCAGCGCCTCGGGGGTGCCATCGACGTCGCTGGGCGGGGTGGTGAACACCTGCGCCAGAGATCCCGCGCCCATGACCGCGATGATTGGTTTCTTGCCCCAGGGTGGGATCGGGCTTTCAAGCTTCCAGAACCGCCAGCCGCCGCTGGCGAGGCCCGGATCCCAGGCCCAGTCGGAATAGAGCGCGGTGCCGTCGGCCAGGTGTGGACCCTTGTGGATACGGACCAGTGCCGCCGTCTGCTCCGGCCTCAGGCAATTTTCCTGCATGTCTGCCGTACAGGTCATGCTGTCGGGATCAAAAGCGGCCTGACAGCCCTTCAGGTCAAAGACCATGCCATCCTCAAGCCCGTCCAGGGCGTCGCAGGCCTGGGTAATCTTGTCTGCGGCGACGGCCATGTCCGCCGGGCTAAAGGCCTTGGCCAGCGACGGACCTGCGCTGCGGAACGATTGCACATCCCAGGCGTGTTGCAGGGCGGCGCGTGGCAGGTTGAAGCCAGGATAACCTGCCAGAATGCCATCGAATGCCCCCGGCATCCGTTCGGCAGCGACCATCGCGTGCCGCCCCCCATTCGACGTGCCCGCCCCGTAGCTATAATCGGGCGCATGGCCGTAGTAGGCGGTGGTCAGTTCCAGCGCGGCGGGGTTCAGCATGGCCACGGCACCATAGCCGTACATGCGCCGAGCCTCGAAATCGAAACCGAAGGCGTTGCCTGCCACCAGGCCCGTTTCGGGCCGGGCCGCCCCGTCGTGCCCCGCATCGGAGCTGACCACGGCCATCCCACGCGCCAGCGCGCCGGTGCCATCGGGCAGGTTGGACCACATGCCAAGCGCGGGTTTGACCTCGCCGTCATTGCCGCCGTTGAACTGGTGCATGAAACGCCCGTCCCAGGTGTCTGGCAGGCGCAATTCGAACCGCAACGCGTAGGGTTGGCCATCATCGCCGGTGCGCGCCCCCATTTCGCCGTGCAGGATGCAATGCGCCGGCAGACCATCGCCGGCGGCCTGTGCGCTGGCATCCGTCAGGGTCACGCCTTCGACGGCGATTGTCAGCGCCTCGTCGCAGGTGACGGCCCATGCGGCATGCGTCGTTCCGGCCAGCATGGCACCGGCCAATAGCAAGTTTCTCATCATGTTCTCCTCCCGAGAGGCAGGCCAGATCACCGGACCGGACGAGACCGGCAAAGTAATTGGCACTGCAAATCAGATGCTGGCGTGAAATACATCTCTGGTCAACTATTGCGCGAGTGGGGGCGCGTTGTCGCGCCACGGGACGGCTTGTCCGAACGCTGCAAAAGCCGTAAACCCAGCAGTGATCACAGAGGGAGCGACGCCATGCCTGAAGACCTTTTGAACAGCTTCATGAGCGGCCCGGATGAAAAGGGCCGGTTCGGCCAGTTCGGTGGGCGGTTCGTCAGTGAGACCCTGATGCCGCTGATCCTGGACCTGGAAGCGGAATACGAGAAGGCCAAGACCGACGACACCTTCTGGGCCGAGATGGACGACCTGTGGAAACACTATGTCGGCCGCCCCAGCCCGCTGTATTTCGCACCGCGCATGACCGAACAGTTGGGCGGGGCCAAGATCTATCTCAAGCGGGACGAACTGAACCACACCGGCGCGCACAAGATCAACAACGTGCTGGGGCAGATCATCCTGGCGCGTCGCATGGGCAAGGGGCGCATCATCGCGGAAACAGGCGCGGGCCAGCACGGGGTGGCCACGGCCACCGTCTGTGCCAAGTTCGGGCTGAAATGTGTTGTCTACATGGGGGCGACAGACGTTGAACGCCAGGCGCCCAACGTATTCCGGATGCGCCTGCTGGGGGCCGAGGTTGTGCCGGTGACCAGCGGTCGCGGCACCCTGAAAGACGCAATGAACGACGCGCTGCGCGACTGGGTGACCAACGTTCAGGACACCTTTTATTGCATCGGCACCGTCGCCGGCCCGCACCCCTATCCGGCGATGGTCCGCGATTTCCAGTCGATCATCGGCAAGGAAGTCCGCTGGCAACTGCCCGAGCAGGAAGGCGAGGGCCGTCTGCCCGATACAATCATCGCCGCCATTGGCGGTGGGTCCAATGCCATGGGCCTGTTCTATCCGTTCCTGAACGATCCGGGCGTGCGCGTCATCGGGGTCGAGGCCGGAGGGCATGGCGTGGATGACAAGATGGAGCACTGCGCCAGCCTGACCGGTGGGCGCCCCGGCGTCTTGCATGGCAACCGAACCTACCTGCTACAGGACGACGACGGACAGATCCTTGAGGGGCATTCGATCTCGGCTGGTCTGGATTACCCCGGCATCGGGCCGGAACATTCGTGGCTGCACGACATTGGCAGGGCCGAGTACGTCTCGATCACGGACCGCGAGGCGCTGGAGGCGTTCAAGTTTTCCTGTGCGACCGAAGGCATCATTCCCGCACTGGAACCCTGCCACGCATTGGCACATGTGATGAAGATCGCGCCGGACCTGCCGAAGGACCATATCATCGTGATGAACATGTGTGGGCGCGGCGACAAGGACATCTTTACCGTGGCCAAGCATCTGGGCGTTGAGATCAACACCGGCGGCTGAGGCGCGACGGGGAAACTCAGAAAGGCAGGGCATCGCGCCCTGCCTTTTCTTTCGCGACAACGGTAGGTTACCCCTCGGCGGGGTCCTCTGCATAAAGCTCCAGTACTTCCAGCGGAACGATCTCCAACGCCCGGCGATGGGTCGCTTGCAGACGGACAAGAGGCGCGCAGCCTTCGTCGTGGGCCTGGAGGAAGCGTGCCGCGCACAGGCACCAGCGATCCCCGGCCTTGAGCCCGCGAAACTGGAACTCGGGGTGCGGGGTCGACAGATCGTTCCCGACGTATTTGGAAAAGGCGAGGAATTCGTCTGTCATCACGGCGCAGACGGTGTGGCTGCCGCTGTCCTGAACGCAGGTATTGCAGTGGCCATCGCGGAAAAAACCGGTCAGGGGATCGAGTGACGCCAGTTCCAGCGCGCTCCCCAGAACGTTGATTGCGGGATCTTTGTGAACCAATGCAGCGCTCCTCTGGCTGATCGCGGGGTGAAAAAAGGGCAAGTCCTTTGGCAAGCCTAGCAAATTTAACCGCGCGGGGCGAGATGCCGTGATGTCACGGCCGCGAAACCGGGGCCTGGGCCGTGCGGTTGCGTGTGAAAGCAGCAGCCCCTTGTGCCGGGGCGCGGTGTGACATGGGTTACTTGAACTTGTCTTTCAGCCGCTCGAGGGGGCTGCGGGTATCGCTGGCCTCGGGGGATGTTTCCTGTTTGCGGGCAGGGGCTTGGGCAGGGCGCGGACCGGACCTTGCGTCGGGGGCGGCTGTGCCTCCCGAGCTGCGGGGCGGGTTCACGCGCAACGCTACGGCATTCAGGAACCTGGGACCGTCACCCGCAGCAAGTGCGGCGGCACCGTCCGAGATGCCGCGCATCATGTCGTCCAGCCAATCCTGTTCGGCCTTGGCAAAATCCGACAGGACATAGGCGGCGACGCGATCCTTGTGCCCCGGGTGACCGATGCCGAGACGGACGCGGGCATAGCGTTCGCCGATGTGTTGATGGATCGAACGCAACCCGTTGTGCCCGGCGTGGCCGCCACCCTGTTTCAGGCGGCATTTGGCGGGGGCCAGGTCAAGCTCGTCGTGGAAAACGGTGATCTGCGCGGGCGTCAACTTGTAAAAACGCATCGCCTCGCCAACCGACTGGCCGGACAGGTTCATGAAGGTCATCGGTTTGAGAAGTAATACTTTTTCGCCGCCCAGTGTGCCTTCGGTCAGCTCTGCCTGGAACTTGGATTTCCAGGGGCCGAAACCATGATCGGAGGCAATCCGGTCCAGCGCCATGAAACCGATGTTGTGGCGGTTGGCGGCGTATTTCGCGCCGGGATTACCGAGGCCGACGAAAAGCTGCATGAGACCCTCCTGCTTGGTCATACGGATTTAGCCGACACGCTGGCGCGGGTCCAGCAGATGCAGGGTGTCCCCCGGCAGTCCATAAAAAAACGACCCCCGCGTCGCGGAGGCCGTTCGATAACACCTTGAAAGGCAGCGACTTATTCTTCGCTGGTTTCTTCGGTTGCTTCTTCTTCGTCGTCGGAAGCGCGCAGGCCGGACGGCGCCGTGATGTTCGCAATCACGAAGTCGCGGTCGATGGTCGGCAGGGCGTCTTTCGGCAGGTCGACCTGGCTGATGGTCAGCGTATCACCAATCTGTTTGCCGGCCAGATCAACAGTGATGTGATCGGGAATATCACCAGCAATAACAGACAGTTCAACGTCAGCACGCACAACGGTCAGAACGCCGCCACGCTTCAGGCCGGGGGCCTCGGCGTGGTTGATGAATTCGACGGGGATGTGCAGGTTCACACGGCTGGTACGCTTGAGGCGCATCAGGTCGAGGTGGGTCGGCAGATCCTTGACGACATCGCGCTGAACGCCGCGGCAAATGACGCGGACATCATCGTGACCATCAACCTTGAGGTTGAAGAGGGTCGCGAGAAAGCGCCCTTGTTTCAACTGCTTGAGCAGCGCGTTGAACGGGACTTGAATCGCCAGGGGGGCTTCGTCGCCACCGTAGACAACACCCGGAACCATGCCAGCACGACGTGCTGCGCGAGCGGCGCCCTTGCCTGTCCCCGCACGTTCCTGGGCTACGAAATCAGGAATTTCTCCAGCCATTTGATCTCTCCTAAATGGGGCGGGCATCCTCCAAGGCTGTATGCCCGCGTTAAGTCTCGCGCGTTTAGAGGGATTCTGGGGGGTTGGAAAGAAAAAACAGCAATAAAGTGCGATTTTACCCCATGTGCCGGCCCGCGCGGGCGTATCGCATCGGGCCAAGCCGGGGCCAAGCGGTTCCGCAAACGTGAAGGGTGCGCGCGGCGGGGCGGTGCCTGCGACGGTGCCCGACAGTGGGCGAATCAGCGCCTGACCCAAGTTAACAAGGGAAATGCCGCAAATCGCAACGTCGGTATCCTGACGGTATCTATGCGGCATGTGGGCGGTGCGCGGGAAGGGGCACGGGCCGGGTTAACGCGCCGACCGGTGATGATTGGGCCCGGTGATGCTTGGGGCCGGTGATGATTGGACCCGGCGGTGAATGCGCCCTGCCGTGATTGGACCTGGCCGTGAATGCGCCCGGCCGTGATTGGCGCGCCTCAGGCCGAGGCGCGCATCGGGGCCCGACGGCTGCGGGTGCGCGGATGTGGTGCGCTGGCACCGAAGAACGAGACGGCCTCCTGCACCTCGGCGATGCCGCTGGCGAGGTTCTGGGTCGCGGCATTGGTTTCTTCGGCCATGGCGGCGTTTTCCTGGGTCACCTGGTCGAGCTGGTTCATCGCCATGTTCATTTCGGTGATGCCGTTGGCCTGTTCATGGGCCGAGATCGCGATCTGCGAGACGCTGTCGTGAATATTGCGCACCATGCCGTCGATCGTGGTGATCGACTGCCCCGCCTGTCCGACCAGGTTGACGCCCTTGACCACCTGCGTGGTGGAATCAGAGATCAGCGAGGCAATTTCCTTGGCAGCCTCCGAGGACCGCTGGGCCAGGGCACGGACCTCTTGCGCAACGACGGCGAAACCGCGCCCGGCCTCGCCCGCGCGGGCCGCTTCGACACCGGCATTCAGCGCCAACAGGTTGGTCTGGAAGGCGATGTCGTCGATCACCTTGGTGATCGAGGAAATCTTGCTCGACGATTCCTCGATCTCTTCCATGGCGCTGACTGCATTGCGCACGATGCGCCCGGATTCCTCGGTCTGGGTCTTGGCTTCGTCCGCCTTGTTCTGCGCCACGCTGGCCGTCGCGGCGGCCTGTTTGACGGAGCCGGCCAGTTCGTTCAGCGCGACGGCGGTTTCTTCCAGCGTCGCGGCCTGGGTTTCGGTGCGGCGGGACAGTTCATTCGAGGCGCTGATGATCGCGCCGGTTTCGGTATGGACCTGGGTGGCACGTTCCAGAACGGCCTGCATCGCTTCGTCGACCTTGGTGACGGCGATGTTGAATTTCTGCCTGATGGCGTCCATCTCGCCCAGGTTCTGGTCAAGCCGGACCGAGAGATCGCCATCTGCCAGCTTGTCGAGGCCGGATTGCATCGTGTCGACCGTCAGTTGCAGGGCGGTCGTGTCGATGGCGTACTTGACGACCTTCACCACCTCTCCGGCGGCATTGCGGATGGGGTTGTAGCTGGCGCGGATATAGACGGGTTTTCCACCCTTGCCGATGCGGGTGAAGTTGCCGGAGTGTTCCTTGCCGCTGCGCAGGGTCTTCCAGAACTCGTCATAATCGGGCGAATTCGCGAAATCGCTGGAGACGAACATGCGGTGATGCTTGCCGCGGATTTCTTCGGGCGCGTATCCCATGGCGGCGCAGAAGGTGTCGTTGACAGCCAGGATGTTGCCCTGCGTGTCGAATTCGATCACCGCCTGCACCCTGTTGATCGCGGCAATCTGGCTGGCGGCATCGGCGGCCAGATTCTTGGCATTGGTGATGTCGAAGGCGTATTTGACCACCTTGAACGGGCGCCCTTCGGGATCGAGGAGGGTTTCATACGTCGCCTCGAGCCAGCGGGACTTGCCACGCTTGTCGAGGCGTCGAACCTCGCCCTTTTCCGAGGCGCCCTTGGCCATCCGATCCCAGAACCCCTTGTATTCCGCGCTCGAGGCATCTTCGGGGGGTACCAGCATCCGGTGATGCTTGCCCTGCAGTTCGTCCAGCCGGTATCCCATCGTCTTGAGAAACAGGTCGTTCGCGTCGGTGATATTGCCCTGAAGGTCGAATTCGACAACGGCCATCGTGCGCCTGATCGCGTCGACCTGGCTGCGATTGTCGCGCCGGCGGAAATGGGTGTGAGAGATTTCGCGGGCGATCGAGAGGACGTGTTCGGCGGTCCCGGCGTCGTTGGTGACGGGGGTATAGGTGACGTCGAACCAGATCTCCTCTCCGTCGCTGTTGAGACGGGGGACGATGCGGTTGATCATCTTGCCGGCGGCCATGTCCCGCCAGAGGTTGCGCACCTCGCTGAGATCGTGATCCTTTTCGCGCACCATCATCAGGTAGGGTTTGCCGACGACATCGGCAGGGGTATAGCCGGTCACGCGGCAGAACTGATCGTTCACCTCGCGGATGATGCCCTCCATGTCGTAGCGCACGATGATATGCGACCGGGATACGGCCTGCACTTCGGCGGCGCTGTCGATGCTGGGCGCAGCTGGTCGCCGGGAAAATAGTCTGAGCATATGGTCGCCTCCGATCCGCGTTGGGGCGACACTAGGTCCGGTCACTTTACGCACGGTTAAGCGATAAAATTGACCCTACTTTCCGTCTTGCGACAAAGCCAATGCGTGGAACGGCCCCGCCGGGCGGGGCGGGGCCGCAGAGCGGCAGGCGCCGCACAGCGGCAGTGGCAGGGGCGATCAGTCCCGCCAGGTGCCGGCGAAATCCGCGGGGATCTTGAGAATGTCGCGACCGACATCGCGAATGTCACGCTTGCCGCAGAGCGCCATCGACGTGTCCATTTCCTTGTACAGCACCTGGAGCGCGCGCGTGACGCCATCCTGCCCCATGGCCCCGAGGCCATGCACGAAGGCGCGCCCGATGAAGGTGCCCTTGGCCCCCATGGCAACGGCCTTGAGAATGTCCTGTCCCGAACGGATGCCGCTGTCGAGGTGCACCTCGACATCATCACCGACCGCCTGCAGGATCGGGTCGAGCATCCGGATGGTCGAGAGCGCGCCGTCCAGCTGCCGCCCGCCGTGGTTCGACACCAGGATGGCATCGCAGCCGACCTTGGCGGCCATCGCCGCATCCTCGGGGTCGTTGATGCCCTTGAGGATGACCTTGCCGCCCCACATCTCCTTGATCTGTTCGATCTTCTTCCAGTCGAGCTTGTCGTCGAACTGCTCGTTGGTCCACGACAGCAGCGAGGACGGGTCGGAGATATCCTTGACGTGACCGACGATATTGCCGAAGCCGCGCCGTTTCGTTTGCAGCATCTCGAGCCCCCAGGACCACTTGGTCGCAAGGTCGGCCAGGACGGCGGGGGTGAACTTGGGCGGGGCGGAGAGCCCGTTCTTGAGGTCCTTGTGCCGCTGCCCGAGGATTTGCAGATCCAGCGTGATCACAAGGGCCGAGCATTTGGCATCCTTGGCCCGCTGGATCAGGCGGCGCAGGTAGTCCTGGTCCTTCATCGTGTAGAGCTGGAACCAGAAGGGGGCCGAGGAATTCTCGGCCACGTCCTCGATCGAGCAGATCGACATGGTCGACAGGGTAAAGGGCACGCCGAACTGTTCGGCGGCGCGGGCGGCCTTGATCTCGCCATCCGCGCGCTGCATCCCGGTCAGGCCCACGGGGGCCAGGGCGACGGGCATGGTGACCTTCTGGCCGATCATCTCGGTTTCCAGCGACCGGTCGGACATGTCGACGGCGACGCGCTGGCGCAGGCGGATCTGGTCGAAATCCGAGGTGTTCTCGCGGAAGGTCTGTTCGCTCCACGATCCGCTTTCGCAGTAGTCGTAGAACATCTTGGGCGTGCGGCGTTTGTGCAGGCGCTTGAGATCGTTGATGTTGGTGATGACGGGCATCGCGGCGGTCCCCCGGACTGTGGTTAGGATTTTTTACCAATCCGGGGGGCAGGGGGCAATGCCTGTTTGGCGCGGACTAGAGGCTGGTCAACAGCGCGCGAGAGGGATCGCCGCTGGCGGGCAGGCCCCGGCTGGACTGATAGGCGCTGATCGCCTCGCGGCTTTTCGGGCCGATAACGCCGTCGGTGCCGCCGGTGTCGAACCCCCGTGCCGTCAGGCGCTGTTGCAGGGCGATGCGGTCGTCCTTGGTCAGACCATAGGCATCGGGGGGGAAGCTGGCACGCAGTGGGCCGGCCCCGCCGATGCGGTCGGCCAGGTGCCCGACGCCAATGGCATAGGAATCCGAGTTGTTATAGCGCTTGATGGCGCGGAAATTGCCGGTGACGGCAAAGCGCGGGCCACCCGGCTGCGGCTGGATGATGTCACCGCCGGGCGCGCCATTGCCGACCTCTCCGCCCCAGCGGGCGCCCCGGGTCCAACCGTTGCGGGCGAGGTAAGCGGCGGTCGAGGCCAGCGCATCCGTCGGATCGTCCGACCAGATGTCACGCCGGCCGTCGCCGGTGAAATCCACCGCAAACGACTGGTACGATGTTGGGATGAACTGGGTGTGCCCCATGGCGCCGGCCCAGCTGCCGGTCATGTGATCGGCGTCGATATCGCCGTTCTGAACGATGCGAAGGGCCGCGATCAGCTGTTTTTCGAAAAATGCGCCGCGCCGCCCGTCATAGGCCAGCGTCGAGGTCGACGAGATCACGGGCACATTGCCGCGCCGCTCTCCGTAAAAACTCTCCAGCCCCCAGATCGCGGCGATGATTTCGGCGTCGACGCCGTATTTCGCCTCCAGCGCGGTCAGCGTGCTGCGATGGCGGGCAAAGGCGGCACGGCCCTTGGCGACACGTTCGTCCGACGCGGCGATGGAGAGGTAGTCCTCCAGCGTGCGGGTGAATTCGGTCTGGTTGCGGTCTCGGGTGACAACGCCGGGCAGATAGCCCGCGTGACGGAATGCGCGCGACAGGGTGGCGTCGGAAATCCCCTGCGCCCCGGCGCGGCTGCGAAAGGCGGCGACCCAGGCGGTATAACCCGCATTGGGGACCGGGCGCAGATCGTCCGCCAGCTCTGCCGACGCGTTCGAGCCGCGCATCACGGGGCCGCCGGCGCCGCTGCAGGCCGAGAGGCCAAGGGCGGTCAGCCCAAATCCGAAGGTTCGTCTGGAAAGGTTCATGTGCCGCCTGCTTTCTGGTTCTTGTCGACCCCGCACGCGGCATCTGCCACGGCGCATTTTGCAGCAGGGTGCCAGAAAAGCGACGGCGCGCCAAAGGGATGTTGGCGCGCCACGGGGCAGGGCGAAGGCTCGGCGTGGCTCCGCCGTCAGGCGGAATGCGCGCCGTCGGAAAGGCTTTTGACGAACCCCAGGATCTCGTCCACCGGCTTGCCGGAGGCGATCTGTTCGACAATGGCCGATCCGACGACACAGCCATCGGCGATGCCGGCGATGGCGCGGGCGGTTTCGGGCGTCTTGACGCCGAAACCGACGATGATCGGCAGATCGGTCGACGCCTTGATGCGGCTGACTTCGGGCGCAACGGCGGCGGCATTCGCCTCGGCCGCGCCGGTGATGCCGGTGATCGAGACATAATAGACAAAGCCGGAGGTATTGGTCAGCACCTTGGGCAGGCGCCGGGCATCCGTGGTCGGCGTGGCAAGGCGGATGAAGTTCAGCCCGGCTGCCTGGGCCGGCAGGCACAGCTCGTCGTCCTCTTCGGGGGGCAGGTCGACGACGATCAGCCCGTCGATCCCGGCCTCCTGCGCCTCGGCCAGGAAGGTCTCGACGCCACGGGAATAGATCGGGTTGTAATATCCCATCAGAACGATCGGAGTGGTGTCGTCGTCGGCGCGAAAGACGCGCGCCATCGCCAGGGTCTTGTCCAATGTCATGCCCGCTTCCAGGGCGCGTTGCCCGGCCAGCTGGATGGTCGGGCCATCGGCCATCGGATCGGTGAAGGGCACACCCAGTTCGATCACGTCGACACCCGCGGCAGGAAGGCCCTTCATCACGGCAAGCGACCGCGCCTCGTCCGGGTCGCCGGCCATGATATAGGCGACAAATCCCTTGCGGTTACTTTGCTTCAGCGCGGCGAAAGTGGCGTCGATACGGCTCATGTCCTGTCCCCATGATATTTTCCTCAGGGTTTGGCGGAAAAGGGCTGCGATGGCAATGGTGGAGTAGGCGGGGTCACCAAAGGGGGGCTTTGCCCCCGCGCCTTGCGGCGCTCCCCCAGGGTACTTGACGCCAGATGACAGGGAGACATGGCTCCCCCTGTCATCTGGCTGAAAATACCCCCGCCGGAGGCCCCCGACATCGGTGGACAGGGCAGCCCAGTGGGCAGAGGCGCGGATTTACCATGGAGATATGGGTGCCGCGCATGGTTCGGCTTGCGGTGTGGCCCGCAGCAAACTATGACGCGCGGGATCATTCAAAGGAGCGTCGTCATGGGATTCAAGATGGGCATCGTGGGGCTGCCGAACGTCGGCAAGTCGACACTGTTCAATGCGCTGACCAGGACGGCCGCCGCGCAGGCGGCAAACTTTCCCTTCTGCACCATCGAGCCCAACGTCGGCGAAGTGAACGTGCCGGATGCGCGGCTTGACACCCTGGCCGCAATCGCAGGGTCCAGGCAGATCATTCCGACGCGGATGACCTTTGTCGATATTGCGGGCCTGGTGAAAGGCGCAAGCAAGGGCGAAGGGCTGGGCAACCAGTTTCTGGCCAACATCCGTGAAACGGATGCCATTGCGCATGTGCTGCGGTGTTTCGAGGATGATGACGTCACGCACGTCGAGGGGCGGGTGTCCCCGGTTGCGGATGCCGAGACCATCGAGACCGAATTGATGCTGGCTGACCTCGAGAGTGTCGAGAAGCGACGCGCGGGGCTCGTGCGCAAGCTGAAGGGCAATGACAAGGATGCAGCCCAACAGGATCGCCTTCTGGCCGCTGCGCAGGCTGCACTGGAAGAGGGCAAGCCGGCGCGCACCGTCCAGGTCGATGCCGAGGATCTGCGGGCATGGAAGCTGTTGCAATTGCTGACGGGCAAGCCGGTTCTGTATGTCTGCAACGTGTCCGAGGCGGATGCGGCGACGGGGAATGCGCATTCCGCTGCCGTGGCGGAAATGGCGGCGGCGCAGGGCAATTCGCATGTCATCATCTCGGCGCAGATCGAGGAAGAGATCAGCCAGCTTGAGGATGACGAGGCCGAGATGTTCCTGAGCGAGATGGGGTTGGAGGAGCCCGGGCTGGATCGGCTGATCCGCGCGGGCTATGACCTGCTGCACCTCGAGACCTATTTCACTGTCGGCCCGAAGGAAGCGCGGGCCTGGACGATTCGTCAGGGCACGAGCGCGCCGCAGGCCGCAGGCGTGATCCATGGCGATTTCGAAAAGGGGTTCATTCGCGCCGAGACGATTGCCTATGACGATTTCGTGGCCTGCAAGGGAGAGAGCGGAGCCAAGGAAGCAGGCAAGATGCGCGCCGAGGGCAAGGCCTATACCGTCAAGGACGGCGATGTGCTGCATTTCCTGTTCAACACCTGATCGCGGGATCGAACGGGCTTGGTGCCGGGCCTGACCGGACAGTTGGGTGAGACCCTCGTTCGTGGGGGGGGCACCGTCATCTGGCGGTAGGGCGCGCCGGCCCTGGCCGCCCCGCATACGACCGGTAAAGCACAGGCGATGCCAGACCACTGGCAATGCAAAGGCCCGCCCCCGATGAGGAGGCGGGCCGAGCTTTTTCAAACCGTATCGGTTCAGCGCACGACGTGGATGATGGTGCGGTCCTGGTCGACGATGACAGGCTGGCCGTTGACGTAGGCATAGCTTTCGGGGGTGTCGGGAATATCGGCAAGGGTAACCTCTTGCGGAATGCCCGCGCCGACGACGACTTCACCGTTCAGGTACACCGGCTCGACAGGGTGCTCGGTCACGTAGGTCACGGTTTTCTCAGGCACGGCTGCGGCACCCAGGGCGGTCCCGGCCAGGACGCCAGCTGCAACAGCGGCGGGTCCACCGACCAGCGACATTGCCAGCGCGCCTGCCGTCAGGCCACCGGCGGTTGCCGATGCGGCGCGGTCGTCTTCGTTCACGTCGACCGATTCAACATCGAGGCGCTTGACGTTGTCATAGACGACGACCGGTTCGCTATCGATCGTGGCGGTCAGGTAGGGGCTGTAGGCCCAGCCTTCGGTGCCGTCGTAGGTGACCTTGCACCATTCCAGGCCGGTTGCGCATTGTTCGATTTCGACCGTTTCGTCCCCCGGGATAACGTCGAGGATCTCGGCCATCGGGCCGGGGCCGGCGCGAAGGTTGAGGTCCGTCGTGGCGGTGGCGTTGGTTGCGGCCATCGCGCTGGTTGCAGTCAGGACGGCGGCGGCGCTGAGGCCTACGATCTTGGCATACATCTTTGTATCTCCTGGTCTTTTTTGGATCTTGCCAGGGCTGGCGGCTGCCGCCCCGGGGTCGAACCGGAGTTTCCGAGGGGCGGCCGGCATGGCCTGTCCTCGCTATGAAGGGACAACGGAAGGCGGGGTTGAAACGTTCCTCTGGCTGACTTGGGGTCAGCGGGACCTTGCCGGGACAGGGCGCGGAACCGGCCTTCAAATGCAGGAAATCATAGGTGTTGGCTGCGATCACGCCGTGCTGCAAGATGTTTCAGGAAACGGGGAATTCTCTGTGTGACGCGGTCTGCCCGGTCCGACCGATGGCCTGTCGGGGAGACTTGTTTTCGGAAAGTCTGGCCCTTTTGGAGGAGGTCGCGGGCCTGTCCGGCCCATCGCAATTCAGCGCGCGCCTTTGGAATCCTGTAAAATATCACTGTGAAACGGCGGTCATGGCGTGTTGGAGCGCGATGCGGGAGAGGCCGCGGGGCGCGGAATTCCTTTTGGCAAAATCTGGGCATTTTTCACTTGTTTCTCGGTCTGTCGCCGCATAGACACGCCAACGGAGATGTGGCCGAGTGGTCGAAGGCGCTCCCCTGCTAAGGGAGTAGGCCCGGAAGGGTCTCGTGGGTTCGAATCCCATCGTCTCCGCCACCTTACCTTTTATGTTGATACTTCAGATGCTTGCCGGTTCCGGTTTTTGACCGGGCCGTCCCGGTGCCGCTGTGCGCGTGGGGATCATGGCCGGGGGTGGAGGCGTGACAGGTATCCGGTCAGTCGCAGCAGGAACCAGCAGAAAAACTGGCGTTGCGCCGAGTCATCTGCGGCCGGGGCCGTCGGGGCGAGGGCTGCGAGGGTTTGCAGGACATGCAGTCTTTGCGGGCTGAGGTGGGGCAGAAGCAGAGCCCCCGCCTGGCGCAGTGCATACCAATCGGCAACCAGAATCCCGAGTGGCACGTCCGCAAGATCGGCGGTGGCAGACGTCGGTATCTGGACGGGAACGGAGCGGTCGATGCAGGTGCGCAGGGTCACGGTGGTGCGTGCCGGGCTGAGCATCAGGGCGAGCACTGTTGCCGCCGTGGCATCGGGAAGATCACGCAGGATATCCGCGGGCCAGTGGCGCGGCAGGCGCTGCATCGCGCGTGCGCGCAGTTGCGCAAGGAGCAGATCGCCGTAGCCGTGCGCATTCAGCCCTTGGTCGTCAAGCCCTGGGTGAGGATGCAGCGCCGCCTCGGAGGCGTAGAAGAGCATGAGGTCGGGGGCCAGCGGCTGGGCCGAAAGGCTGACGGTTTCCACCGTCGCCCGGTCGGCCCCGGGCGTGGCCACCACGAAGGCGGGGGGGAAGGACACAAGCGAGGGTACGCAGATATCCGTCAGGTCTGTATCGACGGCAGGGGCGGCCCCGGCGGCAAGCGCGGGCGCCGATGCGCCGGGCCGTTCGGCGCGGGCAGCGGTGGATGGGACCGCTTGCAGGCCATGGGGCGGTCCGCCGCCGTGCACGTGCATGTGGCCACTGAAATGCTGACGCAGGCCGACCTCGGACAGGGTCTGTGCAACAGCTGGCCCGGGGGTGCGCCGCGCAATCGTGGTCTGTCCGAACATGGCGGTTTCGGCGCCGGCAGGATCGCGAAACGGATCCAGGACGGGATAATGGGAAAACGCCATCAGCGATTTTCCGGCTGCCCTTGCGCGGCCGACGACATCACCGATCCAGTCGATCAGAAAGGGTTTCACCCGCAACAGCGCGTTCCAACCCGCCGTACCGGGGTCGGCAAACGCCTTTTTGCGGGTCGGGTCGTGCCGGTTGTTGCGCGGTTCGAACACATTGGCGTCGATCATCAGCAGCCACAATCCGGGCGCCGGTTCGACCAGATAGGAGGCATCCATCAGGCGGTGGCTGATCTGCCCATCGGGGGACCGTGCCGTGTACTGGCGCGCGGCGGGGCTGTCATCGAGGCCGAAGGGGGTTTCCCAATGCAGGTAGCGCGGGTTTCGAAACAGCCCGAATTCGGCCATCGGTGTCAAGCCCGCAGGCTGGCCGGCGCAGAACATGCCGGGGCTGAGGCAAGCGGTATCGGGTTCGGTTGCGGCCAGGTCGGGATCGCTGGTTACCAGCCGGGTGCGGCCTGGCGCGGTGACAAAGCGGGTCGCGTTATGCTTGCCATGCGGGCCAAACACATCGTGGTTGCCGGGCAGGGCGTAGAAGTTCAGCCCCGCCCGGTCGCGCCATGTGCGCAGGCGTGCGGCAAGGCGGCGGGTGGCCAGGATCTGGCCGTCGTCGGTGTAATCGCCCAGCAGGACGACATGACGAATGCCGCGGGCGCTGATTTCGGTCAGGGCGGCGTTCAGGGCGGCAACGCTTTCGTTGAAGGCCCGCGCGCCGGTGCGGGTATCGGCCCAGCTGCGCAGGGTCAGCGGGGCACCGTCCATCAGGAAGGGCGGCCCACCGTAATCGCCGTGGATGTCGTGGAGATGGGCATCGGCAATGACCGCGACGGCGGCTGCTCCGGTCAGCGGGGGCGTGCCACGGGTCATCACGCCTTGACGATGTGGTCGCCGCTGATCCCGAGGCGGGCAAAGACGTTGCGGGTGTCGATGACCAGAGGGGCCCAATCTGCCAGCGCGGCATAGTCCAGGCCATCGTGATCGGTGGCGATCAGCACCGCGTCGTAGCCCGATATCGCGTCCTTGTCCCAGGGTTGCGACCTGCGCCCCTTGAGCGCGCCATAGGCACGGGTCTGGGGGATCTCGCTGACGTAGGGGTCGTGATAGCTGGCCGTGCCGCCGCGTTCCTCGATCAGCTCGATCAGCTTGAGGGAGGGGCTTTCGCGGATGTCGGGGACGTTCTTCTTGTAGGCCAGACCAATCACCAGGATCCGCGACCGGCTGAGCGCGCGACCGCGTTTCTGGTCGAGGGCCAGCGCCAGCCGTTCGACGACATGGCGCGGCATGGCGGAATTGATCTCGCCCGCGAGTTCGATGAAACGGGTGGTCAGGTCGTATTCGCGGGATTTCCAGGTCAGATAGAACGGGTCGATCGGGATGCAGTGACCGCCAAGGCCGGGGCCAGGATAAAAGGGCATGTAGCCGAATGGTTTGGTGCTGGCGGCCTGAATCACCTCCCACACGTCGACGCCCATGGCTTCGTAGATGACCTTGAGTTCGTTCACCAAGGCGATGTTGACGGCGCGAAAGACGTTTTCGGTCAGCTTGACCGCCTCGGCCGTCGCGGTGGAGGAAACGGGCAC
This sequence comes from Pseudooceanicola sediminis, assembly GCF_003575965.1. Lineage (GTDB taxonomy): Bacteria > Pseudomonadota > Alphaproteobacteria > Rhodobacterales > Rhodobacteraceae > Pseudooceanicola > Pseudooceanicola sediminis. Next base: position 56,061 of record NZ_QWJJ01000013.1, on the reverse strand, counting down.
GACCGTCTTGACCACCGCGCCGTAAAAGGCCTGCATCAGGGCGCCGGCGGCATCGCCATCACCGGCCACGACCTTGGGGATGGTCGAGGTGTCGAAGGCACGATTGCCTGGGTCTTCGCGTTCGGGGGAAAAGCCGAGGAAAAAATCCTCGGCCGAGCGCAGGCCGGTTTCTTCGAGGATGGTCTTGACCGGGCCGTCGGTGGTGCCGGGATAGGTGGTGGATTCCAGTACGATCAGTTGCCCCGGCCGCAGGGTGGCGGCGATATGGGCACAGGTGCGCGACACGAAGGACAGGTCGGGTTCGCGATGCCGCGTCAGGGGGGTCGGCACGCAGATGACGATGACATCGCAGCGCCCGAGGCCGGAAAAGTCGCAACCCGCGCTGAAGCGCCCGGCGTTCGCCTCGGTCGCCAGCTCTTCGTCCGAGACGGCCTCGATATAGCTTTGGCGGGCGTCGATCGCGACGATCTTGCCCGGATCGGTGTCAAAGCCCGCAACGGTAAAACCGGCACGCGCGATGGTCATCGCCAGCGGCAGGCCGACATAGCCGAGGCCGATCACCCCCACCCGGGCGCTGCGAGACCGGATCAGTTCGAGAAGGCCGTCGGCGGCGGGATTGGTGATGCTCGGTTGCATTTATGCTCCGCGGTCAGGGCTGGTAGCCTGGTCCAGATGCGTGGATTCAGGGGGTGTGTCAAGGCCGGGACCCCGCCAGCGTTGCCGCCGTGCTGGTGGTGCGTGGCACGTCGACATGCCGGTCGCCATCCCCCGCACATTTCGGCAGGCGCAGCGGGGCGCGCGCCGTTTTCATTTCTGCGGTCTTTCCGTCGCGCCGGGGAATGGCGGTGCTTTTGCCCGCGCGGGCGGGATGCTATGCACGGCGCGAGCGGGCAGTGGGTGGCCTTTTCGGCCCCGATAGCAGGTGCCGCCGACGTGGCCCGGCAGATCACCCCGCGATGAGACGGACGGGATGGGAATTGGACAGGACGGGATGCCAGGCAGGCGCGGATCTATGAGGCCGAGAGGCGCCGTTGGCAGGCCCTTGGCCGCCCAGCAGGACGTGCGACAATGAGGATCGCGTTCTACGCCCCGTTGAAATCGCCGGACCACCCGGTGCCCTCGGGGGATCGGCTTATGGCGAGGCTGCTCATGGCGGCGTTGCGCCAGGGCGAGGATAGGGTCGAACTGGCGTCACAGCTGCGCAGTTATCTTGGAGATGCGCAGGATTGGCAGGGGCTGGCCAAGTTGCAGGCTGCGGCAGACGTCGAACGTGACCGCCTGCGCGCGCTGTGGCAGCGGGACGGGCCCCCGGACCTTTGGCTGTGTTATCACCCCTACTACAAGGCGCCCGATCTGATCGGGCCGGCGCTGTGCAAGGAATTTTCGCGGCCCTATGTGACGGTCGAGGCATCGTATTCGGCGCGGCGCAATCATGGGATCTGGGCGGGGATGCAGGCACAGGTTCACGCGGCTGTCAGTGCGGCGTCGGTGAACATCTGCCTGACGGCGCGCGATCATGACGGGTTGAAAGAGGGCGTGCCGCGGGCGCGGCTTGCCCGGTTGGCGCCCTTTATCGACGCGACGGCGCTTTTAAAGCGCGCCCCTGAGCCGCAGCCGACGCGCCTGATCTGCGTGGCGATGATGCGGGCGGGGGACAAGGCCGACAGCTATGCGCATCTGGCCGCCGCACTGGACCGGTTGCAGGACCTGCCGTGGCATCTGACCATCGTGGGCGACGGCCCGGCCAGGGCACAGATCGAGGCACGCTTTGCGGCGTTCGCACCGGAGCGCCTGAGCTGGGTGGGCCAGCAGGACGAAGCGACGATTGCCGGGTTGCTGGCGCAGTCCGCGATCTATGTCTGGCCCGGGTGTGGCGAAGCCTTTGGCCTGGCCTACCTCGAGGCGCAGGCTGCGGGGGTGCCGGTGCTGGCCTGGCGGACGGCTGGTGTGCCGGAGGTAGTCGCGGACGGGGTCAGCGGTGTGCTGACACCCGAAGGCGACGACGGTGCCTATGCCGATGCGCTGGCGTCACTGTTGCAGGATGCACCGCGCCGCGCGGCACTGGCGCAAGGCGCGCGGGCCAGGGTTGCGCAGCACCATACATTGCAGGTTGCCGCGGCTGCGCTAAAGCAGACCCTGGGCGATATCACGGGGGGCAGGACATGAACGATCCGGTATTTCAGGAACTGACCCGCGCGCTGAACATGCGTCCGGCAGGCGCGCCGCCGGTGCGGTTCTGGTTGCGCGATGACGATGCGGTGACGCCGACTGCCGCACTTGAGCATCTGCTGGCGCTGACCGAAGCGCATGACGTTCCGCTGACGCTTGCCGTCATTCCGGCCTTCAGCGATGCCGCATTGGCGGCGCGTTTGCGCCGTTGTGCGGGGGTCTGCGTTGCCGTGCATGGATGGTCGCACCAAAACCACGCCCCCATGGAAGAGAAAAAGCAGGAGTTGGGCGCGCATCGCCCCGTGGCGATCGTTCTGGAAGAACTGGCCCGGGGGCGCGCCGAGTTGCTGTCGCGCCATGGCGACCAACTGCTGCCGGTGCTTGTGCCGCCCTGGAACCGGATTGCCCCGGAGGTGCTGGAGGGGCTTGCTCCGCTTGGGTATCTGGGGGTTTCGGTTTTCGGGGCGGAACGCGACGATTGCCCCGTGCGCATGGTGAACACGCATATCGACGTTATCGACTGGCGTGGCACACGCGGGGGGCGATCCGAAGCGGACCTGCTGGCAGAGATCGTACCAAGGATCGTGCGTGGGCAGGATATCGGAGTGCTGACGCATCACCTGGTGCATGACGCGGCGGTCTGGCAATTTCTTGAGCGGCTGTTCGCGACCACGGCGGGGCATCCGGCCTGTCGCTGGGTCGGCTTGGCCGAGTTGCTGAACGGGGCGTCCTAGGTTACCAGGATTTCCACGCGATCAGCAGGGCATCCTCGGGTGCGGCGGCGCGCAGGGCCTCGACATCACCGAACGGGGCGCCGCGCGGAAGGGTGCCAGCCACCAGGCCGTTGCCGGCCAGCGCGACAGCGCCCGCGCGCGCGACCATTGTAAAGATCAGCGGTCCGGTCGACCACCAGGCCGGGGCGCCGGGGATCGCGGCGACGACATCGTCCAGCACGCTGTTGAGGCGATGCAGAACCGGGTGATCCGGCGGCGTGGCGATCATGGAATTTGCCAGCAGCAGCCCGCCCATGCCCGTGTTGCGCGGGATATCTTCGGCCAATGCCGTCAGGCCGGTCAGGGGAAGCAGGTCATGAAAGCCGATGTCCCTGCGTGCCGGGTACCAGTCGCAGTCAAGGTAGATACCGCCATCACGTGCCAGGATGGCATAGCGCGCGATATCTACCGCGCCGGGATAATCGCCACGTGCCAGCATCGCCGCGAAGACCGGAGTGTCGTTCACGCCCAGCTGTTCCAGATCCGCTGCGCGCCAGAGGCGATAGTCGTAGCCCCGCGCGCGGGCGTAATCGGCCCAGGCGGCGCAGGCGGGGGGCACGGGCTGATCCCCGATCCAGATCTGGTGCAGGACATGGGGAACCGGCTGGCGGTTGGCGTGATTGATGTCGCGGCGCTCCTGCGGGGTAAAGCGCGCAAAAGGCGCGAGCTGGGCCGGGGGCGGGACAAGGTGGAATTGATAGCCGATGCGCCGCAGCGCGTCGCCCTCGGCCTTGGCCAGCCGGAGATGCGCCGCCTGCAGGCGCCGGGGCATACCCAGCGAGGTCACGGGCCCGAGCGCGCCGACACCGGGATCCTGTGCGACCTCGGCCAGAATCTCGGCGGCGCGCGGGTAATCGCCCGCAAGACGGAGCGTCGCTGCGTCCGCGAGGCGGCGGTTCAGGCGCTGTTTGTCGGACATGGCTTTCCATTCGCGCGTCAGTGAGTGCTGGCAACCTGCTGCAAAGGCTGAAAAAGCGCAAGGTGAGGTCGGTATGCAGGACCGGACGCAATTTCAACGGTTCAGGATGGACAGCGTTTTTTCGCTGCTCTAGCGTTATCGCATCTGCTACCCCGAGCCCGAATGCCGTCGCAGGGTCCGCATCTGTAGAAAGGGGCGTGACGCCATGACCATCGGGCCGGAGTTACTGCGCATCAACGATCTGAGCATCGCCTTTCCGCTGATGCAGGGCAGGTTGCAGGCCGTGAAAAGCGCAAGCCTGCGGGTGCTGCCAGGCAAGGTAACGGCACTTGTCGGTGAATCCGGGTCGGGCAAATCGGTGATCAGCCAGGCCATCATGGGGTTGCAACCAGCGTTTGCAGATGTGCGCGGGCAGGTGCTTTTTGCCGATCCGGGGGCAAGCAAGGCCTCTGCCGCGCCGGTTGACCTGCTGAAACTGCCCAGGGACGGTCGCCAATTGCGGGCCATTCGTGGCAGCCGCATCGGGATGATCTTTCAAGAGCCGATGACGTCATTTTCGCTGCTGCATACGGTTGGCAACCAGATCAGCGAGGCATTGCGGGTGCATACAACGCTGAGCCCGGCCGCCCGGCGCGAGGAATGCGAGGAGATGCTGGGCCTTGTGGGGTTCAGCGATCCACGGCGCGTGTTCGACATGTATCCGTTCGAACTGTCCGGGGGGATGCGTCAGAGGGCAATGATCGCGATGGCACTGATCTGTCGGCCCGCGCTGCTGATCGCGGACGAGCCGACAACGGCGCTGGATGTGACAATCCAGGCGCAGATCCTGAAGTTGCTGCGCGACCTGCAGGAAAAGATGGATATGGCCATCCTGCTGATCACCCATGATCTGGGCGTCGTGGCCAATATCGCGGACGAAGTCGTGGTGATCTATCAGGGCGAGATCATGGAGTCCGGCCCTGTCGGCCCGATCTTCCGCGCGCCGAAACACCCCTATCTGAAAGGGTTGATGGCGGCGGTGCCGCATTTCGACATGCCGAAGGGAGAGCGGCTGAAGCCACTGCGCGAGATCGTGGTCGATCACCAGACTTTGCTGGGCGGGCTGACGGCGCCCGTGGCGGAAACAGCCGTCGCGGCCGAGCCTGTCGCTGCCTCGGCGCAGGCGGCGGCGGTGCGGCCCGCCGACGTGACCGCACCGAGGGAGAAGGCGGGCGGGTTTCCCGAGGTGCTGTTGTCGGTGCGCAACCTCCGCAAGACCTTTCAGACCCGCAAGCAGGACTGGAAGGTCGGGCGCGCCGCCCCACAGAGGCCCGCCGTGGATAACGTGAGCTTTGACATCCGCCGAGGGGAATGCCTGGGGTTGGTGGGGGAAAGCGGCTGTGGCAAGACCACCGTCAGCAAGATCCTGATGCGCGCTGTGACACCCGACAGCGGGTCGGTCGTCTTCGATGACGGGGCAGGTCCGATCGACGTGCTGGCAGCACGGGGTGACGATTTGCAGGCGCTGCGCACCCGCGTGCAGATGGTGTTTCAGGACCCCGTGTCGTCGCTGTCGCCGCGCATGTCCGTCGGCAGCATCCTGAGCGAACCCTTCGACATTCACAAACGGGGTACCCGCGCCGCGCGCAAGGACGCGGTCTCGGCGCTGCTGAAGGTCATTGGCCTGGACCCGTCGGCGGCACGACGGTATCCGCACAGTTTTTCCGGCGGCCAGCGCCAGCGGATCGGGATTGCACGGGCGCTGGCGCTGGCCCCCAGCCTGATTGTCTGTGACGAGCCTGTCTCGGCGCTGGATGTTTCGGTGCAGGCGCAGATCCTGAACCTGCTCAAGGATCTGCAAAAGGATCTGGGGCTGACGTACCTGTTCATCTCGCACAACCTGGCGGTGGTGGATTACATGGCCGACCGCGTGGCGGTGATGTGGGCGGGAAAGATCGTGGAAATCGCGCCGCGCGAGGTGATCATGCGGTCGCCGGCGCATCCCTATACCCGGTCGCTGCTGGAGGCGGTGCCCTATCCCGATCTGGACCGACCGCTGAATTTCGCCCGTGCCGGGGAAAGCAGCACTGCGTCCAGCGCCGGCTGGGCACCGGCGTTCCGCGACGACGGTGGTGGGCGCGACCTGGCGCCGCTGGACCTTGGGGGCGGGCATTTCGTGCTGGCGCGCAAGAGCGCGGATCTGAGCGAGGTCCAGCCGTGATCGGTCGGCGCCGCCTGTTGTCCTGTCTGGCCGGTGTCGGCGCCCTGTGCGGGCTGCCAGCGCGGCCCTGGGCAAGCGAGATCAGGGCCACCGATCCGGCGGAACTGGAATATCAGCGGCTGTCGGCGGCGGACCGGTTGCCGCGAAACCCCAGGGTGATCGACCTTGCGGCGATGGGGCGGCAACCCGGCATCCGGGGCGGGACGCTGCGGACGCTGATCGGCGGGCAGCGGGACGTGCGCCTGATGCCGATCAACAGCTATTCCCGGTTGGTGGGCTATGACGCGTCCCTGACGCTGCAACCCGATATCCTGGCGGAGTACACGGTCGAGGACGACCGGATCTATACCTTTCACCTGCGCGACGGGCACCGCTGGTCGGATGGCAGTCCGTTCACCTCAGAAGATTTCCGCTATTGCTGGGAAGATGTGATCGAAAACCGTGATCTGCTGCGTGGCGGCCCGCCCGCAGATCTGAAGGTCGATGGCGAGGTGGCGCGTTTCGAAGTGCTGGGGCCGCTCAGCGTTCGGTATTCCTGGAGCCGTCCGGCGCCGGCGTTCCTGACCCGGCTGGCGGCGCCCGTGCCGCTGGTTCTGGCGTTGCCGTCGGCCTATCTGCGCGACTTTCATGCGCGTTACCAGACACCCGAGAAATTGGGGGATCTGATCGTGCGCTACCGGGTGGACGACTGGCCGTCGCTGCATACGAAGGTTTCGCGGCAGAACCGACCAGAAAACCCTGATCTGCCGACGCTGGAAGCCTGGAGGCCGCGGACCGCCCCGCCCGCCGAACAATTCGTGTTCGAACGCAATCCGTATTTCCACCGGGTCGATGCGGACGGGGTGCAATTGCCCTATATCGACCGTTGGCTGTTCAATGTCTCGTCTTCGGAAATCATCACGGCAAAGACGGCCACGGGGGAAAGCGATCTGCAATTGGGTGGCATCAGCTTTCCCGATTACACGTTGCTGAAACACGCCCAGCACAGCTATCCGCAGAAGGTATCGCTCTGGACCCGGACCCAGGGGTCGAGCGTGGCGCTGATGCCCAACCTCAACTGCGGCGACCCGGTCTGGCGCGGCTTGTTCCGGGATGTGCGGATGCGCCGGGCGATGTCGCTGGCGATCGACCGCGCCGAGATCAACAAGGTGCTGTACTATGGGCTGGCCCGCGAGAGCGCGAACACCATCCTGCCCGAAAGCCCCCTGTTCAAGCCGGGCTATGCGACGGCCTGGGCGCAGCATGATCCCGACATGGCAAACGCACTGCTGGACGAGGTCGGGCTGGCGCGCCGCGATCGGTCGGGCACGCGTCTGCTGCCCGATGGTCGCAAGGCGGGGATCATGGTGGAGAGCGCGGGCGAAAGCACCCTAGAGACAGATGTGCTGGAGCTGATCACCGACCATTTCCGCGAGGTCGGGCTGCCGCTGTATATCCGCACGTCGCAGCGCGACATCTTTCGCAGCCGGGCCCTGGGAGGCGCGGTGATGATGTCGGTCTGGCAGGGGTTGGACAACGGCGTTCCGACCTCGGAAATGTCCCCGAACGAGCTGGCGCCGACGTCGGACGATCAGATGCAATGGCCGCTGTGGGGGTTGCACTACATGTCCGCCGAAACCTCGGGTGAGGGGCCGGACCTGCCTGCTGCGCGTCAGCTGGTTGCGCTGTTGCGTCAATGGCGCCAGACCACCACCAGCGCGCAGCGCGTGGACATCTGGACGAAGATGCTGGAGATCCATGCCGATCAGGTCTTTACCATCGGCACGGTCAACGGCGCCCTGCAACCGGTCGTCAAGTCGAGCCGCCTGCGCAATGTTCCCGAAGAGGCGCTGTTCGGGTTCGAACCGACCAGCTATCTGGGCGCCTACATGCCGGATACCTTCTGGTACCAGGGGGCGGACTGAGCATGGTGCGGTATATCCTGTGGCGGATCGCGGCGATGGTTCCCACCCTTTTCCTGATTTCGGCGCTGGTCTTTACCATCATCGAACTGCCGCCTGGCGACTATTTCGAAAGCTACGTGTCCGAGTTGCGGGCGATGGGCGAAGAGGCGGACTTGGCCGAAATCGAATTGCTCAAGGCGCGGTACGGTTTCGATCAGCCGATGGTCGTGCGGTATTTCCACTGGGTCGGCGGTTTTTTTGTCGGGGACTTCGGTTATTCGTTTGAATACCGGCTGCCGGTTAGCGAGGTGGTGGGGGATCGGCTGTGGCTGACGATCCTGCTGTCGACGGTCACCATTATCTTTACCTGGCTGCTGGCCTTTCCCATCGGCATCTACTCGGCGACGCACCAATACAGCTGGGGTGACTACGGTCTGACCTTTGTCGGGCTGATCGGTATCGCGGTGCCGAATTTCATGCTGGCGCTGGTGATGATGTATTTCGCCAACATCTGGTTCGGCACGTCGATCGGTGGGCTGATGGCGCGCGAATACCTTGACCAGCCGGTGAGCTGGGACAAGCTGATGTCGATTGCCGAACACATGTGGATACCGGTGCTGATCATCGGCACGGCGGGGACGGCAGGCATGGTGCGGCGGCTGCGCGCCAACCTGCTGGATGAATTGCAAAAGCAGTATGTCGTCACCGCCCGCGCCAAGGGGCTGCACCCGCTGCGCATCCTGCTGAAATATCCGTTGCGCATGGCGCTGAACTTTTTCATCTCGGATATCGGGTCCATCCTGCCCGCGATCATCTCGGGGGCCGAGGTGACGGCCATCGTGCTGTCGCTGGAAACCACCGGTCCGATGCTGATCAAGGCGTTGCAGAGCCAGGACATGTATCTGGCGGGGTCGTTCCTGATGTTTCTGGCCTTCCTGACGGTTCTGGGGGTGCTCGTCTCGGATATCGCGCTGGCCTTGCTGGACCCGCGGATTCGACTGGGCGGGGGCAGCAGCAAATGACGACGCCAAGAGAGCCCGCGACGCAGGACCACCCGCCGCTCGAGCACAGCGCCTCGACAGCGCCGTTCGATCCCTATGCGGCGGATCGGCTGGCGACGGATCAGGGCACGGCGCAGGCGACACCTGGGCAGATCATGTGGTGGCGGTTCCGGCGGCACCGGCTGGCCTTTGCCTCGGGCATTTTCCTCTGCGCGATCTATGCCTCGATCCTGATCTGCGAAGTTCTGGCACCCTACAGCCTGAACCGGCGCAACACGGATTACATCTATGCGCCGCCACAGGCGGTTCACGTGATCCGAGACGGACAGCTGGTCTGGCCATACACCTATGGGCGCGAGATGACGCTGGACATGGAAAACCTGCGCCGGATCTACCGGGACGATACCGACGACGTGCAGCCGCTGCGGTTCTTTTGCCGGGGCGACCCGTATGAGTTCTGGAACCTGATCCCCGCCGATCTGCACCTGATCTGTCCGGCGAAAGGAGGAGAGCTGTTCCTGTTGGGGACCGATCGGCTGGGACGGGATGTCCTTTCGCGCATGATTTACGGCGCGCGAATATCCCTGACCATCGGCATCCTTGGAGTCAGCATGAGCTTTGCACTTGGGATCATCATCGGTGGCTTGGCGGGATATCATGGTGGAACCTTCGATCTGCTGGTCCAGAGGGTGATCGAGGTTCTGCAATCTATCCCGAGCATCCCGTTGTGGATGGCCCTGGCGGCGATCATTCCCGTTACCTGGAGTCCGATCCTGGTGTTTATCGGGATCACCGTGATCCTGGGGATGCTGGACTGGACGGGGTTGGCGCGGGCCGTGCGTTCAAAACTGCTGGCCCTGCGAGAAGAGGATTATGTGCTGGCGGCCAAACTGATGGGCGCTGGCAGCGGCCGGATCATCCGGCGGCATCTGATCCCCGGTTTCATGTCGCACCTGATCGCCAGTGCCACCCTGACCATTCCGGGGATGATCCTGGGGGAAACCGCATTGAGCTTTCTGGGGATCGGATTGCGACCGCCGATCACAAGTTGGGGAATTTTGCTGACCGAGGCGCGCAGCGTCAACATTATCGCGCTATACCCATGGCTCATGGCGCCGGTCATCCCGGTGATACTGGTCATTTTAGCTTTTAATTTCCTTGGCGACGGTCTACGCGATGCCGCCGATCCTTACAAATGAACCGGAGGGACCACTTTGAGACACCCCCTTCGAGACGCCTGCGGTCGATCAGGCCGAGTGAAAGACATCGAATGACGACACGGTTCGACGGCAAACGCATTCTGATGTATAGCCATGACACCTTTGGCCTGGGGCATTTGCGGCGCTGCCGTACCATCGCCCACGCCCTGGTCGAAACCTACAGCGGGCTGAGCGTGCTGATCATCTCTGGGGCCCAGATCGCCGGTGCCTTCGACTATCGTGCGCGGGTCGATTTCGTGAAGATTCCCAGCGTGATCAAGCTGCGCAATGGTGAATACAGTTCGCTTGCACAGCACATCGACCTGAGTGACACGATCGAGATGCGCAAGTCGATCATCCGCCACACGGCAGAGACGTTCCAGCCGGACATCTTTATCGTCGACAAGGAGCCGATGGGTCTGCGCGGCGAGATAGAGGAGACGTTGCGCTATCTCAAGGGCCAGGGCACCCGGCTGGTCCTGGGGCTGCGCGAGGTGATGGATGCGCCGCACCTGTTGGAGGCGGAATGGCAGCACAACGACGTCATGGCCAAGATCGAAAAGACCTACGACGATATCTGGGTGTACGGGCCGCCCGATTTCTATGACCCGCTGACCGGAATGACGGTGCCGGACACTGTTCGCGCACGCATGCATTTCATGGGCTTCCTGAAACGGCGCGCCTTGCACGAGGCGCTGTCGACACATCGTCCCAGCGGCGATTACATCCTGGTCACGACGGGGGGCGGCGGCGACGGGGCAGACCTGGTCGATGACGTGATGAATGCGTACCTGGCCGATCCCGACCTTTCGCACAAGGCGCTGATCGTGCTCGGCCCTTACATGCCGGGCGAACAGCGCGCCGAACTCCTGCGCAAGGGGCAGAAGATTCCCGCCATCGAGGTGATCGAGTTCGACACCCGCATGGAGGAGCTGATTGCCAGCTCCAGGGCGGTGGTTGCCATGGGCGGGTACAACACATACTGCGAAATCCTGTCGTTCGACAAACCGGCCTTGATCATCCCGCGCACGACACCCCGCGAGGAACAGTTGCTGCGGGCCCGCCGGGCGGCCGAACTGGGGATGGTCGACATGTTGATGCCGGAACAATCGCGTGACCCGATGCAATTGGGGAAGGCGCTGAAGGCCCTGCCGATGCGCGATGTCCCCTCGCAGGCGGCCCCGGGCCTGACGCTGGACGGACTGACCAATATCGCCGAAGTTGTCGGCACTACCCTGCGGCAGGCCCCCGCATGAGCGCGCCTGTGCGGCGCAAGGTGGTGATCGTGGTCAAGGGCTATCCGCGGTTGTCAGAGACCTTTATCGCGCAGGAAATCCGAGGGCTGGAACTGGCGGGGCTGGAGCTGGTCATCGTGGCGCTGCGGCATCCGACCGATCGCAAGCGTCACGCGGTTCATGGCGAAATCACCGCGCCCGTGCATTACCTGCCGGAATACCTGCATCGTGAACCGATCCGCGTGATGCGCGCGGTCTGGTCGGGTTTGCGGCGGCCGGGAATGCGGGGCCTCTGGTCGGATTTCCTGGCCGATTTGCGCCGCGATCCCAGCCGCAACAGGGTGCGGCGTCTGGGGCAGGCGCTGGTGCTGGCGGCGGAATGGCCCGAGGGGGCGGGCTGGTTGCACGCGCATTTCATTCACACGCCGGCCTCTGTCGCGGAATATGCCGCGCGTATCGTGGGGCTACCGTGGACTGTTTCGGCCCACGCCAAGGATATCTGGACATCGCCCGACTGGGATCTGCAACGCAAACTTCGCGCGGCGCGCTGGACCGTGACCTGCACCGCCAGCGGGCACCGGCATTTGCAGCAGCTTGCCGGACCAGCGTCGGCGCGGGTAAATCTGAGCTATCACGGCCTGAACCTGGAGCGGTTTCCGCCGCATGTCGATGATCGCCCTGCCCGTGACGGGCAGCAGGCAGACGATCCCGTGCGGTTGATAAGCGTGGGGCGGCTGGTGCCGAAAAAGGGCTATGACTTTCTTTTGGAGGCGCTGGCACTGTTGCCTGCGGATCTGAGCTGGCGCTTTGTCCATGCCGGGGGCGGCGATGTCACCGCGTTGCGCGCGCAGGCCGCGCGCCTGGGTCTGAGCGCACATATCGATTGGCGGGGTGCGCTGGACCAGGCCGAGGTCTTGGCGCTGTATCGTCGTTCCGATATCTTTGCGCTGGCCTGTCGGGTAACCTCAGATGGCGATCGCGACGGTTTGCCAAACGTGCTGGTCGAGGCGGCCAGCCAGGGTCTGACGTGCGTTTCCACGTCGATTTCCGGAATTCCAGAACTGTTCAGCGATGGAGAAAATGGTCTGCTGGTGCCTGCGGAAGATCCAACCGCCTTGGCGCAGGCCCTGGAAAAGGCCATTCGCCATCCTGAAATGCGCAGGGTATTGGGCGCTGCTGCACAGCAAAAGGTGCGCAAAACGCTTGATTATCATGTCAGTGTGGCGCAACTCGTCGACTTGTTCGAGAAAGAGTGGACCCAGACCGCATGACTGCCCCGACATCGCCTCGCGTCTTTTTCTACGTGCAGCATCTGCTGGGTATCGGCCACTTGGCCCGCGCCAGCCGGATCGCAAATGCGCTGGTGAACGACGGGTTCCATGTGACTCTGGTGACCGGGGGCCTGCCGGTGGCCGGGTTTCCGTGCCCGGGCATCGACCATGTTGCCTTGCCTGCCATGGCTGTCAGTGACGGCGACTTTTCAGCGCTGGTCGACGCGGCCGGCCGCCCGGTTGATGATGCATTTCGGGCCCGCCGTCAGGCTGATCTGCTGGCTGCGTTCCGTGACGCGACCCCCGACGTGGTCCTGATCGAAGCCTACCCCTTTGGTCGCCGTCAGGTTCGGTTCGAACTGCGCGCCCTGATTGATGCGATCGAGGGCACTACGCCGCGCCCGCTGTTGATGACGTCGCTGCGCGATATCCTGCAACGGCGCAGTAAACCGGCACGCGACGAAGAGACCGTGGCGGTGATACGTCGGCATTTCGACGGTGTTCTTGTGCACGGTGACCAAGACTTTGCGCGGCTGGACGACACGTTCCCGCTGGCGTCGGACATTGCCGATCGCATTCACTATACCGGACTGGTCTGCGGTCCTGCCCCTGTTCCCGCCCCGGACCGGTACGAGATTGTCGTATCCGCAGGCGGCGGTGCAGTCGGGGCAGGGGTGGTCGCTGCGGCGCTGGATGCCGCGCGCCTGCTGCCGGAAATTGCCAGTTGGTGCGTGATCGCGGGGCCGAACATGCCGCAGGGCGATTTCGATCGGTTTCGTGCAAGCGCGCCAGAGCAGGTCAGCTTGGTGCGGTTCAGAACCGATTTTCCCGGCCTGCTGGTCAATGCCAAAGTGTCGGTGTCCCAAGCCGGGTACAACACCGTGGGCGATATCCTTCAGGCAGGGTGCCGCGCATTGCTGATCCCCTATTGTGCAGGTGGCGAGACCGAGCAATCGGACCGCGCAGCGCGGTTGCAGCAAATCGGGCGGGCCACCGTTCTGGCCGAAGCTGACCTGACTGGCGACGGGTTGGCCCAGGCAATCCAACGTAGCCTGGCCCAGGCGCCGGTGCGCGACGCGCCATCCTTGGCCACGCAAGGTGCCGCACGGACGGCGGGGATTCTGCGAACCTTGCTCGCGGCTTCGCCGACAAGATCATCGGCCCGCTGAGGCCGGACCCGCAGCAGAACGTCAGAGTCGCCCGGTTGGGAAAGCAGAGTGCCATGGAACCCAATTTTTCGCGCTATATCTGGACTCACACGCGCCGGCAGCAGGTCTGGATCGTCTGCGTCGTCGTCTTGTCGATGTTGCCCTATTACCTGGCGCTGGATCTGCCGAAGAATATCGTCAACGGCCCCATTCAAGGCGTTGGTTTCGAAACCCCCGGTGCGACCCAGCCATTTCTGCCCGCCAGTTTCAGTTTGCCGTTTATCGGCCAGATCGACCTGGTCGGGGGAATGGAATTGGACCGGATTTCGACCCTGATCGGGTTGAGCCTGACCTTTCTGTGCCTGGTGGTCATCAATGGCCTGTTCAAGTTTTATATCAATACCTACAAGGGTTTGCTGGGCGAACGCCTGTTGCGCCGCATCCGGTATGAGCTGGTCGACAGGATCCTGCGGTTCCAGCCACAGCATTTCAAGCACATCAAGGCCGGCGAAATATCGAGCATGGTCAAGGACGAGGTCGAACCGCTTGGCGGATTCACCGGCGACGCCTTCGTGCAACCGGCGATGCTGGGGGGGCAGGCGCTGACCGCGATGATCTTCATCTTCGTGCAGCATTTCTGGCTGGGCGTGATTGCCCTGTTCATGGCGGCGATCCAGCTGGCGATCATCCCGAGGCTTCGGCGTCAGCTGATCGTGCTGGGCCGAGAGCGGCAGCTGACGGCGCGCGAATTGTCGGGGCGGGTGGCCGAAATCGCGGATGGGATCAGCACCATCCACACCAACGATACGTCGAACTTCGAACGCGCAGATATCTCGAACCGGTTGGGGACGATCTTCTCGATCCGCTACAGGATCTATCAGCGCAAGTTTATCGTCAAGTTTCTGAACAACTTTCTGGCTCAGTTGACGCCGTTTCTATTCTACATGATCGGGGGCTATCTGACGATCGTGGGGCGGCTTGACGTGGGGCAGCTGATCGCGGTGATCAACGCCTACAAGGAACTGCCCGGTCCGTTGAAGGAGTTGATCGACTGGGATCTGAGCCGCCAGGACGTGCAGGTGAAATACGAGCAGGTGGTCGATCAGTTCGACAAGGGCGACCTGATGGACCCGCAACTTCAGTATTCGGATGTGTCGGGCATTGATCGCATCAACCAGCCGCTGAAGATCCAGAACCTGGTTGTGGAGGATGATGCCGGTGGCAAGGCGTTGGACCATGTATCCCTGCGCTTCGTGCCTGGCGAAACCGTGGCGATCATCGGTAACGCAACCAGCGGCGCGGAAAGCGTGGCCGAAGTGCTGGGTGGTATCGTGCGTCCGGTCAGTGGCAAGGTCACGGTCGGAGACCATGATTTTCTGGCCCTGCCGGAATCGGTCACCGGGCGTCGCATTTCCTATGCTGCGGCCGACACCTTCTTCTTTTTCGGCAGCCTGCGGGAAAACCTGCTGTATGGACTGAAGCATCGCCCGATCGACGGCGCAGACGGCGGGGGAGAGCTGACAAACAGCCAGAACCGCTGGCTGGCAGAAGCAGAAAAGTCCGGTAACAGCGCCCTGAACGTCCACGATAACTGGATCGACCTTTCGCTGACGAACGGTGCGACAGCCGAAGGGGGGCTGCAGGGCGCGATGATGAAGGTGCTGGATGTCGTTCGCCTGTCTGATCAGGTGTTCGAATTCGCCCTGAATTCGACCTTCGACGTTGCGGCAGAGCCTGATCTGGCGGATCAGCTGATGTCGCTGCGCGGCGCCCTGGGAAGCGAGCTGGAGCAGCGCGGTCTGAGCCATCTGATCATGCCATTCGAAGCGGGAAGCTATAACCTCGAAGCGAGTGTGGTCGACAACCTTCTTTTCGGGGTTCTGCTGGAAGTGAAAGACCAGGCGAAGGCGGAAGAGGGCCGGGCCTATCTTTACAACACGATCCGCGAAACCGGTCTGGGCAGACAGCTTTTCGACATGGGCTTTCAGATTGCCGAGACGACGCTGGACCTGTTCGAGGATCTGCCGCCGGATCACCCGTTCTTCGAACGCCTTAGCTTTATGGATGCAAGCGAGATCCCCAAGTTCAAGACGCTCGTGTCGCGCTTGCGGGGGCAGGCGTATGAAAGCGTGGCCATTGCGGACCGTATCGCGATCATCCGGCTGAGCTTTCTCTACGTTGAGCCGCACCACCGTTTCGGCGTATTGCAGGAGCCCCTGATGCGCCGCATCATCGAGGTGCGGGAGCTGTTCCAGAAGGGTATCCCGCGGCGCCTGCGGCCTTACTTTGAACGGTATGATCAGGACAGCTACCTGGTCTCCGGCAACATGATCGACAATATTGTGCTGGGCAAGATCAACAGCCGGGTCAATGACGCGGAGCGCCAGGTCCGAGAAGTCATCAAGGAAATGATGCTGGAACAGCCGGATCTGTACAATCGGGTGTTCAGTGTCGGGCTGGATTACAACCTGGGCGCGGCGGGGCGTCGGCTGTCGGTGGTTCAGCGGCAGAAGCTGAACTTTGCCCGGGCCTTGATCCGGCAGTCCGATTATTATGTCTTCAACCGGCCCCTGTCGGCGCTGGATGCCCAGCAACAACACCAGATCGTCAGCGACTCACTGGCCTTTCTTCAGGAGCATGGCGAGGATCGCAGTGTCATCTGGGTGCTTATCTCGCAGGCATTTACCAAGTATTTTCAGCGCACAATCGTGTTTGAGGAGCGGGCAATTGTCTCGGACGAAAATAACGTGACTTGATCAGGGTATATTGTTAGCGTTTCTTCACAATTGGCGCGTACGACGTGCCAGTCGAAGATGAAGTTTCGTAGGAGCGACAGTCTGCAATGCTCTTGACTGACGAAGTGAATCTACTGAGCCGCGTGCAACTTTTTTCTGGCATCAAAGGCTCCAAGTTGAAACTCTTGGCTTTCGCGTCGGACCGCGTCAGCTTTGCGCCCGGACAGTTCATGTACCGTCAGGGCGATACGTCAGATTGCGCCTATGTCATCTTGTCGGGCGTTGCCGAAATGATGGCAGATACCGAAGACGGCCCGAAAACTTTCGAAGAAAAAAGCACGCAGGATGTGGTGGGCGAAGGAGCGATCCTGTCCGAACGTCCGCGGCAATATTCCGTCCGCGCGAAAACACCGCTCGAGACGCTGCGCATCCAACGCTCATTTTTTCAACAACTTCTGGCTTGCTGCCCGCATACCATGGCGCAGATCGTGCGCGCGCTGAGCGACCGTGACGTCAAGATGGCCGATCTGGTTCACGTCTCTCACTGACGCTGGCACGCACGCTGGCACGCACAGGCGCGTCGCTTTCCGTTACGTCTGTGTGCCGACATGTTTGTAACCCGCCGACATATATGAAATTCCTGTTTCATCGCAAAGCGGTGCCGGAATGCGTGCGCAAGAGATGCTCACGCACTTCGGTGGCTGTGTCTGCGGTCTTGTCCGCGTGCGGTACATTCCTGCATTTCTGCGCTGCCGCAGACGTGTGCCTGGGCTGAACGGCGTCCGGATTTGACACCGTAATGGCGTGAAATAGCGACGGGGGAATGGCCGTTGGGCTGTGCATTCGAGCGGTCTGGACATATCGTGCAATATTGTTCAGCATATTTGTTAATGGACTTAAGGCATGTGAGCGCCGTATATATTGCCTTGTCTGTATAGTGATCTTCGGTGACAAACTCAAAATTCAGAAGGCTGCCATGAAGTTACTCCCGTCCCTCGCGGCCTTGCTTACAGGCCTGATGTTTGCAAACATGAGCCTGGCCGAGCCGCTCGCCAAACCCGTTGGCGACGTGGTCCTGACCGTTTCAGGCAACATTTCCAACACGAATGACGGAGAGGCGGCGAAGTTTGATCGCGCCATGCTCGAAGAGATCGGCATGGTCGACATCTCGACGAATTCGCCCTGGTACGACGAGGTAAAGACCTTTTCGGGCGTGCCAATGAAGGATCTGATGGAGTTGGTCGGGGCAAAAGGCACGACGATCAATGCCGTCGCCCTGAACGACTATGAAACCGAAGTTCCGATGTCGGATGCACAGGAAACCGGCATGATACTTGCCATGAAGCTGGACGGTCAGGATATGGAGGTTCGCGACAAGGGACCCATCTTTCTGATCTATCCATATGACAGTAATCCCACCTTTCAAAATCAGGCCTACTACGCGCGCTCGGCCTGGCAGGTGACGCGACTGATCGTCAGATAGGTGTCCCGGTGACCCGTCTTCTGGGTATTCTGATCTGCATGTTCATCGGGGCAACGGTGTACATGTCCAGTACGGTTGCGCAGAGGCAGTCGGTGCTGCGCGAGGTCGCGCATCACAATGACACATGGGCAATCAGCCAGACCGTTTCGGAATTCATGCGCCTGGAGGCGCAACTGGCGTTCTATTCTCTGTCGCTGGAAGAAACCTCGATCGACGATGTGCGGCTGCGACTGGACATCATCATCAGCCGCACGATTTCGTTCAAGGAAGGCACGCTGAAGGATTTCCTGGAATCCAAACCGTTTCGCAAGGACACGATCACCGAGCTTGTCAGCCTGATTGACGAGCTCGACAAGAATCTGGACACGATGGACGTCGCTCAGATCGAGGATATCCTCGTCAGGATGAGCGCCCTGAATGGCCCGCTGACGCATTTGTCCGCGCAAAGCGTGCAGAAAAGCTGGGAGGATATCGAGGGCAACCTGGAAGCGCTCGAGAACCTGCACCTGATTTACAGCCTGGTGGTGGCGTTCCTGATCCTGTGCTGGGGTGTGCTGGTCATTTTGGTGTTCCGCCACAACCGTCTGCTGAAACAGGCCCAGAAAGAAGCCGAAGGCCTCAACAACAGTCTGAGTGCGGCGGGCCAGGAGTTGCGGGAAAAGAACCGTCGTCTCGAATATCTGGCCCATTACGATTCACTGACCAAGCTGCCCAATCGCGTCTTGTTCTGGGAAGAGTTGGAAAAGGCACTGAAGGCGTCGGAGCCAGGTGCGTCCAGTGTTACCCTGCTGCTGCTCGATCTCGATGATTTCAAGAGCATCAATGACACCATGGGGCATGACCTGGGGGACATGCTGCTGGATCAGGTCAGCGCGCGCATGCTGAAGTTCGGGACCGATGCGCAGATGTTCTGTCGTCTCGGCGGCGATGAATTCGCCTGCCTGCTGGTGGGCAAGACGCTGGACGAGAGCCTGGCGTTTGCGCGTGGCCTGGCAGGGTGGATCGCGCTGCCTTACAAGATATTCAATCGCGAGATCCGTATCGGGTGTTCCGTCGGCCTGGCCAACGCAGATCAGCCGCGATGCGACGACGCCCAGATGCTGTTCAAACGCGCCGATATCGGCCTGTACCGCGCGAAGGCGTCGATGCAGGAACGTATCTGCCTGTTCGAGGACTACATGCAGGCGGAGTTCGATGACCGGCAAGAGCTGGAGCATGACCTGCGGCTGGCCGTTGAGCGCGATGAATTCGAACTGGTCTATCAGAAGCAGGTCGAGGTGATGTCGCTGAACGTGCATGGTGTGGAAGCGCTGGTGCGCTGGAACCATCCGACGCGTGGCCAGATTTCACCGGCGGCCTTCATCCCGATTGCCGAGGAACTGGGGATCATCGTCGAGCTGGGCGAGGTGATCTTGCGCCGGGCGTGTATCGAGGCGACGAAATGGACAAAGCCGATCAAGATTGCGGTCAACCTGTCCCCTATCCAGTTGCAGGCCCCCGGTATCGTTGGCACCGTCTTGGAAATCCTGAACGAAACCGGGCTGGACCCGGCGCGCCTTGAACTTGAGATCACCGAGACGGTTGTGCTGAATGATCGCAACGGCGTTGTCGATATCCTGAACGATCTGCGCGCGCTTGGTGTGACCATCGCGATCGACGATTTCGGAACCGGGTATTCTTCCTTGGCCGTGTTGCGCGACATTCCGTTCGATACCATCAAGCTCGACAAGGCATTCGTACGCGATATCGCCGTCAGCCCGGAAGCCGAGGCGCTGGTCAAGTTGGTGATAGACGTGGGCAATCACCTTGGCCGCACCGTGATCATCGAAGGTATCGAGACGGAAGCACAACATCAGTGCATCCGGCGCATGGGGTGCCAGGTCAGCCAGGGGTTTTATTTCGCGCGTCCTGTCAAGGCGTCCATGCTCGACTTTCTGCATGTGGCATGAGGGGCAGCATCCGCGCTTTCCAACGGCCGATTGCGCCCGTGAAACCGCAGACAGGGCGACACCGTGACAAGTGGGGGCTAGTGGGTTGACCCGCTTGCGCCGGCTCAATAACCATTGGCGCGGCTGCGTCGCCCGTCGCTAATGCCCTTACTGCTCAAGACATTTTGCCTGTTGGGGCAGTTATATTCTCACCTGATTTGAGGTCTTCATGAACACCGCAACAGACATTGGCATGATCATCCATGGCATTCGCCTTCCTATTACCTCGGAGGATGTGTCACCGATCATCTGGCAAGCTCTGGAGAGCGGAAAGTACGAGGCGAAAGAGGCCCGGCAGGTGCGCAAGCTGTTGCATACCGGTGATCGCGTGCTGGAACTTGGGGCCGGTATCGGTGTGATCACCGCTGTCATGGCCCAGACGCCGGGTGTCACGATCTGGTCTTTCGATGCCAATCCGCACACCATCGAGCTGGCAGAGCGTGTCGCGGCGGCGAACGAGATCGACAACGTTACCTTTCGCCAAGGGCTGCTGATGTCCGGCGCGCCGGAAACGCATTCGTTCTATGTGCGCCGGGATTTCTGGATGTCGTCGATGATCGAAAGTCAGGGCCCCTACGAGGACGTGATCGATATCGGGTCACAGAACCTGGAGGCCTTCATTGCCGAGCATGAGGTGAATGTTCTGGTGATGGATATCGAGGGGGCCGAACGGGATCTGCTTGCGGCGGCTGATCTGGATGGCATCGACCGGGTGTTCATGGAACTGCATGATCACCTGTATGGCCTGGCGGGGGTGCGGGATATCTTTGCGTCGATGAACGGGCACGGATTTTCCTATGATCCCCGCAACTCGTCCGGGCCCTGCGTGATGTTCACGCGCGACGACGGTACGCCGCGGACCTATTGCGAAGAGTAAGGCCAAGGTTTGGCAAGGCGTGCAGGGGGCTGCCGCCGCACCGCGTTTTGCCTAGCGGCGCCAGCCGCGCGGTTTCTGAACCTTGTTGCCCCGTGGACCGGTCTGTACAGGCGTATTGGCGCGGTTTTCGTCCTGAAGCTTGCGCCAGCGTTCCAGCCGGGCGGCATCCAGCGTGCCGGCTGATATCGCGGCCTGAACCGCGCATCCGGGTTCATGCGCGTGGGTGCAATCGCGGAACCGACAGTCGGGGGCCAGCGCGACGATTTCGGCAAACAACATGTCGAGACCGGCAGAGACGTCACTGACGTGCAGGGTGCGCATTCCCGGTGTGTCGATCACCCAGCCTCCGCCAGCGATGGCGTGAAGCGACCTGGACGTGGTGGTGTGGCGACCCTTGGCATCGCCTTCGCGGATGCTGCCTGTCGCCTGTGCATCTTCGTCGGTTTTGCCTGACAGGGTATTCAGCAACGTCGACTTGCCAACCCCCGATGATCCGACCAGCGCAACGGTCTGTCCCGGCCCGCACCAGGGGGCAAGGGTGTCGATCGCGTCGGCCGCTTTGGCGTTCAACGTCACGACAGTCAGACCCGATTGCAGGGCGGCTGCCTGTTCGACATAGCCCGAGGTATCGGTGATCTTGTCTGCCTTGGTCAGAACGATCACGGGGTTCGTGCCTGCCTCGTTGGCGAGGGCCAGGTAGCGTTCCAGGCGGGCTGGATTGAAATCTTCGTTGCACGAGGTGACGATGAACAAAGTATCTATGTTCGCGGCGATCAGCTGGGGTGATCTGCCGCCTTCGGTATGGCGCTGCAACAGCGCCAGCCGTTCGAGGCGGCGGTGCAGCAGATGCGTTTCGGGCTCGACCAGAACCCAGTCACCGACGGCAAAATCGGTGGTGTTGATGTTGGGCGCCAGCGTCAGGCGCTGAGGCCCGTCAATCGACTCCGCCGTCAATCGGCTGCGATGCACCGTGGCAATGCGCATGGCGACCAGCCCGGCCTCTTGCGGGGCGAGCTGTGCGTCGAAAAACGCCGACCAGCCGAGTGTGGCCAACGACATGGGTGCCTGATCTGATGACTTTTTCACGACGACCTGAATGGCGCTGCTGAGGAAGGCTTGCAAGTGTTTACTTGCTCTGACGTGACTTGCGCACGAGCCGGATGTGGGCGCAAGGGGCGCCATGGCCGGCGTCTGGGCCGGCGTCAGGGGCGCGTGGCCGTTGCGGCGCGTGCCCCTGCGGTGACGGCCTCGTAAACCGCGCGCCCGATTGCCTCTCCGGTCGCGGTGTGCAGACCGGCGTAGTGGGTATATCCCTCGGGGCTGGCGACGGCGATGCAATCCGTGCCGGTACCGGTGGATTGCCCGGTTGCAAGGATCGGGCCTGTGTCGATCACCGCTGCCGTGCGGGCCTGTGCGGCAATCGTCATCGCCTCGATCAGCGCAGGCCGGGTCAGTCCGGGCAAGACCCGCACGGCAATATTGATGGTGCCCCAGGTCTGCCCGGTGCGGTCAACCCGGGCGCCGATCCTCTCGGCATTGCTCAACCCGACGGTTGCCACGACCTCGACCTGCACATCTTCGACCGTGGCGCATCTGTGCACGAACGGCCCCAGGTCGCGTGAGGTCAGAAAGCACACCGCATCCGTCGCCTGACGCTCTCGCAGCATGGCGGCCAGCCAGGCAGTCGCGTCAAGATCGGGTGGCAGATCGGCATTGCGCACCTCGCGCCAGAGGATGCGGCTGGCGGTGACAAACCCGGGCCTGTGCGGGGCCCAGGGCAAAACGGTCATCTCTTCGCCCAGGTCAAAATCCAGCCAGGGACGCGACAGGTGAACCGTCATGTCACGCGGCGCAGGGGCTGAAAAACCGGGCCATCCGGGCTGTCGGCGTGAAAGGCGCTGATACCGAATGCCTGCGCAAGATTGGCGGGGGTCAGTACCTCGCCGGGGGGGCCATCTGCCAATACCCCGCCATCGGACAGGATCACCAGGCGCGTGCAGTGGCGCGCTGCAAGGCCAATGTCGTGCAGCGTCAGCATCACGCCCCGGCCCGCTGCGGCAATACCGGCAAAAACTTCCATCGTGGCGATCTGGTGCGCCGGGTCCAACCCGGAGATCGGTTCGTCCGCCATCAACAGCGGCGTTTCCTGCGCCAGCGCGCGGGCAATCAGGGCACGGGCCTGTTCGCCGCCGGACAGGTTCGTGGCACGGCGATTGCGCAAGGGGCCTAGGGCCATGTGGGCCAGAGCCGCTTCCACCGGCGCCTGGGCATTGTCGTCGTGCGGCAGGCGCCCAAGGGCCACGAGGTCCGCGACGGACACGGGCCAGGCGATTTCACGGGTTTGCGGCATCCATGCGGCGGCCCTTGCGCGCGCGTTGGCAGACATATCTGCCAGCGAGCTGTGCCCTGACGCCGGGATCAGGCCAAGGGCTGCGCGCATCAGGGTCGTCTTGCCCACGCCATTGCGGCCGATCAGGCCAACGACCTCGCCGGCGCTGACAGTCAGATTGACATCGGTCAACACGGACCGGCCGCGCAGGTTGACGGACATCTGTGTCAGGGTGAGCAGGGTCATGCCCGTTGCCTCCGGCTGCGCCAGACGAGGTGCAGGAAGAACGGCGCGCCGACCAGCGCCGTCAGGACGCCAAGTTTCAGATCTCGGTCCGGGGCGATCAGCCGCACGGCTATATCGGCGCCGAGCAGCATGGCGGCCCCGCCCAGGGCCGACACCCACAAAAGCGGGCCGGGACGTCCGCCGACGGTTCCCCGCAGCAGGTGCGGCACCACCAGCCCGACAAAGCCTATGGACCCTGCGACGGCGGTTCCTGCCCCTACGACGCAGGCCGTGCCAAGCACGATACGCAGCCGCAGCATTCCCAGGTCGAACCCCATGGCGGCGGCGGCATCCTCGCCAAGTGTCAATGCATCCAGCCCGCGCCCCACACCTGCCAGCAGCGCCAGTCCGACGATCATGAACGGCAGGGCAAGCCAGACGTGCAACATCGAACGATCCGCCAGTGATCCCATCATCCAGAAAATGATCTCGTTCGCGGCGAACGGATTGGGCGACAGGTTCAGAACCAGAGAGGTCAGCGCGCCGGCGATGGCAGAAATGGCAATTCCCCCCAAAATCAGGGTCAGCGTTTCGCCCCTTGGTCCGGTCAGCACGACCAGGATCACGACGGCAAGGACCGCCCCGGCGAGGGCGCTCAGCGGCAGCGCCAGCGCAAAGGCAGCCGACATTCCGGTTTGAATTGCCAGAACGGCACCAAGCGCGGCGCACCCCGAAACGCCCAACAGGCCCGGTTCGGCCAGCGGGTTGCGCAGGTATCCCTGCATCGCGGCCCCAGCCAGGCCCAGGGTGCCGCCGATCATCACCGCCAGTACCATTCTGGGCAGCCGGATTTCCCGCATTACCAGCACCAGCGGGCCATCGCCGCCCGCGACAAGGGCCCGCAGGCCATCGGCAAAGGGCAGATTGGCGGGCCCGATCGAAAGGGATCCGATGGCCAGCAGCGCGACCAGCATCAGGAGGAGGAAAATGGGACGAGTCATTCGATTTCCTGACGCAAGGCGGAAAGGTCGCTGATCGCGCGCAATACATAGGGCGTTCCGCAGAGCCAATCGCTGTCGGTGACTGATCGCGACGCCCGCGCGGCCCGGATCCGGCGCACCACCGGGTGATCCAGGATCTCTTCGGATCGGGACGCGCCCGGATAGGGCTGTCCCGTGATCAGCGCTTCGGGGCTGGCCATCGCCAGAGCCTCTAGCGACATGCGACCACCGCCGCCGTCACCTGCGATATTGGCAAACCCGGCTGTCAGCAGGATTTCCCCCGCCAGTGTCTGATTGCCAGTGGTATAGCCATTCGCATAATACAGTGCCGCCGAGGGGCGACGTCCCGTCCTGGCGCGCAGCGCAGCAAGCCGCGTTTTAAAGTCCGTGATCACTGCATCCGTGGTGTCGCGCTGCCCGATAGCATCCCCAACCAGGCGCAGACGCTCCGCGATATCGGCCAGCCCGTATGCCGGAGGCACGGTGAGCACGGGCACGCCAAGCCGTTTGAGCATCTCGACAGAGGCGCGGGCGGTAAAGGTTCCGGCAATCACCAGGTCGGGCTTGAGCAGCCAGATTTCTTCCGCCAGCCCGTGATTGACAGGATAGCGCATGGCCTCGTCTGCCATGGCCGAGCTTTGTCTGTCACGCGCCAGCGACGACACCGATATCAACTGTCCCGGTGCGGCCAGCAACATGGCCATCTGATCGGTGCACAAGTTCATCGAGACGACGCGCGCAGGTGCCTGCTGGGCCGCAGCCGGAGCCGCGAACGCCAACAGGAGGCACAGCGCGCGCCGCAGCATCAGAAACTGCTCCGCAGTCCGAAATACACCGCTCGGTCCGACGTGCCATATCCGCGCGCCGTCTGGTATTGTTCATCAAGCAGGTTTTCGATCCTGAGGTAGACGTCGCTCTCATCCGATATGGCGTAGCGCACCGAGACATCCGCCGTGGTGTAATCTGGCAGGGATCCCGTGCTGTCGTTCAGCCCCGCAACGTGGCGCACCGACAGCGCGCCGCTGATCTCGGGCGTCAGGTCCGCATTCAGGCGGAGCGCGATGTCGTGCAGGGGAACCCGCGCCAGCCGATCACCCGTCTTGGCATCGCGGCTGTCCGTCCAGGTATAGGCCGCCGAAACCGCGATGCGATCGCTCAGCTGCGACTTGGCCGACAGTTCCAGTCCCTGCATCCAGCTGGTTCCTTCGGTTTGGGTATAGGCATATGTGGCGCGATCATAGCCGATCAGGTCCGTGATCTCGGTACGGAACAGGGTGGCATTGAAACTGCCCGCGCCCAAGCGTTTCTCGATCCCCAGTTCGTAACTGGTCGACGTTTCAGGTTGCAGGTCGGGATTGCCATAGTAGCTGGCGTAGAGTTCGTATGGCGAGGGGGCGCGAAAGCCGGTGCCGACGGCGGCCCGCAGGGTCAGATCCGGGTCCGGCAGCCAGGCCAGCGAAACCCGCCCCGTCGTCGTACCGCCGAACGTGGAATGGTCGTCGTGGCGCAGGACCGTCACCAGCTCCCATTCGTCGGCCAGATGCCAGTCTGCCTGCGCCCAGAGGCCCAGCATGTCATTGGCCCCGGAATCGCCGTCGTTCTTGTAGGATTCGCGGGTGGCGTCCGCGCCGAAGGTCAGGGTCGCGACCGACAGCTCGGTCTGGCCGTGATAGCCAAGGCTCCAGCGTTG
This sequence comes from Pseudooceanicola sediminis, assembly GCF_003575965.1. Lineage (GTDB taxonomy): Bacteria > Pseudomonadota > Alphaproteobacteria > Rhodobacterales > Rhodobacteraceae > Pseudooceanicola > Pseudooceanicola sediminis. The sequence continues at coordinate 29,935 of NZ_QWJJ01000013.1, read as the reverse complement.
CCCGAAATAGGGATATGCAAAGGCACCATAGCTGTTGGTGCCCGAGGAAAGCCGGTCATTCTGATAATATTGCGCCGAAAATTCGTGCTGCACCGCGCCAGCATCGACCCGGGCAAAGGCGCGCAGGCCCAGCTGATCCTTTTCCGACGTTTCGTCGTGTGTCAGGCCATCGACGGGCCCTCCGGAATATTCGTCATACTCTGACTCCGACGTTGCCCAGAAGGCGGCGCCCCCGACTGTCACGGTGTCGGTCAGCTGGTAGTCGCCGGAAAAGCTCAGCCGGGTCGCTTCGTGCCCATCCGCTTCGGTGTTGCCATCGTTCTCGTCGGCGGTCGAGAAGCCGTCGGTGCGGATATGCGACAGCGTCGTCGCGAAACTGCCGCGCGCACCCAGATAGCTGAGGTTATAGGCCAGCTTGGTGGTGTTGTAGCTGCCGTATTCCGTTGCGATGCTTTGGCTCAGGCCGGGTTCTGTCGCCTGGTTGGTGGTGATGTTGATCACGCCGGCAATCGCTTCGGACCCGTAGAGAGCAGACTGCGCGCCTTTCAGGATCTCGATGCGGCTGATCCCTTGGGTGGTGAGCGAGCCAAAGTCGAACGAGACCTGCGTCGAGGCCGGGTCATTCACGTCGATGCCGTCAATATAAACGCCAATGTACCGCCCGTCGGCGCCCCTGATCCGCAGGTTGGTCGACGCGCCGATGCCGCCGTTCCCGCTGAGGCTGATACCGGGAAGGCTGATCAGATAGTCGGCCAGGCGTGTCGTCCCGCTCGATTTCAGGTCTTCTTCGGTTACCACGTCGACGGACGACCCCGTGCGGCTGCGTTCGGTCGTTTCGCCCCTGTTGGCGGTGACGGTGATCGCGTCCAGATCGATTGCATCCTGTGCAATGGCGGTCTGTGACACGGCACCCGTCAGGGCAAGTGTCGTCATGGCTGTGGCGGCGCGCAGTACCGCAAGGCGGGGGGTATTCATGACCCGTCTCCTATGTCTGCCGGTTGTCCGGCATGTTCGATCTGGTCGTTGGAGGGGGTATCCCTGCCTCAGACGGTTGCAAATGCCACCTCTGCGGACAGTCCGCCGTCGCGCGCGCGCCCCGCACGGCAACTGGGTGATCGGCTTCGGCAGGTCTCCTGACTTGCGGGTCGATGCTGGGCCGGGTCTTCCCATCGCGAAACGCGACAGTGACATGTTCCGGCTTCGCTCACCGCTTACAGTTGCGGGGGCAGTCATGGAATTGGGCCGAAACCCGCACCACGTTCCCTATTATCCGGACAGATTTCCGCCGGACCGAAGCGTCCCCGTCTTAGGGGCGTCACCGGCCTCGGGCAAGGGGCAAAATCGTGCCGACCCTAGGGGCCGGGTGCCGTTGACGCAGCGGATTGTGCAGCAGGGGGGGCGCATCGCCCACCAAATCGGTTTCAGGCTGGGTTGGCGTTGCGTGCCGCGAGGCGTCTGGCAAACCAGCGAGAGACGATAGGCCCCGAGATCAGCACCAGGATGAACCGCAAGGTCTGCATCGACATCACGAATGCCATGTCGACATTGCTGGAGGCAGCGATGACCGCGACGGAATCCGCGCCGCCGGGACTGGTCGCCAGATAGGCCGTCAGCGGGTCGATGCCCAGCCACCACGACAAGAGGGCGGCCAGCGCCCCGCAAAGCGTCATCAGCACGATGATCGACATGACCAGCCTGGGCAGCGCTTTCCATGCGTGCACGAGGATTTCGCGGGTAAACCGCAGGCCGATCATCCAGCCGCAAAGGGCAAAGGCGATCACCAGCAGCCAAGGGGGCACGGCAGGATGAACCAGGCCCAGCCCCTGTGCCGCGGCGCCGACCAGCAGCGGCACCAGGAATTCCCCCGCCGGAATGCGCAGGACGCGGGTCACGCCGACCCCCAGAAGCATGAGGCCCATGGTATGCAGAACGCCGGTTTCGAGCGGCGGAAACCAGACGATCGCCGCCGGGGCGACCTCTGGCGCGCCAACCCAGAAACGGGCGACAAGTGACGCACCTGCGGCGACCAGGCCAACCCGAAGATACTGCATGACGGCGACAAGCCGCATATCGGATCCATGCGCCTCGGCCAGAAAGACCATCGCCTGGGCCGCGCCGGGGGTCGATCCCCAGATCGCCGTGGCCCCCGGCAGCACCTGGCGTATCGCCAGCAGGTATCCCAGCGTTGTCGAGACGATGATGACCGAGACGACACCGAACAGGAACACCTGCCAGTTCTGCTGGATATCGCGCAGGGTCTCGGGCGGGATCGTGGTGGCGATCATGACGCCGATGGCGGACTGGGCAATGCCGAACAGGGGGCGCGGGATGGCCATGACGTGAAACGGCCCCGAGCCGCCGGTCGCACCGGTGGCGGCCATCACGATGGCGGCGATCATCGGCCCCAGCAACAAGGCCGCCGGCAGGTGAACAAGTTCCAGCGCCCAGGCCAGCGCCGCAGACAACACCGCAAGCGCCAACCAGACCGAGATCCGCCGTGCCGTGGCGCGGCGGAAACCGGGGTCGCGGAAGGTGTTCGACGTCATATCTGTTTGAATAGTCACGGAAACTCGCGTCAAGGTCAGGTCAGTCGGCAGGCACTGTGCCGCCGTGTCAGGGCATGTAGGCGCCGCCGTTCACCCACAGTACCTGACCTGTCATGAAGCTGGAATCCGGTCCCAGCAAAAAGCGGATCGGGCCAGCGACATCTTCGGGCTGCGCGACGCGCTCCAGTGGCGTCATCGCCTTGTGACGTTCGATATCCAACACGTTTTCGCTGCTTTCGTCCGAACGCCCCGTTCCGCCGCGCAGAAAGGCGGTGTCGACGACGGCAGGGCCGACGGCATTGACCCGCAGACGTGGCGCAAGTTCGAGGGCGAAGGTCTTGGTCAGCGCGATGACCCCGGCCTTGGAGGCCGCGTAGGGCCCGAACCCGGGCCGAATGAAGCTGCCAAGCCCCGAAGAACACAGCACAATCGCGCCGCCGTCACGCAGCAGGGGTGCCACGGCCTTGGTTGCGAGGAAGGTGGAGCGCAGGTTGCCCTGCACGACATCGTCGAAATAGGACGCCGGGGTCTCGCTCAGCGGCTGGATGACCGAGTTCCAGCCCGCAAGATTCACGAAGCCATCAAGGCCGTCTGCATGGCGCACGGAGAGGTCGTCCATCGCCCGGGCGACGCCTGCTTCATCCGCGGCGTCGATCTCTATCCCGTTGATTTTATGCGCTTTCAGAGAGGTCGGAAGGTCCAGGACAGTGACCGTGTGGCCAAGGTTCTGAAGGCTGGCGACCAGGGTGCGGCCGATGCCACCGGCACCGCCGAGGACGGCGATGGTTTTTGGCGCGTGCAGCGCGCCGTTTTCTTGCAGTGCCATGTCCTGGCCTTTCCTTGGGGTCAATTGCCGCCGGAGCGGAGCGAGGCGATATGGGCGAGGATGGTTTCCTCGGAGACCACATCGGCATATTTTGCGTTCATATCGAACAGGTTAGCATCGTGTGGGCCAGGGTGACGGTCGCCGCAGGCATCTGAAACCACCGTTGTGATGAACCCATGGCTCATCGCGTCGACGCAGCTGGCGCGGATGCAACCCGAGGTGGTCAGACCCGCCAGGATCACGTTGTCGATACCCATGGCGGTCAGCATCGGGGCAAGGGACGTGCCGAAAAAGGCCGACGGATAATGCTTGGTCACGATGACTTCGTTGTCTTGGGGCACCAGCCCGTCGGCAAAGGCGGCGGTGCTGCGGCCCTTGATAAAGGCCGATAAAGGCTTGGCTTTTTGCCAGAAACGCCCGCCTGTCAGACCCGTGTCGTCGGGATAGCTGACCTCGGTCAGGATCACCGGAAGGCGCGCGGCGTGGGCGGCGGCGCGGATGCGCAGCGCGGAGGCGAGGGCGGTGCGGCACCCCTCGCCCCCATAGAGCGGGCAGTCGGGGTCGAAGTAGCCCTGGGCGAAGTCGACCAGCACCAGCGCGGGGCGCGCGCCGAAGCCTGCGGAGCCGCCATAGGCCCGGGCGTAGTTGTCTGTCAGGTCGTCGGTCATAACGTCGGTATCCTGTCGGTATCGAAGCGGTGTCGGAGCGGTGTCTGGTCAGTCGATTTCGGGAAAACGGCGTTCGAAGGCCCAGACGTCCTCGAACCCGACAAGGGTGTTGAAATCGGAAAAGGAATGCATCGGGATCGCCTCGGTGGTTTCGCCATGGGCCAGCAGGTCGGCGTAGGCCGCCGTCAGCGCCGCACCGACAGCGAGGAAGCCGGTGGCAGGGTGAATGGCGAGGGCATAGCCCAGATCGGCCAGCGCCTCGGCGGTCAGGATCGGGGTGCGGCCGCCTTCGACCATGTTGGCCATCAGGGGGCGGTCGATCTCGTCGGCAATGCGGCGCATCTCTTCGGGGGATTCCGGGCTTTCGACAAAGACGATGTCGGCCCCGGCGGCGGCATAGGCCTTGCCCCGGCGGATCGCCTCGTCAAGGCCGAGGGTGGTGCGGGCATCGGTGCGGGCGATGATCAGGAAATCATCCGAGCGGCGACTGTCGACCGCGACCTCGACCTTGCGCACCATATCCTGCATCGCGACGACACGGCGGCCGGGGGTATGGCCGCATTTCTTGGGAAACTCCTGATCCTCGATCTGAATGGCGGTGACGCCCGCGTCCTCATACCCCTGCACGGTGTGGCGCACGTTCAGCAGGCCGCCATAGCCGGTGTCGGCATCGGCGATGATCGGGGTGTCAGCCCGTTTCACCATCTGGGAAATGCGGCCCAGCATTTCGGTATAGGTGGCAAGGCCCGCGTCCGGCAGCCCGAGGTGAGAGGCAACGGTGCCGTAGCCGGTGACGTAGAGCGCGGGAAACCCGGCGCGATCCGCAATCAGGGTCGAGATCAGGTCGAAGACACCGGGAGCGAGGATGAAGTCGCCCGAGGTGAGCTTTTGTCGGAGTGCGGGGTTGGCCATGGGGACTGCTCCTGATCAGGTGAATGCGCCGGACAGCAGGCGCCCGGCTCCGGTTATTTTTTCGCCTGTCAGGCCCGCTGCGTTCAGGGCGGCAAACAGGGTCGCGGTGTTCGAGGACACGACCGGTACGCCCAGTTCCGCCTCAAGCGCGGGAATGATCGGCAGCGTCGGGAAGTCGGTACACGAGAGGAGCAGGGCATCGGACCCGTGGACAAAGGCGCGGCGCGCGTGGGCCATCACCTGATCCAGAGGTGTCTGCGCGATCAGCGAATATTCCGCAGGGCCGTTTGCCCCCAGGCCGAGGCCCGAAATCGACAGCGCCTCGATGCCGTGATCGGCCAGAAAGTGCGCCTCGTGGTCATTCAGGGCATCGTGATAGGGGGTGGCCACGCTGATCCGGGTCGCGCCGAGGGCCGTGAGCGCATCGATGATCGCGGCGGCGGTGGTGACAACGGGGATTTGGTTGCGCGCCGTCAGGTCATTGGGCAAGGCAGCGGCAGGGGTGATCATCGACCCCGCGGTGCAGGCATAGGCCACCACGTCGACGTCAGCCGCCGCCAGCATGGCAATCGCGGCATCAAGGTCATCATGCAGGGATTGCAGGCCCGCCGGGCTGGTCGTGTCGGCGTGCAGACGCATCCGGTGGCTGTGGCTGGTGACCCCCATCGGGATCATGCGCGCCCATTCCGCCTCGTTCACGGTATTGGTGGGCGGCGTGATCAGCCCGAGCCGCCCACGTGTGCCGTAGGAGGAGGCGCGGCGCGCAATGCGGCGAGAAGAGGCGAGAGGCGCAGGCATTATCGTGTTTCCGGTGACGACGGGATGGTGGTCACCCCTTGTCCGTTCAAATATTTCATGGCGATATTTAAATGTCCATATCTATTGGGCGCGCGTGTTCAAGATTGTGCAGGAAAAGGGGACAGGCTGGACTAAATGGTCAAAATAAGCAGAGACTCCTGTAGGTTGCAGCAGGTAGAGGTAGGCCATTGCAAGGTACGAGGCGCTGATGTCCGGAAATTCGTCTGATAAACTGACCTCCGGTGGTGAGGGGGCAGGGCCGCGCTATGCGCGCATCCAGCGCATTCTGGAAACGCGGCTGCGCGACGGCACCTATCCGATCGGGTCGCTGATGCCGACCGAGGTGGAGCTTTCGGCGGAATTCGACACCTCGCGCTTTACCGTCCGTGAGGCGCTGCGCAACCTGACGGACAACGGTTTTGTCGAGCGTCGTCAGGGCCTTGGCACGCGGGTGATTTCGACCCAGCCGCAGGTGCGCTACAGCCAGACCTTCGACAGCCTGCAGGAGCTGTTCCAGGTTGCGGTGGAAACCTACTATGTCGTGCTGGGCAGTGAGGTGATTACACTGGACAAGGCGCTGGCGCAGATTGTCGGCGGCAAGCCGGGCGAGGCATGGACCCGCGTGAACGGTGTCCGCTGGACCCGTCCGGGGGGGCGGCCGCTGGCCTATATCCAGAGCTATGTTCCGGCGGCCTTCGCCCATCTGGTGCCGCAGTTTCAGGACTATAACGGCCCGTTCTTCAACCTGCTTGAGAGCCATTCGGTGGTGCCGATCGACGAATGCGAGCAGGAGATCAGCGCCGCCCCGATGCCCGAGGCCGCGCAAAGGCTGCTGGGCCTGGCCCCGGGTGCCATCGCGCTGCAATTGCTGCGCCGCTACCGGACGTCCGAAGGGGTTCTGATCACGTCGTGCAACTGGCACCCGGCCGAGCAGCTGAGTTACAAGATGCGTATTCGCCGGAACCGCGGTCAATCCTGAAGCCATAGCGGCTGCCATGTGTCGTGCCCGTTGTCATGCCGGGGCAGCGGGCGGAACGCCATGGCGTGCCGCAGGTGCGCGGGGATGATGTAGCTGCCGGTATCGCTGGCGTCTTGCAGCAGCTGACGCCGCGTGCGGGCCGCAAGGGCGCGGTCATGGCAGAACTGCGATGTCCAGTCGGGCCGCACCAGCTGCGCCGGGTTGTGGATGGCATCGCCGCAAAAGATCGCGCGTGTGCCCCCGCCCTGCACGACAAGGCCGAGCTGTCCGGGCGAATGGCCACTGAGGTCGGTTGCGTCAAGCCTGGCGGGCGCCAGCTGCATCTTGCCGCCGAGGTCCGCGCCATCGTCCACGACGTCGACGCAGCCGGCCTCGAGCAGGGGGGCGACACTGTCGGTGAAGGCACCGTGGTTGGCCGCGGCGTGGGTTTGCCAGTGGGCCAGCTCGGTCCTGCCCACCAGGTAGCGGGCGTTGGGAAAGGTCGGCACCCAGCGGCCATCCTCAAGCCGGGTGTTCCAGCCGACGTGATCGGCGTGCAGGTGGGTGCAGAAGACCACATCGACATCGGCGGGCGTGACGCCGTGCGCGGCCAGCCGGGCCAGATAGCCGGTGTCGGCGCGCATGTGCCAGTCGGCACGGTTGGGGCGGTGCTTGTGTTCGCCGACGCAGCTGTCGATCAGGATCACGCGACCGCCGATGCGCAACAGGTGGCTCTGCACGCCCAAAAGCACCTCGGCCCGGTCGAAATCGACGTGATGCGGGGCCAGCCAGCCGCGCGCCGTGGCCAGCGTGCCGAGCTGCGCGTCGGGGAACAGGAAGTCGAGCGGCAGTCGGAACGGGTCGATGTCGATCACCCGTTCGACACTGGCATGGGGGCCGAGGGCGACCATTACATGATTTCCGGCTTGTCGACATGGCGGCAGCGGGCGGCGGCGGCGGCCTCGGCATCAGGCAGGTCGGGGTTCCAGTGGCGGGCGATGAAACGCGCGCCGGTGACGCCGTCGGACCCCGCGCCACACAGCCAGACGATGGCGCGGCGCATGATCGCGGCCGAGAGCAGATTGCCGTCGGCCCCCTTTTTCTGCGCCGACGGGGGGAGCAGATCGGTGTCCGCCGCGCCGCCGGGCAGGTAGACATTGACCGTGACGCCGGTGCCGTCGAGATCCTGCGCCCAGACGCGCGAGGCGGCTTCGAGCGCGGCCTTGGACGGGCCATAGGGCGCATAGCCACGCCGCACCATGGTCTGATCGGAGGTCGAGATATTGATGATCTTGCCCGCGCCCTGCGCCAGCATCTGCGGCGTGGCAAAGCGCGCCATGTTGAAGGGGCCATTGACGTTGGCGGCGATGATCGCGGCCCAGGCCTCCGGCGTGGCGTCCCAAAAGCGTGTCGGGACGGTATTGAAGGTTTCGGAAATCGCGCGCATCCCGATCCCGGCATTGTTGATCAGCACGTCAATCGCGCCAAAGCGGTCAATCGCTGCGGTCACGGCGGCCTGGCATTGCACCGGGTCGGCCACGTCGCAGGCCAGCGCCAGCGTTTCGGCACCCAGTTGCGCAACTTGGGCGCGCGCGTCTTGCAAGGCGGCGCCGTCGGTGCGACCCAACAGAACCAGATTTGCCCCGGCCTGCGCCAGTTCCAGCGCCATTTCGCGCCCAAGGCCGCGTGAAGCGCCTGTGACGATGGCGGTCTTGCCGCCAAGCGGGCGGGTGGTGGATGTCATTTGGGATCTCCGAAAAAGCCGCCGTGCGCAGGGGTGCCGAGGCTGTTTGCCATCGCCCGTGTCAGGGCGTCTTCGGCATTTTGGCGCGCCGTCGCCTCGGGCGAGTCGTCCTGCGGGCGGGTGGGTTTGGCAGACAGGATATGCCCCATCATCGCGGATTCCGCCCAGGCCTCGTCCCGGTTGCGAAAGGCCGCGAGGATATCGCGGTGCTGGGCATTCGAGCGGGATGAATCAATCGGCTGATCGCAATAGGCGCGCTTGATCGTGACCAGGGGCAGGGCAAAGACCTGCCGCGTGACCGACCGCAACTGCGCCGAGCGCGTGGCGCGCAGGATGGCGTCGTGAAACTGGGTGTTCAGATCGTGAAAGATGATCGGGTCGCGGGCCTCCTCGGCGTCCATGCGCAGGATCAGGTCCTGCATGTGCGCCATCTCCTCGGTCGTGATCTTGCGGGCGGCGATCCGGGCCAGGTAGGATTCGATCCGGGCCCGCAGCTCGAACACGACCGAGACTTCCTCGTAGGAGAAATTGGCCACGAAACGGCTGCGCCGTTCGGACAGGGCCAGCCCCTCGGCGGTCAGGCGTTGCAGCGCCTCGCGCACGGGGGTGCGCGAGGAATTGCACATCTCGGCCAGCTGGTTTTCCGCCAGATGGGCGCCGGGGCGCAATTCGCCGGACAGGATCGCGGCGCGGATCACATGATAGGCGCGATCGGCCGGTTTCATCTGGGCCAGTGCGTCGGCGTCCATTTCCGTTTCCCTGTCCGTCATGCGGTCCCTTTCGCGCGGTCTTATCCGATGTGCGACGCGTGGTTTTCGGCGTACCAGTCCGCCAGCTCTTCGCGGGTGGCGAACCAGATGTCGTCGAATTGCTTGGCATAGCGGATGAAATCACGGATCGCGCGGATCCGGAATGGCTGACCGATGACATGGGGGTGCAGGCCGATGTTCATGAACCGGCCCGAACCGCTGTCCGTCGCCTCTTGCCGCAGCCAGTCGAATTGTTCCTGGAACACCCGCGCGGCGCCGTCGACGTCCATGCCCTGACGCATGAAGACGGTGAAATCGTTGACCTCGGAGGTATAGGAGATCGAGACCAGCGGTCGGCCACTTTCGGTCTGGATCATGTAGGGCTGGTCGTCGTTGAGCAGGTCGGTGAAGAAGGTCAGCCCCTCTTCCGCCAGGATGTCTGCGGTGTTGAGGGTAGAGCGCAGCGAGGAAGACAGCCAGCCCTTGGCGGGTTTGCCGACGACATCCGCATAGACCTTCAGCGTTTCGCGGATGACGGCGCGTTCCTTTTCCTTGTCCTTGGCGAAATCGGTCAGCAGATCGGACTGGACATAGTTATGGGGGATCACCTCGTATCCACGGGCAACGGCGGCATCGATCACGGCGCGCCGTTCCAGCCCCATCTTGGCGTTCATGGTGCAGGAGGTCGGCACGCCTTCGGCTGCGAAGACATCGAACATGCGCCAGACGCCGACGCGCTGGCCATATTCGCGCCATGTCCAGTTCGGGTTGTCATAGACATCGCCGCCCAGCGTGCCGCCGACGATGCCGGGGCCACCGGGGTAGTAGGGCGCGGGATCGTCGCGTTCCTGATCCCAGTATTCAAGGTTGGTGGTCAGGATCACCGCCAGCTTCTTGCCGTTCGGCCAGATCAGGGGGTTTCGGTCGGGAAGGGGGACGAAGTCGTAGTGCATGGCGGTCTCTTGATCTGAAGGGATGAGGGGCGGGCAGGGGCGCTGCCCGCAAGCGTCAGTAGTGGCTGAGCAACGAGCCGTAGCCCTGCACCTTGTCCTGGATGCCGTTCATGCGCAGCGCGTGCCAATAGGTGGCGGTGTTGATCGCGATGACGGGCTTATCCAGCCAGAATTCGGCGATCCCGCCGACGCGGGCCATGGCAAGGTTGGTGCCGGCCTGCACGATGGCCTCGACCGAGGGGTCGTTCACCTCGTTGATGGCGTCGCGCAGGGTCTTTTCGGTTTCATGCGCGATCAGCATCGGGCTGGTGCATTTCAGGCCTTTCACGGTGACGACCTCGTACCCGCAGTCGGTGAAGAACTTGCGCACCTGTTCGTCGCCGATGGGCATGTAGGGGGTCACGACCGCGATGCGCTTGACGTCGCCAAAGCATTTCAGCGCGTTCTGGCAGGCGTCCGATCCCATGGCGACGTTCATGCCGGCGCGGGCCTCGACCTCGGCCTTGAGGCTGTCGGCGCGGTCCTTGCCATCCCAGAAGGTTTCGGCGGACATGCCCATGATCATGGCATCGGGTGAGCAGGTCTTGACGGCGTCGATGGCGTTCATCGTCTCGGCCCGGATGCGCATCACCAGTTCGTTGAAATCCTCGTCCGAATGCACCGGGTCGTCGGGGATGACGATACGCGAGAAGTGGTTGGTCACGCCAACCGGGCGCATGTCGTCGAATTCCGGCTGGACAGAGGTGTTGGTCGAGGGCGCGATCACGCCGAATTTCATGCGGTAGCCAAGGCTGTCGGTCATTTTGGGGGTCCTCACGGGCAGGGGTCAGGCGAGCGCTTCGACGTCGCGCAGGGATTGGATCATCGACGATTGCAGCATGAACTGGCGGTGCCGCACGGGGTCGGCCACCACGGCGCGCATGTCGTCGTGATAGGCGGCGCGGGCGGCGGGGTCGGTTTCGGCCATCATGCGACGGTTGCGGATCGACTGGGATTGCACCGTGTCGATACAGGCCTTGCGGCGCTGCTGGTCATAAAGGTCGAGCAGGTCGAGCGCGGCCTCTCCACGCCAGACACGGGCCAGCTTGTCTACCAGGTTGACCGCGTCATGCACGCCGCCGTTCATGCCCATGCCGCCCAGCGGATTGTTCAGGTGCGCCGAATCTCCGGCCAGGAAAACGCGCCCCTTTACATAGGTTTGCGCGACGCGCTGGTGCACGCGGTAGGCGGTGGCGTGAACGACTTCATAGGGCGTATCCTTGGGGCACAGCGCTTGCAGGCGGGTCTCCATCAGCGCCGGGTCCTTGATCTGGGCCTCGCTCATGTCGGGGTCGGTGGGCAGCAGGACGCGCCACAGGCTGGGCGTGCGCAGCAGCACCGCCCATTCCCGCGGGTCGGTCAGATAGGCAATGGGGGCGAGGTCGGGCATCGCCTGCTGAAAGTCGAACTCGGTCGACATCGACAGGAATATCTCGGGTATGGTCATGCCTTCGAACGGGATCTCAAGCGTCTTGCGCAGCGCCGAATGCGCACCATCCGCCGCGATCACGTAGTCGGCAGCCATCGTTTCGACGCGGCCATCGTCGTGTTCGACGGTCAGGGTCACGCCGTCGTCGTCCTGCGACAGCGCAGTGGCGCGCCGATTGTACAGCAGTTCCGCCAGGTCGCTGGCCTCAAGCAGGTCGCGCAGCGCCTGCGTCAGCTTCCATTGTTCGCATTGCAGGCGGTAGGGGTGGTTGGTGTCGTCCTTCAGCACCCCGAGGTCATAGGTCGCGACGACACCTTCCTCGCGGTCCCGGAACTGCCAGTGCGGGCAGACAAGACCACGTTCGATCAACCCCTCGGTGACGCCGAACCGGTCCAGCATGTCGAGGGTCGGCGGATGGAAGGTCGAGGCACGCAGGTCTTCGGGCAGGTCGGGCGTCTTTTCGATGATGGTGACCGGGATGCCTTCTTCGACCAGGGAACATGCCGCGACCAGGCCGACCGGACCCGCGCCGACGACGATTACCCGTCGCGACCTTGCGTCTTTGCTGTGTGTCATCGCGATTCGCTTCCTTCCGAGGTGATGTGCGTTCCGTAATTTCAGGCTCAAATGTGCACATATTGTCAGTACAAATCAACTTTGAAAATGCAGTCGAGCCCGCCAATCCACCGTGGAGGCGCGGTTGCAGGATAGATGGCGACGCTTAGATCCAGGCCGCAACTCTCAAAAATTCTGCGCAAAACGCTGATTTCGACGCATTTTGCCCAATATTAGGGCAAATATACCCGGCAGAGTCAGAAATGTTTTTGTCCTGCGCCGAAGAGTGGCTGGACCGATGCCGCTTTTTGATGTTCAAATTTGTCCAGTCCAAATTAAATTGAGAGCGTGATATGTATACCGAAACTTACAGCAACCTGGGTGCTGCCCAATGTTGCTAGTCCAGCAGATCGTGAACGGCCTGATGGTGGGGTCCGTCTATGTGACAGTTGCGGTCGCCTTTACGCTGACGATAAGCATCCTGAATTTTCTCAACTTCACGATCCCGACGCTGTTCATGGTGGCGGGGATGGTGGGCTGGGGGCTGGCGTATTTCGGGCTGCCATTCGGGCTGAGCGGACCTTTGGCCTGGCCGCTGGCACTGGCCGTCGGGGGGCTGGCCTCGGTCCTGTGTTCGCTGCTGGTCGAACGTTTCACGTTTCGCTACATGCGCACCCGCCACGGCGATTCCACCGAACATGCCATTCCGCTGGTGTCGTCCCTCGGGTTTCTGCTGATCCTCGAAAACCTCATCCGGATTTTCTATGGGTCGGATTCACAGCGCTTTCCCGGCCCGTCGTCTGATCTGACGGCGCAGATTGGCGGTATTTTCGTACGCATTCCGCAGCTTGTCAGCTTTGCCATCGTCATGCTGCTGATCCTGGGGCTGGTCTGGATGATGAAATCCACCCGGATTGGGCGCGGGCTGCGCGCCATCGCGGAAAACCCCGATGCGGCGTCGATCCTGGGGGTCGAACCGAACAGGATCGTACCGGTCGTCTTCATGTTGACGGGGCTGCTGTGCGGCCTTGCGGGGGCATTGTTCGCGGTGAACTACGGCGAAGTCAGCCCGCAGATGGGCGAAGACATCGGCTCCAAGGCCATCGCGGGGATGGTCGTCGGTGGCCTCGGTTCGCTCTGGGGGGCCGTCGCGGGCGGCATCATCGTCGGGCTGGTCGAGATGCTGACGATCCACTTTTTCGGCGCGGATGCGGTGCAGGTCGCCGTCTGGGGCGCGCTGTTGGTCACGCTGCTGATGCGGCCACAGGGCCTGTTCGGCCACAATGCCATCGGCAAGGGGAAATTGTGATGAGCGGTTACTGGATCGGGATCATCACGATCCTGGCGATCAATATCGTCTTTGCCTACGGGATCTTCCTGGCGGTCGCCACCGGCCAGCTGAACCTTGGCGGGGCCGGGTTTCAGGCAATCGGGGCCTATTCCGCCGCCTGGCTGTCGGCCGAAATGGGGATGCCGCTGTACGTGACGATCCCGGCATCGATCCTGGTGACAGGGCTGATCGGCTTTGCCTTCGCCTTTCCGATACTGCGGCTGAAGGGTGTGTATCTGGTGCTCGGTACATTTGCCTTTGCCGAGGTGGTGGTGGGGATCATCATCAACTCGGATGCGCTCGGCGGGGCGATGGGGCTGCCTGTGCCCGACTATATCGACTGGCCCGTGCCCGTTGCCGGGGCCGTCGTGGCGGCGTTGATCTGTTTCTACATCATGTCGACCCGGCTGGGGCTGGTCGTGCGCGCGGTGCATGACGACGACGTGGTTTCGGACCTGATGGGCGTCGATGTGCGCATGGTGCGTGTCGCCATGTTTGCCCTTGGCGCCGGGCTGGCCGGGCTGTCGGGCGGATTGTACGCCCATGCCTATACCTATGTCGAAGTGCAGACCTTCAATTCCGCCCTATCGATCTACGTGCTGTTGTACGTGCTGCTGGGCGGGGCGCAAACGCCGTGGGGGCCGATGGTGGGGGCTGCGTTCTTTACGCTGGTTCCGGAACTGCTGCGCAATCTGCTGCCGCAGATGAAGGTCGCGGTTATGTCGGTGTTCGGGGTCGAGGGCGCGGTGACGCCGCCTGACGAAAGCTGGCGTTTCGTGCTGCTGGGTGTCGTGACCGTGCTGATGATGGTGTTCCGCTCCGAAGGGCTGGTGACGCGGCAGCTGGTCGAACGGCTGTCGCATCCGTTCCGCCGCCGTTCCTCCAACGCGACCCAGAAGGAGGCCGAGGCATGAGCACCGTACCCCTTTTGTCGGTCGAGAACCTGTCGATCTCCTTCGGGGGGCTGAAGGTGATCGATGACGTCAGTTTCACGCTGGAACAGGGGGGCCGGCTGGCGCTGATCGGTCCCAATGGCGCGGGCAAGACGACGATCTTCAACCTGCTGTCCGGGGTCTATCGCCAGGATGCCGGCCATGTCCGCCTGGGCGGGCAGCTGATCGACACCGTGCCCAGCCGCCAGCGCATCGGGTTCGGCATGGCGCGCAGTTTTCAGAACATCCGCCTGATGCCGCACCTTGGCGTGGTGGAAAACGTCATGCTGGGGCAGCATTCGCGCGCCGATCGCCCCGGTGGGCTGTTGGCGCCGCTGTCGTTCCTTGGCCGATCGAAAGCGCGGGCCGAGGCGGAGGCGCTGCTGGCCGAGATGGGCATCGAGGTCATGCCGGGGCAGGACGTGTCGACCCTGCCCTATGGCATCCGCAAGAAGATCGAGCTGGTGCGCGCCCTGGCCGCGCGCCCCAGGCTGCTGCTGCTGGACGAACCCGCAGCCGGGCTGAACGGGGCCGAGACGGAGGAGCTGATGGCCTTCCTCGACCGGATCTCGGCCAGTGGGGTGACGCTGCTGGTGGTCGAACACGACATGGGACTGGTGCGGTCGCTGTGCACGCGCGCGGTCGTGCTGAACTTTGGTCGCAAGATCTACGATGGTCCGACCGCCGAGGTGCAGCGCGATCCCTTGGTGCTGGAGGCCTACCTGGGCCCGCGCCATTCAGACAAATCGGAGGCGAGCGATGTTGCTTGAAGTCAGGGATCTCGAGGTCACCTATGGCCGCACAAGGGCGGTTCAGGGGGTTTCCTTCGGCGTGGCCCAGGGCGAGATCGTGACCGTCCTGGGCGCAAATGGCGCGGGCAAGACCTCGCTCTTGCGGGCGTTGCATGGCGCACGCAAACCGCAGGGCGGGCAGATCCTGTTCGACGGAGAGGACATGACCACGCTGACGCCGGCTGCGCGGGTGGCCCGTGGCATGGCGCTGGTGCCCGAAGGCCGGCAGATCTTCGTGTCGATGACGGTCGAGGAAAACCTGCTGATGGGGGGGTACATGCGCCGCGACGACGCCGTGCATGGCGACCTTGCCGCGATCTATGACCGGTTTCCCAACCTCGCGGAACGGCGGCACATGAAGGCGACCGTCCTGTCGGGGGGCGAACAGCAGATGCTGGCCCTGGGGCGCGCGCTTGTGTCCCGCCCCCGGCTGATCATGCTGGACGAGCCATCGCTGGGCCTGTCGCCGCTGTTCGTGGAAAAGCTGTTCGACCTGATCCGGGAGCTGAACCGCGACGGGATCTCGATCCTGCTGGTGGAACAGAACACGCATATGGCGCTGGAGGTTGCCGCACGCGGTGTCGTGCTGGAACTGGGGCGCGAAATGCTGTCCGGGCCTGCCGCCGAACTGGCGGCAAACCCGCACCTTGCCGAAGCCTACCTGGGGGCGGCCTGATCCGCACCCGGTCCAACCAAGCAAAAAAACAATAAATCCAACATGGAGACCAAGATGAAATTGCGTACCACACTGTTGTCGGCCGTTGCGATCATGGCGGCGCTGCCCGCCTTTGCCGGAGAGACAATCAAGATCGGCAATATCGTTGCCAGCTCGGGCTTTTTGAAAAGCGTCGGGGAAAGCGCGCTGACCGCCTTTGATATCGCGGTAAAGGAAATCAACGATGCCGGTGGCGTCAACGGCAAACCGATCGAACTGATCCGCTTTGATTCAGGCTCTGACCCGCGCCAGGCCTCGGTCGGCGCGCGCAAGCTGATCCAGGATGATGACGTTCTCGCCATCCTCGGGCCGTTCTCGTCGGGCGAGGCGCGCGTCGCGCTGAACGACGCCGACCGCTTCAAGGTGCTGATGATCCCGACGGCGGCCTCGGCCCCCGGTCTGACGGACGACAGCAAATACGGCTGGCGCCTGACCGAGGACGAAAGCAAGCAGTTCGGCCGCCTTCTGGCCGCGCTGACCGCCTCCGACATCCCGCACGAGACCGCCGAAATCGTCTATGTCTCCGACGAGGTTGTCGCCAACAGCGCGGGCACGCAGCTGTACCCGGCCCTGATGAAGGAGGCGGGTATCGAGGTGGGCGAACCGATCCCGGTTCAGTTCAAGAGCTTTGACGTGTCGGCGCAGGTCGCGACGATCATGAAGAAGAACCCCGATGTCGTTGCCGTTGCCGGCCTGCCGCAAAGTGCCTCCAAGGTCATCAAGGAGCTGCGCCGCCAGGGATACGAGGGCCGGGTCATCGGCAGCCAGATCTTTGCCGACCCCAATATCGTCGAGCTGTTCGGCCCCGAGGGCGAGGGCACGCTGGTCGTGGCCGGGTTCTGGCCGGGACGGACCGACGCGGCCTCGACCTTCAACACGGAATTCCTGTCGCAGCTGGAGGACAAGGGCATCCACAAGCTGGGCGCGCACCATACCGATGCGCAGGCCTATGACGGCGTCTACCTGCTCAAGCAGCTGATGGAACAGACCGGCGTCACGGGCGACGAGGACAAGCTGGACGAGGAGCGCGCCGAGCTCGCCGCGGCCATGGAAGGCGTGTCGTTCAACGGGATTGTCGGTGACAATATCTGCTTTGTCGGCCATGACGCCGAACTGCCCGGTTACGTGATCGAGGTGACAGGCGGCGAATGGACCAAGTTCGCCGAAGCCCCAGCCGACAAATGTGACTGATCCCCGGCCCGCCGCGTCCCCTTCCGCGGCGGGCCCCTTTCATGCCGCTGCCTCGCTCCGGCGCGGCCCTTATCCGGGAGACCGAAGATGTTCATCACACCCAATTTCCGCACGTTCGCCATGGCCACGGCCCTGACGGTGTTCGCCTCTGGTGCCGCGCTGGCCCAGACCGTTGCCATCGGCACCACCAAGGGCGGCGCCACCGCGCAATTGTCGAATGCGCTGGCCGCCGTCATCTCTGACGGATCGGACCTGCTGGTGCGGCCGCAGGCCATGGGCAATACCTCGCAATACCTGCCGCTGGTCGACGCGGGCCGCATGGAGCTGGGCATCGCCAACCTGCCGCAGGCCAGCTTTGCCGTTCTGGGCGAGGGCATGTCCGAAGGTCAGCCGATGCCCAACCTCAAGATGGTCGCGACGCTGATCCCCTTTGACGTTGGCCTTCTGGTGGCCAGCACCCTCGGGATCAGCGATATCGGCGGGCTTGCAGGCAAGAAGGTTCCCAAGTTCGCGGACGGATCACTGGGCGATTACGTCCTCAAGGCGGCCTTGGCGACGGCCGACCTCGGCTATGACGATGTGACCCCGGTGCCGACGGCGAACTTTCCCGCGATGTTCCAGGCGATCAAGGACGGGCTGACGGATGTGACCATCGCGACCGTCGGATCGGAGGCGACCTATGACATCGAAGCAGCCGTCGGCGGCGTCACCTTTCTGACGATGAAGGAGGGGGACGGGGTTGCGCTGGACAAGGTCCTGCCCGGCACCGGCCTGACCGCCTGGGACGGGGCAAAGGAAATGCCCGGCATTTCGTCGGGCACCCTGACGTTCAGCTATCCCTACATGCTGTTCGCCAATGCCGACGTCTCGGACGAGATCATCTCCAAGGTGGCCAAGGCCCTGTACGAAGGCGAAGCGGAGCTGAAGGCGAACGGGCCGCTTTGGGCGACCTATGACCCCACCAGCCTGGCAAGCGCGCAAAAGCTGGAGTACCACCCCGGCGCGGTCGCCTATTACAAGAGCGTCGGCATCTGGCCCGCCGACTGACACCGCCCTGCGGTTTCGGGTCCGCAGCGCTGGCGCCAGTGGGTGCTGCTGCGGGCCCGGGATGACTCCTTGTGCCCCAACATGACCGTGAAACCTGCCATGCCCGACAATGTCCGCCGCCGAAGTGCCGAGATCTATGCCAACGTCCTGTGTTTTGCCACGCCGGCTCTGGCCGTCGTCTGGGTGCTGTCGCTTCCCCAGCGTGTCGGGCTGCTGATCTATCCCGAACAGATTGCCGGGGTGATGCTGGGCGCCGCCCTGTCGGTGATCTATCTCAAGGGCATCTCCGACAGGTCGCGGGGGGCAGCGGTGGTGGACGGCCTGCTCTCTCTGGTGGCAGGCGCCGTCGCGATCTGGGTCTTTCTGCGGTTCCCGGTGCTGGCCGAGGGGCAATACACCCGTCCGACCGAAACCGCGGTGCTGGGTATCCTTGTCACCGGCCTCGTGCTTGAGGGGTTGCGCCGCGCAGTTGGCTGGACGCTGGTGGTCATTTTCGTCGCGGTTCTGGGCTATGCCCTGTTTGCCGATCACGCCCCGCAGGCCATCGTCGGGCGGCCCATCCCGTTTCTGGAAGTCATGCAGTTCCTGGGGGCCGACAGCACCGCGACATGGGGGCAGGCGCTACAGATTGCCGCGTTCATCGTCGTGGTCTTCGTGTTGTTCGGCGGCATCCTGGTCGCCGTCGGGGGCGGTGACTTCTTCACCCAGCTCGCGCTCAAGGCCGCGGGGAACGGGCCCGGCAATGCCGCCAAGGTCGCGGTCGGGGCTTCGGCGCTGATGGGCTCCGTCTCCGGCTCTGCCGTGTCGAACGTCATGTCCACCGGCGTCATGACCATACCGCTGATGAAACGCGCGGGCTTTCGCCCCGAGCAGGCCGGCGCGATCGAGGCGGTCGCCTCGACCGGCGGTCAGCTGATGCCGCCGATCATGGGCGCGGCGGCGTTCCTGATGGCCGAGATCCTGCAAATCCCCTACCGGGAGATCCTGATCGCGGCCCTGCTGCCCGCCGCGCTCTACTACATCTCGATCTTCACCCAGATCGACTTTATCGCCCGGCGCGACAGGATCGCCTCGCTCGAGGACACCGAGCGCGCGCCGGTCCTGACGATCCTGCGGCGCGGCTGGATTGCCGTGGTCGCCTTTGTCCTCCTGCTGGTGCTGATCTTTCAGTTCAGGATGCGCGCCGAAACCGCCGCCGTCTGGACCGTCTTCGCCATTTCCGCGCTCGGCCTCGTGGCCAACGCCGCAAACCTCGGGGGGCTGTCGGGGCGTGATCTGCTGCGGGCGGTGGTCCGCACCGGGCGCACAACCTGCGATGTCCTGCTGATCACGGCGGCGGCGGGCATGATCATCGGCCTGCTGTCGGTGACCGGCCTCGGCTTCGCCCTCAGCTATTTCCTGATGGATTTTGGCCAGGACAACCTGTTCGGCCTGCTGATCCTGACCGGGCTGGTCGCCATCGTGCTGGGGCTGGGCCTGCCGACCTCGGGGGTGTACCTGCTGCTGGCGTCGCTGGCCGCGCCCGCGCTGGTGCAACTGGGCGTGCCGGACCTGCGCGCGCATATGTTCGTGTTCTACTACGGCATGTTGTCGATGATCACGCCGCCGATCGCCATGGCCGCCTTTGCGGCTGCGTCGATTTCGGGGGCGTCGCAGATCCAGACGGGGCTGCAATCCTTTCGCTTTGGCTGGATCGCCTACCTGCTGCCCTTCCTGTTCATCTACAAGCCCGCGATCCTGATGCGCGGAACGGCCTGGGACGTCGGCTATGTCTTTGTCAGCGCGACCGCCGCGCTGATCCTCGTCACCGGCGCATTGGTCGGCCATGCCCGCACCCCGCTGTCCTGGCCGGTGCGTGTGCTCTGGGGTGGGCTGGGCATCGCGATGATGGCGCCGCTGCACACAACGGCGGGCTGGGGTGTGGAATACGCGGTTTCGGCGGCGGGCCTGCTGTGCCTCGGCCTGCCGATGGCGCGCGCGGCTGCGGGCAGGCCGGCGGCCTGAGCTGCCCGATGCTGCGGAATTAGGCGCAGGCACCGGGCCGCAAATATATATGGACAAAATTATTATTTAACTTTTGACTGGTACGGACATATTGCAGGAAGCTCTTGCTAAACCGCATCCCAATTCCGCCCTGACCAGATCGGGCAAACGGATGCCCCCTTGCAAGAGATCGACGGAATGCCTCTTCTCAATGGACAGCGAATTGTCGTGACGGGCGCCAGCCGTGGCCTGGGCCGCGCAATGGCGGTTGCCCTCGCTGCCGAAGGGGCGACGGTCATTGTCACCGGGCGCGACCTGGCTGCGCTGGCAATGACCAAGGCGGCAGTCACCGAAATCGGCGGGGCTTGCGAAACACATGCCCTTGATATCACCGACGCGAATGACGTCGACGACTTTGCCGAAAAGATATGGACAAATGGCCCGGTTGATACGGTCTTTGCCAATGCCGGGATCAGCCTGACCAAACCGGCGACCGACACGACCGATGCCGATATGCGCCGGATCGTTGAGGCCAACGTCCTTGGCAGCTTTGCCACCCTGCGCGCCTTCGGGGCGCGGATGCTGGTCCGCGGGTCGGGCAAGCTGATCGCGACCTCGTCCGACATCGGCATTCGCGGCTCGGCAGGCTGGGTCGCCTATGCGGCCAGCAAGGGCGCGCTGAACGCGATGGTCAAGACACTTGCCTGGGAATGGGCGCCGGGGCTGACGGTCAATGCCATCGCGCCGGGGGCCTTTGCGACGGACATCAACGCGCATCTGCTGGCGGTGCCGGAGGTGATGCAGGCGATCAGTGCCGAAACACCGCTGGGCCGCGTCGGGCAGGCCGACGAAATCGGCCCCCTGGCCGTGTTCATGGCTGGCAGCGGGTCGGATTTCATGACCGGCGAAATCATCTCTCTGGACGGCGGTATCAAGAAATCATGAACAGCGATCTCCCGAATTCCGGCCTTTCGACACAGGCGGACCCGCTGATCACGGCCACCGGCATCCGCAAGACCTTTGGCCCGACAGTCGCGCTGGATAACGCGCAGGCGGTGCTCTATCCCGGCGAAATCCATGCGCTGATGGGCGAAAACGGGTCGGGAAAATCGACGCTGCTGACCATCCTGGCCGGGGCGCAACCCGCCGATGCAGGAACCATCACCCTGCACGGGCGTGATCTGGTCGGTTTGACCCCGGCCGAGGCGCGCGCCAGGGGGATCGCCGTGGTCAGCCAGGAACCACAGCTGGCACCGGCGCTGACGGTGGGTGAAAACATCTTTCTGGGCCGCTTGCCGCGACGTGCGGGCGGCGTCAGCTGGCGCGAAACCCACCGGCGCGCGGCCGAAATCCTGGCCGAGCTGCAATTGGATATCGACCCCCGCGTGGCGGTGTCCACCCTGTCCCTGGGGCGCCGGCAGATGGTCGAGATTGCCAAGGCGCTGGCCGACCGCCCGCAGGTTCTGTTGCTGGACGAGGCGACGAGTTCGCTGGACGAGGCAGACACCCGGACGCTGTTTGCCCTGCTCTCGCGCCTGCGCGCCGCCGGCACCGCGATCGGCTTCGTCTCGCACCGCATGACCGAGGTCATGGAACATGCCGACCGCGCGACGGTGCTGCGCGATGGTCAGTACATCGGCACCCGCAAGCTATCGGAAACCGACGAACATGAACTGGTGTCGATGATGGTCGGGCGCGATCTGAAATCCTACTGGCACAAGGCCAGCGTCGCGCAGGGAGATGCGCTGTTGCGCATGGTGCGGGTGGCGCGCGGGCCGTTGAAATCCATCGACCTGACGGTGAACCGGGGCGAGATCGTCGGCCTGGCCGGGCTGGTGGGCAGCGGGCGCAGCGCGCTGCTGCGCACGATTGCCGGCGTCAGACCGATGGAGGCGGGAGAGATGTTCCTGAACCGCAAGGCGGTGCGCATCCGCTCTCCACGCCAGGCGCGTCAGCTGGGCGTCGGCTATGTCCCCGAAGATCGCAAGGGCGAGGGGCTGGTGATGCACTGGTCGCTGTATCGCAATGCCGGGCTGTCCCGGGTCGCGGCGCTGCCTGTATTGGCCCCGATCAGCGAACGCATCGACCGGGCGGCCTACGCGCAGGGCACGCAGGGGCTCAAGGTGCGCACCGCCGACCCGCGGCAGGCGGTGTCCGAGCTGTCGGGCGGCAACCAGCAAAAGGTGCTGATCGCGCGCGAGCTGGCGATCACGCCCGACCTGCTGCTGCTGGACGAGCCGACCCGTGGTGTCGATGTCGGCGCCAAGGAGGATATCTATGCCCAGATCGCGCACCTGGTGCGGGGCGGCATGGGCCTGATGATCGCCTCGTCCGAATTGCAGGAACTGATCGGGGTCTGCGACCGGATCCTGGTGCTGTTCCAGGGCCAGATCGTTGCCGACATTCCGGCGCGCGACGCGCGCGAGGAAACACTCGCCTACTGGGCGTCGGGCGCGCACCTGATCGGCGCGGCCTGACCCCCGTGCACACCTCAGCCCCCATGACACAGCGAAAGAAGCCATGATGACCGCCGCGGAAAACTCCTCAGATACCGACAAGATACCGACGTCGTTTCCGACGTTGCTGCGCCGCTACGCCGGCGTCGGGGCGGCGCTGGTCGCGCTGATCGTGTTCCTGTCGCTGACCCAGGAAAACTTCCTCAAATACAATAACATCATGAATATCCTGCGGACCAATTCGGTGATGTTCGTGGCGGCGGTCGGGCTGACCTTCGTGATCATCAGCCAGGGTCTCGACCTGTCCGTCGGTTCCATGACCGCCCTCGGCGGCGTCTTCCTCGCCGAGCTTCTGACCTCGGGTGTGGGGGCTTGGCCGGCGATTTTCCTGACGATTGCGGCCTGTACGATCCTGGGTGCGGTCGTGAACGGAGGGCTGATTGCCTACGGCGGTTTCAACTTTTTCGTGGTTACGCTGGCGATGATGCAGCTGCTGCGCGGTGCGGCCCTGGTCATTTCAAATGGCGTCCCTGCGTCGACCTTCATGTGGGATCCGGTGCAATGGGTGGGGGATGGCGTTGTCCTCGGCCTGCCCGTGCCCGTCGTGTTGGCCGTGCTGATCGGTCTGCTGGGCTATGCGGTCATGCGATGGACGCGCTTCGGCCGCTCCGTCTATGCGGTCGGCGGGAATGAGACGGCTGCGCGATTGGCCGGGATCAATGTCGCCCGCGTGCGCGTCGCGGTTTACGGCATTTCCGCCGCCTGTGCCGGGGTATCGGCCATCATGCTGACAGGGCGGCTGACGTCTTCTCAGCCGGTCAGTGCCGCCCTCGGGCTGGAGCTGTCGGCGGCGGCGGCGGTGCTGCTGGGCGGCGCGAGCTTTGCTGGCGGGTCAGGCAATATCGGCGGTTCGGCCATCGGGGTGCTGTTCCTTGGCGTGCTGGCAAACGGCATCACCCTGGCGGGCGTCCCATCCTATTGGCAGGGCATCGCGACCGGCGCGGTGCTGATCGCAGCCATCGCCCTGGATCGCATTCGCGCGAAATAAGCAGACTTTTCAATAACCAACGCAGGGCAGAGCCCGCATTCACCAACACGGAGCAAGATCACATGAGCTACCTCAAGACCCTTATGGCCAGCGGAGCGCTGGCGACTGCCGGTTTCGCGGCAAGCCTGGGCAGCGCGCAGGCGGACGAGCCTTTCGTTGTCGGGATCCTGGGCGCGAACTACGCCATTCCGGCTGCGCGCGCGCAATACGAAGGCGTCGCCGCCGGTTTGAAAGAGCGCGGTATCGAATACAAGTTCCTGGATGCAATGCTCGACATCAACAAGCAGGTGTCGCAGATCGACCAGTTCGTGACCGAGGGCGTCGACGCGCTGGTGATCAACGTGGCGGGCGATCCGAACGCGGTGCTGGCCCCGCTGAAGCGCGCCGAGGCCGCGGGCATTCCGGTGTTCGGCATCGGCGGCACGCCGGGCTTTGACGCGTTGGTGGTGCAGGCCGATATTCCGTCGGCGGAACAGGGGGTGCGTTCGGGCGACTACCTGTGCGAGGCCACGGGCGGCAAGGGCGAGGTGGCACTGATCAAGACCATCGAATTGCCCACGTTGTCGCCGCGTTGGGACATGGCGCGTGAAACCATGCAGGCGCATTGCCCCGACCTGAAAATCGTGGCCGAGGAACGCGCGATCCCCGACGATTCCGCGACCGCGCGTCCGATCGCGGAAAACCTGCTGACCCGTTTTCCCAACCTGACCGCGATCTGGACATCCGGTGACGGTCCGGCCCTGGGCGCCGGGCTGGCCGCGAAATCTGCGGGCCGCGACATCATCGTGACGGGCATCAACGGCGAAGCCTTTGCACAGGCGGGGATCAAGCAGGGGCTGATCGACGCCAGCTGGGACATGGAGCCGGTGAAGGTCGGCTACGACCTGTCGATGTGGGTGGCCGATATCCTGCAAGGCAAGGTGGACAAGCCTGCCGAGACGGTCGTTTTCACGCCTGAAAACGTGCCGGAATGGACGGCTGAGACCATCGACCAGTGGAAGCCCTACGAAGAGCGCATTGCCTTTCCCGGCCTTCAGTAACCCTGTTTGTTGGCGCGGCCCGAAGGTTGGGCCGCGCAATCCGTACTACGTGAAAGACCTGCCATGAAAGCCCTCATTCTGAACGAGACCGGTCACGCCCAGGAACTGATCGACGACCTGGACGTCGATCTGCCGCAGGAACACGAGGTTCTGGTGCGCACCTGTGCCTGCGGGCTGTGTCACAGCGATCTGCATTTCCGGCAGGGCAAATGGTCAAGCTTTCCGTTGCCCTTGGTGCTCGGGCACGAGTGTTCCGGCGTGGTGGAAAAGGTCGGCTCTCAGGTCAGTTACCTCAGCCCCGGTGATCACGTCGTCGGCTGCCTGACGCCATTCTGCGGCGAATGCGAAAACTGTCTGAAGGGGCGCCCCAACATCTGCATCGGCGGCGGCTTGCAGCGAAGCGAAGGTGCCCGCCCGCGTCTGTCCCGCAAGGGCAAGCCGGTGTCGCAGTTCGTCAATCTTTCGGGGTTTTCGGAGATGATGCTGGTACACGAACGCGCGCTTGTCAGGATCGACCGTGACATCCCGATGGACGTTGCCGCGATCATGGGCTGCGCCATCACCACCGGCATGGGGGCCGTTTTCAACACCGCCCAGGTGCGCCCCGGTGAAACGGTGGCCGTGATCGGCTGTGGCGGCATCGGCCTGAGCGCGATCCAGGCCGCGCGGATCACCGGGGCCGGGCGCATCATCGCCGTTGATCGTTCACCGGCCAAGGCCGAGGCCGCCCTGGGCTATGGCGCCACCGATGCAATCCTTGCGGATGGGACCGAGGTGGCGGCGATTGTCGAGATGACCAAAGGCGGCGTCGATCACGCGTTCGAGGCCGTCGGCCTGGCTGCGACGGCCGAGGCCGCGTTCAACGTGACAAAGGCCGGTGGCGTGGCAACCATCGTCGGGCTGTTGCCGCAGGGCGTAAAGGTGTCGGTCGACAGCACCATGCTGACCTTTGATCGGCGCGTGCAGGGGTCGTCCATGGGATCGAACCGGTTCCGTATCGACATTCCCCGCTACATGAAGATGTACGAGGCCGGGGTGCTGAAGGTCGATGAGATGATTTCGGCTCATATCGGTCTGGCCGAGGTCGACGACGCACTTGTTGCCCTGGATCATTCGGACGGCATCACGCGGTCCGTCGCAATGTTCTCATGACCCAGGCGGTGAAATTCACCCTGAACGGGGCTGAGTGCGCCGTCGATCTCGATGATCCGCGGGTCACGCTGCTGGATCTGTTGCGGGAACGGCTGGGCCTGACAGGCGCCAAGAAAGGCTGTGATCGCGGCCAGTGCGGCGCCTGCACCGTATTGATTGACGGGGTGCGGGTGAATGCCTGCCTGACCCTGGCCGTCACGGTGCAGGGGGCCGAGGTGGTCACGGTTGAGGGGCTGGCGACGCAGGGGGCACTGCATCCGATGCAGCAGGCCTTTCTGGACCACGATGCCCTGCAATGCGGTTTCTGCACGCCGGGCCAGATCCTCAGCGCGATCGGGTTGATGAACGAGGGGGAGAGTGGCGAGGACACCGCCCGCGTCCGCGAAGGAATGAGCGGCAATCTGTGCCGCTGCGGCGCGCAGCCGGGTATCATCGCGGCGGTCCGCCAGGTCCTGCGCGCCCGCTCTGGACAGACGGGATAGCGCATCATGAAACCCTTTCAGTTCCTGCGGCCCCGCACCCTCTCCGAGGCTGCCGAGGCACTGCGGCGTCCCGGTGCGATGGCCTATGGCGGCGGCACGAACCTGCTGGACCTCATGAAGAGCCATGCCAGAACGCCTGATGTCCTGGTCGACATGACCGCCGTGTCCGCTTTGCAGGACATTGCGCTGGATGCGGCGGGTGACTTGCGGATCGGGGCGGCAGTGCGCAATGCAACGTTGGCCCGGTCCCCGTTGTTGCAGCGCCATTCCCCGATGGTGGCCGAGGCGCTGCTGTCAGGAGCGTCGGCGCAAATTCGCAATATGGCGACGGTCGCGGGCAATCTGTTGCAGGAGACCCGCTGCGCACATTTTTCCAACCCGGATGCCGGTTGTGGTCGGCGTGACGGGGGGCAGGAGTGTGATGCGCGTCTGCATGCGGGGCGCGAACACGCGGTGATCGGCTGGTCCGAATCCTGTCGCGCCGTGCATCCGTCGGATTTCTGCGTGCCGCTGGTCGCCTTGGATGCCATGGTCGAGATTGTCGGCCCGTCGGGGTTGCGCCGCGTAGCCCTTGCCGATTTTCTGTTGCTGCCCGGTGACACACCGCAGCGCCGGACGCAGTTGGGGGCGGGCGATTTCATCACGGGCCTGATCCTTCCGGCAGCGGCGGCGGGTTTTGCCGCGCATGGCCGATACCTGAAAGTGCGCGAGCGGACCTCGTTTGCCTTTGCGTTGGTGTCGGCGGCAGCGGCGGTCCAGATCAAGGAAGGGCGCATCCTGGCGGCACGCCTTGCCCTTGGCGGGGTGGCGCCAAAGCCCTGGCGCGTGACTGCCGCCGAAGACTGCATGGGGGGCCGGCCCCCGACGGCAGACGTCTTTCGCGCGGCAGCCGAGATCGCGCTGAGCGGTGCCGCCGCCTCTGGCGACAACGGTTTCAAGATCGAGCTGGCAAAGCGCACCGTCGTGCGTGCCTTTGAACGCGCGACGGTTGGTGTTGCGCCCCTTGATGCAGCCATGCCTGCGTCGGTTTTCGACACATTATCCAAGGCTTGACGGTATGGAACAGGATACGACCACGTTGTTTGGGCCGAAGGTGCCTGATGCGGATCACGGGTTCAGCATGGCCGCGGCGCCCCGCCGCTTTGGCACTGGTGGGCAGTCCCTGGCGCGGCGCGACGGGCTGGCCAAGGTCACGGGCGGCGCGCGCTATGCGGCAGATACCCCACTTGCTGCCGGGCTGTACGGGGTGGTGGTTGCCGCAGGTATTGCACGCGGGCGGGTCGCGGCGCTGAACGTGGCGGCTGCATTGGCGCATCCGGGCGTGGTCGAGGTGCTGACGCCGCAGAACCGCCCCGCACTGGCACAGCACCCGGACGAAAAACGGCACCCGTTCAATTTCCGGCTGGAGGCCTTGCAGGATGACACGATCCGCTATGCCGGTCAGGCCATTGCCATGGTGCTGGCCGAAAGTCTTGAGGCGGCAACCGAAGGCGCGCGCCTGCTTGCGCCGCGCTATGTGTCCGAGCCGCCGCGCATCGGGTTCGAGGGATCGGCCCCGTGGCACCCCGGGATGGTCGGCTTTTTTGCCCCACCGGCGCAGGAAATCGGGAATGTCGCCAAGGGCTTGGCCGATGCGGACGTGGTGACGCAAACGACTATTGAGACACCAGCGCAATTTCACAACGCGATGGAGCCACATGCCATTGCCGCGGAATGGATCGAGCAGGAGGGGCGTGCCCGGCTGCTGCTGAACACCCCGAACCAGGGGCCGGTCATGACGGCGGCTCTGATCGCGGGGTATCTGGGGATCGCAGCCGAGGACGTGATCCTGCGTACGCCGTTCATTGGCGGCGGTTTCGGATCAAAGTTGATGGTCTATGGTGCGCTGCTGCTGACGGCGCTGG
This sequence comes from Pseudooceanicola sediminis, assembly GCF_003575965.1. GTDB lineage: Bacteria > Pseudomonadota > Alphaproteobacteria > Rhodobacterales > Rhodobacteraceae > Pseudooceanicola > Pseudooceanicola sediminis. The sequence goes on along the minus strand of NZ_QWJJ01000013.1, from coordinate 1,687 downwards.
CGGCGCGAAGCCAGGGTCGGCCGGTCAAGACCGTGCTGACGCGGGCGCAGATGTACGGGCCAGTCGGGCACCGCGCGGGCACACGGCAGGCGCTGAAGCTTGGGGTCGGAAAGGACGGCAGGCTGACCGCACTTTCGCATGAGGTTCAGGCGCTTACCTCCAGTTTCGAGGATTTCGTGGAGCCCGCGGGGCGGGCCTCTCAGCACCTCTATGCGGTGCCGAACCTGGCCATGTCGCACACCGGGTTGCGGGGCGATATCGGTACGCCGCTGGCGATGCGGGCCCCGGGCGAGGCGAGCGGGTCTGCCGCGCTGGAGGTGGCGATGGATGTCGCCGCCGATGCGGTCGGGCTGGACCCGCTGGAATTCCGGCTGCGCAATTATGCCGAGGTCGATCCCTCAACCGGACATCCCTTTTCCTCCAAGGCGTTACGCGAGTGCTATGCGCAGGGGGCGGCGGCGTTCGGCTGGGCGGGCAGACCATTGGCGGCGCGCAGCATGCGGGATGCACGGGGGCGGTTGCTGGGGTGGGGCATGGGGACGGCGCAGTACATGTGCACCATGTATCGCGGAGAGGCGCGGGTCACTTTGCACGGCGAGGGGACTGCGCTGGCCGAGGTGGCGGGCGTGGATATGGGGCAGGGCGCCTGGACCATTCTGGCACAGACGGCGGCCGAAGGACTGGCGATTTCGCCTGATAATGTCGTGCTGAGATCGGGCAGTTCGGTGCTGCCGGATGGGGCGGTGGCGGGGGGATCGGGGCACACGGCCACCGCCGGAACGGCGCTGTCGCAGGCCGGAAAAGCCGTGGTGCAGCAGCTGACGGAGCTGGCCCTGAGCGACCCGAAATCGCCGCTGTTCGGTGCCGGAAACAGCGGCGTTCTGGCCGTCGACGGGCGATTGCTGCGCGCAGATAATCCAACGGTGGGAGAGGCTTATACCGATATCATGGCCCGCGCCGGGCTGGCCGAGTTGGCCGGGACCGGGGTGGGGGAGCGCGACGCTGCCCATGCCGGGGCGTACGCAATGTTCAGTCATGGCGCGGTGTTTGCCGAAGTGGCGATCGACCCCGACATCGGGCAGATCCTGGTGACGCGAATGGTGGGGGCCTTTGCCGCCGGGCGTATCCTGAACCCGCGCATGGTGCGCAGTCAGCTGGAGGGCGGGATGATCTGGGGATTGTCCTTTGCGCTGCACGAGGAAGCGGTGTTCGATCCGGTGTCGGGCAAGGTGCTGAACGACGATCTGGCCGGGTATCACATCCCGGTTCATGCGGACATTCCGGCGATAGAGACGATCACGGTCGAGGAGGTCGACCCTTACGTCAATGCGCTGGGCGTCAAGGGGGTGGGCGAGGTCGGGATTACCGGATCTGTCGGGGCCATTGCCAATGCCATTCGTCATGCGACGGGCTATACCCCGACGAAATTTCCCATACGGATAGAGGACTTGGCCCTTTAGGCCCCGACGGTTCCGGGGGTGGCCTGATGGCGTGGTGACCGCTGTGTGCCATGGCGGGATCTGGTGCACCGGGGGCGCGGTCAGATAAGGCCCGGCGGTCTGCAAGGTCGGTCGCCAAGCGGTATCGCGGCGGTATCCGGGCGGCGGAGACGGTGCCAGGAGGGGGGAGGCCGGGGGCGGCAGCCGCATCGGTTTCAACGTCGGTATCTGGGCGGTATCCGGGCGGT
>NZ_QWJJ01000051.1 GCF_003575965.1 Pseudooceanicola sediminis | reverse complement strand
AGATAAGCTGATGACGATAAACGCCACGCCAGCGCCTGGAAAGAAACGCCGCCCAAAAGGAAACCTAGGGGGCCTGCACAGGTGATGCAAGCGTCAGCCGCAAGTTCAACTTCGGTGACCCACCCTGAACCTCCTCCACTTCACAAAGCGCGCCACCCGCCGACCAGATGGCAACAAAGTGCTCCAGCTTAGCCGCCTTGAGCTGTGCGGTGAGAAGCTGAGTGGGCAGAGCCGACAGGGTTTCAGGGGTTAGCGTGGCGGCAGTGAAACGCAGCTGCATCACCCTGCGCAGCTCGCTGACCACCTCCCGAACCACATGCTCCGACGTCTGCTTAGCAGGCTCGCGGGACCAGTACGCACACCAGACGGCGTACAAGAAGGTGGCCCGCAAAGTGCTCCACAGCAGCGCGCCCGCCCCCCGCGGGCCTGAGGCCCACATACCCATGCGGTCCCCCAGCATGAAGCCCGCGTCCGTCACTGGCGGCGCCGCTGCCTGGGGCGCAACGCAGGCCCACAGCTGCTGCAGCCACGTCCTCGCCTGCGCATAAGCTGGACACTCCAGGAAGATGTGCGTCAGGCTGGCCCACGCCCGCGGGCCAGGTGGCCCGCAGGCGGGGTGAGGACAGTGCGCCCCCAACCCCCCGCACCCCGTGGTCACCCGTGGCCGAATGCCCTTGCCCGCCCTGTACAGCCCGCAAGGCAGGTAAGCATGTTGCAGCCGGTACACCAGCACCTTTGCCCCCCGACTGGCGTGGCTGTCCCACAGCCTCCGCCACGTACCCCGCAGAAGGGACGCATCCGGGGGCGGCATGCGAGGGTCGCCCTCCACCGCCGCCGCTGCTGCCGCCGCCGCCGTGGCAGGCCCCGTGCTAGGCCCCGCCCCGCCCG
>NZ_QWJJ01000012.1 GCF_003575965.1 Pseudooceanicola sediminis | reverse complement strand
CCGGGCTGCTCCACCCCGCGACAAAACCACTAAGCAGTGGAGCCCCGATCTAACCCCCAATACAATCAGGCGCAACCCAAAATCATAGCCCTTTTCAAGCCGATCCACATGCCCTCGCGTCATCTGAAAAAGACCCATGACGCGCATTCGAAGTGCGGCAGCGGAGCAACTTCAAATCCCGGGTCCAGGGCCATCAGATGGCGCGGAACATGCAGGGAAGGCGACAGTTCGGTGGCGGTCTTTGCATGCGGGGCCGGGGCGCCGCATGGAAGGTCGATCACTCAGACGTCGGCCACGGCCCGCGCGTTTGCAATGCGGTTGAGCGTTGCGAGGATGGCCTGTGCATCGTCGCTGTCGTGCGCTGATTGCAGGGCCATGATATCTGCCTGGAAGGCATCGAAGGTCTGCTCCAGCTCATGTGCGGACATCGGCATCCGTTCATGACGGTCGACAAATGTGTCCGCGCTGGTGGCGAGAATATAAAAGGCGGCGGCGTTATCCGGGCTTTCGGCGGCCTTTTCGAACAGGCTCTTGGCGGCGGAGCGATAGGCGTGAATGCCGCGACCCTGGTCTTTCAGGGTTTCAAGGATGAACGTGAACATGGGGATATCCTTCAATCAGAAAATGAGGCGGCGCGAACCGCCGTTAGCCGCGGACCAGTCGAGCGGCGCATTCAGAAAGCTTTCGATCCGGTCCAGGTCGGTGTGGGAAAAATGGCTGGTATCCTTTGCAGCTGAAAGAATATCCCCCCAATTCGCCAGCGCGTGGAGCCGCAATCCGTGGTCACTCAGCGCGCTGCGGGTCTGCGCAAAGATATCATACTGAAACAGCATCAGCACATCGCGCACCTCGGTCCCGGCCTGTCGCAGTGCCTCGCAAAAGCGGATCTTGGAGGCGCCATCGGTTGTCAGATCCTCGACCAGCAGCACCCGCTGGCCGGGGTAGGAGACGCCTTCGATATGCGCGCCGGGGCCAAAACCCTGCGCCCGCTTTCGGACGTATTGCATGGGCAGGCCCGTCAGCGTCGCGATCCACGCGGCAAATGGGATTCCGGCGGTTTCTGCGCCGGCAATGGCATCGACTCCGTCGCGCCCGATGTCCTGATCGATGATATCGGTGGCAAACCCCATCAGCATGTCGCGGATCGCCGGATACGAGATGACCTTGCGGACGTTTATGTAGACTGGACTGGCCACGCCGGACGACAGGATGAACGGTCGTGCCGTGGCCAGTTCAACCGCACCGATGTCCAACAGCGCCAGTGCAGTCCGGCGTGCATAGTCGGCGCGGGTGTCAGCGGTCAGGGGCATGGTGAGGGGGGCTTTCATGGTGCCTCCTCCAGATAGGTCGATAAGACGGCGGTGCCTACCAGAAAATCGTCGATTTCCATCGCTTCGTCGGGGTTATGGCTGCCATTTCGGTTCCTCACGAAGACCATGCCGGCGGGAATGCCCGCCTGGGCAAAGATGGCAGCGTCATGGCCGCCACCGGACGCCATGGTGAACGTGTCACCAGTCGCCTGCTGCATGGCGTCCTGAAGTCCTGCGATGATCGTGGCATCCATCAGGGCAGGGGCCACGGCAACCTCGGACCCGGTGTCGAAGCGCACGCCCCGGCTGCGGGAAATGTCGTCCATCTGCGCACGCAGATAGCGTCGCATCTGGTTCAGCACCTCCGCATCCTGGGACCGGATATCGAGCGAGAACATCAGCTCGTCCGGGATGCGGGCAATCGCATGACTGGCAGGGTCCGTGCCGACGATGCCCGAGGTCAGAACCAGGTCATCTCCAGTCTGTTGCAGGTGGCTCCAGGTGGAATCAAGGCGGTGCATAAGTTCCGCAAAGGCCAATACCGGATCATGCCGGTAAGCGCGTGGTACGGCACCTGAGTGCCCGGCCTGACCGATACATCGGATCTTGCGATGGCGGAAATTGCCGCGGATGCCGGAAACGACAGCGGCAGGAATATCACGTTCGACCAGGAGGGGGCCTTGCTCGATATGCAACTCAAGGTATTCGTCGATCCGCGACAGGTCGCAGATCGGCAGATGCGCGGCAAGCGGCGCGGTGTCGATGCCGAGGTCTTGCAGGTGTGCCGAGAGCGGACGGTCATCGCCCTTGTGCGTTGCGGCCAGTTCGTCGGCTGGCAACTGCCCCGTCAACATCTTGGACCCCAGATAGCACGCCCCGAACCAGGCGCTTTCTTCCCCACGCATGGCGATGCACTTGACAGGTTTGCGAAATCGGCGCCCCGATCGGGCAGCACGGATCAATACGATCAGACCTGCGGCGACGCCGGCCAGGCCGTCGTAGTTGCCCCCCATCGGCACCGAATCGACATGGCTGCCGATCAGGGTCCATCGCGTTGCATTTGCATCCTGAGGCAGGCTGAACAGCAGGTTCCGGCCCGCGTCCTCGGTGACGTGAAGGCCATTCTGGCGGGCGAAATCGGCCAACCAGGCAAGCGTTTCGGTTTCGACCGATGAAAAGGCCGGGCGGCTGACGCCTGCCGTGTCCCTGGACAGGGCGCGAACCCCGTCGAAAATCTGTTGCGCCAGCCCGCCCAGGGTATCCGTATCCAGATCCTTCATGACATGTCCCCCCGGGGCGTGCCGACGGACCCGATGATCTCCTCGATCGAGGTCAGCCCCTCTGCACTGGCCCACTCGGACAGCTCGGCAACAAGGCGTGCCATGACAGTGGGGGATTGGAACGTTGCGGTGCCGACCTGTACCGCGCGGGCCCCTGCGATCATGAATTCAAGCGCGTCGTCGCGCGTCGCGATACCGCCGCAGCCGATGACGGGGATCCGGCAGGCACGGGCAATCTGATAGGTCATGCGCAAGGCAATCGGCTTTATCGCGGGCCCCGAGATCCCGCCCATGATATTGCCCAGACGCGGCTGGCGGGTCGTCACGTCGATCGACATTCCAAGCGCGGTATTCGCCACCACCAGTGCATCGGCACCCGCCGCTTCGGCCGCAAGCGCGACGTCGACCGGCTCTCCGGTATTCGGTGTCAGCTTGGCCCAGAGAGGCAGGTCCGTCTCGGCCCGCAGGCGCTGTACAACCTGCTCGGTGGTGTCGGGGCGCATCGCAAAGGCGCGCCCATCGGCCTCGATGTTCGGGCAGGAGATATTGGCTTCGATCGCGGCCACACCCGGCAGGGTAACCTCTCGGCAAAGCTGCGCGAATTCATCCACGGTATGGGCCGAAATCGACACGATCAGGGGGGCCTTGTAGCCGGCCCAATAAGGCAGCATCCGGTCGCGGAAATCATCGATGCCCTTTGACGGGATCCCGATGGCATTCAACATGCCGCCCTGAAGGTCGCAGACCCTCGGGGTCGGATTGCCCGCGCGCGCATCCCGCATGATGGTTTTCAAGACATGCGCGCCAAGGATATCAAGGTCGAAGACGTCCGACAGATCTTCGGAGAACGTCCCCGAGGCGGGCATGATCGGGTTCGCCAGACGCAGGCCGCCAATCTGGACGCCCATGTCGCATACCGGGGGATGGGGGATATCTTTCATCACGCAATCGCCTCCGAAATCGGGAACACAGGGCCTTCGCGGCAGACACGGCGGTGCACGACCTGATCGCCATCGTGGAAACTGCGCACGCAGGCCTGGCACATGCCGATGCCGCAGGCCATCTGCTGTTCCATCGCCACTTCGCCGGGGATGCCATGTCGGGCACCGATATCCTGCAGAAGGCGGAGAAGCCGCGCCGATCCGCACGTATAGAAGGCATCGATGCGACGCTTTGCAATCTGTGCCTCGATCAGGATGCGCAGGGCTTCGGGCGTGGCGCTTTCGTCCGCGTCATGCACGACGATCACCTCGGCGCCATAGCTGCGAAACAGGTCGACCGACATCGCCAGCTCTGGTCGGCGGGCCGAACAGATCGCGGTCAGGCTACGCCCCTTCCGCTGCGCCATCCGCGCCAGCGGAGCCAGCGTGGCCAAGCCGACGCCACGCGCCAGCAAAAGCAGATTCTGGCGGTTTTCGGGCATGGTAAAGCCCTGACCAAGCGGGCCCAGCACATTCAGTCCGTCGTCGGGCTTCAGCGTCGCGAGACCGCGCGTGCCAGCACCCGTGACCTTATAGAGAAACTGCAACTGTCCTGCGTCGGCATCATAGCCGTAGATGCTCATCGGGCGTCGCAGAAAGGGGTGTTCGCCGTCGGGTTCCGGGCACAGCAACTGAAAGAACTGGCCGGGATGACAGGCCAGAACCTCGGCCGGGGCGTCGAGGGTCAACAGGCGATATTCGCCGTTGACGGGCGTATTTGAAACGACGCGGGTCCGTGCCTCGGCGCAACGGGGTATGACACCCGGCGGCGCCGGGACGGACAGGACGGTTGGATGCACAGTCATGGAAGAAGCCTTTCTCAGCCGAAGATCAGCCGAGGCACGAAAAGTGAAATCTGGGGAATGTAGGTGATCAGCAGCAGCACGATCAGGTTCAGCAGCACAAAGGGCCACACGCCTCGGATGATCGCGGCGACAGGCTTGCCCAGCGTCGAGGAGGCGACAAAGATGTCGAGGCCGAAGGGAGGCGTGATCATCCCCAGGCAGACGTTCAGCGTGACGATCATGCCAAAGTGCACAGGATCAATGCCAAAGCTGAGCGCGACAGGGTAGAGCGGCGGCACCAGCACCAGGAGGGTCGAGTTCGGATCGACGAACATGCCTGCGATGAAGAAGCAGATGTTCACGACGATCAGAAAGGTGATGCGCCCGGCGTCGAGGTGTCCCAGCAGGCTGATGATCTCGTTGGGCACCTGCGCCAGCGTGACGAAGAACGAGATCAGCCCGCCCATTGCCAGCAGTACGAAGATGATTGCGGTGTTGATCGCGCTGTCCTCGGTGATGCGAAACAGGCCGGACCAGCTGAGGCTGCGAAACACCACCATTTCGACGATGATCGCGTAAAGCACGCTGACAGCGGCGGCCTCGGTCGGGGTGATGACGCCGGAATAGATGCCGCCAAGGATGATGACGGGCATCCCGAGGGCCCATTTCGCCTCCCACATCGCGCGCAGGCGGGCGGCCCAACCCATGCGGGGGCTGGGCACCACCCCGTCGCGGCGGGCCTGGAAATGGACGAAGATCGAAAACGCGATGGCCAACACGATACCGACGGCAAGGCCGCCCGCAAACAGCTTGGAAATCGACGTGCCGGTGATCCAGCCATAGACGATCAGCGTGATCGAGGGCGGGATCAGCAGTGCGGTCTCGGCAGAGGCGACCAGCAGGCCCAGGCTGAACCTCTCGGAATAGCCTGCGGCGCGCATCTCGGGATAGACCATGCGGCCCAGGGCGGCGACGGTCGCAGGCGCAGACCCTGAGACTGATCCGAAGGCCATGCTGCCACCGACCACGACGTGACCCATGCCACCACGGGTGTGACCCAGCAACGCCTTGATCACGCCGACCAGCTGGCGGGCGATCTGGCCGGACCCCATCAGGTTGGCGGCAAAGATAAAGAAGGGAATGGCCAGCAGCGTCGTATGGTCGATGCCGCCGACGATTTTTTGCACCACGGCGGCATCGGGCAGCTGTGCCCAGAACGCCTGTTTGTAGGCCAGGGCCGGCAGGCCCAACACCAACAGCATCTCAAACCCCGTGGCCAGCAGCACAACCGCGAGCAGGACGATAAGCGCAACGATCATTCTGCGGCCTCCGGGGTGACAAATCGGTCAAAGACGCCAAAAAGGCTCAGGCCATAGCGCAGCGCCAGCAGGACAAAGCCGATGACGGGCGCGAGGTAGATCAGGCCCATCGGCACATCGAGGGTGGGCGAACGCTGCCCGCTTTTCAGAACGAATTGAACCAGTTCGACCGCGAGCCAGGCCAGGTAGAGGCTGAAGCACACCCCCACGATATCGATCAGGGCGCACACCAGCCGCATCAGGCGGGGTGGCAGGCGGTCCCGGAAATTGGTGATCCCGACATGTTTGCCGCGTTCCAGCGCCAGACCAAGGGCCAGGAAGACGAGGAACAGGTTCATCAGCCGAACGGCTTCTTCGATCCAGGCGAACTGGCTGGCAAACGTGCCGCCGATTTCGCGCGTCAGGACCGAGCCGCAATAGAGCAGCACCATGGTCAGGAAGAGAGCGACAAGCACGCAACGCTCGATCGTCCGCAACAGGTGGAGGGCTTTCATCGGGTGGAATCCTTCACGGGTTTCGTCGCCCGGTGTCAGCCGGGGCAGGGCCCGCCCGCCGGGGGGCAGGCCCAATCGTCGTTTACTTCAGCGCGTCGTAGGCTTGCTGGTAGGTGTCCAGCAGGGCCTGGCCGGCATCGCCGGTTTTCTTGACGTAGGCGTCCGAGGCCGGGCCGAACATCACGTCACGCAGTTCGGCACGCTCTGCCTCATCCGCGACCCGCACGTTGGTGCCGGACTCCTTGATGGTTTCCAGCGCGGCCTCGACGGCTGCGGCCTTGTGGGCTGTCAGCTCGGGGATGACTTCTGCAAAGGCATCCTTGATGATTGTCTGATCCTTTTCCGGCAGGCTGTTCCAGAATGTCGGGTTGAACAGGATCACGTCTTCCATCGCGCCGTGGTCCGACACGACAAGGTTCTTCTGAACTTCGTAGAATTTCATCGCCTTGATGGTGTCGAGCGGGTTTTCCTCGCCATCGACAACGCCGGTCTGCAACGAGGTGTAGAGCTCACCAAAGGGCAGGGCGATGGCCGAGGCGCCGAGGGCATTGAACTGTTCGATCAGGATCGAGCTGTCCATGACGCGGAACTTCTGACCCTTGAAATCGGCCAGAGTGTCGATCGGATCGTTCGAGGTGAACTGCTTCTTGCCGTTGGGCCAGAGGTCGATCGCGATCATGCCCTTGTCGGAAAAGCTGTCGAGCAACGCCTGGCCGAAGGGGCCATCGCGCAGTTCTGCGGCGGCATCCGCGTCTTCGGGGATCAGGTAGGGAATGTCGAGGATCGAAACCATCGGATTGAAACCGCCGAGGAAAGCCGCAGGTGCGACGGTCGCCTCAAGCGTGCCAAGCTGTACACCTTCGTTCATCTGGCGCTGGTCGCCCAGCTGGCCTTGCGGGAAAATCTGGAAGGTGACTTCGCCACCCGTGCGTTCGGCAACCAGGTCACCGACCTTTTCCAGAAAGACGTGGCGGCTTTGCTGCGTGCTTTCCAGGTGTCCGATCTTGGCGACGTATTCTGCTGCCATCGCAGGTGCCGCTGCACCTAGGCCCATGGCGGTCAAAGCTGCGAGGATGAAGTTGGATTTCATGAAATGCTCCCTGAGTCACTTTTTTGATGTGATGGGAGTAAGGTTTCCTGCCTCGGCCGTGGGGTCAATGGAATAATCTCAAAAATGAGACTTTTGCCGAAATTGCTTTTCCGCGCGGGCCGCTGCGATGATTATTTGTGCGCAAGTGATGTCAGACAATACCGTGCCGGGCAATCAGTGATTCGACGTGCTCGGCCGCTTCCATATCCTTGAGCGAGGTCGCCCAAAGACGTTGCGCGATCTCTTCGTGCAGCTCCAGTGCCTCGGGGGCGGCGGTGATCAGGCCGACCCCGACGCGGATGTTCGGGTTATGGCCCAGCCTGAACGGGCTGATCGTCAGGGTCGAGGTCGCGCCCTTGCGGATGATCTGAAACGAGGTGGATGGAATCGGTTCGCGTGCAACACCGATCTGGATGCCGATGTCGGGCGCGCGCAGCATCGACACGATATGCCGGACTTCTGCCAGGGCCAATCGGCGACGCTGTGATCTGGTGTCTTCGTCCAGGTCCATGCGCCCCTCCAAACCATCACGCAGGAACTTCTCCAGATCGGAATCCGAGATGATCGAGGCGAGGAGAGGACGGCGTTGCGCAAAGCGGGCTTTGCGTTTGGCCAGTATCGACAGGACCATATCAATGTCGGCAGACGGGGCGTCGCCCGTCGACTCTCGCAGGACATCTGCCAGGACGATGTCGTATTGCCCGGTTGTGACGAGGTAGGAAATCGGGCTGAAGAGGCCGATAATCTGTTCGCTGTCCTCTTCCAGCTGGCGCATGCGTTCGAAAAAGCTGATCGCATTCGAGACGTATTCGATCCCCACCCCCAGCAATGTCGGCAGGGAGACGTGCAGTTCCTCGGCGATGGCGGTCAGCATCTCGATCTTGGCGATCTCGCCCTTTTCTGCACGATAAAGCGCTGCACGCGAGATGCTGAGCCGCTTCGCCAGATCTTCGGGAGAGATCGAGCGCCCCAATCGGTGTGCCCTCAGCCGCGCGCCGACCTCGACAAAATTCACCTTGCTGTCTTGCGTCACCGCAACCTCTTTCTGCTGTCACCCCGCCGGGCGAGGCATCCGGATCTTTCGTGCTGCGCCCGGTTGTGCGTTTTGCGGCAAATTCGCCTCGTCTCAGGATTGATCCAATCACGCGTCAGCAACAACCGCAATCCAGAGATATCCAGAAAACAAGGCGCTACGTGCTGATTCTGATTTATTTAAAGAGGGAATTGGCGATTTTGCGCGTCGGGGATTTTCGGGCGCGTCGACGGATCGCGGAAAAAATGTGCAGTTTTTGCAGGATTCTCTACATACATTAGCGCATTGTCTAATAAGTGAGAATATTGCCTGTTTACCGCCGTGCACGACGTCTTGGGCGGATCAACCTGGCTTGCTGCCATCAACATGTCTCTGCCTGTCGGATTGGTCTTTCAGGATGCGGGGCCGTTGCGGGCGAAGTCGGGGCGCGACAACCTTCGCTTTCCGGTGACTGCTGGGATGCGGGGGATCTGATGGCATTCGACGTTGCCGTGTCAGGGCAAGACCATTGCCGTCTCCCCGCCCGACAGCCGGAATTCTCTGCAACAGCAAGTCGCGCTGAAAAGCCAGTCTCAGCCTGGGTCATATCCAACTGCAAGTGGCGGCCACCCGCGCCATCGTGCCGACACGCTGGTCGAATATGGCGTGATCGACATCGCCGTCGTCACGCACTCTTCGGTGATGACCGGCATTTTCTCAAGCCTGCGCGTCGTGCCCAAGAGCGATCTGGATTTGGTGCAGGTTTTCAAGCTCGGGCCGGGGCGGCGGCTCCTCCCTGTTGATCGATCCCCACGCCGGAACGCCTCGTCGCGCCTGCCGACCATGGCAACGATCCGCGCGGGAGGGGCAAGTTCACTCTCATGAGCGCATCGCGCGACAAATGGCACCGTCGACAGATCGCAGGCTGGCGCCCATCACTCTGACAATGCCCGGTCTTGCCGCAGGCCTCGGCGCCTGGTCACGTGATCCTCGGCATCCCGAGGCGCCGGCGCGCCCCGGAAACTACGGTGGGTATCGCCCCGCGCACCCGGTTGTGATCACATTCGCGGGTCTGGGGCTTTTCCCTGATTTTCATTGCTGCTAAGCGCTGGCACAGCATTTGATGGCACCCCTGTCGTGCCACCGTCGCGGACATATACGCAGCATGACACGCAAGATCCAGAAATCGCGCCGCCCCGGCTGGCTTGCCAGGGCGAGGGGGGAAATACGCCGGGCCGCCGCCGACCTCGACTGGATCGCGCGCATCCCGGCCTACATCTGGCTGCGTCTTGCCTTGCTGCCGGCGCTGCTGTGGGGCTGGTCCGCGCTGGCCGGGCTTGCACCGGCTGGTTTTGTCGCCGGCCCATACCTGACGATCCGCGCTTTTTTCCTGCTGCTGATGGATGACAGACAGGATTTCCCGCTGGCGATCTGGTCCACGGTGTCGGTCTACTTCGGCGGGTTGGGCCTTGCTGCGTTGGTCGGAATCCCCCTTGGGTATCTGCTGGGCCGGTTTCGCACCCTGGGCCGCACCAGCGCGCCTTACCTGCACGGGCTGGCGGCGACCCCGGTGGTGGCGCTGATCCCGTTGATCATCCTGCTCGTGGGTCTTGATTGCCAGGCAAAGGTTCTGATCGTGTTCCTGGCCGCCGTGATGCCGGTCACAATCAATACGCAGGCCGGTGTTCAGGCAACAGATCCAGACTTGCTGGAAATGGCCCGCGCCTACGCGCTGACGCGCGGCGCGCGGTTGCGGCATGTCTATGCGCCCTCGGCGCTGCCTTCGGTCATGGCGGGGCTGCGGCTGGCGGCAATGGCCGGCTTGGTCGCATCCGCCATCGCGGACCTTTATACGGCGATGACCGGCCTCGGGGCGCTATTGCAGGGCTTCGGCAACAGTTACCGGATGGACAGCTATTTTGCCGTGGTCCTGACCTATTCCGCGATCGGGGCCCTGACGACAGGCTTTCTGACTTGGGCCGAGCGTCGCCTCATCCCACCCGCGCACAGACAACGGCTGACGTATTAGCCGCTTCACCTCAAAAGGAATTCCATGCTCTCTCTCCTCAGGAAACTGTCCCTTGGCCTTGGCCTTGCCGTACTTGCAACGGCCGGGCAGGCCGACCCGTTTCGCATTATCGTGACCAGCACCGAAACCCCTCTGGTGCCGAACTCGCTGCTCTACCTCAGTGCCAGAGAGGGGTATTTCGATCGGGCCGGTGTGCAGGTCACGCTGGTCCCGGCGGCCCAGACACCGATGGCGGTTGCGGCGCTGCGGGCCGGGCAGGGCGACATGGCGAACATATCTCTCGACAGTGTCATTTCGCTGCATCGCGAAGGGGTCGAAGACGTGATCGCCGTCCATTCCACCGACAAGGCAATTCCCTTTGTCATCGCGGGTCGCAAGGATCTGACGCTTGCCGACCTGCCCGGCGCGGTCTACGGCATCGGCCGTTTGCGCAGCCTGGATCACGACCTGTCCAGCCGGGTGCTTGAAAACCTCGGGGTCAATGTCGACACGCTCAAGCTGGTGCCGCTGGGCGGCCCATCGACGCGGGCGCAGGCGCTGATGGCAGGGCGCATCGACGCGACGACCATGTCGATCGGCAGCTTTCTGGCGATGCCGGATCATGACCGCTTCACGTTGCTTGTGGATGTCGCGGGCTTTTTCAAGCAGGTACCCCTGGTCAGCAAGGTCGACGTGGTAAATCGCGAAACGCTTGAAACACGCGGCGACGATGTGAAAAAGGTGCTGGAGGCACTGACAGTGGCCGCACGCGACTACGCCGCGCATCCTGAAAAATGGGTCGACGACATGGCAGCGGCCCGTCCCGACGTGTCACGCGAAACTCTGCAAACCCTGGCGCAGACCTACAAGGAAAGCTGGACGGTGAATGGCGGGTTCCAGTTCGACGAACTGTTGTATTCAGCGCGCAGCACGCAACACACCTACAAACGCGAGAACGGAGAGGACACGCCATTCCGGGTCGAGATCGAGGATTGGGCAGACTTCGCACCGATGGATGCCGTTCTGGCGAAAATCGGCACCTCCCAGCTGGGTGACAAGGTCAGCCGTTGAACGATATTCTGCTCTCTGTTTCCGGCCTGGGTCATGGCTTTGACGCGCGCCCGGCGTTGCAGGACGTCTCCTTTGCGCTGAACCGAGGCGAGCGTGTTGCGATCCTCGGCCCATCGGGCTGTGGCAAGACCACGCTGCTGCGCCTGATTGCGGGGCTCATCCCCGTGCAGACGGGGCAGATCACGCTGCTAGGCGCAAACCCCGCCCCCGGCACGAACAGCGCGGTGATCTTCCAGTCACCGCGCCTGCTGCCCTGGCGGCGGGTGGAAGAGAATATTTCGATCGTTCTGGCGCATCTGCCACGGTCGGCCCGCGCGGCCCGCGTCGCGGCGCTGCTAGCGCGCATGGGCATCGCGGAACGGGCTGGTGACTGGCCCGATGACCTCTCGGGCGGTCAGCGGCAAAGGTTGGCCCTGGCCAGGGCACTGGCGATGCAGGCGCCCTTGCTGCTGCTGGACGAACCCTTCGCAAACCTCGATCCGCTGGCGCGGGAACAGATGCAGGATGTTGTCCTCGCCCAAGCCAGCGAAGAGGGCAGCGCGCTGATTGCCGTGACCCACTCCGTTGACGAGGCACTGATCCTCGGGGACCGCATCCTGCTGATGCAGGCGCAGCCGGGGCGGATCTGGCAGGAATTTTTGCCTGAGCTGCCGAGCCAGGGCAGCGCGCGACGCAAGGATGCCGCGTTCTACCCGACCCTTGCCACTATTTCCGAGGCTTTGCACCGCGCCGCCGCACCCTGACAGGACGACCTTGTTGCAAACGAAAACGGCGCGCAGAACTTTGCGCGCCGTTTCTCATTTCACACATCCGGCCCGAGGTTAGTCGAGCGCATAGGCGATGACCGAGTCACCCGGCGTCGTGCCAAGCGATCCGTGCCCACCGGCAGCAATGACGATGTATTGCTTGCCGTTCTTGTCACGGTAGGTCATCGGCGTCGCCTGTCCGCCGGCTGGCAGATGGTGTTTCCACAGGACCGCGCCCGACGTCATGTCATAGCCGCGGATCGTGTCATCCAGGGCTGCGCCGCTGAAGGCCAGGCCGCCGGCGGTCGTCAATTGGCCACCATGTGCCAGCATCCCCATTTCCAGCGGAAGCGGAAACTTGATGCCCGCGAACTTCTGACCTGCGACAGTGCCGTTGCGATACTTCCATGCGGTGCTGCCATCGGTCAGGTCGACACCCACTCGCACACCCCATGGCGGGGCGTTACAGGGGGCCTGCAGGCCCGAACGCAGGTGCTTGATCGACACGGCGTAGGGCCCGCCAAGGTTTTCGTTGCCCGGCTTGGATTCACCCGACACGCCGCCCTTGGAAAACATGCGCTTGTCATATTCGCCTTCGGGACGGGGGAACAGCTGGTAACGGTAGCCAAGATATTGCGGCGTCGCGATCATCCAGTGATTGACCGGATCAACCGCGACGGATCCCCAGTTGAACACACCGATGTTGCCCGGCCAGACCAGAGACCCATCCAAGGTCGGCGGGGTGAACGGGTTGCCGTCATAGCGGATCGAACGATAATCCAGGCGGCACTGGATCTGGTCGAACGGTGTTGCGCCCCACATGTCGGCTTCGGTCAGCGGCGCCGGGGTAAAGGTTAACGACGACATCGGTTGCACGGGGGACAGGTCCTCGCCCGGAATATCGGTGTCGGTCGAAACCTTCATCTCGGTCACGGGCAGGATCGGGTCGCCAGTGCGGCGGTCCAAAACCCAGACGTTGCCGATCTTGGTCGGAATCAGGATCGCTGGCACGTCTTCGCCGCCCTTGGGCAGGCTCAGCAGGACCGGCTGCGACGGGATATCGCGATCCCACAGATCGTGCTTGGTGGTCTGGAAGTGCCAGATCATCCGGCCGGTCTTGATGTCCAGCGCGGCAAGCGAGTCGACCATTTCCTCCTCGATAGGGGTGCGGCTGATGCCGACCTGGTCGGGCGAGGCGTTGCCGAAGGGCACGTAGACCATGCCCAGGCCTTCATCGGCCGACAGTTGCGTCCAGGCCACGGCCGAGTTCGGCTCGTACAGCTCTCCGGGTTGCAGCGGGTCGGTCTCGTCCGGTTTCTTGGCGTCGAATTTCCAGACAACTTCGCCGGTGCGCACGTCATAGGCACGGATCACACCCGAGGGGTTGTTCTCATAGTAGTTGTCCGCGATCGCGCTGCCCAGGATGATCAGATCCTGCGTCACCAGCGGGGCCGAGGTTTGCTGATATGTGGCGCGCTCAAGGTTGGGCATCTGCGCCTTCAGGTCGACATAGCCGTTGTCGCCAAAGCTGGTGCAAAGTTCGCCGGTATCGGCATTGACCGTATACAGACGTGCATCAACCGACGAGGCGACGATGCGACGCGGGCATTCGGCCACGGCATCCGCAATGGCTTGTGCCTTGGCCGGATCGGTGTCGGCAGGCGCGGCATAGGCGGAACTGTCGCTGTAGGATACGCCGCGGCAGGTCTGGTGCTGGTACTGCGGGTCGCGTTCCATGTTCGGGTTGAACGACCAGACCATTTCACCGGTTTCCGGGTTCAACGCCTGGATGATGTTGTGCGGCGTGCAGAAATACAGCAGGTCGTTCACCTTGATCGGTGTCGCCTCGAAGGTGTATTCGCCGGAATCCTCATCCGCGACACGCAGGTCGCCGGTGTGGTGTTCCCACGCGACCTTCAGCCCCGACACGTTGTCGGTGTTGATGTCCTTCAGCGCCGAATAGCGCTGACCCAGGTTGGTGCCGCCATAGGCGACCCAGTCGTCGGCCGGGTAGGGCACGCCACTCGGGTCAACCTCGGTGTCCGCCGCGTCACCGGCAGCGACCAGCGTTCCGTCCTTGACGATGGGGTCGATGAACCACGACACGACGCCCAGCACCACGATCACCGCAACAACGGCGCGCAGCACGAACGGGCCGCTGGTGGCGGCGGGTTTCCAGGTGCGGGCAGGCAGATCGCGCAGGCTCTTGACGACCGGCGGCAGACACAGGAGCAGGCCAAGAAAGACGATCAGCGCCCCCCTCGGGATCCACTGCCATTTGTCGAAGCCGACTTCGTAAAGGGTCCAGATGAACGACAGGACAAGGGTCAGGGCATAGATCCACAGACCGTTCTGACGCCGGCGCATCAATTGCAGGCCGGCGATCAGCAGGCCCACTGCCATGATGACGTAAAAGAGGCTTCCTCCGGCCAGGGCAAGCTGCCCACCATAATAGAGGATTGCGGCCCCCAGCAGTGCGGAAATAAGTCCGCCAAGCTGTGCTAACATTCCGGGGTACTCCATGTGTTTTCAACTAAAGGGGGCTGCTAGGCGACAGTTTTTCAAGGAAAAGCTGTAATATGCCCCTTATATTCGGCTATACGCCTGCCGGTCGGAACATGACAGTAAGCCACGGGGCATTCATGCCGGATATGCGTTGCGCGTATGGCTCCGCGCCCCGTCCGGTTATCCGGCGCCGCATCCGTAACGCTGGTGAAGCCGTGCACTCCATCGCACCCCGCGCGCATCTCGCCGGACAAACGCAGCTTGAGCCGCCAGGCTGGGCAGGGCGTGCGGGCCATGCCAGGCTTAGACGGCGGCGCGATTGCGCCCGGCTTGCTTGGCCCGATAGAGGGCGGCATCGGCCCGGCGCAGCAAATCTTCCAGGCTACGGTCCATCTCGTCCAACATGGCGACGCCGATGCTGACGGTGACGGGGGGCTGGCCTTCGACCTCGGCCGATGCGGTGACGGCGCAGATCCGTTCTGCGATGTCCTGGGCCATGGTATCCGTGACATTCGGGACGACGACGGCAAATTCTTCTCCGCCGGTACGTCCGCATATATCACCGCTGCGCAGGACAACCCGGACCTGCCGTGAAAAGAACCTCAGGATGTCATCCCCGGCGTGGTGGCCGTGCACGTCGTTGATCTGCTTGAAATGATCCAGGTCCAGAATCATTGCCGCCAGGGGCGCTTCGTCGCGCTTCGCGATCTTGAACTGCCGATCCGCGTTTTCCATGAAATGGCGACGGTTCGACAGACCCGTCAGACCGTCCCGCGTCGCCATTTCGTACAGGTTCCTCGTGTACCTGCTGACCAGCCGCACCATCGGGCGAAAAATGAACAGCGCCTCCAGCACGACGGCGAACAGCAGGATCAGCAGAACGGTGCGCTGGGCGTTGCGCAGTCCCTCGACACGGGCGTTGGCCTCCTGCTCGAAAATTGTCACGGCGCCATCCAGCGCGCTCAGCAGCTCCGCGCGGGCCGTGCGCTGGATGAGGTCGCGGGCCGCCGATGCGTCGTCTGCGTTGGTGTCTGCGGCCAGCAGCGTGCGTGCGGCGGCGATGTATCGGCGGACCTGCGGGTCCAGCGCTTCGGGACCGTCGAGGTAATAGGCGCGCGCCCGGTCGGACAGCGTGTGATTGATGTTCATGTCGCCGCCTCGCAGCAGGGCATCCTGGGACCGCTCCATCAGGTCGATGGCGCTTTCCAGCGCGGCCTTGTCCCCTGACCCGGCAATCTGCTGTGCCCCGGCCAACAGGGCCACGCGCTGGCTCAGCATCCGCTGGCGTCCGGCGACATTGACCACCGTGCCAAAGTCGCGTTGCTGCGCGATGACGGAATCCAGCAGGAAATGCACGGAAATCGACAGCAGGGCGATGATGAACAACCCCGCAGTGTAACCGAATGTCAGACGGCGGGCCAATTGGCGATCGGACGTGATGTCTAGGGGCATGGGCGACTACTCTTGCACTGGCTAAAAACGAAAAAACTCTGCAACAAACTGCCGTGATACGTCGGGCGGATGGGCCATTCGGACGGGTTCGAATGGCACCGCCCGACCGCATTGCGCGCGATTTCGATCGGTGAACGACCGGCGAAGGATTGCCATAGGACGGGCAAAGATCCGCGCCGCATCGCGGCACCGCTCAGATCAACACTGACCAGACCGCACAGGAATGAAAAGCCGCAACAGGGCCGGGCCGCTGGAAACGCTTGCGCAATGCCCAGCCCTTGCCCAGGACGTGCTCAGCCCGTGCCCGAAACATGCGGACACGCGGGCAGGGACCGGCCAGGCGTCACCGCTCATCGCGGGTGCAGATCGCTTTCGGGGAACACCATGCGATCCCGTCCCTGGCGTTTCGCCTCGTACATCGAGCCATCTGCCGCCTTCAGCGCGGCATCCAAGGACCTGCCGCCATGTTGCCAGTAGGACGCCCCGACGCTGGCCGTGATCGTCACACCGTCAACCCCTGCAGCCTTGCGGATGGCGCTGCGGATGCGCTCGCCGATGCGGCGGGCGTTTTCTTGCGTCACGTCGGGCAGCAGCACCACGAATTCCTCGCCACCGATCCGCGCGACGACGTCGCCCCCCCGCACCGACGACTGGATCGCCTTTGTCGAGGCGCGCAGCACCTCGTCGCCAAAGGCATGGCCGCAGGTGTCGTTGATCTTCTTGAAATGATCCAGATCGATCAGCAACAGACCGCGCCCGAAGTTTTCATTCATGTACATGACATCGGAATACAGACGGTCCAGCCCGCGACGATTGTAGGCGGCCGTCAGCGGATCCAGCTGGGCGTCATTCTGCAACTGCCGTTCCCGACGCGCGCTGCGCCGCTCCCGTTCGAACAGCATCCCGAAAACGACCGATCCGCCCACGTTGAACATCAGGATAAAGGGGATGATCGGCAGGAAGTTCTGCAATGCCTCGCCCCGCAGCGCGATCAGCCCGATCACCAGCGTGATCGAGAAACTGACCCCCATCAGCACGCAGTGCATCAGTGTCATGATCGGCGGGCGCAGCCGGCGCAGCCCCCACAGCGTCCCGACACAGGCCACCGTGGTCATCGAAATCAGGCCCAGGCCCAGGCCCGCCCCACCAATGGTGATCCGCGCAATGGCCGCCGCCGCCAGCGCCACGATGGCCCCGACAGGCCCGATAAAGGCGCCGGCGAATCCGATGAACAGGTTCCGCGTATCCACCAGCATGCCCGGTGCAACGGGAATCGGCTGCATCATCGACAGGATCGCGCCCAGCCCGAAACACAGCCCCAGAACCGCATGGCGCAAACCGCGCGGCCAGCTCTGCCCGTGCACGACACTGAATGCGATCGTCAGCAGCGCCATAAGTCCAAGGCCCTGAACGACCAGCAGTGCGCTTTGCATGGCACCTCTCCTCCGGGAAACGCGGCACTCCGTTCGGGGTTGATGCCGCTTACTCTGCCGCGAATATTCTACGTAAATCGACCGGCGACAAGCGTAACGCATGGCGCCCGACGGTGAACGACGTCTTGGCCCGTTCATGCCATGTCGGGATGGCGATGCCAATGTCACCCGCGCCTTTCGGCCCCGCGACCCGGCGGAAAAAACACCGGCAGAGGCGCCAAGCCTTCAGGGCAGCAGCATCGCACCACGTACAAGGTGGGTCTGTTCGAACACCTCCGGCGGCACGGCCCGCCCGCCCAGGTATCCCTGGATCATCGCGCATCCGGCTTTTTTCAACCATTGCATCTGGTCCAATGTCTCGACACCTTCCGCCACGGTCTTCAGCCCGAAGGACTGCGCCAGCGTCAGGATCGCGCGCAGCAGAACTTCGGTTTCTGGGGTGGGGACGGGGCCGGTCAGCGGCTGGATAAAGCTCTTGTCGATCTTGACCTCGGTGGCAATCAGGCGCTGAAGATAGCTCAGCGATGAATAGCCCGTGCCAAAGTCGTCGACCGAGATGTGGATGCCACCGCGCCGAAAATCGTCGATATTGGCCAAGGCGTTGCCCGAGGTGGACACCAGCGACGTTTCGGTGATCTCGACGGTCACATCGCCGGGCGCCACACCTTCTTCGGCCAGCATCTGCAAAAACCGCTGCGCCAGCGTGGGGTTCTCGAAACTGCGCGGTGACAGGTTCAGGCTGGCGGGAAACCGGTGCCCGCGCCGCCGCCAGTCGCCCATCTGGCGCGCAAACAGCGCCATGACATGAAAGTCGATCTCCGAGATCATGCCCGCCGTTTCCGCGACCAGAATGAATTCGTCCGGCCCGACCCAGCCCAACCGCGACGAATGCAGGCGCAGCAGGGCTTCGGCCCCGACAAGGCGATAGCCGTCCTCGAGCGAGAATTTCGGCTGAAAGGCCAGTTCGAACTGATCCTTGCGCAGCGCCAGACGCAACGCCTGAACGATCTCGCTGCTGCGCGAGATGCGGATTTCCATGCCCGGCGAATAATGCGCGTATCGGTTGCCACCTGCGGCCTTGGCCGTCTCGATGGCCAGCTCCGCCTGGCGGACCAGCACCTCGGCCGAGACGGCGCGCTCCTTCATCCGGCTGATACCGATACTTGCGGTGGCATATACCGTCATCTGCTGCAGGTCGCATGGCTCTGAAATGGCCTGGCAGATCCGCGTCGCCAGCTCCGCCGCGCGCCGTGGATCTTCTGAGATGACGAAGGCCACGAAACAATCACTGTCGGTCCGCGCCAGACGGTCGCTGCCGCCCAGGGCATCGTGGATGCGATCGGCGATCAGGCGGATCATCGCATCGCCCACCGATTGGCCCAGCACGGTGCGGATACGCTTGAAGTTGTCCATGTCGATGACCAGCACGTGAATGTCGCCAACATCGACCGACGTGGAGGCCAGCGCGCGCGCCAGCTTGGTATTGAAATTGCGCCGGTTCGGCAGATCGGTCAGCAGGTCGTGGTTGGCGTCATGCAAGACCTTTGCGGCGGTCTGCCTCTTGGCCTCGTCGGCCTCGAACTGCGCCGTGACGTCCGTCAACGTGACCACGACCTGCGCCCTGGGGTCACCCGGCTCGCCGTCGCGCGCGTCGGTGGCCGTCGCGTCGGAATACCGGCTGGCAGAATCCAGCGGCGCGGCATTCACAGAATAGATCCGGCGCGGCCTGCCGGGCACCCGCATGGAATAGGTCAGGTTGCGGACCGCTTGTGTGCTGCGGGCGACCCGCGAAAACGGCAGGACCGCGCCCAGGACAGGGTCGGGATAGACCTGTTGCAGGGGCCAGGCCGCGACATCGTCGCGTGCCTCCGGGGGAAAGGTCGCCAGCATGTGCTTGGCTTCGCTGTTGGCAAAGATGCACTTGCCTTGCGCGTTGCAAACGATGATCGCGGACACGCTGGTCTCGGTCAGGGTCGACAGAAAGTCACGCTCCTTGCGCAGGGCGATCTCCAGCTTGCGCTGACGCGTGATGACGGTCTCGACATAGACGAACCCCGACAGCTTTCCGCGGGAATCGTTCAGCGGCTGCATGTTGAACGTCACCCAATAGGGGGTGCCGTCCCTGGCGTAATTGACGTCTTCACCCTCGCATCCGCGTGCGTCGCTCATCGCCTCGCTCAGCCTGGTACTGATTGCCGCGTCGGAGTCCGGGCCGGTCACCAGCTGGCCGAAATCGTGGCCGCGAATGCTGTCGATGTCGTGCCCGGTGTGGCGCTCAAAGGCTTCGTTGGTCCACACCACACTGCCGCCGGTGTCGACGATGATCACGAGGTTGGTGATCAGCTCGACAATCCGCCCCAGCCGCTTCAGCTCGGCCTCGCCCTCGATCCGCGCCGTGATGTCGCGCATGACCAGCAGATATCCCAGGGCCTCGCCGCGGTGGCGGGGGGCACAATGCGTCCCCGAAACTTCGTACCACAGGTTTTTCTTGCGTCCCGACACGCGCTGGATGCGGCCCTGCACGCGGTCGTGGGCGTCGATGTCCTTCATGTATCCGCGCAGGTCCCGCGCCACGTCGGCCGGCAGCACATCCTCCGGCATCACCCCGATGGTGTTCGCGGGCGCATCCTGTCCCTTCGGGGTGTCCGGCGAAATGATCCGGCAGAAGCGCCCCTCGCTGTCCAGCTCAAAGATCAGGTCGGGCATGGCCCACAGCGCGGCATTGCGGATTTCATCCGGCACATCTGTGTCGCCGTTGCCGGGGGCGGGCGCACGCGGCATGGATTGCTGCGTCATCGTCAGCAACAGGTCCGACGCGATGGCCAGCAGCCCCGGCTCGTCCTCTTCCGGGGTCAGATCGCGTCGCGGCGCGACGATGTTCAGCACACCTGAAAGGCTGTCCTTGCCCAGAATCGGCACCACCAACGTGGTTTCGGCACCCGGCGCGCGGGCCGATTCGGTTGATGATCGGGTCAAAATCCGCTGGCTCCGACCGTCGGAAATGGCCGCGATCACCTCAGACGCTTCGGCAGCGTCGATGCGTTTGGGATAGCCATCGGCGGGTGCACGATCCTGCGCCAGCCATTCATGCGCGCGGCTCAGCCCGCCGTCGGCGGTGCAATCATACAGCACGGCACCCTCGGCATCATAGAAATCGCACAGCAGCCTCAGGGCGGATCCCGCAGACCGATCCATGCTGTCGCTGGTCGCGCTAAGGGCGAGTCGCATGAGCCGCCCAAGAAGGCTTTCTCGCGCCATTATCATGTTTTCAGGCACGGCTTTCTGCACGATCGCGGCTTTCGATGGAACGCAGGGTGGCTTGCCCTCGGCAACATGCGCCAATACCGCATGTCAGTGCGTCGGACCCTACACTATTGATTGTTCTGGCGACTGGTAACCTACCATGTTTCAAAACAAGTGTATCGTTTACCCAATTGAAATATTCTGGAAAACGCGGCGATAATTCGCGGTCTTCCCGGCACCTTGGTCGAGGTAAACCCATGTTTTACCCGCGATGCAAGGGTTGGGGGGAAAGTTTTCTCCTCTGAAACATTTGTGCAGATGCTGTTGTCAGCAAATGCCTTTCAAAACGCCTGTTTCGAACACGTGGCGGTGGGCATGTTCACCGTCCAGGCACCTCTTGGCGCACTCATTGCGCGCAAAGGTTGCGGTAGCGTTTGCCGCCTATCCTGACGCATGCAGACCAGAGGGCTTTTCCAAACTGCTTTGAATACCGTCCCGCAATTTTTCGGTGCCGGAGGTTGCGGAGACTTCAGCGTCGATTCTCGCCGAGATTGTTCTCGTATAGGTTGTTCTCCGTCGATGTCTGGCGGGCAGGGCCGCGATCATTCCGCCTCGCGCGGGGCTCGATCCTGGCTGGCCGTGACCTGCCGTCGGACCGCGCCGTTCTGCCCACGACTTGCGGCTCGGGGTGGGCGGGCGACAGGCGTGAAAAAGTGACCTAACGGAACTGTAGCGAATCTGCACATCGTCGAAGGTTTTTTAATGTTTTTGAATTCAGGGCTTCCAATATCTGAAATTTTCTATTCATTTATACCTAACAAAAAGTATCCGGGCATGTCGGCCAACGGCAGCTCAGGGTGCATAGGGTAGACTAAGACTGAAAAAATTTTGACGACTCCTGCCTTGGCCTTTTTCGGGTCAGGTGGAGGAGCGCCTGCGGCGTAAATTATACGTCCAAGGGCGGTATGAGATAGGGAACACGATGATCTTGCACGCATTATTCGGCCCCTTGGGGCCGATCCGAGCCGTAAACCCCAGGCATCCCACGCGGTATTTGCGCAACGGTGCCCGGTTTTCGATGGCCTCTGAACCCCCCGAATTTCAAGACTCTTTCCAGTAGGTTAACATTAAGATTGGCTACCTGTCTGGCCTGGTTGGTTAACATGTCGTGGGTTCAAAAGGCTTTCATATGACTCCTGCACTCTCCTCGATTCGCGTTCGTTCTGTGTCCCGGCGCCTGGTTCTGGCCTGCGCCCTGGCTGTTGCGGCCTGCACCACTTCGCCATCCCTGCGAATGGTGACGATGGATGCCCTGCAATCCACGGTCCAGTATACCATTGGGCGCCTCGACAAGATGTGGGTGGCCCCGGGCAACGCGATGATCATGATCAATCGCAAGCTTGGGCAGGAAGAAGAACAGCTGATCGGCCTGCGCAACGATACCACGCTTGAAGGCGACAACTTCATGTGGCTGCGCACCAAGGGTGCAAACGGTTTCGGCACGGGCCGCTTCCAACTGGAAAACCTGGTCAAGGATTTCGGCGAGGTTCCCTCGCCCTTCACCTCGGTCAGCAACCAGAACCTGCAGAACGGACAGGATCAGCTGGGGCCGTATTTCTGGAAGGAATACCGCACCGGCACGCAGACCATCTGCGTTCTGGCATTTCGCCGCCTGTCCGGTGGTGCGCGTGTCCTGCCTGGCCGGGCCAGCAACATGGAAGTCCTGATGCGCAATTGCGTGTACGGCACGGTTGAAGAGGCGCTGTCGCCCATCCGTGACGGTCAGATCGGCTTTGGCGTCATCACGACGCCCGCCGAACGTCAGGGTGGCAATCGGATGCTGTCGCCCCTGGCGGCCCCAAGACAGTGACGCAGTTGATGAGTCCGCAGACAGTGAGAGCGCGATGAAAGGTAACTTCCTTTTTGGAAAGACCCGCAACACACCGCTGATGGTGTTGTGGTGTCTGATGATGATCCCGATCGCCGTGCTCGTCAGTGTCCCGACATCGACCAGTGGGCAGGCCTTCCTCGGCATCATCGCGGTCATCCTCGTGGCGCTGCTCAAACCGTTTTCGCGCTACATGGTGCCGCGCTTTCTGCTGCTGGCGGTGTCGACCGTGCTGGTGATGCGGTACTGGCTGTGGCGCCTGCTCGAAACATTGCCCGACGCGGCGATCTCGTTGTCGTTCATCATCGCGGTCTTGCTGTTCATGGTCGAAACCTATTCGATCCTTGTCTTCATGCTGAACGCGTTCATTTCCGCGGACCCGACGCAGCGGCGTTTTCCGCCGCAGGTTCCGCCCGAAGACCTGCCCACCGTCGACATCCTGATCCCGTCCTACAACGAACCGATCGAGATGCTCAGCATCACCTTGGCGGCGGCCAAGAACATGATCTACCCGGTCGAAAAGCGCACCGTTGTCCTGTGCGACGACGGCGGCACCGACCAGCGTTGTGAATCCTCCGACCCCGAACTGGCAGCGGCATCGCGGAAACGCCGCGCCGATCTGCAACGTCTCTGCCGTCAACTCGGGGTCAAGTATTCGACCCGGGCGCGCAACGAAAATGCCAAGGCCGGCAACATGAGTGCCGCGCTTGAGGACCTGACCGGCGATATCGTGGTGGTGTTCGACGCCGACCACGTCCCCTCGCGCGATTTCCTGGCGCGCACCGTCGGCTATTTCGTGGACGACCCCAAACTGTTCCTCGTGCAGACGCCGCACTTCTTCATCAACCAGGATCCGATTCAGCGGAACCTTGGCCTGTCGCGCGAATGCCCCCCCGAGAACGAGATGTTCTATTCCCAGATCCACCGTGGCCTGGACCGGTGGGGTGGGGCGTTCTTCTGCGGCTCGGCGGCCCTGCTGCGGCGTACCGCGCTGGACAGCGTTGGCGGCTTTGCCGGTGAAACCATCACCGAAGATGCCGAAACCGCGCTGGAAATCCACTCGCGCGGCTGGAAAAGCCTGTACCTGAACCGTGCCATGATCGCCGGGCTTCAGCCGGAAACCTTCGCGTCCTTCATCCAGCAGCGGGGCCGCTGGGCCACTGGCATGATGCAGATGCTGCTGCTCAAGAACCCGTTGTTCCGCAAGGGTCTGCGCCTGCCACAGCGCCTGTGCTACATCAATTCGATGAGCTTCTGGCTGTTTCCGCTCATCCGGCTGACCTACCTCGTCGTGCCGCTGGTCTACCTGTTCTTCGGGATCGAGATCTTCGTTGCCACCTTCCCGGACGTCATGGCCTACATGCTCAGCTATCTGGCCGTGTCCTTCCTGGTTCAGAACGCGCTCTATTCGCGGTATCGCTGGCCGCTGATTTCGGAAATCTACGAAATTGCCCAGGCGCCCTACCTGTTCCGTGCCGTGCTCAAGACCGTGTTGCGCCCGCGTGCCGCCAAGTTCGTGGTGACCGCCAAGGATGAAACCCTCGAACAGGATTACATCTCGCAGATTCACTGGCCTCTGACGGCACTTTGGCTGCTCATGCTGTCCGGCGTCCTTGCGCTGATCGCGCGCTGGCTGATGTTTCCCGGTGACCGGGTCGTCCTGGCCGTCGTCGGTGGCTGGGCGGTGTTCAACTTCATGCTGGTATCCGTGTCCTACCGTGCCGTCGCCGAAAAACAACAGCGCCGCTCCTCGCCGCGCGTCGAGATGAACGCCCCCGGCACCATGTGGGTCGGTGAAGGGGAAGAGGCCGTTGCCGCCCCCATCCGCATCCTCGATGCCTCGACCCGTGGCGCCCGTCTGCTGATCGAGGAGACCAGCAAGAAGGCCGTGTCGGCGCAGCACCTCAAGGGCACCAAGATCTATTTCCGCCCGCAGTTCAGCGAATCTCCCCACCTGGAAACCAAGGTGCGGGCACAGGTCCGGTCGGTGCAATCCTCGCCCCGCGGCCAGATCCTCGGCCTGCTGCTGGAAGCCGACCAGAACCTCAAGGTACAGGAAACCGTTGCCTACCTGATCTTTGGCGACAGCGAAAACTGGCGCCGCATCCGGGGCTCGACCGAGGGTGGCAAGGGCATGTTGGCGGGCTTCGGCTATGCGCTCATGCTCTTCGTGCGCGGTTTCCCGGCGCTCATGTCCGACCTGGCAAAAGAACCTGCCCGTCTCGCGGCGGCCCAGAACGCCGCGCCCACCGACAAGAAATCGGCGCACCTTCTGGCCTTCGGTGTCAACCTCGAAGACCCGGTCGATGCGCCTCCGCCCGACCCGGTGCGCGACACAAGTATCGGTGGTGCCGCATGACACAGGCGTTCAAACGTACGACGGCATTCCGCTCGATCTGCCTGGCCTGCCTGCTCTCGGGGGCGGCGCTCTCTTCCACGGCCCAGGCGCAGCAACAACAGGACGGCGACGTTCCGACCATCGATCTGGCGCCCGTGCTCAGGATGTTCCAGACCGAAGACGCGTCGCCCGAAGGCGGGGATGAGGGCACGTTCTCGATCCCCGAATACGATCGGGGTGGCGACGACGGCAAACCCCAGGCGGTGACATCGAACAAGGTTCTGCTGCCGCTGCGCATGGCGGGTATGACCGCGACCGGCCACGACCGCGTGGTGCGCCTGACCGGCGAACGGGCGGTCGCCTCGCTGTTCGTCGACCTGCCCGCGCTGGCACCTGTGAAATCGTTCAAGCTGTCCTACCGCATCAGCATCAACGTGCTGCCCGCGCGGTCGCAAATTCTGATCTCGGTCAACGGCAAGACGCTGGATCCGATACAGCCGACCGCGTTTTCCGGCTTCGAAGATATCGAACTGCCGGCCGAAATGCTGGTGCCCGGGCGCAATGAAATCAACGTCGTTGTGCAGGAATCGCACCGGATCTTCTGCGGTCCCGAGGCGACGTTCGAAATCTGGACCGAACTCGATCTCGGCGCCAGCGGCGTGGAGTACGAGAGCAAGGACCTTGCCGGCGACACCGACGGTTTCATGTCGGCGCTCCTGGCCCAGCTCGTGTCGCAGAATGTCATCCCGGTGCGCGCCGACGACGAGACGCTGACGGCGATCATGCCGGCGCTCACCGAACGCCTGGCCGGGCTGCGCAACGGCGCGCCGGTCATGCTGCGCCCACAGGGCATCTATGCCAGCCCCAGCATCATTCCGCCGGTGGCCCGCATCACCATCCTGCCCGACAACCGCGACTTTGCCGAAATCCGGCAGGGGGCCGATGGCGCGCAGGTCCTGGTGATGTCGCTGACCGCCGACAACAAGCTGCCGAACCTCGATATGCTGCTGCCCGCGCCGCCCCCGGTGCCCGACGTCGGCATCCTTGTGCCCGGCCAGCGGACCAGCCTCGAAGACCTCAAGTTCAGCGATGTCTCGGCTTATAACCGCTATTCCGAACAGAACGCCAACTTCCGCCTGCCGGGCGACTGGCTGGTGCTGTCGTCACAGAACGCCATGCTCAAGCTGCTCTACAGCTTTGCCGACGGGCTGCCCGAGAACGCGCTGATGCTGGTCAAGATCAACGGCACGACCGTGCGCCTGCTGCCGCTCGATCAGGGCGGGGGCAGTACGATTCCCTTGCTCGACATCGGCTTTCCGGCGCGTCTACTGCACCCCGGCGTCAACCAGCTGACCTTCGTGTCGCTGGTGCCGGGCGATCCGCCCGATCTTCCGTGCCCGGCCTTCGACAGCCCGCTGATGACGATCGACGCGACCTCGACCTTGCTGGTGCCCGAGGTTCCGAAAATGGCGTTCGTCAACGTGTCGGACACCCTTGCCGGGATCACCCCCGACCAGATCTTCTATCGCTCCGGCTCCGAAGAAGGAGAGAGCGATATCGAAATGGCGCTGAAGACGGCGATGCGCACCCTCGAAGGTCATACGCAACAGGACGGCGCCAGCCTGAACGTGATCGAATCCGACAGCCTGGACCAGATCAGCCTCGGCGGTCTGAACCTGAGCCGGAGAGAGCTTGAGGCGGTGTTCCTCAATCGGCGTCCGGCGCCGATGACGCAACCGATCGAAGATCCCTCGACACGGACATGGGTGATGCCGGCGTTTTCCGACATCCTCGCGGCCGTCGGGCGCAACGTGCGCGACCTCGCCTCGCCGGGCGACGGTGACCTCAGAGATTGGCTGTCGGACCGCAACGGCAAGGCCGTGGTCACGATCCCGCAGGCGGATGATCCGCTCTCGCTCTGGCTGATTGTGCGGCCTGAAACCGACCCGGCTGAAATTGCAGCCAAACTTGCGCAGGCGCGCCTTGATCCGAATGGACCATCGGGGCGTTTCGCGCTTCTCACCAACGATGACCAGTGGGAAAGCTGGCATGATTCCAGCAGTCCACCTGGGCTTAAAGAGCCGTTAACTTTAAAGAACTTTCGCGAGGTAGCAGGGAACTATGCTTCGTGGTCACCACTTTACTTTGTACTCGTCCTGTTCGGATTGACGATTATTTCCGTTTGTCTGGCCCTGGCATTTGTTGTGACCACAAGAGGAAGGCGCAAGCGATGAAGCGTAGAACCATGCTCTACTCGATGGTAAGTGCCGCAGGCGGCGTATTCGCCCCTGGGTTGCTGGGATCGCAGGCCAAGGCACAGTATTTCGGCGGCGAACTCAGCGAACCGAACGGCCCGCTGGCGGCCCCGTGGGCGGCGTGGAAGGCCGCCTTCCTTGCGGAGGACGGGCGCGTCGTCGACGCGCTCCAGCAGGGCGCGAGCCATTCCGAAAGCCAGGGCTACGGATTGCTTCTGGCGGCTCTTCTGGGCGACAATTCCGCCTTCGACAGCATCTACCGCTGGACCGAGGCGAACCTTGCCGTGCGGTCCGACGCCTTGCTGGCGTGGCGCTGGCTGCCGGATTCGGTGAACCGCGTCCCCGACAAGAACAACGCGAGTGACGGCGACCTGTTCTATGCCTGGGGGCTGGTGATACGCGGTCAGCGCGATGCGATGCCGCAATTGCTGGAACGGGCCAGTGCAATGGCCCGTGACCTGGTGGCGAAATGCGTGATCGAGGCGCCCGATGGATCGGGCCGCCTGCTGTTCACCCCGGCGGCGCAGGGGTTCGACCGGGGGGATGGCGTGATCATCAACCCGTCGTACTACATGCCCCGCGCGCTGCGCGCCGTGGCCCAGGTCACCGGGCAGGGCGATCTGGCCACCTGCGCGTCGGATGGGGAAACCCTGCTGGCCCAGCTGGCGGGCGGTGGCCTTGTTCCCGACTGGATCCGCGTCGGCCCGGATGGCCTCTCCACGGTCGAGGGCATGTCCGCGCGCAATGGCTATGATGCCTTGCGCGTCGCATTGTTCATGATCTGGTCGGGCAACGCCAACCAGGTTGCGGTGACGTCGCAGGCGCTGGCGTATCAGCGCGCCGCGAATTCGGGCCGCCTGGGGCAGGGCGAATATGTGACAGTGTTCGACCGCCTGTCCGGCAATGTCATCGAAACCAGCCGCCATGTCGGCTATGGTGCCATTGCGGCCTACGTCAATTGCTCTGTCACGACGCAGTTCGGCGCGCCCATTCCGTTCTTTCAGACCGTCGATCAACCCTATTATCCGGCGACGCTGCATTTGATGACCCTGATCTCACAAATCCAGACCGCTTCCACCTGCGAGCCGATATGATGATGTACCGTACCCCCCTTCGCCTTGCCCTGTTTGCCGGCCTGCTGGCCAGCGGGCTGTCCGTGTCGGTCCCCGCACTGGCGCAGGATGCCCCCTCGACCGAGGATCTGCGCGCCCTTCGGTTCTATATCGAGCAGAACGAAACAACCGCGCGCGACGCCGAGATCCGCCGCCTGCAAGCCGAATATCCCGGCTGGACCCCGCCCGAGGATCTGACCGCGCTGCTCAAGACCGGGCCGACCACCGAAATCGCCGACATGTACAACCGCCTGTCGCGCGGCGATGTCGCCGGGGCCCGCCGCATCATGGAACAGGCCCAGGCACGCTATCCCTCGTGGGTCGTGCCTTCCGATCTCAGCGAACAGATGGAGCTGGCCGAGGCGCAGGCCGCCTTTGACCGCGCGGTCGCCTCGCGCGACGTCAACACCGCGATCCAGACCGTGACGGCAACGCCGTCACTGCTGCGCTGCGACCGGATCAACAACACCTGGAACCTGGCCAGCCTTCAGGCCGGTACGGGCAACAAGGCGGGCGCCTATGTCGCCTATCGCCAGATCGTCAACACCTGCAACGAAATCCCCGATCTGGTCGCCACCATCGAAAAATCCGAAGCGGTCACCACCAATGACCAGCTCGAAAGCCTGGTCGACGCTGCCAAATCCCGTTTCGTGACGCAAAGCGCCACCTTCGATGCGCTTGGCAATCGGCTGATGGCCGGGCGCGGCGTGGTGCGCGAAGACGATGAACCCGCCGCCACGACCACCACGACCACAAGGACCCCCCGCACGACAGCCACCACGACGGCGCCTGCGCCGCGCGCCACTGCCGCACCACAGGCCGCCGCCCCGGCACCCGCGCCGCGCAGCACCGCCCGTGCCTCCTCGTCGCGCAACCCCACCAGCCTGCCACGCAGCGGGGATGGCCGCCTGTCGCGCACCGCTGCCGCAGCCCGCGCCGGCAATTTCCGCGAATGCGCGGCACAGTCCAGCCACCCGCGCTCGCTCGACATCGCCTATGAACGCGCCTGGTGCGTCTACAACCTCGAACGCCCGCTCGAAGCACTGGCCTATTTCTCCATGGCCGCGAATGGCGGGCTTGGTGCCAGTGTCACGCGTGATGCGCGCTTTGGCATCACCCTGGCCCTGCTGAAACGCAACATGACCGAAGAGGCGTCGCGTATCGCCGCCAACACCGACCTGACGCTGGACCAGCGCCGCGAAGTCGAAGGCACCATCCTGAACCAGCGTGGCGTGCGCGCCTATGCGAACAAGGATTTCACCGCGACGATCAACTATTTCAACGCGCTCGAAGCGATCGACGGCACCTTGCCGCGCGACCTCGCGATCATCCGGGGCTATGCCTACCTGAACCGGGGCGACGCGACCAAGGCCCGCGCCATCTTTGAACAGCTCCACAACCAGCTTGCCACGGATGAAACCCGCACGGCGATTTCCGCGACCTACTGATCTCAAGAAACTTACCAAGGTTATCCATCACATGACCTGCGATATTGTTCCGCATCACGCCTCCGCCCACCAACCCGGCACGCCCGCAGGGTCCGCCCTTCGGGGCCGGGCGCGGCGGCGCCTCGGGATGGCCAGGGCAGGGGGCAGCCTCGCCTGTCTGACCCTGCTGTCGGCCTGCATGGGCGGCGGTGCGGAAAAGGTTCCGCTGGTCGGCACGCCGATCGAAACCGCGGGGATCCAAGGCTACGTGACCAATCACAACGGCTATAGCCGCGCGCGCATCGACAGCTATGGCGCGGCGGATGCCAGCACCATCGCCCAGTTCGAAGACCCCGATCCCGCCAATCCCGCAGGCTACAAGAACCTCATCGCCCTGACCGAAGCGCGCTATTTCGACAACATGCAGCTTGAGGTGATCGCAGAGGTCAAGAGCACCGAAGGCGGCGAAGAGATTGTCCGCGTGCTGCGCGTCACCGCCGACCAGGCCCCCTTCGACAACGTCGACCGAAAGGGCAACCTGATCGCCTCGGGCAAGTATTACTTCCGTGGTCAGGCCGAGGTCTACGCCTCGGTCGATGGCGGGGCACTGCAACGCGGCACCGGCACGCTGGAAAACATGGTCGTCGACTTTGACACCCAGTCGGTGCTGATCGACCTGCGCACGGCCAACAACCCCGCTGGCGGTTCGCAGATCGAAACCACCATGGTCGTCGACAATATCCCGCTGAACGTTGTCACCGGCGCGTTTGGCGGTGCCGTCACGCTGTCGACCCGCGATCTCGACGACCAGTCTGTCAGCATCGTGTCGTCCGGCACCCTGCGCGGCAACCTCAGCGGCGACGAAGACAGCGTCGCGCGCCTCGACGAAAACATGGCGACCTCCGGTGTGTTTTCCGTATCGGGCGACCGCATGACGGCCGAGGGGCTGTTCTGGGGCACCCAACTGCACTATGGCGAAAAATAACAGCCTGCGACCGGCGTTCAGGGCCCTCGCTTTGATCGTGGCGGCCGGGGTGGGGGGCGCGACCCTTGCCCCCGCCGGTGCCTGCGCCCAGGGCGTGCCTTCAAACGTGTCTTCAAACGTTTCCGGGCCCCAGGTCCCCGCCACGCCGCAATCCACGGCAAGCGCGACCGGAACCGAAGCCGAAACCGTCACCGCATCCTCCTCCGAACGCCTCCGCGACACGGCTCAGCTTGTCGTTTCCGAACGTCTGCGCACCTATGCGCTGGCCCGTGGGCTGGCGCGCGGCGAAGGGGCGATCGGCACCGCCCGCGATCTCAAGGCGCTGCTGGCCGCGCAGGGCTACTACATGGAAGGGGCGGGATTTACCCTGCTCGAAGCAGAACAGGGCGTTTATCCCGCGCTGGCCTACGTGCCCAACATGAACGGCGGTTCGGAAAACGATCAGCTGGTCATCCAGGGCTACGTCTTTCGCCTGCGCGAAGACCTCGTGGCGCGTGGCGGTGCGGCCTTCGGGCTGTCCTACGACGGGCGCGTGCGCCTCGGCTGGGCGCAGGGGCATTATCTTGAGGCCCGCGCCGAACTCGGCGTCCTCTACGCCCCCGAACCCGACCTGACCCGCACCGTCGGGCAGATTTCGCTCTGCGCCCGCAATCAGCTCGTCAACTGGAATTTCCTCGATCTGTGCTACAGCCACATCGAGGTGCGCCGCGACCTGGCCGATCAGGCACAGGACGATGTCGAGCTTGCCTTCAGCCACCTGTTCGAAGTCGGGCGCAACCGGCATGAGGTCGGCTTTGCCCTGGGTCATTCGACCTATGGCGATCTTGACCAGACCCATGCCACGATCAGCCTCGACAGCGTCGGCGGCCGCGTCGCGACCCGCCTGTCGCTGGATCTGGCCGAACCGCTGATCTACGGCGCCACCGGCACCGACCTGGCCCTGCGGGCCGAGGTGCGCTGGCTGGCGGCGGGCCATGTGGTCGGCCTCGGGCTACAGGCATCGCAATCCGCCCGCTCGACCTTCTTTGGCGAACGCCGTCAGGACCAAGGCCTCGGCGTCACGGCGCTGTACCAGATCAAGGACAACCTGGTGCTTTCGGTCGGTGTATCGCAGGTGAAATCCTCGGTCGATTTCTTCGACCAGCACGCGATACAGTTCAATATCTCGACCAAGCTTCGCTGAGGGCAATGACCATGCCCGGGGCCAGGACAGCAGGGGAAGGGATGACAAGGCAAGGCGCGACACCGTCATTCGCCCCCGCGGGCATCTTCGCGTCTGGCCGGGCCGCTGATCCGGGCCGGATGCAAAGATCGTGCGCTGGTGGCGCGCAGGCAGGCGCGGCTGCACGAAAAAGCCCCGCTGACGGCGCCGGACCGGCCACGGGGTATGCAGGAAACTGCAAGTTGCCTAACCTGAACAGGATAGTTTATGTCGACTATGTTACGTCGGAAATGACACTGTTCCACGACCTGCGGCGATCTGTGGGCGCGGTTGCGATTGATCCAAGGCTTTAGTGATGAACAACAGTCCTGACAGGTTTGATTTGTCTGCCACCTTCGAACTGGCCCCGATGTCCCTGTGGCTCGAAGATTTCAGCGGCGTTGCGGAGATTTTTCGCAAATGGCGCGCGGAGGGCGTGACCGACATCGAGACGTTCCTGCGCGCGGACCCTGCGCGCGTGGCCGCCTGTGCACACAGCATCCGGGTGCTGCGCGTCAATGCCCGCACGGTCGAGATGTTCGAGGCCGAGAGCGAGGCGCACCTGATTGCCAACCTCGACCAGGTGTTTCGCGACGACATGCTCGACAGTCACGTCCTCGAACTGGCCGAACTCTGGAGCGGCAAGTCCAAGTTCTGCAGCTCTGCCATCAACTACACGCTTTCGGGCCGACGCCTCGATATCCAGCTCAACGCGGTGGTATTGCCGGGTCACGAAGACGACCTTGCGCAGGTCCTCCTCACGCTTGAGGACGTGACGGCCCGCGAAGACGCCCGCCGCGCCGCCGAGACCAGCCGCGCCTATGCCGAAGGCGTGTTCGAAAATTCGCCTGTCTCGCTCTGGGTCGAGGATTTCAGCCGCATCCGGGAAAAGCTTGAAGACATGCGGATGCGCGGCATCAGCGACCTGCGCACCTTCATCGACGTGCATTCCGAATTCGTCCTCCAGTGCATGTCCGCAATCCGCGTGCTCGACGTCAACAACGCCACGCTGTCCCTGTTCAAGGCCCGCGACAAGCAGCACCTGCTGTCCAATCTGTCCTCCGTGTTTCGCGACGGCATGGAATACCACTTTCGCGAACAGCTGATCGACCTGTTCAACGGCAATACCTTCCATTCCCGCGAAGTTGTGAATTACGCGCTGGATGGCACCGAACGCCACCTGATCATGCAGTTCTCGGTGCTGCCGGGGTACGAAGACGACTGGTCGCGCGTGCTTGTCGCGCTTACCGATATCTCGGCGCGCAAAAAGGCCGAGGCTTACCTGGAATACCTCGGCAAGCACGATGTTCTGACCGGCCTGCACAACCGGTCGTTCTTTGCCGATGAACTGCACCGGATCGAACGGCTTCGGGTCTATCCCACCTCGGTCATCGTCCTCGACCTCAACGGCCTCAAGGAGGCCAACGACAAGCGCGGCCACGACGCGGGCGACCAGCTGTTGCGCCGCGCGGGCGAGGTGCTCAAGGAAGCCACCGCAGGCAGCGGCAAGGCGGCGCGCATCGGCGGGGACGAGTTTGCGATCCTGATGCCGAACGCCAAGGAGGAGGACGCGCGCGCACTGGTGGAAAGCATCGAAAAGCTGATCACGCTGAACAACCGCTTCTATTCGGAACAGGAACTGTCCTCCTCGATCGGCTGGGCCACCCGCCTGGACGAGGAACCGATGGAAACGCTGGTACAGCGCGCCGACATGAAGATGTACGAGACAAAGCGCGTCTTCTACGCCGGCAAGGAACGCAACCGCCGCCTGGACGCCGCCACGGCCACCGGCCCCGAAAACGGCTGAGGCCGCTCGCCCTGGCGGCGGCCACCACTGGTCCCGCAGGCATCCCCGCCGCAAAAGGGGGCGCCAGCCGGGCAGGGGTGCTGCGCGCCATCACGCGCGCGGCAATTCTTCCAGCTCAATCGCCTCGCGCGTCGCTTCGGTGATGATCGTGCGCCGGAAATGCCAGGCCCCGGGCGACAGCGACCGCCCGGCCCGCTGGATCAGGTGCAGCGTCCGCGTCACGCGCGGGCGCGTCAGCGGCCGGATCGTCAGCATCCGGTTTTCCGGCGGTGGCCAGGCCAGGCTGGGCAGGGGGGCCACGCCCAGGCCCCGCTCCACCATCGCCAGCAGGCTGACCGGGTGCTCGGCTTCGTACAGCGCCGTCACGTCCGGCGTGCCCTCCGGCAACCCGTGGCGGATCTCCAGCCGGATACCGGTCTGCGCGCCCATCATCACCAGACCCGCCGCCTGCGCCTGCGCCCATGTCACCTCGGCCCGCGTTGCCAGCGGATGATCGCGCCGCATCACCAGCGCGAACACGTCCTCCATCAGGCGCGTGCTCTCGACGTCCGACGCATCGCCCGGCTCGTTCGCGATGGCGAAATCGGCCTCGCCATTCCTCACCATCGCCATGGTCGTGCCGCGCGGCACCTCCGACAGCTTGACGCTGATGCGCGGAAACTCCTGCCGGAACCGGTCGATCACGCGCGGAAGCAGCCGCATCGCGACGGACGGAACACAGGCCAGATGCACCTGTCCGCTCTGGAAATTGCGCAGGTCCTCCAGCCCCTGCAACTGGCGGTCCACATCGTCCAGAATCCGCTTCACGCCCGGCAGGAAATCTTCTCCGATCTGGCTCAGCACCACCTTTCTGGTTGTGCGGTCGATCAGCTGAACGCCCAGAGAGGCTTCCAACTGCTGAATGATTGTGCTGACCGACGATTGCGACAATCCGCAGGCGCGGGCCGCATGGCTGAAGTTCTGGGTGCGCGCAACCGCTGCAAATACCCGTAAATGGCGCAATTCCACGTTTTCTATCGTCATGGGTGATATATTTATCGGATTATCCGTAATTGACAATATCTGTCCCGATTTTCGTAACCTGTCCCCATCGACGCCACCTGCGCCGCTCCTCCTGCCCAGGGTCGAGACGTCGAAGCCAACACGGGATGATACGAGATGTTCAACAGACGCCAATTCCTCCAGACCGCTTCCGCCGGGGCAGCACTCTCCGCCTCGGGCCTTGCCGCACCGGCCTATGCCGCCGGCACCAAGGTGCTGATTTCCGACGCGCTTCGCCTTGCGATGTATGCCCCGCTCTACGTGGCCGACAACCTTGGCCTGTTCGCGAAGCACGGGCTCGACGCCGAGGTATCGACCGCTGGCGGCATCGCCCTGCCGGTGCCGCTCCTGCTCTCGGGGCGCAGCCAGTTCGGCGTGACCAGCCCGGGCATGTCGGTCAATGCGGTGCGCGAAGGCGGCGACGTCAGGAACATCGCCAAGATCGTCGGCGGCGTGTCGATGTGGGCCATGGCCAAACCCGGCAGCGGCATCAAGACGGTGGATGACCTGCGCGGCAAGACGATCGCGACGCTGAAATTCCCCTCCTCGACCATCCAGGTGCCGACCTACCTGATCAACGAAGTCGGCGGTTTCTCGGCAGAAGAGGGCAACGTCACCTTCCTCGAACTGCCCTCTGGCGCGCAGGCCACCGCCGTGCGCGATGGCCGCGCCGATGTGGCGACCGCGTTTGAATGGGACATTTCCGTCGGGGCCTCCGAATTCGGGCTTGAGCCTGTTCTGTCCTTCGCCGACATGATCGGCCCGCTCGCCTTCACCACCGCCATGACCACCGGCAAGGTGATCGAGGAGGCACCCGAAACCGTGCAGGCTTTCTGCGATGCGCTGGCCGAAGGCATGACCGCGATGCACGCCGATCATTCGGTGTTCACCGATCTCGGGCCGAAATACTTTCCCCAGGTCTCGCAGGAGGTGATCACCGCCGCGTCGGAAAACTTCTTCGGCTCCTCCACCGCCTTTCCGACCGCCCCGACGATTTCCGAAGCCGAGTGGGAAAACGCCATGAAGCTGGAAAACGGCGGCGGCGCGATCAAGGATCCGATGCCCTACGCCAAGATGGTCGACAACAGCTTCGCCACGCGCGCGGCTGAACAGTTCGGCGCCTGATCATGGTGGCAGACACCTCAACGGGCAGCGAAATGCTGCCCGCCCGCCCCGAGGCGATCCCGCTGGATCCGGCAAGATCCGCGCTGATCATCGTCGACATGCAGAACGCCTATGCCTCGCCCGAGGGCTACCTCGACCTCGCGGGCTTCGACATCTCCGGCACCCGCGACGTGATCGCGCGGGTGGGCGAGGCCGCGCGCGCCGCCCGCGCCGCAGGCATGCCGGTGATCTTCCTGCAAAATGGCTGGGATCCCGCCCTGAAAGAGGCCGGCGGCCCCGGCTCGCCCAACTGGACCAAGTCCAACGCCCTGAAACTGATGCGCAAACGCCCCGAGCTGGCGGGCAAGCTGCTGGCCAAGGGCGGCTGGGATTACGCGCTGGTCGACGACCTGACCCCGCAGGACAGCGACATCGTCGTGCCCAAGGTCCGCTACTCAGGTTTTCACAACACAGCCCTCAACTCGATCCTGCGGGCGCGCGGCATCACCCATATCGTGCTTTGCGGCGTCGCCACCAACGTCTGCGTCGAAAGCACCCTGCGCGATGGCTTCCACCTGGAATTCTTCGCCGTGCTGCTTGAGGACGCCTGCCATCAGGCCGGGCCGCGCGCCCTGCATGATGCCGCCGTCTACAACACCGAAACCTTCTTCGGCTGGGTCTCCGACACCGCCGCTTTCACCAGCCACCTCGCCACCCCCGCACAAGGAACCGCCCCATGAACGACCGCGTCATCCTGCCCGCCGGCACCCCGGCCCCCCTCGGCCCGTTTTCCCCGGCGATGAGCGCCGACAACGCCGTCTATACCGCCGGGATCCTGGCGTTCGACGAAAACAACGACGTGGTGTTTCCCCGCGACGCCGCCGCGCAAACCCGCCACGTGCTCGACACGATCAAGGGCATCCTGGCCGCCGCTGGCGCCAGCATGGACGACATCGTCTTCAACCACGTCTTCCTCAAGGACTGGGCCGATTACAAGGCCATCAACGAGGTCTATGCCTCCTACTTCCCGAACGCCAAACCGGCCCGCTACTGCGTGCAGGTCGGCCTCGTCAAACCCGAGGCCCTGATCGAGATCGCCTCCATCGCGCACCTGCGGCCCGCGCAATGACCCACGTGGCGACGACAGAAAGGGACGCGCCCGCGCGCGCGCCCGCCGCGCCCGCCAAGCGTTGGGAGGTCCGCCTGCCACCGCCGCGCATGATCCTGGCGGGCCAGGTCATCCTGCTGGTCGCCATCCTCGGCCTCTGGCAGATCGCCATCTCGCTCGGCTGGATCGAGGCCTACCTCTATGGCAAGCCCATCGGCATCTTCGTCACGGGGTGGGAGATGATGCGCTCCGGCACGCTGTTCCGCGACATGGGCCTGACCGCGTTCGAGGCGGTCAGCGGCTTCCTCATCGGCACCATATCGGGCAGCGTGATCGGCCTCGCGCTCTGGCTGACGCCCACCGGCTCGGCCATCCTGCGGCCCTACATGATCGCGCTGAACGGGCTGCCAAAGATCGCCCTCGGGCCGCTGATCATCATCTGGTTCGGCATCGGCCTCGGCTCCAAGGTCGCGCTGGCGGCCCTGATCACCTTCATCGTCGCCCTGATCGCGGCCCAGCAGGGCGCCCGAGAGGTCGACAGCGACCTGGTCAAGCTGATGCGCTCGCTCGGGGCGTCGCGGCTGCGCACGTGGCGCACGGTGATCGTGCCCGGTGCCATGCCCTGGATCGTCTCGGCCTTTCGCCTCAACGTCGGCTTTGCCCTGATCGGCGCGGTCGTCGGGGAATACATCGCCTCGAACCAGGGGCTTGGCTACATGATCGCCTACGCGGGCACGCTCTATGACCTCGATGCGGTCTGGGTCGGCATTGCCGCGCTGATGGTCGTCGCCCTGCTGATGTATGGCGCGATCGACTGGTGCGAACGCCGCCTGATCCGCGCCTGACACCCCGCACGGCACCCGCCCCGCACGGCACCCGCCCCGCACGGCAAACGCCCGCAAGACTGACGACCCCAACAAGGACGGCACCACTTATGCCAATCGCACAGAACGGGGCCGTATCGCTCCATTACGACACCTACGGGCGCGGCGAACCGCTGATCCTGTCCAGCGGCCTCGGTGGCTCGGGCGGGTTCTGGCAACCCCAGCTCGACGCGCTGTCGCAGCGCTACCGCGTCATCACCTACGACCACGCGGGGGCAGGGCGCAGCAGCCGCGATGTCGGCCCGCGCAGCGTCGCGGAAATGGCCTCTGACCTGCTTGCCGTGCTCGATGCGGCAGGCGCGGACCGCGCCCATGTCGTCGGTCACGCCATCGGCGGCACCATCGGCCTGCAGGCCGGCCTGCAGGACCCCGGCCGCCTGCGCAGCCTGGTCATCGTCAACGGCTGGGTCGGCCCGGATGCCCATATCGACCGCT
The DNA here is from genome assembly GCF_003575965.1 of Pseudooceanicola sediminis. Lineage (GTDB taxonomy): Bacteria > Pseudomonadota > Alphaproteobacteria > Rhodobacterales > Rhodobacteraceae > Pseudooceanicola > Pseudooceanicola sediminis. Next base: position 116,212 of record NZ_QWJJ01000012.1, on the reverse strand, counting down.
GCTTCGCCATCCGCCGCGAAATCCTGCGCGCCTCGGGCCGCGCCGCCTATCTGCGCGCGCAGCCGCTTTTCCTCTATCCCGCGACCTGGATCTCGCGCCATGCCGCCGAGATGGAGGCCCACGCCGACGCGGCGCTGACCACCATGCCCTCCGACACCGACCTGCTGGCGCGCATTGATGCCTTCACCGCCTATGACCCCGGCAGCGCCCTGGCCACGATGGCCGTGCGCACCCTCTGCGTCGCCTCGCGCGATGACATGCTGGTGCCCTGGCACATGTCGAAAACCCTGGCGCGGCGTCTGCCCGACGCCCGCCTCGCGCTGACCGAATGGGGGGGGCACGCCTTTACCCAGGCGGTGCCAGAGGTCTTTCACGACCTGTTGCGCGAATTCTACCATGACCTGACAGGAGACGTCGTCGCATGAACACGCCCATCCTTTCCGCCGCCGGCATCGGCATGACCTTCGAATCCGCCTCCGGCCCGGTCGAGGCCATCGGCAACGTCAGCTTCGATCTGCGCGAGGGCGAGATCCTCGCCCTCGTCGGCCCCTCGGGCTGTGGCAAGACCACGCTGTTCAACATCATCACCGGCCTGCTGGCCCCCAGCCGGGGCGGCATCACCATCGCCTCGGATCGCGCCGGGCAGGATGTCGGCTACATGCTGCAAAAGGACCTGCTGCTGCCCTGGCGCTCGGTCATCGACAACGTGATCCTCGGGCTCGAGGTCCGTGGCATGGCCCGTGACAAGGCCCGTGCCATCGCCCGCGACCTGATCGAGGCCTACGGCCTGAAGGGGTTCGAGGATGCCCGCCCCGGCACACTGTCGGGCGGGATGCGCCAGCGCGTCGCGATCATGCGCACGCTCGCCTTCGACCCGGCGGTCGTGCTGCTGGACGAACCCTTCTCGGCGCTCGATTTCCAGACGCGCACCCTGCTGCAACAGGACGTCGCCCGCATCATCTCCGAGCGGCGCAAGAGCGCGATCCTGATCACCCATGACATAGGCGAGGCGATCACCATGGCCGACCGCATCCTGGTCCTGTCGAACCGCCCCTCGACCGTGATCCGCACCATGGATATCCAGATCCCGCGCGATGCCCGCGATCCCGTCGCCCTGCGTTCGGATCAGCGTTACAACGACTACTTCGTCAGCATCTGGCAGGACCTGCAATTGCCCGTCGTGGGCGCGGCCTGAAAAGAGGCCCGAAAGGGGGAGGAGGAGCTGAACCGGGGACAGAAACGGGGGGGGCTAAATCCCGCGATCCAACTCCCACGGTCCAACTCTAAAGGTCCCAATCCCATGGCCTCACTCCGATGATCTCAACCCCATAACCTGATGCCGGGCGTGCAGGTGGCGTCACCCGCTGCGCCCGACCTCTCCCTGCCTCCCCGCGCGCGCACTCGAACCTGTCCGCGCCGGTCAGGCCCGACCCGGTTCCCGGCGCGGGGCGCTCAAGCGAACATCCCCCTCCGCACGACCCACACCGCATCCGCACCGCCCGGATACCGCCCAAATACCGACGTAGGCACCGACGTGCCGATCTGGCCCATTGCGCAGGGCCGCTACTGCGCCCGGGCGCTGTCGCACCGCCCGGATACCGCCCAAATACCGACGCAGGCACCGACGTGCCGATCTGGCCGGTTCGGCGGCGAAAGCCCCCTCGTATCTGCGCCCCGATGCCCTATGATCCGGGACGTGAACGCCGCCTCTTGCGGTACCAGGAAAGGACAAGATCATGGAGATCACACGCAGCGGCTCCCAGCCCTCCAAGACCGCGCCCAGCGATTATTTCACGGGCACCGTCCGCATGGACGCGCCCTTCAGCGGCACCGCGCCCGCGCGGGTCAGCGGCCTGACGGTGACGTTCGAACCGGGTGCGCGCACGAACTGGCACACGCATCCGCTGGGGCAGACCCTCTTCGTGCTGTCGGGTCTCGGCTGGGCGCAGCGCGACGGCGGCGAGGTCGAGGAAATCCGTCCCGGCGACATCGTCTGGTTCGCCCCCGGTGAACGTCATTGGCACGGCGCCAGCGACACCTGCGCGATGAGCCACCTTGCCATCGCAGAGGAGCAGGATGGCAGCCGCGTCGACTGGGCTGAGCCGGTTTCGGATACCGACTACCTTGGTTTCAAGTGATATTTTTCAGAGGCTTGCGTGTCTTAGTTAAAGCTTTGCCTTAACGTCTTACGGGCACGCGGCCGGGCCATCTGTCGGTACGTCCCCGGCAGAAAGCGGCCCAAAAAACAGCCGCCCGGGGGGCGGCTGTTTCAGTGTTCAGGGTGCTGGTCCCGGCGTTAGCCGATCAATGTTTCCATGTGGATCGGGAACGATCTGGGGCGCACTCCGGTGGCATGCCAGACGGCATTCGCGATGGCGCCGACGGTGCCTGTGATGCCCAGTTCCCCGACACCCTTCACCCCCAGCGGGTTCACGAATGCGTCGTCTTCGTGGATCATCAGTGCCTCGACCATCGGGGCATCGGCGTTGACCGGCACGTGGTATCCGGCCAGGTCGCCGTTGACGGGCCGCCCGGTGCGCTTGTCGTGAATGCCCTCTTCCATCAGGGCAAAGCCAAGACCCCAGATCATCCCGCCCAGCAGCTGGCTGCGCGCCAGATGCGGGTTGATGATCCGTCCAGCGGCAAAGGCCCCGATCAGCCGGCTGACCCGGACCTGCCCCAAGTCGGGGTCGACCCGCACCTCGGCAAACACCGCCCCATGCGAAAACATCGCCCTGCTCTCTGCGTGCCCAGGGTCGCGCGCGCCTTCGCCTTTGCCCTCCAGCTCGGAAATGCCGGCTTTCGCCATGATTTCATTGTAGCTTTCGCTGCGGCTTTCGTCGTCCGCGCGATGCAGGCGGCCCTGCCGGGCGACGACACCGGCATTGCCAGCCCCGAACAGGGGGGATGCAGGATCGGCCGTCGCCAGATCCGCCAGCTGCCGGATCACGTCCTCGCCCGCCGCGAACAGCGCGCTGCCCGCCGTGGCCGTATGGCCCGATCCGCCGGCGATCCCGCCATTCGGCAGGCTCGACTCGCCCGACCGGAAATCGATCTTGTCGATGTCCAGTCCCAGGCCGTCGGCGGCAATCTGCGCCAGCGCGGTCCATGCCCCCTGGCCCATGTCAGCGCCCGCGGTGGCGATCATTGCAGACCCGTCTGCCCGCAGCACCGCGCGCGCCTGCGCCTTGTTCATGTGCGCGCCGAACAGCGACGTGCCCATGCCCCAGCCGACCAGATGGCCCTGGTCATCACGCATCTGGCGTGGCGCCAAGGGGCGGTTCTGCCATCCGAACGCCTTGGCACCGGCCTCATAGCATTCCCGCAACGCTTTGGAGGAGAAGGGCTTTCCCGTCTGCGGATCGGTTTCAGCGTAGTTGCGCAGGCGGAAATCCAACGGGTCCAGGCCCATCAGCTCGGCCGCTTCGTCCATTGCACATTCCAGCGCGGCAGAACCCGACGCCTCGCCAGGGGCCCGCACGGCACCGGGGGTGCCGGTGTCCACGCGCACGCCGCTGTGGCTGGTTGCGATGGCCGGGCTGGCATAGGTGTTGCGCGACGCTGCCGAGGCGCCTTCGATGAAGGTGTCAAAGCTGCTGGTGGTCGCGGTCGTGTGGTGGTCCAGCAGGGTCAGCCGCCCCGTGTCGTCCATGTCCAGCTGCATCCGCTGGCGCGTGGCGCCCCGGTGTTGCACCGGGCCGAACATCTGATCGCGGCGCAAGGCCAGCTTGACGGGGCGCTGCAATTCGCGCGCCGCCAGTATGGCCAGGATCTGCGGTCCGATCGGCAGCGCCTTCGATCCGAAGCCGCCACCCAGGTAGGGACTGCGCAGCAGGACATTCTCGGCCGGGATGTCGAAGAACGCGGCAAAGGCCGCCCGCGCCATGACAATCGCCTGGTTGGGTGTGTCGATGGTCAGGTGATCGTCCTGCCACTGCGCAACAATCGCATGCGGCTCCATCGCATTGTGGTATTGCAGGGGCGTTTCATAGGTCTGATCCAGATGCCGCGTGCCCGCGGCGCGACCGGCTGCGATATCGCCGATATCGATGTTCGGCTGCCCGCCAAACCCGGTGCTTTCAGGTTCGAAAGCCTCTCCGGCATCGAAGCCGATCCGCGCGGGTTCGACGGCGTAGACGGGCGCCAGCAGGCGGGCGCCTTCAGTTGCGGCCTCCAGCGTTTCCGCAACCACCAGCGCAATCGGCTGGCCAACGTAACGCACTGAACTGTTTTGCAAAGCTTCTATGCGTAGCGCCATGCTCCCCTCGGGTTTGTCGTCGGGATCCTGCGCCAGGGGGGGACGGTTTTCGGGTGTCATGACATGTACGACACCGGGATGCGCCAGGGCTGCCGCCACGTCGAGGGCGGTGACGCGCCCCCGTGCCACGCTGCTCATGGCATAGACCGCATGCAACAGCCCCTCGGGGCGGTTGTCTGCGGCATAGGTGGCGGTTCCAGTGACCTTTGCGATGCCGTCGCGCCGGGTCATCGGCTGGCCCGAATTCGACCCCATGCGGGTATGGGCGCCGGGAGTGGTGAGAGTATCAGACATCGGCAGGTTCTCCCCGTTCTGCGGGTTCGGAGGTAAAGACAGAGGCGGGCAGGGCCGGCATCACCGCGGGCGTACCCGCCGCTGCCAGGTGCAGCGCCTTTTGGATCAGGCGCTTGGCCAAGGTGATCTTGTGGGCGTTGTCGCCTGAGGGACGGGCGCCGGCCATGAGGGCTTCGGCGGCAGCCGCAATCGCGTCGTCACCCGGTTTGGCACCGGCCAGCACGGCTTCGGCCTCGGCGCGGCGCCACGGCTGCGCCGCGACACCACCCAGGGCAAGGCGCGCTTCGGCAATCACGTCACCCTCCATGCGCAGCATCGCAGCCACCGAGACAACCGCGAAGGCGAACGAGGTCCTTTCGCGCAGCTTGAGATAGCGGGCGTTGTCGCGAAAGGCGGCTGCTTCGGGGGGCAGGCGCAATCCGGTGATCATCTCACCGGGAGCGAGCGTTGTGCCGCCGGGCGACGTGGCGTCGGGCAGCATGTGCAGTTGGGCGATCGGCAGGTCTCGGGTGCCGCCCGGGCCTGCCACCTCGACCACCGCACCAAGCGCGGCAAGCGGCACGCAAAAATCCGAAGGGTGGGTTGCGATGCACTGATCCGACCATCCGATCACCGCGTGGTTGCGGGTTTCGCCGTCAAGCGCGGCACACCCCGATCCCGGTTCGCGACGATTGCAGGCGCTGTGCGGATCCTGGAAATAGGAACAGCGCGTCTGCTGCATCAGGTTTCCGCCAAGGCTGGCAGCGTTGCGCAATTGCGCAGATGCACCCGACAGCAGGGCCTCTGCCACGGCGGGGTAGTTTGCGGCAAAATCCGCATCCCTTGCCAGGTCGGCATTGCGCACCATGGCCCCGACGCGGGTCGCGCCATCCGCCAGCCGTTCAATCCGGTCCAACCCGGGCAGGCGTGAGATGTCGATGATCGTGCGCGGTGTCTGTACGCCGATCTTCATCAGGTCCAGCAGGTTGGTGCCACCGGCAAGATAGGTTGCGCCTGGCGCACGGGCCGCCGCGATCGCTTCGTCCAGCGAGGCGGGGCGCAGATACTCGAACAGGTTCATGATTGGCTCTCCTGCGTGTCGCGCATCCGGGCATTGGCTTTTATCACGGCCTCCGTGATGCCCTGGTAGGCCGCGCAACGGCAGATATTGCCGCTCATCGCTTCGCGGATGCGTTCGGGATCATCATCGGCGATACCTTCGCGGATCAGGCCGAGGGCGCTCATGATCTGGCCGGGCGTACAATATCCGCACTGGAAACCGTCGGTTTCGATAAAGGCGGCTTGCACGGGATGCAGGTCGTCGCCAGCGGCGAGACCTTCGATGGTGGTGATTTCGGCACCGTCCTGGCTGGCGGCCAGGGACAGGCAGCTGTTGATCCGGCGACCGTCGATCAGCACGGTGCAAGCCCCGCATTGGCCGCGGTCACATCCCTTTTTGGTGCCTGTCAGGCCGATTCTGTCGCGCAGTACGTCAAGGAGCGTGGCGCGCGGATCTTCCAACGCGATGTCCTTTTGCTCACCGTTTACAATGAGGCTGATGGAAAGGGGCATGGTCCCTCCATTGAATGTTTGGCTGTTTTGGAAACTGTGGGCACGGGTGTGCCTGTCGTGGTAGGCTGTCGAAAAGGCCACGAAAGGGCCGTTCAGTGGTCGTAATATACGGAGGGTCCCTCCGTTTAGCAAGGAGTTTGCTGTCGCATGGGCATCGCACCGTCATCGCGGTGCCGTCCCGCAGCACAGTTTCAGATGGTCGCACAGGCGAAAAAGGCAAGAAAAGAAACCAGCTTGGACACAACTGAGCCTGGGCCCGAGGGCCGCAAGGCGCCGACCCGCAAACCCCGGGCGGATTCGGTGCGAAATCGTGAACGGTTGCTGGATACCGCGCGTCAGGTCTTTGCCGCGGGCGGGTCTGGCGCCAGTCTTGAGGCCGTTGCAAAGGGGGCAGGGGTTGGCATCGGCACGCTCTACCGACATTTCCCGACGCGTGAGGCGCTGTTCCAGGCGGTCTACGAGCGCGAGGTCGATGAGCTGGTGACGCTGGCGGAAACGATCAGCGAGGGCGTGGACGCGGTGACGGCAATGCGGCGCTGGTTGCACGGCCTTGTGCGCATGGTGGCCACCAAGCGCGGCATGTTGACGGCGTTGGAGCCCGCACTCGAGTCATCTCAGCCGCTGTTTTCCAATTCCACGGCAAGGTTGCTTCAGGCGGCGGGGGTGCTGCTGCAACGTGGCGTGGCCGACGGCATGATCCGGGACGACGTGTCAGGCGAGGACATGATGCGTGCGGTCCTTGGGATCTGCTATGCAAAGCAGGACGACGGCTGGCAGGCCCGCACAATCCTGTTGCTGGATGTCTTCGTCGATGGATTGGCCAGCCGACGCTGAGGCTTTGGCCGCTGCGCGTTCAGCAAGTGCCGCGTCGGATCCCCGGGTGCCGGTATTGCGCAGCAATCGCCTTGACGTGCAGACGGGCGGCGCGCAAGGCTCAACCCCTGCGATCCGCGCGCCGCAGCCACGAGAGGGCAAGACATGAGCAATCTGAACGAAGACGGCAAACGATTGGTGAACGAGGTCGCGCAACGTCACGGCTTCAGCCACGATGCGGTCGAGCAGATGTTGCGATCCGTCGCGGCAGGGCAGGGCACGCAAGCCCAGTTTTCGCATCCCGAATTCGGCGGCATGGGGCAGTGGTCGCGTGGCGGCATGACGATGATCGGCGACATGTTCAACAACGGCCTGAAGGCCCGCGTCGATGCGCTTTGCGCCGAGCTGTCCTCTTTGCTGGCGCACGGCAGCCTTTTCCAGCCGAATACCCCTTCGTCCGTGCAGGGCGGCGCGTCCTGCAATGCCCAGCACGGCAGCACCGGCTGGCCCGCGGAACTTGGATCACCCACGTCACAAGGGTCACAGAACGATATGCGTTATGCCTATTTCCCGCAGACGCGGCGTCTTGGCATCGCGCATGGCGGTTCGGTGATGATATATGATACCGGCGACCATCAGATCTATGGTTTCGGCCAGGCCCAGAGCGGATGGCAATCGCTGACATTTACCAGCCAGTTCGGCCAGATCAACGTGACCGACCTGCAAGTTGTACCGATGCTGGACCTCGATGACGGAGCCGCAGAGGGCAGCGCGCCGCCGCGAACCGACGATGTGCCCACCGAGGTCAGTCAGTCCTCAATGATCCCGGATGCAAGGGCCCAGCCCGCCGATACTCGGCGGTCCGACGCACAACGCACCGCTCCCAAAACTGACCGCCCGGCTCAAGGGACCGATGACATGGACGAACAGATTTTTTCGCGCATCGAACGATTAGCGGATTTGCGGGATCGCGGCATCCTGAGCGAGGCCGAATTCACCGACAAGAAGACCGAACTATTGTCCCGTCTCTGACTGCCGCCCATTCTATTTGCCGGTGTCGATGGGGATGTCCTGGCGCATCTTTCCGGTCGCGGCGTCAAAAATCAGGATGTGCTGATCCTCGGTTACCACGGCATACCAGCCTTGGCCGCGCGTAAAGGCCTGAACGACGGTGCCACCGGGCAACGTCAGCGTATCGGGGATCTGAATTTGGGGTGCCGTGGCAAAACGGATGACAATCAGACCGACCAGGCTTAGAAGGCCCAAAATCATCACCACCATCAGGGCGGTGACGAGCCGCCGCAGCAGCCGCAAGTTTGCCGGTTCCGCGATGTCGTTTGTTGCCATGACTTCCTGATCCGAACCCGAGTTGCCCCGCATGAGCGAACATCGCCTTGTTGTCAGGATCTCCGCTGATCCCCCTGCGCGTCTTGATAAGGCGCTTTCCCGCGATGTTCCAGAGGAGGCGGCGCTGTCGCGCACGCGCCTGGCCCGGCTGATCGCGGATGGTCAGGTGCACCGCGACGGCACTTCGCTGACCGATCCGAAGGCTAAGGTCGCCGAAGGCGATCTGATCGAAATCGAGGTTCCCGAGGCCGCCGAGGTAGAGACGGTGGCCGAAGTCATTCCGCTCAGCGTCATTTACGAGGATGACCAGCTGATCGTCGTGGACAAGCCCGCTGGCATGGTGGTGCACCCGGCACCTGGATCGCCTTCGGGCACGCTGGTCAATGCCCTGCTGGCCCATTGTGGAGACAGCCTGTCGGGGATCGGCGGCGAGAAGCGCCCAGGCATTGTCCATCGCATCGACAAGGAAACCTCGGGTCTTCTGGTCGTCGCAAAGACGGATCGGGCGCATCATGCATTGGCCGCCCAATTTGAGGCACATACAGCGGAACGTGCCTATCTTGCCCTGTGCTATGGCGTGCCCGATGCTGGTGATCCCCGCCTGCGCGGCATCAAGGGGACGTCGTTCGAACCGGGCAACGTTTTGAAGATCACGACACAGCTTGGGCGTCATCGCACGGATCGGCAAAAGCAGGCGGTCAGTTTTGACAGCGGCCGACACGCCATCACCCGTGCGCGCCTTCTGCACAGCTTCGGGACGCCTCCGTCGCTGGGGCTGATCGAGTGTCGGCTGGAAACAGGCCGAACTCACCAGATCCGCGTTCACATGGCACATGCCGGCCACGGGCTGGTGGGCGATCCGGTCTATGGCGGCGGTCGCCGCCGCGCCTCTGCCAGCGCACTTGGCGCACCTGCCGCTGCGGCCGTCGATGGCTTCAGGCGGCAGGCGCTGCATGCGGCGACCCTGGGGTTCGTGCATCCGACCACCGAAGAATGGCTTAGCTTTTCTGCCCCTTTGCCCGACGACATGGTCGCATTGATCCGGGCCCTGCCCGGTGGCAACGAACTGGACCTCTAGCAGTACGCGCATCGCCAAGACATCCGGAATGGGTCAGGGTTCTGCGCAATTGCAGGTTTTGGCAAAAATGAACTGACTCATGTGCGCTGGTGCGTAGGTGGATCCTCTTGCCGATGCCGAACATGTCGCGATATCCCGGCGTTGAACAAACCAACGTGAGGCGCTGAAATTTTCTGATCTTTTTGAAACGGAAAACGTAAGCCATTCGTTAAAGTAACTGTGCCAGATGCTTGAATGCATCATGCAATACTCCTATCTGAATGTTAAGTTCATTTACATGAGCTTTGCATTTACATGAGCTTTGAAAGCAGGGGAAGGACGAGGACTTGAGTAATTATTCCACACTCCCGGCACCGACTCCCGAGGGCGGTCTCAACCGGTACATGCAGGAAATTCGTAAGTTTCCGATGCTCGAGCCCGAGCAGGAATACATGCTGGCCAAGCGTTGGGTCGAGGATCAGGATACGGTCGCCGCGCACAAGCTGGTGACGTCGCACCTTCGCCTGGCTGCCAAGATCGCCATGGGATATCGCGGATACGGCCTGCCGCAGGCCGAAGTGATTTCCGAGGCGAACGTGGGCCTGATGCAGGCCGTCAAACGGTTTGATCCTGAAAAGGGGTTCCGCTTGTCGACCTATGCGATGTGGTGGATCCGCGCCTCGATCCAGGAATATATCCTGCGGTCGTGGTCCCTGGTCAAACTGGGCACCACATCGGCGCAAAAGAAGCTGTTCTTTAACCTTCGCAAGGCGAAGTCGCGGATCGGCGCGCTTGAAGAAGGCGACCTGCGGCCCGAGAACGTCAAGCAGATCGCCAATGATCTTGGCGTGACCGAGGCCGAGGTCATCTCGATGAACCGCCGGATGTCGGGCGGGGACGCATCGCTGAATGCTACGGTGGGCAGCGATGGCGACAGCACGATGCAGTGGCAAGACTGGCTCGAGGATGAAGACGCCGATCAGGCCGCCGACTATGAGGCGCGCGACGAGATGACAGCGCGCCGAGAGTTGCTGGCCGAGGCGATGGATGTTCTGAATGACCGCGAAAAGGATATCCTGACACAGCGCCGCCTGACCGAGGAAACCGTCACGTTGGAAGACCTGAGCGCGACCTATGACGTCAGCCGGGAACGTATTCGTCAGATCGAAGTGCGAGCCTTTGAAAAACTACAGACCCGGATGCGGGAACTGGCGCAGGACAAGGGCATGATGGCGTCGGCCTGACGCTATGGCCTGACCACCATGCGATGAGATGATTGCGGCTCCGACCCTCGGCTATGATGGGTCGGAGCCTTTTTGCGTCAAAGGCGCAACACACTTTCGGCGGGTTTTCTTTCCCCAAGACCTTGGCTAGGCTTCCCTGAAAAGGGGAGAGCAACCATGAGTGGTACAAAGACAATTCGCTGGGGTGTACTGGGGGCATCGAACTTTGCGCTCAGGCATATGGCGCCTGCCATCGTGTCCGCGCGCAATTCCGATCTTCTTGCGATCGCCTCAAGCTCTGTCGACAAGGTTTCCCCATTTCATGATCTGACCCCAGGTCTGCGGCACCACACCAGCTACCAGGCCCTGCTGGACGACCCGGACATCGACGCGGTCTATATTCCGCTGCCCAACCACATGCATGTCGAATGGAGCGAACGGGCCCTTCGCGCGGGCAAGGCAGTCTTGTGCGAAAAGCCCCTTGCGCTGTCAGCCACCGAGTTCGATAGCCTGATTGCTGCGCGGGCGGATACGGGTGGACTGATTTCCGAGGCCTTCATGATCGTGCATCATCCGCAATGGCGTCGGGTCAAGGCGCTGCTGGCGCAGGGGGTGGCTGGCGAATTGTGGCACGTCAACGCGGCATTTTCCTATAACAATCCGGACATGGCCAATATCCGCAACAATCCCGAAACGGGCGGCGGGGGCCTGCGTGACATCGGCGTCTATACCTTTGGGTCGGTGCGCTATGCCACCGGCGGTGATCCACTGGCGATGACTCATGCGCACCTGAGGCTTGAAAACGATGTCGACGTGTTTGCCGAAGTCGGATTCGAATTTCCCGGTTTCACGTTCCAGTCCATGACCGGCATCCGTATGGCCAATCGCCAGGAGGTGCACTTTCATGGCAGCGATGCGGTGATCTCTGTCACCTGTCCATTCAATGCGAACGTGTTCGATCAAGCGGAAATTCGAATTTCCTATCCCAATCAGACCGTTGTGACCGAACGCTTCACCGGCATCAATCAATATGTCCTGCAGGTTGAGGCGTTTGGCGCCGCCCTGCGCGGCGAAGCTGACTGGCCCTGGTCTCTGGAAGATGCGCGCGGCACACAAGCGATGATCGACAGCGCCCTTGCCGGCGAATAGCCGTCAATGATCTTCGGGGGCCTGCGTCATGGCTGGCGGCGATTTGCGCTGCATCCTGTGTCGCAGCCAACGCACGTCCATCGCGATGAGGGCAAAGCCCAAGGGAAGCATCCAGAACCCGAGGATCGGTAGAAATCCCAGCACGCCGCCCACGCACAGCCCTATGCCCAGGGGCAGGCGCAATCCGTTCGGCACGCTGCGGCGGATGCGAACAAGCATCCGCCGCAGACGAACCCGTATCGTGTGGCTGACCAAAGGCGCAGTGCGTGCCTCAGTCCTCCATGGCCTCCAGTTCATCAATGAACCCTTCGATCATCGACAGGCCCTTGTCCCAGAACGCTGGGTCCGACGCATCAAGGCCAAAGGGGGCCAAAAGCTCCTTGTGGTGCTTGGAGCCACCGGCCTTCAGCATGTCGAAGTATTTTTCCTGAAACCCTTCTGGCTGTTCTTCGTAGACGGCATAAAGGGCGTTCACCAGGCCATCGCCAAACGCATAGGCATAGACGTAGAACGGCGAGTGGATGAAGTGCGGGATATAGGCCCAGAAGGTTTCGTATCCCTCCATGAAATCGAACGACGGCCCGAGGCTCTCGGCCTGGACGGACATCCAGAGGTCGTTGATATCTTCTGGTGTCAACTCCCCCCCGCGGCGGGCATCATGCAGCTTGCACTCAAAGTCGTAAAACGCGATCTGCCGCACCACGGTATTGATCATGTCCTCGACCTTGCCGGCCAGCATCGTCTTGCGCTCGGCCTTGGTCTTGGCCTTGTCGAGCATCGCACGGAAGGTCAGCATCTCGCCAAAGACACTTGCGGTTTCGGCCAGAGTCAGCGGGGTCGAGGACAGCATCTCGCCCTGTCCGGCAGCTAGAACCTGGTGCACGCCGTGCCCGAGTTCGTGTGCCAGCGTCATCACGTCGCGCGGCTTGCCCAGGTAGTTCAGCATGACGTAGGGGTGCACTTCGGTCACCGTCGGATGCGCAAAGGCGCCGGGTGCCTTTCCCGGTTTCACGGCGGCGTCGATCCAACCGTTGTCAAAGAAGGGTTCGGCAATGTCGGCCATCTTCGGGGAAAAGCCCCCATAGGCGCCCATCACCGTCTCGCGCGCTTCGTCCCAGCCGACAATGCGCTGATCTTCGCTTGGCAGCGGGGCATTACGGTCCCAAACCTGCATGCGGTCCAGGCCCAGCCATTTGCGTTTGAGCTCGTAATAGCGATGGCTCAGCCGAGGATAGGCGTTCACCACGGCATTGCGCAGGGCTTCCACGACCTCGGGCTCGACATGGTTGGACAGGTGGCGGCCCATTTGCGGGTTCGGCATGCCACGCCAGCGGTCCATGACCTCCTTCTCCTTGGCTTGCGTGTTGTGAACGCGGGCGAAGGTGCGCAGGTTGTCCGACAGTACGCGGGCGATTTCCCGGGACGCCGCCTCGCGCGTGTCGCGGTTGTAATCCGTCAGCAGGGTCAGGGTGCTTTCGATGTTCAGTTCTTCGTCGCCGACGTAAAAGCGCAGGCCAGCAATCGTTTCGTCGAACAGCTTTTCCCAGGCATCGCCCACCACGCCTAGGTCATGCAGAAAGCGTTCAAGTTCATCCGACAGCTGATAGGGTTTCATGGCCCGAATGCGATCGAAGACCGGCTTGTAACGGGCCAGCGCCGCGTTTTCGGCAAAAAGGGTATCGAGGTGGTCGTCCGGCAGGCGGTTCAGCTCCAGCGTGAAGAACACCAGCGGAGTCGTATAGGTGGTCACCTTGTCCTGCATGTCGGACATGAACTTCGCCCGGTCGCCGGCGGTGGTCAGCTGGTAGTAGCGCAGACCGGCATACGACATGATCCGCCCCGCGACAGACTGGATGCGTTCATTTCGCATGACGCAGTCAAGGAAACCTTCCGCGTCGAGATCGGCGAGCTGACCTTCAAAATCGCTGGCAAAGCTGCGGCATGCCTCTTCCAGCCAATCCAGGTCCCGCTTGAGCTCGGGGGCGTCGGGGGCGGGGTAAAGATCGCTGAGGTCCCACTCCGGTAGTTTCCCAAGAGGCGTGCCATCTTCGGACGTCGCGTTGGCATCCCGTACGGGAAAGGGCAGGGACAGTGGCGTTTGCATGGGTCGCATGGATCCTCCAGGGGATTTCGTTCCGGCTTCTGGACATAGGCCGCAGGAGGCCCTTCAACAAGGTTTGCGGCTTGCCTTTAGCCCGACCATGGCCGAGTTTGCCCTGAATTGGAACGAGGAGGATACCATGCGCTATCTGCGATACGGAGAGATCGGAGCCGAAAAACCGGGTGTTCTGGATGCTGAAGGTCGGATTCGCGACCTGTCCGGCGTCATTGGCGATCTCGTGGGGCCGACCCTCGGGGCTTTGCCGGCAGTTGATCCGGAAAATCTGCCCCTTGTTCCCGGCACGCCGCGTATCGGTGTGCCGGTCGCGGGGACCGGCAAGATCGTCTGCATCGGTCTGAACTATTCGGATCACGCGGCCGAATCCGGCATGGCGGAACCCGAAGAACCCATCGTGTTCATGAAGGCGACATCTGCCCTTTCCGGCCCCTATGACCCGGTGCGCCTGCCGCGCGGCGCTGAAAAAGGCGATTGGGAGGTCGAGCTGGGCGTGGTTATCGGCAAGCCCGCCAAATACGTCAGCGAGGCGCAGGCGCTGGACCATGTCGCCGGGTATACCATCGTCAACGATGTGTCCGAGCGCGCCTTTCAGACCGAGCGTGGCGGCCAGTGGACAAAGGGGAAAAGCAGCGACACGTTCGGCCCCATCGGTCCCTGGCTCGTAACTCCTGATGAGATCGCGGACCCACAGGCGCTCGATCTTGGCCTGGATCTGAACGGGGTCAGGGCGCAGACCGGTTCCACGTCGTCCATGATATTCTCGGTCGCGCAGATCATTTCCTACCTCAGCCAGATGATGAGTTTGCAGCCAGGTGACGTGATTGCCACCGGCACGCCGCCCGGCGTGGGTATGGGGATGCGCCCGCAACGGTTTCTGAAGGCCGGGGATGTGATGGAGCTGAGCATCGTGGGGCTGGGCCATCAACGACAGGAAGTCCTGCAGGACTGATGGCTATCTCCGCGATACGCACCGGGGGCAAATCGGGGCGCGCGGTGATGCCGTGGCCCCGGCGTCCCGCTTCCGTCCGGCGGGTTCGACTTTAGCCCGGCGGATTTCACCTTGCCGAGCAAGCGCTCGGCTGTTTGCCAAGATGGGCGTCGAAATGCGCGGCGCATGCGTCAAAGCAAAAGGCGCGTGTTTCGGCGTTTTCCATCATGATTTCATGACGTGCGCCGGTCACGACCTCCAGCTGCCCGCCGGGCCATTGCGCCATGCGAGCCCGGATCCTTTGGGCGGACACGATTGCCTCGTCACCGCCCAGAAATGTGAGGCAGGGCACGTTGGGCGATGGCCGCTGAGCGAGGCGGCGCATTTCCATCAGCGATTCGTGAAGCCATCTCATCGTCGGACCACCGATGTTCAGGTCTGGATGCGCGCGCGCCTGGGCCTGCATGTATTCGTACATGTCGGAGTCGCTGGTCAGCTTGTTTGCGGCAAACAGCTCATTCAGCACATAGGCTTCGGCTGTGGTGCCGGGGGAAAGGATCTCGCCACGACCGATGGCGTTCGATGCGCTGCTCAGCACCCACGCCAGAGGACGCACCAACAGGGGAAGCTCGATCCCCCACATCGGGGCGGTAAAGACCGCCGCCCGCACGGGCAGGCTGCGATACAGGGCGCGCAGCCCGATTGCGCCGCCCATCGAATGGGCCAGCAAGACGTATGGGCCGGTGATCCCGAGGTCGGGCAGGGCCGCCATCACGGCGTCGACATCTTTCTGGTAATCGCTGAAATGCCCGACATGGCCGAGCGCGGGATTGCCAGAGACACGATCCGCGAGGCCCTGGCCGCGCCAGTCTATCGCAACCGTACGATACCCGCGCGCCGCGAAATCACGCGCGGCACGTCCGTATTTTTCAATATATTCCGTGCGACCCGGAAACAGCAAGACGGTGCCCTTTGCCCCGCTCACGGGCCAGTCGCCCAGCCTGAACCTGACACCGTCCGATGCAGTCAGCCAAAAGGCCCGCCCGCCGGGAGGCCCGTCGTCGACGTCGGAATAAAACGGGGCCTGATCCATGAAATGCTCCTGAAACTGTGGAGGCCGGTCCCGATCGGGTGCGGCGATGTCAGGACAATGCGGACGCGAGCTGCATCGCCTTGCCCATGTCGCCGTCAACGCTGAGTTTGCCGGTCATGAATGCAGATGTAGGGTTAAGGTCGCCTGAAAGTATGTCCTGAAATGTATCAGGTGCCGCGGTCAGGGTGACTTCGGCCTCTTCATCCGCATCCGCAGGGCGGGCGCCGTTGCCGTCGACGATGATATCGCCTTCGCCCTCGATCACGAATTTCGCGGTGCCATCAATGCCTTCGCCGTCCAACTTGTCATTCAAAGCGGCCACGGCTGCTGTAATCACGTCGCTCATTTTGCGCCTTCCATCAAATTTAAGTAATCTGGGCTAACAATCCCGGTGACTCACGATACACTAGTTTCAGTTATGGGCGCCTCAATGTCATATCGCAAACTTGCCATCGCGGCATTTGCCGCAGCGTCACTTTCGCTCCTTCCGCAGCTGGGGGTGGCCGAAACCTCGGTCACGTCGCTTCTGGAGGACTTGAAAAGTGCCGATGCTGTCGAAGGAAAGAAGATCGAGCGGGAGCTGGATCTGATCTGGTCGCGTTCGCAATCGCCTGCCATGGACCTTTTGTTGCGCCGGGGCCGCGATGCACTTGCGGCGGGGGAGTTCGACGTCGCAGTCGGTCATCTATCGGCCCTCACCGATCACGCGCCTGATTTTGCAGAAGGCTGGCATCTGCGGGCACAGGCGTTCTTTCGCGAGGAAGAGTTCGGCCTGGCTCTTGCCGATCTCGAACAGGCCGTCGCCTTGAATCCCTATAATTTCCAGGCAGTGTATGGCATGGCCCTGATCCTGGAGCAGACGGGCCGTATTCAGGATGCGTTGCGGGGCTATCAGGCGGTGCTATCCGTCTTTCCCGCACACGAAGAGGCTCAGGCCGGGCGTGATCGACTTGCACGTCAGGTCGGAGAAAGCGATATCTAGTCCCCAGATCATGTGACGCACGTCGAAGGTGCACATCAATTCGTACATCCAAAAGAGGTGCAGGCGATGTCCGGTCAGGGCAGGATTACGGCGGTCCTCGGGCCGACGAACACGGGCAAGACGCATTATGCCATCGAACGGATGCTGGGCTATCGCACAGGGGTGATCGGTTTACCGCTGCGCCTGCTGGCGCGCGAGGTCTATGACCGGATCGTCGCTGTCCGCGGGCCCTCCGTCGTGGCCCTTGTCACGGGCGAAGAACGTATCGTGCCTCCGCGCACCCAGTACTGGGTCTGCACGGTCGAGGCGATGCCCGAGGGCATGGGCTGTGATTTTCTTGCCATTGACGAAATCCAGCTTTGCGCTGATCCGGAGCGTGGACATGTCTTTACCGACCGCCTGCTACGTGCACGCGGACTGCACGAGACGCTGTTTCTCGGGGCTGACACGATGCGCAGCGCGATTGCCGATCTGGTGCCTACTGCGCAATTCGTGCGCAGGGACCGCCTGTCGCAGCTGTCTTATTCCGGCTCGCGCAAGATCAGCCGTATCCCGTCGCGCAGTGCGATCGTGGGATTTTCGGTCGATAACATCTACGCGATGGCCGAGCTCGTGCGCCGCCAGAAGGGTGGCGCTGCGGTTGTCATGGGCGCGCTCAGCCCGCGCACGCGGAATGCGCAGGTCGAACTCTACCAGAACGGCGATGTGGACTATCTGATCGCGACGGATGCCATCGGGATGGGGCTGAACCTCGACGTGAATCACGTCGCGTTTTCCTCTGTCACGAAATTTGACGGTCGGCGCATGCGCGACCTTGCGCCGAACGAACTGGCCCAGATCGCCGGTCGGGCGGGGCGCGGGATGTCAGACGGCACCTTCGGCGTAACGGGCGAAGCGGGGCCCCTTCACCCCGAGGTGGTCGAGGCGATCATGGAGCATCGCTTTACCCCGATCCGCAAGTTGAACTGGCGCAATCACGACCTGAGGTTCGGGGGAATCGATCCGCTGATCCATTCGCTCGAGATGTCGCCAGCGGACGAGCGATTGGTGCGTTCGCGCGATGCGGATGATCTTATTGCGCTGAAAACCATGGCAGCGGACGGCGAAGTAAGCGCAAGAGCCTCCGATACGGCCTCTGTTCGGTTGCTTTGGGATGTCTGCCGCATTCCCGATTTTCGTGGTATCAGTCATAATGAACACGCAGGCCTGCTGACGCAGATCTTCGGGTTTCTGCACGAAAAGGGACGTGTCCCGGATGAATGGCTGGCAACACAGGTACACAGGATCGACCGAACCGAGGGCGATATCGACGCGCTCTCGAAAAGGCTCGCATTTATCCGCACATGGACCTATGTCGCACAACGCAATGGGTGGGTAAGTGACGAAAGTCATTGGCGTGACGAAACGCGCGCTGTAGAAGACCGCTTGTCGGATGCGCTGCACGCACGTTTGACCCAAAGATTTGTGGACCGCCGTACAAGTGTCTTGCTACGGCGGCTCAAGCAGAAGGAGGCCCTCTTGGCCGAAGTGAGCGATACCGGCGAAGTGACCGTCGAAGGCGAATTCGTAGGACGTCTTGAAGGCTTCCGTTTCCGTCAGGACAAGGACGCCTCTGGGCAGGAAGCCAAGACGTTGCGGCAGGCAAGCCTGCAGGCGCTGGTTCCGCATTTCAACCTGAGGGCGGATCGTTTCTATAACGCGCCCGATACCGAAATTGACTTTACCGAACAGGGTGGCCTCATGTGGGGCGAACTGGCAATCGGTAAACTGGCTGCGGGTTCCGAGCCGATGAAGCCGCAAATCGTCGCCTTTGTCGACGACGAAGCGGGCCCGGACGTGGCGCAAAAGGTGGAACGTCGTCTTCAGCACTTCATTGACCGCAAGATCGCGGCATTGTTCGAACCGCTGATGAACCTGCAGCGCGACGAGGCCCTGTCGGGTCTGGCGCGCGGCTTTGCCTTCCGGCTGGTCGAGTCGCTTGGCATCCTGCCGCGTGGCGATGTCGCGGAAGAGGTCAAATCCCTGGATCAGGACGCCCGTGGTGCCCTGCGTAAGCACGGTGTGCGTTTTGGCCAATACACTGTGTTCATGCCGCTTTTGCTGAAACCGGCGCCGACTCGGCTGCGTCTTCTGTTGTGGGCTCTGGCCGGCAACCTGGACGAATTTCCCGAAGCGCCGCCGCCGGGCCTGGTAACTGTACCCGCGCAAAAGGACATGCCGCAGGGCTATTATGCCATGGCCGGCTATCGCGCGGCCGGTGAACGGGCCATCCGTATCGACATGCTGGAACGTTTGGCGGACATGCTGCGCGGCGAAGACAGTCGTGGCGGGTTCGAGGCGAAAGCCGACATGCTCTCGATCTCGGGCATGACGTTGGAACAGTTCGCGGATCTGATGCAGGGGCTGGGATACAAGGCCGAAAAGGGCGAACGGGCGAAGGTCAAGGCCGAGCCTGCCGCCGCCGACAAGCCTGTCCAAGCAGACGGTGACGGCGGCGCGGCACCCGAAACCGATGCGACTGCCGCCGAAGAGCCGCCTGCAGCAGAGAGCGACGCGCCCCCCGCTGTCGACCCCACTGTCGATCCGGCGCAGACGCCGTCAGAGGATGTCGAGAAGGCAGCGGCCACCAGTACGGCTGATCCTGCTGCTGCCGAAGAAGGCGCAACCGCCGAGGCCACGCCGGAAGTGGAAGAGTTCTTTACCTTCACCTGGGCCGGTCGCGCGGCACGCCAGAACGCCCGTGGGCGCGACGGCGACAAACGCGATGGTCAGAAGCCGCGCACTCAGCACAATCGTGGGGAGCGTCCCAAGGGCAACACCGGCAAGCCGCGTGGAAAGCCAGGGCAGGGCGGCAAGCCGCAGCGCGACAACAAGGCCAAGACCTTTGAGGCGACACCGCCGAAAAAGAAGGATCGTATCGATCCCGACAACCCCTTCGCCGCCGCGCTGATGGGGCTGAAAACCAAGGATTGATCCTTGGTCGGGGCCTCTCAGCCGCGTTTGCGCGTGGATAAATGGCTGTGGCAGGCACGGTTTTTCAAAAGCCGTAGCCTGTCCGCCGCCTGCGTTTCGGGCGGCCATATGCGCATAAATGGCAACCATGTGTCCAAACCGTCTGCCAATGTCGCGGTCGGCGATGTGCTGACCTTCACGCAGGCGGATCATGTCCGCGTTGTGCGGATCGCGGCCCTGGGCACGCGCAGGGGCCCAGCAGCAGAGGCGCAGACCCTCTACGAGGATCTGACCCCGACCGATGAGGCCGAGAAACACGTTCCGCCGATTGCCCGGATCGAAGGCAATTCTCGTCCGACCAAGCGCGACCGCAGGAAACTCGATCTTGATCGCCGAGGGGCGCTTGAATGATCCTGTTCAGTGGTCTAGCTAGACCCCTGTTCGATCTTCGAGAGTAAGCCATGACCTACGTCGTCACTGAAAACTGTATCGCCTGCAAATACACCGATTGCGTCGAAGTCTGCCCGGTGGACTGTTTCTACGAGGGCGAGAACACGTTGGTGATTCACCCTGACGAATGTATCGATTGTGGCGTATGCGAACCGGAATGCCCGGCCGATGCGATCCGTCCCGACACCGAGCCGGACATGGAAAAATGGGTGGAGTTCAACCGCAAGTACGCGGAACTCTGGCCGGTGATCATCACCAAGAAAGACCAGCTGCCCGACGCCGAAGACCGTGATGGCGAAGAGGGCAAGATGGAGAAATACTTCTCTGAGGCGCCCGGCGAAGGCGGCTGAACGCCGCATCTGCAGCCCTGACGCGTCACACCCTATGAAAAGGGGTGATTCTGTGGTATTGATCGTCTTTACATATGACAATGACCGCCCCTTTCCGGTCCGTGGGCGCTGCTGACCGCCGGACCAATATCTGAAGAGAGTCCATCGCGTTTGGTGTCGCTCGTCGGCGCCGGACGCTTTCGTGCCCTCTGACGAGATGGGTGAGTGAGGAAGAACCTGTATGACCAAGACTAAAAAAGCTGAGTTCCGCCCCAACGAATACGTCGTCTACCCTGCCCATGGCGTGGGCCAGATCGTGTCCATCGAAAGCCAGGAAATCGCGGGCATACCCCTCGAATTGTTCGTGATCTCGTTTGAGAAGGACAAGATGACCCTGCGCGTTCCGACGCACAAGGCGACTGAAATCGGCATGCGCTCTCTTTCCAGCCCCGATGTCGTTTCGCGCGCCATGTCCACGCTCAAGGGCAAGGCAAAGGTCAAGCGGGCCATGTGGTCGCGCCGCGCCCAGGAATACGAACAAAAGATCAACTCCGGCGATCTCATCGCGATTGCAGAGGTCGTCCGCGATCTTCACCGCAGCGATGACCAGCGCGAACAGAGCTATTCCGAGCGTCAGCTTTACGAGGCTGCGCTGGAACGCCTGACGCGCGAAGTTGCAGCCGTTGCTGGCGGTGACGAAGTTGCCGCCGCCAAGCAGGTTGACGAAGTTCTCGTCAGCCGCGCCGCCTGACATTTTCGTCACGCAAACCTATCAGGCCGTAGCGAAAGCTGCGGCCTTTTTTGTGTCAGGCCGTGAGGGCGAGCAACAAGGCGATTTCGCTGATCTGCTGCGTGGCCCCCAGTACATCACCGGTCTGCCCGCCGATTTTGGCGATCGCGATACGCGCGATGATCAGTGCAGCCAGGGCCGCGATGAAAATCGCGATGATGCCGCTCACTCCCAGGCACAAGACGGCAATACAGCCCCCGATCAGGGCGGCAAGCGCGGCGCAGATCGGGGGCGCCTTGCCGATTGCGTGTGACAATCCGGTGCTCCTCGCATGGGGCAGGGTCGCCATCAGGGCGGGCATTGTCCCCCGCGATACCGCCGCGATACCGACAATGGCCAACCAGGCGTGATCCCCGGCCAGCAAGGCCGACAAACCGATCCAGCGCGCAAGCAGACCCAGCACCAGCGCGATGACGCCATAGGCCCCGGTGCGGCTGTCCTTCATGATTTCAAGGCGCCGTTCGCGCAGGTGACTGCCCCATAGCCCATCCGCACAGTCCGCCAGGCCATCCTCGTGCAGGGCGCCTGTCAGCATGACGCTGACGCCCAGCGTGATGACTGCCGCCGCCTCTGCCCCCAGACCAATGCCCAAGGCAATCATGCCGGTCAGACCTGCCAAGGCACCCAGCACGGCACCGGCCAGCGGATAAGCCCAGGCGGCCTCGGCGCCACGGCCACTATGTGCTGGCAGCGGCAATCTGCTGAGCAGGCCGAGGGCAGACAACAGATCGTGCCAGGCGCGGGACATGGTCATCTTTGTGGTTGCTCCAACTCTCGGGGTCGTTAGACACGGGAGGGCGGGAAAATGCAACGGAAGCAAAATGACAGATTCACTGACTTCACTTACTGAATTTCGGGCGGTGTTGGCAGCCGCACCCGCTGCGGATGCGACATCCTTGGCTGGCGCTGCCGAACGCAATGGGATGCTGACGAAACCGCCCGGCGCATTGGGACGGCTGGAAGATCTGGCCATTTGGTATGCCGGTTGGCGCGGCACCGCGCGGCCCGAGATCTCAGCGCCGCAAGTCATCGTTTTTGCAGGAAACCATGGGGTTACGGCGCGTGGCATTTCGGCCTTTCCGCCCGAAGTGACGGAACAGATGGTTCTGAACTTCCAACACGGCGGTGCAGCCATCAACCAGTTGTCCAAGGCGGCCGGGGCTCAGATGGATGTACATGCGATCGATCTTGATCGGCCGACACGGGATTTCTGCGACGAAGCTGCCATGGATGAGGCCGAACTTCTGGCGGCCATAAACGTCGGTTGGACGTCGGTAAATGAGCGGTGCGATCTGCTTGTCACCGGAGAGATGGGCATCGGAAATACCACTTCGGCGGCAGCCATTGCCCTGGCACTCTATGGTGGCGATGCGGCCGAGTGGACAGGTCGCGGCACCGGGCTGGACGATCAGGGGGTGTCGCTGAAGGCAGGTGTCGTGGCGCAGGCCGTGGCGTTGCATCAACCAAAGACCGGGCTGGACGTGTTGCGGACGGTGGGCGGGCGCGAAATCGCGGCCATGGCAGGCGCGATCGCGCGCGCGCGGGTGCTGCGGATACCTGTGATCCTGGATGGTTTTATCTGCTGTGCGGCTGCGGCCTGCCTGCTGGCAGAAAGCGAGACGGCGCTTGATCATGCCATCGCGGGTCACGCCAGCGCCGAGGCGGCGCATCCGAAACTGTTGGCTCGCCTGGACAAGGAACCGTTGCTGCGCCTTGGCCTGCGGCTTGGCGAGGGTTCAGGCGCCGCCTTGGCGATCAACATCCTGAAGGGGGCGATTGCCTGTCATTCCGGGATGTCGACGTTTGCAGAGGCGGGCGTCTCTGCCGGCTGATCCCCGGTGCGGATCGGGAACGGGTGCGCATGAGGCGCCCTGTCAGAGGGGCGCCTTTTCACGTCGTCAGCTGTCGTGCGGTGTGTCGCCCAGCCGGGCCAGCAAGGCCGTTTCCAGATCCTTTTCCAGTTCCTTTGCACGGGCGATATAGTCTGCGTTACGCGAGGTCGGGATGGCAGGGTCCCACAGCTCGGCCAGTTCACGCACGGTCATCCGGTCGTGGTGGAAAAAGATCTTTTGCGCTTCTGCCGCTTCGAATTCGCTGAGGCCGACGTTTTCCAGCACATATCGCCCCGCCCGCAACGAGCTGTCGAACGTTTCGCGCACGATGTCGTCTGCACCTGCCTGATACAGTCGATAAACGTGTGTGCGATCATAAGCCCGGGCAATGATGTGCAGCTCGGGCCGTTGCGCCCGCGCATAGGTGACCAGCTTGGTGACCGCTTCGGGGTTGTCCATGGCCGCGACAAGGACGCGCGCCTTATCCAGACCGGCCGCGTGCAGGATGTCGGGCCGGGTCGGATCACCGAAATAGCCCTTGAAGCCGAACCGGCGCATCACCTCGATCATTTCCATGTCATGATCCAGAATGACGGTCTTGAACCCCGAGTTCTGAACCATACGGTTGACGATCTGTCCGAACCGCCCGACGCCGGCGATGATCACCGGGCCTTCATCCTCGAAGGCCTCGGCCTCGCGGTCATCCCCGGCCTCGATCATCTTGCGGGAGATGATGTCGAAAAAGATGAAGAACAGCGGTGTGAGCAGCATCGTCAGTGTGATTGCCAGCAACACCTTGTCCGCCAGGGCCGTCGGCAGAACCTCGAGCTGGCTGGAGAACGAGATCAGCACGAAGCCGAACTCTCCGGCCTGCGCGAGGCTGAGGGTGAACAGCATCAGGTTGCGCCGCCGCAGCTTGAAGATCAGGCCGAGGCCGAACAGGATCACACCCTTGAGCGCCATGAGGCCGACCGCGATACCGACAATCGTGAAGGGATCACCGAGAAAGCTGTCAAAATCGATGCCGGCCCCGACGGTGATGAAGAACAGGCCAAGGAGGAGGCCCTTGAACGGCTGGATATCGCTTTCCAGTTCATGCCTGAATTCACTGTTGGCCAGGACGACCCCAGCCAGGAAGGTGCCAAGCGCGGGGGAAAGGCCGACAAGGTTCATCAACGAGGCAATCCCGATGACGATGGCAAGCGACAGCGCCGTGTACATTTCTGGCAGGTGCGCCGAATGGATGAAACGAAAAACGGGTCCGATCAGGTAGATACCGGCCAGGATGATCACCGCGACAGCCCCAAGCGTGACAAGTGTCACCCCCCATCCCGGCAGGCCGTCGACCAGCGAGGCGGCCTCTCGCGCGGTGTCGGGGGCGGCCACGACCAGCGAACCGTCGGGCTGCGCGGTGGCCAGTGCCGAGATGGCGAGCAGGGGCAGGAAGGCGATCATCGGAATGACCGCGATATCCTGCGTCAGCAGGACCGCAAAGGCGGAACGCCCGCCCTGGGTCTGCATAAGGCCCTTTTCCGACAGCGATTGCAGGACGATCGCGGTCGAGGACAGGGCCAGGATCATCCCGATCGCGAGGGCGCTGTTCCAGTTCAGCCCGAAGGCCATGCCTGCGCCCATGACGGCGAACATTGTCAGCAACACCTGCAAACCGCCCAGTCCGAGCAGCTTGCCGCGCATGTCCCACAGCGCCCTGGGTTCCAGCTCAAGACCGATCAGGAACAGCATCATCACCACGCCGAATTCGGCAAAGTGTTGAAGGCTATGGGTTTCGTGGCCGACAAGGTGCAGCACCGGCCCGATCAGGATACCGGCAGCGAGGTACCCGAGCACCGACCCCAGGCCAAGGCGCGCGGCGATCGGAACAGCGATCACCGCAGCCGTAAGATAGATCGTGGCCTGGTACAGAAAGCCTTCCATGTCGTCTCCTACTTGTGGCCCGGATGCTGGTCGCCCGGATGCTGGTGGCCTGGACAAATCACCTTAGCCGGGCGGCACCCTGCCGAACGGATGTGCCCCGTTTGGCATCGTGTTGAAAATAACGTGTGACACCCGGTGGCCCTGGCACCCGGCAACGGGCACGGACCGGGGCGCGCGCCCGGCGCAGGGCGGTCGCTTTGGCGATGATAGATATCCGTCGCGATCAGGCAACAGCCGAAAGGCAGCTCAGCCGCGCACATCGGGAAAGATGTCGGTATCGCGTCGGTATCCGGGCGGTGTTTCAGCCGTCCTTGGGCATGCGCAGCGTCAGGTTCCGGTTGGATTTCACGTAACGCAACTCGTCCTCTCCGATGGCCGCGACGCGACCGCCGTCAAGAGCGTCGCCGACCTTCACCTTTTCAATCCGTCCATTCGACAGGCGGACCAGTGCGGACCGGTCCGAGGGTTTGCCCATGACGCCGATCAGGTTGATGTCGTTCAGCCGGATCGCCCGCTTTGCCGTCGCCTGCTGCGCGACCGAGGCGCGCGTGGGGCCGGGGGGCTGCACGGTGGGTGCCTGGATTTGCGGCACGGCAAGCGGACGGCTGGCCGCCTGGGCGGCTGCGATCGCGGCGGCAAAATCATTCGGTCGCGCGCGTGGGCGGAGGGCTTCGTCGGTCGCGAGATCCGAGCCCATTTCCTCAAGGTCGGAAAGTTCTTCGGGGTCGGCCTCTTCTTGTGCCTGCTGCGCAATCAGCCCCTCGGGACGGGCCTTGGGGTGCAGCTGGCCGGGAGGGGGCAGGGCCAGTGCTGGCGTCTCGGCGGGGGCATCAGGGCCGTCGGTCGCGTCTGCCGTTGCGTCTGAAGTCGCGTCTGACGTGGCCTCGGGTGCTGCCTGCGAAGCGGCATCGGGAGTGGCGGCGTCAGGGTCGGTCTCCGGGTCGGTTGCGGGGGGCGGTGTCGTGTCACCCGGGCGCGGCGGCGGCACGACGCTGGGCGGCCCGAGGTAGACAAGGTGCCCCTGCGGCGTCAGGGCGCCTTCGGCGGTGCCTGCGACAAATCCCCGGTCGTCCAGCGCAAAGGTCTGGTCCGGGGCGGGTGGGTTCGGTGGCGCCTGAAGTCCGGTGGCGATCACCGTGCGGTCGTCGGGAGAGGGCAGTCCGACCACGTCCTGCACACGCTCCGGCGTGGTCACCTCGGAAAAACGGATCTCGCCCAGCTCGGACGGAAGCGGGGGCAGGGATTGCGTCGGGGCGCGCTGCCAGATGCCGGTCGCAGCATAGCGGGCGGCGGCCTCGGCCGGGGTGGCCGGATCGGGGCGGCGGGTCAGGATCGGGGCGGGTGCATCCAGTTGCGCGGTGGTCGCAGTGCCCGCAGTCGGGTCCTCGGAAGGGGCGGCGTCCGTCGGCGTGTCCGCGGTTGACGCCGGGCTCGGGGAGGCCGGAGTGACGGCCGCTGTCTGGGTGTCGGCATCCGTTTGGGGGGTGGGCTGCGCGGGCGCAGAGGGGGCCGGCGTCGCCGCCTCGGTCTCGGGCGCGGCCTGCGGCTCTGGGGTCGTGCTTGGCGAAGTGGTCACCGACGCAACCTCGGGCGGGGGCGCGACGAGGCTGAACAGGGCCGAGCGGCCTGTCGGATTCGACAAGAGCGCGACCGCCGCCGTCGCCAGAACGGCAACGCCGATCAGGGTCAGGCGGCGTTTGCGGCGCGTCTGCGGCGCGACCTCTTGTTCGCCGCGCGCGCCGAAGATGGTCATCTTGTCGGCCTCGTCTTCGGTCAGCGTGCTGGGAACCGGGGTCGGAGGTTGGCGCACCGCAGGTCTGGTCGGGACAGGGGGCGGCGGAACGCAGCCCGGTTCAGCGTGCGCCCCGGAAAGAGGTGCGGCGACGGGCGCGGGGGCGACGGGGGCGGGTGGTGGTGGTGTCGTGCGTTCGGGCGCTGCCGCGGGGGCGGCGAATGCAGCGCGGGGGGGAAGGTCGATGTCGGGCAACATCAACTGGCGGTCCCGTGTCGTCACTGTGGCCGGTTCGTCGCTATGCACGCCTTGAAGGGGCGGCACTGGCGGCGGATCCTGGGTGACGGCGGGCGCGACGTCGGCTGCGGTGGTTTCTGCGACGAGGTCATGGGTGGCGAAATAGGTCGGGCCGAAATACGGCTCAC
Organism: Pseudooceanicola sediminis; assembly: GCF_003575965.1. Taxonomy (GTDB): domain Bacteria; phylum Pseudomonadota; class Alphaproteobacteria; order Rhodobacterales; family Rhodobacteraceae; genus Pseudooceanicola; species Pseudooceanicola sediminis. The sequence goes on along the minus strand of NZ_QWJJ01000012.1, from coordinate 88,953 downwards.
CCGTATAGAGGCCGGGATCGGGCATTGCGACGAAGGACACCGGGTTGAAACCGTAACGGGTGGCAAATCCTTCGGCTTCCTCCAGCGTCTCGCGGGCGACGGCGGCGATCTGTGTCGTGTCGCCGGTGGCCGACCAGGAAATCGCCAGCTCCTCGATCTGGTAGGGAGTCTTGCCCACCAGCGCGCCCATCACCATGTCGCGCCTTTGCGTTTCACCGACCGGGCCGGTGGCAATGTCCAGAAAGCGGATCTGATCGTCGGGTATGACCAGCCTGGTGCGCATCGGGGCGGGATCGCGGGCCGCCCCCTGTTGCCGCAGCGCCTCTATGTCGGCATCGAAGGTCGCGGACCCAAGGTCGACATGACCCACCTGCGCCCAGCCGGCGGCCGTGCGTTGGAACAGCGCAAGGCCCGCCGTGGTAAAGTTCAGAGCAAAATTCGGTCGCATGTCTGGTCGGGTGCGCTTTCGCCAGAAGCTGAAGGGGCCGGGCCATGCATCAACAGGGGCCGCGTTGCACGGCCTCTTTGGCCCAAGGTGATCTGATCAGACTAGCCTAGTGGCGCGGGGAGGCAAAGCGAAACCCAAACCATCGGCAGAAATCGGCGGCACGGCAGTGTGGCGGTGCAGGGCGGCAGTGGCCCCCGAGTGGCCCCCGAGTGGTCCCCGGTGCGACCCGACGCCGATGGCGCGGAAAACCCGCGCCCAGCCCATTGAAAAGCAAGCGGAAAACGTGGCACGGTAAAATCTGCAATCCCGTCATTCGGTCGAAAGGACAAGACCTTGATCTACCCGTTTCACTTTGCATTTCACGTGACTGACCTGGACGAATCCCGCGAATTTTACGGAAAAGTGTTGGGCGGTGAAGAGGGGCGCAGCACCCAGACCTGGGTGGATTTCGGCCTGTACGGGCATCAGCTTTCGCTGCATCTGGGCGAGCCGATGGCGAATGCGCCGACGGGAAAGGTCGGCGCGCACATGGTGCCGATGCCGCATTTCGGTTTCGTGCTTCCGCTGGAGGAATGGCAGGCCCTGGCCGAGCGTTTGCGCCAAAGCGGTGTAACCTTCGTGCTGGAGCCGCAGGTGCGTTTCGAGGGCGAGCCGGGGGAACAATGGACGATGTTCTTTCGCGATCCGTCGGGCAACCCGATGGAGGTCAAGGGATTTCGCGATACGTCACAGATCCTGGCGCATTAGCGCATCCAGAAGCCTTCGCGCTTGATCCGGTTGCGGATCGCCTGTTCCCGGCGCGGTAGATCCGAGCGGTCGAACAGGTCGCGGACCTTCTTGCCGCGTCCCTGGTAGATCATGCGCTTGATCGGATCGTATTGTTTCAGGACCTTCTTGACCCTGTTGGGGCTTGTCACCGTTTCCAGCATCGCGACAACCGCATCGTCTTCACGGGCGTAAAGCATTGGCAACAGTCGGTAATGGCAACTGACAGAGCCATCCAGCAGGCCGGGCGGCAGGGTGTCGCGTCCGCCCCCCAGGGCATGAATGACCAGGGGCAGGGCGATCTGGTCGAGCCAGGGATCAAGCGGTTGGCACACCAGGGCCGGTGGTGGGTCGTCGCGGATCGACAATGCGTAGTCGAGGAAGCGCGCCCCGAACTCTCGGGGGCAGCGGAAAAAGAAGAACCCGGCGTTGAAATACAGGTATCGTCGCCAGAATTCATCTGGCCAGGTGGGGTCGATCGAGCCCGCGAAATCCAGTCCGAAACGATCATACAGGCTTTGCCAGATCTCGCTGTAGCCCGGCCCGTACAGCTCGATCACGGGCCAGGTGCCTTGGCGCCGCAAGGACGCGGTGGGGCGCGTGAAATCGAAGGGCACGCGATTGAGCCGGTCGAGCAGGAGCGTGTCACTGTCGAAAAAGACGAAAGGTTCGCCCTCGGGCAGCGCGCCGAGGCATTCGATCTTGTTTCCATGGGGATAAGCGGCACCGAAATGGCGGCTTTCGAAGGGTAATATCTCAGCGTCGAGGGCCGCCAGCAGGTCGCGCACATCCTGGTTGTCGATGCGTGGGTCCTGTGGCCACAACGGGCCGGGCTGTGGCTCGGCAATGAACAGGCGGCCGCGAAAGTCGGGATTCGTGGCGCGCAGAGAGGCCGCGAACAGCGCGGCCTCGTATTGCAGGCGCCCCGACTGGCCGACGACAACGATGTTGAACGCGTGTTCCTGGTGCATCTGGCCCGTCCAATCACCCTGCCGACATAGCTTGCAGGCCCCCGGTCACTTTGCATCCGCGAGGCCCGAAGGGACCTTGGCACGAACCAAAGCCACCGCAAAGGGGCGTCGCACGCGCCGCAATTCACGGCCCGCCAGCTTGTCCTAGGGACCAAGAGCGACGAAACCGTAAATTTTCGGACGGGCCGGGCACAGATGGCAGCGCCAGGGCGAGGTGATGTTCCGATTTGCTAAAATTCCATCGTTTTCCTGTCACAAGCGCGATCGGAATAAACGTGGGCTTTACTCTTTCGGTACATTCCTAGGGCGAACGCCAAAGGAGACGCGGGAATGAAACCAAAAAAGGGCCTCAGGATCGGCGCCCGTATCTATTCGATCATTCTGGTTTCCGTACTGGCCAGTGCGGCTCTAGCCTTCACCATGTACGATATCACCGTACGCAACATCTACAGTATGCGTGAGGCGCATCTGCGGGACATCGTCGATTCCTCCGCAAGCCTGGTTTCGGCGCTGAACGATCAGGTTGTGGACGGAACCTTGTCGCTTGAAGAGGCACAGGCCGAGGCCGTGGATCTGTTGCAAAAGGTGCGATACGACGACGGAAACTACCTTTTCGCGTTTGATTACGACACCGTGGTCAAGGCCCATGGCCGTAGCCCGGACCAGGTCGGGACGCGAAGGGGCGGTTCGCTGGATCCAGATGGCGTCGACGTCTATGGCGCCTTGCTGAGCGCGGCCCGGGCCGGCGGCGGTGTGGTTTTCTACGCCACGCAGCGCACCAGTGGGGATACCGCGGAAAAGCTGCCCAAGATGAGCTTTGCCCGCGCATTCGAACCCTGGGAATGGGTGATCGGATCGGGGTCCTACATTCAGGATATCGAGGCGCAGATCGCGCATATCAGGATGCGTGCCTACATCGCCTTCGGGATTGGGCTGCTCTGCCTCGGGATCGTGAGCTGGCTGATCGCGCGCAGTGTCACCGGCCCGATCAACCGGCTGAACCTTCGCATGGAAAACCTGACGAAGGGCGATTCCACAAGCGATATTCCCTATGCTGACAAGGCCGATGAAATTGGCGAAATGGCGCGATCCGTCGAAACGTTCCGTCAGGATATCCGCCGCGGAGCCGAACTGGAACGCGACGCCGAACGCCGCAAGAGCGAACAGGAGGCCGCCGTCACTGCGCTGGCAACGGGCCTGAGGTTGTTGTCGACCGGGGATCTGAGCACCCAGCTTAAAGATGCCTTTCCCGAGAGTTACGAGGCGTTGCGGAGCGATTTCAACGGCACCGTCGCCAAGCTCGCCGACCTTATCGGAACGATCAGCGAAACCTCGATCAGCCTGGAGCAGCGCGGTGAGCAGATCAGCAGTTCGGCTGAGGTCGTCGCGCGCAGCTCGATCGAATCCGCAGCATCGCTGGAGGAAGCGGCCGCTGCCATCGAAGAGCTGACCTCTTCGGTCAAGTTGGCGGCCAAGGGCGCATCCGAAGCCGACATCATCGCGACCCAGGCCCGGAGCAATGCCGAGCAGAGCGGCGAGGTCGTACGCCGGGCGGTGACCGCCATGGGCGAGATCGAGAACAGTTCCGGCAAGATCGCGCAGATCATGGATGTGATCGACGATATCGCCTTCCAGACCAACCTGCTGGCACTGAACGCCGGGATCGAGGCCGCACGGGCCGGGGAATCAGGCCGAGGTTTTGCCGTGGTCGCATCGGAAGTGCGCGCGCTGGCACAGCGGTCATCCGAAGCCGCGCGTGAAATCAACATCCTGATCACGGAGAGCGGGAATCACGTCAAGGATGGCGTGTCGCTGGTGAATGAGGCGGGAGCATCGCTGGACCAGATCTCGGGGTCGGTGGCCAAGATCGCGTCGCATATCTCCGACATCGCGACCTCCGCCAACGAACAATCGGCCGGTGTCAGCGAAATCAACACCTCGGTTGCGCATCTGGATCGCACAACCCAGGAAAACTCGGCCAAGTTCCAGCACACGTTGGATTCCAGCCGGTCCATGACACAGGAGGCGATTGGCCTGCGCCGGGCTCTTTCACAGTTCAAATTGTCCCGTGACAGCGCAAAGGTCGTGTCCTTCAACAGCAGTAGTCCGGCAAAATCGGCACCTCAGCCCATGGCAAAGGCCGTCAATGCGCCCGCGCCAAGCTCCTCTTCGCATGATGACTCGTGGGAGGATTTCTGACCGCGCCAGGACAAAGGCATTGGCCTGCAATGCCGTCGGCACTGCAGGCTTTTGCCATGGGCGAATTCGGGACGTGTACCTCCTAGGATTGAGCCTGATGCCCTGTCCTGCTTGGGGTTGAGATTGAGTGGAATAGCTCGTGCCAAAGAAACAGGGCTGATGGCATCGCCAGAATGACACGCCAAAAGATCAGCGCAGCAAGGCGTACTGCGTGGAGCTGATTTTTGACTGATGGTCAAAATCTTTGAGTTGCAATGACAATGGCCAAATGCGTAATTTGCGCGCAGCTGAAAGATCATGCACGCCGCTTTGTACGTTCCCACCGGGCAACCGATAGACAGTATTTTCGGGCCTCGCTAGTCGTCGGTGAACTGAACGGAGTGCGACCATGAAACCGGCTGGCACCTATTACCCGCATGTTGACGGACTGCGCACCGTTGCGGTGATCGGCGTTCTCTTGGCGCATTTTCACATTCCCGGTTTTCCTGGTGGATTTCTGGGCATCGATGTCTTTTCTTCATCAGTGGATACCTGATTTCACGACTGATCATTCAGGAACGCAGCAGAACCGGCACGTTCAGTTATGCGCGCTTTTACGTTCGTCGCCTGCGCCGCCTGATGCCTGCCGCTGTGGTCGTCATCGGGGCGAGTGTGGTATTGCTATACCCTGTCCTGGGCAAGGCAGATCAGGCGAGCTTTTTACAGTCCATTCCCTTTGCGTTGTTTTCACTGGCCAATATCAATTACTATCTGGAAATCGGCTATTTCGATACCGCCGCACAATTCAAGCCATTGCTGCACACGTGGTCATTGGCCGTGGAGGAGCAGTTCTATCTGATCTGGCCGACGATGCTGCTTTTGTTGCTGCGGTTCGGCAAGGCGGTTCTGCCGGTCTGCCTGATATTGCTGTTGATCAGCCTGGGCGCGGCCGAACTCTGGATCGGGCGTGACCCGAGTGCCGCGTATTACCTGCTGCCTTTTCGCGCGTTCGAACTGCTGACCGGCGCGGCGCTCGCCCTGCTGATGGCGGACAAATCTCCGGATTACAGAGATCTCACGACGGGGCCCGCACTGCAGTCGACGCTGGCTTGTGTCGGGCTAGCGCTGATACTTGGGTCCTATTTCCTGCTGAGCGAGACGTCGCGCCTGCCGGGCGCGCTGAGTCTGCTTCCCTTTATCGGCACCGTGCTGATCATCGTGTATGGGGCCAGTGGTCCTGTCGGGCGGTTCCTGACATGGCGCCCGATCGTCTGGATCGGACTGATCAGCTATTCCCTCTACCTGGTGCATTGGCCGCTGGTCGTGTACCTGACGTATCGCCTGCCGTACGAGCCGTCCATCATGCTGCGGCTGGCGCTGTTTCCGGCGTCCATCGCCCTTGCCGCGATGAGCTATTATTTTGTCGAACAGACGTTCCGCGATCCTGCGCCTGCGCACCGCAGGTTCCAGAACAAACCCTTTCTGGCCGGATTGACCCTGACGATCCTGATGCTGAGTGGGGTCGCGGGGGCGCTGAAGTACGACGTTTTTGCCGGCGACGGCGCCCAGCTGGCGACAAATGTGTCAGAAATTTCGGTGCCTTATCCTGGTTCCCCGGACGGGCGGGAATTCGAACGGCTCGTCCCCGACGCAGGCGTTGACGCCCGTGTTCTGATCCTGGGCGATAGCCACGCGGGACATTTGGACGCGGGTTTCAGGGAATATGTCGCAAGTCAGGGTATCGAAGTCGACGTGGTCGATGTTCCCGGGTGTCCGCCGCTGTTCGGTGTCACGCGATATTACGATGGCGACGCCGCGCGGCGGGCTCGTGAAAAGGTCTGCCGGGCGCATACGGCGGCCAAGCGGGCGCTGGCGCTGAGCGAGGATTATGATGCAGGTCGTCCTGGCGTCGCGCTGGTTCCCGATGCTGGAAGTTCCGAGTGTGCCGGGCGTGGCCGCGGACAGAATGGTGCCTGCAGATGTCTACGAAAAGCCGGATCTGGCCCGATCGAGGCAGGTGTTCGAGGCCGCCTTGAAAGACACGGTGGATGTGATTGCGGCGACGGGAACGTCGGTGATCGTGTTTTCGCAGGTGCCGCCGCTGGGACTGGATCAGACGCAATGCCAGACGCTGTTTTCGTGGGCAGGCGAGACTGTTGCGGATGACAGGTGTTTCAGGCTGGGGCGCGCCGAGGTTTCTGCGCGGGCAGCGTATACGGATGATGTCATTCGGGCGCTGGACGAACGCGAAAATGTCATGGCCGTCATTCCGCAGGATTATTTCTGCGATGAAGAGAGCTGTGATCTGTTCGACCCCGAGACAGGCGAAATCCTGTATCGTGATGGCGATCACTTGTCGCCGGTGGGCAGCAGGTATCTGATCGACCAGGTGAATCAGCGGCAAGACCTGGTTGCCTTTATCCAATCTGCCCATCAGGCGAAAGCTGCGCCGGCGACGCAGTAGCGGCGACGCGGCGATGGTCCCGACGACTGGGGCATGTCCTGCGTGATCTTGAGCGGGGTGGGGCCGCGTGGTGCTGCGCCGGCTACGGTGCCCGCTATGCGCGGTCCACCATGATCCCGTTTTCGTTATTTTAAAGGGGGATAATGGTGGGCGACCCTGGAATCGAACCAGGCGTGGGTCTCCCCGGCGGAGTTACAGTCCGCTGCCGCACCTTGCAGCCCGTCGCCCTGATCTGCCTTGGCTTGCGCCCTCGGCTGATCGTGAGGGGGTGATTACCGGGGCCTCTGCGGGGCGTCAACCGGAAAAACGCAGTCTGTTTGCTTGCAGTGAAGTCAGGGGCAGCATAGGACGCCAAAACCCGCTAGACAGGGCGGAAACCGGCTGCGGTATCCGAACGGTATCGGGGACGGTATCACGTCGGTATTGCGGCGCAGCATTTGCTCCGCCAGGTCGGGCGGACTCTGCGTGGCCATGCGGTCAGGAGAAGAAGATGAAGAAGCCAAAGTGGATCGTCGAAAAGGAACAGGCCAAGAAGGCGAGCGCCGCCGAGACGGTCTGGCTGTTCGGCCTTCATGCCGTGCGCGACGCGCTGGAGAATCCGGCGCGCGAAAAGCTGCGGCTGATCGTGACGAAGAATGCGCTCGACAAGCTGGAGGCCGCGGTCGCGGCGTCGGGGATGGAGCCGGAATTGTCGGACCCGCGCCGGTTCAGCGCGCCGATCGATCCGCAGTCGGTGCACCAGGGCGCGGCGCTGGAGGTCAAGGCGCTGGACTGGGGGTCCTTGCAGGACCGCTGCATGGGGGACGGCATCCGCCCGCCGCGTGTCGTGCTGCTGGACCGGGTGACCGACCCGCACAACGTCGGGGCGATCCTGCGTTCGGCCGAGGTGTTCGGGGCCTGCGCCGTGGTGGCGCCGCGCCATCATTCGGCGCCCGAAACCGGGGCTCTGGCCAAGACCGCCAGCGGCGCGCTGGAGCGTCAGCCCTATCTGAAGGTGCGCAACCTGGCGGATGCCATTCAGGAATTGCAGAAGATGGGCTATGTCGTCTTTGGCCTGGCGGGAGAGGCCGAGCAGACCATCGACGCGGCGATGGAGGGCGTGCGGGATCGACCGGTTGCGCTGGTGCTGGGGGCCGAGGGTCCGGGCCTGCGCGAAAAGACCCGCGAGACCTGCGACGCCCTGGTGAGAATCGAGTTTGCCGGGGCCTTCGGCTCTCTCAACGTGTCGAATGCGGCTGCGGTCGCGCTCTACGCCGCGCGGGGCTGAGGGCGGGGCGGTCGAGGCGACGTCAAGGGCCTCTCGTCTCGCGGCTGTTCACAAACATATTACAACCTCTTCCTATTCGGGGGGCACACCCTAATTAATCCAGCAGAGGCTTCGGCACGGAACGCCGATGTTTCCTTTCACTGTCCCTCGTTCCGCACTGGCGCCCAGGGTTCACCTTGGGCGCTTTTTTCTTGCATGGGGTGCGGGGCGGCGTCGGCGCGGCGCATGTGCCCGCGCGGTGTCGCTTTGGTGGCGCTTGCATCGGATTGCGAATGCGGCTGGGATAGATTGGCGGGTGGTGGCGCCGCGTGCCGCGGTGTCACGCCAAGGACAAGGAGGGCGCGATGCCTTTTGATGAAACCTATGCGGACGCGGATCTGAAACGTATCCTGACCGAGACCCGGGTGGTCGCGGTGGTGGGCATGACGCCCGATGCGGCCCGGCCCGATCATTTCGTTCCGGCCATCATGCAGGCGCGCGGGATGCGGATCATTCCCGTGAACCCGAAATATGCAGGTCAGGAAATATTGGGCGAAACCGTCTATGGCAGCCTGGCCGAGGCGGGACAGGCCCTGGGCGATGCGATCGAGATGGTCGATGTCTTTCGCCGCCCGGCGCAGGTGCCACCCGTCGTGGACGAGGCATTGCAATATCTGCCGGGGCTGAAGGTCATCTGGATGCAGGTGGGCATTGCCCATGCGGAGGCCGCGGCGCAGGCCCGTGCGGCGGGTGTGGACGTGGTGATGAACCGCTGCCCCAAGATCGAGTTCGCCCGATTGTTCTGAGCGCGTCAGTTCTGGGGATGCCCGCCCAAGTGCGGCGACGCCCCGGCTGTTTGGTGCCGCGTTGGGGCCGCGAGGGAGAGGTCAGGTAGGGAGAGGTCAGGTCTGGGGGCGGGCGGCCCGTTCGGCAATGCCGGAGGTGCCTTCGCGGCGCGCAAGCTCGGCAAGAACCTCGTCCAGGGTGACGTCGCGGGCGGTCAGCATGACCAGCAGGTGATAAAGGACATCGGCAGCTTCGGAGGTGAGGCGGGCCTTGTCGCCCTTGACGGCTTCGATGATCGCCTCGATCGATTCCTCGCCGAACTTTTCGGCGCATTTTTCCGGGCCCTTGTCGAGCAGCTTGGCCGTCCAGCTGGAGGCCGGATCCGCGCCCTTGCGCGATTGGATCGTCGCTGCGAGTTTTTGCAGGGTATCGGTCATTGCAGCCTCATCGGGATGCCGGCGGCGGCCATGTGATCCTTGGCCTGCCGGATGGTATAGTCACCAAAGTGGAAGATCGACGCGGCGAGCACGGCAGAAGCGCCGCCCTTGGTCACGCCTTCGACCAGGTGGTCCAGATTGCCGACGCCGCCCGAGGCGATCACCGGCACCTCGACCGCGTCGGAAATGGCGCGCGTCAGGGGCAGGTTGAAGCCGGAACGCGTGCCGTCGCGGTCCATCGAGGTCAACAGGATTTCACCGGCCCCCTTGGCCGCGACCAGTCGGGCGAATTCGACCGCGTCGATGCCGGTGGGTTTGCGCCCGCCATGTGTGAAGATTTCCCATTTGCCGGGGGCAACGGTTTTCGCGTCGATGGCGCAGACGATGCACTGGCTGCCGAAGTGGTCGGCGGCGCGGGCGATGACATCCGGGTCGGCCACGGCGGCGGAGTTGAAGCTGACCTTGTCAGCCCCTGCCAGCAGCAGGGCGCGCACATCGGCCACGGTGCGCACGCCGCCACCGACCGTCAGCGGGATATAGCATTGTTCGGCGGTGCGCGTGACGACATCGAACATGGTGCCACGGTTTTCGTGGGTGGCGTGGATGTCGAGGAAGCAGAGTTCGTCGGCGCCGGCGGCGTCATAGGCGCGTGCCGCATCCACGGGATCACCGGCATCGCGCAGGTCTACGAAATTCACGCCCTTGACCACGCGGCCGTCGGCGACGTCGAGGCAGGGAATGATGCGGGTCTTGAGCATGGGGAAACCTCGGGGCGGGCGTGGTGCGCAGTTGGCTGCGGGTTTAGCGCGCTTTGGCGGGTCTGGCCAGTGGCAGGCACAATGTGGCGCGGGATCAGTCCCGTGGGCGGGCGATGAACAGGATCAGGCGGGTCAAACCCCAAAGCATGGCGATGCCGACCGACACGGGAAACAGGAACAGCGGCCCCCAGGCGGCGAAGAACCCCATGGAATAGGCCAGTTCCGCCAGATCGCGGCCCAGGATGACGCAGGGGTGCGCCGCCGCTTCGTCGATCCGGCAGCCGGTCGAGGCGAGAAAGCGCACGACCGCCAGCGCCAGCAGCCACAGCACGATAGGCGCCAGCGTGCCGACCAGGCCGGTGCGGTTGATCAGGCGGAGGGTGCGGCTGGTCTGGCGCGCCATTGCGGTTATGCCTTCAGCAGGGCCAGGGCTTGGGTCAGATCAAGCGCCCCGTCATAGAGCGCACGGCCCGAGATAGCACCGTTCAGCGGCGCGCCGCAGGTTTTCAGCGCACGCAGATCGTCGAGCGAGGAAACCCCGCCGGAGGCGATCACGGGGATCGAGACGGCATTGGCCAGCTCTGCCGTGGCGGTGATGTTGGGGCCTTGCATGGCGCCGTCGCGGTTGATGTCGGTATAGATGATCGCGGCGACGCCGGCGTCTTCGTAGGAACGGGCAAGGTCGATGACCTGCACGTCGGTTTCGGTGGCCCACCCCTTGGTCGCGACAAAGCCGTTGCGCGCGTCGATGCCGACGGCGACCTGGCCGGGAAAGGCGCGGGCGGCGTCGCGCACCAGCGCGGGATTTTCCACCGCGACGGTGCCGAGGATCACGCGGGCCAGGCCGAGCGACAGCCAGCGCTCGATCGTGGCCATGTCGCGGATGCCGCCGCCCAGCTGGGCCGGCACCCTGGTGCGTTTCAGGATCGCCTCGACCGGGGCGGCGTTGACGGGTTCGCCCGCGAAGGCACCGTTCAGATCGACGAGGTGCAGCCATTCGCAGCCCGCCTCGACAAATTCCATCGCCTGCGCGGCAGGGTCGTCGTTGAAGACGGTGGCCTTTTCCATGTCGCCCTTGAAAAGACGCACGGCCTGGCCGTCCTTGAGGTCGATAGCGGGGTAGAGGATCATCGCGAGGCCCTTGTTGCTGCGTGACTGCCTTGTGCCTCTGCCTGCGCTGAATTGCAATGCGACGCATCGGCGGGGCGATGCACCGGGACGGGGGATGTCACTGCGCGTTTGGGTGCGACAAATCTGTGTTGCCCGACGCTGCGGCAATGTTGCGTGCGAGGGCGCGATGGATGCAGGCTGATTGCGGAGGAGCGCAGAGGAGGAGAGCGCAATGCACATTCACAAGAGTATCGCGGCGGCGGCGGTCATTGCCCTGACGGCGGGGGCGGCCCTTGCCGATCCGGTGGAAGGCATCTGGCAGACACAGGTGGACGACGGGGCCTATGCCCTGGTCACGATCGCGCCCTGCGGCCCGGCCTTTTGCGGTGTCATCAGCCGCACGTTCAACGACGGTGGCGAATACGACAGCGAAAACAAGGGCAAACCGCTGGTCTGGGACATGATGGCCGCAGGCGGCGGCGATTACAGGGACGGCAAGATATGGCAACCTTCGACCGGCAAGGTCTATCGCTCCAAGATGGCATTGGAGGGGGATCTGCTGAAGGTATCTGGCTGTATCGGGCCGATCTGCAAGAAACAGACCTGGGCGCGGGTGAAGTAAGCCGACGAGGCTGACAGGACCCGGAGGGCGGGCGGGGGCGGTGATGCCCCCACCCGCCGTGCGCGGCGTTCAGGGGGCCCAGGTCAGGAAGTTGGCAATCATGCGCAGCCCGGTGGCCTGGCTTTTTTCCGGGTGAAACTGGGTGCCGATCATGGTGCCGTGCCCGACGATGGCGGTGACGGGCTGGCCATAATCGACATGGGCGATCAGCTGCGCCGGGTCCGCGACGCTCATGTGGTAGGAATGCACGAAATAGGCGTGTTGGCCGGTTTCGATGCCCCCCAGAACCGGGTGGGGCCGGTCGATGACCAGATCGTTCCACCCCATGTGCGGCACCTTGAGGGCCGCCTGTCCCGGTGCGGGCGCGGCGGGGGCGATGCGCGTCACCTCGCCGTCGATCCAGCCGAGGCCGGGGGTTTCACTGTATTCGTGGCCGATCCGCGCCATCAGCTGCATACCGACGCAGATGCCCAGAAAGGGACGGCCACGGACCTCGACCGCTTCGGTGAGGGCCTCCAGGACGGAGCCCTGACCCGCGCCGGCAAGGGCGGCCCGACAGGCGGGAAAGGCCCCGTCGCCGGGCAGCACGATGCGATCCGCCCGCGCCACATCCTCGGGGCGGGCAGAGACGATGACCTCGCCGCCATCCACCTCGCGCGCCATGCGTTGAAAGGCCTTTTCGGCAGAGTGCAGGTTACCGCTTTCGTAATCGATCAGGACGGTCAGCATTCAGAGCGTGCCCTTGGTCGACGGGATGGCATCGGATTTGCGCGGATCGGATTCGACCGCGACCCGCAGCGCGCGCGCCACGGATTTGAACGCGGCTTCGGCGATGTGATGCGAATTCAGCCCGTGCAGGCGATCGACGTGCAGGGTGATGCCGCCGTGGGTGGAGAAGGCCTGAAAGAACTCGCGCACCAGTTCGGTGTCGAAACTGCCGATCTTTTCGGTCGGAAAGTCCACGTTCCACACCAGGTAGGGACGGCCCGACAGATCCAACGCGGCGCGGATCAGGGTATCGTCCATCGCCAGGTGGCAATCGCCATAGCGGTTGATGCCGCGCTTGTCGCCAAGCGCGTCCGCCAGGGCCTGACCCAGGGCGATGCCGACGTCTTCGACCGAGTGGTGATCGTCGATATAGGTGTCGCCCTTGCAGGTGATCGACATGTCGATCAGCGAGTGGCGCGACAGCTGGTCCAGCATGTGATCGAAAAAGCCGACACCGGTGTCGTTCTCGTACCGGCCGGTGCCGTCGAGGTGGATGGTGACCTGAATGTCGGTTTCCGCGGTGCTCCGGGTGATTTGGGCGCTGCGCATCGTGTCCTCCGGTAACGGGATCTGGGCTGGATGCGGCGCTTATAGGGTGCTGCGTGAGGGACGCCAAGGGGAGGCATCGCGATTGCCCTGCCGCGTTGCGGGAAAGCCGCCGTGCCGCCGGGGGCGGTTGGGGCAGAGTCGCCTGGCCGCATTCGCGTGCAGGGACGCCCTTGCGGCGAAAAGCGCAGACCGCGCCGCGTCGGTGGCGGGGGTCTGCGTGGCGGGGCAGGACATCGCGACATGAGGACGCGGCGGCATAAGGCGCGCGGGTCATGCCAGGAGGGCGATCAGCGCGGTGGGATTGGGGGCAGGGGTGGCGGTGGTCAGCGGAGGCTACGTCGGGGACTGTTCTGTCGGGGGCGGCGTTGGCACCGTCAGCGCGATGGCCGTGCCACGGGAATCGCCACTGTCCAGCACCTCGATCGTGCCGCCGAGGGCCGTGACGATCTTGCGTGCCAGGCTGAGGCCGATGCCGGATCCTTCGCATTCGTCGCGCGATCGCAGGGTGCGCAGCATCTCGAAAACATCCTTGCGAAACCGGTTGGGGATTCCGGGGCCATCGTCGGCCACGATGATGCGGGTCATGGTGCCCTTTTGGCTGGTGCTGATGTCGATCCGCCCGCTGGTCGCGTCATGATGTTTCACGCAATTGGAGAGCAACGCCCGAAAGAGCATGACCAGTTCATTCAGCGGACCCGACAGCGTGGCTGTCCCGGACACATGCAGGACGAACCCGTCGGGCAGCGGGGCAGTTTCCGCGCAGCGTGCCAGGATATCGGCCAGGGTGTGGACACCGACCGGCGAGGCAAGCCGCCCTATGCGGGAATAGTCGCGCAGATCCAGCAGCATCCGATCACTGCGCCGCGCCTGGACGCGCAGCATTTCAAGGTGTTCGGCCAACATGGATTTCTGTGGTTCGGGCAGGCCGGACAGGTCTTCCTCGATGAAATCGGGAATGGTGAGGATGGCGCGGAACCCGGTGCGAAGATCGTGCGAGAGGATGTACAGCAGTTCCTCGACCTCATCCACGGTGCTGGATGGGGGGGGGACGCCACCGGACGCCGAGGGCAGATGAGGGGGCATTGGAGAACCTTGGCCTGTCATGGCGGGCAGATTGGACCAGCCCGGCTAACAACCCCTGAACCTTTTCGACCATCTCAAGGCGGGGCGGGAAAAATTCGCAGACAATGCAAACCAAAGCGATGGCGGACCTTAACCAAACGGCAAGCCTGCTGGGAAATTCTTGTGCCGCGGCCCCGCTGAAAATGGCGGGGTCTGGCAAGGAGCTTTCCGATGGATATTGAGAAAAGTGCAGTACAAACGGGATCCGAGGCACGTATGCCTGCCCTGCAGCCCTTTGCGACGCCGCCCGAACCTGAACCTGCGACCATCGACGTGCTGGTGCTGGATGACAGCCGCTTTGACGCGATGTGCATCCTGCGCGAATGCCGCCGCACCGATCTGCCGGTACGGGTGACCATCGCGACGAACATCGAGCATTTCCGCGAGTTGCTGATGCAAAAGCAGTATCAGCTTGTTTTCATTGACTACCTCTTGCCGGATGGCAATGGGCTGGCCGCCCAGCAGATCCTGCGCGAGGGCGGAAAGAACGGCCAGTCGCCGGTCGTGATGATCAGTGGCGAGGCCCGCCATGATGTTGCGGTGGAGGCGATGAAGGGCGGTTGCATCGACTACAAATCCAAGACCGATCTGACGCGCGATGCGTTGAAATCGCTGATCCTGCGCGCCCTGGAGGAAGGCAGCAAGCTGGCCCGCGCAGAGCTGGATCATTCGATGGCCGTGCAGAAACAGGAGATCGTTGCCGCAATGCGCGAGGTTCTGCGCGAGGAAATGTCCTCGGTGGCGATGACACCCTTTGGCGGACCGGAGGCGATGCGGCGGATGTTGCAGAGCTATGGGCTGATCCCCGAGGGGGACGGCTATGACTGGTCGAAGGTTCTGGATGACCCGGCGACGAACTTCGTGTTCCGCACGCATTGAACATCGCCCGGGCCAGCCGGCGCGCGGCCAGAAGAGTGCCCACGACGAGAGGGCCCATGACGGCAGGCGCGGGCTGACCCGGTGACCGATCTGAAGCGAATATTGGCCGCGTCGATGATCCGACGCGGCCATTTGACATCCGAATGTATCGGATGAGAGGCGGTTTTTGAGGGCGCGGCAGGGCAGTGGAGGTTGTTTTGCCCTGCTGGTGCGCCGTCTTGGCCGCCGGTGCGCGATGCGCGCGCATGAGTGTGCACGATACGCGCCTGCATCGGGCTGCGTGGTGGGCGCGCGCATGGGGGTGCGTGGTGGGCGCGTGCATGAGGGTGCGTGGTGGGCGCGTGCATGAGCAGCCCGGGTGCTGCCGTGGCGCGAGGGGCAAGGGGGGGCGTGTCGGTCCGCGCTGCGCCATGCACAGGGGCAGGGCGGGTGCGAAAAGCGGGCCTCACGCTGGAACGCCCGGCTGCGCCGAGGCTGGCGGGAGGGCGATTGACAAAGCCAGGGGCGGGTATGGCGCGGGGCGGTTGCACGCAGTCCAGGTCTCAGGGTGCGCGTCAGAGAAAGCCGCGCGCGCGGTAGGTTTTCAGGATTTCGGCAATCGCGGCATCGTCGATCGGCTTGGTGAAGAAGTGTTCCACCATTCCCGTCGTGACCGAGCGCGCGATGTCGCGGTCGTTGTCGGAGGATGAAAACATGGCGACGATCTGGTAGTCGCGGGCATCTTCGGGCAGGCGCCGCTTCAGTTCTTCCAAGGTTTCGAAACCGTTCAGCTCAGGCATGTTGATATCCATCAGGATCAGCGAGGGAACGACATTTTGCTGAGGCTTATCCGGTTGCCGCAAAAAGAATTTCTGCAGAAAGTCCAGGCCATCGACCGCCTCGTCCAGCGGGGTGAAACAACCCGCCTTTTGCAGACGTCGGCGGGCAATGTAGCGGTCGGACTGCACGTCATCGACGATATAGGTGCTGATCATTCAATGACCTCCATCTGCGGGAAGGAAAAGATGAAATCAGTCCGCTCGGGGGTGCTGCACAGGGCGATGGTGCCGCTGAGACGAAGCACATTCTTTTGAACGAGGGCGAGGCCGAGGCCATGGCCCTGACTGAGGCTGGAGCGACGAAACATTTCGAAGATGCGCGGTTGATCGGCTTCGGAAATGCCGATGCCATTGTCCCCGATCAGGATGCTGACGGTATCGTTCAGCGTACGCAGCCGCACATGAACCCAGTTTTCCGACTTGGACGCATCCTGGAAACGGCAGGCGTTGGACAAGACGTTTTCAATAACCGTGCACAGGGTCTGGCGTTCGGTCCGCACGGTGCACGGGCCGTCCATTTCGATCGTGATGGCGGGTTTTGCGATGCCTTCGGCATGCACGTCGTCCCAGCAGCTTGCGACAAGGCGCGGCAGGTCGATGTCTTCTTCGGGGACGGGCGACAGGCCGGCACGGGCCAGGGTCAGGACGGCCTCGACCTTGTGAATGTTGCGCCGGCTGGTTTTCAGCGCCTCGGTGATGTTGTGGCGGGCCTCGGCCAGCTCGCCCGCGTCCAGATCCTCAAGGCAGAGTTCAAGCAGGCCTGAGATGGTGGACAGGGGCGCGCGCAGGTCATGGCTGGCCGAATAGGCGAATTGGGTCAGTTCTTCGTTCAGGGCGGCAAGGTGGTCGTTGCGGGCGGTCATCTGGCGTTCATGTTCAAGCCGGTTGGTGATGTCGACCAGGGTGACAAGGACACATGGCCCGTCGGGCAGCTGGATCTGGCTGAGGGTGATTTCGACCGACGTTTCATGCCCATCCAGGCCGCGCGCCTTGAGCGAGCGGCCCCCGGCCATGGCGTGCTGGCGGGCGGCATGGGTGTGCTGCCTGCGATAGCGCGCGTGCGCCTCGCGTGAAATACGCGGGACATAATCGTCGACGCAGGTTCCGATAAGCTGGCCTTCGGTGCCGGCGAGCAGTCTGCAGGCGGCCTCGTTCAGCAATTCGATGGTGCCCTGTTCCGAGACCATCATGATGGCAGCACCGGCGGCGTTCAGCGCGTCAGCCAGGTAGCGCTGGCTGTCCGTGCGCCGGACGTTGGGCGGCGGGGGAGTGCCGGAAATGCTATGCATGGCGGACCCGGGCCTGCGGGTGGTGTTGCCCTGCGCCAGGTCGGCGGAGGGCACCGGCGGGAGAAGACGACCAGACGCCGTGCCGATGTGTGTGCCACTGGGCGCACCGGGAAACGGGGCACCCGTTCGCCGGAGGGACCTGTGCCGTAAAGCCTGGCTCTGGATAATATTGCATGAACTTACTTTCGAACCCTGGCCCGGATCATGGCATCGCCATTTGTCCCCGGTTTCAGGGTTGGACTGCATGTCAGGGGCCTTGGAGGCGTGATCTGCCCCCGTTTGCCCACTGCGCGCCCCGCAACCCTTTGAGTTGCGGCGATGGCCCGAAGGACCGTTGTGAACCTGAACCATATGTCAGTTTCAGTTGCCGTTCTGTTAACATCCGCCGCGCCGTGCGGAGTTTCGCGGCACTCAGCGGCGTTCGCGGACCACTCAGCTTGGCAGAGCGCCGGTTCATGAAATCTTCATCGAAACGATACGTTTCCGTTTTCCAGCGTGCTTAGGACCCCGACAGGACCAGGGGATGAACCACGTGCTGCATATCGATCTGCTGACAAAGACTTTCGGCCACCACACGGCGGTGGACCGTGCCACGATCCGCGTCGACAGGCCCATGATGATCGGTGTCATCGGCCGGTCGGGTGCCGGCAAATCGACCTTGCTGCGGATGCTGAACCGGCTGGAGGACAGCACCTCTGGCGCGATCCGGTTCGAGGGGCGGGACGTGACGCGCCTGGCGGGGGCGGACAAGCGCGCCTGGCAGGCCGATTGCGCGATGATCTTTCAGCAGTTCAACCTGGTGCCGCGCATGGATGTGGTCAGCAACGTTCTGCATGGCACGCTGAACCGCCGCTCGACGCTGGCCAGCCTGTTCAGCCTGTATCCCACCGCCGATATTCACCGCGCGATCGACATTCTGGACCGGCTGGGCATCGCGGAACACGCCCCCAAGCGCGCCGAGGCCCTGTCCGGCGGACAGCAGCAGCGCGTCGCGATTGCGCGGGCGCTGATGCAGGATCCGAAGATCATCCTGGCGGATGAGCCGATTGCCAGCCTTGATCCGATGAACGCCCAGGTCGTGATGGAGGCCCTGCGTCGCATCCACGAAGAGGACGGGCGCATGGTGATCGCCAACCTGCATACCCTGGACACCGCGCGACGCTATTGCGACCGGGTGATCGGGATGCGCGACGGGCGTATCGTCTTTGACGGCACGCCCGCGCAACTGACGACCGGCATGGCGCGCGAGATCTACGGGGCGGATGCGCGCTTTTCCGAAGAAGCGACCTCGACCGAGATCGAGGCTATCGACCGCGTCACAACCAGACAGATGCCGATTACGGCCTGACACCTTCATCTGCCGCGCGCCGATGTCGCGCGGGCATAATCCACGGGAGATCCAAAGATGAACAAACTGATCGCTGCCGCCCTTGCCACAACCGCGCTTTGCGCACCGGCCATGGCGCAGGATATCACCGAATTCCGCATTGGCGTGCTGGGCGGCGAAAACGCCCAGGACCGTGTGCAGAACAACCAGTGCCTGATCGATTATACCGAGGAAGCCCTGGGCGTTCCGGTCAAGATCTTTACCCCAGCCGATTATGACGGCGTGATCCAGGGCCTGCTGGGCGGGACGCTGGACATGGCCGTGCTGGGCGCGTCGGGCTATGCCAAGATCTACCTTGAGGACCCCGAGTCGGTGACCCCGGTCCTGACCACGGAAAATCCCGATGGCAGCCTCGGCTACTACTCCATCGGATTTGCCCGCAAGGACAGCGGCGTGGCTTCGCTGACCGATCTGGAGGGCAAGAAGTTCGGTTTCGGCGATCCGAACTCGACCTCGGGCTACCTGATCCCGTCGATCGAGATCCCCGAAGTCACCGGCCATTCGATGGACAACGGCGATTTCTTTGGCGAGGTCGTCTTTACCGGCGGTCATGAGCAGACCATCGTCGCGGTCAACAATGGCGATGTCGATGCCGGTGTGACCTGGGCCGACGGGATGGGCAACTGGGAAGACGGCTATAACAACGGCGCGCTGCGCAAGGCCGTCGATGCCGGTCTGGTCGACATGAACGACATGACCGAAATCTGGCGCTCGGCGCTGATCCCGAACGGCCCGCTGGTGCTGCGCAACGCGCTGCCCGAAGATGTGCGCGCCAAGATGACCGAGATGATGGACACGCTGTACGAAAAAGACGCCGATTGCGCCTATGGCGTTGTGGGCGGCGACTCGCTCGGGTTCACGCCGATCACTGTCGACGCCTACAAGTCGATCATCGGCGCACGCAAGTCCGCCATCGGCGGCTGATTACGCAAGCGACCAACGGCGGCCCCCTTCGCGGGGCCGCTTTTGCATTCCGTAGCAGACAATTCCGGAGAGCCCGCAATGGCAGACAGTGCGATCCCGCGCCCCCGTCAGGCCACCAGTTCGGCCACCCGCCAGGTGATCGTGGTCCGCGAGGCCTATATCGCCCAGACGCGGCGCAAGCGGCTGTATTCCGGAATCATGCTGGGGGTTTTCGTGGCGTTGATGGCCTCGGGCTTCATGCTGGCGGATTCGCGTAATGCCGGGGGATTCTGGTCCGGGCTGCATCGCCTGCCGGATTTCCCCGCCTCGGTGATGTCCGAGGCCTGGGCCAAGCGGGCCGAGCTGCCGGAGAACCTGGCGCGATATTTCCCGGCGCTGATCGAGACGCTGAACATTGCCGCCGTGTCGACGTTGATCGGCACCATCGGGGGCACATTGTTGTCGATGCTGTCGACGCGGGGCCTGGCGCGCTGGCCACGCCTGATCCCGCTGTTTCGTCGCATCATGGACGTCATGCGCGCGGTGCCTGAAATCGTGATCGCGCTGGTGCTGATCTTTGTGCTGGGCGGTGGCCCGGTGCCGGCGATGATCGCGATTGCCTTTCATACCTGTGGCGCCCTGGGCAAGATGTTTTCCGAAGTGAACGAGAACGCCTCGCTCAAGCCGGTCGAGGGGCTGGCCTCGGTCGGGGCGAACTGGAGCCAGCGCATGCTGCTGGGCGTGGTGCCACAGGTGGCGCCGAATTACCTGAGCTATGCCCTGCTGCGGTTCGAGATCAATATCCGTGCCTCGGCCATCCTTGGGTTCGTGGGGGCTGGTGGGATCGGCTATGAACTCAAGAACGCGATTTCCTGGGGACAGGGCAAATACGATGCGGCAGCTGCGATTTTCCTGCTGCTGATCACCACCATCATCATTGTCGACCAGCTGAGCAGCATGGGCCGGGATCGCATGACCCATGGCCGCAAATCGGAGATGATGGCATGAGCCTGTCTGCCACCCTGCCCACGCATGACACCGGGGCCGGTCTGAAACATCAGGCCGAGGTGATGTTCCGCCGCAAACGGGTGTTTGCCTGCGCGATGCCGCTGCTGATCCTGGCCTACCTGGTGTATGCGTTCTTCGCCTTTGACGTGCCGGGGCTGGTGCAACGGGCGAGTTTCGAGAATGCCGCGCGGCTGGTGTCGGACAGCTACAGCTACAAGACCCACGTGACGCGCGACAATCGCTCGGGCGCGGTAGAGGTTGCGATCGAGGGCGAGCGCAAGGGCACCTATGCGCCCGGCACCGGCCCGGAATGGGTGCGCTTCGGTGCTGACACGACCATCGATCTGGGGGGCGGCAACATCGTGACCTATGGTGCCGATGACGTTCGCTATGTCATTCCCGGCTATGGTACGATCACGGCCAGGCCCGGCGCGGGGGGCGTTCAGGCGACCTTTCCCGAAGGACCGCTGCCTGACTATGTCAGCGCGTCGCGCAACCGGGTGATGATCACCACCGATGCCGGGCGCCTGACAATCACGCGCAACCGCACCGAGGTCTTCAAGTACCAGACCGGATGGGAATTGTTCTTTTTCACGCTCGACAGCCCCTATCACGGGGTGGGGCCTGTGCAGCTGGTGCGTCTTGCCGTGGCCGGGGAAGGCCCGGCGATCTGGCATGATTTCTGGTACAATCCGATGTGGCGCCATGGTGACGTGGCCTGGGCGCTGTTCGAGACGGTGCTGATGGCGTTCCTCGGTACGTTTGGGGCGGCGGTCGTGGCCTTGCCGCTGGCCTTTCTGGCGGCGCGGAATTTCACCCCGCTGATGATCGTCCGGCAGGCGGCCCGGCGGGTGTTCGACGTGTTTCGCGGTGTCGATGCGCTGATCTGGACAGTCGTTCTGGCGCGCGCCTTTGGTCCGGGGCCGATGACCGGGGCACTGGCCATCCTGCTGACCGACACAGGCAGTTTCGGCAAGATGTTCTCCGAGGCGCTGGAAAACGTCGACGACCGCCAGATCGAGGGGATCCGGTCGACCGGGGCTGCGCCGGTGCAACGCTATCGGTTCGGGGTGATCCCGCAGATCACGCCGGTGCTGATGAGCCAGGTGCTGTACTTCTTTGAAAGCAACACCCGAAGCGCCACCGTGATCGGCGCGATCACCGGAGGCGGCATCGGTTTGCTGCTGACGCAGGCGATGATCACGCAGAAGGACTGGGAAGAGGTGAGTTATTACATCATCCTGGTCGTCTTGCTGGTCTTTGCGATGGATTCGTTTTCAGGCTGGCTGCGACGCCGGTTGATCAAGGGGGATGGCGGGGGCCACTGAAGCGGGGGCCACTGAAGGTGCACCCACATTCGCATCGTTCCCGACCACAGCGCCTGACGACCGGGCCCGACCAGCCCCGCGTGCATTTTCCAGGAGACGCCCCATGCCTCGCTTGAGTGAAGACAAACCCTTTCTGCACCCGGACGTCGATCTGACAGACGTCACGCTGGGCAGGTATACCGAGATCGGCAAGGGCAGCCGCATCGCCTATTCCGAGTTCATGGATTACGCCTATTGCGACCGTTACGCCGACGTGGCCAATGCAACCATCGGCAAGTTCGCCAATATCGCGAGCTTTGTGCGGATCGGTGCCACGGATCATCCGCTGGAAACGGCGGCGCTGCATCATTTCCTCTATCGCTCAGCCGTCTACTGGGACGATGCCACGGACGATCCGGCGTTTTTCGCGATCCGGCGTGCGCGCCGCGCGGCGATCGGCCATGACACCTGGATCGGGCACAATGCACAGATCAAGCCCGGCATTACCGTCGGGGATGGCGCGGTTGTGGCATCGGGGGCCATCGTGACCAAGGACGTAGCGCCCTATACCATCGTGGCAGGAACGCCCGCAAAGGTGCTGCGCCTGCGCCAGCCTGCGGCGATTGCCGAGCGGCTGATCGCGCTGGCCTGGTGGGATTGGGATCACGCGCGCCTGCGTCGCGCGCTGGAAGATTTCCGGGCCATGCCCGCCGAGGCGTTCCTGGAGAAATACGAGGGCTGATCCCGGTCGCATGGTTGCGCGGCGCAGGCCATTTCCGGGCCGCCAGGCCAGCGCCGCCGATCTGGCGTGGTTCATTCGGCCGCGATGGCCGTGCGCTGCGGGGCGTGGGCAAAGCGATGCGCGGCCTCGCCGGCAAGGTGGGTGATCCGTCCACCGCTGATGGTCGCTTCGATGGCGCGGGTCGAGGGGTCGATCACCACCATGTCCGCACGCAGGCCCGGATCAAGACGCCCGCGGTCATGCAGGCGCAGGATGTCAGCGGGCCGGCCCGAGATCATGTCCCACGCCGCGGCCAGTGGCAACACGCCGTCATCTGCCAGTCGAAAGGCCGCCTGGGCCAGCGCCGGATAGTAATAATCCGACACCAGCGCATCGCAAAGGCCTGCGCGGATCAGCTCGGTTGCGGCGATATTGCCCGCTTGCGAACCGCCGCGCACAACGTTCGGCGCCCCCATCAGGATGGGGTCCCCCACCGCACGGGCCAGCGCCGCGGCGGGGCGGGCCGTCGGAAATTCGCAGATCTTGGCGCCAATCATCGAATAGGTTTCGCGGGTTTCGCCGTCGGGGTCGTCATGGCTGCCGTAGGTGACGCCAAGGGCATCGAATTGTTCGGCCAGGCGGCAAAGATAGCGGGGAACTTCGCGGCGCTGACGTTGTGCGGCAAGCAGGGCCGCATGATGCGCCTCGCCCGTGCGACCCAGCCGCTTGGCCCAGAAATGGAATTCCTCGGGGCGGGCGGACAGCATATGCTCGGCCTCGTCCAGATGATCGTTGAAGACAACGTAGTCGATACGGTGGCGGCGCACCGCATCCAGCAGGCGCGCCTCGGTTTCAACGGTATGGGTTTCGCAGCGGATTTGCAGCCGCAGATCGGTCAGGGTCGTCTGGGCGCGATACTCGGCCAGGGCGTCCATCAGGGAGATGGCGAAATCGGGCCCCCGGGTGCCGCCTTCCCAGCTCCAGCTCTGGGCCAGCCAGGCCGTCGTGACGCCGTTGGCGGCTGCGTCGCGGTCGGTTGCGCGCAGTCCGGTTTCCAGCGCAAAGGGCGCCGAGGGGCGCGGCGAGATATGCCGTTCAAAGGCATCGCCGTGCAGGTCGATGATGCCCGGCAGGATCAGATAGCCGGTCAGGTCGACCTCGGGGAGGGGACCCCGCGTGATCCGCCCGTCGGCGAACGCCAGGGAGCGTTGTTGCAACGCCCCGTCACGCAGGATCGTGGCGCCGGTCAGGCGGAGGCTCGGGAGGGTCTGTCGCATGGATCGGCTCAGGCTCGGCTAAGAAGGTGTGGCGCTGTGGATAACTTGGCAATGTATCGTCGTCATGACGCTTTCGTGTCGTTTCAGCAGTGGGTTGAAGTGTGGTGGAAATGATCGCCCGTGCCCGGGGGGGGCAGCGCCGTGTCGTCGGCGCTCACTCTTCGTTCAGGGTCAGGGTGACGCGATCCCCTGAAAACCAGGTGCGGCCATATTCGACCGGGGTGCCCTGAGGATCGACGCTGAGGGAGATGGTGCGCAGGATCGGGTCTCCTTCGCGCAGGTGCAGTTGCACCGCCTGGGTGGCCGAGGCGGTCTTGGCGTTCACGCGGGTAAAGGCGCGGGTGTAATCGGAGACACCGTTTTCAGCCAGCGCCGCCGTGATCGAGGGCAGCCGGCCGAGCGCATCAATCAGGCCGGGAAACCGGTCGGCGGGAAAGACCGAGCGGAACAGGGCGATCGGCTGCCCATCCGCGAGGGAGATGCCTTCGGTGGAAATGACCTTGCTGCCAGCGGGCAGGCGCAGCATCGCCGCTTCGTCCGCATCTGCGCCGCGCGTCTCGTTCAGGTGGATCTTGCGGCTGGGCAGGCGACCGGCGGCGCGGATGTTCTGGTGAAACCGCACCCGCCGGCCAATCGGGTATTCTGTCGGGCGCTGCGCGACAAAGACGCCCGCGCCGCGCCGGGCATGGGTCAGCCCGGCCTCGGCAAGGCTGGCCAGCCCGCGCCGCACCGTGTGACGGTTGACCCCGAACCGCGCCGAGAGTTCGGATTCGGTGGGCAGGCGGTCGCCCGGGCTGTAACGCCCGGAAGAAATGTCTGCGGTCAGGGCGGCCGCGATGGACTGCCAGAGCGGGGTTTTCCGGGATGTCATGAAAGTTTTACCTCGGCTGGGCTTGTGCGACTCGGGTGGGCTGTCTAATAATTTGTCTAGTTGTATAGTTAATTAGACAAATCGGCAAGGTGTCTAGATGGCAGATGAAACGATGGCGACGGCGGATCAGGCGGCCCGCAAGGGTTGGATGGGTCTGCTGGCCCGGGCGCCGGCGGCAGAGGTCAAGCGCCTTTGGGACGATCTGGGGCGCGAGGTCGACTTTGACTGGCTGCGCGCGCCCGAGATCGGCGGCGTGATGGTGCGTGGACGCACGGGGGGGACGGGCGCGGCGTTCAACCTGGGAGAGATGACGGTGACGCGTTGTTCGCTGCGTCTGGCGGATGGCACGGTGGGTCATGCGATGGTGCAGGGCCGCGACCGGGACAAGGCGCGGGTCGCGGCGCTGGTCGACGCGCTGATGCAGGGTGCGGCGGCAGAGGATTTGCGCGCCAGGCTGTTGCGCCCCCTGGAGGATGCGATGACCGCCGCCGCGGGGAAACGGGCCGCAAGGGCGGCTCGGACCAAGGTGGATTTCTTTACCATGGTGCGGGGAGAGGATTGATGGAGCAGACAAGTGACATGCTGACGGGCGGATTTTCCGATGCGCCGCGTCAATCGGCGCGGGCCTTTCGGGCGGCGCTTGAGGCAATGGCGCGCCCCGGCAGCACCTATGTGTTGCAGGAGATGGCGGATGCGCCCGCACCTGTCAGCCGCGCGGCCGCAACGCTGTTGCTGGTCCTGTGCGATGCCGAGACACCGCTGCATCTGTCGGGGGTCTGCGATACGCCTGCGATCCGTGGCTGGGTGACGTTTCACACCGGGGCGCCGCTGGTTGCGGCCGCCGAGGCGATGTTCGTCCTGGGGGACTGGTCCTCTCTCGACCTGAGGGTACTGGCTCGGGGCACGGCGGAATATCCGGACCGGTCGGCCACTGTGATTGTCGACGGGGATTTCGAGGGCGTCGATGTCAGCCTGCGCGGGCCGGGCATCAAGGACGTGAGCGTGACACGCCTGCCGGACGTGGTCGTTTTTCAGGAAAACGCGGCGCACTTTCCACTGGGCCTGGATTTCTACTTTACCCGAGGTGCGAAGCTGTCGGCGTTGCCGCGCTCGACCAGGGTGACCGCTGGGGAGAATGCCTGATGTACGTCGCGGTAAAGGGGGGCGAGCGGGCCATCGACAACGCCCATGACTGGCTGGCCGAGGAACGGCGGGGGCCGCAGGATGTGGCCGAACTGGACGTGGCGCAAATCAGGACGCAGCTGGGTTTGGCGGTGAACCGGGTGATGGCAGAGGGGTCCCTGTTCGATCCGGACCTGGCCGCGCTGGCGATCAAGCAGTCGCGCGGCGATCTGATCGAGGCGATTTTCCTGATCCGGGCCTATCGTACCACGCTGCCGCGCTTTGGTTATTCCACCCCGGTGGACACGGGTGCGATGGCTTGCGATCGGCGAATCTCGGCCACGTTCAAGGACGTGCCCGGGGGGCAGGTGCTTGGGCCGACGTTCGACTATACGCATCGCCTGCTGGATTTCGCGCTGGAGGCCGAGGGGCTGCAACGGAGCGAGGCGATTGCACCGGAGGCGCATCCGGTGATGCCGCGGGTCAGCCAGTTCCTGAATCAGGAAGGTCTGATCCAGGATGAGCCGAGGCCCGAGGTCGACGCGGTACCGGGGGATCTGACGCGCGCACCTCTTGAGCTGCCGGCCACGCGGGCGCTGCGATTGCAGGCCCTGGCGCGCGGGGACGAAGGGTTCGTGCTGTCGATGGCCTATTCGACGCAGCGCGGATACGCCAAGAACCATCCCTTTGTCGGAGAGCTGCGCATCGGCACGGTTGCGGTCGAGATGGAGATCCCCGAGCTGGGGTTCGCGGTCGAGATCGGTGACGTCGTGCTGAGCGAATGTGAGACGGTGAACCAGTTTACCGGGTCGAAGACGGAGCCGCCGCAGTTCACCCGCGGCTATGGCCTGGTGTTCGGACAGACGGAACGCAAGGCGATTTCCATGGCGCTGGTGGACCGGGCGTTGCGTTGGAAGGAGCTGGGCGAGGACGACAAGGGCGCCCCGGCGCAGGACGAGGAATTCGTGCTGTACCATGCGGACAACATCCAGGCGACGGGATTTCTGGAGCATATCAAGCTGCCGCACTACGTCGATTTCCAGTCGGAACTGGAACTGGTGCGCAAGTTGCGCCGCGAGGCCGATGCGCGGGTGCGCCCCACCGAGGCGGCGCAATGAGCGGCGTCTGGCGAGAACCGCCCCTGCGGGACGGTGCCTCCGGCGGGGGTATTTTGAACAGGGAAACACGGGGTGGTCGCGCCCCCTGGATGCGGAGGGCCTTGTCATGAGTGCCTACAATTTTGCCTACTTGGATGAACAGACCAAGCGGATGATCCGGCGTGCGCTGCTGAAGGGCATGGCCATTCCGGGCTACCAGGTGCCTTTTGCCAGTCGCGAGATGCCGATGCCCTATGGCTGGGGCACCGGGGGGGTGCAGGTATCGGCGGCGGTGATGGTGCCGGAGGATTGCTTCAAGGTGATCGACCAGGGCGCGGACGACACCACGAATGCCGTGTCGATCCGGCGGTTTTTCCAGGCCACCGCTGGGGTTGCGGTGACAGAGAAGACCGCCGAGGCCAGTGTCATCCAGACCCGGCACAGGATTCCCGAGCGGGATCTGCGGCAGGGGCAGATCCTGGTGTACCAGGTGCCGATCCCCGAGCCGCTGCGATTTCTGGAACCTTCGGAGGTGGAGACACGCAAGATGCATGCCTTGGAGGAATACGGGCTGATGCATGTCAAGCTGTATGAGGATATCGCGCGGCATGGCGATATCTCGACGAGCTACGCCTATCCGGTGAAGGTGGAGGGGCGCTACGTGATGGATCCCTCGCCCATTCCGAAGTTCGACAATCCGAAACTGGGTATGGCGGCGATCCAGCTGTTTGGCGCGGGGCGGGAACAGAGGATCTATGCGTTGCCACCTCATACCGACGTGGTGAGCCTGGATTTCGAGGATTATCCGTTTCAGGCGGGCAAGGCCGATCATGACTGTGATCTCTGCGGCGCCGGGTCGAGCTATCTGGACGAGGTGATCACGGATGATGCGGGGGGGCGGATGTTCGTGTGTTCGGATACCGATTTCTGCCGCGAGCGGCGCGAGGCGGGCCATGTCGGGGCGTTGGGTGTGGAGGCTGTGGCATGAAGGATACGGAGAGGGCGGCAATCGCGCAGCGCCCGCTGCTGCGCGTCGAGGGGGTGAGCCGGCGCTACGGTGCGCGGATTGGTTGCGCCGAGGTGAGCTTTGACCTCTGGCCCGGCGAAGTGATGGGAATCGTTGGGGAAAGCGGCTCCGGCAAGACGACCTTGCTGAACTGTCTGGCAGGGCAGCTGGCGCCGGATGCCGGGCGCGTTATGTTCGATACGCGCGACCGTGGCATGGTCGATACGCTGGACATGTCGGAGGCGGAGCGGCGGATGCTGGGCCGCACGGACTGGGCCTTTGTGCATCAGCACGCCCAGGATGGCCTGCGCATGAACGTCAGTGCCGGGGGCAATGTCGGAGAACGCCTGATGGCCGTCGGGGCACGGCATTATGGCAACATCCGGGAGCAGGCCATCGATTGGCTGGACCGGGTCGAGATTGCCGAGGACCGTGTCGACGACCGCCCGAGCGCGTTTTCGGGGGGGATGCGGCAGCGTTTGCAAATCGCGCGCAACCTGGTGACGGGACCGCGGCTGGTCTTCATGGATGAGCCGACAGGGGGGCTGGATGTGAGCGTGCAGGCGCGCCTGCTGGACCTGTTGCGCGGCCTGGTGCGCGAGATGGGGTTGAGCGCGATCATCGTGACGCATGATCTGGCCGTGGTGCGGTTGCTGGCGGATCGGCTGATGGTGATGAAGTCGGGCCATGTCGTCGAGACGGGGCTGACCGATCAGGTGCTGGATGACCCGCAGCACGCCTATACGCAATTGCTGGTCAGTTCGGTGTTGCAGGTCTGAGCGACGCGGAATTATGGAGCGAATATAACATGATATCGGTTGAGAACGTCAGCAAGACATTTACCCTGCACAACCAGGGCAGTGTCGTCATTCCGGTTGTGGAGGGAGCGAGCCTTGTGGCGCGGCCGGGTGAATGCGTGGCGCTGGTCGGGGCGTCGGGGTCGGGGAAATCGACCCTGATGCGGATGATCTACGGCAATTACCTGGCGGCCTCGGGGCGGATCATGGTGGGGGATGTGGATGTCGCGCTTGCGGCCCCGCGCGAGATCCTGACCCTGCGGCGAGAGGGGCTGGGCTATGTCAGCCAGTTCCTGCGGGTGGTGCCACGGGTGCCGACACTGGACGTGGTTGCGGAGCCGTTGCTGGCCCTGGGGGTGGCGCGCGATGCCGCGCGAGAGAGAGCCGCGGTCCTGTTGCGGCGCCTGAACATTCCCGAGCGGCTGTGGCGCCTGTCACCCACCACGTTTTCGGGTGGCGAACAGCAACGCGTCAACATTGCGCGCGGCTTTGCCCACGATTATCCGGCGCTTTTGCTGGACGAGCCGACGGCCAGCCTGGATGCGGTCAACCGCGAGGAGGTGCTGTGCCTCATCGAAGAGGCAAAGGCCCGTGGCGCGGCAATTATCGGGATCTTTCATGATGTTGAGGCGCGTGACCGCGTTTGCGATCAGTTGGTCGACGTGACCGGTTTCACGCCTGCGCGGGGGATCTGAGGTGGCTTCGGGGCGATTGATCGGGGTCGTCGGGCCGTCGGGCGTGGGCAAGGACAGCGTCATGCGCGCGGTGGCGGCACAGCGGGCGGACACCGTGTTGGTGCGTCGGGTCATCACGCGCCAGGCTGACCCGGGAAGCGAGGATTTCGAACCGGTTTCCGTCTCCGAGTTCCTGTCGCGGGAGGCGGGCGGGGAGTTCCTGCTGTCCTGGGCGGCGCATGGCCTGCACTACGGCATTCCCGACAGCGTCGCGGATGATCTGGCGCGGGGGCGGGATGCACTTGTGAACCTGTCGCGATCGGTGCTGCCGCAGGCGCAGACGCGGTTTGCCGGGTTCCGCACGATCCTGCTGACTGCGCCGGTATCCGTGCTGGCGGACCGGCTGGCGGCGCGCGGACGAGAGAGTGCCGAGGATATCGAGCGGCGGTTGGCGCGGGCGGGGTTTGCCCTGCCGCCGGGCCTGCGGGTCGACGTGGTGGAAAATGCCGGTCGACTATCGGATGCGGTCGCGGATGTGCTTGCATTGATTGAAGAAACCGAAGTCCAATGAAGGGCGGATTATGAAAGACGAAGCGCACGTGAGAGCGGACATGAAAGACGAGATCATATTGGCCAACGCCCAGCTTGTGCTGCCGCGGGAGGTGATCCGCGGGCATCTGGTGATCCGTGACGGGCAGGTGGCCGAGATCGGCACCGGGGCCACGCCGCAGGGTGCCGTGGATTGCGAGGGCGACTATGTCAGCCCCGGCCTGGTCGAGCTGCACACCGACAACCTGGAACGTCACATCACGCCACGCCCGAAGGTGCACTGGCCACATCATGCCGCCATCGTCGCCCACGACGCGGAACTGGCAAGCTGTGGAATTACAACGGTTTTCGATGCGATCCGCGTCGGTTCGATCACGTCGAGCGAACGCGATTACCGCCGCTATGCCAGGCCCATGGCGGATGAGATCCTGGCAATGCGGGAGGCGGGCGCGCTGAAGATCAGCCACCATCTGCACCTGCGGGCCGAGACCTGTTCGGAGACCCTGATCGAGGAGCTGGAGGAGTTCGGCCCGAAGGATCGCGTCGGCATCGTCAGCCTGATGGATCACACGCCCGGTCAAAGACAATTCAGCGATATCAGCAAGTTCGAAGACTATGTCTGTGGCAAGCATGGCATGTCGCGCGAGGGGTTCGAGACCTATGTGCAGTTCCTGTATGATCTGAACGACAGGCTGGGCGCCAAGCATGAACAGGCGGCCGTCGCGGCGGCCAAGCGCTATGGCGCGGTGCTGGCGAGTCATGATGACACCACGCGCGAACAGGTCGAGACCAGTGCGCGGCATGGCATAAGGGTGGCGGAATTTCCCACGACAGTCGAGGCGGCAGAGGCCTGCCGGGGCGCGGGGATTGATGTCATCATGGGGGCGCCGAACCTGGTAAGAGGCGGATCGCATTCAGGAAATGTCTCGGCAGGAGAGCTGGCGGAGCTGGGGCTGCTGGATATCATCAGCTCGGATTACGTGCCTTCGGCATTGCTGCTGGCGGCGGTGCAACTTGGCCAGCTGCATGGCGACATGGCGCGGGGCATGGCGAGTGTCACGGGGGCGCCGGCGCGGGCGGCCGGATTGCACGACAGGGGCGCCGTGGCGCCGGGCCAGCGGGCAGACCTGATCCGTTTCGCGATGCGGGGCGGGGTGCCGATCCTGCGCAGCGTCATGGTGCAGGGTGTGCGGGTCGCCTGAGAGGGTTAACGGGCCGGGCGCATGGTCGGTGCCCGGTTTTGCGCTGATCGTGCGATTTCACCGGTTAATTCAGGAAACCCGCGAATCCTGACGTCGGTATCTTGACGGTATCCGAGCGGTAACTGAACGGTGCATCCGGGGCGAGCCGCGGGAAGGTTAACGCAGAGTACGCTGCGATTGCGCGGTCTGTGCATCTTTGCGGCGGGTGTTGGCGCGGGTCGTTGGGGCGGCAGGCCGTGCCGGCAGATCGGAGAGCGATGCCGGACCGAGAGGCACGCAGATCAATGGCCCGCTGTGCGTGGCCGGCTCGCGCCTCCGGTTCGGGCGTCGAGCGGTCACGGGGCGGCCGGGCAGGGGCGCGCGGTGCGTCTGACGCGCATGGGGTCGGGCGAGAGAAAAGTCGGGGTATCGCGGCGCGCCTGCCACCGGCATCCCGCCGGCGTGATGGGATCGCGGCGGACTGTACGGCGCGGGCCGCCTAGCGACGGGACGGGTGTAGGGATGGGCGCAAGGGCAGGTCGGGGGCGTCGCACCATGCGCCGGAGGCGAGGGTGCCCAGGCTCCACGGTCCGATGCGGGCGCGGATCAGGCGCAGGCAAGGATGGCCCACGTGGGCCACCATGCGCCGGACCTGTCGATTGCGCCCTTCGGTTATTTCAAGCGAGATCCAGCAATCGGGGACGGATTTGCGCACCCGGATCGGCGGCGTGCGCGGCCAGAGCGTGTCGGGCGGGTCAATCCGTTCGACCCCTGCGGGGCGCGTCGGGCCATCCTTCAGCGTGACGCCCGTGCGCAGGGCGGCAAGGGCCGCGTCATCCGGCAGCCCTTCGACCTGCACCCAGTAAAGCTTGGCCAGCTTGTGCCGGGGGTCGGCGATGCGCGCTTGCAGGCGGCCATCGTCGGTCAGCACCATCAGACCTTCGCTGTCTCGGTCCAGTCGCCCGGCGGGGTAGACCCCCGGCAGGTCGATATAGGCGCTGAGCGTCGGGCGCGGCTGACCTGCCGTGCCCTTGTCGGTGAACTGGGGCAGCGTGTCGAAGGGTTTGTTGAACAGGATGGTACGGGCCATCTGCGCGGCCTAGCGCGTGGGCGGGGAAAAATCCAGTGGCCTGAGGGCATCGCCGGAGGTTTCGCCAAGGGCGCAGGCAGGCAGGCGGCGAGCTGGCGGGCGACGGGCGCAGCGTGCGGCTTTGCGCCAGATTTGCAAAATCGGGTCGGGCAATTTGCAAATTGTTGCCGGGCGGGAACCGGGGGGGGGCGGATGGTGGTGGGTCTGGTGTGAGCGCATGGGCGGGGTGAGTCGGGTGAAGGTGTGTTGGGTGTGAGCGCATGGGCGCGGGTGAGTCGGGTGTGGGCGTGCCGGGGGTGGGCGGGATGGGTGTGGGCGTGTTGGCGCGGGTGAGTCGGGTGTGGCGTGTTGGGTGTGGCGCTGGGCGGAGATATCACCGTCATGCACCCGTAATGGTCGTGTCACGGCTGTGTTACCGGTGGCACGTATGGGATCCCCATCAAGGGCCCATCATGGGAATGTCCCTTGATGGGATTTGATACAGGTTGCCCCGGAGACCTTGAGATGACCGAGATTTCACCACTGCGCTTTGTGCTGCATTGCCTGATTGCCCCTCGCAAGGGCGGGTATACGGAATGGTTGCTGGTGCGGGCCGGCGTCTGGACGCTGTAGGCCGGTTTCTTTGCCGCGGGGCCGTCCGGAGCTGGCCTGCGCGATTTGCGCAGGGTAGCGAGCGGCTCGGACTGCGCAACCGGATCCGGATGGCTCGGGTTGAAGGCTTGGGGCTGAAAGGCCGGGGGCGAGTGGCTTGCCTTCGGTGACTGGCCTTCAGTGGCTGGCTTTCAGTGACGCGCCTTCAGCGGCCGGGGCACGAGCAATTGAGCCTTGCGTTGAAGGCCTGGATTTGCCCCGCTGTTCGCTGTTCGCTGTTCGCTGTTCGCTGTTCGCTGTTCGCTGTTCGCTGTTCGCTGTGCGGCTGCCTGATGGCCGGCGCGCGGCGTCAGAGGTTGCGATAGGGGAAGGGGCGCTGGGTGCGTAGTGGGCCCGAGGCCGGCTGCGTCGTGGCCGGGGTCAGGTGATCGAGCAGCCTGCGGGCCAGCAATTGCGCCAGGTCGCCCCCCGACAGGGCGCGACATCCCAGGGTGCGGGCCTGGGCGGTCAGGGCGCTGGTCTCTTGCCCGGTGTCGATGACCCAGTGGCGGGGGGACAGGTTGCAGGGGCGGTCCAGCGCGGTTGGCGTGGCGGCGGGCATGGCGCGGATGATGCCGTCGAACCGGTGGTCGCACAGGCTGTCGAGGCTGGGCAGGGTGACGCTGCGCATCCCGCTGCCCTGGGTCAGGAACAGCGAAAGCGCAAGGGCGCGGTCGCGGCGCGGATCGTAGATCGCCAGTTTGCGCACGCCGGCCGAGGCAAGGGCGCAGGCGGCGGCGCGTCCGCGTCGTCCCGCCCCCAGCAACAGTGCGTGATCGTGCGGCAGGGGCGCCAGAAAGCGCGTGATGGCCCGCTTGTGTGCCCAGGCGGCGGCATTGACACCGAAGGAGAGGCCCCCTTGGAACAGGATAAGGTCGACGCTGTGCTGCTGCTGCGCCACCGGGCTGAGCTGGTCGAGCAGGGGCAGCATCGTTTCGGTCAGCGCGCCGGTGACGTGCAGGGCGTCGAGGCCGGCGGCACGGGCGCGGTGCAGCAGGGCGGCGGGTGCGTCGTCGTCGGCAAAGTGATGCAGGGTCAGCGGTTGTCGCCAGGCCGCGGCCTTTGCGAGCAGTATCCCTTCGGCCTGGAGACGCGCAGCGGGACGCCCGGCCAGACCGAGGCGGAGCGGTGCGTTGCGCCGGGGCGTGACAAGCGCGGCCTGAGGGGAGGGCAGTGCGGAGGTCTGCGGGCTGGCCTGCGGTGCGCCGTCAGAGGCCGCGTGGGGTGAGGGGAGCAGCGGCAGGGCGCCGGGCGCGGTCAAACGTGCGGGCTGTTGTCCGGGGTGGGGGCTGGGTTGTGATCTGGGCATGGCACGGGCGCTCCCCGGTTGAATGCCACCACCTTTCACGAGCGCCTTGGTTGTGTCAATTCGCCGGAATGTGTCAGCGTCCGGTCCCGCGTCCGATCCCGCGTGCTTTCCTGCGTCATTCGGGGCTTATCCCGGGTGGGTGGCGGCCCGGCGGGTCAGGATCATCCGGCGCGCGAAGGCGACGAGGAACAATGCGGTCAGGATCAGGATGATGGTGGGCGCCGGGGCGCTGTCGAGCCAGAAGCTGGCGTAGGTGCCCAGCAGCATGGACAGGGTGCAGACTGCGACAGAGACGGGCAGCATCACGGAAAAGCGGCGCACGCTGAGAAAGGCGATGGCGCCCGGTGCGATCAGCAGGCCGACGGCCAGGATCAGCCCGGTGGCCGACAGGGTGGCCACGATGGTCATCGACAGGATGGTCAGCAGCCCATAGTGCAGCAGGTTGACCGGCAGGCCGGATGCGCGGGCCTGCGCCGGATCGAAGGCATGCAGCAGCAGGTCCTTCCATTTCAGCACCAGGGCCAGTGTCACCACGAGCGAGATGGCACCGGCGGTCCACAGGTCGCCCGGCCCGACGCCCAGCATGTTGCCGAACAGGATGTGGTCGAGGTGGGCGTTGGTGTCGATCGAGGTATAGAGGATGATCCCGATCCCGAACATGCCCGAAAACACGACCCCCATCACCGTGTCCTGCTTGACCCGCGAATTATACGCCAGAAAGCCGGTCACCAGGGAGGTGACCATGCCGGCCGCGAAGGCGCCGAAGATCAGCGGCAGCCCGGAGGCATAGGCGATGACGATACCCGGCAGCGTGGCATGGCTGACCGCATCGCCCATCAGCGCCCAGCTCTTGAGCACAAGGAAGCACGACAGCAATGCCGTGGGCACCGAGACGATCAGGCAGATCAGGAAGGCGTGTTGCATGAAGGGAAACTGGAACGGAAACAGCAGTCCGTCCTCTCGGATCAGGTCGATCATGGCTGGCGCCTCGGCTTGGGGGACGCGGGGGCACCTTTCCCGGAGGTGCGGGCGGGCGCGGAGGATGGCGCGGGAGGGTCCGCAGGCGCCGATGGCGCCGCAGGGCGGTCGGCGTGTGCGGGGGCGAGGGGGGTGGAGTCGTGCTCGGCCGCGCCTGCGCGGTGGACGGGGCCGTCGGGGCCGTCGGGCGAGGCGCCAGCCCGGGAGGTCGCCCGGGAGGCTGGCTGCGAGGTCGGTTGCGAGGTCGGCTGGGTGTCCCGGCGTGGTTGGGAGGGCGCGAGGTGTTGGTCGGCGGGGCGCTGTTGCGAGAGGGGGGGCTGCTGCGGGAGGGGCCTGCGCAGGGCGGCGCGGGCCCGGGCACGGGCGGCGAGAATGCCGTGCTTTGGTGCGAAGGTGAAGGCCGCGAGGAAGATCAGCGTTTGCAGCGTGGTGATGATGCCGCCGGTCGCGCCGTCGAGAAAGTAGCTGGCATAGGCCCCGAAAAAGCCGGTCAGAGCGCCGATGCAGACGGCGGTCAGGATCAGCCGCGAGAACCTGTCGCACAGCAGGTAGGCCGTCGCCCCGGGGGTCACCACCATGGCGATGACGAGGAATGCGCCGACAGTCTGCATCGCGGCGACGACGCAGGCCGAGAGGAGCATGAAGAAGACCGCCTTGAGCAGCGTCGGGCGCAGGCCGATCGAGCGGGCGTGGTTTTCATCGAAGAAGGTGACCATGAGGTCGCGCCACTTGGCCAGCAGGACCACCAGCGTGACGACGCCGATGATCACCAGTTGCAGGGTGTCCTGCGGGGTGATCGCGAGGATGTTGCCCATGGTGATCGTCTGTACCGAGACCGACATCGGATTGATCGAGATCATGAACAGCCCGATCCCGAAGAACGAGGTGAAGATCATGCCGATCACCACGTCGACCTTGAGACCCGAGCGGTCCGACAGGAACAGCATCGCGGCCGCCGCAAGGCCGCCCGACAGGAAGGCGCCCAGCGCGAAGGGCAGGCCGAGCATGTAGGCCCCGGCCACGCCCGGCACAACGGAATGCGACAGCGCATCGCCGATCAGCGACCACCCCTTGAGCATCAGGTAGGCCGACAGGAAGGCGCAGACGCCGCCGATCAGCGCCGAGACCCACATCGCGTTGGTCATGTAGCCGTAGGAGAAGGGTTCAAGCAGGAGGGTCATGCGTGGTCCGCAGGGCAGCAGGGCGCGCCACGGCGCGCGACGTGGGGCGCAAGGAGTGAGGCGCAGGTGGGCGCCATGGTGGACAGGCCGGGGGACGTGAGGGCGCGCGCGGCGCGGTGGGGTCGGGTACAGGGGGCGGCAGGGGCCGGGACTGGGGTCTGCGCCGGGGCTGGGGCAGGGACCGGGGATGTGGCAGGGGGGCGCTGCCCCCGTCCGCGCGGGGCGCGGACTCCCCCGGGATATTTCCGACAGGGAAACATGCAGGGGGGTGTTCCGGGGGCATGGGGGCCGCATCGAGGCGGGGTGGC
Organism: Pseudooceanicola sediminis; assembly: GCF_003575965.1. Lineage (GTDB taxonomy): Bacteria > Pseudomonadota > Alphaproteobacteria > Rhodobacterales > Rhodobacteraceae > Pseudooceanicola > Pseudooceanicola sediminis. Next base: position 52,347 of record NZ_QWJJ01000012.1, on the reverse strand, counting down.
AGCGGCGCCGGGCCGCAACAGGCCGTCGCGGGCCGTGCCGGGCGTGCGAGGCGGGCGGGTCATCTGACCGGGTCTTTCGGGGCGGGCGTGCTGGTGGGGCGGTCGGTGGTGTCGGAGTTGGCGCCGGTATCGGTATCGATGTCTGGGGGTTCACCGCGGTGGGCGCGATCATCGGCCGTTGAAGACGCATCGCGGGTGGGTCGGGTCGGCGGGGTCACTTTCGGGCGGGCGTCGCGTCGGTGCATCTTGTCGCCGTACTGGACCAGGGGGCGTTCATCGTCGGTGAAGATGGAGACCTGGCGCGGGTCGTCGTCGTCGTGCAGGACGTCGCCGCCGAGGGTGAAGTGGCGCAACACGCCACCGAAGGCCGCCGCCAGGTTCTTGTGCGTGAAGGTATCTTCGGTCGGCCCGTAGGCCAGGACGGTGCCCTTGATCAGCACGGTGCGGTCGCAGAATTCGGGAACCGACCCGAGATTGTGGGTGGAGACCAGCATGACACGGCCTTCGGCGCGCAGCTCGCGCAGCAGGGCGATGATCTGTTCCTCGGTGCCGACGTCGACACCGGTGAAGGGTTCGTCCAGCAGGATGACCTGGCCGTTCTGGGCCAGTGCGCGGGCGAGGAAGACGCGCTTTTTCTGGCCGCCGGAGAGTTCCCCGATCTGGCGGGTGCGGAAGTCGGTCATGTTGACGCGGTGCAGAGCCTCCGTGACGGCGGCGTGATCGGCGGGGCGCGGCCGGCGCAGGAACCCCATGTGGCCGTAGCGGCCCATCATCACCACGTCTTCGACGAGGACGGGGAAGGCCCAGTCGACGTCCTCGGACTGGGGGACGTAGGCGACTAGGTTGGCCTTGAGCGCCTGCTTCACGGTCAGGCCGAGCAGCTGGATATCGCCGCGCGCCGCCGGAACGAAGCCCATGATGGCCTTGAACAGGGTGGATTTGCCCGCGCCGTTGACACCGACAAGTGCCGTGATGGTGCCGCGCGGGATTTCGAAGCTGGCATCGCGCAGGGCGGTCAGGCCGTTGCGATAGGTCACGGTGACGTTGCGCGCCGAGATGCCGGCGTTCTGGGGGGCGTCCTGGGGGCCGTCATGGGGGGCGGTGGTGCGCGAGGCGGCGTCCAGGGGTGCGGTGCCAGTGGGAGAGGTGCCAGTGGGAGAGGTGCGGGCGGTTTCAGGGGGCATCTAGTTGGTCGCCTTTGCATCGAGGCCGTCGGCAATGGTCTGGGCAGTGGCGCGCAGCAGGTCGAGGTAGCTTGGCACCGGACCCTCGGGGCCGGACAGGCTGTCGACGTAGAGCACGCCGCCGAAACGGGCACCGGTTTCGCGCGCCACCTGTTCGGCGGGAGAGGTGTTGACGGTGCTTTCGCAGAAAACCACAGGGATATCGTGGGCGCGCACGCCGTCGATGACGGCGCGGACCTGCTGTGGTGTGCCGACCTGATCGGCGTTCATCGGCCAGAGGTAGAGTTCCTGCATCGCGAAATCGCGGGCAAGGTAGGAAAACGCGCCTTCGCAGGTGACCAGCCAGCGCTGGGCGGCGGGGATCTTTGCAACGCGGGCGCGCAGCGGTTCGATCGTGTCGGTGAGCTGCTGTTTGTAGGCGGTCGCATTGGCGGCATACGTCGCGGCATTGTCGGGGTCATGCGCGGAGAGGGCTGCGGCGATGTTGTCGACATAGACCTGGGCGTTGGAGAGGCCCATCCATGCGTGGGGGTTCGGCTTGCCCTCATAAGCGCCGAGGGCGACGGGGATCGGGTCGATGCCGGTGGAGAGCGTTTCGGAGGGGATGATGCCGAGGTTGGCGATGAACTGATCGAACCAGAGCTCCAATCCCAGGCCATTGTAGAGGATCAGGTCGGATTTGGCGGCGCGCACGATGTCGCGCGGGGTGGGTTCGTAGCCGTGGATCTCGGCGCCGGGCTTGGTGATCGAGACGACATCGGCGGCGTCGCCCGCGACGTTCTGCGCCATGTCGGCGAGCACGGTGAAGGTGGTCACGACCTTGAGCCGGTCGGCCAGAGCCGGGGACGCGGCCGAAAGGGCCAGCGTCGGGGCCAGTGTCAGGGCCAGCAGGGCGGCGCGGGGCAGGGGCATGGTCGTCCTTTCGGGCATCACGGTGTTTGGGGCATCGCGGTTCCATATGTAATTGAGAGGCATTTGCAAAAAGGCAAGGGGCACCATGCGGATCGGGCGAGAATTCACGGAAATTTCAGGAATAGGTGCCGCCGGGCGAATTGCGCGGCAGACAGGTGCCAAAGAAAGCGGCGCTGATGGGCGGCAGTCGCTGGCGGGAAGGGGCTGACGCTTTGGTCGGCGGGCATGGAAGGCTGGCATGAAAGGCTGGCATGGAAGGCTGGCGCGCGAAGCCCGGAAGGGGCGCGGCTTGTCGGTGCTGATCGGAGGGTGCCGTTGGTGGTGCCGGGTCAATGCGGCCCTGTCGGTGGGACGCGATCAGGGGCGATGTCCGGGCTGCGGGGCAGGGCTGGGGTGGACCGGTTTGCGGTCCGGCCTGGCGAGCTGCGTGGCGATGTATGGGACATGGCGGCCGATTTCCGTGAGCGGCGCGGATAGCTGGCTGGCGGGGCGCGGGGCCGTAGCTTGCTTGCTGTCTTGGGGTGCTTATAACCTGACGTTCGCGCCGCTGCAAGAAAAAACACAATAAAAACATATAGTTGACTATTTCTGTCGGGTGTTTCTGGAAAGTAAAATACTCAGGATTGGGGCGGGTCTCGATTGGGCTGGGATCACATGAGGGAGCGGGGCGGGCAGCGGGGCCGGTTTGAAACCAGTGTGAAGCCGGGGTCAGGCGGGGTGCAGGTGGGGTGATTGAGGCAAATGCCTTGGAGGTCAGGGGGTTGCACGGCGAAGATGAGGCGGTGTTCAGGCCTCTTCGGGGCTGCGATGGCCGGGCTCGGGACGGGCTCGGGACGGGCGCTTGACAGTACGCGGCGATGCGCGCAGGTTTGCGGTGTCACCCGGGGGGTCCCGACAAGGGGCTGAGATACTGATCGCGCACCCGCGCAGCGCAGTGACCCGATGAACCTGATCCAGTTCACACTGGCGTAGGGATGGTGTTGCGCGTTGCGGGCAGGTGGGGGCGATTCCCCCTGGCATCCCGTATCGGGCTTTCCTCCATTCAGCGCGGAACTGGGTCTTCTTTGCCAAGGAGGCCTGAAGCCGATGAATATGTCCAACCTTCCCACCCCCGAGGTCACGCAGGGGCCCTTGCCCGCGTCCCGCAAGGTCTGGCACGCGGGTGTGCTGCACCCGGAGATCCGCGTGCCGATGCGCGAGATCGATCTGCACCCGAGTGCGGGCGAACCGCCGGTCCCTGTCTACGACAGTTCCGGCCCGTACACCGACCCCGAGGCGCGGATCGACATCGGCGCAGGCATTGCGCGTGTCCGCCGGGCCTGGGTCGAGGCGCGCGGCGATGTCGAGGTCTATGACGGGCGGCATGTGCGGCCCGAGGACAACGGCTTTGCCGATGGTGCGCGGCTGGTACCTGAGTTTCCGGTGCGCCACAGCCCTTTGCGTGCCAGAGGGGGCGTCGCGGTGACGCAGCTGGCCTATGCCCGTGCGGGTATCGTGACGGCCGAGATGGAGTTCGTGGCGATCCGCGAAAACCTCGGGCGGAAAGCGGCGCGCGAGGCCGCGGCGCGGGATGGTCAGGACTGGGGTGCGGCGATCCCCGATCATGTCACGGGGGAGTTCGTGCGTGACGAGATCGCGCGCGGTCGGGCGATCATCCCGTGCAACATCAACCACCCCGAGGTGGAGCCGATGGCGATCGGGCGCAACTTTCTGGTCAAGATCAACGCCAATATCGGCAACAGCGCCGTCACCTCGTCGATGGCCGAAGAGGTGGAAAAGATGGTCTGGGCGACGCGGTGGGGTGCGGACACCGTGATGGACCTGTCGACGGGGCGCAATATCCACAACATCCGCGACTGGATCATCCGCAACAGCGCGGTGCCGATCGGCACGGTGCCGCTGTATCAGGCGCTGGAAAAGGTCGGCGGCATCGCCGAGGATCTGACTTGGGAGGTCTATCGTGACACCCTGATCGAACAGGCCGAGCAGGGGGTGGATTATTTCACCATCCACGCCGGGGTGCGTCTGCACATGATCCCGCTGACCGTGGATCGGGTCACGGGGATTGTCAGCCGGGGCGGTTCGATCATGGCCAAGTGGTGCCTGCATCATCACAGGGAAAGCTTCCTATATGAGCATTTCGAGGAGATCTGCGACATTTGCCGCGCCTACGACGTGTCGTTCAGCCTCGGCGACGGGTTGCGCCCCGGTTCCATCGCGGATGCCAATGACGCGGCGCAGTTCGCCGAGCTGGAGACGCTGGGCGAGCTGACGCACATTGCCTGGGCGAAGGACTGTCAGGTGATGATCGAGGGGCCGGGCCATGTGCCGATGCACAAGATCAAGGAGAACATGGACAAGCAGCTGGCGGTTTGCGACGAGGCGCCGTTCTATACCCTCGGGCCGCTGACGACGGATATTGCGCCGGGGTACGACCATATCACCAGCGGCATCGGCGCGGCGATGATCGGATGGTTCGGCTGCGCGATGCTGTGCTATGTCACGCCGAAAGAGCACCTTGGCCTGCCGGACCGCGACGACGTGAAGGTCGGTGTGATCACCTACAAGATCGCCGCCCATGCCGCCGATCTGGCCAAGGGGCATCCCGGTGCGCAGGTGCGCGACGATGCGCTGAGCCGGGCGCGGTTCGAGTTCCGCTGGGAGGATCAGTTCAACCTGAGCCTCGACCCCGAAACCGCGCGTGCCCTGCATGACGAGACGCTGCCGAAAGAGGCGCACAAGGTGGCGCATTTCTGTTCGATGTGCGGGCCGAAGTTCTGTTCGATGAGGATCAGCCACGACATCCGCGCCGAGGCGCAGAAGGAGGGCATGGCGAAGATGGCCGAGAAATACCGCGAGGGGGGCGATCTTTACATGCCGGTCGATGCAGGGACGGAGGACGTGTGATGCAGGTTGGGACAACTTTGGGCGCGATGCGCGCCGCGACGCCGCTGGTGCAGTGCATCACCAACTACGTGGCGATGAACGTGGCCGCCAACGTGTTGCTGGCAGCAGGGGCCAGCCCGGCGATGGTCAGCGACGCCGAGGAAGCGGGCGAATTTGCCGCGATCGCGGGCGCGCTGACGGTGAATATCGGCACGCTGTCGGCCCCGTTCGTGGCGGGGATGCGCGCGGCGATTGCAGGGGCGGAGGGCACGGGCACCCCTTGGGTGCTGGACCCGGTGGCCTGTCAGGCGACGGCGCTGCGGCGGCGCGTGGCGGCGGATCTGGTGGCGCTGAAGCCGACGATCATCCGGGCCAATGCCTCGGAAATCCTGAGCCTTGCGGGCGAGGCGAGCCGGGGGCAGGGCGTTGACGGACGCGACAGTACCGCAGCGGCGCAAGGCGCGGCCAGCCGGCTGGCGCAGCGCACGGGCGGCGTCGTCGCGATGACCGGCGCGGTCGATTTCGTCACCGATGGCATGCGGGCTGTGCGGATCGCGGGCGGGTCGTCCTGGATGCCGCTGAACACCGCGCTTGGCTGTTCGCTGACCGGGCTGTGCGGGGCCTTTGCGGCGGTGGCCGCACCGTTCGAGGCCTCGGTCGCCGCGCTGGCATTGTTTGCGGTGGCAGGCAGGCGGGCGCATGGTGCAGCAGAAGGACCGGGCAGTTTCGCGCCGCTGTTCCTGGATGCGCTGCACCAGGTCGGCCCGGACGATCTGGACCGCGAAGCCCGGATCGAGGTGCTGGAGGTCGCCGCGGCATGACGCTCGATCTGGGTCTGTACCTCGTCCTCGATCCCGGTCTTTGCCGGGATCGGGGGATGGTCGAGACGGCGCGACTGGCGGTGGCGGGGGGCGCCACGATTGTTCAGTTGCGCGACAAGGACGCTGATACGGCGCGGCTGATCGAGGCGGGACGGGCGCTGCGCACGGCGCTGGCAGGCAGCGGCGCGATGCTGATCGTGAACGACGACGTGGAGGCGGCATTGGCGATCGGCGCGGACGGCGTGCATGTCGGGCAGGATGACATGGACCCGGGCGAGGTGCGCAGGCGTCTGGGGCCGCGCGCTCTGCTGGGTCTTTCCGTCGAAACGGTGGATGCGGCGCAGCGGGTCGATCCGGTGCTGGTGGATTACGCCGGTGCCGGGCCGGTCTTTGCCACGGCGACCAAGCCGGACCACAAGCCGCCGGTCGGCTTTGCCGGGCTGGCGGAGATCGTACGCGCCTGTCCGGTGCCGGTGGTGGCCATCGGTGGGCTGGCTGCGGGCCATGCTGATGCCGTGCGGGCCAGTGGCGCAATGGGGATGGCCGTTGTTTCGGCCATTTGCGGGCAGGCCGATCCCCGTGCCGCGGCCCGCGCGATGGCGCAGGCCTGGCAGGCGGCGGTGGCTGCCGGCGGCTGAGCAAAGGTGATGATGCGGTTGCCCCGGTGCGGGGTGGCCGGAAGTGTGCCGGTCAGGGCGGGCCTATTCGCCCGCCTTGTCCAGCGGCGTCGGCCAGAGGGCATGGAAGTGGTGCACCGGCCCGCGCCCCTCGCCCACGTCGAGCATGTCCGACGCGATGAGCGCGGCATGAAGATAGGCCTTGGCCCGCGAAACCGCCTCAGGGACCGGAAAATAGGGGAGGAGCGCTGCGATCGCCGAGGACAGGGTGCAGCCGGTGCCATGATCGTTGCGGGTGTCGACGCGGGGCGCGGGAAAGCGGCGGGACGCGCCGTCGGGGCCGAGCAGCAGATCCGTGCTTTCGCTGCTGCCATCCAGGTGCCCGCCCTTGAGCAGCACCCATTTCGGCCCCAGCAACAGCAGATCCTCCATCGCGTCGTGCAACCGTTGATCACTCCAGGCACCGGAGGATTTCAGCAGCGTGTCGGCCTCTGGCAGGTTCGGGGTGATGACGGTGGCCAGCGGGATCAGGTGGTCGCGCAGCGCACGCAGGGCATCGCGGTCCAGAAGGGAGTCGCCGCTGGAGGCGATCATCACCGGATCGAACACGATATTGCGCGCGCCATGCAGCGTCAGGCGTTCGGCAATCACGCGGGCGATGTCTGCGTTCGCAACCATGCCGATCTTGACCGCGTCAACGCGCACGTCTTCAAACACGGCGTCGATCTGGTCTGCGACGAGGCAGGGCTGCATGGCCGTAAAGCTGCGCACGCCCTGTGTGTTCTGGGCCACGACTGCGGTGACCGCGCTCATCGCGTAGGCGCCGAGGGCGGAAATGGCCTTGATATCGGCCTGGATACCTGCTCCGCCCGTCGGATCGGTGCCGGCGATGGTCAACACGTTGGCAATCATGAGATCTGTCATCCTTTCAACGCCGCAAGTTCAGCCAGACGCAGCACGTCATCGCTGAGGCTAAGATCACCGCTGCGAAGCTGGTCGAGTGTGAACCAGCCCGCATCGAGCGCATCGTCGGCCGCCGCCGGGTCACCCCTGCGCCAATGACAAAGCATGGCGATGAGGACGTAGTGCTGCCGCAGGGTCTGACCAGTGGCGTCGTGGTCGAAAATATCGAGCACGTCCAGAAGGGGTCCTACGTCGGCGGCAATGCCGGTTTCTTCGGACAATTCGCGCAAGCTGGCCTGCGCGACGGTTTCGCCCGGTTCGATCTTGCCACCCGGAAATCCCCACAGGCCCGCGTCGGGCGGATTGGCCCGGCGCACCAGAAGCACCTGGTTGCCATGTGGCACGACCGCGATCACGGCGGCAACCGGGCGGGCTGCGACGGGGTGGGCCGCGACGGGGGGCACGGGCGCGTGCGTTGCGGGCCTTGCGACCGTGGTATCGGTGGCCTGTGGACCGCAGGCGCTGCGCGCACCAACAGCGGGATCGCCGGGATAGAGTGGATGGCTGGGGTCGTACATGTCGCTACCACGTCCTTTTCGGCATGGTCTGTCACGGAGGAACGTGGATCGCCCTGCGCCACCGCCGCCACGATCACTGGGCTTGCGCCACACCGGGGCGGTCACCCGTTCCCTACACCCTAGCACATATTAACCTCTGATAAAGAAGTTCCGGCCGTCGTGGTTGATGAGCGCTGTTTTCCGGCCTGCATCCTGCCCTCCGGGCCCTGCGTTTCGCCCAAAGGTGATGAATTACCGTGGCTTGCGCGGGCGGGCGGTTGGGGCGGGTCTTTGCCTATGTGCTGCGGGTTGATGCGCCGTGTGGCTGTGGATGGCGGTGGCGATACCGAAAAGGATATATCGCGTCGCCAAGATGTGACGATTTTGCCGGGGCGCGAAAGGGGGGGCAGGTGGTCCTTGCGGCTTGTCCGCGCGCTGATGAATTCGGCGGTATTCACGTCGGTATCTTGACGGTATCCGAGCGGTGCAGAGGCCGCGTCGCCGGTTGCCTTGACAATTCATAGTAATTTGGTCAGGTAACGGCGCGATCTTTACACGGTGTCAGTCACCGTTCCCCCAGACATAGCGCCCCATGCCGATATCACGCGCCAAAACCCGAGCTTCCTCCGGAGCCTTCTTGCCACGGATGCAGGCTGAAACCTCCAAGTTGCACACGCTGAAGCCGTTGTCGTTCCGACGGTTGCAGGGTGCCATTGCCGATGTCTGGCATGTGCAGGGCGACGCTGGCGGCGGCGGGTATTACATCGCGCCCGATCCCCGGCTGGTGGTTTTTCTGGGCGAGGTGCCGCAGATGGCGCTGAGTACCGATGCCAGGCTGGTGCCAGTTCAGACAGGGGCGCGCGCGATGTTCATTCCGGCAGGGGTGCCGTTGTGGAGCAGGCTGGGGCCGTCGCAGCGTCTGTCGCATATCGACTTTCACCTTGAGGCGCAGGGATTGCACAACCGCCTGTCCGACGCGGGTCTGGGCCGCGTGCCGGATCAGGCCCGGTTCCTGGCGGGTGGCGCGCAGTTGAGCGATATCGCGCGGCTTGCCGCAGATGAGGTTGAACGGCCGAGGCGCGGTGAGATGCTGATCGACGGTTTGCTGACCGCCTTGCTGGGCGAGGTTTTTGCCACGGAGCCGGAGCGTTCCGTCGCGCCGGTACACGACATCAGCAAGGGCGGATTGAGCCCGCACCTGCTGGCGGCGGTGCAGGCCCACGTGCAGAGCAACCTTGCCCGTCACGTCGGGGTGTCCGAGCTGGCCGAAACAGCCGGGCTGTCTGAAAGCTGGTTCGCGCGGGCCTTCAAGCTGTCGATGGGTGAAACCCCGCAACGCTGGCAGGCGCGGCTGCGCCTGGAGGCGGCGCGTGAGCTGATGCGCGACCCCGACCTTGCGCTGGCCGAGATTGCGGATGCGACCGGCTTTGCCGATCAGGCACATCTGTCGCGGGCGTTTCGCGGGCGGTTCGGACAGCCGCCGTCGGCCTGGCGGCGGGAACAGGGGCCACGAAGTGCCATTTTGGAACAGAACCGGACAAATCGCGGTGGTCCTGTTCAAGACAGGGCGTAGTACCCGAGTTAAACGCTCGGAAATCAAACGCGGAATGGTGATCATGACACATAAGAACTTCCCCCTCTTTCTGGGTGCCAGCGTGCTGGCCCTTGTCGCCGGTGGTGCCCTTGCGCAGGACGCCGTGACGTTGGATCCGATCAGCGTGCAGGGGGAGGAAGATCCGACAGGCCCCGTGGCAGGCTATGCTGCCGGGGCTTCGGCCGCAGGCAAGACCGACACGCCGCTGCTTGAGCAGCAAGGATCGGTCAGCGTGGTGACGGGCGACCAGTTCCGCGACCAGGGCGCGCAGAACCTGTCAGAGGTCCTGGGCTATTCCGCCGGGGTGGTCGCGGAAACCTATGGCAATGATCCGCGCTACAATTCGGTCGTGGTGCGCGGCTATGATCTGCAAAATGAACAGTACCTGAACGGGCTGCGCCTGCAACGCTCCTCGCGGCCCGACTATGGTGCGCCGTCACAGGATCTGTACGGGCTGGAGCGGGTCGAGCTGCTGCGCGGCCCGGCGTCGGTGCTGTACGGGGCGGGATCGCCTGCGGGGATCATCGACATGGTGCAGAAGCGTGCGCAGTTTGGCGGTGACACGAACCAGGCGGGTCTGAGCACCGACAGCAACGGGTCGGGTGCGGCATTCGGCGATTTCAACCGGGTCGTGGACGACCGCTTTGCCTATCGCGTCACGGGCAAGGTCGGTAACCAGAAGGGCGAGATCGGGCAATATGACAACAAGGGCGGCTATTTCGGCTTTGCCACCAAATACCTTGCCACGCCCGATACCACGGTCGAGGTGCTGGGATCGTACCAGGATGATGCGCCCGGATCGCCCGCCGGGGTGCCCAACAGCTATGTCGGGACATATCCCGATCGTGACCTGCGGGATTTCTATTTCGGTGAGGAGGCGCTGGAAAAAAGCGACCGCCAGACCGCGAATATCGGTATGCAGGTCACCCACGACATGGGCAACTGGAGCCTGACCAGCAACACGCGCTATACCGACTTCGACTGGAGCTATGCCAACGTGTCGGTCGGGACACCGACGGGCAGTTCGGTGCCACGTACCCTGTTGGAGCAGGAGGAGGATGTTACCGCCTTTGCTACCGATCTGCGGCTGAGCGGCGCGGTTGAAACCGGGGCAGTGCATCACGAACTGACCTTCGGCCTGGACGCCAGCCGGTTCGAGGAACACGCGACCAGCGCGTTTTCCACCGTCTCGGCACTGGATTACAGTGCTCCGGTCTACGGCGTCGCGACTGTCGATGCGCCTTATTATGCCGCCGACAAGCAGGCGACGGTCAAGCAACTGGGCGTCTACGCGATGGACGAGGTGGCGCTTGGTCCATGGCGGGCGTCTTTGGCGTTGCGCCATGACTGGAACAGTGCCGAGGGGGCAAATGTCACCAACTTCGGCACCACGGACCTGACCCGCGATGATCAGGCCACCACGGGGCGCGCCGGTCTGGGCTATGTCTTTGGCAATGGCGTGTCGACCTACCTGTCCTATGCGACATCGTTTGCGCCGAAGGCTGACGTGGACGTCAACGGCGATCTGCTGGACCCGACCGAGGGCGCACAGTGGGAAGCGGGCGTGAAATACGAACCTGCCGGGTTCGATGGATTTTTCACCGCCGCGCTGTTCGATCTGCGCGAGACAAACCGGAATACGGACGTCGTTGTCGGCGGTGTGACCCGGACCGAACAGATCGGTGAGGCGCATTTGCAGGGACTGGAGCTGGAAGGCCGTGCCAACCTGGCCGAAGGCTGGAACCTGACGGCGGCCTATTCGCTGACCCATAGCGAGATCCTTGAAGGGGACAATGACGGCAACGAACTGGCCAATACGCCGGAACAGACGGCATCGCTGTGGCTGTCGCGTGATATTCAGACCGGCCCGCTGAGCGGTGTGACGTTGGGGGGCGGTGTCCGCTATATCGGTGAACGCTACGCTTCGAACGCCAATACAAGTGCGCTGGACGCGGTGACGCTGCTGGATGCAGGCGCGTCGTGGGAGTGGAATGGCGCCAAGGTGCAGCTGAACGTGACCAACCTGACGGATGAGGTCTATGTTTCGGCGGTCGGCTATTTCTCGACCTACTACGGCGACGGACGGACGGTTTCCGCCAGCCTGACCTACGACTGGTGACAGGTGTGCTGACCCGGCGCGCGTTTGTCGGCTGCGGGGCGCTGGCCCTGTGGTCCGGCGGCGCGTGCCGGGCGTTTGCACAGCCGCAGGCAAGGCTCGCGGCGATCGACTGGGGCATGTACGAAACGGCCGTGGCCATCGGCGTCACGCCGGTTGCGGTGGCGGAGCGGATCCGGCTGGCACAGGTCAGCGCGGTGAGGGTGCCGGGCTCCGTGGCCGATCTTGGGCTGCGGGGGGCGCCCAACCTGGAGGCGCTGAGCCTTGTCGCCCCGGATCTGGTGCTGTCGTCGAATTTCTATGGTTTCATCACGCCGCAGCTGGAGCGGATCGCGCCGGTCTATGCCCGAGACCTGTTCGTCGCCGGCGAGGCCCCCTTGCCCAAGACCCTTGTTGCGCTGGAGACACTGGCAGCGCAATTGGGCATGGCGGACGCGGGGCGGACGCGGCGCGCGGGGATCGAGGCAGAGCTGGACGCGCTGGCGCGTCGTGCGGCGTCGTTGGGTGATCGTGCGATTTGCCTGCTGGCCATCGGGGATGCGCGTCATGTGCAGATGTTCGGGGCCGACAGCCTGTACGGCGGCGTGTTGACGCGGCTGGGGCTGAGCAATGGGTGGTCCGAAGGGACCCGCTTTGCCTTTACCGCGCCGGTTCCCCTTGCGCGGCTGGCTGATTTTCCAGACGCGCGGATCGTGGTCTGCGGGGCCGTTCCGGTGGCGGTGCGCCATGCGCTTGCCGGGTCCGTGCTGTGGAACAGCCTGCCTGCGGTACGTGCCGGGCGCGTGCATTTCCTGCCGGACGAGAACCCGTTCGGCGGAGCGCCTTCGGCGTTGCGGCTGGCCCGCCATGTCGTTGCCGCGTTGGAGGCCGCATGAAGCTGGCCGCTGCTGCCCTGTTGATGTCGGTCGCGTTGTGGGGGCTGGCGGCGGTGGTTGCGCTGCCGCTGTCGGACTGGCCGCTGCCCTGGGCCGATCCGCTTTCGCTGCGCCCGCAGCAGATCCTGTTGGCCTATGGCCAGTTGCCGCGCGCGGTGGTGGCGCTGCTGGCGGGGGCGTTGCTGGGCCTGTCGGGCGCGCTGATGCAGGCGGTGCTGCGCAATCCGCTGGCCGATCCGACCACGCTGGGCGTCTCTTCGGGGGCGCAACTGGCTCTGGTGGCCGCGACGATCCTGTGGCCTGCGAGCCTCGACCTGGGGCGGGGGGCGGTGGCGCTGGTCGGGGCGGGTACGGCGGCGTGTCTGGTCATGGCGCTTGGGGCGCGGCGCGGCTTTGCGCCGGTGACCGTCACCATCGCGGGGATGCTGGTTGGGATGCTGGCCGCCGCCATCGCCACCGCGCTGACGCTGAGCCAGGGGTACTACTTGTTGTCGCTGGTGATCTGGAACGGCGGCGCGCTGACGCAGGAGGGGTGGAGCGGCGGCCTGCACCTTGGGCTGGCCCTGATCCCGGCGCTGCTGCTGGCCGGTGCGCTGGCGCGGCCGCTGGTCGTGCTGAGCCTTGGTGGCGCAGGGGCTGCGGCCCTTGGCGCGCGCGTCGGGCTGATCCGGCTGGCGGCAATGGCGCTGGCGGTGGTCCTGTCTGCGGTGGTTTCTGCCGAGGTCGGGCTGGTCGGGTTTGTCGGGCTTGCCGCCCCGGCCATCGTGCGGCGTCTTGGCGCGCGTACCGTCGGGCAGGTGCTGATGTCGGCCCCGCTGGCCGGCGCGGTTGTCCTGTCGCTGTGCGACAGTGCGCTGATGGCGGTCGCGGCGCTTGGCGGGCCGGACCTGCCCACAGGCGCATTGACCGGGTTGATAGGTGGGCCGCTGCTGATCGCGTTGCTGCCGAAATTACGTGCCATCGTGCCGCCGGGTGCGGAGGCCGGAGACACCGCGCCGCGTCGGGCGCCATCGCCCTGGCGGCGGGTGGGGGTGCTGGCCGTGCTGACCATTGCCGCGGCGGTGGTGACGTTGGTCGCAGGGCGTGGCCCTGGCGGCTGGACGGTGATCCGGGGCGATCTGGCCGCGACCTTTCTGCCGCTGCGCGCCACTGCGATCCTTGCCGCCGCCGCTGCTGGTGCCCTGCTGGCAACTTCGGGGGCCGTGTTGCAGCGATTGACGGCCAACCCCATGGCAGCGCCCGAGGTTCTGGGTGTGACCGGGGGGGCGTCGCTGGGCTATGCCGCGGTGATCTTTCTGGTGCCAGAGCCCGGCCCGGTGATGCTGGCGCTTGGTTGCGCCGGGGGCGGGGCGCTGTCGCTGGGATTGCTGTCTGTCCATGCAATGCGGGCCGATCTGGCCCCGGCGCGGCTGTTGCTGGCAGGGTTGGCGATCGGGGCGCTGGCCACCGCCGTGCTGGCGGCGATCATGGCGTCCGCCGACCCGCGCGCCTGGAGCCTGCTGGGCTGGATGGCGGGAAGCGCCGCGCGGGCGACGCCGGGGTCCGCGATGCTGCTGGGCGTCCTGGCGCTTGTGGCGCTTGCCGCGTCGCTTGTCGCTGCGCGTTGGCTAGAGATCCTGCCGCTGGGGCCGGAGATCGCGCGCGGGCTGGGCCTGCCGGTGGCACGCATCCGTCTGGTGCTGATCCTTGGGGCGGGGCTGGCAACCGGGGCGGCCAGCGTGCTGGTCGGGCCCGTCAGCTTTGTCGGGCTGATGGCGCCGCATATCGCGCGCAGCCTTGGCCTGCTGCGTGCCGCACCCTTTCTGGTGGCCAGCTGGCTGACCGGAGCGGCGCTGATGATCGCCGCCGCGTTTGGGGCCCGCACGCTGAGCTATCCCTACGACCTGCCGCTTGGCCTGTTCGCGACCCTGATCGGCGCGCCCTGGCTGTTCGCAACCTTGCTGAGAGGACGCCGCAGATGACCCTGTTTCAACTGGAACGCGTCGATTTCGACGTGGCCGACCGCCGCCTGATCAGTACCCTGTCGCTGGATATTGGTCCCGGGGTCACGGCCCTGATCGGACGAAATGGCTCAGGCAAGTCGACCCTGCTGAAGATGCTGGCGGCGCAGGCCGCGCCGACAGGCGGCACGGTACGCTATCGGGGCCGTGACCTGCGCCACTGGACTGGCCGGTCGCTGGCGCGCGACCTTGCCTTTCTGCCGCAGGTGACACCGCCAACCGAAGGCATGCGTCTGGAGGAACTGGTCGCCCTTGGTCGTTACCCCTGGCGCGGCGCGCTTGGCCGGTTGGGGCGCACGGACCGCAGCGCCATCGACGAGGCAATTGCGCTGTGTGGCCTCGACCCGCTGCGCCGTCGCATCGTCGACACCCTGTCGGGCGGAGAGCGGCAGCGGGCCTGGATCGCCATGATGCTGGCGCAGGGCGCGCAAACCCTGCTGCTGGACGAGCCGATTTCGGCGCTGGACGTCGCGCACCAGGTCGAGGTTCTGGGCCTTGTCCAGCGGATGAGCCGCGCGCGGCGCCTTTCGGCGATTGTCGTGCTGCATGACGTCAACATGGCGGCGCGGTTCTGCGACCACGTTATCGCCCTTGGTGACGGGCAGGTTCTGCTGGACGGGCCCATCGCGGATCTGCTGGACCCTGACACCCTGAACCGGATCTACGGTTTGCCGATGCAGGTGATCCCGGCCACCCCCATTCCCGTTGTTCACCCTTTTTGAAAGACAGCCATGCTTCGCCAGATCTTTGACTATTACAAACCGCACAAACGCTTGTTCTGGCTCGATTTCGGTTGCGCCATCGCCTCGGGGTTGCTGGAGCTTGCCTTTCCCCTGGCGATCACCGGGTTCATCGACCGGCTGTTGCCGCTGGGGGATTGGGGGCTGACGGTGCTGGCCGCTGTCGGGCTGCTGGCGGTTTATGTGCTGAACACTGCGCTGATGGGTGTGGTGATCTATTGGGGCCACAAGCTGGGAATCGAAATCGAGACCGAGATGCGTGCCCGGGCCTTTCGCCACCTGACCCGGCTGAGCTGGCGCTGGTATGACCGGTCGCGCACTGGCAAGCTGGTCGCCCGCGTCACCCGCGATCTGGAGGAGATCGGCGAAGTTGCCCACCACGGGCCCGAGGATCTGATGATCGCGGTGGTGACCTTTGTCGGTGCCTTCGTTCTGATGGTGGCCTTGCATCCGGCGCTGGCGCTGGTGACGGCGGTGATCGTGCCGGTGACGGTCTGGGTGGTGTCGGTCTATGGCGCGCGCATGACGCGCACATGGCACGAGATCTACGGTCGCGTCGGGGATTTCAACGTACGTCTGGAAGAGGCAATCGGCGGCATTCGCGTGGTGCAGGCCTTTGGCAACGAACGCCACGAAGAGCGGCTTTTCGCCCGCGACAACGCGGCGTATCGGGCGACCAAGCTGAACGCCTACAGCGTGATGGCCAAGGCCACGGCGATACACTACATGGGTCTGCGTTTCGTGCAGGTCGTGGTGATGGTGGTCGGCGCGGGCTACGTGTTGCAGGGAAGCCTGTCGACCGGGGCCTTCGTGGGGTTTCTGTTGCTGGTCAACGTGTTCTTCCGCCCGTTGGAAAAGATCGCCGCCGTTATCGAGACCTATCCGCGCGGCATCGCGGGCTTCCGTCGTTACCTTGACCTGATGGAGACCGAACCGGATATCACCGACAGTGCGGCGGCCCGCCCCGCGCCTTCGCTGAGAGGGGCGATCCGCTTTGATCATGTGTCGTTCGGCTATGACTCGCCCTTGCCGATCCTGCGGGACGTGTCGTTCGATGTCGCACCCGGCGAAACCGTTGCCTTTGTCGGCCCGTCCGGCGCGGGCAAGACGACCCTGCTGGCGCTGCTGCCGCGCTTTTACGAACCCTCGGGCGGCAACATCACCATCGACGGTATCGCCCTGGCCGACATGACGCTGGAAAGCCTGCGCAACCAGATCGGGACCGTGTCGCAGGACGTGTTCCTGTTCGGATCCACGCTGCGTGAAAATATCGCCTACGGGCGGCTTGGTGCCACCGAGGCCGATATCCTCGACGCGGTCGACAAGGCCCAGCTGACCACCCTGGTCGAGCGTTTGCCCGAAGGCCTGGACACCGTTGTGGGAGAGCGTGGCGTCATGCTGTCGGGCGGACAAAAGCAGCGGGTCGCCATCGCCCGGGCGTTTCTGAAGAACCCGCCGATCCTGGTGCTGGACGAGGCGACGAGCGCCCTGGACAGCGAGACGGAGCGGGAGATCCAGATCGCGCTGGAGCGGCTGTCGGTCGGGCGCACCACGCTGGTCATTGCGCACCGTTTGGGCACGATCCGAAATGCCGACCGGATCATCGTGATGGATGCCGGGCAATTGCGTGAAAGCGGCACGCATGACGAACTGCTGTCGCAGGCCGGTATCTATGCGAGGCTGGCAAGCTGATGCTGCAGGCCATCGGTCATATGAGCGCGCCGTTGCCGGGTGATTTCGGGCCACGCCTCGAGGCATGGTATGCCGATTTCGGGGTGCCGACGCGGACCGAGGGCACGGCGCTGGACGTCGACCTTGCCACGGCGCGCGTTGTGTATCGACCGGTGCAGGATGGTCTGCAGATCATGGTGCGCGCGGCCTATGCCGTGCAGTTGCATCAGGCGCGCGAGGCGGTCGGATTCCTGATGGCCTATCTGTTGGAGGGGGCCGAGCCGGAGTGGAGCGGTGATGTGCAGCGCGACACCATGCCGCCGAACTTTCACCTGTGCAACGTGGTGTCGGTGCATCGCGCGGGGCCGCGGTTTCTGCGCGTCACGATGGCCTGCGACAGTGTCGAGGCGCTGCGCGTCGGGGGGATGCACTTTACATTGCTTCTGGCGCCCGCAGTGCCGGTCTGGCCGCGTCTGGATCATCGGGGAAAGACGATCTGGCCCAGTGGCGCGCAGGCCTTGCATCGGGCGGTCTACACGTTTGTGTCCCTGCGCGACGGGCAGTTTTCCTTTGATGTATTCGAACATGAGGGGGGACGCGTGACGGAGTGGGCAAGGCAGGTCAAACCCGGGGCACAGGTCGGGGTGACCGGCCCCGGTGGCGGAGATTTCCCCGGTGGTGCACACCTGTTGATTGGTGGCGATGAAACGGCCTTGCCCGCGATCCGGCGCATACTCGCCACCTCGGACCCGGGGCGGCGTGGCGAGGCTTTTATCGAAATCGGGGATGCGGCAATGGTCCGGGATCTGCCGAAACCCGCTGGCATGACCCTGACCTGGCTGATCCGGGGGCGCGACAGGTCGCTTGAGACGTGCCTGGAACAGGCTGTGTTGCCGTCGACCGATCGCCACGTGTGGGTGGCCGGTGAACAGGGGATGGCACGACGCATGAAAGCGCTGTTCCGCAGTTGCGGCCTGGCCCGCACCGAGGGCTATTTTTCAGGGTATTGGGCCCGTCCGTAGGCGTGTCTGGGGGAGGCCGAGTGATTTACGCTCCCGCGCGGGCGCGGTCGGTGCGGTCGGTGGTGGCGCAGATGTAGCTGCTTTGACCGTCACTGCGGGGTTTCAGAAGGTGGATGACGGCACCTAGGGCCGGGGGCGCCTGTCGGCGGCCGGAGGGGTACAGCGTGACGCTGTCGAAGGCTGGCATCCGATCGTCGAGGATTGCTTTCAGCGCGGCGGAGGAGATGTCCTCCTCCAAAAGCCGACTTGCGCAAATACCTGTCCGAGAGAGGGCCCGCGCGAGGTCGGAGGAATTGCAGATCAACCGGTCAGTGATCGTTTGACGCAGAGGGTCTTTCCCGTCCCGCCCGTCACCACAGATAGCGTGGCGCCCGTGACAAGACCTGATCACTGATAAAACAATCTGGCTAAAACGATAAGGGAATTCTGACTGTCTGTGGCGGTGCCGTCTCAGCGGTTTCGATGATCAGATTGCGGATGCGCCGGTGACCTTGCGAGGGTCGTCAAACACGCTGAGCGGTATCGGATCTCTGATCCAGCGTCGTTCTGCTAACTACAGATATGCAAATGATAAATCCGCACGGTGCCCTGAGGGGCCTGTACCGTGGGGATGGTCAACTTTCTGTCTCGCCGCGCAGTCATGTGACGATTTTCCGGGCCGGATTTCTATCATTTTGAGCATTAGGTCGGCCTTAAGATTTCCGATTTAGGCATCAACGAAAAGAAAATCGGAAAAGAGGAATAGCGAGATGGTGAAAGAAGACGCCACAGGGCGCCTTGTCATCAGTGGCATAAGAGACGCCCATGCCCGTCTTGTGTCCGACAACACCGCTTGGCCGGACCCGGACACGGTCGATACATCGGGTCTGCAACTGATCATCGCCGCACTGCGGAGCGGACGAGATGTTCCCCAGAAAATCCTCGATGCGGCGACTTTGAACCCCCTTTGGCAGGCGCTTGCCCTGGACGATTGCGCAGACGGCGCGATTGCCCTCGGGCGCGATGTCCGGGGTTCTGGCGGGAGGGAGGTTCAGTGACGCGAACTGTTCTTGTGGTGGATGACTCGGCCTCGGTCCGGCAGATGATCGCGAATACGCTGAAAGGTGCGGGCTATGCGGTGCTGACCGCAAATGACGGGCGCGAGGCGCTGGATCGCACCCGTGGCCAGCGCCTGGATGCCGTCATTACGGACCAGAACATGCCCAACCTGGACGGCATCGGTTTTTGTCGGGCTTTCCGCGCGCAACCGGGAAACCAGGGCGTGCCGGTGGTGTTCCTGTCGACGGAAAGCGAGACAAGCATCAAGGAAAAAGCCCGGGAGGCAGGGGCCATCGGCTGGATGGTGAAGCCGTTTGATCAACAAAAGCTGCTGAGCGTGATGGCACGGGTGGTCGGGCCATGATGGATGAAGAAACCCTGGCTCTTTTCCGTTCCGAGGCGGAGGGGCTGATCGAGAGCCTGGAGGCACGCCTTCTGACGCTCCAGACCCGACCGACCGACCGGGAGCTGATCGACGGCGTTTTTCGCGACCTTCACACGCTCAAGGGGTCCGGAGCGATGTTCGGGCGTACGGATATCGCAGGATTTCTGCATGACTTCGAAAGTGCCTTCGAAGCGGTCCGCAGCGGGTCTTTCGCGGTCGATGACGAGCTGATCATGATCAGCCTTGCCGCGCGCGATCACGTAGCCGCGCTGCTGGCGGCGGACGGCGGCGCCGGCAGCGGCGAAGAGGCGATTCTCCAGCGTCTTGCGGCGCATCTGAAAGGTGGCCCGGTGGCTGATGGCGCGGACGCCGGCGAGTGGATGCTACGGTTTTATCTGCCCCCTGACACGCTGACGCTGGGGGGGCGTCCGGACCTGGCATTGCAGGAATTGCGCGACCTCGGAGCGACCCGGACGAGGGCGCTGATCAATGAAATTCCGCCCTTCGATGAGCTGGATCCGCTGAACCTCCATCTTGGCTGGGAAGTCGCGCTGCCAGGGTCCGTGTCCGAGGACGATATTCGCGCGGTGTTCCTGTTCCACGAACAGGGCTTGCGGCTGGAAATGGAGAAGGCCGAGGCCCCTGAAGATGCAGCCACGGTCGACGCGGTCCCGGTTGCCGATCACAAACCAGAAGAGGGCGCCCGCTCGCCCCGGAGCGGCCAGGCGTTGATGCGCGTGCCGGCCGAGCGGCTGGACGACATGATGGACCGCGTCGGTGAGCTTGTCATCGCCGAGGCGCGGCTGATCGAGATTGCTGGTCGCTCCGGCGACCCTGCGCTGGTTGCCGTAGCAGAGGATATTCAGCGCCTGGCCTCGGCCATGCGTGACACCACCATGTCAATCCGGATGACGCCCATCGGCACGATTGCCGGGCGGTTTCGACGGCTGGCCCATGATCTGTCCGACCGGCTGGGGCGCCCGATTGCCTTTACCATCAGCGGTGAGGAAACAGAGCTGGACAAGACGGTTGTCGAACGGCTGACCGAACCACTGATGCATATCGTGCGCAATGCCGCCGATCATGGACTGGAACCTGCGCAGGAACGCTGCGCCATGGGCAAACCGGCCTGTGGCACGATCCACCTGAGCGCACGCTATTCCGGGGCCGAAGTGCTGATCTCTCTTTCCGACGACGGGCGGGGTATCAATCGCGATGCGGTACGCGCCCGCGCTATCGAACGCGGCCTTTTGCCTGAGGGGGCCGAGCCCGACGACGCCACCTTGTTCGACCTGATCTTTGCACCCGGCTTTTCCACCACCGACGAGGTTTCGGACCTGTCAGGGCGCGGGGTAGGCATGGACGTGGTACGCCGGACCATCGAGGATCTGCGGGGCACGATCGAGGTCCAATCCGAACCCGGCCACGGTGCCACCATCACGCTACGACTGCCGCTGACGCTGGCGATCATTGATGGCTTGCTGGTGGAAACCGCCAAAGAACGTTTTGTCATTCCTCTGGCAGCGGTCGATGAGATTGTCGAACTGCCCGAGGCGCTGGCAGCAGAAGGCGCGGGCAATGCTTTTCTGGATATCCGCGACAGCCTGGTGCCCTTTCTGCGACTGAGGCGGATCCTTGACAGTCCGGGCCAGGCCGGAGCCTACCAGAAAGTGGTCGTCGTCACCTCGTCAGAGGGGCGGGTGGGCATCGTGGTCGACCGCATCATCGGGTCGCACCAAACGGTTATCAAGCAGCTGTCGCCACTGCATGCCGGGGTAAAGGCGTTTTCCGGCGCGACAATCTTGGGGGATGGCACGGTGTCGCTGATCCTTGATGTGGCACAGCTGGTCCAGCGCGGCCGCACCATGTCGGACAATGGAAGGCAGGCCGCATGACCCTTCGAAAAGATGCGACGACCACCGATGTCGTTACCTTCCGGCTGAGCGGAGAGGTCCTTGCAGTTCCCGCGTCTCTGCTGCGCGAAGTACTGGAACCTGTTGATATCGCGCGCGTTCCGGGTGCGCCAGAGTTCGTATCGAGCTTGATCAACGTGCGCGGTACCGTCGTGCCGCTGGCGGACCTGCGGGTGCCGCTGCGGATGCCCCGCGATGAGATTGGCGCCGGAGCCCGAATTATGGTGCTGGATCTGCCGCTTGAGGGGCAAGACGCGGTCGTCGGGATCTATGCCGACAGTGTTCATGAGGTCACCCGGCTGGATGCCGCAACGATGGAGGCCATTCCCACAGTGGGAAGCCGCTGGCCGCCGCGTTTCGTCGCGTATGTGGGGCGCTGGTCCGGCGCCTTTGTCACTATTCCCGACCTTCCCACGATATTCGCCGATTATCTTGCGAGCCAGCAAAGTCGGCCTTCCTCCGGCGCCAGTGGTGCCATCACGCAATCCGAAGCGGAGCCCGTCTGATGCGTCTGTCGATAAAACTTAAACTCGCCGTGATCTTCACGATTCTCTTGTTGGGATCCACGGTCACCATGCTGCTCGCCCTGTCGAACCTGTCCGCCATGAGTGACCGGATGACCGCGATTGTAAAGCTGGATGCCGAACGGTTGCGCCTTTCAGAGGAGCTCACCATAGAGCAGCTGCGACTGCAGCGAAACTTGCGCAATTTTATCCTGTCGGAAACGGTCGCGGCGCGGGAGGCAATTCAGGAGGAAATGAATGCCTCACGCAGGGTGCATGATCAGACCCTCGAGACCCTGACCGATATCGCCAGCCCGCAGGGCCTGGAAAAGCTCATGGTCTATCGTGCGGCGCTTGCACGGTTGAACGATGTCGACGAACGCGCGCAGTCCCTTGCGCGGGACGGAAATGCCGTGGCGGCGTTTCGGCTCGCCACGGGTGAGGGCAAGCGGTCGTGGCAGGAAATGGAAGCCTCCATGGCCGATATCGTAGCCGGAAACCGCGAGTCGATGGGCAATGCCGAAGCAAGCTCCAATGAACGCTATGATACGGCCCGCATCACCCTGATTGCGCTGCTGATCGGCACATCGATCGTTGGCATCGTCGGCGCGGTCTGGATTACGGTTTCGATTAGCCGGGGTCTACAGCGTGGGGTCGCTCTGGCCTCGAAAGTTGCAAATGGAGATCTGATAGAAACGGTGAACCTGTCAGGCAATGACGAAGTGACAGACCTGCTGAGAGCGTTGAATGGCATGGTCGAAAAGCTGCGAAAGGTGGTTGGCGAGGTCAGTTTGGGGACAGGCAACGTGGCCTCGGGCGCAGGCGAGATGGCCTCAACCTCGGAAGAGCTTAGCCAGGGCGCGACAGAGCAGGCGAGTTCCACTGAAGAGGCCTCAAGCTCAATGGAACAGATGACGTCGAATATCCGCCAAACCGCTGACAACGCATCCGAAACCGAAAACATGGCTCAGAAGTCCGCCGAGGATGCACGCGTGTCGGGCCGGGCTGTGGCCGAAGCCGTCGCAGCGATGAAGACCATTGCAGAACGTATTCTCGTGGTGCAGGAAATCGCCCGTCAGACAGATCTTCTGGCGCTCAACGCCGCCGTCGAGGCCGCGCGTGCTGGCGAGCATGGCCGTGGTTTCGCGGTCGTCGCGTCGGAGGTGCGTAAGCTGGCCGAGCGGAGCCAGACGGCTGCCGGCGAAATCAGTGGTCTTTCCGCCGATACGGTCCGTGCAGCAGAGGAGGCCGGGCGTATGCTGGAAGGGCTGGTGCCGGATATTGAACGCACGGCACAGCTGGTCAGCCAGATCTCTGGCGCGAGCCAGGAACTCGCCACCGGTGCGAGTCAGGTCAACATGGCGATCCAGCAGCTCGACAAGGTCACGCAGGAAAATACCTCGGCTGCCGAAGAGATGTCTTCGACCGCCGAGGAACTGGCTGCGCAGGCGGAGACCTTGCGCGCCTCGATAGAATTCTTTCGGCTGGCGGAGGGGGCTGCAAGCCGTGCGACATTGCCCAAGGTGAAAGGCAAGGCGAGCAAGAAGCTCCGCAAACCGGCTGGCTTCGACTTTGACATGGATGTCAATGAAGACGAATTGGATGCAGATTTCGCCCGAGCTGGCAGCCATGCTGCATGACGCCCGTCCAGGTATGCCCGCAAAAGGGGCGGCGGGGGTACAGTCCCGGGTATCGGTCACCTTCGCCATCGCAAAGGCGCTGTTTGCCGTGCCCGTTGCCCCTGTGGTCGAGATCCTCGACATCCGCGAGATCGCGCCCTTGCCGCGTACGCCGCCGCACGTTCTGGGCTTGATTGACCGACGCGGCGTGTCGGTGCCGGTGGTCGACATGCGACTGATGCTGGCACAGGCGCCGCAGGAAGATACCCATGAGACGCGCATCGTCGTGTTGCGCATGTCCCTTGGCGGCGAACGCATGGGGTTGGTCGGGCTACGGGTCGACCGGGTCATCGAGGTGGCCGAGCTGGAGGATGCCGGGGATGGCATGTTGCCCGAGGCCGAACTTTTGCAATGGAATGAACGGATGGTGGCCGGCATTGCGCGCCGGGATGGATTATTCGTGACCTGCCTGGATGTGGACAACCTTTTCGGTCAGGGTGTCCGCGCGATTGCTGCTCACGTCGTCGAGGCAGCCTGAGAAATGGCCGTATCGCAAGCGGACAGTCGGCACGTTCAGCAATTTCGCCAGATGATGCTGTCGGAGACCGGGATCAATCTATCCGCGTCAAAGGACGTGATGATTGAATCCCGGTTGAAACGCCGACTGATCGCGCTCGAGCTGAATAATTTGGCGGAGTATTTTTCTTATCTGTTCGACGCCGGCGGATTGGAGAGCGAGCTGCCCGACATCGTGGACCTGCTCACCACGAACAAGACGGATTTCTTTCGTGAAAATGCGCATTTCGACATGTTGGCCGAACGGCTGATCCCTGAAGCGCTGGTCCGTGAACGTCCCGGCAGGCCGGTTAATTTCAAGGTTTGGAGCGCGGCGTCTTCGACAGGAGCGGAGGCCTGGACGATCGCCATGATCTTGGCGCGCGCGACCGAGGCAGATCGACGGCTGAATTGGAAAATCCTCGGCACGGATATCTCGAGCCGGGTACTGGCAATTGCGCGGCGCGCGATCTACGCGCCGTCGGATATGGCACCTGTACCGGCGGACATGCGCGCGGCCTATGTCATGACCGGGAAAGGGAAACATGGCGAAGACCTGTGCCGCATTGCACCGGAACTGCGCGCGAGGGTCAGGTTCGCGCATTTGAACCTGACGGATTTCCCCTACGTGCTGGAGCAGGGGTTGGACGTGGTCTTTCTGCGCAATGTGCTGATCTATTTCAAACCCGAGCTGCAGCGCAAGGTCGTGGCTGCCTGCGCGCGGCAGCTGCGTCCCGGCGGATATCTGATCGTGGGGCATTCCGAGTCGATGATCGTGCGGCAACCCGATCTCATGCAGGTCGCGCCAGGCGTCTTTTGCCAAGAGGGACGGAGAATATGAACCGGATCCGTGTTCTGATCGTGGATGACAGTGCAAGCGCCCGGCGCGCCCTGACCGAGATCCTCTCAGAGGATCCGGGCATCAACGTACTGGCCAGTGCCGCCGATGCCTTTGACGCAGCGGCAAAGATGCGCGCGGAACTGCCCGACGTCATCCTGCTCGATCTGGAATTGCCGCGGATGGACGGGCTGACGTTTCTGGCCAAGATCATGGCGCAGCGACCCATTCCGGTGGTGATCTGCTCCAGCCATACCGAAGCGGGATCCCAGGCCGCGATGAAGGCGCTGGAAATCGGCGCTTGTGAGGTCATCGGCAAACCCCGCATGAGCAGCCGCGAAACCCGGATGGAGGCGCAGATCCTGCTGACGGATGCGGTGCGGGCCGCAGCCCACGCCGGGAGAATGCGCGGCTATACCAGCCAGGCCCGCGCCATGCCAGTCGCGCCGCCAGTGCCGTTCACTCCCAGTCCGAAGCTGACAGCCGATGCAATCCTGCCCGCACCGCGCAAGGGTGTGATCATGCCCCCGGATTTGCCGGTGATTGTTGCCGTTGGCGCCTCGACCGGGGGGACCGAGGCGCTGGCGCAGGTTCTGCCAAAGCTTGACCGATCGACCCCGCCGGTGGTCATCGTCCAGCACATGCCCGAAAAATTTACCGCCGCCTTTGCCAATCGGTTGAATGGGCTCTGCGCCTGCGATGTCCGGGAGGCCGCGAATGGTGACCGACCGGAACGGGGCCTGGTGCTGATAGCGCCCGGTGACAGCCATATGATCGTGAAACGCCAGGGCAAGGGATATCGCGTGGAGGTCATGCGAGGGCCGCAGGTGTCGCGGCACCGTCCATCGGTCGACGTGCTGTTCCGATCGGTTGCGATTGCCGCGGGGGCGGTGGCGACGGGAATACTCATGACAGGCATGGGCGATGACGGTGCCCAAGGCTTGCTGGAAATGCGCGACGCCGGCGCCGATACGTTGATCCAAGACGAGGCCAGCTCGATCGTTTGGGGCATGCCGGGCGAGGCCAGCCGACTTGGCGCCTCTGATCGCGCGGTTCCGTTAGGGCGTATCTCGGCGGAAATACAAAATGCCGGAAGGAAGGTCAGGCGCCTATGAGTGACACCACGGAAGGCGCAGCCAAGCAGCTTCGGGACGCGATTGCCTATGTGCTCATGCAGATCGAACCAACTTACAGTTCGGCAGCGGACCGATTGTTCGCGCTATTGGATGATGTGCGCGCGGTCACCGACAATTTGTCAGAGGTCGCGGAATTTGGTGGACTGAAGGGGCAGGAGAAACTGGCGCGCTCCTCCGAGATGATCGAGCAGCATTTGCTGCGCGTCGAGAACCAGTTCTTGTTCCTGTCTGAGACGGCCGACAAGATGCTGTCGCAGGCGACGGATCTGCGCAACCAGTTGAAGGATCAAAGCAGCGATATCAAGGCCGCGGCGATGATCGCCACGAACGCGCGGGTTGTCAGTTGCTCGATCATGGAGAGCGACGGATCCCTTGCCAATTTCGCGTCGGATGTAAGCACTTTGTTGAATGCGACGGTGCGCGAACTGGCCAATCTGAAGGTGCGTCTGTTTGAGGCGGACGCCCAGCTGATCCGGATGCTGCCCGAGATCCGATCAATGAAATTGATCGTGTCTGGGCATACGCGATTGCGCTTGCGCCTGAACGAGTTGGTTGCCTCGGTGCGCGCGGAAGAACTGGAAATGGCCGCGCAAAAATCGGAGCGCGATCTTGATCGCATGTCGAAGGAACTGGAGATTGCCGTTTCCCTGTTGCAGGTCGGCGACGCGTCGCGCCAGCGTTTGGAACATGCGCAGGCGATCTTGGAAAAAGCCGATGAAGGGCCCGCCGCATGGCGGCAGGTCATCGTGGCATTGGCGGTCGAACAGGTCTTGGATACGCGTGAGGCTGTGCTGGTCGCGCACGCTGATCTGCTCCCGGAACTACGCCGGATTTCAGACAGCTGGCACAGGTCGCTTGGTCACATGGCGGCGATCGCGGGTAGCGGTGTTGGCCATACGCTGAGCGAGGTTGCCAATCTTGTGGCGGCGATTTCGGCCAATCTGACAAAGATGTCGGGTGATCTGGGCGATATCGCACCGGGGATGTCCGTTTTGGCGGAATACTACGGCAGCGTAGCTGTGGCGTCGCAGGCCACATCACTGATGGACCAGGAGATGCACCTGCTCGGGGTCAATGCCATCCTCGTTTCGGGGCGCATCGGCCAGCAGGGGCAGGCGATGATGGAAGTGTCGCGTCAGCTGCGTGACGCCACCGCGCAGATTGGAAGCAAGACATCGCGCATCGTTGAACTGGCGGCCTTGCAGGAGATGAACGCGAACATATTCAGCGTGTCGCTGACATCGAACGAAGATCTGGAAACACATGCACGGGCGGCCAGTCTGGAGAAGGAGGTTCAGCAACTTCGTGAGACACTGGAAATCATGACCGCGACAATGGAAAAGATCGGTTCGGGAGATCCGGTGCTAGAGGCCCAACATGGTCTGGAGGGGTTCGTCGACAGCATGAACCGAGTCTTTGCACCAATCAGGCATATGGCGCCAATGGCCGTAACCGACCCTGGGTTGCAGACGCTGTTGGCCACTCTCCGCGCGACTTATACGATGCAGTCCGAGCGCGTTCTTCATGACCGCTTGTTCCCGGAGCACGGATCAATGTCTGTCCCGGAGGAGGCCGACGACGTGTTCTTCGGATAAGGCCGGGTCTGACGATGTCAGTTGAAGACCGACTGCCGAACTTTGCCTTCACGCTGCCGAATGTCCGCCTGACGGGGTCCTTCGCGCTTCCAGGTCCTGCGCGAGATAGGCGAACGTCGCCTCGATATGCGGCCCGGTCTTGGGCCACCGACTTCGCGACGTACCGCTGGCAATGGAGCATGCGGGCCGTGTGGGGACGTGCCAAAAAACTCGTTGGGCTGGATCGCGTCCATCACCAAGTCTCCTTGACCGCGCGATGGCGATAAATCCATCGGTCTGGTGCCGAACGTCAGCAACGCATTGCGATACACATCCGGGAATATCGTCGGTTGTTCGACACTTTCAGTGGGGTTGGGTCTGATCTGGTCATATTGCCATAAGGTGACGTCAAGGCCCGGACAGATGACCTCTTGGCGCGCCGAGTTGCCTTGTGAGCGGGGCCTCGACTCGGCGGCCTTCCGCAAGCTGGCGCAATGGACGATCCGAGGTGACCGTACTGAAGGGATGGGAAGACGAGTATGCCAATCTCAAGCGATTGCTGGCCCACACCACGCTCGACAATGCCTCGCAGACAGTGCTCCCGGGCAAGAGTTGACGACATCGACCCAGGGGGCGAGACGCGGCGCGCCGGTGGATGTGTGAGGATGACATCTCGACGTGGCGGGGCTGCGGTCTGACCTTTGCTGCCCCCAAGACAGTTCGGCGCGAATACCTGCTGGACTATGGCGAGATCGGTAACTGGATGCAGCGGATAAGCGAAAAGCGGCTTTGGTTCGGCTCCCTCCCGGATCTGCGGCCGGCAGGGACGATAGGGCATGATCATGGACTACAAGAAACTGTATCGCCTCTCATTCGAGGAAGGTTTGTGGGTGAAAAGACGGCGCGTTCGAAACGCGGGGCACGACGCTATGACTCCGACAGGGTGAGACCGCAGACAACGCTGCGCAACCAGACGCTGCGGCAATTGCGCGGGGGGCATTTACGGGTGATGCGTCCCGCGCGTTTGCCGCAGCGAGGGGGGGGGCGAATACCAAAATCCAAGCCGTCGGCCGTCGTTATGAATGAGGGGTCGACAGGGGAGAGGTAGGCCCTTTTACCGGCCGAGACTGCGGCAGCACCTTGACGTTCGAGCTTCCCGCCTGTCGGCCCCCCCCTTTTGCGCAAAGATGATTTGTACCATATAGGTGCCTGAACCATCGTTCTGTGCCGGCCTTCGACTCCTAGTCGTGGGTTATGGTATCCCGATCTTGTTCATGGCGTCTGGCAAAACCAAGATCTTAGATGGGCCTGCACGGGCAATATTCATGTGATGTTCTGCGTCGAGAAGGGCAGCTGATATAGTGAAAAAGTATTCAGAGTCCGAACTAAGCCGCGCATCGCGCTTGTCCGTGGCGCCTATGATGGACTGGACGGACCGCCATTGCCGGTATCTGCACCGCCTTCTGAGCCGAAATACGCTGTTGTACACTGAAATGGTGACCGCGCCTGCGCTGGTACGCGGCGGGGCATTGCACCTGCTGGATTTCGATCTGGCGGAACATCCTGTGGCCCTGCAACTGGGGGGCTCGGACCCGGCTGAGCTGGCAAAGGCGGCCCGGTTGGGACAGGACGCCGGCTATGACGAGATCAACCTGAACTGCGGCTGCCCGTCGGATCGTGTGCAGTCAGGCACTTTCGGGGCTGTCCTGATGCAGGATCCGGGTTTGGTGGCCGATTGCGTGCGTGCGATGCGCGACGCGGTGGATGTCGAAGTTACAGTGAAGTGCCGGATCGGGGTCGATGAGCAGATCCCCGAAGAGGTCCTGCCCGAGTTCCTGTCGCGGGTTGGTGCTGCGGGCTGTAAACGGTTTACCATCCACGCGCGCAAGGCCTGGCTGCAAGGGCTGAGCCCCAAGGAAAACCGCGACATCCCACCGCTGGATTATGGGTTGGTGCAGCAGATGCGCGGGTTGTTTTCCGGGTTGCACCTGTCGGTGAATGGCGGCGTGACCTCTCTGGATCAGGCTGAGGCGTTTCTCGCGGCAGGTCTGGACGGCGTGATGATCGGGCGCGCGGCGTACCACGATCCGGCCAGCGTCCTGATCGACGCGGACCGGCGGATCTTTGGCGACACCGCACCGGGCCTGAGCGCCGAAGACGCCGTGCTGGCAATGATACCATATATCGAGGGCCATCTTACGACGGGCGGCAAGCTGGCACAGGTCACGCGGCATATGCTGGGGATGTTCCAGGGCCGTCCCGGCGCACGGGTGTGGCGGCGCATGCTATCGGAGGGCGCGCATCGCAAAGATGCGGGACCGGCGTTGGTCGAGCAGGCACTGGCAGCGTTTCAGCGGGCGCAGGCCGAAGCGGCAGACAGTGATGCCGCCTGAAAGCAAGGCGCATTTCGTGCAAGGCCGGACCTTAGCGCACGACGCCAACTCAATGGGGCAGCAATAAAAAACGCCGGTCGAAGCCGGCGTTTTTCATTTGCACGTTACTCGCGGTAATCAGGCGGTGGCCGTGCGACGGTTGAGCACGAGTGTCGTCAACAGGAAGGCGATGAGACCGCAAACCGCGATGGCGGCCGCCATCGGCAGGGCGGTGCCGTCAAAGAACGGTCCGGTCAGCGCGATCATGAGACCACCTGCAACCATCTGCATCGTGCCGCCGATGGACGACGCGAGGCCTGCGATGTCACCATGTTCGTCCAAGGCCAGCACCATCGAGGTGGGAATGACCAGACCAAGACATGCATTCGCCAGGATGAGGCAGCCGCCCATGACGAAAACGGAGCCGTAGCCCGCAAGGACCAGCAGGAACAGCAACAGCGTGAACAGGAAGAACCCCGTTACGGCCAGGCGCACCATCCGGGACATGCCGACGCTTTGCGCCACGGTTCCGGCACCCTGGCTGGCGCCGAAAAAGCCGATGGCGTTGACGGCGAAGGCCAGTGAGAACTGCGTCTGGGTCAGGCCGAAGCTGCCCATGTAGACAAAGGAGGCAGAGGCGATGAAGACAAAGAAGCTGGCCATGCCGAAACCACCGACCAGGGTAAGTCCCATGAACGTCGGATCGGTGAACAGCACCTTCGCACCGCGCGCCATATGGCTGAACGATACCGGGCGCCGCCGCTCTTTCTCCATGGTTTCGGGCAGCACGAAGGTTGTCAGCGCAATCCCGACGGCGGCCAGAACCGCGAGCGCGGCAAAGATCGCGCGCCAGTTGCCAAAGTTAAGCACCAGGGTGCCGAACAACGGGGCCAGCATCGGTGAAATCGAGATCACGAGCATGACCATGGCCATCAGCTTGGTCGCGTCCGGTCCGGTATAGCGGTCGCGCACGACAGCGCGCGGGATCACCATGAGAGACGCGCCGCCAAGCCCCTGAAGCGCGCGCCATGCGACAAGGCCGGGCAGGGTCGTGCTGAACAGCGCGCCGAGCGAGCCGACCAGGAAGATGCCGAGGCCCAGCAACAGGGGCAGCTTGCGTCCCCGCGCGTCGGCAAGTGGGCCGTAGAACAGCTGAGCGAGGCCGAAAGGAATGAAATAGCCGATCAAGGTTGCCTGTACCGCAGCCTCGGTCGCCCCGAAATCACGGGCAAGCTGGGGTAGGGCGGGCAGGTACATATCAATGGCAAGCGGGCTGGTGAGAGCGAGAACTCCCAGCACGAGGGCAAATCTGAGCATTTGGAAAACCGGTTCTGTTAGGCGCAGTGAGTTCGATCAGTATCGCTGCAATGCGGCAAAGCCAAGCGGGGTTTGTGCACAACCCGTGGTGCTTGAATGCACAGATGCCCTTGCAAGAGGCTTTGCCCCGGTGGGACATCCTGTGATCACCTTGCTTGCAAGTTCAGGCGAAACTTGCTTGAGGTCTGCGCAGGAAAAGGTTCGGGAAAGGAACGGGTATGGACGACATGGGACTGGTCTTGGCGATGGTGGCCCTGTTGGTGGTGATCGGAGGGATCGCCGGGGTTCTGGCAGGGTTGCTGGGGGTCGGCGGCGGTATCGTGCTGGTGCCTTCGTTCTTTTATGCGTTCCAGACGCTTGGTTGCGGCGGGTCGTCATTGATGCAGGTCTGTCTTGGAACCTCGCTCGCCACGATCATCGTCACCTCGATGCGGTCGCTGCAAAGCCACAACAGGAAAGGTGCGGTCGATTGGTACATCCTGAAAACCTGGGCGCCCGGTATCGCCATTGGCGCATTGGTCGGCGTGTTCATCGCGTCGAAGCTGGCGTCACGTGAATTGCAGGCGCTGTTCGGATGTCTTGCGCTGATCATCAGCCTGTATCTGGCCTTTGGCAAAAGCGAATGGCGCATCGGCACGGAAATGCCCGGCGGCGTGACGCGGGCGATCCTGTCGCCATCGATGGGGTTCCTGTCCGTGCTGATGGGGATCGGCGGCGGTAGCTTTGGCGTTCCGACGATGACGTTGTTTGGCCGCCCGATCCACCGCGCCGTGGCGACGGCTGCGGGCTTTGGCCTGCTGATTGCCGTGCCGTCGGTGCTGGGGTTTCTTCTGGTCAGCGTTCCGGATGGATCGCGCCCGCCCTATACCATAGGCGCCGTGAACCTGCCTGCGTTCCTTGTCGTGATCTGCATGACGACGCTGACAGCGCCCCTTGGGGCCAAGCTTGCCCATGCGACCGACCCCAGGCCGTTGCGCCGGATCTTTGCAGGGTTCCTGTTCCTGGTCGCGCTGAACATGCTGCGCAAGACGTTTTACGGCTGAGTTGGCAGGGCGGGGCGCAGTCCCCGCCTTTTCACTGGGTCAGTCCTGATCGCCCTGACGCCGCAGCCGTCCGCTGCGCCCACCCTTGCGCGTTGCCTTGAGTGGTCCGCGCGAGGGCAGTTGCGACATCACCGCGCGCCGTTCGTCCTGAGTCATCCCCGACCAGCTGGCAATTTCGTCTATCGAGCGTAGGCACCCGGTGCACAGACGGGCCTCGGGGTGGATGATACAGACATTGATACAGGGCGAGGAGACCTCGTCACGCTGCCATATATCCTTGCCATGGCTCATAAGGCACCCCCGCGCAGGTAGCGGAGGCGGTCCAGCGCGCCTTGCAGGATGTAGGAGGCCGCGACGTGGTCGATGACTTCGGCGCGGCGCCGACGAGAGGTATCAGCTTCAAGCAGCGCGCGTTCCGCGGCCACGGTCGACAGGCGTTCATCCCAGAATGAGATCGGGATTTCGGTCAGGCGCGACAGGTTGCGTGCAAAGGCGCGGGTCGACTGGCACCGTGGCCCTTCGGAGCCGTCCATGTTGCGCGGCAGGCCCATGACGATACCCCCGATATTGCGCTTGGACAGGATGGCAAGCAGCGCCTCTGCATCCACTGTGAACTTGCGGCGGCGGATGGTTTCAAGCGGGCTGGCGACACTGAGAAACGTATCGCTGACCGCGACTCCGATGGTCTTTTCCCCAAGGTCGAGACCTGCAACGGCGCGCATTTGCGGCAGGTGCGTGGCGAAGTCTTCGATTGTGTCGGCGATCATTCGGCAATTCCTGCTTGGTTTGCGGCGGCGGCAAGGGTGGCCAGCGCAGATGTCTGCCCGGCAAAAACCTGCACTGACTCTTCGTAGATGGCCCGCGCACGCGCAGTTTCTTCCAGAACGCCGAGGGCACTGATCAGGCGGGCCCATTCCTGAACGCTTCCGCCCTGGCTTGCAAGGCGTGACGACAGGCTGTCGACCATGCCCTGAACCATCTGTTGGCGCTGCTCGACACTCAGGTCGCCCGCGGCGTCGATATCGGCAGCCGATGGACCGGACAGCATCTCTGGCGGCGTGGGTTGGGTATAGCGTGGCTGACCGGCGCGCTGTGCAACCTGATCGATCTGGCTGCGGATCGGCGGCACCCAGGGCGCATCTTCGTCGCTGCGGCGCAGCAGGCCATCCCAGAGGCGGAAGGCAATGTCGGGCCGCCCTGTCTGAGCCATCAGCAGGCCGGTGTAATAGGTGGCGGTACCGTTCGAGGGATCGCGTTGCAGCGCCGCCTGAAGCGCATCTGATGCCTGCGCAGAGATCAAGCCGCCTGCGGACAGGATCATCATGTCGGCGTAATCTGCGTAATCCTGGCCGGTCGCCGTACCATCGGCCAGCTTGATGACACGCCCCTGTGCCTCGTACCCCGCCTTGAAGTTGCCAAGGGTCGCTTCGTTCTGGGCCAGCAGGCGAAAACCGCGAATGTCGTCGGGGCGGTCCGCGACGGTCGCACGCAGCTTGCCCATCAGGTCGGCATAATCGTCAGATGGGTTAAGGCCGGGAACGGTGACGGGACCATCCATGCGCGATTCGGCCTGGGCCTGCGTGGGGCGGCTTTCCAGAGCGACCTTTGCGGCGTCGATGCGCGCCGTGCGGGGCAGGTCGGGATACCCCGGTGCGCCCATCCAGACATACAGCCCGAGCGCGGCCAGGAACAGGACACCTGCAAGCGCCACAGTGACAAGGCGCACGCCACCGGTCGCAGGTTGCAGTGGCCCGTCGAATGTGTGCCGGGTACTGCGCATGGCGCTGTCCGCGCTCAGCACGCGGCGCGATATCTCGGTACGAAGGCGCTCAGCTTCTGCCGGGGGGATGACGCCGCGGGCCATGTCGCGGTCGACCTCGGACAGCTGATCGCGGTAGACTTGGATATCGAATTGCGCAG
This sequence comes from Pseudooceanicola sediminis, assembly GCF_003575965.1. Lineage (GTDB taxonomy): Bacteria > Pseudomonadota > Alphaproteobacteria > Rhodobacterales > Rhodobacteraceae > Pseudooceanicola > Pseudooceanicola sediminis. Next base: position 18,236 of record NZ_QWJJ01000012.1, on the reverse strand, counting down.
CCGGGCCGGTTGCGCCCGCACCACCATGCAGCGCCGCGCGGCCCAGCAGCAGCGCCACTCCAAAGGCCAGGGCGATCGTGACGAACCAGAAGACCATGCAGGGGCGACCTTTTTCAGCGACTTTCGTATCGTCCCTGATCTATCCTGCCACCCGCCTGCAAAAAAGAGGCAAATCCGCGCAACGACAGGCCATGTCGCAAGCGCACGGTATTGTGACGGTTTGCGGCGTGGCAACGACGGTCAAATGGCTAGGGTCTGCGAAACGGAGGGCCGCTGGTCTGCCGCTGAGTCTCTTGCCCAAAACCGCGTGCCCGATTGCACGGCCCGCCTTGAAAATACCGCCGCCCCGACGCCCGTTCCCCCTGACTTCTCTGTCCTCAGTGAGATGCCGATGAAACGTTACTCTGCCTTTGCCATCGCCCGCGAAGCGGCCCGCCATCACACCGGATGGGAGCGTGCATGGCGGTCCCCCAAACCCAAGGACCGCTATGACGTGGTCATCGTGGGCGCAGGGGGGCATGGTTTGGCCACGGCGTATTACCTGGGCAAGAATTTCGGCATCACGAATGTCGCGATCATCGAAAAGGGTTGGCTGGGCGGCGGCAATACCGGGCGCAACACGACGATCATCCGGTCGAATTATCTTCAGGACGATTCCGCGGCGATCTATGAAAAAGCCCGCTCACTCTACGAAGGGCTGAGCCAGGACCTGAACTATAACATCATGTTCAGCCCGCGCGGCGTTATCATGCTGGCGCAGACCGAACACGAAGTGCGCGGGTACAAGCGAACCGCCCATGCCAATGCCCATCAAGGCGTCACGACGGAATACATCACTCCGGAACGCGTCAAGGAATTGGTGCCGATCATCAACCTGCATGGACCGCGTTATCCGGTTCTGGGCGGATTGTACCAGGCGCGCGGCGGTACCGCGCGGCACGATGCCGTGGCGTGGGGCTATGCCCGGGCGTGTTCCGGCATGGGGATGGACATCATTCAGCAATGCGAGGTCACAGGTGTCGAAACCGGCGCGGATGGCAATGTCTCGGGTGTCCAGACGACCAAGGGCCGGATCGGATGCGGCAAGCTGGGCATCGTCGTGGCGGGGCATTCCGGTGTGCTGGCGCAGATGGCCGGGTTCCGTCTGCCGATCGAGAGTGTCGCCTTGCAGGCGCTGGTCAGCGAACCGATCAAGCCCTGCATGGACGTGGTCGTCATGGCCAATACAGTCCACGGATACATGAGCCAGTCCGACAAGGGCGAGATGGTGATTGGTGGCGGGGCGGACGGCTACAACAATTACACGCAGCGCGGGTCCTTCCATCATGTCGAGGAAACCGTACGCTCGCTTGTCGAGACGTTTCCGATGGTGTCGCGGCTCAAGATGTTGCGCCAGTGGGGCGGGATCGTGGACATGACCGGGGATCGTTCGCCCATCATCTCGCGCACGCCACTTGGCAATTGTTTCATCAACTGCGGTTGGGGAACGGGCGGCTTCAAGGCGATCCCCGGATCCGGCTGGGCGATGGCCGACATGATGGCAAAAGGGACGCCGGGGCCTCTGGCAAAGGGGTTCGGTCTGGATCGGTTCCGCGAGGGGCGCTTTATCGATGAAAGCGTGGCCGCGGGCGTGGCACATTAGAAGAGCGAGCGAATATTCAGCTCACCGCGTGACCCTGCTGGTCGGATCATGGTGAGCTGGTGAAAGTGTCGGGGCGGATCATGTTTGCTGGACTGAATTCCATGTTGTGCAAGAACGCAGACGTCAGCGTCGTTGGCACGCTGACGCGGCACCGTGCCTTGCCATCTGTTGTCTCCACCCCGGCGCGGCTGAGTCCGTTATTCCGCCGCGAGGGGCATCATCGTATTCGGCACGCTGATCAACTGGGCGGCTTCGATATCGCGCAAGGCGTTCTGCATCGCGTTGATCGGGGCGTCGTGCGCGCGTCCCAGCTGGTCCGCGAGCCGGGCGCTGTCACATCCCGGAACAGGTTCGGCAACGGCGGCAAAGGTGAACCCCTGACGCAGCGCCGCCGCGAATTCCGGTTGATGGGGAAGATGCCGCGACAGCTTGCCGTCAACGTGGCCGAAGGCCAGCGGACGGGGCGTCCCGCCCGGTTCTGCGCCCATCAGGACGTAGAGGCCCGGGGCGTCCGGCAGTTCGTCCAGCGTGTCGAGGATGGTAAAACGGATCGCCTTGCGTGTGGCGTGTTCGATTGGGAAGTCGATCGTGTCAGTCATGCTGCTCAATCTCCATCGCAGTTTCAGAAATGTCTGCGTTGCTCCTCCAAGGTACAGCAAACCACTGAGGTCCGGTTAACGCCAACAGTTCTGAGGGGGGCGGCGACGCTTTGGTCGCCCAAATATGAAGCACAACGCGCGAGCCCGCCTTTTGGTTCCCGGTCATCGAAGGGCGCGGGCGCGATCGCGCAGGGACGGCTTTGCGATGATGCGATCACTGGGTCCGCTCTTTTCCATCCCTCGCCGCGCGACGGTGCGGGTGCGACATGCGCCGGCACGTCTGACGCAGAACGCGGCGCGGAAAAGGATGCGGAAAAGGATCAAGTCGACGTGTCGTCGTTTCAGGATAATATCGGCCTTCGATATCAGGTTGGCGCCCAGGTTCGGCTTTGTCTGCCCGTGCGCGGGAACCGAGCGGCGCAATCCGGCGTTCTTCTTTCACTGCCTGGAAGAAGAAAGGGATTCAAATGGCTGAAAAATCTGGGAATAGCGGTATCGCCTTTATTCTTGGCGCAGTGGTCGTCGTTTTGGCGGGCCTTATCTGGTATCTCTATTCCGGCGGCGATCTGCCTGGCGCGGATGAGCCGGAAATTCAGATCGATCTTCCTGACGGGTCCTGACTTCGACCTTGTCCCTAACCTGTCCTTTTGGCCGGGCGCTTCGTGCGTCCGGTCTTTTTTCGTTCGCAATCCAATCGTTTGCGGGCGTTTCTTCAGCTATGGAGTTGCGTGATGCTGCTGCTTGAATGTCCCTGCTGCGGTGTCACCGCCGAGGAAACCGAATTTCATGGCGGCGGTGAAGCCCATGTCAAACGCGCAGGCCCATCGTCGGAGGATGCCGCGTTCGAGACCTATCTGTTCCACCGCGAAAATCCAAAGGGCGTTCATTTCGAACGCTGGCGCCATGTGACGGGATGCGGAAAATGGTTCATGGCGGCGCGCGATACGGCAACGCTTGAAGTTTTTGGCACCTATTCTGCACAAACCCTGGCCCCGCCCGAAGACCTGCTGAAACAGATCCGCGACAAACGTCCGGGCTTCAAATGGCGGGATGTCCAGTGAGCGCAGTTTTTCACGCAATCAATGCAAAAGCAGACAACAAGGGAGCGCAGGCGCGATGAGCAGCAGGCTTGCGAAAGGCGGACGTAAGATCGACCGCAGCCAGAAGGTGAGTTTCACCTTCAACGGACGGCAGATGAGCGGCTATGCGGGCGATACGCTTGCCTCGGCGCTGCTGGCGAATGACCAGATGCTGGTGGGGCGGTCGTTCAAGTATCACCGTCCGCGTGGCATCGTCGCGTCGGGCGCGGAGGAGCCGAACGCCCTGGTCGGGCTGGGCGAAGGTGGGCGGTTCGAGCCGAACCAGCGCGCCACCACGACCGAGCTGTTCGACGGGCTGAGCGCGACAAGCCAGAACCACTGGCCCAGCCTGGAATTCGATGTTGGTGCGATCAACAGCAAGTTGTCGAGATTTTTTCCGGCGGGCTTCTACTACAAGACCTTCATGGGGCCGCGCGCCTTTTGGAAGCATGTTTACGAGCCGATCATCCGTAAGTCGGCGGGTCTGGGCAAGGCGCCGACTGAAAAGGATGCGGACACCTACGAGCACCTCTACGCCTTTGCGGATGTCCTGGTGATTGGCGGCGGTATTGCAGGCCTGACAGCTGCCGTTGCGGCCGGTCGTGCCGGTGCGCGTGTGCTGCTGATGGAACAAACCGCCCATTGGGGCGGTCGCGCACCCGTAGATGGCGGCGACGTCGACGGAGCCCCGGTGGCCGCGCATATCGACGCGCTGGTGGGTGAATTGTCCGGAATGGCCAACGTCACCATGCGCCTGCGCTGCATGGGGGCCGGGGTTTATGATCATGGCTATGTTCTGGGGTATGAGCGCCTGACAGACCACGCGCCGCAATCGGGTGTGCCGCGGCACCGTCTGTGGCGCATCCGCGCCGCGCAGGTCGTGACCGCAACCGGCGCGATCGAACGGCCGCTGGCGTTTGCCGGTAACGATATTCCCGGTGTCATGCTGGCTGCTGCCGTACGCGACTATATCGTCGACCTGGGTGTTTCACCCGGCGACCGGGTTGCCATCGTCACCAACAATGACGACGCCTATCGCACTGCGTTTGCGGTGAAAGACGCAGGGCTGGAGGTTCCGATCATCCTTGACGCGCGCAGCGCCGGGGGCGGTGACCTGGCGATCCGCGCCCGCGAGATGGGCATCCGTGTCGAACACAATCGGGCCGTGGCGCATGTGTCGGGCGGCAAGCGCGTGACTGGCGTTGCCATCTGCGCGCAAGCGGGCGGCGGCGCGGTGATCGAGGAGATCGCCTGCGACGCCGTGGCGATGTCGGGCGGCTGGTCGCCTGTCGTGCACCTGTGGTCGCACTGCGGTGGCAAGCTGGTTTGGGATGATACGAAGGCCATGTTCCGCCCAGACGGATCGCGCGCGCCGACCAGTCACGACGGCAAACCCTTCGTGACCTGCGCAGGTTCCGCAAACGGCGCACTGAGCCTGTCCGAGGTGTTGGACGATGCCCGTTCCGCCGGGCACTCTGCCGTGCAGGCCGCCGGTTACGACCCGGTTGAACAGGCTGCGCCAAGTGTCGAGGATGTTGCGGAAATTCCGCTTGCCCCGGTTTGGGTGATGCCCGCAGGAGCGACAGAAAAACTGCGCTCGAAATCCTGGCTGGATTATCAGAACGATGTGAAGGTGTCCGATATTCAGCTGGCGGCCCAAGAAGGCTTCGAGAGCGTCGAGCACGCCAAGCGTTATACAACGCTCGGCATGGCGACGGATCAAGGGAAGTTGAGCAATATCAACGGCCTTGCTGTTCTTTCTAATGCTTTGAATGAGGCCATTCCGCAGGTGGGGACAACCACGTTCCGCCCGCCCTACACGCCAATTTCGCTCGGCTCGATCGCGGGGGGCGCACGCGACGCCGCCTTTCAGCCGCTGCGGCGGACTCCGCTTCATGCCTGGCACGAGGAACATGGCGTGAAATGGGAACCCGTGGGCCACTGGCGACGGCCCTACTGCTATCTTCAGGCCGGGGAAAGCGCGCATGATGCGGTGATCCGGGAGGTGAACGGAACCCGCAATCGTGTCGGTCTGCTGGATGCGTCGACCCTTGGCAAGCTGATCGTCAAGGGGCCGGATGCAGGCAAGTTCCTGGATCTGCTCTACACCAACATGATGAGCACACTGAAACCCGGCCGCTGCCGTTATGGCCTCATGTGCGACGAAAACGGTTTCCTGATGGACGATGGCGTGGTCGCGCGGATCGACGAAAACACCTTCCTTTGCCACACCACCACCGGCGGTGCCGACCGCATTCAGGCCCACATGGAGGAATGGCTGCAAACCGAATGGTGGGATCTCAAGGCGCATGTCGTCAACGTGACCGAACAATACGCCCAGATCGGCGTCGTCGGACCGCAAGCGCGGCAACTGCTGGAGGTGCTGGGCACACCGGGCATCGATGCGGAAACGCTGCCATTCATGACCTGGGTCGATCGCACCGTTGCGGGCATTCCCGCGCGCCTCTACCGGATCAGCTTTTCCGGCGAACTGAGCTATGAACTGGCAGTGCCTGCCGGACAGGGCATGGCGCTGTGGCAGTCGCTGGTCGAGGCAGGGCGGGCGTTTGATGCCGTGACCTATGGCACCGAGGCGCTGCACGTGATGCGCGCCGAAAAGGGCTTTATCATGATCGGGGACGAAACGGACGGGACAGTCATTCCGCAGGATCTGAACCTGGATTGGGCGATCTCGAAGAAGAAAGAGGATTTTCTGGGCAAGCGGGGTCAGTTGCGCAGCCACCTGGCAGACCCGAACCGCTGGAAGCTGGTCGGGCTGGAAACGGTTGACGGCAGCGTCATCGAGGATGGTGCCTATGTGTTGGCCGACGGCCAGAACGACAAGGACCAGCGCAACATGCAGGGCCGCATCACCTCGACCTATTATTCCCCGACGCTGGGGCGCGGCATCGCCATGGGCCTTCTCAAGGGTGGCATGACACGGATGGGCGACATCGTGCAGGTGACCCGGATAAGCGGCAATGCGGTGGCGGCCAAGGTCGTCGACCCGGTGTTCTACGACAAGGCGGGAGACAAGCAGAATGTCTGACATGACAGGACCGACGCCAGTGGGCGCACTGCACGGTGCCAGCTATGACGGCTACGTGCGTATCGCCGAAGAACCGATGCGCGGGATGATTACCCTGCGGGGCGATCTTTCAGGCCCGCTGGCTAAGGGGGCAACCACGGTGACCGGGTTGGACATGCCCGGGCCACGCGAAGTGACGGTGATGACGGAAAAGGCGATCGCCTGGATGTCACCGGACGAGCTGATGGTGATGGTTCCGCTGGCGGACCTTCCCGCGGCACTGGAAACGCTGGACACGACGCTGCGCGACCCGTTCGCTACGGCGGTCGATGTCAGCCAGGCGCGCTCGATCTTTTCGATCACCGGCCCGGATGCGCTGGTGCGCGAAGTGGTGGCCAAGCTGGCGCCGGTCGACATGGATCCGCAGCAGTTCCGCCCGGGCATGTTCCGCCGTACCCGCCTGGCGCAGGTGCCCGCAGCGCTGTGGTTGCCCGCACCGGGACGGGTCGAGCTGATCTGCTTCCGCTCGGTCGCAGACTATGTTTTCACCATTCTTGCGGATGCGGCAAAACCGGGCAGCGAAGCCGGGCTTTTCGCCTGACTGCACAAGGGCTTAGCAGGGTTGTCGGGAAAACAACCCTGCAACGCTCCGGGAGGCGCCTGTGCATTGATGCAGGGGTGTCGCCCCTTGACCTTCACCGTGCAGGAATACCATTTAGGCCACATCGCATTAACGAACTCCAGAAAAGGGGGCCCTAGAAATGGCTTTTGAACTTCCTGATCTTCCCTATGCACACGATGCTCTTGCTGACCTCGGCATGTCCAAGGAAACGCTGGAATATCACCACGACATTCACCACAAGGCCTATGTCGACAACGGCAACAAGGCGATTGCCGGCACCGAATGGGAAGGCAAGTCCGTCGAAGAGATCATCAAGGGCACCTACGACCCCAAGGCCGTTGCCCAGAACGGTATCTTCAACAACGCCTCGCAGTTCTGGAACCACAACCAGTTCTGGGAAATGATGGGCCCGGGCACCTCCGCCATGCCGGGCGAACTGGAAAAGGCGCTGGTCGAAGCGTTCGGATCCGTTGATAAATTCAAAGAAGAATTCTCCGCTGCCGGTGCAGGTCAGTTCGGCTCCGGCTGGGCATGGCTGGTCAAGGATACAGATGGCGCGCTGAAGGTCACCAAGACCGAAAACGGCGTCAACCCGCTGTGCTTTGGCCAAACCGCGCTGCTGGGCTGTGATGTGTGGGAACACTCCTACTACATCGATTTCCGCAACAAGCGTCCCGCCTACCTGTCGAACTTCCTCGACAAGCTGGTGAACTGGGAAAACGTCGCATCGCGCATGTGATCTGACGCGATTGCGCCGGATGCCTGGCGCGCCCCGGGCCGATTTCGGCGCAATCCACACCGCGTTTGAGCAAACCCCCGCGCAGCAATGCGCGGGGGTTTGTCGTTCAGGAACTGCCGCAGATCCGGGGGCGTTTCATTCTCGTGCAACCGCATGAAAGGACGCACAAAATGACACGTAACTCGATCCAGAGAGCAGAGACGGGGGAATTGAGATGAGCGGACTTCCACACAAGGCATGGGTTCTGGTCGCAGATGGCGAAAAGGCCCTGTTCCTGCGCAACGTGACCGATGAGGCCGATCCGTTTCTTCAGGTCATTCGCAAGGAAGAACAGGAAAACCCCAAGGACATAGACCAATCCGCAAACCGACCCGGCCGGATGAGCGACGGCGGCCCCGGACAGCGATCCGCGTTGGATGACACTGATTGGCACGAATTGGCAAAAGAGCGGTTTGCCGATGATCTGGCGCACTTGCTGTATGCGCGTGCACATCGCGGCGCGTTCGACCAGATCGTCCTGATCGCGCCCCCCAAGACACTGGGAGAACTGCGCCAGGTGCTTCACAAGGAAGTTGCGGCGCGCGTGATCGCAGAGGTTCCGAAGACCCTGACGAACCATCCCATTGACGAAATCGAGCGCCAGTTGCGCAATGGGCTGATCGCCGCCTGACCTCGGGCCGTTCAGGACGGCGCGTCAGGAAAGCATGGTGGCGAGGGCGTTCATCGCGGCCTCGGCATCATCCACACTGCGCGTCATGTCCAGCATCGAGGCATCTGCGAATCCTTCCTGTACGATCCGCGCCATCATGTCGGTCAGCGGGGTCCAGTAATCATCGGGATTTAGCAGGATGATGGGTTTGGCGTGCAGACCCAGTTGGCGCCATGTCAGAACTTCAAAAAATTCATCCAGCGTACCCGCGCCACCCGGCAGCACGACGATCGCGTCGCTGTTCATGAACATCACCTTCTTGCGCTCGTGCATGGTTTCGGTGATCACGAAACGGGTCAGGTCGCGCTTTCCGGCCTCGGCGGAAACAAGGTGGGTCGGGATCACGCCAAAGGTTTCGGCGCCGCCTGCTTGTGCGGCGCGGGCGACCTCTCCCATCAGGCCGACATCCCCGGCACCATACACCAGTCGCCAATCCCTCTCTGCCAACAACCGCCCGAACCGCGCAGCTTGTGCCACATATACGGGCCGGACCCCCGGACGTGAGCCGCAATAGACACAGATCGAGGGTTTCGTCATGGCTGGGCACTCCTTGAGACCATTGCGCTTTTGACCGTTGTTAACCCGCTTGATATATGTGCTCAACCGCGTTCAGCGGCGATGTTGTTGGGGGATGACACGTGAAATCGGGGGAATTTGCAGGATGGCCGGGCGTTGCCGCCGCGACGGTTTTCGTCGTCGGAGGGGCGGCGGCCATTCAGTTCGGCTGGATCGGTCCCAAAACACCCGCCCCTGAGACCGCCGGTCCTGTCATCTCGGCCCCCGCGGCCCAGGTCGAAGCGACGTCGGCGCAAACCACCGCCTCGCAAACCCCCGCCTCGCAAACCACGGCGCAGCAGGCTACCGAAACTGCGGCAACAGCCCCTGAAGCGGTGACCGAAGATGCGGGACAAGCGGCAGACGACAGCGTCGTCGGACAAACCGCGCCCTTGCCCCCTTTGCCCGCACCGCCGCGTTTCGACGTGGTGCGGATCGAACCGGATGGCACGGCCCTGGTGGCAGGGGCTGGCGCGCCGGATTGGCCGGTGTCCGTGCTGCTGGACGGAACGGAGATGGATCGCCCGATTGCCGGCGGGGACGGGCGCTTTGTCTCGTTTCTGGACCTGGGGCAGAGCGATGCGCCGCGGGTGATGACGTTGATCATGCACGGCCCGAAGGGGGAGGGCGAGGTCAGCTCTGTCGAGCAGGTGATCCTGGCACCGAGCGAGGCCGCTGCGGCAGGCGAGGCGCTGGCGCAAGCTGCCGAACAGCCCGAAGTGACCGAGGGACCTGAAGCCGAGGAAGGTGAACAACTTACTGGCGATGTCGCAGACGCGCAGTTGGCGGGCGCGGCCGAACGGGATGTCAGTGCATCGGCATCTGGTACCGGCGAAGCCACCGCAGGTGCCGCGCCGACGCCTGCGCCTGTCGATACTGATCCTGCCATTGAGCAGGCGGATCAGACCGGCGAGCTGCCGAGCGCCGCACCCGTTGCAGCGAACGTGGCTGCCCCCACGTCCGTTCTGCCGCCGGCGGAGGGGGCGACCGAGACAGGTGCTGCCTTGCCGCCCAACGGTGCTGCGACGGTGCTGCTGGCGGACCCCGACGGCGTGCGTGTGCTGCAAAACGGCGCGGCGCCAAGTGTGCCGGGGTCCGTGCAGCTCGACACGATCTCGTATGATGCGGTTGGCGAGGTGGTGTTGTCGGGCCGGGGAACGCCGGGGGCCTTTGTGCGGGTCTACCTGGATGACAGGCCCAACACGACGACGCAGATCGAAACCGACGGCCAATGGGGGACCACGCTGCCGGAGGTCGATACCGGGGTCTACCGTTTGCGGGTCGACGAGGTGGATGAGGCCGGAACGGTGCTGAGCCGGGTCGAAACGCCCTTCAAACGCGCCGAGCCGGAGGCAGCGGAGCTGATGAGCCGGGGCCAGGTGTCACAGGTCACGGTGCAGCCTGGTTCGACCCTTTGGGCGATTGCGCGGCAGAACTATGGGGCAGGTATTCTGTACGTGCGGGTTTTCGAGGCGAACCGCGATCTGATCCGTGACCCCGATCTGATCTATCCGGGGCAGATTTTCACCGTCCCCGAGGCGGAATAGCCGGATCGGTGGGTCTGAACGCCGGGATCTCCATCTATCCTGTTGAATTGATTTGAAATAATTCTGACCTGCCGCTGCGGGGTTGTGGATGAGCGGTGCGCCCTGTCACCTGTGGCACCCGCCAAAATACGCATGGAATGTTGGACTCCCGCGGTGATAAGGTATACCTCGCCCCGGCCCGGAGCGGCCGGATGCGACAGAGCCGTCTACCGGCATCTGCGTGACCACGCCCGCAAGCAGGGGCGGCAGGCCAGCCATCGCGCCAGCCAGAACAAGGAGCCAACTGCATGAGTCCGCGACATTCCGTGCTGACGACGACCGAAATGCCCAAGAACGGTGGCAAGATCGTGGCGCGCGTCGTGCCTTATCTGTGGCCCGCTGAACATCCCTGGATCAAACGTCGGGTGGCCTTGTCGTTGTTCGTGTTGTTCATTGCCAAGCTCGTGGCGGTGGGGACTCCGTTTCTCTACAAGGCGGCGGTCGATGCGCTGGCAAAGGATGGCGGCGACAGCGCGGCCTGGATGCTGGGTTATGGCGCAGTCGGGTTAACCGTGGCTTATGGCATGGCGCGGCTGATGGGCGTCGGCTTCCAACAGCTGCGCGACGTGATCTTTGCGCGTGTCGGGCAGCGTGCGCTGCGCAAGCTGGCGCTGGAAACCTTCGTGCATATTCACCGTCTGTCGATGCGCTATCATCTGACGCGCAAGACCGGCGGGCTGAGCCGCATCGTGGAGCGTGGGGTGAAGGGCGTTGAATTCCTTCTGAGATTCCTGCTTTTCTCCATCGGGCCGCTTATCATCGAACTGCTGATGATCGCCATCGTCCTGGCGACGCTGTTCGATATCAGCTACCTGGTCGTCGTCGCGGCGGTGATTGCGCTTTATACCGTGTTCACGTTCAAGGTGACCGAGTGGCGGGTCAAGCTGCGCAAGGTGATGAACGATCAGGACACGGACGCCAACCAGAAGGCCGTCGACAGCCTGCTGAATTTCGAGACGGTCAAGTATTTCGGCGCCGAGGCGCGCGAGGCGCGGCGCTATGATCATGCGCAGGCGGGGTACGAGGCAGCAGCGGTCAAGACCGCGTATTCGCTGGCTTTTCTGAACTTTGGGCAGTCGTTGCTGATCACGATCGGCCTTGTTGCCGTGATGGTGATGGCGGCGATCGGGGTGCAGAATGGCACGCTGACCGTGGGCGATTTCGTGCTGGTGAATTCCTACATGATCCAGATCACCCTGCCGCTGAACATGCTGGGCACCGTGTACCGCGAGATCCGTCAGGCATTGGTGGACATGGGCGAAATGTTCCTGCTGCTGGACCAGCCTGCCGAAGTGCAGAACAAGCCGGGCGCCAAGCGTCTGGCGGTGACGGGCGGGGCGATCGAGCTGGATGATGTGATCTTTGGCTATGACCCGGAGCGGGTGATCCTGAAGGGCGTGTCGCTGCGGGTGGCGCCGGGGCAGAAGGTGGCGCTGGTCGGGTCATCCGGGTCGGGGAAATCCACCATCGGGCGGCTGTTGTTCCGGTTCTACGACGTCACCGGCGGGGCCATCCGCATCGATGGTCAAGACCTGCGCGACGTGACGCAGGACAGTCTGCACGAGGCCATCGGCGTGGTGCCGCAGGATACTGTTTTGTTCAACGATACAGTGGGTTACAACATCGCCTACGGCCACGATCATGCCACGCGGGAGCAGGTGGAAGCGGCGGCGCGGGCGGCGCAGATCCACGATTTCATCCTGTCCTTGCCGGAGGGGTACGACACCCGTGTGGGCGAGCGTGGGCTGAAGCTGTCGGGCGGGGAAAAGCAGCGGGTCGGCATTGCGCGTACGCTGCTGAAGAACCCGCCGATCCTGTTGCTGGACGAGGCGACGTCGGCGCTTGATACCGATACCGAGGGCGAGATCCAGTCGGCGCTGACCCTGGCCGGTGAGGGGCGGACGGTGCTGACCATTGCGCACCGTTTGTCGACGATTGCCGATGCCGACCGGATTGTCGTTCTGGAACAGGGGCTTGTCGTGGAGGAGGGAACCCACGTCGAGCTGCTGATGCGCAATGGGCGCTATGCGTCCTTGTGGCAGAAGCAATCGGCGGAGGCAGAGGACGCGGCCTGATTTTACAGCCCGTCCGGGGGGCGCTGACGGGTCGATGTCGCGCCTGGTTGGTGCGACTGCCGTTTGGGTATTTGGGGCCAGATGACGAGGGAGCCGGGCGTGTCGGTGAGACACGTCGGTATACGGGGTACAAGCCCTTGAAAACGCTGATTTCGGACGTCGGTATTTGGGCGGTATCTGAACGGTAGCCGAGCGGTGCGGCGCTTGCGGACTATTCCGCGGCGCGCAGGGTGGAGCGGGGCGTGTCCTGGTCCTCCAGCGGCCAGAGGATTTCGGGGGCACGGGTGCGCCGCGCGGCCCGGCGCAAGGCCCAGTCCTGCGCCGCACGACTGCCGCGTCCGAAGGAAAGCCGCGCCAGCAGGCGCGCCACCCAGTGCGCGTAGGTGGTGAGCCAGACGCGCAGCGCCAGCATCGACGGGGTGAAGACCAGCGTCAGCACCGTGGCGATGCCGAGCCCGAAGACCACTGCCGTGGCGAGCTGTTTCCACCAGAGCGCCGTCGGGCTGTCGATCGAGTAGCCGCCGCCGATGAAATCGAGGCTGAGGCCGAACATCATCGGGGCGAGGCCCGCCATGGTGGTGATGGTGGTCAGCAGCACCGGGCGGATGCGATCCTCGGCTGTGCGGATGATCGCTTCGATCCGGGGCATGTAGCCGGAGTATTCCTGGTAGGTGTCGATCAGCACGATGTTGTTGTTCACCACGATGCCCGCCAGCGCGACGATGCCGGTGCCGGTCATGATGATCGAGAACGCCTGGTCCATCACCAGCATGCCGATCAGCACGCCGGCCGTCGACATCACCACCGCCAGCAGCACCAGGGCCGCGTTGTAGAAGCTGTTGAACTGCGCCAGCAGGATGATGAACATCAGGGCCAGCGCTGCCGAGAAGGCGGTCATCAGGAAGGTCTGGCTTTCTTCCTGGTCTTCCTGGTCGCCGGTCCATTCATAGCTGACACCGGGCGGAAGGACGCCGCTGTCGAGCCATGTGGTGAGTTTTTCGATCCGTTCGGAGGGGGTGACCGGAACCTCGGTCGTCGTGCCGGTGTCGGGGTCCGTCACCGGGGTGGTCAGGCCGGTGGCCACGCCGGCCTTGACGTCGAAGAAGCGTTTCTGGCCGACCCGCTTGATCTGCGCCAGCTTGGCGACGGGTTGGCGCGTGATGAAGTTGGACAGCGGCACGAGGCCCTGCGGGGTGCGCACCTTGAGCGTGTCGAGGGTGGAGAGCACGCGGTCTTCGGGCGGCAGGCGCAGGCGGATCTCGATCTCTTCGTCGGAACTGTCGACGGGCATGGTGTCGAGCAGCAGGCCCTGGGTGATCAGCTGGACCATGGCGCCGACCGTGGCGACATCGGCGCCGTAGCGCCCGGCCTTTTCGACATCGACGTCGATCTGCCAGTCGATGCCGGGCAGGGGCAGGGTGTCTTCGATCAGGGTCAGACCGTCGAGGCGTTCGAATTCGGCGCGCGCCAGCGTGGTGGCCGCGATGAGCTGATCCCAGTCATCGCCGATCAGGCGCAGGTGCACGGGTTTTGCCGAGGCCGGCCCCATGTCGCCCGCCAGGATCTCGATCTTGATGCCGGGCACAGCCGAGGCGGCGGCGGTGAGTTCGTCGATCACCCGGTTGCCGTCGAGGTCGGGACGGTCGCGGCGATCTTCCCAGGGAATGATTTCAAGCTGGACCTGGCCGATGGTGTCGAGGGGGGCCTCGGCGCCGCCGGTGTTGGAGTTCAGCCCGCCGTCACCGGCGAAAGCAAAGGCGTTTTTCACGCCGGGATGGGCCAGGACGATCTGTTCGACCTCGGCCACGAGCGCATCCTTTTGCGCCAGGCTGAGGTTGCCGCGCCCGCGCACGTAGACGATGGCCTGTTCGGGTTCGCTTTCGACAAAGAACTCCACGCCCTTGCTGTGCGTGCCGTAATAGCTGAACGTGCCCATGATGAAGGCGATGACGGCGGCGATGGTGACCAGGGGCATGATCGGATTGCCCGTGATCGCCTTGATCACCCAGCCGAAGGCGGTGCGGCGGTGGCCGCCCTGAATGCGCGGTTTGCGCCAGTCGAGGCGGGCGGCGCCAAGGCTGATCGAGGCGGCGAAGGCGGCCAGCAGGAACAGCACGATGCCCGGAACAGGGGCGAGGATGCCGGGCAGCGGGGGCACGCCGGGCAGGTAGGCGGGGTTGATCACCTGCATCGCGCCGAGGAACATCGCGTAGATGGCCAGGGGCACCAGCGCGGCGCGCGCCGCCCAGGGCAGGGCGCGCCGCAGCGCGTCCGAGCTTCGCGCAAAACTGCGCGAGACGCGGCCGATGACGCCGCCCATCACCGGCAGGTAGATCAGCGCCACCACCAGCGAGGCCGAGAGCACGAAGATCAGCGTGACCGGCAGCATCCCCATGAACTGCCCCACCACGCCGGGCCAGAACAGCATCGGCAGAAAGGCGCAGAGCGTCGTCGCGGTGGAGGAGACGACGGGCCAGAACATGCGCTTGGCGGCCTCGACATAGGCATGCATCGGGCCAGCGCCCTCAGATATGCGCTTGTCGGCGTATTCCACCACCACGATGGCCCCGTCGACCAGCATCCCGACGGCCAGGATCAGCCCGAACATGACGATGTTGGAAATGGTGATATTCATCATTCCCAGCAGCACGAAACACAGCAGGAACGACGTGGGGATGGAAAAGCCGACCAGCAGCGCGGGACGCGGCCCGAGGGCGGCGAGGACGACGATCATCACCAGCGCGATGGCGGTCAGCACCGAACCTTCGAGCTGGCTGACCATCGAGGCGACGACGCGGCTCTGATCGTTCGAGGTGCCGACGTGCACCGAGGCGCGCAACTGCTCGGGCCAGGCCTGTGCGCTGTCGGTGACGAGGCGTTTCACCTCGGCCGCGGTGTCGATCAGGTTGTAGCCCTTGCGCTTGACCACCTGCAGGGCCACGGTCCGGGTGCCGTTGAAGCGGGCGGTGCCGGTGCGGTCCTCGAACGTGCGGCGGATGGTGGCGAGGTCGCCCAGGGTCACGACGCGGTCGCCGTTGAGTTTCACCGGCAGGGCGTAGATGTCGCGCACGTCGTCGAAGGAGCCGGGGATCTTGATGGCGAAGGTGCCCTCGGCGCTGTCGACCTCTCCGGCCGCGATCAGCTGGTTGTTGTTGCGCACGACCGAGAGCAGTTCGTTGGCGGTGACGTTGTAGCTCTCAAGTCGGAGGGGGTCGATCAGGACCTCGACCATCTCGTCACGCTCGCCTGCGATGCCGGCTTCGAGGACGGCGTCCAGGCCTTCGACCTGTTCCTGAAGGGCCTTGGCAACGCGGACCATGGTGCGTTCGGGGACCGAGCCGGTCAGGTTGACGATGATGATGGGGAATTCGGAGAAGTTGATTTCGTTGACGGTATAGGTGTCGGCGCCTTCGGGGAAATCGCCTTCGGCCTTGCCCATGGCGTCGCGGACATCGGCCATGGTCTTGGTCTTGTCCCAGCCGAATTCGAATTCGAGCGCGACGCCTGCATAGCCTTCGGCGGCGGTCGAGGTCATCGTCTTGAGGCCGTCCAGATCGGAGAACTGGGTCTCCATCGGTTTGACCAGCAGGGTTTCGCTGTCCTGCGCCGAGATGCCCTGGAAGGGGACCGAGACGAAGAGGGCGGGGATCTCGATGTCCGGCTCGCCTTCTTTCGGCAGGCTGGCGTAGGTATAGCCGCCGGCCAGCAGGGACAACGCGATGAAGGCGAGGATCATGCGGGCGCGCGAGGCGGCCCAGTCGACGACGCTGGTCATTGGAGCGGCTCCGCTGCGGGGGCGTCCGGATCGGTGAAGGTGGGCAGCACGGGGACGCCGGCGACGATGTATTCCTGGCCGATGGTGATGACGTCGGCGTTTTCGGGAAGGCCCGTCAGCAGGACGCCGTCGGCGGTGTCGCGCAGCAGAGACACGGGGACGAAAGCCGCGCGGTCGTCGTCGGCCACGACGCGGACGCCGAGGGTGCCGTCATCGTTCAGGGTCAGGGCCGATTGCGGCAGCAGGTGCGCGTCGACGCCCGGCGCCTGGATCGCGATGGATGCGGTCTGGCCGTCGCGGATGGCGAAATCGGGGTTGGGGACCGTGACCTCGACCCGGAAGGTGCGGGTGGTGGGATCGGCCGAACGGGACAGGAAGGTGACCTGGCCCGTCACCTGCGTGCCGCTGGCCGAAAGCTGGGCCTGGGCCGGTGCACCGATGCGGGCGCGTTCGACATCCGTTTCGGGCATGTAGCCGACCAGACGGATCGGATCGAGGCCGATCACCGTGGCGCAGAGGCCGCCGGCCTGGAGGAACGAGCCCAGCTCTGCCGTGTCGGATTCAAGCAGGCCGTCGAAGGGGGCATGAATGGCAAGGCGGTCGATTTCCTTTTGCGCGGTCGCCACGGCGGCGCGGGCCGATTGGATCGCGGCGCGGGTGCTGGAAAGACCGGCGCGTGCGGCGGCCAGCGTGGCCTCGGCGGAACGGACGGAGGCGCGGGCAGAGGCAAGGGTCGTGTTGGAGGCGAAGCCGCTGTCCGAAAGCTTTTCGGCGGCATTGAAATTGATCTGGGCCTCTTCGAGGCGGGCTTCGGCCTCGGCGACGCGGGCCTCGTCCGTGGGGGGGCCGGTTTCGGCTTCGGCCAGACGCGCCTGGGCTTCGGCGAGGGCGGTTTCACGGGTGCCGGATTCGAGTTTGCACAGCAGGTCGCCCTTGTGGACCATCGTGCCCTTGGTCAGCGGTTCGGATTCCACGATCGAGCTGGTTTCCGAGCGCAGTTCGACGGAGCGGGCCGCTTCGGTCTGGCCGCGCAGCAGGACGGCGCTGTCGACCATCCGGGCGGTGCTGTGCAAGGCCACGACGCGCACCGGTTCCTGGTCATCTGCCTCTGCATCCGACGCGGCAGCATCGGCGGCAGCGATTTGAGTGTCGGTCGTGTCTGGGCCAGTCGTGTCCGGGCCAGTCGCATCCGGTACCATGGTTTGGGTGCCCGCGCTTTCCGACGCGCCCTGGGGCTGCGTGTTGGTGTCCTGTGCGGCATTCGCCTGGGCGTCCTGTCCGGCTGGCGAGGGGCGGGGCGCGGCCTCGGCGCTTCTGGCCACGGCGATGGCCCGATCGAGCCCTTCGCCACGGGCAAAGGTCATCAGCGCGTCACGCTCAAGCAGCAGCAGATAAAGCGCGGCGACGACCAGCAGGGCAGAGATAAACGGTATCAAACGCATGATCGGTACCCATCGTTCCGAAATTTATTTTATAGCGAAGAATTGATCGCAGGTGGTCATCGTTTTGCGCAATACAAGCGCCCCTGGAAAAATCGCACCACCAAAGCGCGAAGAATGCGCATTCTGATACCGCAAGGCAACTCAGGGATATTGGGTAGAAAGGGCGCGACAGGCCTGCGGACGGCCCGGGGGCGGCCTGAGCTGGCGAGACGCCGCCGGCGTGCCGGGCAGGCGAGGGCAGGCGTGTCGATCTGCGGGGATGCGCGGCTGGGGGGCTGGGGGGCTGGCGCCGCAGGACGTGGAGCGGCGCGGGGTTTCGGTAAACGCGCACCTGGCGCCACGCGGGGTAAGCGGCGGGGCAAGCGGCGGGGCAAGCGCGGGGCAA
>NZ_QWJJ01000011.1 GCF_003575965.1 Pseudooceanicola sediminis | reverse complement strand
GGGGCTGAGCGGCGGCTCCGCCACCCCCGGGCAGCGGCACGCGAGCGGGCGCGCGCCGCTGGTCGGCGGCACGTCGGCGGCCAGTCAGGTGGCGGGGGTCAGGACCGTCGCCAGCAGGCGCGCGGCCTCGTCAGGGCAGGGGGTGAGGGCGGCGCGGTCTTCGCCGGGATAGAAGCGGGCGCGCACGGCCGTCGGCATCGGGCGGGGCGTCAGGATCTGCACGCGTGGCCCCGTGCGCACCGTTTCCGCCGCCCAGGAGCGGGCCATGGCGATCTGTGCGGCCTTGGTCGCGCCGTAGGAGGCAAAGAACTTGGCCCCCGGCGCGGCAGGGTCATCAAAGAACAACGCGGTGCCGGTCCGGCCCAGCAGCGGCGCGACATAGGGTACGAGGTGACCCATGGCGGTGACGTTGGTCTCAAGCGACTTTGACCAGTCCTTGGCGTCGACATGGCTGGCCGGGGTCAGCGGCGCGGTATGCACGGCGGTATGTGCCCAGAGGGCGATGCCACCCCAGCGATCGTAGATCGACCGGCAAAGTTGCGCCATCGCGTCGGGTTTGGTGACATCCATCGGCGCCAGCGTGGCCGAGCCGCCCGCCGCCTGGATGCGGTCGTCCAGCTCTTCGAGTGCGCCGACGGTCCGGGCCACGGCCACGACGTGATGGCTGTGCGACAGGGCATAGGCAAGCGCCGCGCCAAGGCCGCGCGAGGCCCCGGTGACAAGGGCCACGGGACGGTCTGCGGCGGGGGTCTGGATCTGATCGGTCATGCGGGGGGTCTTGCGTGTTTTCATCGCGCGGGTCAAGCGATCTGAGAGGCTGAGAGGCTGAGAGGCTGAGAGGCTGAGAGGCTGAGAGGCTGAGAGGCTGAGAGGCTGAGAGGCTGAGAGGCTGAGAGGCTGAGAGGCTGAGAGGCTGAGAGGCTGAGAGGCTGAGAGGCTGAGAGGCTGAGAGGCTGAGAGGCTGAGAGGCTGAGACGCTGAGACGCTGGGCTGTCCGGGGCGATCAGGAGCCGGGGATGGTCAGCGTCTGGACCGTGCCGCCGCTGGCAAGCTGGAGCTGGCCGTTGCCGATGGCCAGCACGCGGGTAAAGCCGAGGCCGAGGCGATCACCGGCACTGACCTTGCGGATCCGCCCCGACCCCATGCGCAGCAAGGCCTGGGGGCCGCGCGGACCGACAATGGTGCCGAGAAGCGCGACCTCGGCCAGATCGAGCTGGTCTGCCTGGGTGGCGTTGTTGGCGACGACGCGGGGAATATTGGCCATGGGGCATGTCCTGTCATTGTGCAGTTTGCGCCGTGACATGACAGTGAGCCGCAAGGGCGGAAAGGGGCGCGGCGACGCGATGCCGCCAGTGGCACGGCCTTGCCGAGACCACGGTGCGGCACCGGCAAGGCATCGCCGGACAGAGGGTCGGGCACCCGGTCAGGCGCCGTGTCAGGTAGGCGCAGGGTCAGGCGCCCGGTCAGGCAGGGACAGGGTCAGCCGTTTGCCAGGTGCGGGCGGATGTCATCGCCCGCCGCCGCGTAGAGGTCGAGCAGGGCGTCAAACGAGATCCCTTCGGCCTGCGCTGCGGCCAGCGGGTCGGTCTGGGCCTGTGCGACGGGGCGTTCGCCGGGGCCGCCGGGCACCAGCCGGCAGGCGATATCTTCGTCCTCGAACCCCGGCAGCAGGTTGGCAATCAGCCCTTCGCAGCCTGCAAAGGGCGGGGCGTCCTGATCCAGGCTGTCGAGATAGGCGTAGAAATCGGACGGTGCGACCTGCACCCAGGGGGCGAAAAAGAACACCTCGTCGCTGCCGCGCACGGGGATCGGCAGCACCGCGTGGAGATAGCGGTTTTCGCCAAGGCGGCAGAGTTCGGCCGACAGGCGATCCTCGCCCGCGTCAAGCACCGGCGCGCCGCCGTCGAGGCGCGGGCCGAAGGGCCAGGCGTCGGGGGCGTCGTAGCCCAGGTCGAACACACCCGAGAACTGGCGCCCGTCGATCTGGCTGGTGAAGTCGGGGTCGTTGAAGCGGCGCCACCGGGCATCGAGCGAGAGGAGGTTCATGGATCGGACCTTTGGCATTTGGCCCCACCGTCATGACGCAAGCGGAACGGGGCAGGGCACGTGAAAAGGACGCCGCCATCGGAATGGCCGCGTCCTGGGATCATCTAGGGCGCGGGGCGGCGTCGTGCCACCCCCCGGCTGTGCCTTATTCGGCCGCTGTCTTGAGCTCGAACCCCTTGGCGATCATGTCGGAGGGTTCGACCGGGTATTCGCCACTGAAACAGGCGTCGCAGTATTGCGGGCAGCTGTTCTTGCGCCCGTCAGGTTCGCCCGCGGCACGGTAGAGCCCGTCGAGCGAGACAAAGCGCAGCGAATCGACGTTGAGGTGCTGGCGCATCTCTTCCTCGGACATGGTGGCGGCCAGCAGCTTTTCACGCTGCGGGGTATCGACGCCATAGAAGCAGGGCCACGCGGTCGGCGGAGAGGCGATGCGAAAGTGCACCTCGGCGGCGCCGGCATCCAGGATCATCTCCTTGATCTTGCGCGAGGTGGTGCCGCGCACGACCGAGTCGTCGACCAGAATGACCCGCTTGCCCTTGATCAGCGCGCGGTTGACGTTGAGTTTCAGACGCACGCCCATGTTGCGGATCTGCTCGGTCGGTTCGATGAAGGTGCGGCCCATGTACTGGTTGCGGATGATCCCCATGGCGTAGGGAATGCCGCTTTCCTGGGAAAAGCCGATGGCCGCCGGGGTGCCGCTGTCGGGCACGGGGCAGACCAGGTCGGCCTCGACCGGGGCTTCGCGGGCCAGCTCGACACCGATGCGGCGGCGCGTCTCGTATACGGACTGGCCGCCGATGATGCTGTCGGGCCGCGAAAAGTAGACATGTTCGAAGATGCAGAACTTGGAGGGCTGCGGGCGGAAGGGGTGGCGCGATTCGACGCCCTTGTCGGCGGAAATCACGACCATTTCGCCCGGCTCGATCTCGCGCACGAACTCGGCGCCGATGATGTCGAGCGCGCAGGTTTCCGAGCTGAGGACCCAGCCGTCACCGACCTTGCCCAGCACCAGCGGGCGCACGCCCAGCGGGTCGCGCACACCGATCAGCTTGGTTCGGGTCATGGCGACGACGGAAAACGCGCCCTCGACCCGGCGCAGGGCATCCTCCATCCGTTCGGGGATGCCCTTTTGCAGCGAGCGCGCCATCAGGTGAATGATGCATTCGCTGTCAGAGGAGCTTTGAAAGATCGACCCGCGTTCGATCAGTTCACGCCGCAGGGCAAGGGCGTTGGTGATGTTGCCGTTGTGGGCAATCGCAGCGCCGCCCATGGAAAATTCGCCAAAGAACGGTTGGACATCGCGGATCACGGCGGCCTTGGAGCCGGCTGTGGAATAGCGCACATGGCCGATGGCAAGCGGGCCGGGCAGCGTTTCCATCACGTCCGCAGAGGTGAAGTTGTCGCGCACGTAGCCGAAGCTGCGGATCGAGTTGAAGCCGAATTCGGGGTGATGACAGACGATGCCACCGGCCTCCTGGCCGCGATGCTGAAGCGCATGCAGGCCCAGGGCCACGAAGTTCGACGCGTCGGACACGCCGATCACGCCGAAAATCCCGCATTCCTCTTTCAGTTTATCGTCATCGAAGGGATGCGCGTAGAACCTTGGGGCATCTGCCAGGGATTTGACGGCGCATTGCGGCTGGTGCCGATGCGCCTGGGCAGAAATCTGAGGCTGGGTAGTGTCTTTGGGTGTGGGCAAGGGAGATGCTCCGAATCCGGTCACGTCCGTTGGGCCCCTCTTACGCGGCTTGAACCGGAGTGTCACGAAAGGATCATGACTCTGCGCCGCGCATTTCGGGAACGTGAACTTTGCGCCGCGTGCCGCTGTCGCACGCCCGCTAATGCGGCAGATGGGGCGGGATGGGGGATGGGTTGGCCCCCAAGGGGATCGCGGGGGCGGGGATCGCGGGGGCGGGCATCGGGGGGATGCCCTGCGCAGCTGCGCCCGGGCGTCACGCTGATACCGCCCCCTTGGGCGCTGGTCGGTTACTGTGCCGCGTCGGGCGCGACGCAGAAGCTGGTCAGTTCTTCGTATTGCGTGGTGATCCAGCCGAGGGCGCGCGCGGGGTCTTCGTCTTCGATCTTGCCGGTCAGCTTGGCAAAGACGACGGCAGACCGCGAGTTGTCGACCATCGGCACGTCCTGCGACGTCAGCACGGTTTCATAGACAAAGAACGCCAGCGCGACGAGGAAGATGCCGCGCGCGATGCCGAAGAGGAACCCCGCAGCCTGGTCGATGCCACCGATGACCGAGCGTTGCACAACGGAGGAAAACAGCGGCGTGAACAGCGACGCGATGGCCAGCACAACGGCAAACAGCACACCGAAGGCGGTGATGATCGAGAGTTCGCAGCTGTCGGAGATGAAATCGCCGATCACCGGGATTTCCTTGACCAGAGGCTGGATCTGCGGCGCAAAGATAAAGGCCAGGACGGCGGCGAGGATCCAGCCGATGATGGCCAGCCCTTCGCGTACGAAGCCCCGCGAATAGGCCAGCAGCGCCGACAGCAGGATGACCACGGCCACGATGCCGTCGATAAGTGTAAAACCGTCCATTAAAGTCCGTATCCCGTTTGAAGCGGCGCCTTACCCGGCGCCGAAAATCTCGCCCACGAAGCTGGTCAGATCCGCCATGCGGGTCAGTTTCAGCCCCTCGCTACTCCCCGGCTTGCCACCTTCCGGGGCGATCGCCGATGAAAAACCAAGTTTCTGTGCTTCTTTCAACCTGTTTTCCGTCTGCCCGACGGGACGTAGCGCCCCAGACAGGGAAATCTCTCCGAAAACAACGGTATCTGCCGGCAAAGCCACATCTTCGCGCGCCGAAAGCAGTGCTGCGGCCACCGCCAGATCGGCGGCAGGTTCGCTGATCTTCATGCCGCCGGCGACGTTGAGGTAGACGTCCATCCCCGCAAAGGGGATGCCGCAACGCGATTCCAGCACGGCAAGGATCATCGCCAGGCGGCTGCCATCCCAACCGACAACCGAGCGGCGCGCCTGGCTGTGCGGGGTGGGGGCGACCAGCGCCTGCACCTCGACCAGAACGGGGCGGGTGCCCTCGATCCCGGCAAAGACGACCGAGCCGGGAGAGGGGGTGCCGCGTTCGGACAGAAACAACGCCGAGGGGTTGGCAACCTGCGCCAGCCCGCCGCCGGTCATTTCGAAGACGCCGATTTCATCCGCCGGGCCAAAGCGGTTTTTCACCGCGCGCAGGATGCGGAACTGGTGGCCACGCTCGCCCTCGAAATAGAGCACGGTGTCGACCATGTGTTCGACGACGCGGGGGCCGGCGATCTGGCCTTCCTTGGTGACATGGCCAACCAGCACGACGGATGCACCGCGCGTCTTGGCGAAGGTCGTCAGTTCGTGACAGGCGGCGCGCACCTGGCTGACCGAGCCGGGGGCGCTGTCGACGGTATCGCTCCACATCGTCTGGATCGAGTCGATGATCACGAGGTCGGGGCGCTGTTCATCCAGTGTGGTCAGGATGTTGCGCAGCGAGGTGTCGGCGCCCAGCTTGACGCTGGCATCCTGAAGGCCGAGGCGGGCGGCGCGCATGCGCACCTGCGCCGAGGCTTCCTCGCCCGAGATATAGAAGGTCTTGAGGCCCTTGCCCGCGAAAGCGGCGGCCGCCTGCAACAGCAGGGTGGATTTGCCGATGCCGGGATCGCCGCCGACAAGGATGGCCGAGGCGGGCACGAGGCCACCGCCCAACACGCGGTCCAGTTCATCCATTCCGGACGCGGTGCGCGGCGGCGGGGTTTCGGCATCCGACAGATCCGACAGGGCGACGCGTTTGCCGCGGAGCGCGCCGAGGCTATTGCCCTTTGGCCCGGCCGACAGGGGCACGTCTTCGCTGATCGAATTCCATGCGCCGCAGGCTTCGCAGCGCCCCGACCACTTGGAGGTGATCGCGCCGCATTCGTTGCAGGAAAATGTCGTGACGGGTTTTGCCATGAGGGGGCTTGTGCCCGAGCCGCGCGGGGGGGTCAAAAGCATTCTGTACGCAAACGGGCGAAAGAACGCCGGTGAGGTGCGAAAACGCCGGGTCAGGCGCGTTTGGCGAGGGCCGAGATGGCGAGGGAGGCCAGCACGCAACCGGTGAACAGGTAAAGCCCCCAGGCCGTTTCTACGCGCCCGACGCCGATGCCCTTGGACAGCACGATATAGAGCGCGATCAGAAAGACATCCGCCATGGCGAGGCGACCCAGCCCGCCGGTCAGGCGGAGCCAGCGCGGGTGGGCGCGGCGCGACAGGACAGCCGCAAGGGTCAGGGTCTTGGCGACAGGCGCGATCAGGGCGAACAGCGCCACGATCCCGGCAAGCACAGGGTCGCTGTGCCAGAGCGCGGCGATGCCGGACAGGACCGAGATTTCGGACAGTCCGAACAGCGGCAGCACCCCGGCGCGCGCCAGCGGCGCCGCCCAGGACAGCGGGAACAGGATCAGCAGGGCGAGGTTGGCGAAGACCAGCGCGCGGCGCATCAGCGCACGGATTCGATGGGTCCGTCGGCGCGACCGTTGATGAACTGGTCGAGGTAGGGATCGCCGGAGGTGTCCATCTGTGCGACGGGGCCGGTCCACTGGATGACGCCACCGTGCAGCATCGCGATATTGTCGGCAATGGCGCGCACCGAGGACATGTCGTGCGTGATGGTCATCGCGGTCGCGCCCATTTCCACGACGATTTCGCGGATCAGGTCGTTGATGACACCGGCCATGATCGGATCGAGGCCGGTGGTGGGTTCGTCGAAAAAGATGATCTCGGGATCCGCGGCGATGGCGCGGGCCAGGCCGACGCGCTTTTGCATGCCGCCCGAAAGTTCGGCCGGAAGGCGGTCTGCGACATCGGGTTTCAGGCCGACGCGGCGCAGTTTCTCGATCGCGATCTCGCGCGCCTCGGCGCGGGGGCGTTTCAGGCTGCCACGCATCAGGCGGAAGGCGACGTTTTGCCAGACTGGCAGGCTGTCGAACAGCGCCGCACCCTGGAACAGCATCCCGAAGCGGGCGAGAAAGGCATCGCGGTCGCCCTTGGTGGCATCCGTGCCATCGACCAGGATTTTGCCCGCGTCGGGTGTCACCAGCCCCAGAACGCATTTCAGCAGCACCGATTTACCGGTGCCCGATCCGCCGATGATCACCATCGACGTGCCCTTTGGCACCTCGAGGTCGACACCGCGCAGAACGGGGTTGCTGCCAAAGGTTTTCGTGACCTGTTCAAGGCGTATCATAGCGAGAAGAACACCCCCGTGAGCAGGAAGTTGCAGGCCAGGATCAGGATCGAGGCGGCCTCGACCGACGATTTCGTCGCGGCACCGACGCCCTGTGCGCCGCGCCCGGAGTTGATGCCGAAATAGCACCCCATCAAGGCGGCGATCACGCCGAAGGCCGCGCCTTTGACCAGCGACGAGATGACGTCGAGCGGTTCGAGGAAGTTCACGGTGTTCTGGATGTAGGCGGCGGGGTTGAAGCCCAGCGAATAGGTCGACACGAGATAGCCGCCCATCACGCCGATGATGTCGCCGATGCCGACCAGCACGGGCACCGTGACCAGTGCTGCCAGGACACGCGGCACCGTGAGGTATTTCATCGGGTGGGTCGACAGGGTGATCAGGGCATCGATCTGCTCGGTCACCTTCATCGTGGCGATTTCCGCAGCGATGGAGGACGTGACGCGCGCGGCGATCATCAGACCGACCATGACAGGCCCCAGTTCGCGCACGATACCGATGGCGACGATCTGCGGCACGACGGATTCGACATCGAAACGCGATCCGCCCGCATAGATCTGCAAAGCCAGCGCGCCCCCGGTGAAGATCGACGTCAGCCCGACCACCGGCAGCGACAGCCAGCCGATGTTGAGCAGGGCGAGGATGAATTCACGGCCATAAAAGGGCGGGCGCAGCAGATGCGATACGGTCTGCGCAAAGAAGATCACGACCCGGCCGAACACGGCCAGGACCCCCAGAACGGCGCGCCCGATATGGGCGAGGAGGCGCAGGATGAGGGCCATCTACTCGGCATAGCTCCGCAGGTAGCGACCGCCGAGCGACGTCAGGATTTCGTAGCCGATGGTGCCGGCGTTGTCGGCCAGCACATCGACGGTCTGAACCTCGTTCAGCAGGCTGAGATACTCGGGCGTTTCCTCCGCGAGGTCGCTGATGTCGACGGTGATCAGGTCCATCGAAATGCGCCCGACGACGGGGCAGGCGACGTTGCCGGCATAGAGCATGGTGTTCGGACCCATGACGCGGTGGATGCCGTCGGCATAGCCTGCGGCCACCGTCGCGATCAGGCTGGGGCGCTGTGCCGTCCAGGTGTTGCCGTAGCCGACGGTTTCACCCACCCCGACGTCGCGGGTCTGGATGATCGGCAGGTCCAGGTGGGCCACCGCCGTTGCCTCCTGGAACGGGAAACCGCCATAGAGGCCGATGCCGGGGCGCGTCACATCGCAGTGATACTGCGGCCCCAGCAGGATGCCGCCCGTGGCGGAGAGAGAGCAGGGCACGCCAAGGCCCTGGGTCATTTCCCGAAACATTTCAAGCTGATGCGCATTCATCGGGTGATCGGGTTCGTCGGCGCAGGCCAGGTGCGACATGATCAGGGTCGGGTTCTGGGCCAGGGCGATATCGCGCAGGGCATCCCATTCGCCCGGCTCCATGCCGAGGCGGTTCATACCGGAATCGAGCTGAACACCGAAGGCATGGCCGGGCAATGCCTCGACGTGGCGCAAGAGCTGGTCGATGGAGTTCAGCATCGGCGTCAGCCCGGCCTGGGCGATCAGATCGGTGTCGCCATTCATGTGCCCGGAAAAGACGTTGATTTCGGGCCCGGGGCCGAGCGCGCGGCGCAGGGCCGCACCTTCTTCGGCGACGGCGACGAAAAAACGGCGTGCCCCGGCCGCGGCAAGCGCCCGGCCGACGCGTTCCACCCCCAGGCCATAGCCGTTTGCCTTGACCACCGCACCCGTTTCCACGGTTGCGGCAGAGGCGGAATCCAACGTGCGCCAATTGGAAGTCAGCGCGTCGAGGTCGATGGTCAGGCGTGCGGTGCTCATGGCCGCTTTTTGCTGGGCCGCGCGCGGCTGTGCAAGGGGAATATCCAGGGCGGGCCGGTATTGGCGCGGTGTCCCGCTGACGGCGGCGGGTAAATGCGCCGGGCCGGAGCAACCAGAGAGCGGCTGGTGCGACAGTAAATCGGGGGACGAGACGTATCAGGCGAGGTGTATGGAGATGTCGTGCGGACCGGGTCCGTCGGCGCGGGCCCTACGGTTCCCAGTTCTGGCGAAAACGGTCCCAGGTCTTTTCCCCGGCCATGCAATCATAGGTGCCGGGGGCGGTTCCGGCGACCGGAACGATCATTTCGGCGTGCTGGATACGCGGCACTGCCGAGGCGATCTCCATCAGGATCTTCTGACGCACCGCGCTGGCAAATTCATCCCAGCTGTGCACCGCGACCACAAAGGCGCCATGGCCGCCGATCACGCAATCGCGATAATAGGCGTCCAGGTCATTGACCGTCCATTGAGAGCCGACGCCTTCGTCGGTCATCAGGGGCAGCCCGTTGATGACGATGCCCTGCGCCAGGACGCGATCACGCGATGGCACCACCGGCGCACCGGAATTGTTCGGACCGTCGCCAGAGACGTCGATCACGCGTCGCAATCCCTGATATTGATTGTTTTCAATCAGTTCCGCGGCATAGTCGAGCGCGGATGAGATCGAGGTACGCTGCATTCCGAAGGGTTGCGTGTTCATCAGGATGGCCGAGACGGCCTCGGCCTCGGGCAGGGTGCCGATGGTGGTCCAGTCCAGCACGATGCGGTGGCTGCCCGGCCCGGCCCATTCGACATAGGTGACCGCGATCCGCCCCAGAAAGCCCTGGGCGATCACGTCCATGACCGCGTCGCTGGTCAGCGCGGCTGCATAGCCGTGGCGCTGGATGTCCAGTTCGTGCGTGGTCATCGAGCGGGACACGTCCACCATGAGCGCCAGTTCGACATCGACCTCGATCAGGGTGGGGTCGTAACTGAAATCTATGCCTTCGGCCCATACGCGGGCTGGCAAAAGGGCGAGGAGGAGGAGAATTACATACCGCATGTCAGCAAGTGTCCCGTTATGTCAGCAAGTGTCCTGTTGGTTGCACGAGTCTGTCCAGACTATTCGCTGCGTTGCAGCGAACATGTGCGGTCAGCACCCTCTGATGTGCCTAAAGAATTAGCCGTTTTGCGTTAACGGCAGATTTCCAGACCTCAGAAAACTTCATTTTCTGAACAAAGGGTGGAGAGGCGCTACGAGCGGGTGCTTAACTTTTTGGCAGGAAGTTATGCTGCGGGTGCACTGTGGCGCCGCGCGTCATGACTCGTGCCCGCGCCCTACGGCGTGACGCGGCGGGATATCCGCGCGCGCTGGCGGGCCCCTCCGGCGCAGGCAACGGCAGGACAGGCCGCGCATGATACCTTGCGCGACCAGACGGGTTTCGCCAGTCAGATCATGGGGTTGGCATCAGCAAACCGGGAAGGCCCGGCAATTGCCCGGGCAGGGCGATCAGTATTCGCCGGCATCCTGTTGCCAGGGTTTGGCAAGGTTGCCAAAGCGGGTAAAGCGCCCCTCGAAGGACAGCTCGATCGAGCCGATGGGGCCGTGCCGCTGCTTGCCGATGATCACTTCGGCCTTGCCATGCAGACGTTCCATCCGCTGCTGCCAGGCCGCGATTTCGTCCAGACGGTCATCCGACGGCTTTTCACGTTCGACATAATATTCCTCGCGGAACACGAACATCACCACGTCGGCATCCTGTTCGATCGAGCCCGATTCCCTGAGGTCTGAAAGCTGGGGTCGCTTGTCTTCACGGTTTTCAACGCCGCGCGACAGCTGCGACAGCGCAATGACGGGGATGTTCAGCTCTTTCGCGATGGCCTTCAGGCCCATCGAGATCTCGCCAATCTCCTGCACACGGTTGTCTGCCGTCCCGCGCACGAGTTGCAGGTAGTCGACGATCAGCAGGTCCAGCCCGTGGGTGCGCTTCAGACGGCGGGCGCGGGCCGACAGCTGCGCGATCGGAATGGCCGCGGTGTCGTCGATATAGAGCGGGCAGGATTCCAGGTCCTTGGCGGCCTGCACGAAGCGGCGGAACTCCTCCTCGGTCATGTCGCCGCGCCGGATCTGTTCGGAGGGCACCTCTGCCGCCTCGGACAGGATACGCGCTGCAAGTTGCTCGGCGCTCATCTCCAGCGAATAAAACCCGACAACGCCGCCCTCGATGGCCCCCTGGGTGCCATCGGGCAGGGTGCCGCGCTTGTAGGCCTTGGCAATGTTGAAGGCGAGGTTGGTCGCCAGCGAGGTCTTGCCCATCGATGGGCGGCCGGCAAGGATCAGAAGGTCGGATTTGTGCAAACCGCCCAGCTTTCGGTCCATGTCGATCAACCCGGTCGAAATCCCGGCCAGGCCACCCTCGCGCATGTAGGCGGCATTGGCGACCTGAACGGCGTCGGTCACGGCCTTGAGGAAAGAGACGAAGCCGCTTTCGGCCTGGCCCTGCTCGGACAGCTTGTAGAGCTTTTGTTCCGCCTGGACGATCTGTTCGCGGGGGTCGTTGTCGACATCCACCTTGGTCGCGGCGGCCGAGATATCCTGTCCCAGTCGGATCAGTTCACGCCGCACGGCCAGATCATAGATCATCTGCGCGTAGTCGCGCACCGCGAACGACGAAACCGCGGCCCCGGCCAGCTTGGCCAGGTAGGATGGCCCGCCCAGTTCCTTCAGTCCTTCGTCATCGGACAGAAACGCCTTGAGCGTGACAGGCGAGGCGAGGTTGTTCTTGGCGATCCGGGCCGCGGCAATCTCAAAGATCCGGGCATGGACCGGGTCATAGAAATGCCGCGCGCCGATGACCTGGGCAATGCGGTCATAGACGTCATTGTTGGTCAGGATGGCGCCGAGCAGCTGCTGCTCGGCCTCAACGGAATGGGGCATGGTATCGGGCATCTCGACACTTGCGCCCGTCGGATTGAATGCCGTGATCTCGTTCATTGGTATCCCCTGTTTCCCCGCCTGTCCCGTCGCCGGTCAGCGCCTCGCGTCAAAGTGCGCCGTCCTGGGCCTGGCCCGATATTTCCCGGCAGACCGGATGGGCTGCCCGCGCCGCGATCTGTCCCGAGTTTGCCTGTTTCGCGCTCGCATGTCCTGCGCTTGCCTGACCCGTATTTTCCGCCCGAGCTTTCCAGACCGGAGTTCTGCCAACCTGACTTTTCGCGCCTCGTGTTTTCGAGGTGCTTAGCGAACCTGGCCACCCACAGGCAAATTGTATAATCCTGTGGATAAGCGGTGCATGATCACTTTTACCAGATGATGTGCAAAATTGCGACATAAACGCAAGACCTGTGCCATCTCATGACGGGAAACGCGTTTTGCGCGGATCCCGCCCGGCAAGGTGCCGCTTGTTTGGCCAATCACCGCTGCCATTGCCCCGCGCTGCCCGTCGGACGCCAGGTGTCGGAGGTCAGGCGTTGGAGCCCAGCCGCGACGGCAGAGGGGGAATCGCGTCTACGCCTTGCGGGCATCCTGCCAGGCACGAGGGGCCTTCAAGAACGCCTCGACCTCATCAAGCGTCGAGGTGCTGAAATCGGCGCGTGTGCGCGCCTCCTCCAGCACGTCCCACCAGGTGCAAAGATGATGCAGAGTTACCCCATGCTCGGCCAGCTTTTCCTCGGTGCCATCGAAAATACCGTAAAAGAAAATCACGGCCGTGTGCGCGCAACTGGCGCCGGTTTCCCGGATCGCATCGACGAAAGACAGCTTGGATCCGCCATCTGTCGTCAGATCCTCGACCAGCAGCACCCTCTGGCCCTCGCTCATCGCGCCTTCGATCCTGGCATTGCGACCATAGCCCTTTGGCTTCTTGCGTACATAGGTCATCGGCAGGGCCATGCGTTCGGCAACGAGCGCGGCGAACGGAATGCCCGCCGTTTCGCCCCCCGCAATATTGTCGAAGGCCTCGAGCCCGGCATTGCGCATCACCGTGCAGGTCATGAAATCCATCAGGGTGGAACGGATGCGCGGAAATGAAATCAGTTTGCGGCAGTCGATGTAGGTCGGCGAGGGCAGGCCGGACGCGAGGGTGAAGGGCTCCTCCGCGTTGAAGTGCACGGCCTGGATGTCGAGCAACATGCTGGCCGTCAGCCGGGCTATTTGCTCTTTCGAGGGGTAGGAGCTTGGGATCATGATCGCATCCTCTGAAAATGTTCAATGTTTCCCTGTTTCAAGTATCCCCGCCGGAGGCTTGGGGCTTCCGATGGAAGCCCCAAAAAGGTCATGCCTCCGGCGGGGATATTTTTGACAGGGAAACCAATTAGTCCGCTACATGCCAGGCGGGCGTGAAACCGGGATCGAAGATGGTGACGGGGCCATCGCCGCTCTCGATCTTGGTCGGGACGTCGCGCGCGCCACGAGCGAGTGTGAGGGTATCGGCATTGACCGGCAGGCGGTAGAAATTTGCCCCGTTCAGCGAGGTGAATGCCTCGAGCTTGTCGAGGGCGTTTTCCTGTTCGAAGACATGTGCGAGGATCGGCATCGTGTTGGTGGCGGTAAAGCAGCCGGCGCAGCCGCAGGCGCATTCCTTGGCCGGATCGACGTGCGGCGCACTGTCGGTTCCCAGGAAGAAGCGCGGATCGCCCGAGGTCGCGGCCTGGCGCAGTGCCTTTTGGTGGGTGGCGCGTTTTGCGACGGGAAGGCAGTAGTAGTGCGGCTTGATCCCGCCCACCAGGATATGATTTCGATTGATGACGAGGTGGTGCGTCGTGATCGTCGCTCCCAGTCCTGCGGGGGCTGAGCGGACATAATCGGCCGCTTGCGACGTGGTGATGTGTTCCATGATGACCCGCAGCTCCGGCAGGTCGCGTCGCAGCGGGTCGAGAACCTTGTCGATGAAGACGGCTTCGCGGTCGAAGATGTCGACCTCTGCATCCGTGACTTCGCCGTGGGTGCACAGGGGCAATCCGATCCGTGCCATCTGTTCGAGGACCGGACGGACCTTGTTGAAGTCGCGCACGCCCGAGGCCGAGTTCGTCGTTGCCCCGGCCGGGTAGAGCTTGACCGCCCTGATCAGCCCTGCAGCATGGGCCGCCGCGACGTCGGCCGGGTCGGTTTCCTCGGTCAGGTAGAGTGTCATCAGGGGCTGGAAATCCATTCCCTCGGGCAGGGCGGCCAGGATGCGGTCGCGGTAGGCGGCGGCCTGCGCCCCTGTCACCACCGGCGGTACCAGGTTCGGCATGATGATGGCCCGGGCGAAGTGACGCGCGGTTTCGGGCAGGACGGCCTCCAGCATGGCGCCATCGCGCAGGTGCAGGTGCCAGTCGTCGGGGCGGTGGATCGTGAGGCTATCGGTCATGATTGCCGATTAACCCAAGCGCCTTGAAAGTGCCAGAGGGTTACTGGGCGGAATGCGCATCCGTCCAGGTCATTCGCCTGTTGCGGGGTTCGAAGGCGCATTCGACTAGCCATTCGACTGGGCGTCCGCCTGTGAAACTGCCTGTGAAACCGCCTGTGCATCCAGTGCGAAGCGGATGATGCGGCGCGCGGCGGCTTGGGGCATCGGCTGGGACGGCGGCGTGAGCAGGAGCCGCCCGAACAGCGATCGGTGGTCGTCGTGCTGCATGAGCGTCTGGAACCGCTGGTGCCGCCAGGAGACCGCGGCGGCGTGCAATGCCGCCAGCGTGCCATCGCCGCGCAGGTCATCGAGATGCCTGTGCAGCGTCTGAGCGATCTGGAGGATCGAGCGGTCCTCGTCGATATTGAAGTTCCGCTCGACCCAGTAATCCATCGCCATGGGGTCCGCGGTGTGGTTCACGCGGCCACGGTCGGCCTTGAGCACGAAACTTTCCATCGCGCCAAGCGGGTAATGGTTGAGCTGCACCAGGGCGTAGTTGAGCTGGCCATAATTGGAAAAGATGCGTGAGGTGCGGAAGGCGGCGCCGAGCGCACGCCCCTGACCGTCGAACCAGCGCGCCTGCCCGAGTGCCTCGGGGAGCGGGGCGCGGGGCCGGTGGATGCCCAGCTTGCGATAGGTGCCGTCATTGCGGAACAAGGTCTTGAACATGGCGGCGCGCCACGGCCAGGTCAGCAATTCCGGGGCGGCGCGCACGAAGGTTTCGGTCACGGGCCGATCGACATATTCAACCACGCCGTCGTTGCCGAACAGGCGCCAGGTCAGCGTGATGGCGGTCGCGTCGGGCAGGGCCGACAGCAGGGCCGGCAGCGTGCGATCCCCGGCGTGGATGTTGACGAATTCGTCGATGTCGAGGCACAGGATCCAATCCGCCTGCCTGACGATTTCGAGTGTTTCGGCGCGTTTCAGGGCGGTGAACTGGATCCCGCGCTTGTCGTAGGGCCCATCATTGCGCAGGTGGGTAAGGACCCCGAGCGCCTGCAACCGGTCCAGCATCGCATCCGTGCCGTCCTGGCAATTGTTGGAAAACACCAGGAAGTCGGTAAATCCGACGGCGCGGTGGTGGGCCAGCCATTCCAGCAGGAATGCGCCTTCGTTCCGGATCGTGAGAACGGCGAGAAATCGTGTCTTGCCGTCCTGCATGAGAGGGGTCCTGTTGTGTCTGGCCATGTGGACCTTCGCAAGTTGCACGGGCTGCGTCAATCTCGGGTAAACATTGGCTCCGGAACTGTGGCGCCGCAGGGACGAGGGGGCGCGCAGCTGGGATAAGGGGTGGCGACCTTGGTCGCCCTTGACCGTGGGGACGCAGAATGCAGGCTGGTTCAACCGTGCACGGAGACACATATGACCTATCCCGCCTCGATCGACGAAACCCGGCGTCTGCTGGGTACGCAGGATTACATTTGCGGGCGCCCCTTGGCGACGGTGGTTTTCCTGGCGCTGAAGCTGGGCCGGCCGCTGTTTCTGGAGGGCGAGCCGGGGACCGGCAAGACCGAGGTGGCAAAGTCGATTGCCGCGGCTTTGGGGCGTCGCTTGATCCGGTTGCAATGTTACGAGGGGCTGGACGCAAGCTCGGCCGTTTACGAATGGAACTTTCCGGCGCAGATGGTGGCCATCCGCACGGCGGAAGCGGCGGGAGGGGCCGAGCGGGGCGCATTGCAGGAGGAGTTGTTCGGGCCGCGCTATCTGACCGAGCGTCCGCTGTTGCAGGCGATGCGCGCGCATGACGGGGGAGCGCCCGTTCTGCTGATAGACGAACTGGATCGGACGGATGAGCCGTTCGAGGCGTTCCTGCTGGAGGCATTGTCGGACTTTCAGGTGACCATTCCCGAATTGGGTACGATCAAGGCCGCCGAGCCGCCGATTGTCATCGTGACGTCGAACCGCACCCGAGAGGTGCACGACGCGCTGAAGCGGCGCTGTCTGTATCACTGGGTCGATTATCCCGATTTCGA
The DNA here is from genome assembly GCF_003575965.1 of Pseudooceanicola sediminis. GTDB lineage: Bacteria > Pseudomonadota > Alphaproteobacteria > Rhodobacterales > Rhodobacteraceae > Pseudooceanicola > Pseudooceanicola sediminis. The sequence goes on along the minus strand of NZ_QWJJ01000011.1, from coordinate 146,544 downwards.
CCGCGAGATCGAGATACTGACAGCGCGGGCGCCAGAGGCCAGTCAGGCGTTGAGTCGCGAGATCGTGTCCTTTGTCCAGAGGTTGCGCACGGAGGATCTGTTCAAGAAACCCGGCGTCGCCGAAACGATAGACTGGGCAAAATGCCTGCTGGCGCTGGATGTGATCACCCTGAGCCCGGAGGCGATTTCCGATACGCTGGGGGCGATCCTGAAATACCAGGATGACATTGCGCGCATTCAGGGCAGCGAGGCGAAACGGTTGCTGGAGGACGTCCGCAAGACGCTGGCGCCGGTGTGAGATTGCCGGAGGGGCGACGGCGGATCGCGCGCGGGATCCGGGCACCGCGCACGGGGCGATGGCAGGCATGACGGAGCGGGGGGACCACGCGACGGCGCAGGGTCTGGGCGTGCTGGATTTGCCCGAGCATCCGCGCCTGGTCAGCAACATCACCCATTTCGCGCGTGCATTGCGCAAGGCGGGTCTGCCGATCGGGCCGGGGCGGGTCATCGAGGCGGTCCGTGCTGTCGAGGCGGTCGGGTTCAGCGAAAAACGCGACTTTTACTGGACGTTGCACGCGTGCCTCGTGTCTCGGCGCGAACATTCGCAGGTGTTTTCGCAGGTCTTTCGCCTGTTCTGGCGCGATCCCCGTTATATGGAACACATGATGGCCCTGCTGCTGCCCGCGGTGCGGGGGGCACAGCAGGAACGCGCCGCCGAGGCCGCGCAAAAGCGGGCAGCCGAGGCGTTGCTGGATGGTGCGAATGTGCAGGTTACCCCGCCGGGGAACGCCCCTGACGACGCGGAGATCGAGATCGACGCGACGCGGACGCAATCGTCCGACGAACGTCTGCGCACGCTGGATTTCGAGCAGATGTCGACGGATGAAATTGCCCGGGCAAAACGGATGCTTGCCCGGCTGAACCTGCCGGTCAAGCCGCTGCCGTCGCGGCGCTTCATGCAAGGTCGTGCGGGATCGCGGGTCGATTTTCGCCGAACCCTGCGCCAGTCGATGCGGCAGGGCGGCGACCTGAACCGGCTGGTGCTGAAGCAGGCGCGGCCCCGGTGGCCGAACCTTGTGGTGCTGTGCGATATCTCAGGCTCGATGAGCCAATACAGCCGGATGATCCTGCACTTTCTGCACGCGATCAGCACCCAACAGGGGGCGGGCTGGGCCAGGGTTCATGCGTTTACCTTTGGCACGCGCCTGACGAACATCACCCGGCACCTTGGTCACAGGGATGTCGATGCCGCGCTGGCCGCCGCCGGTGCCGAGGCGCAGGATTGGGAAGGGGGGACGCGCATAGGGCAGTGCCTGCGCAGCTTCAATCGCGCCTGGTCGCGCCGGATCATGGGGCAGGGGGCCATCGTGCTGCTGATCACCGACGGGCTGGAGCGAGATGATCCTGCGGCCCTGGGGCGTGAATGCGAACGTCTTCACCTGTCGGCCCGGCGGGTGATCTGGCTTAATCCGCTGCTGCGATGGGATGGCTTCGCCCCGCGGGCACGGGGCATCGCGGCAATCCTGCCGCATGTCGACAGTTTCCGCGCGGGCCATTCGATTCAATCGCTGGAGGACTTGGGTGAGGCACTTTCTCGTCGTGACGATGTGGGCGAAAAAGAACGTATGATCAGATTGTTAGTACAGGGTTAGGCGCTTTTCTGCTGGCATATGCACAAAGCAGAATTGAACCATTTGCGCCGACGGCGTGTTTCCTTTCCGAGTGGCCGTCCGTGTGACGGTGGTAAAGGAAGGGAACGATTACCATGACCCTGTTGACGAATAGCACCCTGCTGAAGAAAACGACGCTGAAGAGCACGACCGCCCTGGCGGTCAGCATCGCATTGGCCCTGCCGTCCGCGACGATGGCGCAGACCGCGCAGGTCGAAACCAACGCCGATGGCAGTGTTCAGCAAACCGAAGGCGATACCCTTGCGGATGAGCTGAAGAAAAAGCTTCAGGAGGCGCAGGATCTCGTGACCGGCGAGGATGCGCCAGCGGAAGCTGAGGCCACCGCCACGCCGACGCCGCCCGAAGCTGACGCCGAAGCAGACCCGGCAGCAGACCCGGCAGCGGATGCGACCGCCGCACAGGAAGCAGCGCCGGAGGCCGATCCCCCCGCCGATCCCGTGACGACGACAGCCGAGGCACCTGCGGCCGAGGCACCCGCACCCGAAGCTGATACCACCGCGACGGCAGAGGCAGAGGCGCCAAAGCCCGAGGCGGATCAACCCGCAGCAGAGGCGACGGCAGACGCCGCCGTTGAACCTGATGCCGCTGAACCTGATGCAGCAGCCGAAAAGCCGCTGTCCGAAGCGGAGTTGCAGGAGCAGCTGAAAGCCGCGGAAGAGGCGGCACCATCGGCCGAGGCGATTGCACCGCAACCGAATGAGGCAGACGCCCCGCAAGCGGCAGAGGCTGCACCGGCCCCTACGGCCGAGGCTGAACCGACCGCGACGGCAACTGCCGAAGCACCCGCAGCCGAGCCGGCACCCGCACCGACGGGCGAGGCAACGGCCACGGCTGAAACGCCCGAGCAGAAAGCCGAGCGCGAGGCCGCAGCACAGGAAAGCCGCCAGCAGGAGCGCGCACCGGCAGCCGCCGCCGCTGCGGATGCCGAAGCCGCCGACGTGCAGACCGAGACCGTGACGGAGGATACCGCACGCTCGTCGGACGAAGAGTTCCAGACCAGCGTGAACGAACAGGCCGCCGCGCAGCCGCAGGCGGACCCGGCCCAGAAAACCGCCGAACAGCAGGCGGCCGAGCAAAAGGCCAAGGACGATCGCGACCGCAAGAACGATATCTTTGAAGGGATCGCGAAGGCAGCCCTGGTGGGCCTCGGGGCCTATGCGGTCGGGTCGATCATGAACAATGGCGACAAGGTCGTGACCAACTCGGGTGACCGGGTGGTGGTCGAGCGCAACGGCGAATACGTGGTGCTGAAGGACGATGACGCCCTGCTGCGTCAGCCCGGCAGCGATGTGCAGACCGAGACCTTCAACGATGGTTCGACCCGTACGACGGTGACGCGCGACGACGGTTCGCGCGTCGTGACCATTCGTGCCGCCGATGGCACCGTGCTGCGTCGGACCCGCGAATTGCAGAATGGCCAGCAGGTCGTGCTGTTCGATGACACGCAATCCTTTGATCGCGTTCAGGTGGCTGATCTGCCCAAGCAACGCCAGCAGGTCGTCGAGTATCAGGATAGCGACACCCGCGCGCTGGAACAGGCGCTGGCCGAGCAATCGGACTATGGTCGCCGCTTTTCGCTGAGCCAGGTGCGCGACATTCGTGCCGTGCGGGCGCTGGTGCCCGAGATCTCGGTTGATCAGATCAACTTTGAAACCGGCAGTGCCGTGATCCGTCCGCAGGAGGCGCGTGAGCTTGCGTCGCTTGGCCAGGCGATGAGCGACATGATTGCGGAGAACCCCTCCGAGGTGTTCCTGGTCGAGGGGCATACGGATGCGGTTGGTCAAGCGAGCTATAACCTTGCCCTGTCGGATCGCCGCGCGGAAAGCCTCGCCCTGGCGCTGAGCGAATACTTTGACGTTCCGCCCGAAAACATGGTGGTGCAGGGGTATGGCGAAAGCGACCTGAAGGTGCAGACAACGGCGTCGGCCCGTGAAAACCGCCGGGCCTCGGTGCGCCGCATCACCCCGCTGTTGCAAGGGTCCTGATCCGCGACACACCTGATGTTCAGGTCTGATCCAAGGGCCGCCCCGTTGCCGGGGCGGCCCTTTCTGCATCCCTTGCCACCCGAGGGGAGGCGAGGTTGGAAGGGCTGTTCGCAGAGCCGCAAGGTCGCACTGGCCCCCCTCCGCCCGTGCCACCCGACCTTGCGCCATATTGCAGGCCGTCCTGCCTGCACCTAGGTTGCAGTCAAACACAGGAGCAGGCCATGGACCTCTTTGACGATATTCCCGAACGGGCCTTGCAGTGGCATCGCGCCGGTAAACGGGCTGCGCTGGCAACGGTCGTGCAGACCTGGGGCAGCGCGCCACGGCGCACCGGCAGCCAATTGGCGATCAGCGGCGAGGGCGAGATCGCGGGGTCTGTTTCCGGTGGGTGCGTCGAAGGCGCCGTGGTGATGGAGGCGCTGGAGGCGCTGGAAGACGGGTCGCCGCGCCTGCTGGAATATGGTGTTTCGGACGGGGATGCCTTTGCCGTCGGCCTCGCCTGTGGGGGGACAATCCGCATTCTGGTCGAACCGGTGGGGGCCGCCTTGCCTGAGGCGATGCTGGCCAATCTGGTCGAGGCCCGCGCCGCCCGCCGTGCCGTGGCCTATATCGTCAACCCCGACACGGGCGCGCGGTCGCTGGCATTCGACGGGCATGAGGACCGCTTTCGCATGGATCGCTCAGGGTTCGAGGAGGACGGGGTGACCTTCGTCACCATCCACAACCCGCCCTTGCGCCTGATCGTGATCGGCGCGGTTCATATCGCGCAGGCGCTGGTGCCGATGGCGCGGATCGCGGGATATGACCCGGTGCTGATCGACCCACGGGAAAGCTTCGGCTCGGCCGCGCGGTTCCCGGGAGAGACGATCCTGAACGACTGGCCGGACGAGGCGGTGCGGACCTTTGGCTTGGATGGGCGCACCGCGCTGGTGCTGCTGACGCATGACCCCAAGCTGGATGACCCGGCGCTGATCGAGGCGCTGCGTGCCGACGTGTTCTATATCGGTGCACTGGGATCTACGCGCACCCATGCCAAGCGCCGCGACCGCATGATCGAGGCCGGATTTTCCGACAGTGATGTTGCGCGCATTCACGGCCCGATCGGGTTGAACATCGGGGCGGCCAGCCCGGCCGAGATCGCGGTGTCGATCATTGCCGAGATGACGCAGGTCCTGAGGACCGGCGCATGAGGTTTGGCCCGGTGCCGCTGCATCAGGCCGAGGGCGCGGTTCTGGCCCATTCGCTGAGCTTGCCGGACGGACGGCTGCGCAAGGGCATCGTGCTGGGGCATGCGGAACTCAGACGGTTGCGGGCTGCGGGGCTTGACGAGGTGACTGCCGCCCGGCTGGAGGCGGGCGACGTGATGGAAGACGTGGCGGCGGCCCGGCTGGCCTCGGCCATGGTGCCCGATCCCGTGGGGGCGGGGCTGCGCGTGGCCCCGGCCAGCACGGGGCGCGTGAACATCTTTGCCGACACCCTGGGGGTGGCCGAGATCCGGGCGGACAGGATCAACGCGATCAATGCGCTGCATCCGATGATCACGGTGGCGACGGTGCCCGAATGGCAGCGTATGGCGCTGCGTGGCATGGTGGCGACCGTCAAGATCATTGCCTATGCCGTGCCCGGAGCCGCGTTGGAGCAGGCCTGCGCGTCGATCGGACCGGCGGGGTGTCTGGCCATGCGCCCGACACGGCGGGGGCGGGTCGCCCTGATCCAGACCCTTGTGGGCAAGACCGACGGTGCCAAGGGGCGCAAGGCCGTCGAAACACGCCTTGTCCGTCTGGGGGCCGCGCTGACGGCCGAGGCCGAGGTGCGCCACGACCAGGCCGCGCTGGCAGAGGCATTGGAAGGTGTGCTGGGCGGTGGCGCTGTGGATGCCGTGCTGATCCTGACCGGCTCCGCGACCTCCGATCCCGATGACATCGCCCCGGCGGCCGTGCGCCAGGTCGGGGGGCAGATCATGCGCTTTGGCATGCCGGTCGACCCGGGAAACCTGCTGTTCCTGGGGGATGTCGCAGGGGTGCCGGTGATCGGCCTGCCGGGATGCGCCCGCTCGCCCGCGCTGAATGGTGCCGATTGGGTGTTGGAGCGGACGTTGTGCGATGTGCCCGTCAGCGCAAACGACATCGCCGGCATGGGCGTGGGCGGCCTGTTGATGGAGATTCCGACGCGCCCGCAGCCGCGCGACCCGACCTAGGCGATTGAACCCTGCGCCGGGATGATCTGGCCCCTTTTCCCCGGCGGCAGAGCGTGATTAACTGCGGCCAAGCAACCAGAACGCAGAGGACGCGAGATGCCGAACATCAGCCTGAAAGTGAACGGTAAAGAGGTGTCCGGAGAGGTCGAAGGCCGCACCCTTCTGGTGGAATTCCTGCGCGAAGATCTGGGCATGACCGGCACCCATGTCGGCTGCGATACCAGCCAGTGCGGCGCCTGCACGGTGCATGTGGATGGTCAGCAGGTAAAGAGCTGTACCATGTTCGCGGTCGAGGCCGAGGGCGCGGAGGTGCGCACGATCGAGGGCATGGCCGCTGCGGACGGGACGTTGTCGGCGCTGCAACAGGCCTTTCAGGATGAACACGGATTGCAATGTGGTTTTTGCACGCCGGGCATGGTGATGTCGCTGGATACACTGCTGGCCGCGAACGCCAAACCCACGGAAGCCGAAATTCGCGAGCATCTGAAGGGCAATATCTGTCGCTGCACCGGGTATCATAACATCGTCAAGGCAGCATTGGCGGCGTCTGGCCAGGCGTGACGGCGGGCGCGCGAGGCCGGGATCGCGCAGGGCCCTCCCTGGCGCGGCGGATCGGCTAGTGACGCCTGAAGCTGTCCGAGGCCCGGATACTGCGGATAGCCTTCGCGGGGGCCCCCGCCATCAGCATCTTTTCGGGCACGTCGGCGGTAACGATCGATCCGCTGGCGATGACCGAGTGGTCCCCGATGGTGACCCCGGGCAGAACCATCACGCTGCGTCCCAGCCAGACATTGCGACCGATCTCGATCTGCGCGACCCGGACCGGCGCGCCTTCGTCGACCTGATGATAGTCAGTGTCGAGGATCACGCACATCTCGCCAAATTTACAGTCCGGTCCGATGCGAACCTGCGCCGCGGAACTGATGGCGACGCCATTGTTGATCAATGTGCGCGCGCCTATGACGATATTGCCGCCCGGCAGTGCGGAGATGCGCGCGCGCTGATGGGTACATCGGAACTGTACACCATTTTCCATCGTTATCGCGCCACCACGACATTTGATCGTCGGTTGCTTCGCAGTGACCAACACGCCGTCTGGCAATGTTATCTTCTGGCCACGCAGCCGTCTGACGGCCATGCGCATGGCAAATAGACCCGAGCGTAGTTTTTGCGAAATGCGACTCATCCTGGGACCTGGGACCTGGGACCTGGGGCAAGGTGATGCGTGATCCGAAATTGGGGTCATCGTCATGTCGGTAGCGAGTCGCGATGACCGGCAGAGGCGTGTCATGCGAAACATTCTGGACCGCCCCGCCGCTATTGCACGAAAAACGCCCCCCGAAATCGGAGGGCGCTACATTTCATAACAATAAGTGTAAACTGGGAGAGTTGTGCGATCAGCGCGAAACGGGGCCGATCATCATGACCATCTGGCGGCCTTCCATCTTCGGCATGTTCTCGACCTTGCCGATTTCCTTGGTGTCTTCCGCGACGCGTTCCAGCAGTTCGCGGCCAAGGTTCTGGTGCGCCATTTCGCGGCCACGGAAGCGCAGGGTCACTTTTACCTTGTCGCCGTTTTCGAGAAACTTGACCACGTTGCGCATCTTGACTTCGTAATCGTGCACGTCGGTGTTGGGGCGGAACTTGACCTCCTTCACCTCGATGATCTTCTGCTTCTTGCGCGCTTCGGATTCGCGTTTCTGCTGTTCGTACTTGAACTTGCCGAAATCCATGATCTTGCAGACGGGCGGTGCCGCGTTCGGAGAGATCTCGACAAGGTCGAGACCGGCCTCTTCGGCCAGCGCCATCGCGCGGGCGGGCGTCACAACACCAACGTTTTCACCTTCCGCGCCGATCAGGCGGACTTCGGGGCAGCGGATGCGGTCATTTACGCGCGGGCCAGTTTCACGAGTCGGCGGCGCATTGTGGGGTCTGCGGGCTATGGTTTTCTTCCTTTGATCGTTATCGAATTTGAGCCGGGAAAGTAGCTATGGCCAGCCATGTTTTCAAGCGCCAAATCGCCGTCTTCCGATGGTTAACAACAAAAGGGCGGCGCAGGTTCCGCGCCGCCCCCCAAGAGATGCCGGTTTGACGGGCCTAGTCGACGAAGGCCTTTTCGACCACGTATTGCTGCGGATCGGAATTTGCGCCCTCTTTCAGGCCGTAGCTTTCCATCAGTTCCTTGATCTCGATGTTGAAGGCGAGGTTGCCGCAAACCATGGCCCGATCCGTTTCCGGGTGCATGGGTTCGATGCCGAGATCGCTGAAAACTTCGCCCGACCGCATCAGGTCGGTGATACGGCCCATCTTGGGGCTCTCTTCGCGGGTCGTGGTGGGATAATAGCGCAGCTTGGCAAGGTTTTCCGCGCCGATCAGTTCGATCAGCAGCTCGTCTTCCTTGATGGATTTGATCAGCTGAGCGCCATATTCCAGCTCGCCCACTTCGCGGCAGGTATGGGTGATGATGATTTCTTCGTAATCCTCGTAGGTCTGCGGGTCGCGCAGCAGGGAGGCGAAGGGCGCAAATCCGGTGCCGGTGGAGAAGAACCACAACCGTTTGCCGGGCAACAGCGCGTCATGCACCAGCGTGCCGACAGGTTTCGGGCGCAGGATGATCTCGTCCCCGACCTGGATATTTTGCAAACGAGAGGTTAACGGCCCGTCCTGTACCTTGATGGAATAGAATTCCAGTTCCTCGTCCCAGGAGGGGGAGGCGATGGAATAGGCGCGCAGGATCGGCTTTTGACGGCCGGTCTTTTCATCGACGGGGCCCATCAGGCCGATCATCACGAATTCACCGGACCGAAAGCGCAGGCTGGCCGGGCGCGTCACGCGGAACGAAAACAGGCGGTCGGTCCAGTGTTTGACGAAGGTCACTTTCTGGGCGTCCGGCAGGGTCGGCGTCTTGGGGGCGGCTTGAACTGTCACGGCGGTCTCGGTCATTTGTGCACAAAGGGTTTTCACCCCACCTCTATCTTTTTCATCCGGGCTTGGGAAGAGTGGCAGGCCTGTTTCAGGCCCTGCGTAGACGCGACTGATAGTCGTTCTGCCGCCAATCTGAGCGAAATTTCCATTGATCCTCGGGTTGGCGGGCGGCCAGGTCATCGCTGATCTCGACATCGTCGAATCCACAGCGGCGTGCCATCGCGTATTGATCCGCGATGACGTGGCCGGTGGCGCGCAGCTTGCCGGTATAGCCGTGGTCGCGCAGAACGCGGGCGATGGTAAATCCACGCCCGTCGGCAGAGCTGGGGAATTCCACGCGCACAAGTTTCGGCGCGGCCGACAGATCCACCGTGTGCGGGTTGGTGTCGGAGGCGAGCGTCAGGACATCCTGCGCGCCAAGGTCGGCTGCCCAATCGGTGGTGGCAAAGCCTGCATCGGTGACGATAACGCTCATGCGTTTCCTCCATTTCTAACGATCTTGCCATCCACGACGTGAATGCCGCATTCGGTCTTGTTCTCTCCGCGCCAGCGTCCGGCGCGGGGGTCTTCGCCCGGTGCGACGGGCGAGGTGCAGGGCGCACAGCCGATGGAGGGATAGCCGCGCGCGACAAGCGGGTGCTTGGGCAGGCGGTTTTCCTCCATGTAGTTGCGCACGTCCTCGGGGTGCCAATGTGCCAGCGGGTTGACCTTGATCCGGTCGATGCCGTCGGCTTCGAAGAATTGCAGCGCCGCGCGGGTCGAGCTTTGGAACCGCTTGCGCCCGGTGATCCAGCCATCGAACTGGCTGAGGGCCTTTTGCAGCGGCCGGGTCTTGCGCAGGTCACAGCAGGAATCGGTATCGAACTGGTGCAGGGTGCCGTCGGGGTCTTCCTTGGCCAGGTCCATTTCCGCCGCCTTGATGATGCGCAGATCCTTCAGGCCCAGGCGTTCCGACAGCTCCTGCTGATAGACCAGCGTTTCGGGGAACAGCATTTCCGTGTCGATGAACAGGACCGGCACCGACCGGTCGATGACCGAGACAAGGTGGAGCAGGGCCACGGATTCCGCGCCGAAGGAACTGACGAGGGTCAGTTCCCCCGCGTCGGGGTCTTTCAGCGCGGCCTCGAGCACGGAGGTGGCGCCGTGATGGCGGTATCGGTCATTCAGCAACTGCACCTTGGCCGCCAGCTCGGGGGCGGGGGCCGCGCTGAAATCCATGGCGGCTTCAGGCGGCATTTGCTTTACCTTCGGCTTTGTCGGGGTACAGGGCGGCCTTGAACGGGTCCGCGCCGAGCCTGCGGTAGGCCTCGAGGAACGTTTCCTGCGCATCCGTGCGGTGTTCCAGGTAGGCCCGGATGATCCGCTCGATCGCGTCGGTGATTTCCTCGTACGAGAAACCGGGGCCGGTGCGCTGGCCGATCGTCGCCTCTTCGGTGCCATCGCCGCCCAGGGTGATCTGGTAGTTTTCCACCCCCGCGCGGTCGAGGCCGAGAATGCCGATATGCCCGACGTGGTGGTGACCGCAGGCATTGATGCAGCCCGAGATCTTGATCTTGAGCGGGCCGATGTCATGCTCCATCTTCAGCGCGTCGAACCGCTGGGCGATTTCCTGGGCGACGGGGATCGAGCGGGCCGTGGCCAGGGCGCAGTAGTCCATGCCCGGGCAGGCGATGATATCCGAGATCAGGCCGATATTTGCGGTCGCCAGACCCAGCGTTTTCAGCGCCGCGTGCAATGCGGGCAGGTCGGATTTGTGGACATGCGGCAGGATCACGTTCTGTTCGTGGCTGATGCGGATGTCGTCGTGGCTGTACTGTTCGCCCAGGTCGGCGATCAGGCGCATCTGCTCGGCTGTCGCGTCGCCCGGCGTTTCGCCGTGCTTCTTCAGCGAGATCGAGACGATGGCGTAGCCTTCGACCTTGTGCGCGGCCAGGTTGGTATCGGCCCAGGCGCGGAACACCGGATCGGCCTTGTAGGCGGCGTCGAAGTCGTCGGTGGGGGCGTTGCGGAAGGCGGGGGCGGCAAACTGCGCCCGGATCGACGACAGCATTTCCTGATCGACGCCCTCGAACTGGGGCTTGAGCTCGGCAAAGCGGGCCTCGGTCAGTTCCTTGTAGGTGTCGATGCCGTTCTCGTGCACCGTGATCTTGATGCGCGCCTTGTACTTGTTATCCCGGCGGCCAAGGATGTTGTAGGTGCTGACGATGGCCTCGGCATAGGGCAGCAGGTCTTCTTCGGGCAGGAAGTCGCGAATGACCTTGCCGATCATCGGCGTCCGGCCAAGGCCACCGCCGACAAGGATGCGATAGCCGCGCTTGCCGTCTTGTTCGACCAGTTGCACGCCGATGTCATGGGCGCGGATCACGGCGCGGTCGGCCTCGGAGCCGATGACGGCGAACTTGAACTTGCGCGGCAGGAACTGGAATTCCGGGTGATCTGTCGACCATTGGCGCAGCAGCTCGGCCACGGGGCGAGGATCGTCCACCTCATCCGCGGCGGCCCCGGCGAAATGGTCGGCGGTCACGTTGCGAATGGTGTTGCCGCTGGTCTGGATGGCGTGCATCTCCACTTCGCCCAGGGCGTCGAGGATATCGGGCACGTCGCGCAGTTTCGGCCAGTTGTACTGGATGTTCTGGCGGGTGGTGAAGTGACCGTAGCCCTTGTCCCACTTTTCCGCGATCATGGCGAGCTGGCGCATCTGCGCGCTGCGCAAGGTGCCATAGGGAATGGCGACGCGCAGCATGTAGGCGTGCAGTTGCAGGTAGAGGCCGTTCATCAGGCGCAGCGGCTTGAATTCATCCTCGGTCAGCGAGCCGTCGATGCGGCGTTCGACCTGGGCGCGGAACTGGGCGTTGCGTTCCGCGAGGAATGCGGTGTCGAATTCTGAATACTTGTACATCTTACAGCTCCGCTTGCTTGCCGTGGAAGTAGTTCGAGGGGCCGGTGCGGCGGAACTCTTCGCGAAAGTGGGTGGGCTTGGGGCCTTCGGGGGTGGGGTCGACGTCTGCCAGGTAGGCACCGACGATCTGATCCTGCTGGCGGGACGCGTCGATCAGGCGCAGGTCGGCGTCAGCCTCGTCTGTCAGGACCTCGGCTTGGGTCAGTTCGCGGGTCCAGGTGTTGTCGGTGGTGAAATAGACCACGTCACCTTCGAGCAGGGCATTGGCCGTGACGACCTTGGGAGTGAAAGGGCGGGGCATCAGGCTGTTTCCTTCCATTGGGCCACTTGCGGCGTGGCTATGCCGGGAATGAGGTCGAGCGGCAACCCGGTACGGCGGCAGGCCGTCACGAGATGCCGGGGAAGTGGGCTGGCGGCGACATAAACGACATGCGCGCCATTGTCTGCCTCAAGCGCAAGCAATTGGTGAAGCGGGGGCACGTCGGTGGGGCGGGCCAGCGCAATGATGCGGGCTTCGCGTCGGGCCAGTTCCAGGACGGGCGCGGAAATCGCGGCGTCATGCACCACCACATCGGCGTCGTGCAGGGCCTTGCGGGCCTTGAGCGTCATCAGGTCCGGGTCATCGCTGCCGGTGAAGGTCAGGGTGATGTGACCGGGGGCAGCCGCAGCGGACTGATGCCGGGACAGAAGGGATTGCAGCGCTTTTTCATAGTCTTGACCGGCGTTCTGCGCGGCCGGACCGGCACGGTCGAACCAGTCGGCCCAGAAGGTGCGGCGCACGCGGCCCCAGGGCAGAGCCTCGGCTGCGGGGCGAAATTTCTGCGCGGCGCGCACGAGGTCGGCGATGGCTGCGGGCAGGCGTTCCTCAAGATCGCGCTTGATGGAACGGGCCAGCATGGGCGCGGCGCCTTCCGTACCGATGGCGATGGTCAAGGGGGCACGGTCGACCATGGCAGGGGTGATGAAGGCGGAGCCTTCGAGGTTGTCGACGATGTTGAACAGCACGCCGGCCTGTTCAGCCAGCTGGGCCGTTTGTTCATCGATTTCAGCGTCTTCGTCGGCACCATAGACCAGCGTTGCGCCGGATACGTCGGCGGCGGTGACAGCGCCCTCGACGAGGGTCAGCAGGCCATCGCGCGCAAAGCCTGATATCTCGGGCAGGGGAGAGGTGGTATGCACCGTGATGCGGGCGCGTGTCTTGAGCAGCAGACGCAATTTCGCGAGCGCCGCATCACCGCCGCCAGAGACCACGACGCGGGCGCGGTCCATGTCGAGAAAGATCGGGAAATGTCGCATGTGCTAAGGATTCTTCCGCATCGTTGACTTACCCCCAAGATAGGAAATATTCCTGTTCCTATGCCATGGGGGCGGGGAAATAAGGAATTCTGTTTCAGCCAACGCCACCTTGCCGATATCCGTTCCACCACAATGGGGAAAGAGCGAATGAGTGTCCGCCTTGACGAGACTGACCGGAAAATCCTTTTGCAATTGCAACAGGACGCCGCCCAATCGCTGGATGATATCGCGCGCAAGGTGGGCTCGTCCAAGACGCCCGTCTGGAACCGTATCCGCAAGATGAAGGAGGCCGGGATCATCGGCGCGCAGGTGGCCCTGCTGGACGCGGAAAGCCTTGGTTTCGATGCCTGTTTCTTTGTCCTGATCCGCACCAGCGAGCATGAGGCCGACTGGCAGAAGGCGTTCCTGAAGGCGCTGCACGACCGCCCAGAGGTGCAGGAAGCGCATCGGCTGGCGGGGGATATCGACTATATCCTGAAGGTTCGGGTCAAGAATGCGCGTGCCTATGACGTGTTCTACCAGGCGCTGATTTCCGAGGTGAAGGTGCACAACGTGACCGCGCTGCTGTCGATGGAGCAGATCAAGTCGACCACGGCGCTGCCGCTTTAGGGGCCGTGGCGCGTACCGACATCGGTATCGCGGGGCGTATCCCTGCTAAGTCCTTGAAAACGCCAGATTGGCACGTCGGTATTTGAACGGTATCCGAGCGGTGTCTGAACGGTGCAGCCGCGGCGGGGACGAGCGGTGCCGATATGGGCGAAATGCAGCCTTGCGGGTGTGCATCCGCTGCCATTTTCACGCGGATGTGAGGCAGGGCCCCCGGGGGAAGGCTCGACTTTTCCGGCGCCATGCGGGTAATGCGAGGCATGTTGCTTGCCCGGATGACCCTGTCCCTGCTGCTGATGGCCCTCATCTTGCCGTGGGGCGCCTATGTGAATGCCGCATCCCTGCGCAACGGCGCCGTCGAGGTTGAGGTCGTCAAGGCATTGCAGGCCGAGAGGCTGGCGCTGGGCGGCGGGAACGTCGGCCATGGGGGACGGGCGGGCATGGATGTCGCTGCAAGCGGCCGGATCGCACACCCCGAACCGATGACCCGACCCAGCGTGACGGGCGCGCGTGTCAGCGATGCGCCCTCTGCCGTGCTGACAAGCTGGTTGCGGTGTCGCAAGGCGCATCTGCCGGGGTCGGTCTGCGGGCCGCATGTCGTGCTGCCGGGCGCGGTGAAGGTGCCGCCGCCCGACAGCGGAGGCCGGGCCGCGACCCTGCGATTGCTGCTGGATGCGCTGCAACTGGCACTGCCGCCTCCGAAATCTCCGCCACGTTCGGCCTGAACTGCCCGCGATCCATCGCCTCTGCGTTCAGACCGAAAAAGGAAGTTAACAATGTTGAACCGCCGTCATTTTGTCGCCCTGGGTGGCATGGGCCTGCTGGCCGCCTGCACAACGGCCCCGGAGCCGGAGGTGAGCATGGCCGTGCCAGCCGTGCCGCCGCCGCCCGTGCCCGATTTCTATGCCGCCGTCACCGACGAACCCTATCCGATCCCCGCGATCGAGCGTGGCACCCTGGACCCGCGCCTCTGGCGGCAGGAGGTCGACAACCCCTGGCCCGACAAGGCCTATGGGACCATCATCATCGATCCCGACGCGGCGCTGCTGTATTTCAGCGAAAAGGATGGCCGGGCCACGCGGTATGGCGTGGCGGTGGGTGCGACCGGGTTTTCCTGGTCGGGCACGGCCCGGTTGCAGTTTCGCCGGAAATGGCCGCGCTGGAACGTGCCGGCCGAGACGATCGCCCGCAAACCCGAGCTGGAGCCGTATTCGGTGGCCAACGGCGGCATGGATCCGGGACCGGAGAACCCCATGGGGTCGCGGGCGCTGTACCTGTTCGAGAATGGGGTCGACACGCTGTACCGCATCCATGGCGGCGCTGACGCGCTGCACCTGGGCAAGGCCGTGTCATCGGGGTGCATCCGCATGTTGGATCAGGACGTGATCCATCTGTACGAGGTCGCCGTGCATGGATGTGACGTGATCGTCCTGCCGTCGCTGACGGGGCCGCAGACGAACGCGCTGTATTGAGGCTGGCCGTGTGAGGGATACCCGTGTCCTGGGCAGGCGTGCTTGCTGAGGCAGCTTGCCGGAGACGCCTGCCTGCGGGACATGCCTGCGGGTTTGAATGACCCGTTCGAAAGAAATGCCCCGCCCCTGACCAGGGCGGGGCATTCGCGCTTTGGCGGTCCGTGCTTGCTCAGGTCGTGACCATCAGGCTGTGAAGGCCGTGGAAATGGTAGAGGTCGGCGTATTCCGGCGTGCCGACCAGTTTCAGATCGGGGCAGCGCTGGAACAGGATCGGCAGGGTATGGCGCAGTTCCAGCCGGGCGAGCGGTGCGCCGATGCAGAAATGTGCACCTGCCCCGAACGAGGTATTGGTCTTGATCGGACGGGAAGGATCGAAGACCTCGGGGGTGTCCCAGACCTTGGGGTCGCGGTTGGCCGCGCCCAGCATCAGCGCAACCTGATCGCCGCGGTGGAAGGTGCGGCCCAGCACCTCGGCCGTCTCCAGCGCGTAGCGGGTGAAGATGTGCAGCGGAGGATCGTGGCGCAGCACTTCCTCGACCGTGGCGTCGACGGTTTCGGGGGTCAGCCAGCGCGGGGCGTCGCCGTGGTTCAGCAGGCCGACGACGCCGTTGCCGATGGTGTGCACCGTCGCCTCGTGCCCCGCGTTCAGCAGGACGATGCAGGTGCCGATGAGTTCGTCCATGCTGAGCTTTTCACCGGCTTCCTCGGCGGCGAGCAGTTCGGTGATCAGATCATCGGCGGGATTTTTGCGTTTCTCTTCGGCATAGGCGCGGATGTAGTCGGCGAAATCCCTGGCGGCGCGGGCGGCGGCGTCTTCGATCTGGCGGTCGCGGCGGGCCTGGTACATGGCGACCATGGTGTTTGACCATTCCAGCAGCTGGGGGGCCATCGCCTCGGGCACGCCGAGCAGGCGGCAGATGATGATCACCGGCACCTGCGCGGCATAGGCCGGGATCAGGTCGAAAGGGCCGGTCGGGAAGGCGTCGATCAGGGTATTGGAAATCTCGATGATGTCGGGTTCAAGGCGGGCGATCCGGCGCGAGGTAAAGGCGCGCAGGGTCAGGGCGCGCATCCGCATGTGGGGGGCGCCATCAAGGGACAGCATCGAGTATTTCTCGACCTGATGGAAATCCTCGATATGGGGGGCGACGGGGGTTTTCAACTCCTCCGGGCAATCGCGGCCGAAGCGGCGGTCGCGCAGCAGGGCGTTCACCGTGTCATAGTCGAAGACGGCGGGCATCTGGTATTCGTCCCAGTCGTGCATCGGCCCCGAGGCCCGCTGACGGGCGTAGAAGTCGTAGGGGTTCTGGACGAAGGCGGGATCGGTGGGGGATTGGGAAATTCTGCTCATCGGCTCTTGTTACGCCGGGCGCTGGCCAAGGCAAGCCCCCGACCGCTATGAAGGGGCGGGAACGCGGATGAGGGAGCGTGGATGTATCGCCGGGTGCTTGTTGTCGTGCTGTTGTTGGGGTCGGTCGGGCTGGTGTCGGCGCTGGTGTTCCAGTCGGCCTATCGGCAGTCGCTGGGCGCGCTGGCGCAGCGGGGCGAGGCGGATCTGTCGCTGGCCGCCGACCGGCTGACCGGGCAATTGCAGCGCTATCAGGATCTGGCGGTGTTGATGTCGGACCATCCGGTGCTGCGCGGGCTGAGCGCGGGCACCGGCGATGTGATGGGGGCGCAGGCGCTGCTGCTGGCCAGTGCCGACCGGACCGGGGTGCTGAACATGGCCTACCTGGACGCCGCGGGGCGGGTTCTGTCCGAGGCCAAGCCGGCCGCAGTGCCCGGCACCGCCTATATCGCAGAGGCGCTGGAGCGGGCGCGGGACGGGGCGCTGGGCGCCGGGCACGGGGTGGATCCGGGGCAGGGCGTTCGCGTCTATGTCTTTGCTGCGCCGACATTTTCGGACGGCGGTGGGGTGATCGGCATCCTGCTGGTGACGGTGAACATCGACCTGCTGGAGCAGGAGTGGCGGGGCGATCGACCTGCGGTTCTGTTCACCGATGCCGCTGAGGTGGTCTTTATCTCGAATCGGTCGGAACTGCTGGGATGGCGGCGCCTGCCGGAGGGCGCCGGGCTGGCGCCACCGGGGGCGAGCGGCAGCACGGTCAGTGCGCGGCGGGTGGCGGGGCTGGAGCTGTGGCGGATCGACTGGTCGCCCTATCTGCCGCGCCGCGCCCTGCATCTGGAGCGGGATCTGCCCCAGGTCGGAATGCGGGCAGAGGCGCTGGTTGATGCCGCGCCGGTCCGTCGGCTGGCAGGATTGCAGGCGACCGTCGTGGCGCTGGTGCTGATGGTGCTGGGCACCGCACTGATCGCGGCGCTGGAGCGGCGGCGCAGCCTGTCGGAGGCCAATGCCCGGCTGGAGAGCCGTGTCGCGGCGCGCACCGCCGAGTTGTCGGGCGCCAACGCGCGGTTGCGCCGCGAGGTGACAGAGCGGCAGGAGGCCGAGGCCGCCCTGAAGCGCGCGCAGGACGAGTTGGTCCAGGCCAGCAAGCTGAGCGCATTGGGGCAGATGTCGGCGGGGCTGAGCCATGAGCTGAACCAGCCGCTGATGGCGATCCGGCAATTCGCGGAAAACGGCGCGGTCTTTCTGGCGCGGGACAAGGCCGACCGGGCGGCGGCAAACCTGCACCGCATCGCCGACCTGGCCGGGCGCATGGGGCGGATCATCCGCAACCTGCGCGCCTTTGCCCGGCAGGAGAGCGAGCCTGTGCGCCGCATCGACCTGGTGGCAGTGATCGAAACCGCGGTCGAGATGACCGAGGCGCGCATTGCCAAGGATGGTGTACGCCTGCACTGGCATGCCCCCGATGCGCCGGTCTGGGCCATGGGCGGCGAGGTGCGGCTGGGGCAGGTGCTGGTGAACTTGATCACCAACGCCGTCGATGCGATGGCGGCCGCGCCGGTCAAGGAGCTGACGATCACCCTGACTGACGCGGGCCAGGGCCCATCTGCACCCGGCGTGGCGGGGCAGGAGGCCGCAGCGGCCACCCTCACACGCCCCGAAATCCGCGTGCGCGACACCGGGCCGGGTATTGCCGCGCCGGAAAAGATATTCGACCCGTTCTATTCCACCAAGGAGGTCGGCGCGTCGGAGGGGATGGGGCTGGGCCTGTCGATTTCCTACGGGTTGGTCCAGAGCTTTGGTGGCGCTATCCGTGGCCAGAGCCACCCGGAGGGCGGCGCGGAATTCACCGTTCAGCTGGCGGCGGCAGAGCCGGCAGAGGCGTGAGCGTATCCTGCGGCGTCCCGTCGGGCTGAGGAGGGCGAGGCGCTTTGGCTCGGGCCATGCAGCGCGAGGGCGCTTTGGCTCGGGCGGTATCACTCGGGGGGGCCTCCCCCCTCTCGCCATTCGAGGATCGTGGGGGTATCTTTCACGTGACAGGTGCGCAGCGCGCAAAGGGGCCGCGCCGGGGGGGCGCGCAAAGGGGCCGCGCCGGGGGGCGCGCAAAGTAGCTGTGCCGGGCGCGGCGAGGAAAGGGGCCGCGCCGGGCGCGGCGCGGCGAGGAAAGGGTAACAGGCGCATGACGCGAACGGTCTTGCTGGTGGATGACGATGCGGCGGTGCGCGAGGCGCTGGCCCAGACGCTGGAGCTGGCGGATCTGGAGCCACGCATCGCGGCCTCGTTCATCGAGGCCAAGGATCATATCGCCGCCGATTTCGACGGGATCGTCCTGTCGGACATCCGTATGCCGGGGCGCGACGGGTTCTTTCTGCTGGACCATGCTCTCAAGATCGACGGGGAATTGCCGGTGATCCTTCTGACCGGCGAGGGGGATATCCCGATGGCGGTGGCGGCGATGGATCGCGGGGCCTTCGGGTTCCTGGAAAAACCCTGCGCGTCGTCCGAACTGCTGCCGGTGGTGGAGCGGGCGCTGCGCACCCGCGCGCTGGTGCTGGAAAACCGACGCCTGAAGGCGCAGCTGGAAACCGGCGACCCTGCGGCGCGAATGATCTTTGGCCGCTCTGAGCAATCGCAGGCGCTGCGGCGACGGATCCGGCAGGTTGCGGCGACGGGCGCAGATGTGCTGGTGACGGGCGCGCCGGGTGCGGGCATATCGAAGGTGGCCGAGGTGATCCACCTGTCGTCGCGCACCGCGCAGCGCCCCTTTGTCAAACGCGCGGCGGCGGGCATGGATACCGCGGCGCTGGATGTCGCGTTCCAGGAGGCGGCGGGGGGATCGCTGTACCTGAACGAGATCGGCCAGCTGAGCGTCGAGGGACAGTTCGCCCTGTCCGAGCGGCTGGAGAGCAGCAGCGGCACACGGCTGATCGCCGGGGCGACCGCCGAGCTGGAACAGGCCGTTGCGGCCGGTCAGTTCAGTGCCGACCTGTTCTATCGGTTGGGGGTGATGCGCGTGCACACCCCGGCGCTGAAGGAGCGCCCCGAGGATATTCCGGTGATGTTTCGCCAATACGTGGCCCAGGCAGCGGAGCAGGCTGGCCTTGCCGCACCCGAAATCACCCCGGAGGTGATTGCCGGCTTGATGGCGCGTGACTGGCCCGGCAATGCGCGGGCGCTGATGAGCGAAGCCATGCGGTTTGTCCTCGGCGCCGATGAGGCGGGCGAGGAGGGGGCCAGCGATCTGGGGCTGGTCGAACAGATGGCGCGGATCGAAAAGAGCCTGCTGGCCGCTGCGCTGCGCCGTCACGAGGGACGCGCCGCCGTCGTGGCCGATGCGCTGAAGCTGCCGCGCAAGACGTTGTACGACAAGCTGGCGAAATACGCGCTGAAGCCTGACGATTTTCGCTAGGGTCGAGGTGGGACGGGCCTTGGCAGCCGCCGGGGCGGCGACGACAGGAGCGACCGGGACGGGAGAGGTGCGGGCAGGACAAGTGCGGGCAGGGGAAACCGGCCCGGCACCAGTGGCGCGGACGTCATGCGCCGCGATTGCCGATCATGGTTCTGCCGTCCGGTGTGACGATATAGCAGCTGCTGCGGGCCAGCGGTGCCAGCGTCGGGGCGGTGAAGGTCGCGGTCAGCGGGGTGCCGACGGGGCAGGCCGGCAGGTCGACCGCGCGAAAGCCCTTGTCGGCCATGCATTGGGCATAGACACGGGCGCGCAACCCCGCATTGGCATCACTGGTATAGGTCTGACCGCCCATGATCTGCCCGCCGGTGGTGTTGCAGATGGTCTGCGTGCCGTAGCGGTTGCACTGGGTCTGGGTGGGGGTGACGTAGGTGGGCGTGGTTTGCACCAGCAGTTGCTGGGGCACGCGCTGTGCGGCGCTGACCTGGCAATCGGTGATGGCGCGTTGCGTCTGCGCCCCGCTGGCCCCGGCGCGGTAGGGGTAATTGCGCATCACCTCGCCCGATGTGTACCGTTCGTAGGGTGTTTGCGGTGCGCAGCCGGCCAGCGCGACAAGCAGCAGTACGGATGCGGTTTTTCGGAAATGCGCCATGTTGACCCCCCTTGGTCCTTCTTGAGGGGATCATAGGGGAAACTTTGCAGGCGAACAGGGTGTACAGGCGCGACGGTCAATGTCGGATCCTGTGCGCGGCGGGCTGGCAACAGGCGATTCCGGGCATGTTGTGCGGATTTCCGCACATTTCCTGCAAAGGGTGTGCGGAATTTCGCACGTTTTTCGCATGACGGCTATGCGTTTTCTGCATGTCTTTCGGCTAAGTTTATGAAATCAATGAAGTATCCACAAAATTTTTCGGGGTGTTCAGTTTCGCTTGAGCGCAGCGGCGCCAATGCGGATTTTTATCGCCAGACAGGGGGGCCCCCTGCCTTCGATAGTCAATCCGGGAGGAGAACGAGATGAAATTCCTGACCACAGCCGCCACCGCGCTGGCCCTGGCCGTCACCTCGCAAGCGGCGTTTGCCGCCTGTGACGACGGCGAGATCGTGATCAAGTTCAGCCATGTCACCAATACCGACAAGCACCCCAAGGGGATTGCCGCATCGCTGCTGGAACAGCGCGTCAACGACGAGATGGACGGCGTTGCCTGCATGGAGGTGTTCCCGAACTCGACCCTGTACGATGACGACAAGGTGCTTGAGGCGATGTTGCAGGGCGATGTCCAGCTGGCCGCGCCGTCGCTGTCGAAATTCGAGACCTTCACCAAGCAGTTCCGCATCTATGACCTTCCCTTCATGTTCAAGAACATGGAAGCGGTCGATGCGTTCCAATCCTCGGACGCGGGTCAGAAGATGATGTCGTCGATGGAAAAACGCGGACTGGCGGGGTTGGCGTTCTGGCACAACGGCCTCAAGCAGTTCTCGGCCAACAAGCCGCTGATCATGCCCGAGGATGCCAAGGGCCTGAAATTCCGCGTCCAGCCCAGCGACGTGCTGGTCGCGCAGATGGAAGCACTGGATGCAAGCCCGCAGAAAATGGCGTTTTCCGAGGTCTACGGCGCGCTGCAACAGGGCGTGGTCGACGGGCAGGAAAACACCTGGTCGAACGTGCTGGGCCAGAAATACTATGAGGTCCAGGACGGCATCACCGAAACCAACCACGGTGTTCTGGACTACCTTGTCGTGGCGTCGGTCGACTGGCTGGACAGCCTTGAGCCCGAGGTGCGCGACCAGTTCCTGACGATCCTCGACGAGGTTTCGGTCGAGCGGAACGCGGCCATCAACGAGGTCGACATGGAAGCGCGTCAGGGTGTTCTGGATGCCGGTGGCGTGATCCGCGAGCTGACGCCCGAGCAGCGTGAAGCCTGGGTGACGGTGATGAAACCTGTCTGGGAAGAGTTCACCGCCGACGTCGGCCAGGAGAACATCGACGCGGCACAGGCGATCAACGCCGGTCTGTAAGGCCGCGCCGCAACCGGGGAAGGGCGCGGAGGATCTTCGCGCCCTTTTCCGCACCCGGCCTGCGGACCCGCAGCGCCATACGGCCCGAGCGGGAAGCAGGCCAGAGTGGGTCGCAGGCAGGGAACAGCCAGGACCGGGAACAGGCAGGTAGCAGGCAGTGCCGGGAGCAGCGGACGCCGACGTGTCCAAAGTGACCGAGGCTGTGGTGACCGAGGCTGTGGTGACCAGGTGCAGGTTGACCGGTGTGCAGGTTGACCGGGGTGCGGTGACGGGATCGCCCGTCACGGGGGCACAGTCGCAGGACGATACGAAACAATCCTATAACGCCAGGGAAAGGGGACGGGTATGCAAGCTGCGCCCGAAGGGTCGTTCACCGACCGGATCGAGGAGACCCTCATCGCGGTCATTCTGGGCGTCATGACGCTGGTCACGTTTGCCAACGTCATCGCCCGGTACGTTTTCAATTCCAATATCCTCTGGGCGCTGGAGGGGACGGTGTTCCTGTTCGGGTGGATGGTTCTGTTGGGCGCATCCTACGCGGTCAAGAAGAACGCCCATCTGGGGGTCGATGCGGTGATCGAGATCCTGCCCGCCCCGGCGCGCCGGGTGCTGGCGCTGATCTCGGTCGTGGTGTGCATTGCGTTCACCTTTCTGCTGCTGAAGGGCGCCTGGGATTACTGGGCCAACTTTGCCAACCTGCCGCAGACGACGGGCCGCTGGTTTCCCACCGGGTTCGAGGAAACGTTCCGCCCCAAGGGATGGTACGAGGTCAACGACATCCCGTTCCCCGAGTGGCTGGGTTTCGTGCGCGACGTGTTCAACGACGGTGACGAATACGAGAAGCTGCCGCGTTTTATCCCCTATGCCGTGCTGCCGTTGTCGATGACGCTGATCCTGCTGCGGTTCTGTCAGGCGGCCTGGGCTGTCTGGTGCGGACGTCAGGACCGGATCGTCGCCAGTCACGAAGTCGAAGACGAGATCGCGGACGTGCGCCGCAAAGAGGAGGCATAAGTCATGGCCGTTGCAATTCTGTTCGGGCTGGTCATCGGCTTCATGCTGATCGGGGTGCCGATTGCCGTGTCGCTGGGGATGTCGTCGGTGATGTTCCTGCTGTGGTACAGCGACACCTCGCTGGCGGCCGTGGCGCAGACGCTGATGCAGGCCTTTGTCGGGCATTACACGCTGCTGGCGATCCCGTTCTTCATCCTGGCGTCGTCGTTCATGTCGACGGGGGGCGTGGCCAAGCGGATCATCCGGTTTTCCATCGCCTGTGTCGGCCATATGCGCGGCGGGCTGGCGATTGCCGGGGTGTTCGCCTGCATGATCTTTGCCGCCCTGTCAGGGTCGTCGCCCGCCACCGTGGTTGCCATCGGGTCCATCGTGATCGGGGCGATGACGCAGGCGGGCTATACCAAGGACTTCGCCGCCGGTGTCATCTGCAACGCCGGGACGCTGGGCATTCTGATCCCGCCATCCATCGTGATGGTGGTCTATGCCACGGCGGTCGATGTCTCGGTCGGGCGGATGTTTCTGGCGGGGGTCATTCCGGGGATCCTGGCCGGTGTCATGCTGATGACCGCGATCTACATCATGGCGCGCGTCAAGGGGATGCCGAAGGGCGAATGGCTGGGCTGGGGCGAGGTCTGGGCATCGTTCCGCGACGCCTTCTGGGGCCTGATGCTGATTGTCATCATCATGGTGGGGATCTACGGCATTCCCGGTGTGACGGGCGCGATCTTTACGCCGACGGAAGCGGCGGCCGTTGCCTCTGTCTATGCCTTCATCGCGGCGGTGTTCATCTATCGTGACATGGGGCCGCTGAAGGCGACCGGCACGGGGCCTGAGGCGGGGCGCAACCAGAGCCTGCTGAGAAAGCCGCAGGCGCTGGTCACGGCCTGGTTTCATCGCGACACGCAGAAGACGCTGTTCGAGGCGGGCAAGCTGACCATCACGCTGATGTTCGTCATCGCCAATGCGCTGATCCTCAAGCATGTGCTGACCGATGAGCAGGTGCCGCAGCATGTCGCCAATGCGATGCTGTCGGCGGGCTTTGGCCCCGTGATGTTCCTGGTCGTGGTCAACGTGATCCTGCTGATCGGCGGTCAGTTCATGGAGCCTTCGGGGCTGCTGGTGATCGTGGCGCCGCTGGTGTTTCCCATCGCCATCGAACTGGGCATCGATCCGATCCACCTTGGCATCATCATGGTGGTGAACATGGAGATCGGGATGATCACGCCGCCGGTGGGTCTGAACCTGTTCGTCACCTCGGGCGTGGCGGGGATGCCGATGATGCGGGTGGTCCGCGCGGCGCTGCCCTTTCTCGGCGTGCTGTTCATCTTCCTGATCCTGGTGACCTATGTGCCGTGGATTTCGACCGTCCTGCCGAATGCGGTGATGGGGCCGGAGATCGTGACCAGGTGAGGGGTTGATCGAGAGGAACGGTTTTTTTGTTAACGAGTGTTGCGGCGCCTCTCTGACTGGAGAGGCGCCGTTTTCGGGTGCGGCGATCGCCCGTTGGGCGATGCCTCCGGCGGGGATATTTGGAACAGGGAAACGGGGCAGGGACATGCGGGCGCGACCCGGGGCGCGCTGAGGGTCGGGGGCGCGCTGTTGTGCGGGGCGCGCGCTGATGAGGAGGAGTGGCGCGGGCGGTCAGGCGCGTTCAAGGGCCGCGATGATGGGGGAGAAGTCTTCGGCCTTGAGGCTTGCACCGCCGACGAGTGCGCCGTCGACGTTGGAAATCGCGAAGATCTCGGCCGCATTGGCGGGTTTGACCGAGCCGCCGTAGAGCAGGCGGACGGATTTGCCGACGCCGTAGCCGAAGCGCTGTTCGAGCCGGGCGCGCATGAAGTCGTGCACCTCTCCGATCTGGTCGGGGGTGGGGGTCATGCCGGAGCCGATGGCCCAGACGGGTTCGTAGGCGACGACGAGGTTTTCGCCGGTCGAACTGTCGGGGATCGAGAGCGAAAGCTGCGCGCCGATGATGTCGAGGGTATTGGTCGCCTGACGCTGGAACAGGCTTTCACCGACGCAGATCACGGTTTGCAGGTTGGCCGCCTGGGCGGCCTGGGCGAGGAGGCGGACATCCTCTGAGCGTTCATCATGGTCCTGGCGGCGTTCGGAGTGGCCGAGGATCACTGCTGTGGCGCCGGCGTCGCGCAGCATCTGCGCGGAGATGTCGCCGGTGTGAGCCCCGGAAACGGCGTCGTGGCAGGTCTGGCCGCCGACGCGGATGGCGCTGTTGCCGCAGGTGGTGGCGGCGGCGCAGAGCAGAGTGGCCGGGGGGCAGACCAGCAGGTCGCATTTCGCCGTGGGGTGGGCCCGGGCGAGTTTGTCCAGTTCGGCCAGAGAGGATCTGAGGCCATTCATCTTCCAGTTGCCCGCTGCCATTTTCCTGCGCATTCCGCTCCCTTTCGATGACGTTCCTGTGGGGGCATTTTTACTGCCCCCGCGATTGGGTCAAGCGATTGGTAGCGCACACATGGTGCTCTTTTCGCTTGTGTTTTCGCGCGACGGTGCCGGGGCGGCCCAAACGGCGGCGGGCCGTGGACCGGAGGATGACAGGCGCGGGCAGGCTATTTTCGTCGGCGCGCCTTTGTGCGGCGCTTTTCCGCGGCGGCGGCGCGGGCCGCGGGCAGCGAAAGGCGTGCCCAGATCAGCGCTTCGTCCGGGTCGTCGAGGGCGGCGTCGGGCAGGGTCATCAGCGAGGTGACCTGCCGGGCGCCGGTTTTGCGGGTGTAGGTGAAAGGGGTGGCGCCGGCGGCGAGATAGGCGGCCTGGCAGGCGGCGTCGGTCTTCATGTAGATTGTCTGTGACGCCGTGATCATGGCAAACATCGCGTCCTCTTCTGCGTAGACCGCGATGCCGGAGAACATGCGCCCCGTGCGCAGCGGTCCGAGGCCCGAAAAGAGGTCGCGGACATGGTCGATGAAGTCCGGATCGACTGCCATCTGCCGCGACCTCCGTTCCGCCTTACATATCTGCGAACTTGATGGATTCGCCGCAGCCGCAGGCTTCGGTCACGTTGGGGTTGTTGAAGCGGAAGCCGGATTCGAGCAGCGTCGTTTCGTAGTCGATCTCGGTTCCGAACAGGAACATCTGCGCCATCGGGGCGATCATGACGCGGGCGCCTTGCTGTTCGACGACCTCGTCCATGGGATCGACCGCGTCGACGTAGTCCATGGTATATTCCATGCCCGCGCAGCCACCCTTCTTGACGCCGATGCGCAGGCCCTGATGGCCTTCGCGGGTCATCAGCTTGATGATCTGCGCCGCGGCGCGATCTGTGATGGTCACGGCTTGCTTGCCAGGAATGCTGAACATGCGGGGTCTCCTTTGCGCCTGAACTTAAGACTTCGGAAGCGAAATGCCAAGATGTGGCAGTGCGGAGAACAGGGCCAGCGTCGCATAGGCGGCGAGAAGCGCCCAGGCGAAGGAGGCGAGGGTGCCGATGATGACATATTCGCCGGTGCGATGGTCGGTCTTGGCGGTATCGAAGCGCAGGACCGATTTGGCCGCGATCAGAAAACCGATGGCCTGCGGCTGGTCGGTGAGCACGAAGAGGAAGATCAGCCCGCGTTCCAGCAGGCCGATGAGGAACCCGCCATCGGTCAGCCCCTTGGGCAGCGCCGTATCGCCCCAGCGGCCCATCAGCAGGCCGACGGCAAAGCCGCCTGCGCGGGTCGCGAGGATCAGGCCGGCGGCGAGGGCCATGAGGGCGGGCAGCCAGTGTGTGGCTGGGGCCCAGAGGCCGGAGGCGAAGAGGTCGGGCCAGAGGGCGGCCGTGGCGGCCAGCGTCGCGAGATGGGCGGCCTGATCCAGCAGGAAGGGCGCAAGGCGGTCTTGTGGCAGGATGCTCTTGATCAGGTCGATGACCAGGTGGGCGCCGGCAAGGGCCAGCAGGGGGAGGACGGCGGCGGCGCTGGTGGGGGCAATGGCCAGCGTGGCGGTGGCGGCGACGATCAGGATATGCAGCGCCAGCGGGCCCGGCGCGCGGTCGGCCTTGGCCCGGGCCATTGCGCTGCTTTGCAGCACGAAATCAGCCATCACATGGGCGAGGAGCAGGGCGGTGAACGTGGTGATCATGGCTGTTCCAGACGGCTGAGGGCGGCGGCGAGGGCGGGATAGGCGGCACCGCTCAGCGCCTGTTGGATGGCCTGGCGTGTGATGCCGTTGCGCGCGGCCACATCGCTCTGGATCGGGGGGGCGGGGGCCAGCATGGGCAGGATGGCGCGGGCCTGTGCCGGGGTCCAGCCCTGGCTGATCTGACCGGCAAGGATCAGCGTGGCAGAGAGGGCGCCGCCCCCGGCGTGATCCAGCGCGTTGTCGGAGAGGCGATCGAGCAGGTGCCCGGCGCCGACGAAGGCGGGGCCGCTGGCGCGGTTGAGGTCGCCGTTTTCGGGCAGGGCGGCCGGGCCTGTCGCTATGGCGATGCGCGTTTCGTAGGCCTTGCCCTGCTGGCGCAGACCGGCGCGCAGGGCGAGGGCTTCGCGGATGCCGGGCGCGGTGCCGGGCAGGCAGATCTGCCAACCGTCGCCGCGGTTGCGGGTGAAGTGGACCGGTGTGGCGTGCCAGGTCTCGATCAGGGTCGCGGCGGCGCGCAGGGCGTCGAGGGCCAGGTCGAGGTCGTCAGTGGTCAGGTCGGTCGAGGCGACGAGGTCGCCCGCGAGGACGGTGACGGTCTGGTCAGGCATGTGACCCCCCTAGGAAAAGCTGTCTTGTAAAGTAAAAACGCTTTCATTGGAGAAAAGCAAGTTTAAACGCTTGTCGAGGGTCGAGGGTCGAGGGTCGAGGGTCGAGGGTCGAGGGTCGAGGCGAACCCGAAGAAGGTAGAAAGGCTTGCATCCAAGAGATGCAAGCCTTTTTGCTTTACATGAACCCGAGTTCCAGACGCGCTTCGTCGCTCATCATGTCCATGCCCCAGGGCGGTTCCCAGGTCAGCTGGACATCGACGGTCTTGACGCCGTCAAGGGGTTCGACGGCCTCGGCCACCCAACCGGGCATGTCGCCTGCAACAGGGCAGCCGGGGGCGGTCAGCGTCATCAGGATCTTGACGTCGTTCTCTTCGGAAATATCGACGGTGTAGATCAGGCCGAGGTCATAGATATTCACCGGAATCTCGGGGTCGTACACCGTGCGGCAGGCCTCGGTCACCTTGTCGTAGAGCGGATGATCGGTGGCCGAAGGCGCGATCAGCGGAGTGCCTTCGAGGGGTTCGGGGCTATCGGTCATGGCGTGTTATCCTTTTCCTGAGCAATTATATAGGAAAACCCGAAGGCAAGGTCCAGATGCGAGGTGAAGACGGCATGCATTTCGGTGCTGTCGGCCGGCGATCGGGGCGTCAGAGCCGTTCGATGTCGCCCTCGGCCCGCAGGGCGTGGAAGACGGTGACGAAATCGTCAAAGCGCGCGGCGGCGATGGCCTCACGCATCCCCTGCATAAGGTCCTGATAGTAATGCAGGTTGTGCCAGGTCAACAGCATCCCCGAAATCATTTCCTGCGAGCGGAAGACGTGGTGCAGGTAGGCCCGCGAATAATTGCGGCAGGCCGGGCAGGTGCAGTCTTCGTCGAGCGGGCGGGGATCATCGGCGTGGCGGGCGTTCTTGATGTTGACGACACCGTGGCGCGTGAAGACCTGACCGGTGCGCCCCGAGCGTGAGGGCAGCACGCAATCCATCATGTCGATGCCGCGCGCGACCGCGCCGACGATATCGTCGGGTTTGCCGACGCCCATCAGGTAACGCGGCTTGTCGGTGGGCAGCATGTCGGGGGCGTAGTCGAGCACACCGAACATCGCCTCCTGACCTTCGCCCACGGCCAAACCGCCGACGGCGTAGCCATCGAAGCCGATCCTGGTCAGCGCCTCGGCGGATTCACCACGCAGGTCCTGGTTGACGCCGCCCTGCTGAATGCCGAACAGGGCATGGCCGGGGCGGTCGCCAAAGGCATCGCGCGACCGCTGCGCCCACCGCATGGACATCCGCATCGAGGCAGCGACGACGCTGTCCTCGGCCGGAAGGGCGGGGCATTCGTCAAAGCACATCACGATGTCGGAGCCGAGCAGTTTCTGGATTTCCATGCTGCGCTCGGGGCTGATCATGTGCTTGGAGCCGTCGACATGCGATGAAAAGGTCACGCCCTCTTCGGTCAGCTTGCGCAGGCTGGCCAGCGACATCACCTGAAACCCACCCGAGTCGGTCAGGATCGGTTTGTCCCAGTTCATGAAGCTGTGCAGCCCGCCGAGGCGGTCGATGCGTTCCGCCGTGGGGCGCAGCATCAGGTGGTAGGTGTTGCCCAGCAGGATATCGGCACCGGTCGCGGCGACGCTTTCGGGCATCATCGCCTTGACGGTGGCGGCGGTGCCCACCGGCATGAAGGCCGGGGTGCGGATCTGGCCGCGCGGCGTGTCGATAGTGCCGGTGCGGGCGCGGCCATCCGTGGCGGCGAGGGTAAAGGAAAATGGTGTGCTCATGGCCGCGCGATTTAGCGGCTTTGCGGGACGAAAGCCAGACGCTTTGACATGCAGCGCGGCACGGGGAGAGACACGGGGAGAGACACGGGGCAGCCTGCGGGGAGGAGCGGCAAGGACAAGGGCGCCGGCAAGGGCCATCGGACTGGACACGCACAAGGATCAGGGCGGATGTGCCGGGGCGCCGTTGACGCGGCGCGCCGCCCGATTACCTGTAAAAGACACCGCCGGGCCAGCCCCCTTGCGGTGCAGGCGCACCCTGTCGGGGAGGCACATGATGACCCACATACCCTTTGATAAACTGCCCATCGATACCTCCGCACCGGTTCTGGTGACCGGGGCAACTGGCTATGTCGCGGGCTGGATCGTGAAGCGCCTGCTGGAGCGCGGCGTGACGGTACATGCAGCGGTACGGGATCCGTCCAATCGTGAAAAGCTGGCGCATTTGCACGCCATGGCAGCGGCGACGCCGGGTGATCTGGTGATCTTTCGTGCGGACCTGCTGGAGGAAGGCTCCTACGGCGCTGCGATGGCGGGCTGCGGGGTGGTGTTTCATACCGCCTCGCCCTTTGTCAGTGTCGTCGAGGATCCGCAGCGAGACCTGGTCGATCCGGCGGTCAAGGGCACCCGCAACGTATTGGCCAGCGCGACGGCGACCTATTCGGTTACCCGCGTCGTGCTGACCAGTTCCTGCGCGGCGATCATCGGAGATGCGGCCGACATGGCGGGTGCGGTGGCAGACGAGGACACCTGGAACAGCACCTCTTCGCTGGAACATCAGCCCTATTCTTATTCCAAGACCGCGGCCGAACGTGCCGCATGGGAGGCGAGCCGACGGCAGGCGCGCTGGCGTTTGGTGGTGATCAACCCCAGCCTTGTGATCGGGCCGGGGACGGCGGATCGGCAGACCTCGGAAAGCTTTTCCATCTTGCGACAGATGGGGGCGGGGGCCTTTAAATCCGGCGTTCCGCCGATGGAAATCGGCATGGTCGATGTGCGGGACGTGGCCGAGGCGCATGTGCGCGCCGCTTTTTTACCCGCAGCAGAGGGGCGTCATATCATCAGTGCCGAGAGCCTGACATTGCTGCGCGTGGCGCAAATCCTGTGCGCATCTTATGGCAATCGGCTGCCTGTGACTGCGCGTGAGATGCCCAAGTGGGTGGTCTGGCTGATCGGGCCGCTGGTTAGCAGCACGATCACCCGACGCATGGTCACACGCAGCATGGGACATCGCTGGCAAGTCGACAACGGCAAGTCGCGACACGCGCTTGGCATGGGGTACCGCCCGCTGGAGCCGGGCGTGGAGGAGATGTTTCAGCAGATGGTGGACACCGGACAGGTCGCACTGTTGCCATAACGTCGGGGCAGGGCGCATTTGCACGATGTCGTGACACGACGGGGGCGCGCGAGGCGTGTCACCCCCGCCTTTCGGGGCCATGGTGACCCGAAAAAGGGAGAATATAGCGGGATATTTACGCTGAAACCGCTACATATCGTGCTTGCCCGTCAGGTGATCGGCGGGCAAAGTGATAAAAATGCAGTTGAACTGTGGGAGTCGTGATCCCAATTAGGACACTGTGAAACGGAGAAGGCTGCGTTGCCGCTGAGCGGGGCCTGACCTTCTGCCCAATACTAAGGATAGAGCATGCAAGAGCCTCTGAACCCATCCTACCCGGTGTTGCCGCTGCGCGATATCGTGGTGTTCCCGCACATGATCGTTCCCCTGTTCGTCGGGCGTGAAAAATCCGTCCGCGCGCTGGAAGAGGTCATGGCCGACAACAAGCAGATCCTGCTGGCCAGCCAGATCGACCCGGCCGAGGACGACCCCGAGCCCGAGGGTATCCACAGCGCCGGAGTTCTGGCGAATGTGCTGCAACTGCTGAAACTGCCCGATGGCACCGTCAAGGTGCTGGTCGAAGGGGCGGCACGCGTTCACATCGAGGAATACCTTGAAAACGATGCGTTTTTCGAAGCAAAGGCCGTGTACCTTGACGAAACCCCCGGCGATCTGACGATCACCGAGGCCCTGTTGCGCACCGTCGGGCAGGAGTTCGAACGCTACGCCAAGGTCAAGAAGAACATCCCCGAAGAGGCCCTGTCCGCCGTGGCTCAGAGCGATGAGCCGTCGCGCCTTGCGGATCTGGTTGCCGGTCACCTTGGCATCGACGTGACGCAAAAGCAGGAATTGCTTGAAACGCTGCCGGTCAGCGAGCGTCTGGAGAAGGTCTATGGGCTGATGCAGGGCGAGATGTCCGTGCTTCAGGTCGAGAAAAAGATCAAGACCCGCGTCAAGAGCCAGATGGAGCGCACGCAGCGTGAATATTACCTGAATGAGCAGATGAAGGCCATTCAGAAGGAGCTGGGCGATGGCGAAGAGGGCGAAGGCGAGATTGCCGAGCTGGAGACGCGCATCGCCGAGACCAAGCTGAGCAAGGAAGCCCGCGAAAAGGCCGATGCCGAGATCAAGAAGCTGAAGTCGATGAGCCCGATGAGCGCCGAGGCGACCGTCGTGCGCAATTACCTGGACTGGATGCTGTCGATCCCGTGGGGTGTGAAATCGCGCACCAAGAAGAACCTGAACGGTGCTCAGGAGGTGCTGGATACCGATCACTATGGCCTGGAAAAGGTCAAGGAACGGATCGTCGAATACCTCGCCGTGCAACAGCGGTCGAAAAAGCTGAAGGGGCCGATCATGTGCCTCGTCGGCCCGCCGGGTGTCGGCAAGACCTCGTTGGGGAAATCCGTGGCCAAGGCGACGGGGCGCGAGTTCATCCGGATTTCGCTGGGTGGTGTGCGTGATGAATCCGAGATCCGTGGCCACCGTCGGACCTACATCGGCTCCATGCCCGGCAAGATTATCCAGGCTCTGAAAAAGGCGAAGACCACCAACCCGCTGATCCTGCTCGATGAAATCGACAAGATGGGGCAGGATTTCCGCGGTGATCCGGCAAGTGCAATGCTTGAGGTGCTGGACCCCGAACAGAACGGCACCTTCGTCGATCACTACCTTGAGGTGGAATACGACCTGTCCAACGTGATGTTCCTGACGACGGCCAACAGCTATAACATGCCAGGGCCGCTGATGGACCGGATGGAGATCATTTCGCTGGCCGGCTACACCGAGGATGAAAAGCGCGAGATCGCGCGGCAGCACCTTGTCGACAAGCAGATCAAGAACCACGGTCTGCGCAAGGGCGAGTTCGAGGTGACGGACGGTGCGCTGAGCGAGATGATCCAGCGCTACACCCGCGAAGCCGGGGTGCGTAGCCTTGAGCGCGAGATTGCCAAGCTGACACGCAAGGCGGTGACGCAGATCGTCAAGGGCGAGGTCGACAAGGTTGTCGTCACCGAGGACAATATCGACGACTATCTTGGCGTGAAGAAATACCGCTATGGTCTGGCCGAAAAGGAAGATCAGATCGGTGTCGTCACGGGCCTGGCCTGGACAAGCGTCGGCGGCGATCTGTTGCAGATCGAAGCACTGCGTCTGCCGGGCAAGGGCCGCATGAAGACGACCGGCAAGCTGGGCGACGTGATGAAGGAATCCATCGACGCCGCATCCAGCTACGTGCGCTCGATCGCGCCTGAAATCGGGGTGAAGCCGCCCCGGTTTGACCGGATGGACATCCACGTGCACGTGCCCGACGGCGCGACGCCCAAGGATGGCCCCTCGGCCGGTCTGGCAATGGTGACCTCGATCGTGTCTGTGTTGACGCAGATCCCGATCCGCAAGGATATCGCCATGACGGGCGAGGTGTCTCTGCGCGGCAATGCGATGCCGATCGGCGGGTTGAAGGAAAAACTGCTGGCCGCGCTGCGCGGCGGGATCAAGACGGTCTTTATTCCCGAAGAGAATGAAAAGGACCTGGCGGATATCCCCGACAACGTGAAGCAGGGCCTGACCATCATCCCGGTGACCCATGTGCGCGACGTCCTCAAGCAGGCGCTGGTGCGTCAGCCTGAGCCGATCGAATGGGACGAGGAAGCGGAGGAAGCGGCCGCCGCAGCCCGTGCGGCCCGTATGCCCGAACCGGGGCAGTCGACCACGGCGCACTGATCTCGCCGGACAGAAAACGATGTGGGGCCATGTTTCCGAAAGGGAGCGTGGCCCTTTTCTATGCGCTCTTCGGCGTTGCAATGTCTGAGTGCGGAAATCGGGACCACTCCCGGTAAGGTTGCTGGATTAAGCCGTGCGGCGCTGCTAGCGTTGAACCTATGCGTTGCAGGTGACGCCGGGGATCAAGGGGAACATGATGGTATCCAAGACCAGTCCGCGCAGGGCAATATCCAAGACATCTTCGGCGCAAAAGGCGACCCGCGGTGAGGCCGATATCGCCGCGCCCCCTGTTGAAGAAACCGTCACAGCAACAGAGTCGGCAACGCCTGAGCTAAAGAAGAAAGAGCTGATCGAGCTGGTGGTGATACACTCCGGGGTGAAGAAAAAGTTTGCCAAACCGGTGGTCGAGGCCATGCTGGCCGTGCTGGGCGAGGCCATCGCTGGGGGCCGGGAGTTGAACATGCAACCACTTGGCAAGGTAAAGGTCACCAACGAGAAATCGGTGCCGAACGGCAAGGTGATGAACACGCGCATTCGTCAGAGCGATCAGGCCCGACGCGCATCCGACGGTGTGCCCTCAAAAGAGGCCGAGGCATCCGATGCGGAAACTGTCAAAGAGACGCTTGCAGACCCGGCGCAGTGACGCTAAACACCGCCGCACGGGTGATTAGCTCAGTGGTAGAGCGCTTCGTTCACATCGAAGATGTCAGGGGTTCAAATCCCTTATCACCCACCATTACATCCGCATCTTGGTTCTCCGTCATTGTGTTTTTTCCGATTGATGAGGGACGTTTCGCTGTTGTGTGACAGGCAGTATTGCGGTGATCCCGAAAGACACCCGAGAAGCCTGTAAAATAAGGCATTGCGCAAAGGGTTTCTTCCTGTTGGCGCCTTAGCGGCGATCCCTTTGCAGCAAGGGAACATCCGGCCCCTGAGCACGCGATGACCAGCCGGTTCAACATAACCGGGGCACCGACAGCAGATCCTGAGAACATCAATGAAATAAGGGGCGTTGTGCGGGAAACGCGGTGCCTCACGAGATTTTAAGCCGGTTGGAAGATGCAAATTTTTCTGCAACTTTCTGCGGCTAGTTTATATTCGAAAAAATATATTAAAATCAATAGGATGGTCGTTGTCTGGCGCTCGACGATTTGCCTCGAAGGCAGGAGAGATTTAAGGCCAACTGGGCGGACGTGCCAACTGACGCAGGGGGATGAGAGCGTTTATCGTCCCCTTAACACGTGGCTTTTGCCCTCTGAGTATTCGCCTGATTTGGAGAGGTGGGGGTGACGGCGCGACAACGCAGCTGAGCTTTAGCGAGGCAGTGCCGACGAACACTGCCGACAATCGTCGCCCGCGTTTTCGCGAGAATGGGCCATTTGTGACTGGGGCTACAGGTAGATGCGATGGAAATGGTGGTGCCTGCGGTGCCGGTCGCTCCCTTGTTGGGTGGCAGTAAGGCTGCATAGAAAGATCATCGCGCGGATCGACGCGATGGCGCATGGGACTTATCTCAATCTTTTCATCAGAATCGGCGGCTTTTTGCGCCGTGCCTGGCAGTTGACGTGCAGGGTCTCCAATCTCTACAGGATTCCGATGGCGGCGCTTCCCTCATCTCATGGACGTGATGCGTTCTCAGATCATTTTCAGGCGTGAGTGAGAAGGCCTGCGCACCGGCTTGGGATCGGCGGCAAACCCGGCAATGGCCGCGTTGCAGGCGGCAGAGGCGACCTTGTCGCTCATGCTGCAGATGCGGGAAACAACCTTTGGCAGTTCTCGCCCTTCACCCCGCAGCGTCAGCTGGACAAACCCAAGGCGTCGCGACCCGCGTTGGTCAGTCAGAGGCGATCTGGCCCGCTCCGGCCCGCCAAGGCCTGCGCCTCGCCATCCTCTAGTGCATCCGTCAGTGCTGCCATCAGACCTTCACACTCGCTCAGCTGCGCCTGGCTGACGAATTCGTCGGGTTTGTGCCCCTGTGCCATATGGCCTGGCCCGCAGACCAATGTCGGTATTCCGAGCGAGTGCTGAAACAGACCGCCTTCGGTCCCGAAGGCGACCTTGATCATAGCGGCGTCATGTCCAAGCAGGGAGTGTAGCAGTTCGACGGCGGGCGTGCCGGCAGGAGTATCGAGCCCCGGATAGCCGGAAATCTCCTCGATTTCGATCCTTGCTTCGGGAAAGCGGTTGCGGTGCGGGGTAGCGATTGCCTCGGCATCCTCGATGATATCGGCGATAATCGCGTCCGGGTCATCGGCGGCGACATTGCGGATTTCGAATTCCAGCTCACATAGATTTGGGACGATGTTGAGCGCGGTCCCCCCCTGCATGACGCCGACATGGAGGGTGGAATAGGGAATATCATAGGCCGTGTCGCGCGCGCCACTGACGCGCAGCAGGTCCTGCCGTGTTTGCAGACGGGAGATGAAGGCCGCGCCAAGATGCAGTGCGTTCAACGCATCTGGCGCCAGCGCAGAGTGGCCCTCCTGTCCGTGGCAACAGGCCCGCAAGGCGCGCTTGCCCTTGTGTCCGGTTGCGATGTTCATGCCGGTCGGTTCCCCGATCAGGCAAAGCGCCGGCCGGTGCGGACGAGTGGCGAGCGTATCGAGCATCCCGCGCACTCCCATGCAGCCGATCTCCTCGTCATAGGAGATCGCCAGGTGCAGGGGCAGGCGCAGGGGGCGTGCCGCCGCGATCAGCATGGCGCGGATGGCAACGGCGAGAAACCCCTTCATATCGGCGGTCCCGCGTCCATAGAAGTTGCCCTCTGCGTGGTGCAGTTCGAAGGGATCACGGGTCCAGCTCTGACCGGTCACGGGGACCACGTCGCAATGGCCCGACAGAACCACGCCGCCGTCCCCTTCGGGACCGAGGCTGGCCCATAGGTTGGCGCGGGTGCCGTCGTCGCTGGCAAATCGCTCCAGCCTCACACCGGCCGGGCGAAGCAGGCTTTCGATATATTCCAGCAGGGCGATGTTGGAGTGCCGCGACAGGGTGGGAAAGGCGACCAATCGCGCCAGAATGTCGGCGGTTTCCGGGATCAAGGTCAACGTTCGGTTCCTGTGACCAGGCCGGGCAGTTTGTCGGCATCGGCGGCTTCGTGGCAATGGTCAATGAAGGCCTGGATGGTGCGCGAGACGTGGGCCGCCCGCGACATGGCAATGCCCAGCTGCAAGGGTGGCACCGCAGTTTGCAGGGGAATGAATTTGAGCATTTTGCCATCCATGGAAGATTCCGACACCGTGCGCATGTTCGAGATCCCAAAGCCGAAGCCATTTGCCACAAGGCTCCGCTGAATTGCGATTTCCGATGTGCGTTCGGTGATCCGGGGGCGGTGGCCAAGGGCCCGGAACAGCGACAGGAAATAGTCTGAGCTGTGTGGCATGTCGAGCAGGACCATGTCGTGATCGACAAGGTCGGCGGCGGTCAGTTCGCGGCGCCCGGCCAGCGGATGTGCCACATCCACCATGACATAGGGTGGCAATGTGCGTAACGGCTGAAAATCTATGTCACTCGGCAGCGACAGATCGTAGGTCAGCGCGAGGTCGATGCGCGACGAACCCAGGGCATCGAAAATCTGTGCCTGGTCCAGCTCCACCTGGCTGAAATCGACGCTGGAATACTTGTCTTCGAAACTGCGGCGCAGCTGAGGGACCATCAGTTGAACGAAGGTACGCATGCAGCCCACCCGCAGTGACCCGCGCACGCTGCCCGTATAGATGTTGGCCATGTCATTCAGTTTCGCTGCATCCTCCAGCACCGCACGGGCCTGTTCGATGAAGCGTTCGCCGGTAGGGGTCAGCACCGACCCCTGAGCATGGCGCCGGGTAAACAGTTGCACCCCAAATCCGGCCTCGAGCTGAGCAATGGCGGAGGACATGGATGGCGCGGTGACGTTCACCTTTTCGGCGGCCAGGGCGATGCTGCCGGCTTCGCCCACGGCGATGAAATACTCCAGTTGTCGAAGGGTGAACCTGAGGGGCATCGGTGGTCCTCGATCTTGGGTGATCCCGGCGGGCTGGCGTGCCGCCGCCGGGCAAGCCTAGTTATTCGTCGCCGGGAACGCCATAGGACGGGGCCTCTCGTGGATCCAGCGCGCGGGTGACATAGGCGGCCATCTGCGGACGATAGACTTGCCATGCTGTTTCCAGTGCCGCGATCGGGCACGCCTCGGTCCAGTCGATACGCAGTTCTGCAAGGGGCCAGCTTTGCTGGTCGACCAACAGCAATCCCGCAGAATGCACGGGCCCGGACTCTCCTCCTGCATCCAGGCCTGCGCGCAGGGCGCGGACAAGGCGGTCACCCAGATGGCCCTCTGACGTCAGAAAGGACTGCACCATCACTTCGGGAACTCCGGCATCGGCCAGAAGGTTTCCGGCGGCCGCGGTATCGCGTCCCTCTGCCTCGGACCACATGCCAAGTACCTGCGTGCCGGAGTAGATCGCGCTCTGCCCCGACCGTCCGACAGCCAGCACCTGACGATAGGCCATATGCCCCCCGCTGCGTTCAAGAATTGACAGCGCCTCTGACGGGCTGGCGCCTCTCTCCATCAGATCAAGCGCGTGCGGGCCAAGCCGGGGGTCCGTGACGTTCTGTGTTGCAACGGCACCGACACCGGCACGGGCGAAGGAACAACGCGCCGCCACCGCTGGCGAAGAAGACGAAATGGCGACCCCGAACATGCCGGTGTCGGGGCAATGCCCAATGATGGAGAAGGTCATGTAAACTCCCGGGGCCGTCAGCCCTGTTCTTGTTTGCAAGTCGTGTGCGGCCGCACCTGCGTGTCTGCCGCAATGGTCCGGTGGATCAGTCCGGGATCACGGCCGTTGCGTCGATTTCGACCAGCCATTCGGGGCGCGCAAGGGCGACGACAACCAGACCCGTGCACACTGGATAGACGCCCTTGATGTATTCGCCCAGGGTCCGATACACGGCTTCGCGATGGCGCACGTCGGTCAGGTACACCACCAGCTTGGTGACATGTGCCATTTCGCCGCCGCATTCCTCGACCAGTTGCCGGATGTTGCTCATCACCTTGTGGGTTTGTTCCACGGGATCGTTGCTCTTTATATTCTCGGCGGTGTCCAGATCCTGCGGGCACTGACCGCGCAGAAAGATGGTGGTGCCCCCCTTTGCCACGACGGCCTGCGACAGGTCGTTGTCGAGGTTCTGTTCGGGGTAGGTGTCCTTGGTATTGAACTTGCGGTGACGAAGATGCGCCATTTGATGTGTCTTTCATTTGATTTTGGCTATGCGCCCGTTTCGGGTGCTGGTCTTGTCTGGCTGCGGTCGATGATATCAGGCTGTTTCATCGTGCGCAGTCAGGCAGTGTTCACGGGTCGCTGCGGCAGCGGGCCTGTCACGCTACGGCGGGGATGATTGTGCAGCAGGATATTTCGCGACCCGCGGAATACGCAATCTGCAAGGTGCGGAATACGCAATCTGCAAGGTCATGATGATTTCCTTTGTCAGGCACGTGGACGGGTTGCGATCATGGCCGGGCGCGCTTCATATGCACGGTGCCATGCAGCCAGATCCGCGCGGCCCCGCCGCCAATCGAGTTCGGTAAAGCGGAAATCGAGCCATCCCAGGGTACAGGCATAGGATATTGCACCGATATCGCGACAGTCCGGTGCGGGGATGTCCGCCGCCATGGCGGTCAGCGCATCGTTCAGTTTTTCGTGCTGTTTCTCGACCCAAAGCGACCATTGCCGATCCTTTGGCCGCAACAGGGTTTCGTAACGGATCAGCAGCGCCGCATCCAGCAGGCCATCCGCCAGAGCCTGACGTCGCAGGGCAGTCCAGCGCGCAGGCAGGGGCAGCGGAAACAATCCGCCGTTTGACATCGTGTCCAGGTATTCGCAGATCACGCGGCTGTCATAAAGCAACGTCCCATCATCTGCGCGCGCCGCGGGCACCTTTGCCAGCGGGTTGAAGGCCTGGATACGGGTGTCGCGCTCAACCGGATTGGCCGCGCTGTCGAGAATTTCGATATCATTTTCCAGCCCAAGCTCATGCGCGACAACCATCACCTTGCGCACGAAGGGCGAGGCTGAGCCCCAGTAGAGGGAGAGCTTCATTTGGTGCCACCTTCCGTTTGCAGAACGATCTTGCCAAAGTTCCGGCCGCTTTCGAGCAGCGTATGCGCGGCAGCGGCGTCGGCAAGGGGCAGTGAGGCCGACAGGACCGGCCGCACTTTGCCGGGGCCGATCAGGGGCAGCAGATGGGTTTCAACATCCACTGCGATGGCGGCTTTTTCTGCATCGCTCTTGGGACGAAGCGTCGAGGAGCTGAGCCAGAGGCCCTTGCGCATCATTATTCCCAGATCGACGGGTGCGATCATGCCCGTCATGAACGACAGGCCAATGTGGCGCCCGCCCGGGGCCATGCAGGCAAGGTGCGAGTTGATTGCATCCCCCCCCAGGATATCCAGCACGACATCAACGCCCGCACCGTGGGTGAGGCGCATGACCTCGGCTGCCAGGTCCGCAGTGCGATAGTCGATGGCGTCTACGCCCATCTCGGCCAGACGGGCGCATTTTTCCGTACCTCCGGCAGTGACGATGACCCTGGCACCCCAGGCAACAGCCAATTGCAACGCCAGTGTGCCGATGCCGCTGGCACCGCCCTGGATCAGCACGGTTTCACCAGGACAAAGACCGCCTCTGTCGAACAGGTTGTGCCAGATGGTAAACAGGCCTTCGGGCAGCGCGGCGGCTTCTTGCATATCCAACCCTTTGGGGATGGAAAGGCAGTGATCTGCGCGGGCGACGGCATACTCGGCATAGCCGCCCCCCTTGACCAGGGCCATTACGGCGGTCCCCTGCATCGCGTCTGGCACCCCTTCACCTGTCGCGGTGATCGCACCGGCAACTTCGAGTCCAAGGATGTCGGGGGCATCCGGCGGGGCAGGGATGGCGCCGGTACGCTGCATGATGTCGGGGCGATTTACGCCGGCGGCGACAGTGCGGATCAGCACCTCACCCGGTCCCGGCACCGGCCTTGGCCGCTCAACCAGGGCCAGAACCTGTGGGCCGCCGATGGCAGTGGCAATTACCGCAGACATGGCGCGAGTCATGAGAACCTTCCCTTCGGGGCGAAACAAGGCACAACTGACAGCCCGCTCCGGTCAAGGTGGACGAGCGCTGCGTTGCTGCCACGTGTGGTTTGCAGCTCGGTTGAATGGCAGGTTCGTGTCGTGGGTGCAGGCGCAGAGCGGGGCTGGGGGATCTGAATTGTCATGCGATATCATCCTCTCTTGCGTAGATGGCCGGGCCGCGTTGCGGCAGCGCGATGCCCACACTGGCACCAGCAGGCAGAGCCTGAGAGGCGGGAACACGCAACATGACGCGCCCACCCTCGGCAGACGGGCAATCGAGATGCAGTTCTGCGTAACTTCCCTGATAGACCGACAGAGCGACAGTGGCGGGGATAGCATCCGGTTTTCCGCTGTCTGTCAGGACGCATTGCTCGGGACGCACGAACAGCGTCACCGGACCGGGCGCGGGCATATCCACCTGATAGGTCGAGAGGGTCAGACGGGTCGAACCGACCTCGAGTATTGCATCGGCGGTAGTCTTTTCCCGCAGGGTGGCGCTGAACAGGTTCGCATCCCCAACGAAAGTGGAAACAA
Source organism: Pseudooceanicola sediminis (assembly GCF_003575965.1). GTDB lineage: Bacteria > Pseudomonadota > Alphaproteobacteria > Rhodobacterales > Rhodobacteraceae > Pseudooceanicola > Pseudooceanicola sediminis. The sequence goes on along the minus strand of NZ_QWJJ01000011.1, from coordinate 105,551 downwards.
AGCGGCTTTGTGGTTGATCATAGATTTCGGTGGGCGTGCCGATCTGTCGGATACGGCCACGGGACATGACCGCGATACGGTCGGACATGCTGAGCGCTTCGCTCTGGTCATGTGTCACGAACACCGTCGTCAGGCCCAGGCGAGACTGGATCTCTTTCAGTTCGACCTGCATTGCGGTGCGCAGATTTCGGTCGAGTGCCGAAAACGGCTCATCCAGCAGCAGCACGCGGGGGCGGATCACCAGCGCACGGGCCAGGGCCACACGCTGTTGCTGACCACCGGACAGTTGGCGGGGACGCCGGTCGGCAAAATCCTCCAGCTTGACCAGCGCCAGCGCCTCGCGCACGCGCTCTGCCGTTTCGGCCTTTGACACGCGCCGGGTTCGCAACCCGTAGGCGACGTTCTGCGCCACGTTCATATGTGGGAACAGGGCATAGTTCTGAAAGACGATACCGATTTCACGCTGATGCGGCGGGACTTGGGTGACGAGGTCACGATTGATGAAAAGCTCTCCCTCGTCGGCCTCGAGAAAGCCCGCAATGAGATTGAGCAGTGTGGTCTTGCCGCAGCCTGATGGGCCAAGCAGGGTCAGGAATTCTCCGCGTCGGATTTTCAGCCAGACCGGTTCAAGCGCGACAGTACCGGAAAATGACTTGGCGACACCGTCGATCTGGACAGCGGGATGCTGGCGACTGTCTTGCGGTGTGTTTCGGGGGATCTCACTCGACATTGAGGACCTTTTCGAGACGGAAGAATTTATGAACGAGCAGCAGCATGACGGCGACCACGGCGACGTAGATCACGGACACGGCCGCCAGCGTGGGATCGGCGTATTCGCGTACGTAGTTGTACATTGCGACGGGCAGGGTCTGCGTGCGTTGGTTGACCACGAAAAGCGATGCGGTGAATTCGTTGAAGGACAGGATCGCGGCAAACAGACCGCCCGAGACCAGCCCGGGTAGCAGCAGCGGCAAGGTGATGGTCAGCAGGACATGCACAGGCCCGGCGCCCAGGCTTTCGGCGGCCTGTTCATAGCGGCGTTCAAAGTTTTGCAGGGAGACGTAGACGGAACGGACCACAAACGGCAGGACGATGATCACATGCACGGCCACGACAAGCCAAACCGAGCGAGGCAGAGATGCGGCGGCCGACAGGATCAGCAGGCCCAGACCGATGGTGAAGTTCGGGATAATCAGCGGCGACATCAGAACACCGTTCAACAGAGATTTCAGCGCAAAATCATAGCGGTTCAGCACATAGGCAAAGCCAGACCCGGCGATCAGCGCGATGGTCGCGCCGATGGCAGCGATCATCAGCGAGTTGACCAGACCTTCGCCAAAATCGCGGTACTCGAATGCGTTGGCGTACCAGCGGAATGACCAGCCCTTGGGCGGAAAGGTCAGGATCGCGCTTTCGTTGAAAGAGGCGATCAGGACAACGATGAAGGGCAGCAGGACGAAACACAGGATCGCAGTCAGCAGGATCCGCCCGGCCCAGTCGAGTGCGTGATCGAGAATGGTCTTCTTCATGGTCAGTGCGCTCCGATCTTTTCAAGGCGCCGAATGCCGGTGTTGAAGATGGCCAGCACCGCGATGGTGAACAGCAGCCCAACCAACGAGAGCGAGGCCGCGAGCGGGAAATTGAACGAGGCAAAACCGACCTGATAGACGAGGGTCGAGATCGTCTGGACCTTGCCGCCGCCGATCATTTGCGGCGTCGCAAAGGCCGAAAAGGTCCAGGCAAAAGCGGTCGACGTGGCGGCGACGATGCCGGGGATGGACAGCGGCAGCGTCACGGTCGCAAAGACCCGGACACGTCCCGCGCCAAGCGAGGTCGCGGCGCGTTCCAGATTGCGATCTATATGGGAGAGCGCGGCGGCCAGCATCACGACAACGATGGGCAGGGTGAAATGCACCAACGCGATGACGACCCCTGTCATGGTGAACATGAAGTCGATCGGCCTGTCGATCAGCCCCATCTGCATCAGTACGGCGTTTACGAAGCCGCGATTGCCCAGAACGATCATCCAGGAATACGTGCGTACGATTTCCCCCAGAAACAGCGGTGTCAGGGAAATCAGCAGTATCGCACTGCGCAGGCGTGCTGACTTGGCACGCACCATCGCGAAGGCCAATGGATAGCCGATCAGCAGGGTGAACAGGGCGGTCCAGAAGCAAAGCAACACGGTGTTCAGGAACGCCTGCCCGTAGACGGCTTTCCAGAGCGTCGTGAAGTTGTCCAGCGTCAGCCCGCCCGGGTTGAGGGAACCGGGGACATGTGCGCGCAGGCTGTACTGAACAATCGCCAGAAAAGACGCTGCGATCGCGAATGCAATCAGGATGGACGGCGAGGCAAACCAGCCTAGGAATGGGCGTTTCGACATCAGGGAGGTCTGCTCCTTCTGGGGGGATCCCGGCGGCGGCACCGCCGGGATGGATCAGTTTCAGTTGCCGGAAATCATGTTTTCCGAGAACCATTGACGCCATTCTGCGGTTTTTTCAGCGCGCAGCTCATGCGGGATGATCAGGGTCTGGCTCTCCCACTGTTCGGGAGTGGTGAAGATGCCGGGCAGGTCAGCAAGCTCTTCGGGCAGGTCGACGTTTGAGACGACAGGGCTGCCTTTCTTGATCTCTGCAATCTTTGCCTGCACTTCGGGATCAAGGGCTGCGTTGATGAACTTGTACGCCAGCTCTTGCTTGTCGGTGCCGGCGGTGATGCCCATGGTATCGACACCCAGCACCGCCCCTTCCTTGGGGATCGCCAGTTTTATGTTCAGACCTTCGGACTGCATGTGATAGGCGTTCATCGACAGCATGATCTGCACCGGGGTTTCGCCGGTCGACAGCAACTGCTGCGAATTGGCATCGTTGGTATAGAACGCTTTGAAGTTCGGTTTCAGTGCCAGCAGCTTGTCGGTGGCATCCATCCAGTTCTCGATGTCGACGCCGTCCAGCTTGGATGAAACCGCGATGATGTGGGACGGATCGAAATCGGGTGCAGCAATCATGCCTTCCAGTTCGGGCGACCACAGGTCTTCCCAGCTGTCGAAGGTCATCCCCTCGGGGACCGCGTCAGGCAGGTAGCCGATGGTATAGACATAGGCCCATGCCCCGATGTGGGACGGGCTGATTTTTGCCTGCTCGACCAGGTTCACGGCATTCGGGATCTTGGACATGTCCAGTTCTTCGAACAGCCCGTCGTTGTGATAAAGCCAGCCGATATGCGAGGTGGTGAAGGTCACGTCGCTTTCCGGGGTGTCACGGCTGAGCTTGGCCTGGTTCAGGCGATCGATCGTGCCGCCGGTGATGAATTCGACATCGACACCGGTTTCCTCGGTGAATTTCTTGGCGATGGTTTCGTCGATCAGGTCGCGAAAGCTACCGCCCCAGCTGCTGACGACGAGGGTTTCGGCGAATGCGGCGGGAGACAGCAAGCTTATCGCAGCGGCGGTCAGGAGGAGACGTTTCATATGGAGGTTCCTGTTGGTTGAAGGGTTTATGATGCGGCAATTGTTTGCGGCATGCCGTTATTTGCCGAACCGAGAGACGGGTTCGGGTCTTGCTCCGGCAGGGACGTCAGGCCCTTGGCCGGAGAGGATCGGCCTGGGGTGATCTGCCCCCATGGACCGGGGAATGGATAAGAGGTTTGCGCGGCTCGTTTGCAGTTGCTGCCGAACACTCGGCCGAGGGCCGCCCGTTCGCAGTGGCACCTGTGCGCATGAAATCTGATGGTACTGCCGAGGCAGGTATCTTTCTGAACCCGGCGATGCAGCCTTCACGGTGTCGGCGGCAGGTCAGAGCCATGGGTTTCTCCAGTCAGTTGTTGCGTCTCTTGCTTGGTCACAAACTGCCCGGGCTCGACCGGTTAGAGTAATTGCAAATATCAACTCCCTACAAAGGTTTTTCCAACTTAGGATGGGTAACTGTATGATACTAAATGGTTTATTATAGTGTCGTTACCTGGGCCATCGCGGGGCGTTCGCAGCGTGATTGCCGGGTGCCTAATATCCACGCACTCGGGACACCTGGTTGATCAGGGTGCCGCCTGTCTGCACCGCCCGGATATTGCGCGCAATTTGAGGCGCGGCACTTTTGGGAAGTGCGACCGAGGCAAGGTGCGGCGTGATCAGGACACCCGGCAGCGACCAGAGCGGATGTTCGGACCCAAGAGGTTCGGTCTCGAACACGTCAAGCGTGGCGCCGGACAGGTGGCCAGAGCGCAGGGCGGCAACAAGCGCGGCTTCATCGACGACCTCTCCCCGGGAAACATTCACGAAAGCGGCGCCCCGTTTCATCGCACCGAAGGCCGAGGCGTCGAGGCGTCCGCGTGTCCCGGGGGTCAACGGTAACATGCAGACCACGATATCGGCCTCGGCCAGCAGCGGTGCGAGGGCGTGATCGCCGCAATGCACACGCACCCCTGGCAGATCATGTGGTTTCGTTGCCCATCCGTGGGTGTCGAAGCCCTGCCGGGCGACCTCGGTCGCTGCCAATGCTCCCAGTTCGCCCAGGCCAAGCACCGCAACCTTGGTGTCGCCAGCCGCACGTGGGTGACGGTAGGACCATTCACGGCGTGCCTGCGCCGCTTCGAAATGTGGAATGTCGCGCGCATGTCGCAAGACCGAGAACAACACGAAACTGGCCATCATCCGCCCCATCTCGGGATCGGACAAGCGCGTGATCGGTACGTCCGGCAGATCGTCACGCGCGACCAATCGGTCGACGCCGGCCCCGAGGTTGATCACCAGCTCAAGATTCGGAAAACGTTCGAAAAAGCCCTCGGGCGGCATCCATACAAGGGCGAAGCGCACTGCGTCCGGGTCAGTGACGGCATCTGAATTCTGAATGCGCACCGTATCGGGCAGGTGTGGCACAAGGGCATCCCGCCAAGTGTCGAACGGGTCAGGGCCGCTGAAGAAAACCAGGGTGTCGGTCATGCTGGTGTGTCCGTGATCATCGTTTTCATGGCGGACAATCCAAGCAGGTAGCCCTGTACGCCGAGACCGGCAATGACCCCCGTCGCGGCCTTGGAAATATAGGACTGGCTGCGAAAGGGCTCTCGCTTCCAGATGTTGCTCATGTGGCATTCGATGATCGGGCCATCGAACGCCAGCAAAGCGTCCAGAATGGCGATCGACGTATAAGTCAGCCCGGCTGCGTTGATCAGAAGGCCATCACAGGTTTGCCTTGCTTCCTGTATCCAGTCGATCAGGACGCCTTCGTGATTGGACTGACGAAAGATCAGGTTGAATTCCAGCTCGGCAGCGCGATCCAGGCAGGCCGCTTCGATCTGTGGAAAGCTGTCCGTGCCATAGGCACCTTTCGGATCAAGGCCGTACAGATTTGCATTCGGGCCATTGAGGAACATGACGGTCTTCATGACGGTGTCCTTGTTGCTTGGCGGTGTCGGGGCGAAGGGTCAGCATGAGGTTGCCGGTTCCCGAACAGGGTTTGGCACGCAGTCATGCAGGACAGGCGCGGGGGAGCGAACGAACATCATCCTTCCCCGCCCTTTGTCCGGCTATTGCTTTTCGTAGGCGACGTAGTTGCGCTGAACGCCAATATGGGTCGCGATATATTTCGCGTCATACCAGCAGCCATAGATGAAGGAGGACGCGCGGTTGGTCAGCTCTGGCAGGCCAAGAAAGTATATGCCGGTTTCGGAGGAAATTCCGCGCTTGTGAAAAGGCGTGCCGTCTTCGTGAAAGGCATCCACATCAAGCCAGCTGAAATCGAACTTGAACCCTGTTGCCCAGATGATCGTGCGGACGTTTTCCCGTGCCAGATCCAGTTCAAGGATCGGTGCCGCTACGCACTCCGGGTCAGGCTGACGTTCCCAGGCCTCGGGTTCGGGGGGAAGGTCGATGCCATTGCGCTCGACATAGGCGTCAGCCTCGCGCAGGACGTCGCGGTAGGCCCGATCCCCTTCGTCGAGATTGCTGACCAGGTCGTCAGCGATGTGCAGCACGCCATTTTCGTAGCTTTTTGTCATGCCGAGGACCGTAACGCCCATGTTGCCGAGACGCCGGAAGTCGATCGTCTTGCCGCCATCGTAGCCGCTGACCGCAAAGGCAACGTGCTTTTTCTTTGCTTGTGTCTTGATCTCGTCCCACTTGCCCAGAACGCCAAGCCACCAGACGTAATCGCGCTGCCTGTAGGAGCGGGGAGGGCGGTAGTGTTCTCCGATCGACAGGAAAACTTTGCGGCCTGCGCGCTGCAATTCTTCGGCGATCTGCGACCCCGACGCGCCGCCGCCGACAACAAGCACAGCGCCCTCATCCAATTGGCCGGGATTTTTATAGTCGGAGGAATGAAGTTGCGTGATTGCGGCGTCCTCGGGAACAATTCGGGGAAAGGAGGGCACCTGGAAAGGACCCGTCGCCGCGACGACCCGCTGTGCTTCGATTTCGCCTTCGGACGTCGTGGCAATGAAACCGGGCCGGCCGGGGCATCTTTGCACGCGCTTTACCTCGACATTGGTGCGGATCGGCGCTTCGATCATCGTCGCGTAGTCCTCGAAGTAGCGGGCCATCCGCTCTTTCGGGGGAAAGGTGTCGGGGGAAACGTCGTCGAATTCGAGACCGGGAAAGCGATCATGCCAGGCCGGACCGTTCGCCACGAGGGAATCCCAGCGTTGCGACCTCCATCGTTCAGCGATCCGGTTCCGTTCCAGAACGATGTGTGGAATACCCATTTCCGTCAGATGTTCGCTCATCGCAATACCGGCCTGACCTGCGCCAACGATCAGCGTGTCAGTTTTTTCGACTGTCATATTCTCTTCCTAGATTTGGATCATCGCGCCAACATGTTTGGAAATGCGCTGCATCGCGTCACATGCGATGGCGCCCCGGGATGGCTGATCGGAAACTGTGCTGGCATAAAAACTGCGCGCAACGAGGCGAAGTGGAAAGAAGAAATTTCCGTGGTAGAAGGCAGGAAAAGGTCGCCTCAAGCGAGGCCTTTCGACCTGAGGACAGACCAGCGTTCGCGGGGACGGGGAATGGCGGCGTGCATGGTGCTGCCGTGCAATAACGCGGCTGCCCCAACATTTTAGCGGCCAAGGCCGGCCCGCAGGATGAAATGCAAACGTCCCCGAATTCCCGCCGATCGGTGCGGCGAAGTTGACCTTGTTCCCCTCAGCTGAATTTCGTAGCCTTAATCATGCCCAGAAAATTCGACCCGTTGGAGATATTGAGGCGCCCGCTGATGGCCAATCTGTCGACTGTCGCGGCGGATGGCAGCCCGCGCAATGCGCCAACCTGGTTCGTGTGGGAGGACGACGCGATCTGGTTGCTCGGCTCGACGAACTCCAGCTCGGTCAAACGTCTTGAGGCCGATCCCCGCTGTGCAATCGAGATTGTCCATTTTGACAATGACGCGGGCGTGCTGCTGCATCTTGGAATGCGCGGATCGGCCGAAATCGTGCGCATGAATCCTGATCGGTTCCGGCGGCTTTTGGCAAAATATCTGGGCGCAGAGAAGGATTGGAATTCCTGGTTCATCGAAAATATCGCCAGGATCGATAACCCGGACGGCCGCCTGATAAAATTGGCGCCGGAGAGATTTTTCACCAATAACGTGTCTTATTTCCGCACCGGTCCCGATCTGGCATGGCCGATAAGCGAAATTGACGAGTGATCCGCTGGGTATAGAACGGGCCACGCGCATGACAGACCTATTGCCGCACGGGTACAGCCCAGCGAATGGTCGAAAACCTCCTATCGGCAATATCGGTTACACTTCGGCAGATTCGCTCATGTGGAAAATGGTCGATATACGCGGGTCGTCTGGCAGTTTTTCGTAAATGCGTTTGCACATGTCGATGACATTGGCTGAATCCTTTTTGTAATAACTTGCCGTGCAGGGTGAGCAAACGGCGCGATGCTTGCAGACATTGCACGGTTCGAAAACGGCGTTCTTTGAACGGGATTGCTGTGCCTTGTTGAAGGCGCGAAAGACCGAGGTCGTTTCGATGTCGGCAATGCTGCGGTCAAGGATACTGAGGTTTTCGTGCCTGTGGTTCATGGTGTCGTTGCGCCCCTCTTCGTAGGATAAACCGGGGCAGGGCAAGAGGTTGCCGCGAAGATCGACGTAGGTATAAACCTCGGTTCCGCCACATGCGGCATCATTGATGAAGGCGTCGACGGGAACGCCGTATTCCATTTCGAGATATTCAGCGACTGCGGGCGGCAGCGGGATGGATAGGGTGATCGGGGGTCGCAGCAGCTGAAAATACAGGACCATCTTGGAAATCGCGGCGAGGTAGTCGTCGCCGCCGCGCAGTTTCTTGCTGAAGGTGTTCCCGCGCCCGACGGGGTTGATCAGATTGATGTTCAACTTGTCGATGCGGTGCGCGATTGCCAGGTCGACAATACGAATTGCATCTGTCTGATTCAGCGCCGTCAGGACGAAGGTCAGATCAATGGTCAATTCCGGGCGGATCCTGTCGCGCGCCGCAATGATCAATTCCAGGTTGCGGATGGTGCGTGCAAAGCTGCCCTTGCCGCGCATGGCGTCGTGGGTTTCAGGACCGGCGCCATCCAAGCTGACCACGATATTGCCCAGGCCCGGGTCGTCGATCAGCGGCAGAAGCTTTTCGGGAAAGAAAAGGTTGGTGTTGATGGAAAGTTTGACGCCCACCTCCGATGCCCTGCGGGTGAATGCAGCAAGGTCGTGACGCGTGTAGGTCGGCTCTCCGCCGAGGAGCGTGACGTATTCGACGCCACGGTCGGCGGCTTTTTCGATGACATGCATGATCTGCGCATCGTCCAAGGTTTCCCTTGGGCGATACTGATCAAGGCCCACGCTGCAATGTTTGCAGCGCAGGTTGCATGCACCGGTCAGATAGACCGCGATGCTTTTCATGGAATGCTCCGGTTTGAGGCAGCGCCTCAGAGGCGTTTGGTTGCCCCGAGGTCGCGCATCATGACGCTTTTGGAATTGCAGCACCCTGCGCCGATGCCCCATGCCGCAGTCGCTATGTCGACCCCGAGCAGTTTGGCATTGGCGCGCAGGGAATCCTGCGTCAGGCGCACAACGGCCTCCATCGCGCGAACATCGCCATCGTCGAGGTTTTCGCTTTCGATGCCGTATTCAGCCAGCGTTTCCTTTGGCTGCACCATGAACTGGGCCGTGAATTTCATATCCGAACCCAGAAGCTTTGCAATCGTTTTCGTGGACATCTGTTCCTCCAAAAAATGTGTATTTGAAATGTGTTCGCAGGCGGAAAATTCGCCATCGCCCGTTAATAATGAGCGCGAACAATGCAACTATAACACGAATCATTTCGGACGAATTGCAATTTAAGACAGATCAGCGAATTTTAGCCGATCGGGAGGGCCGGGCCCGCCGTGGCGCATTGTTTGCCCGCGCGGTGCGGGCGGGAATTGCGATGCTGGATTCGGGGAAACGGAAGCCGGAAATGTTGGGCGGTGCTTTGGTCGTGAGGACCGCCTGTTTGTTGCCTGATGAGCGTCTGCGATAAGTGCGGGGCAGGCAGTCCGGATGCCGCAGGACGCCGGAAAACAGGGCGATTTTGAACGTCGGTATCTTGACGGTATCTTGACGGTGCCCCTGCGGTGCGGACAGCGGTGTGGCCCGCACGGCGTCGGGACCGGGTGGGTGTGCGGGCTGTTGCAGGCGTCAGAAGCTGTAGCGGATCTGCGCCGTGAGGCCCCAGCCATCGACAGACCCCGCGATCTGGCTGTCGGCGCGCAGTGTCGCCTCAAGCTTTTTCACGGGGCTGGCCAGGCCCGTGTCGAAGGTCTGGATATAGGTCAGGCCCAGGCTCAGCTCTCCGTACGCGCCGGAGGCGCTGCTGCGGCTTTCGAGTGGCGCAACGGAGGGATCCGGATTTCCGGCGCCATCGGTTTTCTGGAAGTAGTGCGACGTGGTGTCCCTGCCGAAATCCTTGTAGCCGGTGATCGTGCCGAAATACTGGATTGCCGCGGTGCCGGTTTGCAGCATCGTTTCCTTGGCCAGCGTCACGCCGAGGTGAGCGAGCCGAGTCTGCACGTCGTCGATCTGGAGCAGGCCATCATCGCTGGTGTCGTTCGGCGTGCCGTTGTCGTAGGTCAGGTCGTCCGCGGACTGGTTCGAGAAGAAGAAGCCCAGTGACGGAGTCAGGGAAATCTCGCGTACTTCGTCGAGCAGGAAGGTCTTGCCGATCTTGCCGCTGAAGGTGGGCCCCTGGGTGGTATAGGTCTGGTCGGCGATGCCGAGACCGCTGGTCGGATCCGTCGCGAGGTTCTTGAGGTCGGACCGGGTGCTGGCATAGCCCAGTCGGAGGTCGGCAAAGACATCGCCGCGTGTCAGGCCGAAGGTGACGCCGCCCTGCACCTGGGTGAAATCCTGGCGGTTGTAGCTGCTGATCGAGCCGGGGATGACATTGCCGGTGGCGCCATCGAGGTTGAAGACGGGTTGGCTGACATTGCCGGTCGTGGTGCCGAGGGAGGCACCCAGGCTGAAGGACCAATCGCCCAGAAGGGGGCTTTCGCCGCCGCTGATGTCGAAGCCGGTGTCCACGCCCTGGTAGCGCACGTCGACATCGCTGGAGGTGGTGCCGAGGCTGGTCGTGGTTTCGCTGGTCATCGTGGCGCGGCCCCCGTTGACGCGGGCCCAGGTGTTGGTCTGGGTCTGGGGCGGCAGCACGGGTTCGCCGGGCAGGAAGTTGAGCGTGCCGCTGTTGTCCCCGCCCGACAGTCCGCCAGACCCACCACCGGACACACCGCCCGAAAGTCCGCCCGAAAGCCCGGCCGAGGGCGCGCCACCCGTCGGGGTGCGGGCAAAGGTACCGCCGCCGGGCAGGGCGGCGGGTGTGAACTGGCGCGGCACCGAGTTCAGCACCTGCGAGACGCTGCCGCCGGGCAGGATCGTGGGCGTGCCGGGCTGGTTGCCGGGGTTGTTGATGCCACCGACCGCGCCGACGCCACCGACCACGCCGCCGGTTCCGGGGTTGGTGGCGTTCTGCAGTTGCAGCGCGTTGGCGGAGGTATTGTTGACCAGCTTGTACTGGACGGCACCGGTGGTGGGCAGGCCGGTCACGGCATAATCCGCGACATCGAAACTGCCGTAGGTCAGCACGTCGACATTGCTGTCAAAGGCAACGAAGGTGCCCGTGGGGCCGACGTTGTTGAAGGCGAATGTCAGGTCCTGTTCCGTCTTGGTGACAGCCCCCGAAACGGAGATGGTATCGACCTTGCCGGTGCTGTCGGACAGGTCCACGTCCAGCTCAAGCCGCCGCCCCAGTTGCAGGTTGCCCGACACGCTGAGGTGGTCGGTGGTCACGCCGTTCTGCATCGTCACGACGGCTGTCGCCGCGGGTGCTGCGGGGCTGACCAGATCGCCGGTCCAGGTGTTGGTGCCGAACAGGGACAGCGTGCCGTTGTTGCTGAACCAGCCGTTGAAGGCGCTGTCGGTAAAGGTCGCGCTGGCACCGTCGGCGTTCCAGAAGGTCTGGGAATCGAGCCTGGCGTTGGTCAGGCTGAGGCTGGCGGCGGGTTTGTTGAGGAATTCGTTGGTGCCATACGCGATCAGGCTGGCATCTGAGATGCGCATGTCACCGAAGTTGGTGACGGTGCCGCCGCGATACAGGCTGGTGACGCCTGCCGTGATGCGAAATGGCGCGACGCTATTGTTGGTTATGGTTGAGGGCCTGTTGGAAAACTGCCCGAGGGTCAGGTTGCCGTTGATCAGCAGCGCGGCGGAATCCTGTGCGCCGATCCCTTCGCGGACGGTGCCGGAAATCGTGCCGGAGGCCGTTCCGAACAAGCCGTAGGAGTCGATCGAGCCGCTGCTGAGCGACACGCCCGCATATTGGCGGAAGGTGCTGATGGACCCGGTATTGGTGGCCGATCCGTCATTGATGACGACGTTTTCGACCGTGCCGGAATTTTCGAAGGTGCCGCTGTTGCCGGTAAAAGATTTCAGGGTGCCGCTGTTGGAAAACGTGCCGGTATTGGTGACGCTGACCTTTCCCAGCCGGGTGCTGGCATTGGATGCCGTGCCATGGTTTTCAAAGCTGAGGTTTTCATGGACGCTATGTGTTTCGACGGTGTTGCCGGTGATGTCGAAACGACCGGAATTGTTGACGATATTGCTGAGAGACCCGGCGGTGACGATGATCGTGCCGCCGTTGTTCGTGGTGGTTGACGCGTCAAGCGAAGCGCCGTGGTTGATGACGCGCCCCTCGATCACGGCATTTTCGACTGTCAGGTCGCCGAAGGTCAGCAGCTCTTGCGCGGTGCCGCCGGTGATCTGCGTGTCGCCCAGCACAGTGGCGCTGATGATGTCGCCGTCGGATACCAGGTTGCCGGTAAAGTTCGCGTTCAGCGTGCCATGGTTTTCCACGTCGGCGGTCAGGTCCGCATAAACGGATGTCAGGGTAGCACCGGCCGCGTTGACGATCCCGTTGGTGACGGTGACGGTCGTGACATCCCGGCGCTCGTCGCTACTGGCATTTTCGCCAAACCACAGCACGCCGCCTGCGAGGTTGTTGATCGCGGCCAGATCAAGGCTGGTTTGCACGTTGGTCGACACCTTGCCGGCGTTGTTCAGGGTCGTGCCCTGGCCGCTGAGCGCGGAGTGGGTGTTGCTGTAGTCCACGCCGGTCTCGATGACGATTTCGCCCTCTGCTAGGTTGTTGATCACGTCGGCGGTGCCATCACCGAAGACCACCAGCTGGTTGCCCCCGATGCTGAGCGTGCCGGAGTTGTTGAACGCCTCACCCCCGGAATTGTCGCTGTTGGGGTTGAGCGTGCCGCCATTCTTGAAGGTCAGGGTGCCGCTGTTGTTGATCGCGCCCGCGTCGGCAATCAGGGCCGACCCCTCGGCCACGATGGCGCCTTCGTTGGTCATGGTGTTGCCGGTGCCGATGAGCGAGGCGCCTTCATCCAGTGAGATCAGACCGGAGTTGTCGATCACCTGGGCGCTGAGGGTGGCATCGGGCCGGATATAGGTTTCGCCCTTGTTGTGCAGGGTGGCGATGTCGTCGAAGGTCACGCCGTTGACGCGCAGCACGCCGGGTTGGTCGGAGATGCCACCTGCGGCGTTGGTCGTGACATTGTGACCATTGCCGCTGATGTCGGCCTTGACCGCCGAAATACCCCCCGCCAGCACCACGAGGTCATTGCTGAGATCATTGGTGATGTCCTGCACGCCGCCGTTGTCGACCGTGCCGTTCAGAAACACGTTCCCCGTCACGATGGATTCGGGGCTGATGTAGATGTTGTCGGCGGTGATGGTCATGTCGGCGGTGCCGTTTTCGGAATCCCCGTCCAGCGTGCCGTAGTTGACGAAATCGTAGCCCGACGCGATTGTCAGGGTGACTGGCCCGGTGCCGGTCGACATGACCTTGCCATTGTTGATGAACTTGCCGGTGACCGTTGTATCGGCGCTGAGCACAAAGGTGCCGGGGCCGTCGGGTTCGTTCGGTTTGACGACGGCCTCGGCCACGGTGACCGCGCCGTTGAATGCGGCGCCTGCCGCCTCGACCGTGGCACCGAAGCCGATCGTGGTGTCACCGTCGACCTGGCCGGCGCTGAGGATCGCCTTGCCGTAGTCGCCGGTGACGTCGAGATCCTGGATGCTGCCGCCGGTCATGGTCAGCGTGCCGCCGGTGTTCGGGGACAGCGAGCCGTCGATCGTGACATTGCCGACCGCACCCGAGGTGACCTCAAGTTCGGAATTCCTGGTGAAGGTCACGTCCTGCACCTGGCCCGAGGTTTCCAGCTTGCCACCGGAAAGAGTGGTCTGGCCTTCTACGGTGCCGCTGTTGGTGACGACACCGCCCGAGATGACCAGATCGCCGTTGATGATGTTCTGGTTGTCGATGGTGCCGCCGGTGTTTTCGACGTCATCGAGATTGCCGGTGTTCGTGACCGTGCCCGCGTTTACCAATTTGCCCGACAGCGTGCCGTTGTTGATGTCGATCTCGGCGCCGGCCTTGTTCTGGACCGAGGAGTAGAGCGTGCCGCCGACATCGAGCAGAACGTAGCCGCCCGACTGGTTTTCAAATGTCTTTGTCGAGAGCGCGGCGTCCTCGAAAATGAAGATTTTCCCGGCGTTCTTGAAAACCGTGTTTTCGCCCTGCATGACGACGCCCGCCCTGAGGTCGACGGTGCCGGTGCTGTGGTTTTCGAAATAATTGAGTTCGTAGGAGGGGGTCTCGGTGCCAATCGTGATGGTGAAATAGCCGGGGTCCGTCCAGATCTTGCCCTTGTTGATGAAGGTCGCCGCCCAGGCATCATTCGCGATCGCGTTGAAAACAGCGTTGCCGTGGGTTTCAATGGTCGCGCCTTCCTCGTTGTATATGAAACCATCGGCCTGGAGCGTGGCGCCGTTGCCCATGTAAATATTGTAGTTGTTCTTGATCGCCGCAGATTGCCACGAAAGCTGTTTTTTGACGTACAATACCGCGTTGTCGCCCAGGGTCAGCCACTGGTTGTTGATGACGTTGCTTGAGATCATGCTGGCGCCTGAACCGAATGTCGTGGCGCCGTTGTTGGTAAAGACGCCAACCTGGGTGACGCCGACATTGTCGTCGAGGGTCAGCGCGCCGACGCCGCTGCCGGTATCGGCCTCGGTGGTGATCGTATGCGCATTGCCGCTGATCGTTTCGGCGATGGTGACCTCTTCGCCACCGGCCACGTTCAGGTTCGCGGTGAGATCCGTCGTGATCGTTTCCGCCTGCACGGGCCGGGGCGTCGTGACCGGCAGGGCCGCGATGATCGCGGCAACGCTACAGCACAGACGTGCCCTGCATGACAGGGCGCGTGACGCACGAACAGGATTGCAACCTGCGAGGGCCGAGATGGCAGCTTCGGTTGGCATAATCTTGTCCAAAATAAAGTGATGTTAATGCGCGTCAGCTTGTGACCTAAGGCACATCGTGTCAATGTTTTGGTAAACTTTGTGTGCTTTCGGCCCGGGCGATCACGTGATCGCCGTGCGTTTGATGTTATTGTTGCAGCGCAGGATGACGGTAGTGTGACGGTGGCTGGGCGGCGAGTTGACGGCGGCGCGCAACCGGCAGTCACGGCGGCCCGACGCGGCGTGGACACAGCCAAAGGGTGTCAAGGCGCAGGCGGATGGCGCGCCACGGGGCAGCTGGAAAAGCGCCGGGGATGCTGAATGCCCGCTGAGCCGCCTTTCCGCCGCGAACTTCGTCCGGGCGGCGACCCATTTGGACGATCCGCTTGAAACTCGGATGTTATTCTGGGAAGTCAGAAAGTATTATAGCGGAGAAATTCCTGATGACATCCGAGTATTCCTCGACCTTTCGGCACAGACTTGAGGCGCTGGTCAGGCAGATCTATCCCGAGCAGGATGTTGGCGCCGTAGCAACCGGATTGACGAAAGCCTTCTGGCCCGAAGGTTCCATGCCACGCAAGCGGGGCAGGGTGCCCGGCAACCGACAGTGGTCCGAGCGCGATGCACTGGTCATCACCTACGGGAATTCGATCATCGACGGGGTGCACAAGCCCTTGGATTTGCTTCGCGATTTTTTGCAGAACCAACTGAGCGGCGTGGTCAACGGCGTCCATATCCTGCCCTTCTTCCCCTATACTTCGGATGATGGGTTTGCGGTGACCGACTATCGCGCGGTGAACCCGATCCTGGGGGACTGGTCGGATATTCAGCGTATCGGGTCGGAATTCCTGCTGATGTCCGACCTGGTCCTGAACCACGTTTCCAGTTCCTCGGCGTGGTTCAATGCCTATCGGCAAGGGCACGAGCCCTATGACAAGTTCTTTTTCGAGGCGTCGCCCGACGAGGATCTGTCGATGGTGGTCCGCCCCCGGACGCACCCCCTGTTGCGCGAGGTGAATACGTCGCGCGGGGTGCGCCATGTCTGGTGCACCTTCAGCCATGATCAGGTCGATCTTGATTTCCGTAATCCCGAAGTGCTGATGGAATTCTTTCGCGTCATGCGGCTGCACATCGACAACGGGGTGCGGATCGTGCGGCTGGATGCCGTGGCCTTTATCTGGAAGGAAGCGGGCACCAAGTCGATCCACCTGCCACAGACCCATGCGATTGTGCGCATGATGCGGCTGTTTGCGGATTTCGCGTCGGAACCCGTGATCCTGCTGACGGAAACCAACGTGCCCAACCAGGAAAACCTGAGTTATTTCGGCAACCGGAACGAAGCCCACGCCGTATACAATTTTTCGCTGCCGCCGCTGGTGCTGCACGCGATGATGGCCGGGACCGCCAAGAACCTGATCCGCTGGCAGGGGTCGATGCCGCCGGCGCAGCTGGGGTGCGCCTATCTGAACTTTACCGCGTCGCACGACGGGATCGGGATGCGTCCCGCCGAAGGTATCCTGTCGGCGGACGATACCCAGGCGGTGATCGAGTCCGTGCGAAGTTTCGGGGGGCGGGTGTCGATGCGCGCTCTGCCAGGTGGGGGAGAGGCGCCCTATGAATTGAACATCACCTGGTTCGAGGCGATGAAGGGCACCTTTGCCGGACCGGATGCGCACCAGATCGCCCGCTTTCTGGCATCACAGACCCTGGTCATGGCGCTGGAGGGCATTCCGGCCTTCTATATCCATTCGCTGCTGGCCAGCCCGAACGATACGGAGGGCGTCGAGAAGTCGGGCCACAACAGGGCGATCAACCGGCATCGCTGGGAATACGACCGCCTGCAAGGGCTGCTGGAAGACCCCGAGAGCCCGCAGCATATCGTTCTGTCGGAGATGCGTCGCCGCATCGGTATCCGCCGTCGCCAGCGCGGGTTTCACCCCAACGCGACGCAATTTACGCTGCAACTGGACGAGCGCATCTTTGGCGTGTGGCGGCAGAGCCTTGACCGCGACCAGTCCATTTTCGCGCTGCACAATGTTTCGGATCAAGCGGTCGAGATCGACCCGCTATCGATCAATCTGATCGAAGGGGAGGACTGGGTCGATCTGCTGAGCGGCGAGGCGATCTCTCCCGAGGATGATCTGATTCCGTTCGCGCCCTACCAATGCCGCTGGATCACGAACCGAGGCTGAGGCAAAGGGCCGGGTCTGTGTGTCGATACCGGCGGCGGGGCGGAACCCCCGCCGCCGGTATCGCCCTGACAGCCTTTGGACATCGCCGCCCAGACGGTCTGGCCGGCGTTTCCGGGGCCGGGGCCTAGACGAATTCCTTCAGGTCTTCGGCCACGGCCTTTACCATGTCGGCCATCAGGTCCGGGTCCGCCGAATGGACACGGTTCCACGTCGGTATGAAGGGGGTGGCCGAGGGTTTGTCGAGGAACATCTGGCCCGCTTCGATGATGTTTTCGGCAAACAGCTCGACCGAGTTTTCCTCCTGGTGGCGGTCGACATAAAGGCCGTTGGCCTTTGCGTCGTCGTAATAACTGTCGAGAAGGTCGAGCGCCGAGCGGTAATAGGTGGCTTTCAGGGTGCGAAAGATTTCCTCGTTGAAGACGGTGCCATCCGCGGCCAGCTTGCGATACAGCGCCTTGCAGATGTCGATCGACATCCGGCTGAGGCCCTGCGTCTTGTCCTCGACGCTCAGGTCCTGGTGCTTGTGGTCGTAATTGTCGGCAATTTCGACCTGGCAGACCGATTTCGGGGCGAGGTTGCGCCATGCCTCTGACAGGACTCCGATTTCCAGGCCCCAGTCGGAGGGGATGCGCAGGTCGGGCAGGATGCCGGTGCGCATCGCCATCTCGCCCGACAGCGGATAGCGGAAGGCGCGCAGGTAATCGAGGTAGTCGCGGTCGCCGATGGTCTTTTTCAGCGATATCAACAGGGGAGAGACCAGCATCCGGCTGACGCGCCCGTTGATCTTGCTGTTGCCGACGCGGGCATAATAGCCCTTTGACAGCTGGTAGGAAAAGTTCGGGTTGGCCACCGGATAGACCATGCGGTGCAACATGTCCTTTTCGTAGGTCACGATATCGCAGTCGTGGATGGCGACCACCGAACTGTCCGCGCAGGCGATGAGAAAGCCGAGGCAGCCCCAGACGTTCTTGCCCTTGCCGGGTTCGATCGGGCCGAGGCCGAGATCTTCGAGCCGCTTCTGGATCGCGGTCATCCGCGGACTGTCGTTCCAGATCACGACATGGTTCTGGGGCAGGACGGAAAAGAACTGGCGCGCATGGCGATACTGCGCCTCGTCCGCGCGGTCCAGGCCGATGACGATGCGGTGCAGATAGGGGACCTCTGCCAGTTCCGACAGGATATTGGGCAGCGCGTCGCCCTCAAGCTCGGAGTAGAGCGAGGGCAGGACGAGGCTGATCTTGCGCGAGGTGGCAAAGCTGGCCAGTTCACGCGCCATATCCTCGGACGAGCGGGTGCGCAGGTTGTGGATGGTCGCGATATTGCCGTTCTGATGAAAATCTGCCACCTGGGGCTCCTGAATGATGGGCGGGCCAGGGCGATCTGGCCGGGTCATGGCGCCGGTTGGTTGCCGGGTTGGTTACTGTGCGGCTAACCTTGATATTAGCTTTTGCATCATCTCGTTCCAGCCTTCGGGGCCGAATTTCGTGCTGCGAAGGATGCGGCCTTCAGGTTCGCCCGCCAGTTCCGGCAGGGGGGTGGCGTGGGCGTTGCTGATGATCACACCGATATCGGCCGTTTCCAACATCTCGACATCATTCGGGGCATCACCGAGGGCAATTAGCGTGGGGTTGCCAAAGAGTTGTGCGGCGTCTTTCATGCTATCCGCCTTGGTACCGCCGAACGACAGGGTCAGGTACCGCCCGCCGCGCCGTGCCGCGATGCCCTGTTGCGCAAGTGCTGCGACGAAGGCTTCTTCGCCGTCCGGGGTTCCGCTCCAGATCCCGGGTTCGGAATAGGTCCGCTGGCACGCCATGCGCGCTGCGGGCAGGGTCAGACCGGCGTTTTCGGCGACGCCTTCGGGTCCCATGTCCGCAAATCCGCGAAACGACTGGCGCAGGTCCGGTGACACCCCATCCAGAAGGGTGCGCAGGCGGGCATACGTGGTGCTGGTCGTGTCGGGCGATTGATGCGGGGCCAGCAGGCCCGCGCCGTTCTCGACGATGGCGGGCGATGCGTCGAGCCGCAATTCCGCACGCAGGGCTGCGACTTCGGGACCGGTCTTGGACGAGGCGAGGACGACCGGTATCGCCATGTCACGAAGGCGATCCAGCGCGGGCAGGGCGGCGTCGTAGCAATAGGTCTGGTGGTCGAGAAGCGTACCGTCGAGGTCGGTGAATACCATGAAGGGAAGTTTGCTCATCTCACCTCTTGCGTGCCCGGCCAGAGTTGCTGTAGAGGAACCCGCGGCGGGTGATTAGCTCAGTTGGTAGAGCGCTTCGTTTACACCGAAGATGTCGGGGGTTCGAGTCCCTCATCACCCACCAGCATTTTCAACACCTTGATTGAAGTCTAGCCCTTTTGGTTCCCAATCCAAGAGGGAAGTTTCCCAATGTCGGGCAGCAGCAGAGCGGTTTCGCGGTTCATCTGGTCTGTCCCCGCCTGCCGCGCTTAGTGCCTGAAAACTGCTTTCACACACCAAACGACATGCCAGGGGTGTCCCGCTGAGCTGTGACCGGGGCCCGGATATCGTCCCCGATCAAGGCAGGTTGCGCAATCGACAGGGCGCAGGTTTTCGCCACAGGTTATGGCGGGGGACCTGCGCCGATCCGGTGGTCGGCAGCTAACTGGCGGAGCCGCTTCGATCCGGAACCTTGAGGCCGCGGTATTTCACCGTCAGTTCCAGCGGCACGTCGTTTTCGTCATAGATGCCGATCATCACGCCGCGCCGCCCCGAGCTGCGGCGCATCTGTTCAAGCTGGGCGGTGCTTCGGGTGGTGCGTTGTGCGTTGCGTCGTGTCCAGCGGAACAATTTGTCATACATCGCGGCGATCGTGTCGGCGTGGTC
Source organism: Pseudooceanicola sediminis (assembly GCF_003575965.1). GTDB lineage: Bacteria > Pseudomonadota > Alphaproteobacteria > Rhodobacterales > Rhodobacteraceae > Pseudooceanicola > Pseudooceanicola sediminis. The sequence continues at coordinate 85,707 of NZ_QWJJ01000011.1, read as the reverse complement.
GGGATCCGCGCCGAGGTCGACAAGTTCCTGCGGATCGTTCTGAAGGTCGAACAGGATGGGGCGGAAACCGCCTTCGAAATGGACCAGCTTCCAGCGGGTATCGGCGACCATGAACATCGCGCTTTCGCGCACGCTCAGCCCCAGTTTTTCCGAAATGGGCGACGCCGAGTAGTCATATTCGCAGATAACGAAATCCCGTCGTGTGTCTGCGTCGGGGTTGCGCAGCAGGGGAAGCAGGCTTTCGCCTTCGAGGATGTGATCGGCGATGGCGCCGCCGGCCACTTGAACGAAGGTCGGGGCCAGATCGATACATTCGACCAGCGCCGCGCTGGTGGTGCCGCGTGTCGCATCGGCTGCCGTCGACGGGTCATAGATGATCATCGGTACCTTGACGGAGGCATTCTGGAAGAACATCTTTTCGCCCATCCAGTGATCGCCGAGGAAGTCACCGTGATCAGAGGTGACCACGATCAGGGTGTCCTGCATCCGACCGCTCGTTTCCAGATAGTCGAACAACACGCCCATCTGATCGTCGCACTGCTTGATCAGGCCCATGTAGGCCTGCACGACCGGATTGCGCACCTCAGGGCGGGCAAATGCCTTGCCGACGGGGGCGTCCATGAACGCCTTGAGCACGGGGTGGGCATCGGCATATTCGGCGTCGCTGCGCACCGGGGGCAGCACGTCGTCGGGACCGAACATATCGTGATAAGGGGCGGGAACGACATAGGGCCAGTGCGGCTTGATATAGCTGAGGTGACAGCACCATGGTCCTTCGGCCTGTTCGATCCACTCGATCGCGCGCCGTGTCAGGTAGGGTGTTTCGCTATCTTCTTCGGCGATATTGGCCTGCTCGGACGAATTCTTGAGGAACCAGCCCGAGAGGACGTGCCCTTCGGCATCACGCCCGGAGTTGGCATAGTCGTGCCAGGGGTTGTCGCTCTCATAGCCCTTGGCGCGCAGGTAATCGTTGTAGCGCGCCGCGCCGCCTTCGTCGTAAAAGCCGTCAGGCCCTTCGGGGCGCATCCCGTCGTCGCGTTCGACAACATCAAAGCCGCATTCGGCAACGCGGACACCGATCAGGCTGTCCGGCTCGATGCCAAGGCGCGCCATGCCTTCGGCGTCGGCCCGCATGTGGGTCTTGCCGATCAGGTGGCAGGACATGCCTGCGGCGCGCAGGTGATCACCCATCGTCAATTCACCGACCTTCAGCGGAATACCGTTCCAGCTTGCCCCATGCGAGTGGACGTAGCGCCCGGTATAGGTCGACATCCGCGACGAGCCGCAGATCGGGGATTGGATGAAGGCATTGTCGAAACGCACTCCGCGCGCTGCCAGGCGGTCAAGATGCGGGGTCTTGAGGTGCGGATGACCATAGCAGCTGAGGTAATCCCAGCGTAGCTGATCGAACATGATGAAGAGGATGTTGCGGGGCTCGCTCACGCTTGGCTCCTTTTGCAGGCGGATGACCCGGCCCCTGTGGGGACCGTGTGGGGACCGGGGCAGGGTTAGGGGCTTATTCCGGGCGCAGGTCGTCGGGGATGGTCACACCGACTTCCTCGTAATAGCGCAGGGCGCCGGGATGCAGCGGCAGGTTCAGATCCGTCAGTGCACCATCCAGCGTGATGTTGCGCAGCCAGGGGGCTGAGCCCGACATTTCGGCGACCCCTTCCCAGAATGCCTTGGTGATCTTGTAGACGGCCTCGTCAGGCACCTGCATTCCGACGCCGACGCCCACGGTCGAACCGAGGGTGGTGACCGCTTCGGTGTTCACCTGGTTCTCGCCGTAGGTGCCGGGGTCCAACGTGCCGAGCACCCCGCCGGGCCGGTTCAGAATGGCCTTCACGGCGGGTTTTTCCATCTGCTCGGGCGTCAGGCCGAGAAAGCGGATCTTGCGGCTGAGCGCCATCTGCTGAATGACGGGCGAGGGGGCATTGGTCGAGTTCACGTAGACGTCGATGCGCCCATCCTGAAAGGCCTGCGCGGCGGCATCCCACCCCAGGCGGACCTGTTCGAAATCCTTGCCCGGCTCAAGCCCCGTCGCGCCAGAGATCACCCGCTCCATGATGGCCGTTGCCCCGCCGCCCGGCGGGCCGAGAAAGACGGACTTGCCCGCCAGATCCTCAAGGCTTTCGATGCCGGAATCCGCATAGGTGGTGATGTGGTAGAGACCCAGAGGGAAGGCGAAGACGGCGCGCAAGTTGTGGCTCAGCTCAGGCGCCTGGGGGATCTTGGCATACATCGCCGTGCCGTCGATCATGTTGGCGTGCACGCTGGCCGACCACATGAAGAAATCGAGCTGCCCTGCCGCCGCCTGAAGCGCGTGCTGCGTGGCGGCACCGGTGGCATTGACCTGGATTTCCGTGTCATCCAGCCGGTCCCCGACGATCTGGGCCATCGTGCTCATCACCAGGTAGGGGGATGAGCCGGGCCCGAGGGTGGCCATGGTGTAGAAATCCTTGGCCTGTGCCACGGGGGCCGCGGCAAGGGCCAAGGTCAGGGCCATCGCCCCGGTCAGGCGTTTCATCAGTCTTGGTTGCATCGTCAATCCTCCCTGAATGACGTGGCACAGGGGCCGATCAATGGGCCTCTGCAGGTTCCTTGGTGGGGATGGGCCGGTCGTCGCGGGCGCGGCCGCGCCAGTCGATCCAGAGCACCCAGAGTGACAGGGCCGTCGCAGCGGCCTCGACCGCCGGGTAGGGGATCAGCACCCCGATCCCGAGGGCAAAGCGCAATGCGCGCGACGGGGCGCCGAGACGCGCGGCGGCGTAGCCAGAGAAGCCCGTCGAAAACAGCCAGATCGTCAGCGACAGCCGCAGGCAAACCCAGATCAGCCCACCCCATGTGAACCCTGTCACGAGGCTCAGCGAGGGGTTGTAGACCATCACGAAGGGAATGATGAAGCCGATCAGTGCGATGCGGCAGGCGTCGATGCCGATGGCGACCGGGTTGGCCTTGGCAATTGGCGCGGCAGCAAAGGCGGCAATCGCGACCGGCGGTGTGATCGAACTCAGCACCCCGAAATAGACCACGAACAGATGCGCGATCACGGTCGGCACGCCCATCATCTCGATCGCCGGTCCCATGACGAGGATGACGATCAGATAGGCGGGCACGGTCGGCATCCCCATGCCCAGCACAAGCGAGCCAAGCATCATCATGATCAGGCTGAGGAACAGCGAGTCTCCCGCAACTTCGCGGATCACGCCGGCAAAGCGCAGCCCGAGGCCGGTCATGTTCATCACTCCGATGACAATGCCGATCGCAGCCACCGCGATGACGATCTGCGCCGCCGCGATGCCGCCTTGACGCAGCCCCTCGACGATCACCTGCGGTTTGCGGCGGACCGCCGGGTTCAGGATGAGGCCGAGCGCCACGGCACAGAGCACGGCCCAGAAGCCCGCCATCGCTGGCGTGCGGCCCGACATCATCACGACCAGCATCAGCGCCAGCGGAAGGACGAAACACAACGACATTGCCCAGTCATGGCGGTTGATGACCGGCAGTTCATGGCGTGGAATGGGCCGAATATCGCGAGCCACGGCCTCAAGATGCACAGCCACGAACAGCGAAGCGTAGTAGAACAGCGCTGGCAGCAGGGCAGCAAGGCAGATCGTCATGTAGGGGATGCCCGTGACGTCAGACATGATGAAGGCCACGGCGCCCATGATGGGCGGCATGAACTGGCCGCCGGAGGAGGCCGCGGCCTCGATCCCGCCGGCGTAGCGCGCCGGAAATCCGCGACTGATGATCATCGGAATGGTCATGACGCCGGTGCCGACCACATTGCCCGAGACCGATCCGGACATGGTGCCAAACACGCCGCTTGCGGCGATGGCGGCGTGGGCGGGGCCGCCGCGGCTACGCCCCGTTGCGGCAAAGGCAAAGCGCAGCAGAACAGGCCCGGCGCCAATCGCTTCGAGTAGGGAGCCGAAGACGATGAACACGAGGATCAGCGTCACGACCACCGACAGCGGTCCGCCGAAGACCCCGTCGAACGAATACCAGACCACCTGCATCACCTGCTCCAACGAATAGCCGCCGTGTTGCAGGATCCAGGGCAGAACCGAGCCGTAGAGGGCATAGCCGAGGGCGAGCACGCAGACGATCACGAGGGGCATCCCGAACGCCCGCCGTGTCATTTCCAGCAGCACGCAGATCCCCGCGAGGCCGATCCAGATATCCGAGGGCTGGAAAAAATAGAGACCGGTCTCGAGCGCCTCGCCGATCTGTGCGTAACGCCAGATCGAGACCGCCAGCACCGCCAATAGCAAAACATCCGCGAGGATCGCGAAGGGGCGTCTGTGTTCAAGGTTCCTGCCGACGGCGGCGATCAGCAGAACCGTCGCGGCCAGGGTGAAGGTGCCGACCCGCAACAGGGTTTCGCTGGGACTGCCGTAACCCGCCACCCAGATACCGACCAGGGCGAGCATGACCGCACCGATTGCTGCTGTCGCCGATAGCGCCCGCCCGAGCGTGCTCGGCCAAGATCTCTGTTTCATCGATGTCCTCCCGACGCGCACCGCTCTCCCCGGTGGGCCTCCTCCTTGGCGAGGTTGTTCCAACAATGTTTTTGTTGAAAGCAAAATGGCGCGATGTTTCACTGGATGAAATGGGAGGCGTCATGAAACGCATCGAGTCTTTGCGCCGTGGACTGAAGGTAATGGACCTGTTGCAGGCGGCCGGACCATTGAGCCTGGCGGAATTGGCGCGTGCTACGGGCATCGACAAGGCGACACTTCTTCGCATTCTGGCGACGCTTGAGGAGGAGGCGCACGCACGGCGAGGATTGGGCGACGGCCTTTGGTACGCCGCGACCCGGGATATGGTCGCCCCCGCCGCCGATACCTTGCTGGCCCAGGTTTCGGCTCCGGTGCTGGACCGGCTGTGTCAGAAAGCTCTCTGGCCATCCGACGTGGGGGTGTATCACGATGGATCGATCCAGATCCTGGAAACCTCGCGCCGGCTATCCCCGTTCCTGGTGAACAGGGTCGTGAATTATGATGTTCACGTGCTGCCGTCGGCAATGGGGCGAGCCATCCTGGCGTGGAGTGCGCCCGAGACGCGCGCGGAAATTCTGACGACCTTGGCAAGCAGGAACAGCCCGCACGACCGGCTGGCAGGAGAGCGCGACAGGGTCGCACGCCTGATCGACGAGACACTGACGCGTGGGTATGCGATCCGGCACCCTGGATATTTCGTCGCCGTGCGGCGCGAGGCAACCGTTTCAGCGATTGCAGTGCCTGTGCTAAGTCGCGGAGTGGCAATCGGCGCGGTTAACCTGTCCTGGGTCGCGCGTGCGCAGAGCGAAGCAGATATCGCCAGTGCACATCTGGAGGATCTGCGCCGCGCCGCCGCAGAGATTGCGAAGGCGATCCCTCTGCCTCGGTCGGTGTCAGGGACCACTGATCGACAAGGGGGCAAAGACCGTCGACACTTAGCGCGAGGCTGAGCGACATCCGTGTGGAGGGTTTAATTCGCAACGCCCACCTTGCGGGGCAGGTGACGCCGTCGGGCGCGCAGCCTCGGTTTCCGGGTGCCTAGGCGAGTTGCAATAGGTCCGGTAGGGCGGGGGAGATGTCTGCCAGGCGCAGTCTCGAGCGGCGTTTTTCAAACGGGGGGAGAATGCCGTGATTTGGCGCGCACCGATTGCATGGCAGCAATTTCGCACGAGGCAGCCCTTAGATAACAGCGCTGCATCAGTCGCATTTGAAATCGCGCGCCGAGGTCAGACTCTGCCCATGTTTGCATCAGGATCCGACATTCGATGCCCCAACGGGCGCGATTGAGGCGCGCGTGGCGAGAAAATTATTGACTAGATGGTAAAATAATTGGTGCAGTTCGTCAGGAACCGGGAGTGCACCACATGTCGATCACGCTTGCTACAAACTTTACTGGCCTTGAATTCGTGAATCCTTTCGTTCTGGCCTCTGCGCCACCGACGGAAAGCAAACGCAAGATCCTGAAGGCCTTCGAGGCGGGTTGGGGTGGCGTCGTTACCAAGACCATCGGCCTGCACCCGGTTGAGAACGTCGCCGGACCCAAGACGATCTTTCAGCGCGTCAGTGAAACCAAGCCCTACGTCTCGCGCCACAAGCGGCCTGACACCGTGTCGCATTCCTCCTGGAACTGGGAGCTTATCTCGGATCAGCCGCTCGATATCTGGCTTCCCGATCTGGAAGAGATCAAGACCACCTATCCCGATCGCATGGTCATTGCGTCGATCATGGCCGGCGCAGGATCCGACGCGGAGATGGACAATTGGCGCAAGCTCGCGAAAGCCTGCGTGAATGCCGGATGCGACGCGCTGGAGCTGAACATGTCCTGCCCCCACATGGACCGCAAGGACATGGGCGCGCATATCGCCAATGACGAGATCATCATCCGCTCGATCCTCAAGGCCGTCACCGAGGCGGTCAGCGTGCCGATCTGGGTCAAGCTGACGCCATCGTCGTCTTCGCTGGTTGACGGGGCGAGGGCAGCCTATGACGCGGGCGCCGCGTCGATCTCACTGTGCAATACCTTTCCCTCGCTCCCCCTGATCGATCCGGAAACGCTGAAGTTCGAGGTCGAGGTGGACGGGCTTGTCACCTCCGGCGGGCTGGGAGGGCTGGCCATCCTGCACCAGGCACTGCAACGGGTGTCGGATATTTCACGCGCCTTCCCGGACAAGTCGATTTCGGGCATCGGCGGGATCAAGGGCTTTCGCGAGGCCTTCAATTTCATCGCCCATGGGGCCGGCAATCTTCAGGTGTGCACCGCCGCAATGGAGGAAAAGGGCAGTGGTGGCATCGGCGTCAACCTGATCCAGGAGCTTACGGGTGATCTTGACGACTACTTGCAGCGCAAGGGACATTCGTCGATCGAAGAGTTTCGCGGGATCGCTCGGGAACGGGTCGTGGAGCATTCCCAGGTTCGCAGGAAGAGCGAAGCCTACAACGGGGGTTACGCCGAGACGGCATAGGCGGCCCGGGTTCTGCTTCCGCAGTCGGGAATATTCCAGCGATACGTCGAGAGCTTTGCCGTAAGCAAAGGCGGCGAGGCTTTGATGGGGTGCCGCGACAAGTGCGACGTCGCCTGGCCTGTCCTCTGGCTGCACCTTCTGCGTCGGCCGCTGATCGTGGGAATTGACGGGGCAGATCGCAACGCGCAGGGCAGGGAGTGAGCGTTGCAAACTGAACCTTCCCCCGCATCCAAGTGACGTGTCACGCTCGGATGCGGGGCGCAACCGCTGACCTTTGCCGTCGCCTGATCATTGCGACATTGCAGAAGGGCAGCCTTGCGGACCGGGCGGTACGCCGACCCGGGCCCTCGAGAACCTTTCAAAACGCGAAGCAGATCAGTAGACGCCATCCGTGGCTATGTTGATCGTCGCGCCACAATGCTTGCAATGCACTGCATCCACATCATGATGCGTCAGACCGCACACGCGGCAAGGCTGACGGACCTTCCGAGGTCGGAAGATCACCTGAGCCAGACGCAGGAAGAGCGTGACCCCGATGATCATCACCCCGACCGATATCAAGCGACCGAACGTACCCTCTAGAATGACATCCCCGTAACCCGTGGTCGTAAGCGTACTGACGGTGAAATAGAGGGCATCCACGTAGTTGCCGATATCAGGATTTGTCTGATGCTGCGTTCCGTAGATGAGACCGGTCATGACGAAAAGGAATACCGCGAGGTTGATGGATGCGATCAGAAGCTCCTCTTTCTCGCGGAAAAAGGGCACGTCCGATCTGAGCCTGTCAAGCAGCTGGTATGTATGTAGCAGCCTAAGTGTGCGCAGGACACGCAGGAATCCTGCGCTGCCGCCTGCAATGGCGATCAGAAACGACCCGATGGACAGCAGGTCAGCCAGCGAGATGGGGTTCACCAGGAATCTGACCTTGCGTTTGCTGATCGCGAACCGCGCGCAGAAATCCATGAGGATGATGAGGCCGATCACGACATCCACGACCGGAACTGTTCGGTCATCGGATGCAAATGACGTCGCCACGACATAGAGGATGGTCCCTATGTCGAAGTACAAAAGCCCATAGCGAAACCGCGACGCTGCGTCGCTCTCTCCCTCATAAATGTCCCGTATCTTGTCTATCCACGTTTGCGCCATGCCGATCGGGTTCGCTCCTTGCTCGTCAATGAATCTTTATGTGCTGCGCCAGAGAGACACGACAAGGGGTTGGGTCTGTACCCGCGCCTTGCGCGAAGCGACACGGTTGCGGGGCGAGGGGGGGGCAGCGAGGTTGATGCGGGGGTGGTGCACGTCCGTCACATAGCAGTCCAAGGTCGTGAAAGGGCGGGGTGTTCCGGTTGTTGACGCCAGGGGACCAGTTGCTCCGGGCGGGGCTCCGTTTGCTGCGGTCGCAACACAAGCGCCTCTGAGTGCTTGGCCCGGTGCTGTGCCCCGGCGCGCCCGGTCGACACCTATCCAGGACATTCAGGCTGACAGCTGGAAGGTTCGCGAGGCTGGCCGAAGGTATCGCTTGGATACAGCCGCTCGGTCTGACCGTTCGCTTTCGCGCGGGAGTTTTCAATGCTCTCGCGCAGACGAAGCACGGTACAATCCTAGTCGCCATCGAGACGTTCGAAATGAGACGCCTGTCTGCCGCATGGGTCGGTGCAGGTTGCCGAAATCGTATGGTACGGTATGGTACCATCTGATTCTTCCAGACAGGCAAGGCATGCAACCCGATACCCACCGGACCGCACAGGGCGCGGCACGCATTCAGGCACTGACGGATACGGCGGCGGAACTGTTCCTCGAACGCGGTTACGAAGGTGTGTCGATCGACGAACTCATCGGCCGGGTCGGTGGCTCACGGCGCAATGTCTATGGTCGTTTCGGTGGAAAGCAGGGGCTGTTTATCGAAGTCGTCACGCGGCTGTGCGATGAGCAAGCCCAGCCCTTGCGGAACCTGGATATTGGCGTGGGCGGGATCGGCCCGGCCCTCACGATGTTCGGCGAAAGGGTGCTGGAGATCGTTTTGCAGCCGCGCACGCTGGCCCTGCACCGCCTGATGATCGCAGAGGGCCAGCGGTTTCCCGACCTGTCGCAGGCGATCCTGCGGTCGGGACATGAGGCGGGCACCGCAATCCTCGGCGAATGGCTGCGCGGGCGGCCCGGGTTGCGCCACGGCTTGTCGCCGGAAATCTTCGCGGAACAGTTCGTATTGCTGCTGACGGCTGGCCCGCAACTGCGCGCGCTGACCGGGCACAATGCACCGCTTTCTCCTGCCGACCGCGCGCATCATGTGCGCGTGGCGGTTTCAACCTTCCTTCACGGCGCTTTGCCCGGAGACAATACACAAGATGCGTAATCTACCCTGGAAATCCCTCCTCGCCTGGCTGCTGGCCGCGTTCTTTGTCGTGGGCGGGATCGGCAATATCTTCGCCTCCGAAACCATCCTCGCCGATTACGCGAGGTGGGGCTATCCGGGCTGGTTCCACTATGTCACTGGCGTGCTGGAACTGACTGCGGCGGCGCTGATCGCGTGGCGCCCGACGCGGCTGTGGGGCGCAGGCCTCGCCAGCCTGGTGATGGTCGGAGCCGCGGGCACGGTCCTGTTGCATGGCGAGTTCAGCCATGCCGTCGCGCCGTTGGTGGTGCTGGCCGTGGCGCTGACGGTGGCTTTCGTCGCCTACCGCGGCCGCCGTTCCGTCTGAGGCGAAAGGCAGCCTCTGAGGAAAGCGCAGGTTGGAAACGGCTGCATTGTCTCAGGCCGCCTGTCTGCCCGGCCGGACTTTGCAAGCTTTCGCTGTAGCTGTTGCCCGGCCGGAAAACTCGGCATGGCGCGCCATTGCAGTCAGTTGTCTTTGGCGTGCCGTTTTGCTGCCTCGCGAACCATCGCAAGGAAAGCCTTGAAGCCTGCTGAATGGTGTCGCCTGCCAGGATAATACAGGCAAAAGCCGAGACGTGGCGGGGTCCAATCCTCAAGCAGGCGCACCATTCGGCCCGCAGCGATATCCTCGGCAACATCCTGTTCGAAGAAGAAGCCAATGCCTGCATCGTTCAGCACCGCGGTTCGCGCAATCGCGGCCTCGTCCAAGGTAAGGCGCCCCTTGGTCTCGACTTGGAATGTCTCGCCGTGGCGCTCGAACTGCCAGCGCAACAGGGTACCGTCGGGCAAGCGCACGCGGATGCAATCGTGCAGGGGCAGATCCACCGGGCTCAGCGGTACCCGGTTGGCCGTGATCCACGCGGGGGAGGCCACGACGGCAAAACGTTGCGGCGTCCCCAAGGGGAGCGCGATCATGTCGCGCGGCACCAGATCAGCGGGGCGGAGGCCAAGGTCAAAGCCCTCTGCCACGATGTCAATCAGCCGTCCCTCGGTGACCAGATCGACCTGCATCTCGGGATAGCGACGCAGGAACGCCAGAACCAGCGGTGCGATCTCGCGACCTGCCTGGACCGAGGCGTTGATCCGCAGCAGGCCGGAGGGCGTCCGGCCAAGAGAGTGCGCGGTCTCCATCGCGAGGCGGATCTCGGCGACCGCGGGGCCGATACGTTCGACGAACCTGTGCCCGGCATCGCTCAACGCGACGCTTCGGGTGGTGCGGTTGAACAGCCGGACACCGAGGGTCGCCTCCAGCCGCCCGATGGTATGCGATAGCGCAGTTGTCGATATGCCAAGGTCAAGCGCCGCAGCCCGGAACGACCCGCGTCGCGCGACAGCCAGGACGGCCTCCAACCCCTTCAATCGACTCTCCATGATCATCCCGATATTGTCAGCGACAGATGCCGATTTATCCCGATTATCGGCATGAACGTCTAGCGTTATGTTGCTGCTGAACATGAACAGCAAGGACGCCCCCATGCACCTTCCCCCTCCTATCCACACATATTTCACCGCCCGAGCGCCGCAGGATGGTAATGCCCTGGCCGCCGCATTCGGCCCGGACGCAATCGTCCAGGATGAAGGGCAGACCCATCGTGGCCAGCAGGCGATCCGCGACTGGTGGCTCGCTGCCAATGCCAAGTATCGCCACCATGCAGAGCCGATCGCCATGACCGAGGCGGATGGCAAAACCATGGTCAAGGCAACCGTCACCGGCGACTTTCCCGGCAGCCCTGCGGTCCTGACCTTCAGGTTCGGGCTGAGCGGTGACCGCATCTCCGACCTGGAGATCGGATGATGGCGGACTTCCTGAGCTTGGCAGGCAAGCGAGCTCTGATCACGGGCGGGACACAGGGCGCGGGCGCAGCCACCGTGGCGCTGTTCCGGGAATTGGGGGCGCAGGTCATGACCACTGCGCGCAAGCCGCCGGGCCACCTGCCGGACGATCTGTTCCTGGCCGCGGACCTGAGCACGCCGGAGGGATGCGACCTCCTGGCAGAGGCCGTGCAAAGCCGAATGGGCGGCGTCGACATCATCGTCCACATGCTGGGCGGATCCTCCGCGCCCGGCGATGGCTTTACGGCCCTTGGCGAGTCAGAGTGGCAGGCAGAACTGGCGCTGAACCTGCAACCCGCCCTGCGCCTTGATCGTGCGCTGGTGCCAGGCATGATCGCACGGGGCACTGGTGTCGTGGTCCATGTCACCTCCATCCAGCGGGTGCTGCCGCTGCCTGAGGCGACCACAGCCTACGCCGCTGCCAAGGCCGCGTTGTCGGTCTACAGCAAGAGTCTGTCCAAGGAGGTCTCGCCCAAGGGAGTCCGGGTGGTGCGCGTCGCGCCCGGCTGGATCGAGACCGAGGCGTCGGTCCGCCTGGCAGAGCGGGTGGCCTCCGAGGCGGGCACCGATCTTGCCGGCGGGCGGCGCATCATCATGGACAGCCTCGGGGGTATACCGATCGGTCGCCCGTCGAAACCTGCCGAGATTGCCAATCTGATCGCCTTCTTGTGCTCTGACCGCGCAGCGACCATCACCGGCACTGAATATGTCATCGATGGAGGGACCGTCCCGACGGCATAAGCCTCTGTCCGGCAAGGACCGGCATTCAACGAAGGCGCGCTGGAGCGCAATGGCGAGGGTAAAAGCCGCCACATCGTTCAAGCCCGCCCGACCACCTGCGGCGCTGATGGATCTGTCTGTGGCAGCGCGCAGTTCTGAGGCCTGACGCGGGCTTTCGGCAAAATCCGGGCGGGCGAGATGGGATTCATGAGCACTTAGGTCGCTCCAGCCTTCTGCGCCTCGGAACAGACCAGGATGCTGCACGTCCGCCGCGAACGCGCAATAAAGGCATCCATCCTTAGGACGGGTCGACCCAACCGAAACTGCCGCAATCGCGCGAAACGTCTCGGCATCCTCGAGGTGCAGCTTTTGATCGACCATCACAGCGAGATGGTCAGTTTTTCACAAGGCATTCAATTCGCCTTTTCGAAGTGCCTCCTGTCCGCGCCATCACCATCCTGCGCGGTATATTTCCAAGTAAGAACCACCCTCTGAAAAAAACATAAGTACCTCCCATTTTGTGAGTTTGGATCAGGAGTGACAGAATGGTTGCGGGTAACTTTGGATGCGGCCGCTTTGCCAATGGCTGCGGTCCGGCGCTGCTGCAAAGCCGGATCGGCAACGGCCTCAGCCTGAAGGCGCGCCCAACTCACCTTCGGCTCAGCCTGAGTGAAGGCGTCAGGTTTTTGCCGCCGTCTCCAAATCGACGACACCGCCTTCGATCACGTTTCCATCGAAAGTCACCAGCAAACCGTCGGATCCGCGCTGCACCTCCAACACATGCTCGGCCCCATCTCGCCTGAGCGACACGGTGAAGCCGGGCCAGTCGTCGGGTAACGACGGATCGATGCGCAGGCGCGTGCCACCCTCAAGTTGCACACCAAGGATTCCCTCGACTGCCGCGCGGTAAAGCCAGCCTGCCGAACCGGTGTACCACGTCCAGCCTCCGCGCCCGATCTTGTCGTCGGCACCGTAGATGTCGGCGGCCACGACATAGGGTTCTACGCGGTAAAGATCGGCGCCCTCACGGGTTTCGGAATGGCTGATCGGATTGATCAGGTCGAACATTGCCAGGGCCTCGGTGCCACGTCCGGCCCGGCCAAGGGCATGCACGACCCAGGTTGCGGCATGCGTGTACTGGCCGCCGTTTTCGCGCACCCCAGGTGGATACCCCTTGATGTAGCCGGGTTCCTGATCAGTGTTCTGGAACGGTGGGGTGAAGAGGCGAAGGACGTTGTCCTGACCGTCGGCCAGATGCTCCAAAACCGCGTCCAGTGCCTGTCGGGCACGATCTGGATCACCTGCACCCGAGATGTTGGCCCAGGACTGTGCGATGGAATCGATGCGGCATTCCGGGTTTTCATGTGAGCCGAGAGGCGTGCCGTCGTCGAAAAAGCCGCGCCTGTACCACGCACCGTCCCATCCGTTGCTCTCAAGCGCGGCCAGAAGGCTGGCGCGGTGGCTTGTCCATGCCTCGGCGCGGGCTGCGTCGCCACGTTCCTTTGCGACGGGCGTGAAAGCGTCGAGCGTGTTCAGCAGGAACCAGCCCAGCCAGACGCTCTCGCCGCGACCCTGCTCGCCGACACGGTTCATACCGTCGTTCCAGTCGCCGCCCAGCATCAGCGGCAGGCCATTGGTCCCGGTTCGCGCGATGGCAAGGTCGAGCGCCTGTGCGCAGTGCTCATAAAGCGGTGCGGTGTCGCCATCGCTGTCGGGGACGAAAAAGGCGTCATGCTGTCCGGGATCCAATTGCGGCCCGGAGAGAAAGGGCAATGGTTCGTCGAGGATGGCAGTGTCTGCCGTCAGGTCGACATAGCGCGCTGTGATATGGGCCAGCCAGACGACATCATCGGATATGGTGGTGCGCACCCCCGCGCCGGTGCGGGGCAGCCACCAGTGCTGCACGTCGCCTTCGGGAAACTGACGCGAGGCGGCGTTCAGGATTTGCGCGCGCGCAAGGCTGGGATCCTGCAGGATCCAGGCGGAGGTATCCTGTAGCTGGTCGCGGAACCCGAAGGCCCCCGACGCCTGATAGAAGGCCGAGCGGCCCCGGATCCGGCAGGACAGCGACTGGTAAGGCAGCCAGGTATTCACCATCAGGTCAAACTTGGGATCAGGCGTGGTAATCTGGAGATGACCAAGGAAATCGGACCACTCAGCCTCGGCAGCGACAAGCGCGCGGGTCAGCGCGCCCGGCCCCCGGGCCCGGGTCAGGACATCGGAAAGACCGGCCTGATCACTGTCGGCCAGCACGAAGGTCACCGTTTCGGCGTTGCCGGATGCGATGGTCATGGCGACCTTGGCGGCGAGGCAGGGGTCGCCGTCAGCCTCGCCGACCTCGGGCCAGTGGGCCAGGGCGTCGGGGTGAGCCATCCGACCATTGCGCCCCAGAAACGCCTGGCGCGACACGCAGGTCGCGATCAGCGGGCGATCGGCGGCAAGGGCTGTGACGCGCCCGCTGATCTCGGTCGCGAAAGGGTTGCGCGCCACAACTGCCTGAAGCTGCGGGTCGTGGGCGGCGCGGATCATGCTTGCCGTGCGCCCCCGGTTGTTGCCAAGCACCAGTTCGGCGTAGGCAATGGCCTCGACCTTGAGCGGTGCGGTGCCGCGATTGCGCACGGTGACGCCTGTCAGGCGGGCGGGGGCGTCGGCGGCAAGGGTCATCACTGCCTCGACCTCGGCCCAGTCGGTCCAGACCCGGAACACGGATTTGCCAAGACCATGGCGCGCCTCATGCAATGCCATCGGATCATCCGACAGCGCCGCGAAGGGCGAGATGACCTGGCCTGTCGCGGAGTTGCGGATCAGGATTGCTTCGCCTGGCTGGTTGATCACCGGGTCGTTGGACCAGGGTGTCAGCTGGTAATCGCGCGAGTTGACAGACCACGTAAAGGCGGCCCCGGCGGCAGAGACGTGAAAGCCGAAGTCTTCGCGGGCGATGACGTTGATCCAGGGCTGGGGCGTGCGCTCGCCCGCGCGCATCCGCACGACATATTCCTTGCCGTCGTCGGAAAATCCGCCGTAGCCGTTCCAGAAGGCGAAGGTTTCGACAGGAAAAGCCCGCACGCTGCGTGCAGATTTCCGTGTCGGAGCGGGCAGGGCGCGCAGTGCGGGGCCGTCAGCTTCGGGGTGGGCGCGTTCGATCCTGGCCAGCTGTTCGCTGATCCGTCCATTGCGGGTGTGAAGCACGATGCGCGCGGCGGCCAGCAGGGTGTGAAAACTCTCCTCCGACATCTGGTCGCGGCGCACTGCAAAGACCGAGCGGTGTTCGGCATCTACATGCCCGGCACGCGCGGCCAGATCGCAGATCGTCTGGATCGAGGTTTGCAGGTCCTGAACATAGGATGACTGGCGTTCGTTCAGGATGACCAGATCGGCCTGGAGCCCGTGCAGGCGGAAGTAGTCGGCCATGCGCACGGCGGTGCGCACGATCGGCAGGTCGGCCTCGTCATCCGTGCGCAGCAGCAGAATTGGCCTGTCGCCTGAAATCCCCATCGGCCAAAGCGCATTTTGCGGGCCGAGTGCAGCCCGCAGGCTTTCATCCTGCACCGCAAGTCGGGCATCCGGCCAGATCAGCGCGGCAGCGACATTGCGAAACAGCGCCGCCTCCTCAAGCGCGACACCGGCATGGCGCAGCTGAACCTGACTCATCGTCCAGGCCATGCGGGCTTCGTGATCGAATGCGGCGTCATGACGGAAATGGCGGATGCTTTGTTCCATCTGTTCGGGGTCGTCGGCGACGAGCGTCCAGAAGGTGACCGAGACTTCCTTGCCCGCCGGGATCGTCACGCGATGGCGGATCGCAAAGATCGGGTCCAGTGTGAAGCCTTCGGAGCCAGAGAGCCGTTCTCCCTTGTCGAAGGCGGTGGCGGTGCCGAGGTCACGGCCCCGCCCGATGAAAGCACGCCGGTCGGTCTCGGCCTCGGCCGGGCGTCGATCGGCGGTCCCCGCGATCAGGTGGGCCATGTGCAGAACGCGCTGGCCCGGCGCACGGGGATTGCGAAATGCGGTGATGGTGCGCCCGCCGTCGCGGATGGCGGTGCGCACGAACATCTTGGAGAATGCAGGATGCGCGAGGTCGGCGTCCTCGCGGTCGAGCACGATTTCGCCGTAGCTGGTGACCTCGATCGTGCGCGGGCCGGTACCGGTGTTCTTGAGTGTCAGGCGGCGGCCCTCGGCGGAGGCTTCAGAGGCGACGATGACTTCCATCAGCGTCTCCAGCCCCTCGGTCGTCTTGTGGAACTCGGCCTTGTGATCGGAAAAGACGGCGCGGGCCCGTTCGGCCCCGGCGCGGCGCGGGCTGGTGGTGGCAGACCACCACTGGCCGCTGGCCACGTCGCGCAGAAACAGGAAGATGCCACCGGTGTCGAGTGTCGGGTCGGGGCGCCAACGCGTGACGGCAAGGCCGTCGTAGTGCAGTGGCCCGGCCCCGGTCGAGGCGAGTTGCGCCGTCATTCGGCCATTCGACAGCAGCGCCACGATCCGACGATCCGCGGCCGGGTCGGTCGAGATCGCAAGGCGAGGGTCATCGGCGCGGTCGATTGGATCGCGTTGGTCGAAGTTGTCGGCGCGGGTCAGCGGGACAACTTCGCGGGGGGCCTTTTCCTGGAGCAGCAATTCCGCGGCGCGGATCACCTCGTCCGAGTGAAAGCGTTCGCGGTGGATACCGTCCATCACCGCATTGGCGATGGCGACCATAGACATGCCGTGATGGTGCGCCATAACATTGCGCACCACGACATGGCTCTGCCCCTCAGGCATGCGTGAAGCCGTGAAATCAATGGCGTCGAAATAGCCGTAGGGACCGAACGCGCCAAGGGTATCGAGGTGCCTCAGGTTCGCGACCGCCTTGGCTGGTACAATCTGCGCCGCCAGCAGGGTCGCGTAGGGGGCGACGACATGTTCGTTCAGAGGAATACGCTTCAGTGCCAGGTCGGGCGAGCCAAAAGCGTGGTATTGGTAATTCATGTCGCGATCACGCGCACTGAACGCACTTTCCGACACGCCCCATGGCAGGCCGAGGCGCTTGCCGTCGCGGATCTGGCGCTTGACAGCCAGCGCGTTGGAGGCGTTCAGGATGCCGCCGGTGCGTTCGTGCATCACCAGGGGCGGCATCAGGTATTCGAACATCGAGCCGGACCAGGACAGCAGCGCTGCTTGCATCCCGATGGCCGTCACCGGGCGGCCAAGACGCAACCAGTGTTCTGTGGGCAGGTCGCCCTTGGCGATGGCAAAGAGGCTGGCAAGACGCGCCTCAGATGCCAGAAGGTCATAACACGAGCGGTCCATTTCCTGGCTCTCTGGCCGATAGCCGACGGTCAGCAACCGCTTTTCGGGATTCATGAGCAGGGTGAAGTCCATTTCGAACGCCAGGCGCCGCGCGCGTTCGGCAAGAGACGACATGCGCTGCGCAAAGGCTGCAAGGCCTTCGCGGGTGCTGTCGACGTCGCCAACGACCTCTTCGCAGTTTGTCTGCAAGGCCTTGGCCCACCAGACCAGTTCGCCGGATTCGGGCCGGGCCGCCTCTGCATCCAGATCGGTGGCAAGGCGGGTGATGTCCGCCGCGATCACGACAAGGTTCAGTGCGCGGATCGGTGCCAGATGCGGTTCGGCAATGTAGGTGCGGTGACTTTGCGTGAACCCTTCGATCAGCTTTTCCAGTCGTCGGCGCAGAGGGCGCAGGGTGCGTCGGTCATTCGGCATGTCGTTCAGGGCGTATTTGAGAACTGCCAATGTATCGCCGATCCCCTCAAGTGAGCCGTACTGCAATACGGCGGGGTTCGCGGCCCATTCCCGCAGCGCCGAGGATAGCGCGATGAGATGCCCGGCAAGGTTTCCGCTGTCGACCGAGGAAATATAGCGCGGCTCCAGAACAGCCAGATCGCGGGTGTCGTACCAGTTGTACCAGTGCCCCTTGAAACGCTCCATCCGCTCCAGCGTGTCCAATGTCGCGCCGATACGTGCGACAGCCGTGCGGATACCGATCCAGCCCATGTCGCGCGCCGTCAATACCGACAACAGGTACAGCCCGATGTTGGTCGGCGAGGTCCGCTCTGCCAGCTTGGGTTCGGGCAGATCCTGATAGTTGTCGGGCGGCAGGTGGTGTGAGGCCGGGGTGACAAACGTTTCGAAAAATCGCCAGGTGGTGCGTGCGATCCGGCGAAGGGTCGCGGCGTCTTGCGGGCTGACGTCCAGCCGGTCCTCGGTTTCCATCGAGCGGGAGACGGAGTGAGCGACGGCGGGGGCAAAGAACCATAGCAGTGCAAACAGGCTGGCGATCGGCACGTTGGCCGGGTTGATCAGCAGTGTCAGAACCATGGCAGCGATCGCGATGGCAGGCGAGGCGATCATGCGTCGCCACGAGGCGCGCTGGCTGGCCACGCCACTGTCCTGTACCTGACGTGCGGTGCGCCATTCCAGCAGGTTTCGCCGGCTTACCAAAAGCCGCCAGAGAGTGCGAAGAATGGCGTCCATCATCAGGGCGGCCTGATGCGGCATGAATATCATTCGAAGTGCAATTTCTTGCAGATGTCCACCGAGATCCGAGGCGACCCTTCCCAGGTGACGCGCGCCCGAGACATCTTTTTGCGATGGCATCAGTCCCGATTGAAAATTCATGATCGGCATGAAGAACAACGTCGCCAGCAGGCCCAGTTGCCAAAGACCCACGATATCGGAGGGCAGTACAAGCCAACCCAGAACCGAGGCCAGAATCCAGGTGGGGGCCATCAGGCTGCGGCGCAGGTTGTCGACCATCTTCATCCGGCCCAGCCCGTCGATACCGTTCTTGAGGTCCATGATGAATGGCAACAATTGCCAGTCGCCCCGCACCCAGCGGTGCTGACGCGCGGCGTCGATATCGTAACGGATCGGGAAATCCTCGACCATCTGCACATCTGTGGTCAGTGCGGCGCGCGCCAAAGTCCCCTCCAGCAGGTCGTGGCTGAGCACGGCGTTTTCGGGAAAGTGATCCGCCATCGCGGCCTCGAAGGCGGCGACATCGTAGATGCCCTTGCCGGCAAAGGACCCACTGTCGAGCAGATCCTGGTAGAGGTCGGACACGGTAAAGACATATGGATCCATCCCGCGACCGGCTGAAAAGATGCGCTGAAAGGCCGACGCCTCGGCCCCTGTGGTCAGCGATGGGGTGATGCGCGGTTGCAGAATGGCATGACCCGAGACGACGAGGCCGGTGGCGGGGTCGTTCACGGGGCGGTTCACCGGGTGCATCATCTTGCCGACCAGCGCCGCCACTGTGCCACGCGGCAGACGGGTGTCGCTGTCCAGCGTGACGACAAAGCGCACGCCTTCGGGAGGGCGGGCACCGGTGTCCATGAAGGTCGTCTCGGCGCGCCCCAGCAGCAGGTCGTTCAACTCGGACAGTTTGCCGCGCTTGCGCTCCCAGCCCATCCATATGTCGTCGGTTTCGTTCCAGATCCGGGCACGATGCAGCAGGTAGAAGCGGCGTCCGGTACTTTGGTATTTCTGTGCCAGTCGCTCGATCGTTTTGCTGGCGTGGGCCAGTATCTCGGAGTCCGCGGGGGAGAGTTCTGTTGCGGAATCTGACCAGTCGGTCAGCAGGGCAAAATCGACAGCCCCGTCCGGATTGGCAAGATAGTGCAGCTCAAGCATCTCTGCCAGCTCGTCCACCGTATCGAAATTGCTGATCAGGCTGGGGATCACGACAAGGGTACGTGCGGATTCAGGGATGGCATCCTTGTAGTCGATGGCGGGCAGGCGGTGGGGCGGCACCAGCCGCGCGCCGACAAGGTTGACCAACCCCATCGCCGCCTCTGAGGCGCTGAGCAGCGCCGAGATATACATCAGCCATTTTGCCCAGGTGGGCAGGTCGTCGGGCAGCATCGCGCTCAGCAGCAGCGCGATTGCCAATGTTATGACCAGAGCCGGGCCAGAGATGCCGATCCAACCCGCTTTCACCCATAGCCGCGTGATGCGTTCGGCCGGACGCGGGCGATAGTGGCAGGCCTGCTCGAACGTCCGCAATTGATTGCCCACCAGCAGATGCCCGACGCCGTCCTGCTGCGCCATTGTGACCGCCAGTTCGGCGACTTCGATCTCGGTCCGGGGCGCGCGGCGCGCGATGCGTTCGATCGTATTTCGGTAGTCATTGCGCGTCGGTCGGTCGAGGCGTGGGAAGTCATCACGCTGTCGCAGGATCTTGTCGACGCTGCTGACGGTTTCGAACCATTCGGTCCAGTTCGTGTCGCCGATCGTCTTGAGGCTGCCAATGACATTGCCAGCGATGACGTTCGCAGCCGACTGGCGGCCATGTTCGGCGACGACGATGCGGGCCGAGTCGGTGCCCCGTGCCGCTAGGCGGGCATCCAGCCAGCCTAGACCCCGATCCGCCGCTTGAGAACCATCGCGCAGCCGATAGACCAATTGCGCCGCGAATGTGTCCGAGATCGGTTGGTCCCGCTCCCATGTGCGATCCTGCGGTCCGGCCTGAACGATGCGATCTGCAAGCCGGTTCGCCTCGTAACGCTCACGCCGCGACAGGGCGACCCGGTCCGAGACGCGCCGCAGGTTCTCCAGCAGCACGAAGCGTACCATGGCCGGAACCGCCCAGAGTTCACCGATGGTCAACGCGCGTTCGGCCTGAAACCCCTCGACCATCTCAGTAAGCGTCTGCGTCGTAATGTCGGAATTGGATAGCCCGACATAGCGCCAGGCAAGGGCGAGAACGGCCGGAATTTCGTCACCGTCGCGCGTTCTGATAGTGGGAAGGGTGCGGTAATACTTTGGTACCAACGCACCGCGCAAAAGGCGGAAGTTCTCCTCGACAATATGGTGATTGTCGAGGAGCCATTCAGCCGCGGGCGTGATGATGGCCTCGTTCCGGGCGGCTTGCGCGATCGCGAGGTAGTTCTTCAGCAGCGCCGCCTTGTCGCTTTCCATGCGGGCCGGATAGCGTAAGCCTGAAAAGGCCTCCAATGTGACCGGGCTTTCCTTCGCCAGCCTCGCACCTGCAACAAAGAAACCGTCGTCGTCTTGGAATTCCTGACGGATCAACTGGACAGGCGACTGTGTCACCTGGGTCGTACGCGCTGGCATGTGATGAAAACTCTCTTGAGCTAGGCCCTTAAGGACATTGTATTAACGAATGTCCGTGCGCTTTGTTCCCGCCCCCGGCGGTCAATCGCACGATAATCCAATACGCCGCCTCAGCCGGTTGAAACCTGGCAAATGGTGTGCGCGTCTGCGCCTGATCGCGACGTAGCAATGCGGGATAGTGTCATGCGCCGCGCCTCTATTCTTCTTTTTGGCGCACCAACCTTTGCCCGACGTGGCGAATTTTCGCCACGCCGCCGAATCTGGGGGACGATTCAGCGATCACCGTGCTTTTCTGCCCTGCACAGGCGGATGAGGCCTGTGCGCCAGGCACAGGGATTTAGTGGTACTAGGATCAGGGCGCATCGATTTGTGCTCTCCACGATGCTGGTCGCACGGGGTGGGTGATGGCGTGGTGTGCTTCCGACCCGGCAAAACAATGCCTATCTCCTCGACATATCCCAAGGCGCGTCCGTGCCGACAATTCCGGTCGGACACACGCGCGCGGCCCGGCGGAGCGTGCTCGGGGAGCGCGTAGAACGGTCGTTTGAGCGGGCGACCGGCCTTGAGACGGCTCTGGTGGCAAATACGGGTGAAGCCCGTCCGGTGATCGCTCCCGATCAGGTTCTCGTCAGCGGCAGGTTGGCAACCGGCGCACCCGTTTCGCTCTATTATCGGAGGGCAGGCCGCGCGGGGAGCAGGGCTTCGAATGGCAGATCAACGGATCGGGTGAACGCCTGCGCCTGACCGCGCCCTTCGGTCATCCGCAATTGTTGCTGCTTTCGATCGAGGGGGCGTTCGGC
This sequence comes from Pseudooceanicola sediminis, assembly GCF_003575965.1. GTDB lineage: Bacteria > Pseudomonadota > Alphaproteobacteria > Rhodobacterales > Rhodobacteraceae > Pseudooceanicola > Pseudooceanicola sediminis. The sequence continues at coordinate 63,938 of NZ_QWJJ01000011.1, read as the reverse complement.
GCGGAAAAGGAATTCAAGTCGCTGGAAACCTAAGAGACCAACCACGCGAATATTCCTGAAAACGCCGGCCTTGGGAATGTGGCCCGAGTCCATAAGATGATTGCTGATAGTTCGCGCGAGGGGACCAGGGCAACATCGAGCTTCGGTGAGGCGAGAGCGGTCCTTCGCGTTCTTGCGGTAATCGAGAAGTCTTTTTCTAGCAGCACTCGGGTCGCTGACGGTCGATCAGCTCGCAGACTATCAGTTCATGATCAAAGAACAGTCGCCCGCCGGAGCTTTAGAGCGGTGCCAGCTGCTGCCGCGCGCCGCCCAGATCGACCAGCCAATAAACCGCCCGGAGCATGAGCTGCCCCGGGTCATGTTTCTCAATCAAACTTGCTTAGAAGAGAGCGTTCCGTAGCGCGCTTGCGCCAAGGCGACCGCATCAGCTCCCGCGGGGAAGCGCAGCCTGCCTGTCTCGTCATTCGCGGCATGCCAGACCGTTTCGGCCACATCGCTCTCCTTTGTGGTCAGGGTTGGTTTGGCAAAGCCTGCAAAGATAGGTTCGGCGAAAGCGGCGTAGGCCTCGGGGATAAGGTCCGCGATGTCGATGTCGGTGTTTTGCGCAAACCGAGTTGTCGGCGCATAGCCCGGCTCGACCAGTTTCACCTGGATGCCAAAGGCTGACATTTCATGCGCCAACGATCCTGTAAAACCCTCTATGGCCTGTTTGCTGGCCGTATAGGCAGCGGCCAGCGGCATCGCGGCCAGTGTTACGCTGGAGGTAACGTTCACGATTGCCCCCGATCGGCGCGCGCGCATCTGCGGTATCACTGCCTGGACCATCGCCATCGTGCCAAGCGTGTTGGTTTCGAACACCTTACGCACATGCGACATCGGTGTGGCCTCAAAGGCCCCTACGACCCCGATACCAGCATTGTTGACCAGCACATCAATCGGCCCAGCCGCCGCGATCGCGGTGCTGATACTGTCCGGATCAGTCACATCCAGCGGCAGCATGCGGATACGATCTGAGTCGGGCAGCACCCCTTTCCGCGGGGTGCGCATCGTGGCGATCACGCGCCAACCCTGCGCATGGAAGTGGCGCGCTGTTTCCAGGCCATAACCCGATGAGCAGCCCGTAATAAGGACGGTTTTCATATCAGTCTCCTGAGTTTGTCGTTGATGAACCCTAGGTGCCGGACAAGTGTCGGATTATATGCAATGATCAGTCCAAAATTAATTTGTAGTCGTCCAGAATGTCTGACCCCCTCGAACAGATCATCCGCCTGCTGCGCCCCAGGGCGGTGTTTTCGAAAGGGATCAGTGGCTCGGGTGAATGGGCGGTGCGTTACCCGGCGTTCGGCCATCCGGGCTTTTGCGCCATGACGCTTGGCAGCTGCCTTCTTGCGGTGGACGGCGAAGCGGAAATCCTGCTGGAAGAAGGCGATTTTGTGCTTTTGCCCGCCACCCCGGCGTTCACCATGTCCACCCTTAATACGGTGGGGCGCAGGGTCGAAGCTGGCCGCATCGCCGAAGCGGGCATTGAGGTTCGGCACGGGCGACAGCGCGGCCCCGCCGAGATGCGACAGTTCGGTGGCTATTTCACCTTCGAGTCACCGGATGCCTTCTTGCTCGTGACGCTTTTGCCCCGCTTGATCCACATCCGCGGTGCACCGCGACTGCCCCAGCTTGTGCGCCTTGTTGGGGATGAGGCAGAACGGGACGATATTGGCCGCACAATGATCTTGGAACGGCTCATTGAAATCCTGCTGATCGAGGCGCTACGATCAGTTTCGGGCGCCACGCTGCAGCCGGGATTGTTGCGCGGGTTAGCCGATGACCGAGTGGTTGTTGCCTTGCGGTTGATGCACGGGGACGTCGAACGCAGCTGGACGGCAAACGAACTCGCGCGCGAAGTCGGGATGTCACGTTCAGCCTTCTTCGACCGTTTTTCGCGGACGGTCGGAATGACACCCATGGACTATCTGCTAAGGTGGCGCATGGCGCTTGCCAAATCGCTGCTAAGAGCCGGCACGCTGACGATCGAGGACGTTGCCGCGCGGATCGGGTATGGCTCTGCGAGCACTTTCAGCACGGCTTTCAGGCGCCATGTCGGCCAGCCACCTGGCCGCTTCATGCGCAGTCTGCACCTTCCGGAACACACGGGAACGTCCAGTGCTCCATGACTCTCGCGTCGTGCCGTCTCCTTCGCACTACAGTCTGCCAAGCCGCAGGAATGCTGCGCGATGCTTGACCCGCCAGTTCGGCACAGCCGCATGGCGGTGTTGGTTTCTGCCTTTTCGGTATGCAAGGGGCAGGGGGTGCCATCTGTGATGCGCACCGCTCCACGCTGCGCTCGCCCCCGATATTATTACCGCGCTGTCGTGTTTCCAAAGTAGGGATCGTCTGAGTTCTTCAGGCTGCACACGTTTCCGTCCGGGTCGAGAAATGCGCCTGTTGTCCCCCAGCTATGCTCGCTGACACTGACGGAGATTCCCTGTGCCTGCAGCAGGTGCGCGGCGTCGGTGACGCTAGCGACGTTGAAGCGGATCGCGGTCGGGTTCTCTGATCGCGTCTTGCGCGTGTCACTCGCGATGCCGTCTTTCTCGATCATCAAATAGCCGTCGCCAAACCTGAGGCATGTAAGCCCGTCCTTCTCATACCAGAGGGGCAACCCAAGTTTGTCCCGATAGAACGCAACGCAATCGTCGTATCGCTCCGTAAAGAGAATCACGCCGTGGCATTCGACCAGTTCCGACAATTTGTGAACTTGGGAGTTCTTGGTCTCATTCGCGGTGGACATGCTATACTTACAAACTTCCCTGAGACTTTGCGGTGTTGGCGTGCTCGCCGGTGTCATCCTGTGACACAGGCGGAAGTGCTGCAAGAGACAATCGAACCCGGTCCCATTGCGTGATCTGGACCGGATCAGATGAGAAACTCCGGCAGGTTGATGGCTCGGGCTTCCGCTCCAAGCTTTGAAGGCAGGGCCAGCGGTGCTCTGCCTCCGAATGCGCTACGCGGTCTCACGTCGTTGGCCGCCCGACTTCGACTTTTCCTGGGCGCTTGGAAGGTCCATAAGCTCAGATTGATCAAGGTTCCCCCTCCACACGATCGCGTTGAAGTTTTTGGCACAGGCGTGTCGGTCGGTTTGCCGGGAGGGCCGAGGTCCGGGACGTCGCGGATGCCAGGGATCAAACTCTTCCGAGGTGAGCCGCGCGCTCTGATAACAGGAATCGCCTTCGGATGGCCCCTTGCTGTAGTAGCCAAGACCGACGGTCGTGGATTACCTGCTGCGAGGACAGCTTTCGCGCCCACCGGGCGCGCAGCTGGTGTGGGGTAGTCTGCCGGACAGAGCAAAGCGACTTGCCTAATAAAAGCGCGCGTGAAACTTTTCGCCGACGGTACGCCGGCAGAAGTACAAAGGAAAGATGCTTGGAAATGACACAATCTATGCAGAGACCAAGTGAGCCGGAAATCCTTGATTTCATTGCGCAATGCGAGACGTTCTATCCTGCTGATGCAACCGGCGCCTCCATCGCGCAGCAGCGTGCTTGGTATGACGCCTTGTGCGTCGCGTTTGGCGCGACAGATGCGTCGGCATCCTGGTCGGATGACATCGTGGGCGGGCAGGTGCCGGTGCGCCGCTATACGCCGCAGGATCTGCGCACCGATGTGCAGCTGTTGTACATCCACGGAGGTGGTTTCGTCGTCGGATCACTGGAAAGTCACCATGGGATCTGTGCCGAACTGGCCGCAGGTGTCGGGGCCTGCCTGACAGCGGTAGATTACAGGCTTGCGCCCGAACATTTATGGCCCGCGCAAATCGAGGATTGTGATCTGGTGCTTCAGGATTTCCTCGGACGCGGACAGCAGGTCGTCTTGATCGGAGACAGCGCAGGCGGAACGCTGGCGGCGGGGCTGGCGCGGCGGGTCCGTGACCGGGGACTGGACGGCCTGATGGGGCAAGCGCTGATCTATCCGGGGTTGGGCGGGGACCTTTCGCGTGGGTCTTATGTCAGCATGGCGGAGGCGCCCGGGCTGAGCACGGCTGACATCCGGTTCTACCGGGATCTGCTGTGCGCCCCCGCTGGCGATCCAGAAGCGCAGCCCTTGAGTGCGTCGGACTTTTCCGGGCTGGCACCGGCCTATGTGACGGGGGCGTTTTTCGATCCGCTGCATGATGATGCGGCCGAATACGCGGGGGCGCTGGTCCGCGCTGGTGTCGAGGCCTGGTTTCGCAGTGAACCTCAGATGATCCATGCCTGGTTGCGCGCGCGGCACATGAGCCCCGGAGCAGCCGAGGGGTTTGCCGCATTGATCGCGGCGATTCGCCATCTGGCGGGTGTGCGCTGAGCGTTATCTGAGGGCGGACGGGGGCTGGCCAAACCGTGTCGTGAAGGCGCGGCTGAGTGCGGATTGTGCGGAAAACCCGCAACGCAAGGCCACTTCTGACAGCGGGTGCCGGGTGTCGGTGACCATGCGGCGGGCCGCCTGCAAACGCAGTTCAAGCGCATATTGACCCGGACCCATGCCAATCTCTGTCGCGAATAATCGTTGCAGGTGACGCAGCGGGATGCCGATGGCCCATGCGGTGCGCGCCGCTGTTTCCGGCTGATCTATCAATGTTTCCATTCGGGCAATTGCAGCCGCCACGCGGGGATCGCCGCCTGAGCGGCGCCCGGTCGCGATGGCGGCAAGCTGGCTTTCCGCGCCTGAGCGACGCGAGGTGATGAAAGTGCCGGCCACCTGCATGGCCAGTGCTGCACCGTGCCGCGCCGCAATAAGATCTAGCATCATGTCCTGGGCGGGTCCTGCGCCGGCGGCGCTGGCACATCGGGACGTGACGAGGTAGCGATCCGGCACCAACGTCACCTCTGGGAAGGCGGCAGCGAAATCTTCCAGATCCTCCCAGTGGGTGGTTACGCGGCAGCCGTCCAGCAATCCGGTTGCCGCCAGCAGCCATGCACCACTGTCGACCGTCATCAGGGTACGCGCGCGGGTCGCGGCGTGCCGCAAGTCATGCAACAAGCCACGCCGCGCCATCTCGGGTGCTCCGTAGCCCGCCAAAACCAGCAAGACCGCCCCTTGGGTCGCGGGCAGGGCACAATCGGCAGGCAGATGGATGCCACAGGTCAGCGCGACCGGGCCACCGTCGACCGAGACGATCCGCCAGCGAAAGGCCTGTCGGCCGAGGTGCCTGTTCGCCGCGCGCAGCGGATCTATGACCGAGCCAAGCGTCAGCAGAGAGGCCTGGGGCATTACCAGCAGGTCCAATTCCAGGACCTCTGAGCTGCCCGTCAGGGGGGCAGGGGTAAAAATATTGGCGCGATCTGTCATGAAAGTAACCTATATCGTCAAATGAGGCGATTCAATTGCGATAGCATTGGGGGCATCACGAATAGGAGTTCCCATGCCACTGGCCGCCAACAAAGACGTCTTCATAACTTGCGCCGTCACCGGATCGGGGGCGACGCAGGATCGCAGCCCGCATGTGCCGCGTTCACCCGAACAGATTGCCGACAGCGCGATCGCGGCGGCAAAGGCCGGTGCGGCCATCGTGCATTGCCACGTGCGCGATCCCGAAACCGGCACGCCGTCGCGCGACCCTGCGATGTTCCGCGAAGTGACGGAACGCATCCGGGACAGTGACACCGATGTCGTGCTGAACCTGACGGCGGGGATGGGCGGCGATATCGTCTTTGGCGGGGTCGAGGCACCGTTTCCGGTGAATGCCGCCGCGACTGACATGGTCGGTGCGACCGAGCGCATGGCGCATATCGCGGATTGCCTGCCCGAGATCTGCACGCTGGATTGCGGTACGATGAATTTTGCCGAGGCCGATTACGTCATGACCAACACGCCCGGCATGTTGCGCGCCATGGGCGGGATGATGACGGCCCTTGGCGTCAAGCCCGAGATCGAGGCCTTCGACACCGGTCACCTGTGGTTCGCCAAGCAACTGGTCGAAGAAGGTACGCTGACCTCGCCCGCGCTGGTGCAATTGTGCATGGGGGTGCCATGGGGTGCACCCAATGACATGAATACCTTCATGGCGATGGTGAACAACGTCCCGCAGGATTGGAACTGGTCGGCGTTCACGCTGGGTCGCGATCAGATGAACTATGTCGCCGCGTCGGTTCTGGCGGGGGGCAACGTGCGCGTCGGCCTGGAGGACAACCTGTGGCTGGCCAAGGGACAGCTTGCCACGAATGCGCAGCTGGTCGAGCGGGCGGTGACGATCATCGAAGCGATGGGATCCCGGGTGATGGGCCCGCAGGCGGTGCGCGAAAAGCTGGGGCTGACCAAGCGCGCGCCGAAGGTGGCAGCATGAAGGCCGCGATCATCGGTGGCGGCGTCATCGGCGGTGGCTGGGCCGCGCGGTTCCTTCTCAACGGCTGGGATGTGGCGATCTTTGACCCCGATCCGCAGGCAGAGCGCAAGATCGGCGAGGTCCTTGCCAATGCCCGTGCCGCACTGCCGCAGTTGTCCGACACAGGCTTGCCCACCGAAGGTAGGCTGAGCTTTGCAGGGTCTGTGGCGGAGGCTGTCACGGGGGCCGCGTATATCCAGGAGAGTGTGTCGGAGCAGCTGGCGTTGAAGCACCGGGTCTTTGCAGAGATTCAGGCCGCGGCGCCGGATGTACCGCTCGGTTCGTCAACCTCGGGGTTCAAGCCATCGGAGTTGCAGCAGGGCGCGGTGACCCCCGGCGTGATCTTTGTCGCGCACCCGTTCAATCCCGTCTACCTGTTACCTCTGGTCGAGATCGTACCATCGGCTGCCGATGCGCAGGGCTTTACCGATCACGTGCTGGAATTGCTGCGCGACATCGGGATGTTCCCGCTGCAGGTGCGCAAGGAGATCGACGCACATATCGGCGACCGTCTGCTGGAGGCACTGTGGCGCGAGGCGCTCTGGCTGGTCAAGGACGGTATCGCCACGACAGAAGAAATCGACGATGTCATCCGCATGAGCTTTGGCCTGAGATGGGCGCAGATGGGACTTTTCGAGACCTATCGCATCGCCGGCGGCGAGGCAGGCATGAAACACTTCATGGAGCAGTTCGGCCCGGCTCTGGCCTGGCCCTGGACCAAGTTGATGGACGTGCCAGAATTCACCGAGGAACTGGTGGAGCTGATCGCCGACCAGTCCGATGCCCAATCGGGCCATCACACCATCAGGGATCTTGAGCGCATTCGGGATGGCAACCTGGTTGCCTTCCTGCGGGCGCTGAAAGATCGTGATTGGGGGGCGGGCAAGGTGTTCAACGACCATGATCGACGCCTTGCAGAGCAGGCGAAGGCGACAAAAACGACATCGGCTGCTTCAGAGGCGACAAAGCTGGTGGTGCTTCCCAGCTGGATTGACTACAACGGCCACATGACGGAAAGCCGCTATCTGTTCGCGGGGTCGCAGATCGTCGATGCCTTTCTGGCCCGGATCGGGGCAGGGCTGGACTATGTGGCTGCCGGACACAGCTATTACACCGCCGAAACCCATATCCGCCACTTGGGAGAGGCCAAGTTGGGCGCGCATCTGACTGGTACGGTGCAGGTTCTCAGCCATGACGAAAAGCGCCTGCATATCTGGATGCGGCTGACTCGTGATGACGACGGAACCGAGGTGGCGACGATAGAACAGATGCTGCTGCATGTAGATATGGCCGCTGGCCGCACCTGTGCCGCCGATACTTCCGTGCTGAAAACACTGGATGAAATCGCCAACGCGCAATCCGACATGCCGCGCCCCACGGCGGCAGGTCGGCACGTTGGCCAAGGCAGGGATGCTGCATGACGATACGAACAGACTTTCCCTATCAGGTGACGGAAACGCCAGACCTGTGGATTCCGCTGTCTGACGGAACGCGGCTGTCGGCGCGTCTCTGGGCGGCTGATGGGGTCGGCCCGGTGCCTGCTGTGTTGGAGTTTCTACCCTATCGCAAGCGCGATGGAACCACGGCGCGTGATGCCCTGACCCACCCCTATCTTGCTGGCCACGGCTATGCCTGCTTGCGCGTCGACATGCGCGGCAATGGCGACAGTGACGGGCTGATGGACGATGAATACAGCCCCCAGGAGCTTTCGGACGCCTGCGAGGTGATCGCCTGGATCGCAGCGCAGGATTGGTGCAGCGGCAACGTCGGTATGATGGGCATCAGCTGGGGCGGGTTCAATTCGCTTCAGGTGGCGGCGCTGCAACCGCCTGCACTGAAGGCCATCATCACGCTGTGTTCGACTGTTGACCGTTATGCCGACGATATTCACTACAAGGGCGGTTGCCTGCTGAACGAAAATCTCGGCTGGGCGGGCACCATGTGGTCCTATTCCTCGCGTCCGCCTGACCCTGCGATGCGCGCAGACTGGCGCGAGCAGTGGTTGGAGCGGTTGGAGCGGCAGCCCTTTTTGGCAACGACATGGCTGAGCCACCAACGCCGAGACGCCTATTGGCAGCACGGGTCGGTCTGCGAGGATTTCAGTGCCATCAAGGCGGCCGTCATGGCTGTTGGTGGCTGGGGGGACAGCTACAAGAACGCCGTGCCGCAACTGGTCGAGAAGATCGACGGCCCGGTGCGTGGTATCGTCGGGCCTTGGGTGCATAAATATCCGCACTTTGCCGTGCCTGAGCCCCGCATAGGCTTTCTGCAAGAAGCACTGCGTTGGTGGGACCAGCACCTGAAAGGCGTAGAGACCGGCGTGTCAGACGAACCGGCCTATTCGGCATATCTGATGGACGGCGTGCGACCTGCGACATGGTATGCGGAGCGTCCTGGCCGATGGGTAACCGAGGCGTCCTGGCCGGCAGCCGACATCGAGACTTCGGTGCTGGATCTGTCTCAGCAGGGATTGGGCAAGGGGGCCGGGGCACTGAACCTGCCGCTTGCCTCGCCGCAACATTGCGGTGCTCAGGGCGGTGAATTCTGTGCCATCTGGCTGGGGCCGGAAATGCCAGGCGATCAGCGCACCGATGACGCCTTGTCGCTGTGCTTTGATAGCGATGCCATGGCGCAGACCGATATCGTCGGCGCGCCTGTGCTGAAGCTGAAGCTGACAGCAGATCAGACCGCAGGGCAGATCGCCGTGCGGCTGAACCATGTACATCCTGACGGGGCCGCAACACGCATCAGCTGGGGTGTTCTGAACCTGACCCATCATACCTCTCATGCAGAACCACGGCCCCTGATCCCGGGCGAAGAGATCGAGATCGAGTTGGCACTGGATCATATCGCCTATCGCCTGCCGGAGGGGCACCGTCTGCGTGTCGCGGTTTCGTCCGCCTATTGGCCGATGATCTGGCCATCCTCTGCGGCGACCCGGCTGACATTGTTGGAAGGCGCGCTGACACTGCCGGTCCGTGCAGCCGCGACAGGTGATGAGATCACCTTCGCGCCCGCTGAAAGCGCCGCACCACTTGAGGCGGAAACCCTGCGCGAAGCCGCCCATGTGCGGCGCAGCGAGACCGACCATCAGACAGGTGCGGTCACGCTGGTGATCGAGGATGATTTCGGCAAGAGCCGGAATGGCGACCATGGGCTGATCGCGGGATCGGTCGCACGCGAACGCTGGACGATCCATCCCGATGATCCGCTGTCGGCACATGGCTGGACGCATTGGACGCAGGAAATTGAGCGTGACGGAACGCGCCTGAGGACCGAAGCCATGCAGGAAATGTGGTCCGACTCGGGTACATTCTATCTGACGGGGCGCATCGAGGCGTGGCAGGACGATGTCCTGATCTATGAGCGAGATATCAAGGACGAGGTGCCCCGCGACAATTTGTGAGCACAAAACGATATTTTTTGCACGGCTGAGCAAAAAAAACGTTGCGTCTGCGGCAGGGTGCCGCAGTTTATTGATCAGTCAATCAAGAAACCTTGCGGCGCAATTTGTGACCGCAGGACCATCCGGGAGAATCAACACATGAACGACGAACTCCGCTATCTGCTGGCCCGCACCGTGCAGGGCAAGATGAACCGCCGCAACTTTCTGGGGCGTGCCGCTGCTGTGGGTTTCACCGCCGCTGCCGCGAACACGATGCTGGCGTCGGGTCTGAAGGCGCAGACGCCGCAGAAGGGTGGCGTGCTGAAGATCGGGATGCAGGGTGGCGGGTCCACCGACTCCCTTGATCCGGCGCTGGCTGCCAACCAGGTGACCTTCCAGCTGCTGAAACTGTTCGGTGATCCCCTGGTCGAGCTTGACCCAAAGGGCGGTCCCGTACAGATGCGCCTGGCCGAAGCGGTCGAAAGCACACCCGACGCCAAGCAATGGACGTTCAAGATCCGCAAGGGCGTCAAGTTCCACAATGGCAAGGATCTGACCCCCGATGACGTTCTGGCCACGCTGAAGCGCCACTCGGACGAAAACTCGAAATCCGGCGCCCTTGGCGTCATGAAGGGGATCGAGTCGATGAAGGTCGATGGCGACAATGTCGTCGTCACCCTGACCGAGGCGAACGCCGACCTGCCGTACCTTATGGCCGATTATCACCTGGTGATCGAACCCAACGGCGGCATGGATGATCCGGCATCCGGGATCGGCACGGGTGCCTACAAGGTCACCGTCAATGAACCCGGCGTGCGCCACGTCTTTGAAAAGTTTGACGAATACTGGGACGAAAGCCAGGGCCACTTCGATGGCGTCGAGATCCTTGTGATCAACGACAACACCGCCCGCACCTCGGCGCTGCAATCGGGGCAAATTCACGTTGCCAACCGGATCGATCCGAAGGTTGCAGGGCTGATGGGCCGCGCGCCGAACCTCGAAGTCAAGAACGTGTCGGGCAAGGGGCACTACGTGTTCATCATGCACTGCAATACGGCACCCTTCGACAACAACGATCTGCGGCTGGCGCTGAAATATGCGATCAACCGTCAGGAGATGGTGGACAAGGTGCTGCAGGGCTATGGCACGATCGGCAACGACTTTCCGATCAACGCGTCCTATCCGCTGTTCGACGACTCGATCGAACAACGCAGCTATGATCCCGACAAGGCCGCGTTCCACTACAAGAAATCCGGCCATGATGGCTCTCCCATCGTGATGCGGACCTCCGATGTCGCCTTCTCTGGTGCGCTCGACGCCTCCGCACTTTTCCAGCAAACGGCGCAAGCCTCGGGTATTCCTCTGGAAATCAAACGTGAGCCCGGCGACGGCTATTGGTCGGACGTCTGGAACGTGCAACCCTTCTGCGCCTCTTACTGGGGCGGCCGGCCCGTGCAGGACCAGATGTATTCGACCGCTTACCTGTCGAGTGCGGACTGGAACGACACCCGGTTCGACAACCCCGAGTTCGATAAGCTGCTGGTTGAGGCCAAGGGCGAGCTGGACACCGCCAAGCGCAAGGAAATGTACAGCCAGATGGCCTACATGGTGCGTGACGAAGGCGGTCTGATCCTGCCGATGTTCAATGATTTCATCTGTGCAATCACCGATGACGTGCAGGGCTGGGAAGAAGATCCGAACCAGGATCTGATGAACGGTCTGCTTGCGCACAAGTGCTGGTTTGCCTGAGGGCGGGATCTTGATCACATCCATAATTGGACACCCAGTTGTCCGGCTCGTGGCCCATCGCATTGCGATGGGCCTCTTGCTCCTCTTCGCCGCGTCGCTGCTGATCTTCGTGGGAACGCAGATTCTGCCCGGTGATGTGGCCCAATCCATCCTGGGGCAATCCGCCACTCCACAGGCGCTGGCCAACCTGCGCGCCGAACTGGGGTTGAACGAACCCGCCGTCAGCCGCTATTTATCCTGGTTACTGGGGGCTTTGCATGGTGATCTTGGCACTGCGCTGACCAACGGTCAGGATATCGCCGATGCCATGGGTCGCCGCCTGGGCAACACCCTGTTCCTGGCGGGCTGTGCAGCAATCATCGCAGTACCGCTGGCATTAACCTTGGGTCTTGTGTCCGTCCGTTACCAGGGGCGTTGGCCTGACAAGCTGATTTCGGCAGTCACCCTCGCGTCGGTTTCGGTGCCCGAATTCCTGTTGGGCTATATCGTCATGTTCATCATGGCGGTGCGTCTGCGCGCCTTTCCATCAGTCTCGACCGTCTACGACAGCATGTCCCTGCTGGAACGGCTGAATGCCATTGCCCTGCCTGTCACCGTCCTGGTGCTGGTGGTTCTGGGGCACATGATGCGCATGACCCGCGCCGCAATCCTTAACGTGATGCAATCGGCCTATATCGAAACGGCCGAGCTGAAGGGTATGCGCCCGTTCCGCATCATCTGGCGCCACGCCCTGCCGAACGCGATTGCGCCGGTGGTCAATGTCGTGATGCTGAACCTCGCCTACCTGGTCGTCGGCGTGGTCGTGGTCGAGGTCGTCTTTGTCTATCCCGGAATGGGACAGTACCTGGTCGATCACGTCGCCAAGCGCGACGTGCCGGTGGTGCAGGCCTGTGGCCTTGTATTCGCTGCCGTCTACATCGGGCTGAACATGATCGCCGACCTTGTTTCCATCCTTGCCAACCCACGTCTGAGGCACCCTAAATGAGCCGTATTCCCCTCTCCGCCCTCATCGGGATAGTGGTGACCGCGGCCTATTTCCTGGCTGCGATCTTTGCCGATGTCATTTCGCCCTACGGATACGCCGAAGTCGTCGGCAATGTCTGGGATCCGATTTCCGCCGACCACTGGCTGGGCACGGATTCCATCGGGCGCGATCTGCTGAGCCGTATGATCTACGGTGGCCAGATCACGATCTTTGTTGCCGCCGCCGCCACTGTCCTGGCGTTTGCCACGGGTGCCTTCTTCGGGTTTCTGGCCGCTGTTTCAGGTGGTTGGGTCGATCAGACGCTGTCGCGCCTGGTGGATCTGTTGATGTCGATCCCGGCGCTTATCCTGGCATTGGTCATCCTGTCGGTTCTGCCCGTGTCGATCCCCGTGTTGATCGGGGTCATGGGCCTGATCGAATCCACACGGGTGTTCCGTCTGTCGCGCGCCGTTGCGGTGGACGTGGCCGTCATGGATTACGTCGAGGCGGCCCGACTGCGTGGCGAGGGCACGCTTTGGGTGATCTTTCGCGAGATCCTGCCAAACGCGCTGTCGCCATTGGTGGCCGAGGCGGGCCTGCGCTTTATCTTCATGGTCCTGTTCATCTCGACCTTGTCGTTCCTTGGCCTTGGCGTTCAACCGCCGCTGGCCGATTGGGGCGGCATCGTGAAGGAGAACAAGGAGGGCATCGTCTACGGCATCCCCGCAGCGCTGATCCCGGCAGTTGCCATCGCCACGCTGGCCATTTCGGTCAACCTCGTGGCGGATTGGGTGCTGAACCGCACCTCCAGCCTGAAAGGAGGCCGCGGATGAGCGAGATTGAAAACCCGGTGCTGGAGATCCGCGACCTCAAGATAGAGGCGACCAGCTATCCGCCCGGTGAAAAGCCCGTCGATGTGACCATTGTCGAAGGTGTCTCACTGACCCTGGCAAAGGGCAAGGTGATGGGGCTGATCGGTGAATCCGGTGCAGGCAAATCGACCATCGGGCTGTCATCGATGGCCTATGGCCGGGGTGGCGTGCGCATCACGGCGGGCGAGGTGCTGGTCAATGGCACCGACATCCTGAAAGGTGGGGCAGGCGCCTTGCGACGTCTGCGTGGCAAGACGGTGACCTATGTGTCGCAGTCTGCCGCCGCGTCGTTCAATCCCGCACGCAAGCTGATGGATCAGGTGATCGAGACGTCGCTGGCCATGGGCGTGGCGCGTGCAGAGGCCGAGGCCAGGGCGGTGGCCCTGTTCGAAAAACTGGGCCTGCCATCGCCAAAGACCATCGGCAACCGCTACCCTCACCAGGTGTCGGGCGGACAGTTGCAGCGGGTCATGACAGCCATGGCATTGTGCCCGCAACCTGAACTGGTGGTGTTTGACGAACCGACAACGGCGCTGGACGTGACCACGCAGATCGACGTTCTGGCCGCGATCAAGGAAGCGATCCGCGATACGGGCGTGGCCGCGCTCTACATCACGCACGACCTGGCGGTTGTGGCACAGGTGTCGGATGAGATCATGGTGCTGCGCCATGGCAACATGGTCGAACTGGGCACGGCCGAGCAGATCATCCATGACCCGCGCGAGGAGTATACGCGCGACCTCGTTTCCGTCCGGCAGGTCAATCACGCCGAAAAGCCCGCAGTGGGCGAGGCGGTGCTCAAGATCAACGATATTTCGGCGCGCTATAGCGGGCTGAAGTTCGATGTTCTCAAGCATGTTACCCTGGAACTGGCCGCCGGGCAGACGTTGGCCGTGGTTGGGGAAAGCGGGTCGGGCAAATCCACCCTGGCGCGCGTCATCACCGGCCTTTTGCCCCCGAATGCAGGGTCGATCGAGTTCTGCGGACGCACGCTGTCACCCGCTCTCAAGGGGCGGTCGAAAGAAGATCTGCGCGAATTGCAGATGATCTACCAGATGGCCGATACGGCGATGAACCCGCGTCAGACGGTGGCCGCTATCATCGGGCGTCCGCTGGAATTCTATTTCGGGCTGAAGGGCGCGGAAAAACGCAAGCGTGTGCAGGAACTGCTTGACGAGATCGAACTGGGCACCGGCTTTGCCGACCGCTATCCGGCAGAACTGTCGGGGGGGCAAAAGCAGCGTGTCTGCATCGCCCGCGCCCTGGCGGCCAAACCCAAGCTGATCATATGCGACGAGGTGACCTCGGCGCTGGACCCGCTGGTCGCGGATGGCATCCTCAAGCTGTTGCTGAACCTGCAGAAGGAGGAAGGCGTCGCCTATCTCTTCATCACGCACGACCTTGCCACGGTAAAAGCCATCGCTGACAAGATCGCCGTGATGTATCGCGGTGCCGTCGTTCGCGATGGCAACCGTGACGAGGTTCTGTCACCGCCCTTTGACGATTATACCGATCTGTTGCTGTCTTCGGTGCCCGAGATGCGGTTGGGATGGCTGGAAGAAGTCATCGCGCATCGCAAGATGGAAGCAGGGGGCGAGTAGCCGCGCCGACATCCGCAAGACGTACAAAAAGGGCCGCCCGGTGGGTGGCCCTTTCCCGTTCGCAGCGCAGCCTATTCGGCCAGTTTCGCCGTGACGCTGAGGTGGGTGATCGGCGCGCCGGTCTCTTCGTCGACAAGTCGGGGGCGGATCGGGCGTTCGGTGTCGCGCGACAGCAGCGTGATCATCGGCGTGGCCTCTGTCGGTACGTTCTGATTTGCCCAGTCGATCAGGGTGACGAGGATCGGGTGCAATGCCTTGCCCTTTTCTGTCAGGCGATATTCGTGGCGCAGTGGACGGTCCTGGTAGGCATCGCGGCGCAAGACACCATCCGCCTCGAGCTTGCGCAGACGGTCTGCCAGGACGTGCCGAGTGATGCCCAGGCGGGCCTGCATCTGGTCGAAACGGCGCACCCCCAGAAAGCATTCGCGGATCACCAGCATTGTCCAGCGGTCCCCGATCACGGACAAGCCGCGGGCCACGGGGCAGGATTCGGTATGTAGCTCGGTCCATTTCATAGGCCCAGCATATCGCAGATTGACAGGTTCCGAAAGAGAACTTACCCCTAGTGCATTCCATAAGGGAACTTACTGTCCCGGGACCACATCAGCAGGGAGTAAGGGCATATGTTCGGGGAAAGGTCAGGCGCAGGCAGCGTGGGTGCGCTCTGTCCGGATCGCGCGAATTTTGCGACAAAAGTGTACGATAAGTATCTGAATGTGTGCGATAAAAAAAGCTTTCTGAGCCACGGATGCGGTGCTCTGCCGATGGACGCAGTGCGTATTGCAACAGGCCGAGGTGGTGGGCGTGGTTGAGGTGGCACCCTCGCCGAGCAATAGGCAGGGCGTGGTGGGCGCGGGCCGCGATACGGGCAGCTTGACCCCTGATGCACGGGCCTTGCGGCGGGATCTGTTGTTGAGCGGCCCGATCGGGGGCACCTTGCTGCGACTGGCCGCGCCCAACGTCATCGCCATGTTCGTGCAGGCGGCCCAAAGCATTGCCGAGGCTTATTTTGCCAGTCTTCTGGGGGTATCGGCGCTGGCGGGGCTGGCATTGGTGTTTCCACTGGTCATGTTGTCGCAAATGCTGTCGGCGGGGTCCATTGGCGGTGCCATCTCCTCGGCCGTGGCGCGCGCCCTGGGCGCGGAGGATGCTGAAAGGGCCGGTGGTCTGGCCTTGGCGGCGTGGATCATCGCGATAGCTGTCGCGGTGTGTTCCGCTGTCGCAATGCATTTCCTGGGGCCGCGGATCTTTGCGGCGCTTGGAGGGACGGGCGATAGCGTCGTCGCGGCTGTGACCTATGCGAGTGTTTTCTTTCCGGGGTGCATCTGTCTGTGGCTGTGCCATTCGACGTTGAGCGTGATCCGGGGCACGGGGGATATGCGGGTCCCGTCGTTGCTGTTGCTGCTGGTGTCGACAGGGTCGATACCGCTGTCGGGGGCACTGGCCCTGGGCTGGGGGCCGTTTCCGGCGCTTGGGATGGCGGGGCTGCCGGCCGGGTTGCTGACGGCCTATGCCATTGGTGCGATTGCCGGAATCGGCTTTGTCGTGACGGGGCGTTCTGGGCTGGTGTTGCGCGGGGCCTGGACACGGCTGAGCGCGGACCTGTTTCTGGACATCCTGAAGGTGGGGGCGCTGGCATCTGTCAACGGCGTGCTGACCGTGCTGACAATCGTGCTGATGGTCGGAATGGTCGGGCGTTACGGAGAGGCGGCGCTGGCGGGCTATGGTCTTGGCGCGCGGCTGGAATTCCTGATGATCCCGGTGGTGTTCGGGATCGGGGCGGCGATGACGGCGATGGTCGGCATCAATATCGGGGCGGGGCAGGTGGCGCGGGCACGACGGATTGCCTGGACCGGGGCCTGTGCTGCCGCGGCCATCGTCGGCGGCATCGGCATCGTTCTGGCGGTCGTGCCGGACCTGTGGCTGGGCATCTTTCTGGCGGCGGACGACAGTGCAACGCTGGCTGTGGGGCGCGCATATTTTCGAACTGTAGCACCCCTTTACGCCTTTTTCGGCTTTGGGCTGGCGCTGTATTTTGCCTGTCAGGGGGCGGGGCGCATGCTGTGGCCGGTGGTGGGCAGCGTGTCGCGGATCGTGCTGGCGGTCGGCGGGGCGGCCCTGCTTTCCGCGACGGCGGGTTTCGGGGTGCGGGGCGTCTTCATCGCCATCGCCACGGGGATGCTGGGCTATGGGCTGATCACCGGGCTGGCCGTGTGGCGCAGCACCTGGGAGCGGAGGACACCATCATGACCGATCTGTACCTGGAGGACATGGCCGCGGGCCAGACCTATGCCTCGTCCGGGCGGGTGAAGGTGACGCAGGATGCCATCGTGGCCTTCGCGGAAACCTTTGATCCGCAGCCGTTTCATACCGATGCGGTCGCCGCGAAAGAGACTTTTTTCCAAGGGCTTGCGGCAAGCGGATGGCATACGGCCGCGCTGACCATGCAGTTGACGGTGGCCAGTGATTTCCGACCCGCGGGCGGTATCATCGGGGCCGGTTTCGACGAGCTGCGGTGGCCGAGGCCGGTGCGCCCGGGCGACGAACTGCACCTTGAAATGGAGATCCTGGAGGTGCGGGAACTGCGGACGCGGCCTGGCCTGGGCATGATCAAGGTGCGGACGGTGACGCTCAATCAGAACGACGATCCGGTGCAGATCTCGGTCGGCAACCTGACGGTATTGCGCCGATGATCTGCCGGTCCGGAGACCGGGAAAACACCCTCGAAGCGCCGAAATACAACGTCGGTGCCTGCGTCGGTATTTGGGCGGTATCCGGGCGGTGCTGACACCGTGCGGGCAGGGGCAGGGGATGGAGGTCGGCGGCGGAGGTACGTGCCGATAACCCCCGCCTCGATGCGTTGAAATGCAACGTCGGTGCCTGCGTCGGTATTTGGGCGGTATCCGGGCGGTGCTGAAACCGCGCGGGCAGGGGCGGTGAGGGTCGCCTGATCGGGGGCCCCGGCGCGGCCAAAATGGCCTGCGCCGGGGCGGCGCGATCAGAGGTAGCGGTTCACCAGGTTTTCGAGGCGTTCCTGCCGACCCGAGCGGGGCTGCGGATTGATGCCTTCGGCGCTGACGCGGTCGGCAATGCTGGCGAGGTCGCTGGAGAGCATCGCCTTGGCCGCGTCGCTGTCCCATCCGGCATAGCGGGCATCGCGGGCGGCCTCCAGCTTGCCATCTTCCAGCATCGCGGCGGCGGCTTTCAGACCGGCGGCGCAGGCATCCATGCCGCCGACATGGGCAAGGATCAGATCCTCGGGGTCGAGGGACTGGCGCCGCAGCTTGGCGTCGAAGTTGGTGCCGCCGGTGGTGAAGCCGCCAGCGCGCAGCACCTCGTAATAGGCCAGTGCCATTTCGGGCACGTTGTTGGGGAACTGGTCGGTGTCCCAGCCGGACTGGTAGTCGTTGCGGTTCATGTCGATCGAGCCGAAGATGCCGAGGCTGCGCGCCATGGCGAGTTCGTGTTCGAAGGAATGACCGGCAAGGATGGCGTGGCCCTGTTCGACGTTCACCTTCACCTCACCCTCAAGCCCGAATTCCTTGAGGAAGCCATAGACGGTGGCGACGTCGTAGTCGTACTGGTGCTTGGTCGGTTCCTGCGGCTTTGGTTCGATCAGGATGGCGCCGTCAAAGCCGATCTTGTGCTTGTAGTCGACGACCATTTGCAGGAAGCGCCCGGCGTGGGCGCGTTCGCGGCCCATGTCGGTGTTCAACAGCGTCTCGTAGCCTTCGCGCCCGCCCCAGAGGACGTAGTTTTCGCCGCCCAGTTGCATGGTCGCGTCCATGCAGGTTTTCACCGTCGCGGCGGAGAAGGCAAAGACATCGGGGTCGGGGTTGGTGGCGGCACCGGCCATGAAGCGGCGGTTGGAAAACAGGTTGGCGGTGCCCCAGAGCAGTTTCACGCCGGTCGCGGCTTGCTTCTCCTCAAAATAATCGACGATTTCGCGCAGGGCGCGGGTGTTTTCATCAAAGCTGTTGCCCTCGGGGCGGACATCGACGTCGTGAAAGCAGTAGTAGGGTACGCCGAGGATCTGGAACATCTCGAACGCCACGTCGGCCTTGAGGCGGGCAAGCTCCATGGTGTCGCCGAACCAGGGGCGCTCAAACGTCTGCCCGCCGAAGGGGTCACCGCCGGGCCAGGCAAAGCTGTGCCAATAGGCGGCGGCAAAGCGCAGGTGATCCTTGAGCGATTTGCCCATGACCATTTCATCGGGGTTATAGTGGCGGAAGGCGAAATCGTTGTCGCTGTCGGGGCCTTCGTAGGTGATGGCCGGGATGTCCTTGAAAAAATCGCTCATGTCGTGTCCTTGAAACAGATCGGGGAGGCGGGTCTGGAATGGGCGCGCGAGCAAGGGCCGGGCGCGCGCCCGGGGTGTCATGTGCGGGGGGCGCCGGTCAGGCGGCGGCTTTGGGGTTCTTGCCCATGATGATCATCGACAGGATGTCATCCTCGGTCACGTCCTCGACCCGTTCGGTGCCGACGACCTGACCGTTCTTCATCACGGATACACGGTCGCACAGCTCCATCATCTCTCGGGTGTCGTGGCTGATCAGGAAGATGCCGAGGCCCTGTTTCTTGAGCTCGGTGATGAGGTCCGCGACCATCTTGGTTTCGTGCACGCCGAGGGCGGCGGTCGGTTCATCCATGATCAGCACGCGGGCCTTGAAGTAGACCGCGCGGGCAATGGCGACCGATTGCCGCTGGCCGCCGGAAAGGGCCGAGACGGGTTCCTTCAGTTTCTTGAAGTTGGGGTTGAGGCGCGCCATGATCTTGCGCGTCTCGGCCTCCTGCCTGGAATCGTTGACGAAGCCCAGCGGGGTGGTCAGTTCGCGCCCCAGGAACAGGTTCGAGGCGGCATCGAGGTTATCGGCCAGCGCAAGGGTCTGGTAGATGGTTTCGATGCTGTTGTTGCGGGCGTCGCGGGGCGAGGTGATCTCGGTCTTCTTGCCGTTGATCCAGATCTCGCCCGAGTCGGCCTTGTAGGCGCCGGACAGGATCTTGATCAGGGTGGATTTGCCGGCGCCGTTGTGGCCCAGCAGGCCGACGACTTCGCCCGGATAGAGGTCGATGCTGACGTCGTCGACCGCGCGCACGCCGCCGAAGGACAGCGAGATATTCTTCATCTGGACAAGGGGGGTGGTCATTTACTTGGCTCCCGTGCGCTTGCGGTATTCGATGTCGACCCAGACGGCAAAGACGAGGACGGCACCGACGACGATGTTCTGGTAGGGGGCGTCGACGCCGACCATGGCCATGCCAGATTGCAGCGACTGCATGATCAGCGCGCCGAAGATGGCACCGTAGATGGTGCCGAGACCGCCGGAGAGCGCGGTGCCCCCGATGACGGCGGCGGCAATGACGCGCAGTTCGTCAAGCGTGCCGATGTCGTTGGTGTGATAGCCGAGGCGGGCCGAGGCGACGACGCCGCCGAGGGCGCAGAGCACGCCGACGATGGCGAAGATCTTGACCGTCAGCAGGCGGGTGTTGATGCCCGACAGGCTGGCCGCGTCGGGGTTGCCGCCGGTGGCGAAGATGTAGCGGCCGAGGCGGGTGCGGGTGGCGATCACGGTCATGACGATGGCGACCGCGATCAGCAGCAGCACCGAATAGGGGATGCCGTAGGCGACGTTGCAGTTTTCAGCGGTGTCGCAGCCATAGGCGGCGAAGTCCCGGGCCACCACGCGCGAGGGCAGTTCGTAGGCGTTCAGCACCGCGACAAAGCCGAGGATGGCGCCGATGGTCAGGGCGATGACGATGGCTTCGGCCCAGAGCGGCTTGACCGGGAAGTCATGCGCCACGCGGGAGCGGCGGGCGCTGTAGATGCCGGCGGCGGCGGCGAGGGCGGCAATGCCCCCCGCGATCCAGCTGAGCCCCCACCCGAGGGTGCCGGTGATGCCGCCGAACAGGATGTAGGTGTCGTCGAGCGGGCCGATCGTCTGACCGTCGGTCAGGTACCAGGCGACGTTGCGCCAGACGAGCAGACCGCCGAGCGTCACGATGAAAGCGGGGATGCCGCGATAGCCGATCAGCCAGCCCTGCGCCGCACCGATCACGGCGCCGGTGATCAGGCCGAGGCCGATGGTGATCCATGGGATCAGGGGCGAGCCGATCTCGAGCCCGAGGACGCCGGGCAGCCAGCGGGTCTGCATCATGCCCATGACGGCGGTGCAGGTGGCCAGCAGCGCCCCGACCGACAGGTCGATGTGGCGGGTGACGATGACAAAGACCATGCCGGTCGCCATGATGGCGACGCTGACGGTCTGGATCGTCAGGTTGAAGATGTTGCGCGGCGTCAGGAAACGCCCGTCGGTCCAGACGTTGAAGACCAGGCAGACAACCAGGAATGCCCCGATCATGCCCAGCAGGCGGGTGTCGAGTTCAAGTTGCTTGAGGAGGTTTCGCTTGGCGGCGGGGGCCGGGGTGGATTGCGTCTGATCAGACATTCGGGCTCCTAGTGGGACAGCGGCGCGGGGCGCCGGGCGTGCCGGAGAGGGCGGAGGCCACGGAGATCCCCCGACAAGGGGGCTGCGACGGGGCCAGCGTGAAAGGGGTGGGGGTCGGCCTGCCCGTGGCGGGGCAGGCCGGGTAGATCATCGGATGATCAGTTGCAGGGGGCCGGTCCGGCCTCGACGCCCTGGCAGAGCGCGTCCTTGGTGATCCAGCCCGCGTCGACCACAACCGACAGGTTGTCCTTGGTGATCGGCACCGGGGTCAGGAACTTGGCCGTCATTTCGGTGCCTGCGGGCGAGGTCCAGGTCTGGCCGCCCTCGACGGCGGTCATGTCGTCGCCGTTTCCGGCCAGTTCGACCGCGATTTCAGCCGCAGCGGTGCCGAGGTCACGGGCGTCTTTCCAGACAGAGACGGTCTGCGTGCCCAGTGCGACGCGGTTCAGGGCGGCATGGTCGCCATCCTGGCCCGAAACGGGGATCCCTTCCATGCCTTGCGCGGTCAGTGCCGCGACAACGCCGCCGGCGGTCCCGTCATTGGAGGCGACGACGGCATCGACCTTGTTGTCGTTGGCGGTCAGGATCTGTTCCATGTTGCGCTGCGCGTTGGCAGGCAGCCAGCCGTCGGTATAGGCCTCGTCGACGATGGTGATCGCGCCGCTGTCGATGGCCGATTGCAGGACTTCCTGCTGGCCGCCGCGCAGGAAGTCGGCGTTGGGATCGGTGGGCGAACCCTTGATCATGACGTAGTTGCCGGTCGGCTGTGCCTCGAGCACGGCGCGGGCCTGCATCCGGCCCACCTCGACGTTGTCGAAGGTCAGGTAGAAGGCGCGCTTGTCCTCGATCAGGCGGTCATAGGCGATCACGGGGATGCCTTCGTTGGCGGCGGCGTCAACGGCGGGGCCGATGGCGGCGGTGTCCTGCGCCAGAATGATCAGCGCGTCGACCCCTTGCGAAATCAGGCTCTCCACGTCGGACAATTGCTTGGCCGAGGACGATTGCGCATCGGCGGAGACATAGGTCGCGCCGGCGGCCTCAAGGGCTTTCTTGATGGCGGCTTCGTCGGTTTTCCAGCGCTCCTCCTGGAAGTTCGACCAGCTGACGCCGACAGTCATGTCCTGGGCGAGTGCGGCCGAATTGAAGCCAGCAACGGCGATGACCGCTGCGAGAATGGATTTATGCATGTTTTCCTCCCGAAAAGTCCCCCCGCCACTGGCGAGAGTCCCGAACCGTTGGTCCGGTGGCGGCAGGATGACATATTTAATTCATCTGTCAAAATAAAACTTATTGCTTTTCGCCTTCTTTTCCACATTCTGACAAGCGAGATGCCTGATAATGTCGAATATACCCGTGCGGAGGGGTCTCTATCCCTTCGCAGGTGCAGCAATAAGTTTAGAGTCTGAATAATGTATGTGAGTGATGCCAGCCCAGAGCCCCCCCTGGCGCCGACGGAGCAGGCCCCGACCGGATGCGGACCGATTCTGTCGGTCAGCGGACATGCCGCCAAGAACCTGCGCCAGCAGATCTTTGAGGCGGTGCGGGCCGCCGGGCGCACGACACGGGCCGATGTGACGCGCAGCCTGGGAATCAGCGCCGGATCGGCGACGACGCTGAGTGCCGAGCTGATTGCCGCCGGGTTCCTGCGCGAGGTCGAGGGGCTGGCGCGCGAGGCGGGGCGGGGCCGCCCGCCCGTGGCGCTGGAGGTGGTGCCGGATGCGCGGCTGGTGATCGGGCTGAAGCTGTCGGACCAGGTGCATACTGCCGTGCTGACGGATTTCGCGGGCACCGTTCTGGCCAATGCGTCGCAGCCGACACCGCCGACGCGCAAGAGCCTGGAGGATATCCTGGCGGAGGTCGAAACGCTGGTCGCCGCGTTGTTGGCGCAGGCCGGGTGCGGGGTCGCCGCGATCAGCGCCATGGGCGTCGGGCTGCCGGGGCTGGTCGATCACCCGGCCGGGCATGTGGTCTGGTCGCCGCTGCTGCGGCTGCGCGATCTGCCGCTGGCAGAGGCGTTGCAGGATCGGTTCGGCCTGCCGGTGCAGATCGACAACGACGCCAACATGCTGACGCTGGCCGAGCTGTGGTTCGGGGCCGGGCGGGCGCGATCGGATTTCGCGGTGGTCACGATCGAGGAAGGCGTCGGCATGGGCGTGGTGCTGAACCACCAGCTTTTCCGCGGGTCGCGCGGGGTCGGGCTGGAGCTGGGGCATACCAAGGTGCATCTGGATGGCGCCCTGTGCCGCTGTGGGCAGCGCGGCTGTCTGGAGGCCTATGTGGCGGATTATGCGCTGGCGCGCGAGGCGGCGACGGCGCTGGATCGCAGCGCGCACAATCGCCAGAGCGCCCATGCGCTGCTGGAGACGCTGTTTGCCGAGGCCAAGGCGGGCAACGAGTCGGCCCGCACGATCTTTAGCCGGGCGGCGCGTTATCTGTCGCTGGGGCTGGCCAACGTGGTGCAGTTGTTCGACCCGGAGCTGATCATCCTGTCGGGCGAGCGGATGCAGTACGATTACCTCTATGCCGATGAAATGATGGCGGAAATGCGGGCGCTGACCGTGGGTGGGGGCCGGGTGCCCTGCGCCGTCGAGCTGCATGCCTGGGGGGACATGGTCTGGGCGCGCGGGGCATCGGCGCTGGCGCTGAGCGCCGTGACGGATTCGGTTCTGGGCGAGAGGTGGGCGGCATGATGCGGTGGGCGGTGGTTCTGGCGATGCTGGCAAGCGGGGCGCAGGCCGGCCCGGTGTTCGAGGACCGGTCCGACGCCTTGCCGCGGCATGTATACGGTGGCGGATGGGAACATTTCGTCGGCGGGGGCGTGGCGGTGTTCGATTGCGATGGCGATGCGCGGCCCGATATTTTCGCCGCCGGGGGCGAGAACGCGGCGCTGCTGCTGCGCAACGGGGGGGATTTCACGTTTCGGCAGGTGGCGGTGCCTGAGCTGCGCGGCGCCACCGGGGCCTATCCGCTGGACATCGACGCCGACGGATGGATGGATCTGTATGTGATGCGGGTCGGGCCGGACGTGGTCTTGCGCGGTCAGCCCGCCTGCGGTTTCGTCGATGCGACACAGGCGTTCGGCCTGCCCGAAAGCGATCAGTGGAGCACGGCCTTTGCCGCCTGGTGGACCGATGACCGCCGGCCGCAGATGGCCGTGGGGCACTATGTCGACCGCGGCAATCCCGACGGGCCGTTCGAGGCCTGTGACACCAATACGCGGCTGGTCCCCGATGCGCAGGGATACCGGGCCGAGGTGCTGGCACCGGGGTTTTGCAGCCTGTCGATGCTGGCGGCGCGGGATGCGCGCGGGCGGCTGGGCCTGCGGATTTCCAATGACCGTCACTACTATGTCAAGGGCGGCTACGAGCAGATGTGGGACATCGGAGAGGGGCGGTTCCTGGATGCACAGGACGGGTTCGCCAAGGTCTCGCTCTGGGGGATGGGGATTGCCAGCCGGGACCTGACAGGCGACGGGCGGGCCGAGGTGATGATGACCTCGATGGGGGATCAACTGCTGCAACTGGCGCAGGCGGACGGAACATACGCCAACGCACCTTACGCCATCGGCACCTATGCGACGCGCCCGCATGTGGGCGGTGACGGGCGGCCATCGACCGGGTGGCACGCGCAGTTCGCGGATGTCGACAACGACGGGCGCGCGGATCTGTTCATTGCCAAGGGCAACGTCGATCAGATGCCGGGCATGGCGATCCATGACCCGAACAACCTGTTGATGCAGCAGGCGGATGGCAGCTTTGTCGAGGCGGCGGCAGATGCGGGCGTGGCGACGGCAGAACGGTCGCGCGGCGCGGCGCTGGCGGATTTCGACGGCGACGGGCGGCTGGACCTGCTGGTGGTGAACCGCCGTGCGCCGCTGGAGCTGTATCGCAACGTGACCGAAGGCACCGGGCATTGGCTGGAGGTGTCGCTGCAACAGCCGGGCGGCAACCGCAATGCCGTGGGCGCGCGGGTGCGCGTCAATGGGCAGGAACAGGAGGTGAGCGTCGGCGGCGGCCATGCCAGCGGGCAGGCGACGCCGCTGCATTTCGGGCTGGGGGCGGCCGAGACGGCGCAGGTCACGGTGATCTGGCCGGATGGCAGCCGCAGCGAGGCGCACCCCGCCGTCGACCGCATCGTGACGCTGCGGCGCTAATGCGCCACGGGCAGGCCGCTCGGCACTGTGTCGGGAACGCCGAGCCCCCGGGTCAGCGCCTGTGGGTCGGTCAGAGTATCGAGGAAGGCCCTGAGGTTGGCGATATCTTCGGCCCCGAGGTCGGTGCGCCATGTCGCCATGGAGGCGATGGCGGCAACATCTGCCGGGCTGGCCATGGTGGCGGCATCGTCATAGGGCAGGGCGGGCAGGACCGCCTGGGTGATGTCGTAGCGGGCGAGGCCTGCGACAGGGTCGGCATGGTCCGCGATGAACTGGCCCAGATCGGCATGCGCCCCCGCATGGCCATAGGGCGCGGTCAGCGCCACGTTGCGCAGCGATGGCGTGCGAAAGGCATAGAGGTCGGCGGGGTCGCCGGTGACGCGAAAGCGGCCTTCGTCGCGGGTGTTGAATTCGAACTTGGCGGCCTTGCCCGGGCCGATCTGCGGCGCGCCCATGGCGTGAAAATCGTGGTCGGTCAGAAACGGACCGGAATGGCAGCTGTCGCAACCCGCGGGGCCATAGAACAGCTCCATCCCGGCGCGGGCCGCGTCGGGCAGCGGCGTGCCGTCGCGCAGATAGGCATCGAAGGGTGCTGTATCCGAGCGCCATTCCGCCGCCATGAAGACCGCGATGGCGTTGGAGATATCGGTGAAGGCGATGTCGTCGGGGCTTTTGATGGCGGGATAGACGGCCATGAAACCCTCGGCATAGGCCGGAATGGCGGCGACGCGGCGCGCGATCAGATCCCATGCGCCGCCGGGGCCGGTGATCAGCCCCTGACGGGCGGCGCGGGCAACGTCGTTTTCCTGCACATGGCCCGCCATTTCATCGGCGCTGAGCACCGGGAACATGGTTTGCGCGGAGAGCAGAGAGGCGAAGCCCGTGACCATGTCGTCGTCCAGCGGGGTGCGGAACCCGCCGGGGCGGGTGGGGTCGGCCTCGATCCGGCCATCGTCGAACAGGCGGGTGAATTCATGCGCGCCGAGGTTGAACAGCGCAGGCGCATTGCGGGGCACGCGGGCCTCGGGCGGGTTGTCGGGATCGGCGCGGCGGTCGGGGCCGAGGCCGATGCCGCCATCGCCCAGCGACAGCGACAGGCCATCGCCCGTGCCAAAGCGCGGATGGTGGCAGGTGGCGCAGGACACCTCCTTGTTGCCGGACAGGATCGGATCGTAGAACAGGAGCTGCCCGAGGGCGGCCTCGTCCGCGCGCACGGGGGCATAGCTGTCGTCGGTGACGGGCGCGGGCAGGGGACCGGCGATGGCGGTGCCGGTGGTCGCGAGGACGGCACTGGCGGCGAGGGCCAGATAAACCCCGGACGTGATGCGACTGTGGTGCATTGGCTCTCCCCCTCCTCTGCCCGAGGTGGAGGATGGCAAATTGCCCGGCGTTCGGCAATGGTCGTGAGGGGGATGTAACGCTTGCGGAATGTGCAACGATGGCTGCATTAATTGCAATTTACGCACTTCTTGGCGCGGACTATCGTTTGCCATACTCGGGAGGAGTAGACATGAAACATATGACGACGCGGGTGCTGGCACCTGCATTTCTGGCCGCGACGCTGTTCGCCGCCCCCGCCATGGCGGACAAGGCCGACGACACGATGCGCGTCGCGATGGCCGAAGAAATCCTGAACCTGGATTACAATTACACCACCAAGCGCGAATACATCATCCTTGCGCAAATGACGGATACGACGCTGTTCGATCTGGATCCGCGCACGCAGGAGTACAAGCCGGCGGTGGCGACGGGGTATGCGTTCGTCGACGACAAGACGTTGGATATCACCCTGCGCGACGACGTGAAATTTCACGACGGCAGCGTGCTGAGCGCCGAGGACGTCGCCTATACCTACAACTGGATCATCCGCGAGGACAGCGAATCCAACGCTTCGGGGACCATCGGGCGCTGGCTGGACAACGCCGAGGTGACGGGGCCGAACACGGTGCGCTTTCACCTGAAATCGGTCTATCCGCTGGTGCTGCGCGACATGGCGCAACGGATCATGCTGCGCAAGGCCGGCACCTACGACGAGGGCGGCACGGTCGACCGTGACGCCATGGCGCAGGAGCTGATCGGCACCGGCCCCTACAAGGTGAAATCCTTTGAGCCGGGGCAGGAACTGGTGCTGGAACGCTTTGACGATTATTTCGGAGAGGCCCCCGCGATCCAGACCATCGTGGTGCGCAACCTGCCCGATATCGGCACCCAGCAGGCCGAGCTGATGTCCGGCGGGATCGACTGGATGTTCAAGGTGCCGCTGGACCTGGCCGAGAGTCTGGGCGCGACGCCGATGGCCAGCCATCTGAGCGGGCCGGACCTGCGTGTCGCCTTCGTCGTGCTGGATGCGGCGGGCTATACGGATGCGGATGGACCGCTGACCAAGGTGAAGGTGCGTCAGGCAATCAATCATGCCCTGAACAAGGCCGACATGGCCAAGTTCCTGATCGGCGGGTCGGCCGAGCCGATCCATACCGCCTGCCATCCGGCGCAGTTTGGCTGCGATCAGAGCGTGCAGGATTATCCCTATGACCCCGAGGCGGCAAAGGCGCTGCTGGCCGAGGCGGGTTATCCCGACGGGTTCGAGCTGGAGCTGTGGGCCTATCGTGACAAGGCCGTGGCCGAGGCGGTTTCGGCGGATCTGAGCGCCGTCGGCATCAAGGTGAACCTGCGCTACGTCAAGCTGGAGTCGCTGAACCAGGCGCGCGCGTCGCAGGACATTCCGGCCTATATCGGCACCTGGGGATCGGGTGGCACGGCAGACACCGCCGCCATTGCACGCATCCATTTCTCGATGGACACCGACCGCAACCTGTCGGGCGATCAGGCGCTGGCGGACGAGGTGCTGGCCGCCGAGCAGACCAACGATCAGGACGAACGCGCCGAGATCTATTCAAGCGCACTGTCGACCATTGCGGATCAGGCCTATTGGGCGCCGCTGTTCACCTATTCGGCGAACTACCTGGTGTCGCCGGAGCTTGAGTTTCCGCTGGACCCGGATGGTCTGCCGCGTTTGCAGAACGCCAGCTGGAAGTAACAGCGCGTCGGTCGGGGCGGATCCGAAGGGTCCGCCCCATTCTTCAAAGGACACACCATGTTGAAATATATCCTGCTGCGCGGCCTTCTGGCGCTGGCGGTGGCGTTTACCGTCTCGCTCGCCGCGTTTTTCCTGCTCAACATCGCGACCGATCCGGCGCAGGCCATTGCGGGCGAGGATGCGACGCAAGAGGTCGTGCAGACGATCCGCGCCCGCTATGGTCTGGATCAGCCGCTGCCGGTGCGCTACGGGCAATGGCTGGTCGGCGTGTTGCAGGGCGATTTCGGCGAGAGCTATTATTGGCACAAGCCTGTGGCGGAGCTGGTGGCCGAGCGGGCGGGCGTGACGATCACGCTGGCGCTGGCCGCGCTGAGCGTCACCATCCTGATCGCCATTCCACTGGGGGCGCTGGCGGCGCTGAACCCGAACACATGGCTGGACCGCATGGCGCTTGGCGTGGCGGTGTCGGCGCAGGCGGTGCCGAATTTCTGGCTGGGGCTGATCATGATCATCCTGTTTGCCGTGATGGTGCCGATCTTTCCGGTGTCTGGGGATGATACGTGGCGGCATTTCGTGCTGCCGGCCTTTGTGCTGGGGGCGTCGTCCGTCCCTGCTGTCATGCGCCTGACGCGCACCGGCCTGATCGAGGTGATGAGCGCCGATTACATCCGCACGGCCCGGTCAAAGGGATTTCGCGGCGGTGCCCTGTTGCGCCGTCATGCGCTGCGCAACGCGCTGCTGCCGGTGATTTCCGTGCTGGCGGTGCAGTTGGGGCAGAAGTTCGGCGGGTCTGTCATCACCGAAAGCATCTTTGCGATCAATGGGTTGGGGCGGCTGGCACTGGAGAGCATCCTGGGCGCCGACATCCCGACCGTGCAGATGCTGATCTTTGTCTTTGCCATCGTCTTTGTCGCCATGAACCTGCTGGCCGACATCCTGAATGCCGCGCTTGATCCGAGGATCCGCATATCATGACCCAGAGCACCACGTTGAACGCCGAGGTGAAAACCGCGGCCACGGAAGAGGCCGCGCCGTTCACACCGCGCCAGTTGATGCGCCGCCGCGCGCTGAGCCACACCGGGTTCCTGGTCGGGGCCGGGCTGATTGCCGCGCTGGCGCTGATCGCCCTGTTCGCCCCGCTGATCGCGCCGCATGACCCCTTTGTGCAATCGCTGAGCAGTCGGATGCTGCCGCCGGTCTGGGACGATGCAGGCACCTGGGATCATATCCTGGGCACGGACCAGAACGGGCGCGATTACCTGAGCCGGTTGATCTACGGCGCGCGGGTGTCGATTTCGATCGGGCTGGGGGCGGCGTCGATCGGTCTGCTGCTGGGGGTGAGCCTTGGCGTGGTGGCCGGGTATTTCGGCGGCTGGGTCGACCATGGCGTCAGCTTTCTGCTGACTGCGCAACTGGCGCTGCCGGGGCTGCTGCTGGCGATGGCGCTGGTGTTCATCATCGGCCCGTCGATCTGGGTGGTGATCGGCATCATCGGGGTGCTGCACTGGACCTATTACCTGGTGGTGACGCGCAGCGCGACACAGCGTATCCGCAGTCTGGATTTTGTCGCGGCTGCCGCCGCGTCGGGGGCCACGCCGCGCCAGATCATCTGGCACGAGATCGTGCCGAACCTGATCCCGCAGATCATCGTCATCTTCACCTTCGAGCTGGGCATCGCGATCCTGGCCGAGGCGTCGCTGTCGTTCCTGGGCGTGGGCATTCAGCCCCCGACACCGTCCTGGGGTCTGATGATCGCCGAGGGCAAGCAGGCGATGTTCTATCGGCCATGGCTGGTCGTGTTGCCGGGGATGTGCCTGTTCACGCTGGTGATCGGGGCTAACCTGCTGGGCGATGGATTGCGCGACATTACCGCACCGGAGGGGCGTAGCTGATGAGCAAGTTGTTGGAAATCGACGGGTTGTCGGTCGCGTTGACTATCCCCACGGGGCGCCTGCATGCGGTGCGCGACGTGTCGATCACGCTGGAGCGGGGCGAGGCGTTGGGGATCGTGGGCGAAAGCGGGTCGGGCAAGAGCATGTCGGCGCTGGCGCTGATGCGGCTGTTGCCGGGACGTGCCGAGGCGACGGGCAGCCTCCGTTTCGACGGGGCCGATCTGGGCGCGGTGAGCGACGAGGCGTTTTCGCGGCAGTATCTGGGCCACCGGATCGCGATGATCTTTCAGGAGCCGATGACATCGCTCAACCCTGTCTACACCATCGGGCGGCAGTTGAGCGAAGCGGCGGTGATCTTTGGCGGGAAAAGCCAGCGCGAGGCCGAGGCGCGGGCGCTGTTCCTGCTGGAACGGGTCGGCATTCCCGACCCCGTGGCGCGCCTGTCGCAATATCCGCACCAGCTGTCGGGCGGGCAGCGGCAGCGGGTGATGATCGCGCTGGCGCTGATGCTGGAGCCGGAACTGCTGATCGCGGATGAACCGACGACGGCGCTGGACGTGACGGTGCAGGCGCAGATCCTTGACCTGCTGCGCGATCTGCGGCGCGAGATGGGCATGGCGATGATCCTGATCACGCATGACCTTGCCGTGGTGGCCGAACAGACCGACCGCGTCGCGGTCATGTATGGCGGCGAGATGATCGAGGAGGGGCGCGCCGAGGCGGTCATGGCCGATCCGGCACATCCCTATACACGGGCGCTGCTGGGGGCGATCCCGCGCATGGACGGCGCGCCGCGCCGCCTCGGGGCGATCCCCGGCACGGTGCCGTCGCTGACCAGCCGCCCCAAGGGCTGCGTCTTTGCCCCGAGGTGCGACTTTGCCCGGCCCGAGTGCGTCGAGGGGCGCCCGCCGGTGCGGGGCGGGGCCGATCATTCGCGCCGCTGTGTCCTCAGCGATGCGGAGCGGCCTGCGGCGATGGCCGCCGCGCCGCTGCGCGCCGATCACGTTGCCGCCGCGCAGGTCGAGGCGGTGATCGAGGCGCGCGACATCACCCAGGTCTTTACTTCGCGCAAGGGGATGTTCGGCGCGCGCCACACGATCCACGCGGTCGATGGCGTGAGCCTGAGCCTGATGCGCGGCGAGACGCTGGCACTGGTGGGCGAGAGCGGGTCGGGAAAATCGACGCTGGCGCGGATCATGCTGGGGCTGAACCTGCCCACCAGCGGCACGGTCACCATGCTGGGAAAACCCGTGGCCGACCTGGCCCCGCTGGAACGTGCCGCGCTGGTGCAGCCGGTGTTTCAGGACCCGTATTCATCGCTCAACCCGCGGCGCACGCTGGCCGAAATCATCGCGCGCCCGCTGGTGCTGCGCGGCGAGGACGATGCCGATGCCTGTGCGCAAAAGGCGCGCGAGGCGATGGAGATGGTACGCCTGCCGGCGCGTCTGCTGCATTCCTATCCATCACAGCTGTCGGGCGGTCAGCGCCAGCGGGTGGCGATTGCGCGGGCGCTGGTGACGCGTCCGCAGGCGCTGGTGTGTGATGAGCCGACCTCGGCGCTGGATGTGTCGGTGCAGGCGCAGGTGCTGAACCTGCTGGGCGATCTTCAGGCCGAGCTGGGGCTGAGCTGTCTGGTGATCACGCACGACATGGCGGTGGTGCACCAGGTGGCCGACCGGGTGGCGGTGATGCTGAACGGGCAACTGGTCGAGGAGGGCAGCTGCGCACAGGTGCTGGGCAGCCCGAGCAGCGATTACACCGCGCGGCTGCTGGCAGCGGCACCGCAGTTTCGACCCGAATGGCAGGCCGCCCCGGCGGCGGAGGGACACGTATGAGTTTGACACCTGACACCCTGTTCGCGCGCGACACGCTTTGGCAGTCCTGGTTGGACGTCGAGGCGGCGCTGGCGCGCGCGCAGGCGCAGCTGGGCGTGATCCCCGACTGGGCGGCGCGCACCATCACCGAGGTTGCGACGCTGGATCACCTGGGACGCGATGCGATGGTGGCCGACGCCCGGCGGACGATGGCGCCGATCCTGTCCCTGACGCGGCTGCTGGCAAAGGCGGCCGGCAAGGCGGGCGACTATGTGCACTGGGGCGCGACCACGCAGAACATCATGCAGACCGGGCGCATCCTGCTGATCCGGCAGGCGGATCGCGCCATTCGCGCCCGCCTGGCCCGGGCCAGCCTGCGGCTGGGCGCGCTGGCCCGAGAGGAATCCGGTACGCTGATGGCCGGGCGCACCAATCGCCAGCACGCGCTGCCGATCACCTTTGGTTTCAAGGTGGCGGGCTGGATCGAGGAGATGGAGCGGGCCGAGGCCCGGATGAGCGATGCCGCCACCCGCCTGTTCGCGCTGCCTTTCGGCGGGGCAGTCGGGGCAATGCATGCCTTTGGCGGCGAAGGCCGGGCGCTGAACCGGCAACTGGCCGCGGATCTGGAGTTGCGCGAACTGCTGGTGCCGGGGCGCGTGGTGAACGACCTGTTCGCGGAATACGTGCTGAGCCTGAGCCTGCTGGCCATGACGATCGAACGGATCATGACCGAAGCCTATGCGCTGATGGCCGAGGAAATCGGAGAGGTCAGCGAGCGACTGGATGCGGGGACCGTCGGATCGTCGACCATGCCGCAAAAGGTGAACCCGAAGTTCGTGGTGCGCACGATCGCGCAGGCGGTCGAGCTGCGCGGACTGGCGGGGCCGGCGCTGGAAACCGGGCGTTCCAGTCACGAAGGCGATGCGGTCGCCAACCAGTTGCTGTCATCGGTGCTGGATGCGGCGATCCCCCTGGCCTGGCGGCTGGCCGAGAGTTTCGAGGAGACGTTGAACCGGTTGACGCCGAACCCGGTGCGCATGGCGGAAAACCTGAACCGCAGCCAGGGCGCGATTTCCGCCGAGAACCTGATGATGGCGCTGGCGCCGCTGGCCGGACGGGCGCAGGCGCATGACATCGTGCATCATGCGCTGGAGGACGGCGGCGCGTCGGGCCTGACCGAGGACGCCGGAATTCGCAAGTACCTGGAGCCCGCCGCCATCGCGGCGGCATTGGACCCGGCGCAATACCTGGGCGACAGCGTGGAAATTGCGCTGTCCGGCGCGGATCTGGCGCAGGATCTGGCGGTGCGTTTCGACCCGGGGGTGTCTGGCTGACTAGATCAGTTCCAGCAGGTCGCGCGCCTGTGGGTCACGGGCGCGCAGATCCTCGATGGCATCGCTGACGGCATCCAGAAACCGTTCGGCCAGCGGTGCGCGCGCGCCCGGCGGGTGCAGGCTGGCGTAGGTGATCCAGTGATCGCCGGCAATCGGGCGCAGCACCAGCCCGGAGCCGAGGGCAGGTGGCGCGCAGACCCGGTCCAGCAGGGCGATGCCGAGGCCCGCGCGGACCATTTCGATCGTCACCAGCGTCGACGAGGATTCGAACGGCGCCGCCAGCGACAGACCCGCTTCTCCCAGCATCTCCTCAAGCCGGTTGCGCCAGCGCTGGCCGGCCTCGAGCGTGGCGAATGTTTCGCCGGCAAGGTCATTGACGGTGACCGCGCGCCGCGTTGCAAGGGGGTGGGTGTCGCGCATCAGCACGCAGAGGCGCGAGCGCAGGAAGGGGATGATTTGCAGATCGATGATGGCATTTTCGACCGGCAGCGAAATCAGGCCGAGGTTGTAGCCGCGGGCCGCGACCTTGCTTTCGATCTCGAACCGGCTTTCGACCTTGACGGAACATTGCATCGCGGCGGCGCGGTCGCGCAGGCGGGCAAGGCCGGGCACGGCAAGGCCGTTGGCCAGTGGCGCGGCGGTGACGACGGAAAGCCAGTCCTTGCTGCGCTGGCGGATGTCGCGGGAGACGCGGGTGATTTCATCGATGCCCAGCAGCGTATTCGCGATCTGGCGATAGAACAGCTCTCCGTCCTCGGTCAGTTCGAGCCGCCGTCGGCTGCGGGAAAACAGTGTGAGGGCAACATCGCTTTCCAGTTGCGACAGAAGGCGGCTGGCGGCGGAAACGGAGATGTTGAGGCGCGACGACGCCTCGGACAGGGCGCCGGTCAGCACGATCTGTCGAAAGAGTTGCAAGGCCCGCAGGTTCATGTCCGTTCACGCTCCATCCCTGAGGGAAATGTTTGCCACAGTGGCGCGTCCTGGTCGAGGGATGTTAGCGGTGCTGCAATGCTGGGCAGCGCGGGGCAGGCGGCAGTTGATGCACCGCCGGAGCCTTGCAGGTGCGGGGCCACCGCGCAGGATGGTGCAGGACGCAAGAGCGCAGGATCGCGCAGGGAACAAGAGGAGGGGCCGAGATGAAAACGCTGCCCGTGGCCGAGCATTGGTATGTCGCACGGCGGCTGGATGGCCGGATCACGCTGATCACGGAGCCGCACGTGCACCCGATCTTTTCCGCGAACATGTACCTGGTGGAGGGGACGCACCGCGATCTGCTGATCGACAGCGGCATGGGCGTGGCGCCGTTGCGCCCCTTTGTCGACGGTCTGCGGCGGGACGCGCGCAAGCCGCTGATCAGTTTGACGACGCATACCCATGTCGATCATTTCGGTGCGGTGCAGGAGTTCGACATTCGGCTGGTGCATGAGATCGAGGCCGGGTCATTGGCCGATCCTGCACCCTATTCGCTGAATGCCGCGGCCCTGTCGCCCGGTGCGATGGCGATGTTTGCGGCGGCAGGGTATCCGCCACTGTGGCCGATGCTGATCGATGCGCTGCCGCATGCGGGGTATGAGCCGGCCGACTATGTGCTGTGGGGGGCGGCGCCGACCGACACGGTTGCGGACGGCGATGTGATTTCCCTGGGGGACTGGCAGGCGGAGGTGCTGCATCTGCCGGGGCATTCGGCGGGGCAGGTCGGGGTGTGGCATGGCCATAGCGGCACGCTGTTCGGGGCCGATGCAATCTATGACGGGCCGCTGATCTGGGAGGGGGCGGGATACGACGTGGCCGCCTATGCACGGACCCTGCGTCGGATCAGAGAGCTGCCGGTGCGCATCGTGCACGGCGGGCACGACCAGGCCTTTGGCAGGGCGCGGATGATCGAGATCTGCGATGCCTACCTGGGACTGTGGGCGCAGAAGAGATTGATCTAGCCTTGGCGCTGTCGGACCTTGTGCCGGTCAACCCCCAAGCAATCGGCGCGGGCCGTTTTCGCCGGATCGACGCCAGGTTTCGGCGCACCTGTCGCGACCATCCGCCGCCCGGGGTAAGGCACCGTCGCGTCATGGGCGCAGGTCGTCAGCGCCTTCGGGGTGTCATGAGCGATGCGCGGGGGCGGGGTCGAGCTGGTTCAGCATGTCCTGCGTGGCAAGCACCACACCGCAGACCGAGGCGACCCAGGACATCGCCATGTCATGGCGGGCGCGGTCGAAATCGGCCTGGGCATCGGCAATCGTGAAAGGTTCGATATCCAGTTGGAATGCCTCGGATGCGGTGGCAAGGCAACCGATGTGCGAATAGATCCCGGTGATCATCAGCTGGTCGCGGCCCCGGGCGCGCATCAGATGTTGCAGGTTGGAGCGTTGGAACGCGCTGTAGCGGTGCTTGACCAGCACGATGTCGTCGGGCTGCGGCGCGAGGTCGGGCAGGATCGCCTCGTGTGCCGGATCGCGCGACATGCCGGGCCCCCAGAGGTCGCGTTGCAGGCCCCGGTCGCTCGGCAGCTGGTTGCCCTGCTGGGCCGTGTAGAACACCGGAATTCCCGCAGCGCGGGCGGCCCGCGCAAGGCGGTCGATATTGGCGATGAGCGGTTTCAGGGGGGCGGCGTCCTGGACAAAGGGCGCGCAGAAATACGACTGCATGTCATGGACGAGAAGCGCCATCCGATCCGTCTGCGGTGTCCAGGCCGCGCGCGATGCGGGCCAGTCGCCGGGTTGGGGGAGGTCATAGGCAGGGATCGTCGGTAGCGCCATGGTCAGGTGTCTTTCTTGGGTCGGCAATCAGCGATGTCGGTCGGCCGAAACATCAGTGCGGATCGGTCGGGATGGCCATATCGTGGGGCAGGCCAAGGGCGCGCAGCAACGCCGCAAATTTTGCCCCGGTTTCGGCGGCCTCCTGGGCGGGCACGGATCCTGGCACGATCCCTGCGCCTGCATAGAGGCGCGCACTGCGGCCCTGGATCTCGGCGCAGCGAATGCTGACGTACCAGGCCCCATCGCCGTTGGCGGCGGTCCAGCCGACCGCGCCTGCGTAGAAATCACGCGCCACGGGTTCAAGCTGTTGGATGATCTGCGCGGCGCGGTCGCGGGGCGATCCGCAGACGGCGGGGGTGGGATGCAAGAGCCCGGCAATCTGAACCGAGGGCATGTCGGCGTCGCGCAGTTCGCCCCGGATCGGTGTGCCAAGGTGCCACATCGTCGCCGAACTGGTGATTTCCGGCACGCTCGGCGCCGTCAGCGTGGTGCAATGAGGTGCCAGGGTATCGAGGATGAATTCGACCACGATGGCATGTTCGCGCAGATCCTTGGCCGACGCTGTCAGGGCCTGTGCCGCCGCGCGATCTTGTGCCGCATCGCTGCGGCGTCTGGCCGACCCGGCCAGCGGGTGCGACAGGATCTGCGCGCCGCTTTTGCGCACCAGAAGTTCAGGCGATGCACCGACAAGCAGGCGTGCCCCGTCCGTGTCCGTGGCGGTGTCCGTGACGGTGTCGGGGCCCGTGTCGGTCGACGGGGGAAGGGCGACCTGAAAGGCCGTGACAGAGGCATCCTGACACAGGCGCGCCAGAACCGAGGGGACGGGAATGACCTGATCGCAGACAAGTGCCAGCGTCCGCGCGAGCACTATTTTCCGGAGCGGCTGCGGCAGGTTGGCCTGGTTTTTCATGAGGTCGAGGGCCTGTTGGACGGCCTCCGCGTAGGCCTCGGCAGAGGGTTCTGGCGTGACGGTCCAGGTCGGGGCGATTTCAGGCTGAGTGCGGGCCGCAATCGGAGTGCGGCTGGTCTGGTCGGCCATCCATAGGCAATCGTCGGCGTCGCGATCAAAGGGCAGCGCGCCACCGATGAGGCCAGTGGGGGCCATGCCCTCCATCGCCCGGGAAATCCTGTCGGGCAGGGTGGCCAAGGGACCGCGTGGCAGGGGGTGCAAGGTGCCGGTGGCGCCGATTGCGCCGTCTGGGCCCTGGAACAGGAACGGGGCGGTCCGGGCCGAGAGATCGACCGGGGCGGGTGAGGGGGCGACACGGTGGCGCGACGGGGTCATGCGGCGGCTCTTCTTGCTGTTTTCGGGTGTGCCGTGTCGCTGGCTATGCTGCAAGAAGGGCGGGATTCCGCGTGACCTTGCCGGCGGTTTGCGACGGGCGGCCATCGGGGCCGCGAAAGGTCGTGCAGGGCGCTGTCAGTCTTTTGCACATCTGGGCTGGCGTGGGTTCGTGAGGTCTGATCTGCCGCAGTTTCGCAGCCGAAAAGACCGGTGTTGCCGCTTTATGAAAGCGCGCCCGGAGAAAGACAAGTAAAAAACTCAGGTATAGGCGGGCGCTGTCCGACACCGACGCTTTGTGCGACAGTTGACCCAAGTTGGCAGGAAGGTACGGGTTCGACTTGAGGACGCATTGTCCTTATATTTACGTGAGTTACGGGGTGATCTTTATCTTTGACATGACCCTGCGATGCCGGTCCCCCTTGGGCCAACCCTGTTGCGATGTCACGCATCATTCGATGAAAAGTCATGGAACCTTGATCGTGGGTCAGGCGTTTTGATCACAGCGACAGCTAGGGCTGGCGCAGACATGCGCATCGGACACCGTGCCGTAGGGCGACGCGACAACTCCGACGCGAAAGGAGAAAATTCATGACTTCGACACAATCTGTCAGTGCCAGGACGCCCGTGGAACGCCACTGGGCGATCCTGGTGCTGGGGTGGGTATTGGTGATCTTTGGTGCCGTATTGCTGGCCGGGGGTATCTGGCTGATCGTTCTTGGCGGATCCTGGTATTACGGGCTGGCCGGATTGGGCCTGATCGTGACCGGGGCGCTGCTAAACCGTGCAAGCATGGCTGCGGTCTGGTTGTACCTGGTGATCTGGCTGGCCACGGTCGTCTGGGCCTACTGGGAGGTCGGAACGGACTGGTGGGCGCAGGTTCCACGCCTGGTTGCCCCGACCCTCGTGCTTGTCCTGATCCTCATTTGCATCCCCGGACTGACCGGCCGTTCCAGAAGGCAGACCTATTGATGACACGATTTACACTTTGCACCGCGTCCGCTCTTGCCCTCATCGCGGCCCATCCGATCCTGGCGCAGGACACCTCCACATCCTCATCGACCGACAGCGCGCCGAGCGCCGCAGCACCAGCAGACACAGCCCCGAACGCGGGGTCGTCTGATGTGACAACCTCGGCAACCGACACCGGGAGCGCCGGGCAGGCGCAACCGGACGCCGCGCCGCAGGATACGTCAGATGAGACGAGCCAAGGCGACGAGACGAGCCAACCGGAAGGTGCGGCCGAGGATACTGACCAGGCCACGAATGCCGGGCTGGGAACAGCGCCGCAGGCGCAGCCCGAGGTGGGCGAGAACTGGCCCTTTTACGGGGGGGATTCAAATGCGACGCGTTACTCTCCGCTGAACCAGATTACCCCGGAAAATGTCGGCCAGCTGGAACGCGCCTTCGTTTATCGCACGGGCGACATGCCGAGTGCGGAGGCTGCTGGCAAATACGCGGGTGAAACGACCCCGATCGAGATGAACGGCGCCCTGTACATGTGTTCCGCCAAGAACGTGCTGATTTCGATAAGTGCCACGACAGGCGAGGAAAACTGGCGTTTCGATCCGGGGGTGCCGGACGAGGCGATCCCATATTCCGCG
Organism: Pseudooceanicola sediminis; assembly: GCF_003575965.1. Classification (GTDB taxonomy): domain Bacteria; phylum Pseudomonadota; class Alphaproteobacteria; order Rhodobacterales; family Rhodobacteraceae; genus Pseudooceanicola; species Pseudooceanicola sediminis. Next base: position 24,697 of record NZ_QWJJ01000011.1, on the reverse strand, counting down.
TCATGCCGGGGCGTTACGGCCTATACCGACCCGACCGCGGCCGAGGGAACACCCTGCGCCACGCGGATTATCGAAGGCACGCTGGACGCCAAGCTGGTCGCCGTTGATGCAAGCACCGGTGCGGCCTGCGAAGGGTTTGGCGAAAATGGCACCGTCGATCTTTGGCAGGACATCGGTGAACGGGTGCCGGGGTGGTACGCGGTGACTGCGCCCCCTGTCGTCGTGCGCGGTATCCTTGTGACCGGGGCGCAGGTCAAGGACGGCCAGGCCGAGGACGCGCCCTCGGGGGTCATTCGCGGCTATGACGTCAAGACCGGGGAACTGGCCTGGGCCTGGGATCTGGCCGCGCCGGATCAGAATATCGACGGTCCGCCAGAGGGTGAAGTCTATACGCGCGGAACGCCGAACATGTGGACCGCCGCCGTCGCGGACGAAGAATTGGGCTATGTCTATCTGCCGCTTGGCAATTCCTCGGTCGACTACTACGGCTCGAACCGGTCGGACGCCGAGAATGAATTTGCCACCTCGCTGGTGGCGCTGGACGTGACGACGGGCAAGCCGGTCTGGCATTTCCAGACGGTGCGCCACGATGTCTGGGACTACGACCTTGGCAGCCAGCCGACGCTGATCGACTGGAAGGGGACACCGGCAATCCTGTTGCCGTCGAAACAGGGCGATCTTTATATCCTTGATCGTGCGACGGGCGAGGCGCTGACCCCGGTCGGCGAGGTTTCGGATCTGCCGCAAGGCGATGTGGAGCCCGACTTTATCTCTCCGACCCAACCGGTTTCGAGCTGGCACACCCTGCGCAAGGAGCCGTTGCAGGAATTGGACAGCTGGGGCTTTACCCCGATTGACCAGCTCTGGTGCCGCATTCAGTTCCGCCGTGCGAACTATGATGGCTACATGACCCCGCCGTCGGCAGACAAGCCGTGGATCCAGTACCCCGGGTACAACGGCGGGTCGGACTGGGGGTCGGTCGCGGTGGACACCGAAACGGGCGTCATCGTTGCCAACTACAATGACGTTCCCAACTATAACCAGCTGATTCCACGCGAAAAAGCCGACGAGATGGGGCTGGTGCCGATTGATGAGCAAGCCAAGCGTTCAGGTGGTGCCGAGGGCGCCGGTGACGCGCAGGCGGGATCGCCCTATGCAATCAACGTCAACGCCGGCTGGCGCAGCGAGCTGACCGGGATGCCCTGCACGCGTCCGCCCTATGGCGGGATCCGCGCGATCGACCTGGAGACGGGCGAGACGATCTGGGACAAACCCTTGGGAACAGCGCGCAATAACGGGCCGTTCGGCATTCCGTCCATGCTGCCTTTTGACATAGGAACACCCAATAACGGCGGGTCGGTGGTGACGGCCGGGGGGCTGATCTTTATCGGGGCGGCGACGGACAACCTGTTCCGTGCCATCGACATCAAGACGGGCGAGACGGTCTGGTCGGACGTGCTGCCTGCGGGTGGCCAGGCCAACCCGATCGCCTATTCGGTGGACGGGCGCGACTATGTGATGATTGCCGCCACCGGGCACCATTTCATGGAGACGCCGATTGGTGACTACATGATTGCCTACGCCTTGCCCGAGGCATCGAAATAACCTTGAAAAGCTGGATGCGCGGGGATGAACTTTCCCGCGCATCTCTTTAAGAAGGTTGATAAATCTGCGCCAGCCAGTCGCACATGCGGCGCAACCGTGCCTCGGCCGCAGGGCAATAGGCCATGGCGCGCAGATAGCCGTGAATCATCCCCTCACCAGTGTCCCTGACCACCCTCACGCCTGCGGCGTCGAGCGCATCGGCATAGGCGATGCCGCTGTCGCGCAGCGGGTCGAACTGGGCCGTGGCGACAAAGCTGGGCGGCAGGCCGGCGTGGCTTTCAGCGGCCAAAGGGGTGTGTCGGTAGTCTGTCGGTATCGCGTCGGTTTCCGGTAGGTACATTGCGCGCTGTTCGCGGAAGGTCGCGACGCTGAGCATCGGGCCGTCCGGGTTTTCAGCGTAGGAAGGCCGGGTCATGTCGAAATCGCAAACCGGGTAGATCAGCAGCTGAGCGCAGATGGGCAGGCCGAGCGTGCGGCATTCAAGCGCGGCTGCGGCGGCCAGATTGCCCCCCGCGCTGTCGCCGCCGACGGCGATGCGGGCCGGGTCGATCCTCAGGTCCCGGGCCTGATCGTGCACCCAGCGAAGCACCGCGACGACCTGGAGGAAGGCGGCGGGAAAGCGGACCTCAGGGGCGAGGGCGTAGTCGACCGAAATCACGGTCTGGCGGTTCCAGGAGGCGATGCGGGCCGTGATGTCCCAATGGCTTTCGGGGCTGCCCTGCACCCAGGAACCGCCGTGCATGTAGACCAGCGCGGGCTGTACGCCGCCGCCCTTGTGGCGAAAGATGCGCACACGCACCGGCCCGCCCATCGTCTCGATCCAGTGTTCTTCGTCGGTTTCGATGTTTTCGGGGGTGGGCATCCGTATGTCGCGCGCCACCGATTCCATGTGCAGGCGACGGTCGGCAGCCGAGCTGTGGGCGGGAAGTTCCGACACCTTGGCCTGCCACATGTCAAGGAAACGCAGCAGGTCGGGGTGGATCTGCGACAAGGCCTGGCGGGGTGGGGTGGCGCTGTCTTCGATCGACAGGCCGGGTTTCATCACGAAGCGCACCAGCATGTCGCCGGCATGACGGCACAGCATCTGCTGACCCTTGGCGCCGAACAGGTCATCCCCGAAGATCGCCGAGAACGTGGCGCGGTTGGAGACATTGAAGATGGCCATCGCCGAGATGTGCCAGTGCAATTCCAGCGCGCTGAGGCCGCGCCGGAACAGGCCGTCGTCGCAGCCGCGCCGATAGATCTGATCGAGCAGGCGGATCGCGGAGGAGTTCTGGCCCGAGATCATCTCGGATTTCGACATGTGGCGACCGTCGTGAATGTTCTCGACCATCACGAGGCGCACGAAATCCTTTTGCTGGCGGTGGTGTTCAAAGGTGAATTCGGCAAGGCGCCGCAGCGCCTCGACGGGGTGCAGGCGATCCAGGTCCAGGCTGTCTTCGGCGCTGCGCATCCGGGCATAGGCATCTTCCAGGACGGCCCGGTACAGACCTTCCTTGTCGCCGAAGTAGTAGTAGATCATGCGCTTGGACGTGCGGGTCAGTGCCGCGATTTCGTCCATCTTTGCACCGGACAGGCCGTTGGCGACGAAGACATCGCGCGCCACCGAAAGAATGTTGGATCGCACCGCCTCGGGGTTCTGTTTCCAACCGCGCCGCGCCGATGGGCCATCGGACCCGCCCACGTCACCTTCTGCCAAAGTCTGCCCTCCCGTAGTCGTTCAGCCCCTTTGATACGCAAATCCGGCGCGAAGCGCGATGGTCATCCGCGCGCAAATTCGACGTGCGGCATTCTGCAATGCAGAAAATTAACCGGCTCGAACACTACGTTGACATTTTTAACCGTTTCGAACAATAGTGGATTCGAGAGAGGCTGACCGAGGCAATCGGGCAGTGAGGAGAGGCACCGTTCATGGCAATCGCGACACATAAGGACCCACTTGACGAGGGGCTGCGCAAGATCCGCGTCGGCCTGTTGGGCAAGGGGATCGCCGCGTCGCGAACGCCGGGGATGCACATGGCCTCCGCCCGCGCCCTTGGGGTGCCGTACCAGTATGATTTCCTCGATCCGCTTGAAATGACGCTGCCGGACAAGGTCGACCAGATCCTGGATCAGGTAGAGGCGCAGGGGTATGACGGGCTGAACGTGACCTATCCGTTCAAGCAGGCCGTGATCCCCCATGTCGATGACCTGTCCAAAGCGGCCAGGGCGGTCGGCGCGATCAACACGATCGTGTTCCGCGATGGCCGCCGCTATGGCCACAACACCGATTACTGGGGGTTTGGGACCAGTCTGCGCCTGGGTCTGCCCGATGCGGTTCTGACGCGGGTCATTCTGCTGGGGGCGGGGGGTGCCGGTGGCGCGGTGGCGCAGGCGCTGCTGGATGCCGGTGTCGGTACGCTGCTGGTGCATGACCCCGAGGTGGCCAAGGCACAGGAACTGGTTGCGATCCTGCAGGCGCGGTTTGGCGCGGCGCGCGCCGCTGTGGCCGAGGATGTCGCGATGGCCCGCGAGGTTGACGGGATCGTCAACGCCTCGCCCGTGGGGATGACCAAGCTGCCGGGGTGCCCGCTGCCGAAGACGTTGTTGTCGGCGCGTCAATGGGTTGCCGATATCGTCTATTTCCCGCCCGAGACGGAGCTGCTGGCCGCGGCGCGCGCCCTGGGCTGTGCCGTTTTGCCGGGCACGGGAATGGCGCTGTACCAGGCCGTGCGCGCCTTTGAGCTGTTCAGCGGCCGGGCGCCTGACCTCGATGAAATGAAGGCCGTATTGCTGGCCTCCGACTAGGGGCGGCATGGCAGGGGGGATGCATATGTCGAGACAGGACAGATTTCGGGCGCAGGTCCGGTGCACAGGGGCGGGGGGCGTATGAAGACCTCTATCGCCACCGTCTGCATCGCCGGGGACATGCGCGAGAAGCTGGCCGCGATCGCCGCCGCCGGGTTCGATGGCATCGAGATCTTCGAACAGGATTTCATCGCCTTCGACGCCTCGCCGCGCGAGGTCGGGCAGATGGTGCGCGATCACGGGCTGGAGATCACGCTGTTTCAGCCGTTCCGCGATTTCGAGGGCCTGCCGGAGCCGTTGCGCGCCCGCAGTTTCGAGCGGATGGAGCGCAAGTTCGACCTGATGCAGGAGTTGGGGACCGACCTGGTGCTGGTCTGTTCGTCGGTGCACCCGGAGGCGCTTGGCGGGATCGACCGGATGGCGGGCGATTTTGCAGAGCTGGGCGCGCGCGCCGCCAAACGCGGCTTGCGCGTCGGGTTCGAGGCACTGGCCTGGGGTAAGCACGTCTGGGATCACCGCGATGCCTGGGAGGTGGTGCGGCGCGCCAATCATCCCAACATCGGCCTTATCCTGGACAGTTTTCACACGCTGGGTCGCGGGATCGATCCCGACAGCATCCGCTCGATCCCGAGCGACAAGATCTTTTTCGTGCAGCTGGCCGATGCGCCGCTGATCGAGATGGACCTGCTGTACTGGTCGCGCCATTTCCGCAACATGCCGGGCGAGGGTGATCTGGATGTGACCGGTTTCATGCGCGCGGTGGCGGCGACGGGCTATGACGGGCCGATCAGCCTGGAGGTGTTCAACGACCAGTTCCGTGGTGGCAGCCCCGGCGCGATCGCGCTGGATGGGCACCGCTCGCTTGTCTACCTGATGGACCAGGTGAAGCGGCAGGAGCCGGGGATCGCGATGAGCGCGCCGGACATGCCGCCGCGGGTGCGCGCCGACGGGGTGTCGTTCGTCGAGTTTGCCGCAGACGAGGCCGAGGCGGCCAGCCTGGGGCGTTTGCTGCGCACGATGGGGTTTCGCTGCGTCGGGCGGCATATCTCGAAGCAGGTCGAGTTGTGGCAGCAGGGCGAGATCCGCATCGTTCTGAACACCGAGCGCGAAGGCTTTGCCCATAGCGCGCATACGGTGCACGGCATGAATATCTGCGATGTCGGGCTGCGGGTCGACAGCGCCGAGGCAACGGTTCAGCGGGCGCAGGCGCTTGGCGCGTCGCCGTTCCGCCAGCCGGTGGGGCCGGGCGAGTTCGAGATCCCGGCGATCCGGGGGGTCGGCAGCGGGTTGCTGCATTTCATCGACGACAAAAGCGATGTTGCAAAGGTCTGGGATGTCGAGTTTTCGCCCGTCGAGGATACGGGCACGACGCCCGACGCCGGGCTGACGCGGATCGACCATATCGCCCAGACGATGAATTACGAGGAAATGCTGACCTGGTCGCTGTTCTACCTGTCGCTGTTCGAGACGCAAAAACGTGCGACGGTGGACGTGGTCGACCCCGGTGGGCTGGTGCGCAGTCAGGCGATTGAATCTGCCGATGGTGCGCTGCGGGTGACGCTGAACGGGGCCGAGACACATCGCACCTTTGCCGGTCGCTTCATCGCCGACAGCTTTGGTTCGTCGGTGCAGCACGTCGCCTTTGAGACGGATGATATCTTTGCCACCGCCGATGCGCTGATCGCGAACGGGTTCGAGCCGCTGCATATTCCCGACAATTACTATGATGACGTGGCGGCCCGCCTTGGTGTGGGCGATGAGATGATCGTCAGGTTGAAGGCCGGAAATATCCTCTACGACGAGGACGGGCAGGGCGCCTATTTCCAGATTTATGGCCGCCCGTTCGGCGACGGGATCTTTTTCGAGATCGTTCAGCGCAGCGGTGGTTACGCCGGATATGGCGCGGCGAATGCGCCATTTCGGATTGCGGCGCAGCGTCGGTCGATGTCGCCAAATGCGGTGCCGCGGCGATGAAGGATGCAGGGATGAAACAGCCAGAGATCACCTGCGTGCAGCAGGTCGCGGCGCAATTGGGCGAAACCCCGCTGTGGTGCACGCGGACCAATTCGCTGTGGTGGATCGACATTGAACAGCCGCGCCTGTGGCAGCTGGACCCGGAGACGGGCGAGGCCCGGTCCTGGGCGCAGGGCGGCACCTATCTGGGGAGCCTGGCCTTTACTCGCTCGGGTGCGCGCCTGCTGGCGCGGGATCTGGACCTTGTGACACTGGACACCGACACCGGGGTCGAGACGCATTTCGCCACCACGCCGGAGGAGCGCCATCCGGCGACGCGGCTGAACGATGGCCGGGTCGACCGGCACGGGCGGCTGTGGATTGGCACGATGGACAACGGGTTGCGCGAAGGGCTGGGGCATCTGTACCGGGTCGATCCCGATGGCCGCATGACGGCCTTTTACGACGATGTGATCGTGTCGAACGGCATCGCCTTCGATCCCGACGGACGGCACATGTATTTCACCGACACCCGCCGCCATGTCACCTGGAAGGTGACGCTGGACGCGGCGGGCGAGGTTCCCGTCGCACGCGAAATCCTTGCCGATTACAGCGCCACGGGCGAGCGCCCCGATGGGGCCTGCGTGGATGCGGATGGCTGTCTGTGGCAGGCCTTTTTCGCCGGTGGCAAGGTGGTGCGCTATGCGCCGGATGGGCGGATCGACCGCGAGATCGCGTTGCCGACCAGCAACCCCACCTGCCTGTGTTTCGGGGGGCCGGACCTAAGGACGCTCTACGTCACCACGGCCTTCAAGTTTCTGAGCGAGGCGCAACTGGCCGAGCAGCCGCTGGCAGGCAGTGTGTTTGCCATCGAAGGCGTCGGACAAGGGGTGCCCGAGCATCTGTTCGATATCTGATAATACCCAAGGGAGGAAACCATATGGCGCTAAATACCATTCTGAGGACGCTGGCTGTGGCCACGACGGCGACATTCGTTGCCGCGATGGCCGGGCAGGCACAGGACAAGACGCAGATCATGTTCTCGGATGTGACGACGCCGGATGTGCCGCGTTCGCAGGCGATGACCGAAATTTTCGCCAAGGAGATCGGGGATGAGTTCGAGTTCAAGCCGTTCTTCAACGGCACGCTGATCAAGCAGGGCACCGAACTGGTGGCCATTCAGCGCGGCAACCTGCAAATGGCAATCCTGCCGCCGTCGGATTTCGCGCAGCAGGTTCCGGCCTTTGATATTCTGGGCGCGGCCTACGTGGTGCGCGACGCGGCGCACCTGAAGCGGATCTTTGACAGCGAAGTGGGCGAGACGTTTCGCGCGCTGGCCCGCGAAAAGCTGAAGGTCGAGATTCTGGCCCCCGCCTATTACGGACGGCGTCAGGTGAACGTCGCCGGGGACAAGGAAATCAACACGCCCGCCGATATGGCCGGGATCAAGATGCGGATGCCGGGTGGCGACAGCTGGCAGTTCCTGGGCAAGGCGATCGGCGCGAACCCGGTGCCGATTCCCTATGCCGAGGTCTATACCGCGCTGCAGACCAACGTGATCGATGCCCAGGACAACCCCCTGCCGAACGACAAGGCGATGAAATTCTACGAGGTGACGGACCAGATCGTGCTGACCAGCCACAATGTGGGCTTCGGGATGCTGATCGTCGGGACCGACCTGTTCGACAGCCTGACACCGGAACAGCAGGCGCGTATGCGCAGTGTCGCCAGCAAGGCGTTCGACTGGTCGACCGAGCAATATTTGCAGCAAGAAGAAGAGCTTGTGAGCTTTTTCGAAGGTGAGGGCCTGAAGGTCTATACCCCCGACGTGGACGCCTTTCGCGCCTACGCACAGGAGCAGTACCTGAATTCGGACATGTCCGAGGCCTGGCCCGAGGGAATGCTTGAGCAGATCAACGCGCTTTAAGCGAGGAAGAGGATGGGGCGGCGGCTTTACGTGGCCCCATCAAAATGTAACACAAAACGAACAATGTCATACGAATTGGAGAAAGTATGTCACTGTTGAAAATGGGAGGAATGAAAATGATCAATCGCAGAACCCTTATGGGCGCGGTCGCCGGTGCGGCGCTGATGCTGGGCGTCGCCACGCCGCTGATGGCCCAGGACAAGCCGACGCTGCGCTTTTCGGCCGTGTTTTCCGAGCAGGACATTCGCGCCGACATGATGAAGATGCTGGCCGAAAAGGTCTCGGGCATCGCGGACATGCAGCTGTACTATGGCGGCAATCTGTTCAAGCAGACGACCGAGATCATCGCGATCCAGCGTGGCAACCTTGAGATGGGCAACGTCTCGCCGCAGGATATCGCGACGCAGATCCCGGCCTTTTCGATCCTGACATCGGCCTATCTGTTCCGCGACGCGGAGCATCTGAAGGCGTTCTTTGCCAGCGATGCCGGTGCCGAGATGAAGGCGATGGCCGAAGATCAGCTGGGCATCCATATCCTGGGGCCGACCTATTTCGGCACGCGTCAGGTCGGTCTGCGGATCGACAAGGAGATCAACACGCCCGAGGATATGGCTGGCGTGAAACTGCGGATGCCGGGCGGTGACGCATGGCAGTTCCTGGGCAAGGCGCTTGGTGCGAACCCGACGCCGATGGCCTATGCCGAGGTCTATACCGGCCTGCAAACCGGGGCCATCGACGGCCAGGACAACCCGCTGCCGAACGTCGAGAACATGAAGTTCTACGAGGTCATGAAACAGATCGTGCAAACCTCTCATCTGGTTGGCTACGACCTCCTGGTGATTTCGCAGAAGGTCTGGGACGAGATGAGCGAAGAGGATCGCAGCGCGTTCGAGGCGGCGGCAGACGAAGCCATCGCCTGGAGCACCGCAGAGCACCTCAAGCGCGAAGAGGAACTTGCGTCTTCCTTCGAGGAACAGGGCCTGAAGATCTATACCCCGGATGTCGATGCCTTCCGGGCCTATGCGCAGAAGATGTACCTCGACTCCGACCTCTCCAGCGACTGGCCGGAGGGAATGCTGGAACGTATCAACGCGATGTGATGCGTTCGACCCTGTCATGAAGGCTGCGTCCGGCGGGTCCGGGCGCAGTTTCAACAAAGGCTGAGACACGTGGAAAAACTTGTGAAATTGGGTCACTGGCTGCGCCAGCGCGCCGAGAATATCGCCGCCATCATGCTGGCCGTCATGTTCGGCGCGTTCATCGTGCAGGTGGCCTTCCGCTATCTTTTCAACATGCCGGTGGGCGGCGCATCGGAGCTGACGATCCTGATGTGGCTTTGGATCGTGCTATGGGGCGCGGCCTTTGTTGTGCGCGAAAGCGAGGAAATCCGCTTTGACTTCATCCTGGCGATGGTCGGTCGCCGGACCCGGCGGGTCATGACAGTCTTTGCCGCGGCGGCGCTGCTGTTTCTCTATGGTTATTCGCTGCCGGCGGTCTGGGACTATGTCACCTTCATGAAGGTGCAGGATACCTCGTACCTCGATATCCGCTATGACTACGTCTATTCGATTTACATCGTGTTCGCGGTGGCGGTGCTGATCCGCTACGCCTGGCTGTTCCTTGGCGCTGTCAGCGGCAAGTGGGGCCAGGTTGAAACCCGCGAGGAGGAACTGCAATGATGGGCCTGGATCCCTTTGCGCTGAGCATCATTTCGATCGTGCTGCTGAGCCTGCTGGGCCTGCCGATCGGCCATTCGATGATCGCGTCGTCCATCCTGTACCTGATGCTGTCGGGCCTGGATATGGGCACGGCGGCCGAACAACTGCTGAACGGGCTGTTTTCCAGCTATATCCTGTTGGCGGTGCCGCTGTTCATCCTTGCCGCAGAGTTGATGAACTCCGGGTCGATGACGTTGCGCCTGCTGGCGTTTTGCAATGCCTTTGTCGGGCGGTTTCCCGGTGGGCTGGCGCTGGTCAATGTCGGGCAGAGCATCATTTTCGCCGGCATGTCCGGGTCGGCCATCGCGGATGCCGCGGGCACGGGCAAGATGATGCAGAAGATGATGACCGAGGGGGGCAAGTACCCGCCCGCCTTTGCCGCGGCGCTGACGGCATCGACCGCGGTGATCGGGCCGATCATCCCGCCGTCCATTCCCATCGTGATCTATGCGCTCGTCTCGGATGCCTCGATCGGCTATCTGTTTCTGGCGGGGGTGATGCCGGGGCTGCTGATGGGCGCGATGCAGATCGCGTTGATCCTGACGACGGCCAAGCGCCGCAACTTTCCGGTGGAAAAGCCGGTGCCGGTGCGCGAATTGCCCGGTGTGACGCTGAAGGCGTTTCCGGCGCTGATGATGCCCATCGTGCTGCTGGGCGGGATTTATGGTGGGGCAACGACCCCGACCGAGGCCGCGGCGGTCGCGGCGCTGTATGCGCTGCTGGTGTCGGCCATCCTGTACCGCAGCGTCAGCTTTGGGTCGATCTATCAGTCGCTGTTGTCCAGCGCGCGTACAACGTCGTCGATCGGGATGCTGATCGCCGGGGCGCTGGTGTTCAACTATGTCGTCACCATCGAGAACGTGCCGACGATGCTGAGCCAATGGCTGGGCGGGTTCGACCTGTCACCGATGGCGTTCCTGTTGATCGTCAACGTGATCCTGCTGTTGCTGGGGTGCCTGCTGGAGGGCACGACGATCCTGCTGGTGATCGTGCCGGTGTTCATCCCGACGGCCAACGCGCTTGGTATCGATCTGGTGCACTTTGGCATCGTCTGCGTGGTCAACATCATGCTGGGGCTGATCACGCCGCCCTATGGGCTGCTGTTGTTCGTGATGGCCGGGATTTCGGGCTGTTCGCTGAACAAGATCATCCGAGAGGTGCTGCCGTTCCTGATCGCGCTGCTGATCGCCCTGCTGGTGATCACGCTGGTGCCCGACATCTCGCTTTGGTTGCCGCGCCAGTTCGGCTATCGCGGCTGAGGGGGGCGGGGGGATGCCCCCGGCCTCATTGGAAACTGGAGAGGCGGCAGGGATGATCCTGCCGCCTTTTGCCGTTCAGCTTTGGGAGAGGATCTTGCGCAATTGTTCCCCGGAGAGGGCGACCGGGTTGGTGCGCATGGAGGAGGAGGCGAGGGAGTCCGCCGCGACCCTCGCGTGATCGCGCGCGCTCAGCCCGAGGTCGGCAAGGCGGGGCAGGCCCTGCGCGTCGATCCAGGTCTGCAATGCGGTGAGGGGATCGGAGTTTTCGGGGAAAGCCGAGGCGATCCAGGCCAGCACCTCGGCCCTGCGGGGCGTGTCAATGGCGGTGAAGTTTGTGCGCAGCACCGGCACCAGCAGGCGACCACAAAGCACGCCGTGGGCCGCGCCTGTGCGCCCGCCGAGCACGCCTGCCAGCCCATGCACCGCCCCAAGGCCGGCATTGGCCAGCGCGATGCCGCCCGACAGACTGACGTGCGCCATATCGTCAAAGGCCTGCGGGTTGGGCGCCTGCATGAGCTGCCGCAGGGCACCCAGCCCCCTTGGGATGGCATCGCGGCAGAGCGCGTCGGTCAGAGGGCTGGCGTTCAGCGACAGGTAGGGCTCGATCACCTGCGTGATCGCATCGAGACCCGAGGCGAGGCGGGTCGCGGGGGGCACGTCTTCGGTCAGGGCGGGGTCGACCACGGCAAGGCGCGCGATCATGCGGTCGTCGCGCAGGCTGACCTTGCGCTGTGCTTGTGGCACGCCGATGACGGCATTCTTCGTCGCCTCGGCCCCGGTGCCTGCGGTGGTGGGGATGGCGGCAAAGGGCAGCGGCGCGGTATCGAGGGGGTGCCCGCCGCCGACGACTTCCAGATGGTGCAGGGCGGGGTGCGCGCCTGGCAACAGGGCCGCCAGCGCCTTGCCCAGGTCGAGGGCCGAGCCGCCGCCCATGGCGATGACGGCATCGGCGTTGCAGGGGCGCAGGGTGTGCAGGGCGTCCTCCAGCACCGGCAGTGTCGGTTCGCCCTTGGCAAGGCAGGTCTGGACTGTGCAGCCCAGGGCGCGAAGGTCGTCGGCCAGGGGGGGCGCGGCACGGGCAGAGGCGCTGTGGACCAGGATCAGGCGGGATCCGAGGGCGCGCAGATGGGGCAGGGCGTCGGCCAGGGCGCCGCGACCGAACAGGATGCGCGGGGGCAGCAGCAGTTGCATCAGAACGCTTGCGCGGCGGCCACGGCGCGGGTCCATGCGTCGTATTTCGCGCCGCGCTGTTCATCGGACATGTCGGGTGTGAATTGACGGTCGAGCGCCCACATGTCGGCGAAACCGGCCTGATCGGGGTAAAGACCGGCGCGATACCCTGCCAGCCACGCGGCCCCCATCGCCGTTGTTTCCAGCGTCTTGGGGCGGTCGACGGGGGCGCCGATGATGTCTGAGAGGAACTGCATCGCCCAGTCAGAAGCGCTCATCCCGCCATCGACGCGCAGGGTGGCGCCGCCTGCGGGGCGGTCCCAGTCACGCTGCATCGCCTCAAGCAGGTCGCGGGTCTGGAAGCCGACGGATTGCAGGGCGGCACGGGCCAGCTCGGCCGGGCCGGAGTTGCGGGTCAGGCCGAAGACGGCGCCGCGGCATTCGGCATTCCAATAGGGCGCGCCGAGGCCGGTGAAGGCGGGCACAAGCACGACATTCTGCCCCTCGTCGGCGTTTTCGGCGAGGCCCTGCGTCTCGCCCGCTTCGCGGATGATCCTGAGGCCGTCACGCAGCCATTGCACCACGGCCCCGGCGATGAAGATCGAGCCCTCAAGCGCATAGGTCGGCTTGCCGTCAAGCTGGTAGGCGATGGTGGTCAGCAGCCGGTTGGAGGAGCGCACGGGCGTGTCGCCGGTATTGAGCAGGGCAAAGCAGCCGGTGCCATAAGTGGATTTCAGCATGCCGGGTTCGAAACAGGCCTGCCCGATGGTCGCGGCCTGCTGATCGCCTGCGACGCCGAGGATGGGCAATTCGCAGCCGCCGAACAGATCGGGCCGGGTCCTGCCGAAGTCGGACGCGCAATCGCGGACCTCTGGCAGCATCTCGATCGGGATATCCAGCAGGTCGCAGATGGTGCGCGACCAACGGCCCTTGCGGATGTCATAAAGCAGGGTGCGCGCGGCATTTGTGGCGTCAGTGACATGGGACGCGCCGCCCGTCAGTTTCCAGATCAGGAAGGTATCGACGGTGCCGAACAGCAGTTTGCCTGCGCGCGCCCTTTCGCGGGCGCCCTCGACGTTATCGAGAAGCCATTTCAGCTTGGTCCCCGAGAAGTAGGGGTCGAGCAGCAGGCCGGTGCGGTCGGTGACCATCTGTTCGTGCCCGGCGTCGCGCAGGTCTGCGCAGACCGGGGCGGTGCGGCGGTCCTGCCAGACGATGGCGTTGTGAATGGGCCTGCCCGTGTCACGATCCCAGACCAGCGTCGTTTCACGCTGGTTGGTGATGCCGATGGCGGCAATGTCGGAGGAGGAGATCCCGGCCCGTTCGATCACCGCGCGGCAGGTGGCGGCGGTGGTTGACCACAGGTCAGAGGGGTCGTGTTCGACCCAACCCGATTGCGGATAATGCTGGGGGAATTCTTCTTGTGCGCTGGCGGTGACGTGCAGTGTTTCGTCAAACAGGATCGCCCGGCTGGAGGTCGTGCCCTGATCAATGGCCAGAATATAGCTCATGCGTCGCTCCGCGCGCTTGGGGTCGGATAGGGTCGGGGCGCGCGAAGGGTCCGCGCGCCCCGGTTTGTTGTTCAAGCGTCAGCCTGGCTTACTGGTTCCAGGAGGAGACCAGATCGTCGTAGCTGACGGTCTTGGGCTCTTCGTCCTCGCTCTCCAGCTTGGGCTTGGGTGCGCCCGGCTGTTCCAGCCAGTAGGAGGCATCCTGTTCATCGTTCAGGACCGGACCGAGATCGCCCTGAATGCCGGCGCGTTCCAGCCGCGACAACACGCTTTCCATGTCTGCGCAGAGTGAATCCAGAGCCTCTTGCGAGGTTTTGGCACCCGACATGGCGTCACCGATGTTCTGCCACCACAGCTGTGCCAGCTTGGGGTAGTCAGGGACGTTGGTGCCGGTCGGGGACCAGCGCACGCGGTCAGGCGAGCGGTAGAATTCCACCAGGCCGCCCAGTTTCGGCGCGCGGTCGGTGAAGTGGTCGCTCTCGATGGTCGAGTTGCGGATGAAGGTCAGCCCGATGTCGGCTTTCTTGACGTCCACCGTTTTCGAGGTGACGAACTGCGCATAGAGCCATGCGGCCTGTGCGCGGTCCACCGGGGTCGACTTCATCAGCGTCCAGGACCCCACGTCCTGGTAGCCAACCTTCATGCCGTCTTCCCAATAGACGCCATGCGGGCTGGGGGCGAGACGCCATTTCGGCGTGCCGTCTTCGTTCATCACGGCGTCAGAGGCGACAAGCGGCGCCACGAAGGTCGTGTACATGAACATCTGCTGGGCAATGTCACCCTGTGCAGGGACGGGGCCGGCCTCGGAGAAGGTCATGCCGGCGGCGGCGGGGGGAGAGTATTCCTGCAACCACTTGATCGCCTTGTCCACGGCATAGACGGCCGCGGGCGAGTTGGTCGCGCCGCCACGGGTCACGCACGCGCCGGTGGGCTGGGACTTGTCGTTGACGCGGATGCCCCATTCATCGACCGGCAGGCCGTTGGGTTCACCCTTGTCGCCCATCCCGGCCATGGACATCCACGCGTCGGTATAGCGCCAGCCGAGCGAGGGGTCCTTCTTGCCGTAGTCCATGTTGCCATAGACCTTCTTGCCGTCGATTTCGCGGCCCGTGAAGAACTCCGCGATATCTTCATAGGCTGCCCAGTTGACCGGCACGCCGAGGTCATAGCCGTACTTTTCCTTAAAGGCCGCCTTGATTTCGGGGTCGTTGAACCAATCGTAGCGGAACCAGTAAAGGTTCGCGAACTGCTGGTCGGGCAGTTGGTAGAGGTCGCCGTCCGGGGCGGTGGTGAACTGGGTGCCGATGAAGTCGTCAAGGTCCAGCGTGGGCGAGGTGACATCTGCCCCCTCGTTCGCCATCCATTCGGTCAGGTTGCGCACCTGCTGATAGCGCCAGTGCGTGCCGATCAGGTCACTGTCGTTGACGTAGGCGTCATAGATGTTTTCGCCCGACTGCATCTGGGTTTGCAGTTTCTCGACAACATCGCCTTCGCCGATCAGATCGTGGGTGATCTGGATGCCGGTGATGGCGGTGAAGGCCGGCGCAAGGACCTGGCTTTCGTATTCATGCGTCGTGATGGTTTCGGAGACGACGTTGATCGACATCCCCTCGTATGGTTTGGCGGCGTCGATGTACCATTGCATCTCGGCTTCCTGATCGGCGCGCGACAAGGTCGAGACATCACCGATTTCGTCGTCGAGAAACTTTTTCGCCGCCTCCATGTCGGCGAGCGCGGGGCCCCCGACAAGGCAGAGGGCAAGACCCAGTGCCGTGGAAGATTTGAGTAGGACGTTCATGTAGATTCCTCCCTAAGGTGAACGTGGTTTGAAGTGATCTGCGGGCCCTCCTACAGTCCCGCAGATCGTCGTTTCGGGTGCTATACCCAGCGGAACACCGCTGCGGCATAAGCGACGCAGACAATCAGCGCATAGGGCTGTGGGCCGAGATCAAGGCCCAGCCAGGCCAGGTTGAGGAAGGCCGAGCCGAGCAGCGTGATGAACAAGCGGTCGCCGCGCGTCGTCTCGATCCGCAGCACGCCGGTGCGCGGCGTTTCGGGGGAGCGGATTGCCAGCACCGTGAAGGTGAGCAGCAGAGCGGCGATCACCGCGAAGAAGGCGGCCGTCGGCCATGTCCATGCCATCCATGCCATTGCTCAGACCCTCCGTTTCAATTGTTGCTGTTGCATCATCATACCCGTCCCAGGGCAAAGCCCTTGGCGATGTAGTTGCGCACGAAATAGATGACCAAGGCCCCGGGCACGATCGTCAGCACACCCGCGGCGGCCAGCACGCCCCAGTCGACCCCGGCGGCACCGACGGTGCGGGTCATGGTGGCGGCGATGGGTTTGGCGTCGACCGAGGTCAGCGTGCGGCTCAGCAGCAGCTCGACCCAGGAGAACATGAAGCAGAAGAAGGCGGCGACGCCGATCCCGCTTGCGATCAGGGGCGTGAAGATCTGCACGAAGAAGCGCGGGAAGGAATAGCCGTCGATATAGGCGGTCTCGTCGATCTCCTTCGGGACACCGCGCATGAAGCCTTCGAGGATCCAGACGGCGAGGGGGACGTTGAACAGGCAGTGCGCCAGCGCCACGGCGATATGGGTGTCGAACAAGCCGATGCTGGAATAGAGCTGAAAGAACGGCAGCGCAAAGACGGCGGGCGGCGCCATGCGGTTGGTCAGCAGCCAGAAGAACAGGTGCTTGTCGCCCATGAAGGAATAGCGGCTGAAGGCATAGGCGGCGGGCAGGGCGACGGCCAGGCTGATCACGGTGTTCATCACCACGTAGATCAGCGAATTGACATAGCCCATGTACCAGCTCGGGTCGGTCAGGATCTTTTCATAGTTCGCCAGCGTCAGGTCCTGCGGCCAGAGAGAGAAGCTGCCCAGGATTTCGGTGTTTGTCTTCAGGCTCATGTTCACCAGCCAGTAGATCGGCAGGAGCAGGAAGATCAGGTAGAGCGCCATCACGATCAGCGATGCCGAAGGCCGCCAGATACGGGTGCTTGCGCGACTGCGGATCGCGATGGTGCTGGTGCTGGTGCTGGTGGAAACAGTGCTATCGGTCATTGCGCGCCATCCCTTTTGTCGAGGTTCGTCATGACGGTGTAGAACACCCATGAAATCAGCAGGATGACCAGAAAGTACATCAGCGAGAAGGCGGCGGCGGGGCCGAGGTCGAATTGACCGAGGGCCATTTTCACCAGGTCGATGGACAGGAAGGTCGTGGCATTGCCCGGCCCGCCGCCGGTGACGACGAAGGGTTCGGTGTAGATCATGAAGCTGTCCATGAAGCGCAGCAGGATGGCGATCATCAGAACACCGGCCATCTTTGGCAACTCGATATAGCGGAACACGGCCCAGCGGCTGGCCTGGTCGATCTTGGCGGCCTGGTAATAGGCATCGGGGATCGAGCGCAGCCCGGCATAGGCCAGCAGCGCGACCAGCGAGGTCCAGTGCCAGACATCCATGACGATGACGGTCACCCAGGCGTCGATGGTGTTCTGCGTGTAGTTATAGTCGATCCCGAGCGCATCGAGCGTGTAGCCCAGCAGCCCGATGTCGACCCGACCGAAGATCTGCCAGATGGTGCCGACGACGTTCCACGGGATCAACAGCGGCAGCGACATCGTGACAAGGCAGAAGGACGACCAGAAGCCACGCTTGGGCATGTTCAGGGCGACGAAGATGCCCAGCGGGATCTCGATGGCCAGGATGATGGCGGAGAAGATCAGTTGCCGCACGAGGGCATCCCACATCCGTTCGCTCGACAGCATGTCGCGGAACCAGTCGAGCCCGGCCCAGAAGAACTGGTTGTTGCCGAAGGTGTCCTGAACCGAATAATTCACGACGGTCATCAGTGGAATGACGGCGGAAAAGGCGACCAGCAGAAGCACCGGCAGAACCAGGAACCACGCCTTTTGGTTGACGGTCTTGTTCATCAGGCGGCCTCTCCCAGTGGTGAAATGCGCCAGTCGTTGGCGTAGACGTTGACGCCTTCCGGCGCGAAAGTGATGCGGTTTGCACCTTCAGGTATCACATCACCTTCGCCGGATATCGCATTGATTTCGTGCCCATTCACCTCAAGCCGCAGGATCTTGTGGCGGCCCACGTCCTCAACCCGTCTGATCCGTGCCGGGATGCCGTCTTCGGTGGTCGAGAGGCGTATGAATTCGGGGCGCACGCCGATCTGCATCGCGCCGTCCGCCCGGTAGCTGTGGCCCAGATCGACCGGGGTGCCATTGATGCGTGCGGTGCGCCCGTCAACCTGAGCGTCAAAGAGGTTCATCCCGGGCGAACCGATGAAATAGCCCACGAAGGTATGCGCGGGTCGTTCGAACAGTTCCTGCGGGGTGCCGATCTGCACGACGCGGCCATCGTACATGACGACGACCTTGTCCGCGAAGGTCAGGGCCTCGGTCTGGTCATGCGTCACGTATATCATCGTATGGCCGAAATCGTGGTGCAGCTTTTTCAGCTGCGTGCGCAGTTCCCATTTCATGTGGGGGTCGATGACGGTCAGGGGTTCATCGAACAGCAGGGCGTTGACGTCTTCGCGCACCATGCCACGGCCAAGGCTGATCTTTTGCTTGGCGTCGGCGGTCAGGCCGCGCGCCTTGTGGTTCAACTGTGCTTCCATGTCGATCATCTTGCCGACGCGCTGGACACGGCGGGCGATTTCGGCCGCATCCATGCCGCGGTTCTTCAGCGGGAAGGCAAGGTTTTCGCGCACCGTCATGGTGTCGTAGACAACGGGGAACTGGAACACCTGTGCGATGTTGCGTTCGGCCGTTGGGGCGTGCGTCACGTCGCGGCCATCAAACAGCACCCGGCCCTGACTGGGGATCAGCAAACCGGAGATGATGTTGAGCAAGGTGGATTTGCCGCAGCCTGAGGAGCCGAGCAGGGCGTAGGCCTCTCCATCCGCCCAGTCGTGGTTCAGTTCCTTGAGCGCGAAATCGTCATCGGACCTGGGCTGTGCCAGGTAGGAATGAGCGAGGTTGTCCAAAGTGATCTTGGCCATCATGCAGCATCCGCATAGGGTGCCGAGGCAACCAACTGGCCGTCTTCGGCAAAGAGGTAGACGCGGGAGGCGTCGAGGTAGACCGGCAGCGCCTGACCGGGTGTCAGGTTGCGAATGCCGTGGATCAGGCCGACCCAGCGTGCCCCGTGATAGTCGAGGTGCACGAAGGTCTCGGACCCCGTGATTTCAGTCACCGTCAGGGTTGTATCGAAGGCGATGGCGTCCGCTTGGGGTTCAAGGCTGAGGTGATTGGGGCGGAAGCCTGCGATATAGTGCCCATCCGCCAGACCGGGGGCAAGGATGTCGGCGGGAATGTCGCCGGCGGTGCCGTAAGTCACACGACCGCCACGCTTTTCCAGAGGCAGGAAATTCATCGGCGGGTCGGAAAAGACGCGCGCGGTGGTGGCGTTGCCGGGGTTGCGATAAACGCTGGCGGTCGGGCCGAACTGGGTCACGCGCCCCTCCCACAGGGTTGCGCAATTGCCGCCGAGCAGCAGGGCTTCCTCGGGTTCCGTGGTGGCATAGACGAAGATGGCGCCGGATTCCTCAAAGATCCTGGGGATCTCGGCGCGCAGTTCCTCGCGCAGCTTGTAGTCGAGGTTGGCAAGGGGTTCATCGAGCAGCACAAGGCCGGCATTCTTGACCAGCGCGCGGGCAAGGGCACAGCGTTGTTGCTGCCCGCCCGACAGTTCCAGCGGCTTGCGGGCCAGCATCGGGGTCAGTTTCATCAGCTCGGCGGTGGCGCGGACGCGGCTGTCGATCTCGGATTTGTCGAGGCCGAGCAGGCGCATGGGCGAGGCAATGTTGTCGTAAACGCTCATCGATGGGTAGTTGATGAACTGTTGATAGACCATGGCGACGCGGCGGTCCTGTACCCGCATCCCGGTCACATCGTTGCCGTTCCAGATGATGCGGCCACTGGTCGGTGCATCAAGGCCCGCCATCAGGCGCATCAACGAGGTCTTGCCGGACAGGGTCGGCCCGAGCAGTACGTTCATCGTGCCCTTTTCCAAGGTCAGCGACGTTTCGTGAATATGAGTCGTCGCGCCGACGACGCTGGTCACGCCCTCAAGTGTCAGTGTCATTGCCTCCTCCTCCTTCTGGCCGGTCTACTCGGCGGCCTCCGACACAAGCTGGGCGCGGCGTCCCGTCATGTAGGTTTCAAGCTCTGCGGTCTCATCCTCCGACAGGCGCAGGCCCAGTTTCGAGCGCCGCCACAGCACATCCTGCGCGCAGCGGGCATATTCGTGGCGCATCAGCCAATCGACTTCGCGCGCCGTCAGATTGAAGCCGAACAGCTGGCCAAGGTCGTCGGCCGTCCGTGCGTCCCCCAGCATCTGCCGTGCTTCGGTGCCATAGGCACGGACCAGGCGGCGGGCCCAGCGATCATCCAGAAAGGCGAAATCACGCTTCAGGGTGCTGATCTGGGTGTTTACCGCGTCGACCGGAAAATCTCCGCCGGGCAGGGCGACGCCTGCGGTCCAGGGGCCGGGCAGGTCGGTGAAATGTTCGCCGATCAGATCCAGCGCGCTTTCGGCCAGACGCCGGTAGGTGGTGATCTTGCCCCCGAAGATGTTCAGAACGGGCGCCCCTGCGCTGGTGTCGACCTTGAGCGTATAGTCCCGGGTCGCGGCAGTGGCCGAACTGGCCCCATCATCATACAGCGGGCGGACACCGGAGTAGGTCCAGACGATATCCGCGGTCGAAATCGGTTGCTTCAGGTAGGCATTGACGAAATCGACCATGTAGCGCTGTTCGTCCGGGGTGCAGACGGGCTTGGCCTCGGGATCGGTGTGTTCCTGATCGGTCGTGCCGATCAGGGTAAAATCGGTCTCATAGGGAATGGCGAACATGATCCGCCCGTCCGTCCCCTGAAAGAAATAGCTTTTGTCGTGATCGAACAGGCGGCGGGTCACGATATGGCTGCCGCGCACCAGACGCACGCCATCGGTACTGTTGGAGCGGATGGTATTGGAGATGATATTGCCGACCCATGGGCCACCGGCATTGACGATCATGCGCGATCGGACTGTGCTGCGGACGCCGGTTTCGACGTATTCCAGCTCGACCTGCCAGACGCCGTCGTGCTGGTGGGCCGAGCGAACGCGGGTGCGTGTCAGGACGGTGGCACCGCGCGCCTCTGCGTCGCGGGCGTTCAGGACCACCAAGCGGGAATCCTCGACCCAGCAATCGGAGTATTCGAACGCCTTTTCAAAGCGTTCGTCGAGCGGCGCACCCTCAGACGCGGTTTTCAGGTTCAGGCTGCTGGTCGGGGGCAGGATCTTGCGCCCACCCAGCGTGTCATAGAGGAACAGCCCGAGGCGGATCAGCCAGGCGGGGCGGCGCCCCTTCATCCAGGGCATGAAGATGTTCATCAGGCGGGAGGTCGGCGTATCACTCTCGAACCGCATGTCGGGATGATAGGGCAGCACGAAGCGCATCGGCCATGAGATATGCGGCATGGCGCTGAGCAGGACTTCTCGTTCGATCAGGCTTTCACGGACCAGCCGGAATTCAAAGTATTCGAGATAGCGCAACCCGCCATGAAACAGCTTGGTCGATGCGGAGGATGTGGCCGAGGCAAGGTCGGACATTTCCGCCAGGGTGACGGACAGGCCGCGGCCTGCTGCGTCGCGCGCAATGCCACAGCCATTGATGCCGCCGCCGATGACCAGAAGGTCGCGGATTTCATCATCGGCTTGCACGCTGGTCCCCTCCCTCGAGCCACGATTCCTTAGCTAAAGGTTACAGAAACTCCGCTCAAAAGAACAATATTTGTTTTCGTTTTTTTTCGTAATCGTCAGGCGACTCTGTAACTCTTTCAATAATAATGAGAAAGTCAGGGATCATACGGTGGAGTGTGGCAATTGCTGCGCTGCAACAAGGGTGTTGAAGGTGCGGAACACCCAATATAGGCCCGTGAAATGTGTTGACGTGTTCGCTCTGGCGCGTTTCTTTTCGTTTTAGCAAAGGGCCAGATCATGTCGCAGACCATCCGCCATCCAGAGATCCTCGATATCGCGCGCCGCGAGGGCAAGGTTACGGTCGATGGGCTGGCCGAACATTTCGGCGTGACGCTTCAGACGATCCGGCGCGACCTGTCGGACCTCGCCCATGCGGGACGACTGGAGCGGGTGCATGGCGGGGCAGTGCTGCCGTCTGGCACCACAAACATCGGGTATGAAGAGCGCCGCCGGCTTAATTCTGAGGGCAAGACGGCCATTGCGCGGGCCTGTGCAGCGCAGATCCCGGAAGATTGCGCCGTTTTCCTCAACATCGGTACCAGCACCGAGGCCGTCGCGGTGGAGCTGATGCATCATCGCAATCTGTTGGTGGTGACCAACAACATGAATGTCGCCAATATCCTGTCGCAAAACCGCGACTGCAATGTGATCGTGACGGGCGGATCGCTGCGGCATTCGGACGGCGGTCTGATCGGGGATATCACGACCGCGACGATCCGGCAGTTCAAGTTCGATATCGGTGTCATCGGGTGTTCGGCCATTGATAATGACGGCGATATTCTGGACTTTGACGTGCAGGAGGTCGGGGTCAGCCAGGCGATCCTGAACCGGTCCCGCCGGACCCTGCTGGTGGCGGATCATACCAAGTTCAAACGCACGGCTCCCGCACGTATTGCCTCGCTGCGGGACGTGGACATGTTTTTCACCGACCGGGCCCTGCATCCCGATCTGAGCCTGCGCTGTGACGAGTGGGGGACAGAGGTTCAGATCTGTTCGGGCAAGGGTAAATCCTGACCGGGGGAGGCCAGTCAGGAAGGGGCCAGTCAGGAGGCGCCCAGGAGGGCGTCAGGCAATCGCCAGCCTTGGCCGTTCGATGAAGCTTCGCACGAAGTCGGTTTGCGGGCGTTTGCGGATGTCTGCGGGGGTTCCGACCTGTTCGATCCGGCCCATCGACATGACCGCGACCATGTCTGCAAGGCTCAGCGCCTCGTCCTGATCGTGGGTGACGAAGATCGTGGTCAGGCCGGTGGCGTCGTGGATATCGCGCAGACCGGCGCGCAGTTCGCGTCGGACGCGGGCGTCGAGCGCACCAAAGGGTTCATCCAGCAGCAGAACGCGCGGCTCTGTCGCCAGCGCACGGGCAAGCGCGACACGCTGACGCTGTCCGCCCGAAAGTTGCGCGGGATAGCGGCTGGCGATGCCGGGCAGCTGGATCAGCTCCAGCAGCGTCATGACGCGCTGTTCGATTTCCGCAGCCGAGGGGCGGGTGCCGCGGGGGCGGGCACGCAGGCCGTAGGCGATGTTTTCGAACACGCTCATGTGGCGGAACAGGGCGTAGCTTTGGAAAACGAACCCGGCGCGGCGGGCTTGCACGGTGATGCCGGTGGCGTCGGTGCCGTCGAACAGGACCCGGCCTGCGGTCGGGGCCTCAAGCCCCGCGATGATGCGCAGCAGGGTGGTCTTGCCCGAGCCTGAAGGGCCCAGAAGCGACACCATGGCGCCGGAGGGGATGGAGAGCGAGACGGGGTGCAGGGCGTGTGTGCCGGCAAAGCTCTTGGCGATTTCGTCGATATCGATGCGCATTTCAATCTCCGATAGGGGGGCGGTTCAGTGGCGGCGCGTGGCGGATAGAAGATCCGCGTGGCGCCATTCCATCAATGTTTTCAACACGAGAGTGAGCAGGGCGAGGCTGGCAAGCAGGGCGGCCATGGAAAATGCGGCGACCGAGAGGTATTCGTTGTAGAGCATCTCGATCAGGATCGGCATGGTGGTGGTCTGGCCGCGGATCTTGCCGGAGATGACGGCGACGGCGCCGAATTCGCCCATGGCGCGGGCATTGCAGAGCAGTACGCCGTACAGCAGCGCCCAGCGGACGTTGGGCAGGGTGACGGTGCGGAACATGTACCAGCCCGTCGCGCCCAGGGTCAGGGCGGCTTCTTCCTCGCTGCGGCCCTGTTCGCTCATCACCGGGATCAGTTCGCGGGCGATGAAGGGGAAGGTGACGAAGAGCGTCGCCAGCAGGAGGCCCGGCAGGGCGAAGACGATCCGCAGATCGTGCAGCGCAAGCCACGCCCCGAGCCATCCGGAGCTGCCGAACAGCAGCACCAGCGACAGGCCCGCCACCACTGGCGATACGGAAAAGGGTAGATCTATCAGAGAGATAAGGACCGCTTTTCCGCGAAAGTCGAACTTGGCGATGGCCCAGGCTGCGGCCAGTCCAACGGCCGCGTTCAGCGGCAGGGCAAGGGCCGAGATCGTCAGTGTCAGGCGGATCGCAGACTGGGCGTCAGGTGTTGAAATCGCTGCCAGAAAGGCCATGGGTCCCTGGCGAAATGCCTCGGCAAACACGGCGGCCAGCGGGGCGAGCAGGAGCACGGCGGTCAGGCCAAGGATCAGGGTCGTCAGGGCGATGCGGGCGGGGCGGGCCTCGGTCGTGACGTCGGCGGGATGGTGCAGCGAAAGGTCAGACATTGGCGTCACATCCATTGAAATCGGGGCGGCGGTATTCACGTCGGTATCTTGACGGTATCCGAGCGGTGCAGAGGCCGATCAGACCCAGGGCAAGACCCGGGGTGACGAGGTAGGCGGCGAGGATCAGCACCGCCGGAGCACCGGCGACCCAGAGGGCGATGGCAAGACCCAGCCCCACTGCGCCGGCCAGGCTGGCGAGGACGAAACCCGTGGCGCGCGGCGCGGGGGCGCGGACGTGCCCGGTGCGGCAGGTCGGGAGGCGGGGCCCGGGTCGGGGAGCGGGGTGGGGGCCGGGGCCGGGGTGAGGAGC
>NZ_QWJJ01000010.1 GCF_003575965.1 Pseudooceanicola sediminis | reverse complement strand
CGCGTCTTCGGCTGAGTCCCCCACCCCCTCTCCGCCTCGGCAACAAGCGCGGAGAGGGGATTCGAGCACGTCGGTATCAGGGCGGTGTCGGAGCGGTATCGGAGCGGTGCGGCCCCACCTTCGGGCCGCAGGACGCACGGCCAGTCCGGGAGCCTCCGGCGGGGGTATTTCCAGCCAGATGACAGGGAGCGCCGGTGCTTACATGTTTCCCTGTTCGAAATATCCCGGGGGAGGCAGCAAAGCTGCCGGGGGCAGAGCCCCCCAGAGCGCGGATAAGGCAACCCGTGCACCGCAAAGGTAAGGGGTGCGGTGCGGCTATGTGGTTGCGGTCGGCGATGCGGGGGTTAGGGTCGGTCGGACGATAGCGGAGAAGCTGTTGCAGACATGGAGCGTGCGGATGGACCACAGGGAACTGGAGATGACCGTGCTCATGACTCCGGACATGGCCAATTTCAGTGGCAAGGTGCATGGGGGTGCGTTGCTCAACCTGCTCGACAGGGTGGCATTTTCCTGCGCCTCGAGATTTTCCAAGCGTTACGCGGTGACGTTGTCCGTCGATCAGGTGACCTTCAAGGAGCCGATCAATGTCGGTGAGCTCGTGACCTTTCGCGCGAGCGTCAATCATGCGGGCCGGACCTCGATGGAGATCGGCATCCGTGTCGAGGCGCAGGACATCCGCAGTGGCGAGTCGCGCCACACCAATTCGTGCTATTTCACCATGGTGGCTGTGGGTGACGACGGGCGGCCCGCCGAGGTTCCGGACCTGCGGATCGACACGGATCTGCAACGTGCGCGCAATCGCGCCGCCGAAGTGCGGCGCCGGTTGCGGCGACAGTTTTCGCAGGAGATGCAGCGCGCCTCGGAAGGCGGGGTCTAAGAGGGGTCTGCGGTGCCTGATGAGGGCGACTGCAGCCCTAGCGTTGAGCCGTATATCTTGCGATGCGGTCCTGCAGGTCGGGGGGCAGGGCCCTGAGCGTGTCGGTGAGGCGGGCCAGGTCCAGTCGTGCGGCGTGCAGCTGATCGAGCAGCGGTATCACCACGTGCAGGGCATTCTCGTCCAGTTCCAGATCCTGTGAAAGGTCGCAGAGCAGTTCCAGCCGGGCCAGGTCGACCTGGCGGAAGAGGTAGCCCTGTTCGGCGCGTTCGGGGCGGACGAAGGCGACCTCGATATACCTTATGAGCTGAGGGCGGGTCAGGCGGGTGACGGCGGCGATGACCTCGTCTTCTGTGAAACGTGTGCTCATGTCCCGGCATCCTTCAGCATCTCGGCGCGGGGGTCATGGGCCTGTGTCTTGCGCCATTCGGTGAGGAAGTCTGCCAGCGCCTTGTCCTGTCCGGGAGGAGACACGATGCGGAGCTCGACCCGCTGGTCGCCTTTGCTGCCGGTGCCGCCGCGCGCGATGCCACGGCCGCGCAGGCGCAGGGTGTGACCCGAGCTGGCCCCCTTGGGAATGGTCAGCCCGACCGGGCCGTCGATGGTGGGTGCAGTGACCTTGCCGCCGAGCACGGCTTCGTCGATCGTGATGGGCAGTATGACCAGAATATCGTCGCCGTCGCGTCGGAAAACCGGGTGGGGGCGCACGTGTACCGTGATCAGCGCATCCCCCGCGGGCCCACCCGCGTAGCCCGGCTGGCCCTTGCCACGCAGGCGCAGGGTCTGACCGTCCTCGGTGCCCTGTGGAATGCGGACCGCCAGGTTTGATCCGTCGGGCAGGGTGATGCGGGTTTCGCCGCCGCGGGCGGCTTCGAGGAACGGGATCGTGAGGGTGAACCGCGCATCCGGCCCGGGTGCCGAGAAACCGCCGCCTGTCCCGGCCCCGCCGCGCGACCGGTTGCGCAGGATTTCGGCAAAGACATCGGCCGGGTCGGCCCCGCCGCCAAAGCCGCCCCGCCCCTGGGCACCCCGGGTCTGGTAGGCATTGTCGGAGGCCCCGGCGAAATCGCGGTAATACTGGCGACGCGGGCGTTCGACGCCCGCGCTGTCGATTTCGCCCGCGTCGTAGCGGGCCCGCGTTTCGGGATCCCTGAGCAGTTCGTGCGCGGCGGCGATCGCCTTGAACCGCGCCTCGGCCTGGGGATCGTCGGGGTGCAGGTCCGGGTGGCTGGTGCGCACCAGCTTGCGGTAGGCCTTCCTGATCTCGTCCGCTGTGGCCGATTTGGTCAGGCCAAGGGTCTTGTAGGGATCGTCGGGCATCCATCATCCTTTCGCTTTGGCACGGGCGGGCCGGGTCATCGCATGCGCCCACGCCGGAGGGGCGGGAGAGCGTGCCGCGCGGGCTGTGCCGTTGCCGACGATGATAGCATGGCCAGTGCAGGGATGTCGCTGATCTACATCACCGCAGGGAACTTGGGTGCGGACCCACGCTGGGCCGTGCGTGGTCGTTGTGCCGGTGCATGTCGGGGGGCGATTGCGGGGATGCCACGGTGGCGGGCGTGGTGGACGGAGGCCGGACCCGGGTGCTGGCGTTCTATGCCACCTCCGGCCGGGGGGGCGATTGCGACAGAAATCATCGAACTTGGCGCCGGACATGCAGCCTTCGGTTGATCGGGATCAACGCGGGCCTGTCCCAGCGGTGTAAAATGACCGCTTGAACGTCTCAGAAGCCAGGAGAGGAGAACCAGATGGAACGCAAGGTGGATACTGCGCAGCGGGCACCGGGTGCCCTTGGTGAATTTGCCGCCTCGGCGCTGACGAACGGTCTCGGGGGGATGGTGCAGATGGCCACGGCATGGCTGGAGGGCGCCAGTGCAATCAGCGCCGAAGTCAGCGATTTCGTCGGTCATCGGGTCAGGCGGGATGTCGCGGCGCAGCAGGCATTGCTGAGCTGTCGGTCTTTGGCCGAGGCGGAACAGGTCCGTGCCGAATTCGTCAGGACCGCGATGCGCGACTACATGGACCAGACCGGCAAGGTGGTCGAAATGATGGGTCAGGTTGCGACGGACATGGCGACGGACCAGCGGCAGAACCGGCGCGCGACGCCGCTCTAGCCGGGGGCTGCCCTCTGCCGCGGCGGGCTGACACAGATCAATGCCGCGTTGCAGCGCCCCCTGTAGGATGACGAGGAGAGTCGGTTGAAACCTTGGCGCAGTTGGGAAAGGGAGACTCCGTTTGGATCAGCTCAGCCTCAAGACGACTGACGTCACGCGGGTATCCGAAGCGACCGGGCCGGACACTGGGAAAGCGCCCTCGGTCTACGCGGAGATCGACCGTGCGGTGCATGCAGGGGTGGCCAGGATGACCGCAGGCCTGGCACCGTCGATGTTTGCCGAGGCCTGGATGGATTGGGCGGTGCATCTGGCGGTGTCACCGGGCAAGCAACTGGAGTTGTTCGAGGAATTTACGCGCGGGGCGCAGGCCATCTGGTCACAGGCGATCACGGGCAAGGCGATGAGGGGCAAGGCGAAAGAGGCCCCCGACGGTGACAGGCGGTTCGCGGGCGAGGCCTGGCGCAGGCCCCCCTTTCACCTCTGGTCGCAGGCGCATCAGCAGGCCTGGGCCTGGTGGCAACAGGCGGTGACCGGCGTACATGGTGTGGCCGCCCCGCACGAGAACCTGATGGCCTTTGCCACGGGTCTGGCCGTCGATGCCGTATCACCATCGAATTTCGCCGCCACCAACCCGGAGGTGATCGCCGCAACGCTGGACCAGAGGGGCCGGAACCTGCTGCGTGGTGCGCAGCATCTGAGCGAGGATATTGCCCGCAAGTTCGGGGCCGAACCGCCGCAGCGTCTGCCCCATTTCACGCTCGGGCGCACCCTGGCCGCGACGCCGGGCAAGGTGGTGTTCCGAAATGAATTGATCGAGCTGATCCAATATGCGCCGCAGACCGAAACCGTGCGCCCCGAGCCGATCCTGATCGTGCCGGCCTGGATCATGAAGTATTACATCCTGGATCTTTCGCAGACAAATTCCCTGGTCAAGTACCTGGTACAGCAGGGATATACCGTCTTTATCCTGTCGTGGAAAAACCCGGACGCCGAGGATCGCGGCCTGGGCATGGAAGATTACCGGCAGTTGGGTGTGCTGGAGGCCGTGGATGCGGTGCAGGCCATCACCGGTGCGGGGCAGATACATGCCGTCGGCTATTGCCTGGGTGGAACGTTGCTGGCGATTGCCGCCGCCGCGATGGCGCGAGATGGCGACGCGCGGCTGGCCAGTGTCACCCTGCTGGCCGCGCAGGTGGATTTTACCGAAGCGGGAGAGTTGCGCCTGTTCATCAGTTCGTCCGAGGTCACGCTGATCGAGGACATGATGGCGCAGACAGGCTATCTGACCTCGGACCAGATGGCGGGGGCATTTGCCCTGCTGCGCGCGCGGGATCTGATCTGGGCCCCGATGATCCGGGATTACCTGCTGGGCGAGCGCGACGCGGCCTTTGACCTGATGACCTGGAATGCCGATGCGACGCGGATGCCGGCACGAATGCATTCCGAATATCTGCGCTGGCTGTTCCTGAACAACGATCTGACCGAGGGTCGGTATCATGTCAGTAACAAGGCGGTGGCCGTGTCAGACATTCGTGCGCCGGTCTTTGCCGTGGGAACCGAACAAGACCACGTTGCGCCGTGGCGATCGGTCTACAAGATCCACCTGTTTGTCGATGCGGACGTGACCTTCGTGCTGACAAGCGGTGGCCACAATGCCGGGATCGTGTCCGAGCCGGGGCACGCGGGCCGCCATTTCCGCATTGCCGATACGCCGCTGGATGCACCCTTTCGCGATCCCGATGAATGGCTGGCGGCAACGGACCCGCAGCAGGGATCGTGGTGGCCGGCGTTCGCGGCCTGGCTGGAGGCGCGGTCGGGCAGGCCCGGGCCGCTGCCGCCGATGGGTGGCGCACTGTCGGGAAAATACGCGGCGCTGTGCGATGCGCCGGGAACCTACGTGAGGCAGAGATGAGCGAACTTTCAGGCAAGGTGGCCCTGGTGGTGGGGGTCGCCAATGACCATTCCATCGCCGCAGGCTGTGCGCAGGCCTTTGCGGCAGAGGGCGCCGAGGTGGCGCTGACCTATTTCAACGACAGGGCCAAGCCGCATGTGCAACCTGTGGCCGACGCGGTTGGGGCGGCGCTGTTGCTGCCGCTGGATGTCGAGGCGGAGGGCCAGATGGAGGCGGCGTTCGAGGCGGTGCGCGCACGGTGGGGGCGGTTGGACATCCTTGTCCATTCGATAGCGTATTGTCCGGCGGAAGATCTGCACGGTCGTGTGACGGAATGTTCGCGTGCCGGCTTTGCCCGCGCGATGGATATCTCTGTGCACTCGTTGATCCGCATGGCACGGCTGTCCGAGCCGCTGATGACCGACGGCGGCGCGATCCTGACGATGACGTATTACGGCGGCGAAAAGGTGGTCGACCACTACAACATCATGGGGCCTGTCAAGGCGGCGCTGGAGGGGGTGATGCGATCGCTTGCCGTGGAGCTGGGCCCCTGCCAGATCCGGGTGAACGCGATTTCCCCAGGGCCGCTGGCCACGCGGGCGGGGTCGGGCATCGCGCATTTCGACGAACTGATCGATGCCGCACGCCGCCGCGCGCCCGAGCAGTGCCTGGTGACGATCGAGGACGTGGGGAACATGGCCGTCATGCTGGCCAGCGATCGTGCGCGGCGGATTTCCGGCGATATTGCCTATGTCGACGGGGGGCTGCATGTCCGTGCCTGAGGCCGCAGAGCCGCTGCGCTATGTCGAGAACAAGACCTATGACGAGATTGCCGTGGGGGACAGCGCGACGCTGATGCGGACGTTGAAACCCCAGGACACCGACCTGTTCGCGGTGATGTAGGGTGACGTGAATCCGGCGCATGTCGATGCCGAATGTGCAGCCACCGACATGTTTCATGGTGTCGTCGCCAATGGCATGTGGGGTAGCGCGCTGATTTCGGCGGTGCTGGGCACCGAAGTGCCCGGACCCGGACGGTCTTTCTGAGCCAGCGCCTGCGGGTGATCGCGCCGGTCGGGATGGGCGACACGGTGATCGTGCGGGTCGAAGTGACGGAAAAGCAGGACAGGGACCGACTGTTGCTGGCGTGCACCTGCCGAAACCAGCACGGCAAGGTGGTGATCGAGGGCGAGGCGCGGGTGATCGCGCCGCGCGACAAGGTGTGCCGCCCTCGGGTGGTTCTTACGGAGGTGCATCTACATGTGCAGGGCGCGCAATATGCGCGGCTGATCGCGGCAACCGAGGGTCGCGCGCCGATCCGTACCGCCGTCGTGCGCCCCTGCGATGTGCTGTTGGTGCGCGGTGGTCTGGTATGGCAGTGCAAGGGATGGTCGACACGTGGTTGCGAGGCGCAGCCGGTCTGGAAAAACCGGAGCGAAACCAACGTACTACCTTGAGGGGGTAGTGGTGCCCAGGAGAGGACTCGAACCTCCACGTCCTTGCGAACACTAGCACCTGAAGCTAGCGCGTCTACCATTCCGCCACCTGGGCAGGTGTCGTGAGGGGCCGTATAGGGGGGACGGAAAATACTGTCAACGACGATTTTTGGCATTTTCGTAAACAGCTTTGCACAATCCGCCATATCACCTTGCCCGGAGGGTTTCAGAGGTCTAGGAAAAGGGAAACCATGGCTAGCCGGAGGTCTTTCCCTATGTCCAAGCTCGTCACCATTTTCGGCGGATCGGGATTTGTCGGTCGTTATGTCGCCCTGCGCATGGCGCAACAGGGGTGGCGCGTCCGTGTGGCCGGCCGCAGGCCCGATGAGGCCGGATTCGTCAGAACATATGGCGTTGTCGGCCAGGTCGAGCCGGTCTTTTGCAACATTCGCGATGATGATTCGGTGCGCGCGGTGACCCGTGGGGCGGATGCGGTCGTGAATTGCGTCGGAACCTTCGATGCCAAGGGCCGGAACAATTTCGAGGCCGTTCAGGTCGACGGCGCCGGGCGAATCGCCCGCATCGCTGCCGAGGAAGGCGCGCTGCGCATGGTCCACATTTCGGCCATCGGTGCCGATGCCGAGGCTGAAAGCACCTATTCGCGCACCAAGGCTGATGGCGAGGCCGCCGTGCTGGCGCATATGCCGGATGCAATGATCCTGCGCCCGTCGGTGATTTTCGGGGCCGAAGACCAGTTTTACAACCGCTTTGCCAACATGACCAAGTTCACGCCGATCCTGGGCATCTTTGGCGGGACGACGCAATTTCAGCCGGTCTGGGTGGATGACGTGGCCGCAGCGGCGGAAAAGGGCGTTCTGGGCACCGCGCCTGGCGGCATCTATGAGCTGGGTGGCCCGGACAAGGGCAGCTTTGCCGATCTGCTGCGCGAAATGCTGGGCGTGATCCAGCGCCGCCGCGCGGTTGCAAACTTGCCGTTCTTTGTCGGGCAGTTCATGGCCTGGGTGCTGGATGGCGTTCAGACGGTATCGCTGGGATTGGTGCACAACAGCATGTTGACCCGCGACCAGGTTCGCGCGCTGCGCGTCGACAATGTTGTCAGCGGTTCGGAAAAGACCTTTGCCGATCTGGGAATCGAGCCTGTCGCAGTCGAAGCGGTGCTGCCGGATTACCTGTGGCCCTATCGCCCCTCTGGTCAATATGCGGCCATCAAGGCATCGGCGAAGAACCTCAAGATCTGACGTCTGCCACTTGGGGGGCAGGGTTTCCGCCTCTGTCCAAGATACGAAAACCCGGCGCTGTCCTGCGCCGGGTTTTCCTTTTTCCCCAACGCGTTGGGTCAGGCAGCTGCTGGCACTGCAGCGCCGTGGATATAGGCGTACCACAGCAGGAACAGCCCCAGAATGATGCGATAGATCACGTATGGCGTGAAGCTGACCGATTTCAGCAGGCGCATCATCAGCGTCAGCGCGACAAGTGCCGACAGAAAGGCAAAGATCGCGGCAATTGCACCGTCGCGGGCGGCGGCGGCATCTGCGGTGGCAATGACTTCGCCCGCCAGAAAGACAGCCGAGGCAATGATCGTCGGGATCGACATCAGCATGGAAATCTTGGCGGCGGATTGGCGTTCATAGCCCGCGAACAGCGCGCCGGTGATGGTGATGCCCGAGCGTGAGGTGCCGGGGATCAGCGCGACAGCCTGCCAGAGGCCGAGGATCCAGGCGTGCTTCATGCTCCAGTCCTGCGTGGCGCGGCCGGTGTCGCCCCGCCGGTCCGCGATGTAGAGCACGATCCCGAAAATGAGCATCGTCCAGCCAATCACGGCCACCGAACGCAACATGTCGTCGATCCCGGTCAGGGCCAGGAACAGCCCGAACAGGATCACCGGAATGGTGGCGACGATCAGCAGCAAGGCCAGCCGCGCGCCCGGAGTGTCGGCCTTGCCACGCACCAATCGTGGCAGGCCCAGCAGGGCGTCTTTCACATCGCTCCAGAAATACACGATGACAGCCCCGAGCGTGCCGATATGTACCGCGATGTCGATCATCTGCCCCTGGTCCTGAAGGCCCGTCAGACCGGGCAAGAGAATCAGGTGGCCGGACGACGAGATCGGCAAAAATTCAGTAATGCCCTGGATGATCGCCAGAAGCAGGAGTTGGAGCAAGGGCATTGAGTGGGGTGTCTCCTAATATTCAGTTTTTATAACGCCTTGTCATAGAACGTTATTTTGACACATAGGTCCGGTTTAATACCTAAAAAACGATTTGCGATAGCCTGTCGTGTGGGGTGCTTGCGAAAAAGTAGTATAATGGGTCAGTGTTTATGACTTTTATTCCTTTTCACCTTCGCTTAAAACTCTTCGGGACAGACGCGTAAAGGAGCTAGGCCGTGGCGAAGCAACCGATGCTGAAATTCGTGACCGTTGACCGGGATATGCCCGAGAAACGTGACGCGAGTGTTCGCGCACACGATTTCGATGAGATCTATTCCGAGTTTGCCGCCGCGAAAGCCGAAGAGCAAGCCAGCCGGTGCAGCCAGTGCGGTGTTCCGTATTGCCAAAGTCACTGCCCGTTGCACAACAATATCCCCGACTGGTTGCGCCTGACGGCCACGAACCGTCTGGAAGAAGCCTATGCCATCAGCCAGGCGACGAATACCTTCCCCGAGATCTGCGGCCGCATTTGTCCGCAGGATCGCCTTTGTGAGGGCAATTGCGTCATCGAACAGTCCGGCCACGGTACCGTGACCATCGGGGCGGTCGAGAAATACATCACCGATACCGCCTGGGAAAAGGGCTGGGTCAAGCCGGTCATGCCGGATGTCGAGCGCGAGGAAAGCGTTGGAATCATTGGCGCAGGCCCCGGCGGGCTGGCCGCTGCGGACATGCTGCGCCAGGCCGGTGTTCAGGTCACGGTCTATGACCGCTACGACCGCGCCGGCGGGCTGATGACCTATGGCATCCCCAGCTTCAAGCTGGAGAAGGACATCGTCATGCGCCGGATCGAGCAGCTGGAGCAGGGCGGAGTCGAGTTTGTCCTGAACTGCAATGTCGGCGAAGACCTGAGCTTTGACGCCATTCGCGGCAAGCATGACGCCGTGTTGATCGCCACCGGCGTCTACAAGACGCGCGAACTGTCGGGCGAAAATGCCGGGGCCGAGGGCATCGTGCGCGCGATCGATTACCTGACCGCATCGAACAAGGTCAGCTTTGGCGACGATGTCGAGGAATTCACCAGCGGTGAGCTGAACGCGGCGGGCAAGAAGGTCGTCGTGATCGGCGGCGGCGATACCGCGATGGACTGTGTGCGCACCGCCATCCGTCAGGGTGCCGAGAGCGTCAAATGCCTGTACCGCCGTGACCGTGCCAACATGCCGGGGTCGCAGCGCGAAGTGGCCAATGCCGAAGAAGAAGGTGTTGAGTTCGTTTGGCTTTCCGCGCCTGTCGGCTTTACCACCGGGGTCATTGAACCCGAGGGCGCGGGCGCTGCGGCGGGGATCGTCAAGGGCGCGATGGTGCAGCGGATGCGCCTTGGTGCGCCCGATACCAGTGGCCGTCAGAGCCCCGAAGTGATCGACGGCAGCGACTATACCGAGCACGCGGACCTGGTGATCAAGGCGCTTGGCTTTGAACCCGAGGACCTGCCCAAGCTGTGGAACACCGACGGGTTGGACGTGACCCGCTGGGGCACCGTGCGGGCCGAATTCGGATCGGGCCGCACCAGCCTGGATCGCGTCTATGCCGTGGGCGACATCGTGCGCGGCGCGAGCCTGGTTGTCTGGGCGATCCGCGACGGGCGCGATTGCGCGGCGGCGATCCTGGAAGACCTGGAAACAGCGGATGCCATCGCCGCCGAATAGGGCGGCGATGGCACACCGACACGACGGACCGACGAAATTGCTAACGCGCTGAAAAGGCAGTTTTTCAACGTCGGTATCTGGGCGGTATCCGGGCGGTTCATCGGCGGTGAATGACACCGCCGGGGCCGCAGCGGCAAAAGGTTGAAAGTAAGCAAAGCTGACCTGAATGGGCAAAGAGATGACACAGTCACATGACACCAGGATCGACGGGCAGTGCTTGTGCGGCTCGGTTCACGTGCACCTGACGGATCATCGCCCCGAAATCGGCCTGTGCCATTGCACCATGTGCCGCCGCTGGTCAGGGGGCATCTATGCGATGTTCACGGCGCCCGCGACGGCGGTGAAGATCACGGGAGAGGTGAAGGTCTACCGATCCTCGGCGTTTGCCCAGCGGGCCTTTTGCCCGACCTGCGGCAGCGGCATCTGGCTGCGCGATGACGGGTCGGAAGAATACGAGTTTTGCGCCGGTCTTTTCGAGGCGGCGCGCGATTTTGCGGCGATCAGCGAAAACTACATTGATCAACGCCTGACAGCCCTGACGATTCAGGGCGACCACAAGCGGGTGACCGCAGCGGAATATGAAGAGAAATTTCCTTTCGTCGCTTCGGACGAGACGCCGGATTGACGCGCCTGATGCAAGGAGACAGCCATGACGACCTATGATGACAATTGGGCCGCAGCCGAAGCCGCGAAACGCAAGTTCATGGAAGAGAACTCTCTCTTCCGCGAAGAGCACGAACATGCCTCATGCGGTGTGGGCCTCGTGGTGTCGATCGACGGCAAACCCAGCCGCAAGGTGGTCGAATCGGGGATCATGGCGCTGAAGGCGATCTGGCACCGCGGCGCGGTCGATGCGGATGGCAAGACGGGCGATGGCGCGGGCATTCACGTGCAGATTCCGGTGCCGTTCTTTTACGACCAGATCCGCCGCACGGGACACGAGCCGCGCACGGACGAACTGATGGCCGTCGGCCAGGTGTTTCTGCCGCGCACGGATTTCAACGCCCAGGAAACCTGCCGGACCATCGTCGAATCCGAAGTGCTGCGGATGGGCTATTACATCTATGGCTGGCGGCATGTGCCGGTGGACATCGAATGCCTTGGTGAAAAGGCCAACTCGACCCGCCCCGAGATCGAGCAGATCCTGATTTCGAACTGCAAGGGTGTCGACGAGGAAACGTTCGAGCGCGAGCTGTATGTCATTCGTCGCCGGATCGAAAAGGCCGCGCAGGCCAAGGGTGTCGGCGGGTTGTACATCGCGTCGCTGTCGTGCCGGTCGATCATCTACAAGGGCATGATGCTGGCCGAGCAGGTTGCCGTTTTCTACCCCGACCTGATGGATACGCGGTTCGAGAGCACCTTTGCGCTGTATCACCAGCGCTATTCCACCAACACGTTCCCGCAGTGGTGGCTGGCGCAGCCGTTCCGCATGTTGGCCCACAACGGCGAGATCAACACGCTGAAGGGCAACGTCAACTGGATGAAGAGCCACGAGATCCGCATGGCGAGCGGCACGTTTGGCGACCTGGCCGAGGATATCAAGCCGATCATCCCGCAGGGGTCGTCGGATTCGGCGGCGCTGGATGCGGTGTTCGAGGTACTGGTGCGCGCCGGTCGGTCCGCGCCGATGGCCAAGACGATGCTGGTGCCCGAAAGCTGGTCCAAACAGGCGATCGAGCTGCCGCAGGCGTGGCGCGACATGTATTCCTATTGCAACGGCGTGATGGAGCCATGGGATGGCCCCGCCGCGCTGGCGATGACCGATGGCCGCTGGGCCTGCGTCGGCACGGACCGCAACGGTCTGCGCCCGATGCGCTATGTCGTGACGGGCGATGGCCTGCTGATCGCGGGGTCGGAGGCCGGGATGGTGCCGACGGACGAGGCGACGGTGCGCGAAAAAGGCGCGCTGGGGCCGGGTCAGTTGCTGGCCGTGGATACCAAGGAAGGCAAGCTGTACCACGACACCGAGATCAAGGACCGCCTGGCCGCGGGCCAGCCCTTTGGCGAGTGGGTCGGCAAGATCAACGAGCTGGACGAGGCGCTGGACGTCGAGGAAAAGCCGATGTTCGAGGGCGCAGAGCTGCGCAAGCGCCAGATCGCGGCGGGCTATACCATCGAGGAGCTGGAGAACGTCCTGGCGCCGATGGCCGAGGATTCGAAAGAGAACGTGGTTTCGATGGGCGATGACACGCCTTCGGCGGTGCTGAGCAACAAGTACCGCCCGCTGAGCCACTTCTTCCGCCAGAACTTTTCCCAGGTGACCAACCCGCCGATCGACAGCTTGCGCGAATTCCGCGTGATGAGCCTGAAGACGCGGTTCGGCAACCTCAAGAACGTGCTGGACGAGAGCAGCGCGCAGACGGAAATCCTGGTGCTGGACAGCCCCTTTGTCGCGAACGCCCAGTTCGAGGAGCTGAAGACCCATTTCAACGCCGAGATGGTCGAGATCGACTGTACCTTCCCGGTGGGGGGCGATCACGATGCCCTGCAAGCCGGGCTGGCGCGCATTCGTGCCGAGGCCGAGGAGGCCGTGCGTTCGGGCGGGGGGCATATCGTGCTGACCGACCACATGCAGAGCGCCGACCGCGTGGCGATGCCGATGATCCTGGCGACCAGCGCTGTGCACAGCTGGCTGACGCGCAAGGGTCTGCGGACGTTTTGCAGCCTGGGTGTGCGGACGGCGGAATGTATTGACCCGCATTACTTTGCCGTGCTGATCGGCTGTGGCGCGACCATCGTCAACGCCTACCTGGCCGAGGATTCGCTGGCCGATCGCATCAAGCGCGGCCTGCTGGACGGCACGCTGACCGAGAACATGCGCAACTATCGCGAAGCCATCGACCAGGGCCTGCTGAAGATCATGGCCAAGATGGGCATTTCGGTCGTGTCGTCCTATCGCGGTGGCCTGAACTTCGAGGCCGTGGGGCTGAGCCGCGCCATGGTTGCGGAATATTTCCCCGGCATGTTGAGCCGTATCAGCGGTATCGGCGTCAGCGGTGTGCAGAAGAAGGTCGAGGAAGTGCATAGGCTTGGCTGGCTGAAAGGCCAGGACGTGCTGCCCATCGGCGGGTTCTACAAATCCCGCAAGTCGGGCGAGACCCACGCCTGGGAAGCGCAGACGATGCACATGTTGCAGGCGGCGTGCAACCGTGGCTCCTACGAGATCTGGAAGCAGTTCAGCGCCCGGATGCAGGCGAACCCGCCGATCCATCTGCGCGACCTGCTGGCGATCAAGCCCATCGGCAATGCGATTCCCATCGAGGAAGTCGAGAGCATCACCTCGATCCGCAAGCGGTTCGTGACGCCGGGCATGAGCCTCGGCGCGCTGGGGCCGGAGGCGCACAAGACGCTGAACGTCGCGATGAACCGCATCGGCGCGAAATCCGACAGCGGCGAGGGCGGCGAGGATCCCGCACACTTTGTGCCCGAGGCGAACGGCGACAACCCGAGCGCCAAGATCAAGCAGGTGGCAAGCGGGCGTTTCGGCGTCACGGCCGAATACCTCAACCAGTGCGAAGAGCTGGAGATCAAGGTCGCGCAGGGGGCCAAGCCCGGTGAGGGTGGTCAGCTGCCGGGGATGAAGGTGACCGAGCTGATCGCGCGTCTGCGCCACTCAACCAAGGGCGTGACCCTGATTTCGCCGCCGCCGCACCACGACATCTATTCCATCGAAGATCTTGCCCAGCTGATCTATGACCTGAAACAGATCAACCCGACGGTGAAGGTGACGGTCAAGCTGGTCAGCTCCTCCGGTGTCGGCACGATTGCGGCGGGTGTGGCCAAGGCCAAGGCCGACATCATCCTGATCTCGGGCCACAATGGCGGCACGGGCGCGTCGCCTGCGACCAGCATCAAGTTCGCTGGTCTGCCGTGGGAAATGGGCCTGACCGAGGCGCATCAGGTTCTGGCGATGAACAAGCTGCGCGACCGCGTGACGCTGCGCACCGATGGTGGGCTGCGCACGGGGCGTGACATTGTCATGGCCGCGATGATGGGCGCCGAGGAATACGGCATCGGTACCGCCGCGCTGATCGCCATGGGCTGCATCATGGTGCGTCAGTGCCAGTCCAACACCTGCCCCGTGGGCGTGTGTACGCAGGACGAAAGCCTGCGGGCGCGCTTTACCGGGACGGCGGACAAGGTGGTGAACCTGATCACCTTCTATGCGCAGGAAGTGCGGGAAATCCTCGCCTCCATCGGTGCGCGTTCCCTGGACGAAGTGATCGGGCGCGCCGATCTGCTGCACCAGGTCAGCCGTGGCGCCGAGCATCTGGATGATCTGGATCTCAACCCGCTGCTGATCACGGTCGATGGCGCGAAGGACATCGTCTACAACCGCCTGAAGCCGCGCAACCCGGTGCCCGATACGCTGGATGTGGAAATCGTGCGCGACGCCGCGCGGTTCCTCAAGGACGGCGAAAAGATGCAGCTGTCCTATGCGGTGCAGAACACGCACCGCTCGGTCGGCACGCGCACATCGAGCCATATCGTGCAGAAGTTCGGGATGCGCAACGCGCTGCAACCCGATCACCTGACGGTCAAGCTGACCGGCAGCGCCGGTCAGTCGCTGGGCGCATTCGCGGCACCGGGCCTCAAGATCGAGGTGTCGGGCGAGGCGAACGATTACGTTGGCAAGGGCCTGTCGGGGGGGACCATCGTGGTGCGCCCGGCGATGGCCAGCCCGCTGATGGCCAGCCAGAACACCATCATCGGCAATACGGTGCTGTATGGTGCGACGGATGGATACCTGTTCGCCTCAGGTCGCGCGGGCGAACGCTTTGGCGTGCGCAACTCCGGCGCCAAGGTCGTGATCGAGGGCTGTGGCAGCAACGGGTGCGAATACATGACCGGCGGAGTCGCGGTGATCCTCGGCTCCATCGGGCCGAACTTCGGTGCGGGGATGACCGGCGGCATGGCCTACCTCTACGACCCCGAGGGGCGTGCGGCGGACATGATGAACATGGAAACCCTGGTCAGCTGCCCGGTGACGGTGAAGCACTGGATCGGCCAGCTGGAAGGGCTGATCGAGCGTCACCTGGAAGAGACCGGCAGCCGCAAGGCGCAGGAGATCCTGCAGCACTGGGACATGGAACTGGGCAATTTCGTCCAGGTCTGCCCGAAAGAGATGCTGAAGATCATCCCGCACCCGCTGGTCGAGGAAGAGCAGGCAATGCCGGCCGAGTGATCCGCGTTTGATCACGATGAAACAGGGCGGCCTGAGCGGGCCGCCCTGTTTCGTGGCCGGCGCCGGCACCGGGGGCAACTTGGCGCCGGGGCCCGGCTTTCCTGCTTTGCCCCCGGCCCCGTCTGGCCTATAGCTGTGCGCGTGGCAAAACAGGCAAAACCCAAGCGAAAACCGCGCGCGAAAGCGTCCAGCCCCCCGTTGCGCAAGCGTTTGACACGCTGGGGCGTCCGGGCGGGGCTGGGCCTTGTCGTGCTGGCAGTACTGATCATCGCGATGCATTCGGTGGTGCGCCCCTGGGGCGGCAGTTACATGGCCGGCGAACGCGCGCGCCTGGGCAGGATCGATCGGACCTGGGTCCCCATGGGCGAAATGGCGCCGGTGATGGCGCGCTCGGTCGTGGCG
Source organism: Pseudooceanicola sediminis (assembly GCF_003575965.1). Lineage (GTDB taxonomy): Bacteria > Pseudomonadota > Alphaproteobacteria > Rhodobacterales > Rhodobacteraceae > Pseudooceanicola > Pseudooceanicola sediminis. The sequence goes on along the minus strand of NZ_QWJJ01000010.1, from coordinate 177,281 downwards.
GCAGAGGACAGCAATTTCTGCCTGCATTGGGGGTTCGACATGAACGCCATCCGGCACGCCATCGACGGCGGCGCGCGGCGTGGCGGCTCCACCGTCAGTCAGCAGGTGGTCAAGAACGTCTACCTCTGGCATGGCCGCAATTACGTACGCAAGGCGCTGGAAACGGTGATCACCCCGGTGGTCGAACTGCTGTGGAGCAAGCGGCGCATCCTTGAGGTCTACCTGAACGTGGCCGAGTTCGACGAAGGGGTCTTTGGCATCGAGGCCGCGGCATGGCACTACTTCGGTGTCGCGCCGAAGGATCTGAACGCGGATCAGGCGGCGCGTCTGGCGGCGATCCTGCCCGCACCGAAAGATCGCTCCGCCTCTCGTCCCAGCGATTTCGTGCTGAGACGGGCGGCGGCAATCCGCGATGGGGCGGCCACGATCCGCAAGGATGGCCGCGCCGCCTGTTTCGAGGATTGAAGTCTGCGCCCCGGGGGCGCATTCATCTGACAGTTTACGGAAGGTGATGATGATTACAGCTGAGCTCTACCATGTCCCCCTGTCGCCCTTCTGCCGCAAGGTGCGGCTGTCGCTGGCCGAAAAGAAGATCGAGTGCAAACTGATCGAGGAGCGCTACTGGGAAAAGGACACCGATTTCCTGCGCCGAAACCCGGCGGGCAAGGTGCCGGTGCTGAAGCTGAACGGCAAGGTTCTGGCTGAAAGCGCAGCAATCTGCGAATATCTGGAAGAGGTCTATCCCGAACCCTCGCTGATGCCCGACGACCCGATTGAGCGTCACGAGGTGCGGCGTCTCGTGTTCTGGTTCGACGACAAGTTCCAGCACGAGGTGACGTCGAAACTGCTGTACGAGCGGGTCAACAAGAAGGTCACGGGTCAGGGGTTCCCCGACAGCAAGAACGTCCGGGCCGGGCTGAGCGCGATCAAGTTCCACCTCGACTACATGACATGGTTGCTGGATCACCGCCGTTGGCTGGCCGGGGATCGCATGACGCTGGCCGATTTCGCGGCGGCGGCCCATCTCAGTTCTCTCGACTATATCAGTGACGTCGACTGGAACCGCTCCGCAGCAGTCAAGGACTGGTACGCCAAGGTGAAATCGCGGCCTGCGTTCCGCAATATCCTGATGGACCAGGTGCCGGGGTTTCTGCCCCCGGCACATTATGCCGACCTGGATTTCTGAAGCAGACAAGAGGGGGGCTGTCTGCCCCCCATGCGCCTTCGACACATTCCCCCCGAGGATATTTCGAACAGGGAAACCAATCATTCCCTGGTCCACCTGCATTGTTTCCCTGTTCGAAATATCCCGGGGGAGTCAGCCTTTGGCTGACGGGGGCAGAGCCCCCTGTCGCATCGCGATAATTCTGTCATAACCATGGCATGACGGAGTTTCTCAGGGACAGGCTTCTGGCGCAGGCTCGGGGCGAAGGGTTTTCGGCGGCGCGGCTGTGCCTGCCTGGTGACGTGCCGGAGGTGCCGGGGCGGCTGGCGGCTTTCCTGCAAGCCGGACGTCACGGGCAGATGCGCTGGCTGGAGGAGCGCAGCCAATGGCGCGGGGATCCAACCGCGCTCTGGCCCGAGGCCCGGTCTGTCCTGATGCTGGCCGAGAACTATGGGCCGGACAGCGATCCTCTGGCGGTTCTGGCGCAGCGGGACCGGGCCGCGATTTCCGTCTATGCGCAGAATCGCGATTACCATGACGTCGTCAAGAAGCGGCTGAAGCGAGTTGCGCGCTGGCTGGTGTCGGAGGCACCCGGATGTGAGGTGAAGGTGTTCGTGGACACAGCCCCCGTGCCCGAGAAGGCCCTGGGGCAGGCGGCGGGTGTTGGCTGGCAGGGCAAGCATACCAACCTTGTCTCGCGCGATCTGGGAAGCTGGTTCTTTCTGGGCGCGATTTTTACCACGCTGGAGCTTTTTCCCGATGCGGCCGAGAGCGATCATTGCGGAGGCTGCCGGCGCTGTTTGGATGTATGTCCGACAGATGCCTTTCCCGCCCCGTACCAGCTGGATGCGCGGCGCTGCATTTCCTACCTTACCATCGAGCACAAGGGGCCCGTGGACGAGGAACTGCGTGCGCGGATGGGCAACCGCATCTATGGCTGTGACGATTGCCTGGCCGTCTGCCCCTGGAACAAGTTCGCGCGCCGCGCCAGCGAAGTGAAATACCATGCCCGCGACGATCTGCGCGCGCCGTCCCTGGCCGAGCTGGCGGCATTGGATGACGCCGGGTTCCGCGCCCGTTTCAGCGGATCGCCCATCAAGCGGATCGGGCGGGATCGCTTTGTACGCAATGTGCTGTATGCCATCGGGAACTCTGCGGTTCCGTCTCTGCTGCCCGTCGCGCAGGGGTTGACCGAGGATGCCGATGCCACCGTGGCCGATGCGGCCCGGTGGGCCGTGGCGCGTCTGCGCTGATAGGAGCCGGCCTCTTCGACTGCCCTGTCGGGATGGGTTCATGATGCGGACCCCCGATCACGCGGATCGAGGGGCCTGGGTGTTGTCGTCTGGGGGTGGGCGCGTTCGCGCCTCGTCCGCTGCTCAGCACCGGTTTCAGGGTCGGTCGTCGACCAGCAGCCAGTTTTCGCCATTGCCTTCGGAATAGACACCAACGACGTCATTGGGTTGGTATCCGTCCTGTGCCAGGCGGCGCACCAGGGGATCGACACCCGATATCTTGTCCTGAAGCGCATTGATTTCAGCGCGGGCCTGGACAAGGCGTTGATCCAGTGTCGCGGGGCGCAGTTTGCCGGCGCGTTGAAGCTGGCTGACCGTGATGTAGTCGTAGGATTGAAGCGTGACATAACGAAGGTCGAACATGGCGCGGGTAGTCGTTTGCACGCCGGTCGTATTGCCCGCCGTTGCCGCACTGCCCGCTCCTGATGCCGAGCCGCTGCCAGTTCCGCTGCCACCGGTTCCGCTGCCAGTTCCGCTGCCGCTGCCGCCGGTGCCACCTGTCCCGGTGCCAGATCCGGAGCCGCTGCCCGTGCCGGAGCCTGATCCGGACCCAGAGCCGCTGCCGGTACCGCCACCAGATCCGCCGGTGCTGCCACCAGTGCCGCCGCCGGTGCTGCCGCCCGAACCGCCGCCTGTGCCGCCACCGGAACTGCCACCGGAGCCGCCGATCCCGACGTCGGCATCGACGCTGACACCGGAGCCGCCCCCGGAGCTGCTGCCAGAGCCGCCCACGCCGACATCGGCGCTTGCGTTGACCCCTGAACCGCCACCGATCCCGACATCGGCCGAGACGCCAACGCCGTCCCCGCCGCCGATCCCGACATCGGCCGACACGCCAACGCCGTCCCCGCCGCCAATCCCGACATCGGCCGTGGCACTGACCTGGGCCATCGTGGCCGGTGGTGCCATTACCGCGATCACCGCGAGAACGCTGAGGGCCTGACGCGGTTGAATCGACTTTAGTCCTGTTTGAATGAGTTTCATCTTGGTCTCTTCCTCCTTGGATGCGCTTGAATGCGACTGCTCCGCGCGGCGAAAGATGCACCAGTATTTTGCATGGGATGCCCGCGGCCCTGCCGCAATGCGTTTCGCGGGGCAGGTGCTTTAGAAACGCAAGGGGCGAGTGAATTGATCCAAATTTATTGTGAAAACATATATTTTATTTTCGGAATGGGATCGGATGCTTTTCGTTTTCGGTGTGAAAATACGTTTTATAACAATGGCTAAGGGCGGGTGTGATCATGTCGGGTTGGCGTGTTTCATGACGACGGATTCGCATGAGTACATACAATTTAAACGATAGTCTTGGTGCGTATCGTGCCTGCGCGGCGCGGCGCCGGTGTGTCACCTTTGCGCGACGGGGGCTTTCCAAAACGCTGGCAAGCGCCCACATTGCCCCCAAAGACATCAGGAGGCGTCATGTCCCAATACAGCAAGAGTGAAGAGGCCATCGCCCGGCTGACACCGGAACAATTCCGCGTCACCCAGCAAAATGGCACCGAACGGCCCGGCACCGGGCCGCTGAACGACAACAAGGCCAGCGGCATCTATGTCGACATCGTCTCGGGTGAGCCGCTGTTCGCCAGTGCCGCAAAGTATGAGAGCGGGTGCGGTTGGCCCAGCTTTGTCAAACCCATCGAACCCGACAACGTGGTCGAGCTGCGCGATGAAAGCCACGGCATGGTGCGCATCGAGGTCCGCTCGAAACATGGCGACAGCCACCTGGGCCACGTCTTTCCCGATGGTCCGCGGGATCGGGGGGGGCTGCGCTATTGCATCAACTCGGCCTCGCTGCGCTTTATCGCGAAAGAGGACATGGAGGCCGAAGGATATGCCTCCTACATTGATCAGGTGGAGGAATTGGCATGACCATTGCACAGGGCAATATCGAACGCGCCGTGCTGGCGGGGGGCTGTTTCTGGGGCATGCAGGATCTGATCCGGCGGATGCCCGGCGTGCAGAGCACCCGTGTCGGTTATTCCGGCGGTGACGTGCCGAACGCAACCTATCGCAACCACGGCACCCATGCCGAGGCGATCGAGATCATGTTCGACCCTGAAACGCTCAGCTATCGCAAGATCCTGGAGTTCTTCTTTCAGATCCACGATCCGACGACGTTGAACCGGCAGGGCAATGACCTTGGCATGTCGTACCGGTCGGCCATCTATTATGTTGACGAGGCGCAAAAGGCCGTGGCGGAGGAGACGATTGCCGATGTCGATGCCAGCGGCATCTGGCCGGGCAAGGTGGTGACCGAGGTCGCCCCGGTGGGGGATTTCTGGGAGGCCGAGCCGGAGCATCAGGATTACCTGAAGCGTATTCCGAACGGGTATACCTGCCACTTTGCGCGCCCCGACTGGGTTCTGCCACGGCGCGCCGCCGCAGAATAGAGCCTGCCCGGATCGCGCGAAGAGCCTTCAGGCGGATCTCAGACCGAAGGCGATGACCAGCACGAGGATCGCGGTGAGCCAGCTTGCCGCGATCCTGACCGCAAGGGCGCGCCACGCCGCGCCGCCGCCGCGCAATACGACTCCGGCCAGCGTCGATGGCAGGATCACGGCCAGCAGCGCGGCCCCCATAACCCCCGCGACAAAGGCGACCGGCAGGCTGTCAAAGCCCTGGCCGTGCAGCAGGCTTGCCAGCGCCATGGTGGTGGTCAGGGCCGCGATGGGCGGGCCGGCTCGGCCGGGCAGCCGCGGTCCGATCAGGGCCGTTCCCGCCGCCACCAGCGTGCCGGCCACCAGTGAGAGCACGGAGACTGCCCCCGGCGCGAAGGGGGCCAGCAGGATGCCCGCGCCGAGGCCCGCGACAAGGGCGATGCCGCCGCGGGCGATGCCGCCGCAGAAGGCCAGCCAAAGGCCGAGGGCGATCAGGGGCAGCCCTGTTTCCGGATAGGCCGCAAGCGCCGCCGCCCCCGACAGCACGGCCTGCATCGGTGTGTCCATCGCGCCAAAGCCATGGGCCTGTGCGGCAAGGGGCACAGACACCAGCAGCAGCGACAGGCGAAGCGCGCGGATCAGGCGATCCCGGCGAGGTAGGCCCCGCCCATGGCCGCGATCAGCACGCCGATACCGCGCACCGCGATCCGCCCGGCCGGGCTGGCGGTCAGGAAGCCGAAGCCGATGCCGACCAGGTGCAGCAGGCCGGTGGCAATGACGAAGCCGATGCCATAGGCCAGCGGGTTGGCCGCCTGCGGCAGCTCGGTGCCGTGGGCATGGCCGTGGAACACTGCGAAGACGCCGACGATCATGCCTGCGACCCACAGCGGCGCACGCACCGCAAAGGCCACCAGCAGGCCCAGCACGACGCCGGACAGCGCGATCCCGGTTTCCACCGCCGGCAGCGGCACCCCGAGAATGCCGAGCGCGCCGCCGACCGCCATGACCATGGGAAACACCACCGGCAGCGCCCATATCGCGGGTGCGCCCAGAAAGGCGCCCCAGAGACCGACCGCGACCATGGCGATGACGTGATCCCAGCCCAGGATCGGATGGGTGAACCCGCTGGCGAACCCGCCTTCCGGCAGGCCGGTGTGGGCCTGCGCGGCGGCGGCGCCCAGCGTGAAGATCAGGGAAAGTAGCAGCGTCTTGGGGGCGGAGCGCATCGGGGGTACCTCGGGTCTGGTGTCGCGCCAAACTGCCGCCGCACTGCGGCAAGGTCAATTCAATTTTGCGCTGAACTTTCCCATATGTTGTGGTTCGTCAGAAAAACATACCATCATGTGTGTCTCGGAGGGCGTTCTTTTGCACCTTTCCCATGGTGTTGCGCGGCAGATCCGGCGCAAAGATGATGCGTTTGGGTTGCTTGAAACGGGCCAGGTTCTGCGCCAGCGCGGCCCAGATCGCGGCCTCGGTCTCGGGTGGGTTGGCGTCGCCTTCGGGCACCACGATGGCCACCACCGCCTCTCCGAAGTCGGGATGGGGGATGCCGATCACGGCGCTTTCGATGACACCGGGCAGGTCGTCGATCAGGCTTTCGATCTCTTTCGGATAGACGTTGAAGCCGCCGGTGATGATCAGGTCCTTGGCGCGCCCGACGATGGTGATGTAGCCGTCGGTATCGCGGGTGGCCAGGTCGCCGGTCAGGAACCAGCCGTCGGGCGAAAGCTCCTCGGCGGTCTTTTCGGGCATCTGCCAGTAGCCCTGGAATACATTGGCGCCGCGCACCTGGATCGTGCCGATATCACCGTCCGGGACCTCGGCGCCGGTGTCGTCCACGATGCGCAGTTCGACCCCGGGCAGCGGCAGGCCGACAGTGCCGGGGCGGCGTTCGTGATCATAGGGGTTCGAGGTCGACATGTTGGTTTCGGTCATGCCATAGCGTTCCAGCACCGTGTGGCCCGTACGTTCCTGCCACTGGCGGTGGGTGTCGACCAGCATCGGGGCCGAGCCCGAGATGAACAGACGCATGTTGGCGGCAAGGTCCCGCGTCAGGTCGGGTTCGGCCAGCAGGCGGGTGTAGAAGGTCGGCACGCCCATCAGCGCGGTGGCGCGGGGCATCGCGCGAAGGATGGCGCGCGGATCGAAGCGCGGCAGGAACACGGTCGAGGCGCCCGACAGCAGCGCCACGTTGGTGGCGACGAACAGCCCGTGGGTGTGAAAGATCGGCAGCGCGTGAATCAGCACGTCCTCGCGGTCGAACCGCCAGTAATCGCGCAGCATTTCGGAGTTCGATGCAAGGTTGGCATGGCTGAGCATCGCGCCCTTGGATCGCCCCGTGGTGCCTGATGTATAGAGGATCGCCGCCAGGTCATCCGCGTCGCGCGGCACGGCGGCAAAATCGGCCTGTGCGGGCAGGGCGTCCATCAACGTGCCGCTGCCATCCTCGGCCAGGGTCAGTGTGGTGGTCTGCGTACCGGCGGGGGACAGGGGGGCGATCTCGTCCCGCCTTGCCGGGTCGCAGACGACGATACGCGGGGTGGCGTCATTCAGGAAATAGGCGACCTCGGGGCCGGTGTAGGCGGTGTTGAGCGGCAGGAAGATGCCCCCCGCCATCACCGTACCGAGGTAGAGGGCGATGGCCTCGGTGCTTTTTTCGACCTGTACGGCGACACGATCACCCGGGGTCAGGCCTGCGTCGGTCAGCGCGGTGGCGATGCGTTCGGCCAGGTCGAACAATCCGCCATAGCTGACACCGGCACGGCCGGGACGTTCGGCAAACAGGTGATCGGGGGTCAGGGCGGCATGGCGCGCCAGCCGTGTCAGCAGGTGGTTCTGATCGTACATGGTTCCTCCGGTCGCAGGGCGCGGCCCCGATGGGGCCAGCGGTGGGGCGATGTTTTCCCGCCTGTGGCCGGATTGCAAGCACGCCTGTGCAATTGACCTTCACGCCGGGCTGCCGGACTGTTACCCGGATTTGCGCGGCAGGCCCGGCCGGGCCTTGTCGTGGCGCACGTTCCACCAGGGAAAGAGACTTCATGCAGCCCGTCAAAGGTATCCTGATCAAGCTTGTCGCGGTCGTCTGTTTCATCTGCATGAACGCGCTGATCAAGGCGGCGTCGCCGCATGTGCCGCCGGGCGAGGCCGTGTTCTTTCGCGGTTTCTGCGCCTTGCCGATCATCATCGGCTGGCTGGCGATGCGGGGCGATCTGGCGACCGGGCTGAAGGTGAAGGCACCGATGGCGCATGTCTGGCGCGGTTTCATCGGCACCACCTCGATGGGGTGCCTGTTCGCCGGGCTGGCGTTCCTGCCGCTGCCCGAGGTGACGGTGCTGGGATACGCGATGCCGCTGCTGGTCGTGGTCTTTGCCGCGATGTTCCTGGACGAGCGGGTGGGGGTGTTCCGCCTGGGCGCGGTCGCGCTGGGGATGCTGGGCGTGCTGATCGTGCTGGCGCCGCGGGTGACGGCGCTGGATGGCGGCACCGTACAGGTCAGCGAGGCCGTGGGGGCGATGATCGTGCTGTTCGGGGCGACCTGCGGGGCGCTGGCGCAGGTGCATATCCGCAACATGGTGCGGGTCGAGCAGACCTCGGCCATCGTGTTCTGGTTCTCGATCACGTCGACCGTGCTGGCGTTGGCGACGATTCCGTTCGGCTGGGTGATCCCGACGGGGCGCGAGGTGGTGTACCTGGTGGTGGCGGGCCTTCTGGGGGGCACGGGGCAGATTTTCCTGACGTCGTGCTATCGCTATGCGGACGCCAGCGTGGTGGCGCCGTTCGACTATGCCTCGATCCTGTTCGCGCTGGTCATCGGCTATTTCGTCTTTGCCGAGGTGCCGACGGGGCAGATGCTGCTGGGGGCGCTGATCATCGTCACCGCCGGGGTGATCATCATCCTGCGCGAGCGCCACCTGGGGTTGGAGCGGGACAAGGCGCGGGCATCGCGGACGCCTGCCGGGTAGCGCGCTGCCGGCGCGGGCGAGAGGGGGCGCTGCCCCCGCCGCCCCTGCGGTGCGGCCCCCCGGGGTATTTTCGGCCAGATGACAGGGAGGCCCGGGAGAGAGGGTGGCGGGAGAGAGGCGTTGGGGATCGCGGTGTTGGGGCGGGAGGCGTCCGGGATCAGCGTTCCAGCAGGCGGGCCATGGTGTATTCGCTGGCGAGGATGGCGCGGCGAAAGCGCCCCAGCGGGAAGCGGGGCGGTGGTGCCGCAAAGGCCGTGGGCAGCAGGTAGCGCGAGGGCCGGTCCTGCGCGAGGTCGGCCAGGATCGTGCCGGTGTAGCTGGCCATGGCGACGCCGTTGCCGTGATAGCCGAAGCCCGCGTAGGCGCCCTCAAGTCCGGGGACGGGGCCGCAGTAGGGGGTGAGCGAGGCCGTCAGGCAGACCATGCCGGACCAGTGGAACGGCGTTTCGACGTGGCGCCAGGCGGGGAAGGCGGCGTCGAAATCGGCGCGGACCCCGGCGGTGACGCGGGCTTCGTTGCGCGGTGAGGACAGCAGGCCGCCGCGCTGGCCGAAGACCATGCGGCCATCGGGTGTCAGGTGGAAGTAGTGCAGCAGGCGGCGGTCCTCGTAGCTCATTTGCCGCGAGGTGAAGCCCTGGGCGGCGAGTTCATCGTCGCTCATCGGGCGGGTGGCGATGACCGAGCTTTGCGCGGGCAGGATACGCCCGCGGAGCCAGGGTATGAGGTTTTCCGCCGTGTAGCCGTTGGTGGCGAAGATCACGCGGTCGGCCTCGATCACCGCCGCGGGCGTGATGAGCGTGAAGGTTGCCCCGGTCTTTTGCACCGAGAGCACCGGGCTTTGCCCATGGATGCGCGCGCCCGCCGCCGTGGCGGCGCGCACCAGTCCGGCGAGGTACTTGCGCGGGTGCAGGGCGAAGCCGAGCGGGGTTTGCAGCGCGCCGTGCCAGTTCGGGCCGGAGAGGCCGTGGGCGGCGAGGTCGGATTTTTCGATCAGCGTCGCATCGGCGCCGAAGTCGCGGGCGAAATGGGGCGCCTTCCTGCGCAGGGCCTGCATCGCTTTTTCGGAATGGGCGAGGATGACTTCGCCGGTGGAATGGCGATCGACATCGATGTCGTGGGTGGTGAGCAGGGCGTCGACGTGGGCGATGGCGGCAGCTTCGGCGCGGCGCACCTGCGCCGGGGCATCGGGGCCGAAGCGGCGCAGCATCAGGTCGCTGGCGCGGTGGCTGCCCAGGCAGCAGAAGCCGCCGTTGCGGCCCGAGGCGCCGAAGCCGGGAAATTCGGCGTCGAGCAGGGTGACATCGACGCCCGCCTGCGCCAGTGCCAGCGTGGCGTTGAGGCCGGTGTAGCCAGCCCCGATGACCGCGACGCGGGTGCGTTGCGGACCGCTGACGGGGGGATGTTCAAGGGCCGCGGCAGGCACGGCATCGGCCCAGAAGCAGGACGCGATGACATCGCGGGAATAGGTGTAGTCGGGATAGAGGCGGCGGAGTTCCGGGGTATTCACGTCACAGGGCTTTCGTCACAACAGGGCTTTCGTCAAAATGACCGGCGCGCCCGCAAGGAGGGGCGCGCCGGTGAAACGTCTGGGGGGCGTCGTTCAGGTGCGCCCGTCGACCGCGTCGCGTTCCTCTTGCAGCTTGAGGGCGGTGTTGCGTTTGGACAGGATCGAGAAGATCACCACGCCAAAGGCGACCACGCCGATCATCAGGGTCGACAGCGCGTTGATTTCGGGGCTGACGCCGAGGCGGACCGCCGAGAAGATCTTCATCGGCAGGGTGGTCGAGGAGGGGCCGGCGGTGAAGGAGGCGATCACCAGGTCGTCCAGCGACAGGGTGAACGCCAGCAGCCAGCCCGAGATCACCGCGGGGGCGATGATCGGCAGGGTGACGAGGCGAAATGCGCTCCACGGGGTGCAGCCGAGGTCGAGGGCGGCTTCTTCCAGGGAGGTGTCGAAGCTGGACAGGCGCGACGAGACGACGACCGAGACATAACACATGGCGAAGGTGGTATGGGCCAGCACGATGGTGGTGACGCCGCGATCCATGTCGATGCCGATGAACAGCAGCAGAAGCGCCAGGCCGGTGATGACGTCGGGCATGACCAGCGGTGCGTAGATCATGCCGGAAAACAGCGTGCGCCCGGAAAACCGCCCCAGCCGCACCAGCAGGAAGGCGGCCATGGTGCCCAGCACCGTCGCCAGCGTCGAGGAAATCACGCCGACCTTGAGCGTGACGAGGGCGGCGTCGAGGAAGGCTTCGTTGCGCAGCAGTTCGCCGTACCACCTGGTCGAAAAGCCGGCCCAGACGGTCACCAGTTTCGAGGCGTTGAACGAATAGATCACCAGGATCAGCATCGGCAGGTAGAGGAAGGCCAGGCCGAATGTCAGCGAGACGATATTGAAGCCGGACATGCGTCTCATTATTGGCTGGCCTCGCGGTTTTTCTGTTCGTTGCGCTGGAACAGGATGATGGGCACGATCAGGATCACCAGCAGCACCACGGCGACGGCCGAGGCGACGGGCCAGTCGCGGTTGGAGAAGAACTCCTCGTACAGCACCTTGCCGATCATCAGGGTTTGCGAGCCCCCGAGCAGCGAGGGGATGACGAATTCACCGATGGCGGGGATGAAGACCAGGAAACAGCCCGCGATGATGCCGGATTTCGACAGCGGGATGGTCACCAGCCAGAAGGCGGAGGTGCGCGAGCAGCCGAGATCCTCGGCGGCCTCGATCAGCGCGCCGTCGAGTTTTTCCAGGTTGGCGTAGATCGGCAGGATCATGAAGGGCAGGTAGGTGTAGACGATGCCGATATAGACCGCGATTTCCGTGTTCAGGATCGTCAGCGGCTGGTCGATCACCCCGAGCCAGAGCAGGAATGTGTTGAGCAACCCGCCCTGGCTGAGGATGCCGATCCAGGAATAGACGCGGATCAGGAAGGAGGTCCAGAACGGCAGGATCACCAGCATCATCAGCGTGGCGCGCCATTCGGGACGGGCCGAGGCCATGCCATAGGCGATCGGGTAGCCGATCAGCAGGGTCAGTGCGGTCGAGATAGCGGCGATCTTGAGCGAGGAGAGGTAGGCCTTCCAGTAGAGGTCGTCGGTGGTGAGGAAGGTGAAATTCTCGAAATCCAGTTCGGAGAAGAAGGTGCGGATGCCTGCCCAGCCGGCCGTGAGGTCGAGTTGGGGGAAATAGGGGGGGCGGGCCAGCGCGACATCGGACAGCGAGATCTTGACGACGATCACGAAGGGGATGAGGAAAAGCGCGATCAGCCACAGGTAGGGCACGAGGATCAGGACGAGGCGGCGCATTCAGTGGCCTCCCTTTCCGGGGCGGGGAGAAGAGGGGGCGCTGCCCCCGTCGGCTGCGCCGACCCCCCGGGGGTATTTCGGGCCAGATGACAGGGAGCGGGGCGCGTCGGGGTGCGGATGCTGCATCCTAGCGCTCCAGCAGGATGGCGGCGGTGTCGGACCAGCTGAGCCAGACCTTGTCTTCCCAGGTGAAGGACCGGCGGGCGATGCGGCGGGTATTGGCGCTTTGGGCCTTGATGACGTGACCGCTGGGCAGCTTGACGTGGTAGGTCGAGATATTGCCGAGATAGCCGATATCGAGGATTTCGCCCTGGACGACATTGGCGGCGTCGGGTTGTTCGGCGGTGATGGCGATCTTTTCCGGGCGGATCGCGAGGTAGCAGGTCTGGTCCTTTTGCAGCACCGCCGCGGTGGTGGCGACGAGGGGAGAGTGGCCTTCGGCCCAGTTCACCAGCACCTTGTCGCCGGTCTGGTTGGCGCTGCCTTCGATGATGTTCACGTCACCGATGAAGTCGGCCACGTAGACGGAATTGGGGTTTTCGTAGATCCGGTCGGGGGTGGAGACCTGGACGAGGCGGCCTTCGTCCATGACCGCGACGCGGGAGGCGACGGTCATCGCCTCTTCCTGGTCGTGGGTGACGATGACGAAGGTGGTGCCGGTCTTTTCCTGGATGTCCATCAGTTCGAACTGGGTTTCCTCGCGCAGCTTGCGGTCGAGCGCGCCGAGCGGTTCGTCGAGCAGCAGCAGTTTCGGTGCCTTGGCGAGGGAGCGGGCGAGGGCGACCCGCTGGCGCTGGCCACCCGAGAGCTGGTGCGGCTTGCGGCGGGCGAATTTTTCCAGCCGGGTCAGGCGGATCATGTCCGAAACGCGGGTTTCGATCTCGGACTTGTCGCGCCCTTCGCGCTTGAGCCCGAAGGCGACATTGTCCCAGACGGAGAGGTGCGGAAACAGCGCATAGCTCTGGAACATCATGTTGACGGGGCGCTTGTTCGGCGGCACCGCGGCGATGTCTTCGCCGCCCAGCAGGATCTTGCCGGAGGTCGGCATCTCGAAGCCCGCGAGCATCCGCATCAGCGTGGTCTTGCCGCAGCCGGACGGGCCGAGGAGGGCAAAGAATTCCTGAGCGTAGATGTCGAGGTCGAGATTGGCGATGGCGGTGAAGTCACCGAATTTCTTGGTGACGTTCCTGAACTGGATCAGGGGCTTCTCGTCGGGGTTTTCCCACGGCGCGAAAACGGTTTGGGGCATCCGGCACTATCCGCAAATTCTGGGGGAGCGTTCCCTGCGCCACGGTCGCGGCGCAGGGTCTGGTGGGGCCGCAGGGGCGATGCGGGGCCGGTTCAGGCCCCGGTGCCCCCCGTATCGGTCAGGTGCCCGATTTGACCTTGGTCCACAGGCGGGTCAGCGTACGCTGTTCCTTGGGGCCGAAGGGCGTGACGGTGTAGAGTTTTTCCAGCGTTTCCTCGCTCGGATAGATCGCCGGATCGCCGATCACGTCCTCGGACAGGAACTCCTGGCTCGCCTTGTTGCCGTTGGCGTAATAGACGTAGTTCGACGCCGCCGCCATGTTTTCGGGGTCCATGATGAAGTTCAGGAAGGTATGCGCGGCCTCGGGGTTGGGCGCATCCACCGGGATCGCCATCATGTCGAACCACATCAGCGCGCCTTCCTTGGGCGCGTTATAGGCGATCTCGACACCATTTTCCGCCTCGGCCGCGCGGTCGCGCGCCTGAAGGATGTCACCGGACCAGCCGAAGGCGACGCAGATGTCGCCGTTGGCCAGGGCGTTGATGTATTCCGAGCTGTGGAATTTCTGGATGTAGGGACGCACGGCCATCAGCACTTCTTCGGCCTTGGCCAGCGCTTCTTCGTCCTTGCGATCAGGGTCGAGGCCGGCATAGGCCAGCGCCGCCGGGATCATCTCGGTCGGGGCATCGAGGAAATGCACCCCGCAGGATGCCAGTTTTTCCATGTTCGCGGGATCGAAGATCAGCGACAGGCTGTCGACGGGGGCATCCGCGCCCAGGGCGTCCTCGACCGCGGGCATGTTCACGCCGATGCCGGTGGTGCCCCACATGTAGTTGATCGAATACTCCCCACCCGGATCATAGGCGTCGGTGCGCTTTTCGATGACGTCCCACATGTTGTCGAGGTTCGGCAGCTTGGATTTGTCCAGCTTCTGGAAGGCGCCGGCCATGATCTGACGTTGCAGGAAGGTGCCCGTGGGGACCACCACGTCATAGCCCGATCCGCCCGCCAGCATCTTGGTTTCCAGCAGTTCGTTGGAATCGAACACGTCGTAGACCAGGTCGATGCCGGTCTCTTCCTCGAATTTGCTCAGCAGCGATTCGTCGATGTAGTCGGACCAGTTGTAGACGTGGACCTCTTCGGCCTGAACCGCGGCGGCGGTCAGGGCAAGGGTCGCAGTCAAGCTCAGCAGAGGTGTCTTCATCGTAATCTCCCGTTGAATGGCAGGGTCTCTTGTGCCCCTTGGTCCGGAATTTGATCAAACGCTGCCCGAAAAAGCAACAAGCAGATGTTTTCATGGGTGGCCGCGCCGTGCAAGATAAAGGCCTGAGCCGGATATCGGAGGGCGATGATGAATTTGCAGGCAGCACGTCAGGGGGGTGGCGGCGCGCGGCAGGGCGCAACGGGCGACGCGGGTGCCGCTGCGGGCCTGCCGGCGCACGAGGTCGTCTATCGTGATCTGCGCGCCCGCGTCCTGCACGGCGTGCTTGCGCCGGGGCAGGCGGTCACGATCCAGGGCCTGACGCAGGACCTGGGCGCGGGCATGACCCCGGTGAGAGAGGCGCTGCGTCGCCTGATGGCCGAAGGGGCGCTGGAATTTCGCGGAAATCGCCGCATTTCGGTGCCGGTTCTGACCGCGTCCGACGTCGAACAGCTGCGCCATGCCCGCCTGGCGCTGGAACCTGATCTGGCGCGCCGGGCCTGCCTGACCGCCCGCCCGCAGGACATCGCCGCGCTTCAGGCGATCGATGCCAAGCTGGACGAGGCCATCCGGCGCGGCAACGTGCATGGGTACCTGGTCGAGAATCACCACTTTCACGCGCATCTCAATGCGCTGGCCGGGGCGCCGATCCTCTGGGGTCTGGTCGAAGGGCTCTGGCTGCGCTTCGGCCCTTCGCTGCGCGTCGTCTGCGGCCAGTTCGGCACGCGCAACCTGCCGGACATGCACAAGGATCTGATAGATGCCATGAAAATGGGCAATGCCGAGGCTGCCGCGATGGCCATGGCGGGCGATGTCGAACAGGGAATGGAGATGATCGCCCAGGCCCTGTGATGCCCCTGTCCGGGGGGTGTGATTCGATTGACAGGGCATAATTTGATCATATTCTGCGCGCATCCGGTTTTCACCGTCCGTCAGAAAGGTTCCCTAATGCCCCAGATCAGCAACCACATGCCCACCGCCGAACTTCAATCGCTCGACAGTGCGCATCACATCCACCCTTTCTCCACCCAGGACGATTTGCTGAAGAAGGGCGCGCGCGTCATCACCAGCGCCAAGGGCGTCTGGCTCAAGGACAGTGAAGGCGAGGATGTGCTGGATGCCATGGCGGGGCTTTGGTGCGTCAACATCGGCTATGGCCGCGACGAACTGGCCGAAGCCGCCGCCCGCCAGATGAAGGAACTGCCCTATTACAACACCTTCTTCATGACGACCCACGTGCCGGTCATCGCGCTGGCCGCGAAACTGGCCGAACTGGCGCCCGGTGACCTGAACCACGTCTTCTTCGCCTCCTCCGGGTCCGAGGCGAACGACACCAATATCCGCCTGGTGCGCACCTACTGGCAGGAAAAGGGCAAGCCCGCGAAAAAGACCATCATCTCGCGCTGGAATGCCTACCACGGCTCCTCCGTCGCCTCCTCCTCGCTCGGCGGCATGAAGGGCATGCACGCCCAAAGCGGCTATATTCCCGACATGCACCACATCGACCAGCCCAACTGGTGGTCCGAAGGCGGCGAAAGCACCCCCGAAGACTTCGGATTGGAACGCGCGCAGCAACTCGAACAGGCGATCCTCGAAATTGGAGAGGAGAATGTCGCCGCCTTCATCGCCGAACCGGTCCAGGGCGCCGGCGGTGTCATCATCCCGCCTGCCACCTACTGGCCCGAAATCCAGCGCATCTGCGACAAGTACGAAATCCTGCTGATCGCGGACGAGGTGATCTGCGGCTTCGGGCGCACCGGCAACTGGTTCGGCTGCGAAACCATGGGCATCAGGCCCGACATCATGACGATCGCCAAGGGCCTGTCCTCCGGCTATCAGCCCATCGGCGGCTCGATCGTCAGCGACGAGGTGGCGGCGGTGATCGGCGCGACCGAATTCAACCACGGCTATACCTACTCGGGCCACCCGGTCGCCTGCGCCGTGGCGCTGGAAAACCTGCGCATCCTCGAAGAGGAAAAGATCGTCGACACCCTGCGCGACGACACCGGCCCCTACCTTCAGGAAAAATTCCGCAGCCTGGCCGAACACCCGATGGTGGGCGAGGCGCAGATCATCGGCGCCATGGGCTCCATCGCCCTGACGCCCAACAAGGCCACGCGCGCGCCCTTCAAGGCCGAGGCGGGCACCGTCGGCTACATGGTGCGCGAACGCTGCTTTGCCAACAACCTGGTGATGCGCCACGTCGGGGATCGCATGATCATCTCGCCACCGCTGGTGATCTCGAAGGCCGAAATCGACATCCTGATCGAGCGCGCCTGGACCTCTCTTGACGAGGCCATGGCCAATGTCCGGGCCGCCGGTCTCTTCGAATAACCCCGCCCCCACCACTGGCCCCTGACACTGGCCCCTGACACTGGCCCCTGTCACTGTGGCCCCCACCGCGCTGCCCCCGCTTGTTTCCCCCCCCCGGAGATGTTTCCCTGTTCGAAATATCCCGGGGGAGTCAGCGTCTCGCTGACGGGGGCAGCGCCCCCTTCCCGTTCACCGCTTGCGTCACACCCGTCCGGCAAATGCGGCGGACCCTCCCTCAGGGCAGCCGCTCCACCTCCAGCCCGATGGCGCGCACCCCGCCCTGTTGCGACCGGCTGACCGGCAGACGCGCACCGTCCACCATCTCGACCAGCAGCGCCCGATCCTGGCGCAATACCCGCCGGATCGCCTGCCGCGCCACCCAGTGCGACCGGTGAATGCGCAGTCCGCCGATGTCCTCCAGTTCCTCCAGCGCATCGGCGAACCGCATCAGCAACAGGGTGGTTCCGGCGCGCGTCTGCACCTCGACATAGTGATCCAGCGCCGACACCCGGATGATGTCGCGCCCCAGGTCCGGGGGCAGACGTTTCAGAAAGGCGTTGCCCGATATCGCGGGCGATCCGCCGGTCCCGGGCGTCGTCTGGTCCAGTGTCGCGGCCATTGCCTCGGGCGCGGGTTCCGGCGGGCGCCGGGCGATGAACACCCCGATGATCAGCGAAATCGACGGCACGGTCACGACCACGTTCAGCGTCACCGCCGTCAGGCTGGCCGCGTCCCAGTGGTCCTGCCCGCGCAACATCCCCAGGATCAGCACGATCCCCAGCACGGGCAGCGCCGCCGCAAGGCCCGACAACAGGTAACGCACCACAACCGGCAGCGCCGTGTCCCGCATCGCCCGGACACCCGTCAGGATCACCAGGCTCGCCGCCGCCGCAGTCAGCGCCGATGACGCCAGCTGCCAGGCAAACAGCGCCAGGATATCACCCGCCCCCGCATCTTCCGGCCCGAGGTAGATGGTGCACAGCAGGCTGACCACCGCCACGATGGTGACAAAGGGGGCCGAAACCAGCACCCCGTACCACTTGCGAAGCGTCAACTGTACCTCTGTGCCGTTCACGATCCGCCCGGTCCCATTTACGAATTCTTCGTTCTGCCACGCCCGCCGCTGCTGCAAAAGGCCGGCAGCGCCCCGCCGGGGCCTGTCCATTTGTTTCCAAAAACGGAGCCTTTCGCAATGCCCACGCCGTCTCTTCTCTCGCTTCCGATCGCCATCGTGCAACACACGCCGCTCTGGGTCTGGCCGCTGCTGGCCTTCGTGATCTTCATGGGATTGCGCGCGACCCGAGACCGGACCGTGCGCCTGTTTCAGCCGTTGATCGTGCCGCTGATATTCCTCGCGATCAGCCTCACCTCCGGGTCCATGCTGGGCGACGGGGTCTTTGCGCTGCTCTGGGTCATTGGGCTGGGCTGCGGTGCATTGGCGGGTCTGTGGCTGGCCAACAGGTTGGCGATGCAGGTGCTGCCCGACCGGCGCCTGCGTCTGGGGGGCCAATGGCTGTCGCTCTGCCTCAGCCTGACGATCTTCGTAAGCCATTTCGCGTTTTCGGTGCTTGCCGCCGTGGCACCGACCGTGCTCGACCTGCTTCAGGTCGGCGGCGCACTGTCGCTGCTGGTCGGCCTGTGCAGCGGTGTGTTCCTGGGTCGGGGGGTCGGCATCGTGCTGCGCGCTCTGCGCGCCGAGGGCCGATATGCACCCGAACTGCGCTGAGCGCGACGCGCGCTGAGGCGTTGCAGACCCGACCCGATGCGGACCTGCCGGAAAACCGTCAGGGTCCCGTCAAGATACCGACAGGATACCGACGTGCGAAATCGAAGGTTTTGCAGGCTCCGGGCACCTTCGCCGGGCATCTCGGGCGGGGCCGTTCCTGGCCCGGTCCTGCGCTGTTCCTGGCCCGGTCCGGGTGGCCCGGACCACCCCCTGATTACGGGAAAAGGGGCAGCGACCGACCGGCCCCTGCCCCCTCCCTGCGCAAGGCACTCGCCTCAGATCGTCGCGCCCTTGGGTTCCAGCGTGATCGACCAAAGCTCGGTATTGCCGCGATCCATCAGGCGCACCTTCATCTGCTGGGTCGCCCCGTCGATATCGACCAGACCAAAGAACTGCATCCCGTCCGAGGGCGGCAGGTTGACCTCGCCCGGTGCGGGCGCTTTGACAAAGCGTTCCTCGGGGCCAAAGGTCGGGTCCAGGTCGTTCGGGCCGAACGCCCCGGCGTGCAACGGGCCCGAGACGAACTCCCAGAACGGCTCAAACTCTTGAAATTGCGCCTTTTCCGGAGAGTAGTGGTGGGCGGCGGTATAATGCACATCAGCGGTCAGCCAGACGGTGTTCCTGACCTGCGCATCGCGGATAAAGCGCAGCAGGTCCGCGATTTCCAGCTCGCGTCCCTTCGGTGCCCCGCCATCGGCGTTGGCCACCGCCTCGAACTTTTCGCCGTCGCGCACCACCAGACCCAGCGGCATATCCGAGGCGATAACCTTCCACGTCGCTTTCGACGCGGCCAGCTCGGCCTGCAACCACTCGATCTGGTCGCGGCCCAGATAGGTCGAGGTCTCGTTGATTTCGCTCTCCAAATTCGCCCCGTTCGCCCCGCGATAGGACCGCATGTCCAGGAAGAAGATGTCCAGCATCGGACCATAGGCGATCTTGCGATAGACCCGGCCCGGCTCAGACGGGGTATAGCTGATCGGGGTCATCTCGTGAAACGCCCGCGCCGCCCGCGCCGCCAGCACATGGATCGACTTTTCCGAATAGCGGTCATCGGCGGTCAGATCCTTGGAGGCGGACCAGTTGTTGATCACCTCGTGGTCATCCCACTGAAAGAACGTCGGCACCTGCGCGTTCAGCGCCAACAGGTGTTCGTCCATCAGGTTGTATTTCCACTGGCCGCGATATTCATCCAGTGTTTCCGCGACCTTGGACTTTTCAGGTGTGACGATCAGGTTCTTCCACTGGGTGCCGTCGCCTGCGGTGATTTCGTCTGACAGCGCGCCATCGGCATAGATGGTGTCGCCCGAATGCAGAAAGAAATCCGGCTCATGCTGGGCCATCGTGGCGTAGGTGCGCATCCCGGCTTCGTCGATGCCATAGCCCTGACCAGCGGTATCGCCAGACCAGGCGAAACGCACCGACCGGCGCGACGCGGGCGCGGTGCGGAAGTGCCCGACAATCGGCTCGGACACGGCATTCACGTCGCTCAGGTCAGCAGCGGTGAAACGGTAGAAGATGTCCTGATCGGCCGGCAGCCCCTGGACCATGCGCTTGACGGTCAGATCGCTGGCGGGGTTGGTGTCGAGCGGGGCGAGGCGGCGCGCATCGTTAAAGCTTTCTGATGTCGCGACCTCCATCATCACCTTGGCGGGGCGATCCGTGCGCGTCCAGATCATGCCGGAGGAGGTCGTGACATCGCCCGACTGCACACCATGGGTGAACATCGGACGCGATGCCGCGCGGGAGATCGACGGCATGGCAAGGGTTGCGGTGGCAGCGGCGGTGCCGATCAACATGCTGCGGCGGGTCAGCCGGGGCTGGAAAAGCTTGGCCATAGGGCTTCCTTCAATGTCAGGGGTCAGACGATGGGCTGGACATGGAGGGAAAATGCAACAGCTCCCTGACGCTTGGGCGACAGAGCGGCGAAAGATTTGTAACTGAGTGGTAACTCGCTGAAATAAAATAAAAAACGGCGCGCCATCGGCACGCCGTCTTTCATCGTCTAATCAGGTTTGTCGCCTCAGGCGCGCACCATCTTTTCATAGCTTTCCGCGATATCGCGGGTCAGGGCGCCGACCTCGAAGGTATAGTCGCCGATCTGGCCAACGGGCGTCACCTCTGCCGCTGTCCCGGTCAGCCAGCATTGCTCAAAGCTCGCCAGTTCTTCGGGCATGATATGGCGCTCATGCACCGTGATGCCCTTTTCCTTCAGCATGGCGATGACCGTCTGGCGGGTGATCCCGTTCAGAAAGGCATCGGCCAGCGGCGTGTGCACTTCGCCGCCCTTGACGAAGAAGATGTTCGCGCCGGTGCATTCGGCCACGTAGCCCCGGTAGTCCATGAACAGCGCGTCCGAGCAACCCTTTGCTTCGGCAGCATGTTTCGACATGGTGCAGATCATGTAGAGGCCGGCGGCCTTTGCATGAACCGGAATCGTCTCGGGGCTGGGGCGCTTCCACTTGGAGATGTCCAGCTTGGCGCCCTTGAACTTGGCGTCGCCATAGTAGTTGCCCCATTCCCAGCCGGCCACGGCCAGACGGACGGGGTTGCGCGCTGCCGAAACGCCCATGTCTTCGCCCGCACCGCGCCAGGCAACGGCGCGCACATAGGCGTCGGTCCAGCCGTTCGCCTCAAGCATGGCGTATTTCGCCGCCTCGATTTCCTCGACCGAATAGGGGATCTCGAAATCCAGCATGCTGGCCGAGGCGCGCAGGCGCTTGGAATGCTCGATCCCCTTGAAGATCTTGCCGTTATAGCACCGCTCGCCTTCGAATACGGAGGAGGCATAGTGAAGCGCATGGGTCAGAAGGTGTACATTGGCATCGCGCCATTCCACCAGTTTGCCGTCCATCCAAATCTTGCCGTCGCGGTCATCATATGCGCTCATCGCGAACCTCCTGAAGTGCCGTGATTATTCCATAAGTTGCGTCAAAAGCCGGTCTCTCTGACATAAAGTTTCGCCGCAATGGGGTTTAGCTAGCGTTTGATTCTTGGAAAGTCAACAAGCCTGACGTATTCTTGGCCAAGCGGGAAATTCTTGGCTATGGTCACGTCAACGCGTAACGTCACAGCGAAATCCTGGCAGGAGGGCCAATGTCGGACACTCAACTCGGTGATAATCTTCTCTTCCTGACGGATGAACAGCTGCGTCAGGGCATCGAGGCGATGTTCTTCGCCTACCGCGGTTTCACCGCAGCGCCGGACCAGATCCTGGAAGGCATGGCCTACGGGCGCGCCCACCATCGTGCGCTGCATTTCATTTCCCGCAGCCAGGGGATGAAGGTGAATCGGCTGCTGACGATTCTGGGTGTCACGAAGCAAAGCCTGAACCGGGTGCTGCGCACCCTGATCGCAGACGGCCTTGTGGAAAGTCGCGTCGGGCGCGCGGACAAGCGTGAACGCCACCTTTATCTGACGGACAAGGGCGCGGCGCTGGAAACGCGATTGTCCGAGGGCCAGCGCAAATGGGTGCGCGACGCCTATCGCAAGGCGGGGCCGGACGCCGTGGCCGGCTTTCGGCAGGTGCTCGAGGCTATGATGGATGGCGAAATGCGCAAGAGCTACGCGTCGCTCAGGGATGGTGGTCAATGAGCGACCCTGATCCGCATCTGCTGATCGTGGATGACGATGAACGCATCCGCGACCTGCTGGCCAGGTTCCTGAAACGACACGGATTTCTGATCTCGACGGCGCGCGACGCGGCCCATGCCCGCCGGCTGCTGACCGGTCTGGAATTCGATCTGATTGTTCTCGATGTGATGATGCCCGGCGAAGACGGGATTTCCCTGACCGAAAGCCTGCGGGGCCAGCTCCTGACGCCGATCCTGCTGCTGACGGCGCGCGGGGAAATCGAAGACCGCATCCGCGGGCTTGAGGCCGGTGCCGACGATTACCTCGTCAAACCCTTCGAGCCCCGCGAATTGCTATTGCGGATCAATGCGATCCTCCGCCGCGTCCCTGAAACACCTGTTGCCAGCCTCATTCCCAAGGTGTTGCATTTGGGGGCCGTACGCTATGACATGGACCGCGCCGAATTGTGGCGGGGCGATGCCCCTGTCCGCCTGACCGCGACCGAAGTTCAGCTGATGCGGGTGTTTTCGGCGCATCCCGGCGAACCCCTGTCGCGCCTGCAACTGGTCGAGGAACTGGGCCGCGCCGGATCCCAGGAACAGCCCGGCGCCCAGGAACGCGCCGTCGATGTCCAGATCACCCGCCTGCGCCGCAAGATCGAAATCGACCCGAAACAACCCCGCTACCTGCAAACCGTGCGCGGAGCCGGCTATATGCTGGCCCCCGACTGATCGCTTGTCTTGTCGCTGGAGATCCCGCCGGACGCTGCCGCACCAGTCACAGACGCGTCAGCGGCAGCCGTTGCCACCTGTAGACCGCGATTTACGCAAAGCGGTGAGATGCCAGCGCGCAATTGAACCCGGCCCCTGCCGGGGATAAGGTGCCGGCAACCAGCCCTACGCCGAGGACCCCTGATGAGCGATACCCCCCTTTCCGAGATGTCCTTCGAGGCCGCAATGAAAGAGCTTGAGGCCGTCGTGACCCAGCTTGAACGCGGCGATGTCGAACTCGAAGCCTCGATCAAGTTGTATGAACGCGGCGCCGAGCTGAAGAAACATTGCGAAAAGAAACTGGCCGAGGCCGAGGAAAAGGTCGCGGCCATTACGCTGGACGGCGAGGGTAACCCCATTGGGACAAAGCCGGTCGAGGGTCTCTGACGTGTTCGATGCGGCGCTGGCCGACTCGGCACAGGCCGTTTCGGCCCACCTGGAACAGACGCTCGCCCCGTACGAGGGCGAGTTGGGGGCCGCGATGCGCTACGCCTGTAGCGGGGGCAAGCGGTTGCGCGCCTTTCTCGTGCTGGAGGGCGCGCGCCTGCACGACGTGCCGCTGGACCCCGCGCTCGACGCCGCTGCGGCCATCGAGGCTATCCACGCCTACAGCCTGGTGCATGACGACCTTCCCAGCATGGACGATGACGATCTGCGCCGGGGCCTGCCAACCGTGCACGTGAAATGGAACGAGGCAACCGGCATCCTGGTCGGGGATGCCTTGCAGAGCCATGCCTTCGCCCTGTTGGCCGGTGCCAATCTGGATGGCTCGCGCAGGCTGGCCCTGATTGCGGACCTGGCGCGCTGCGCCGGTGGTCAGGGTATGGTCTTGGGGCAAGCACTGGATATCGCAGCCGAAACGGCAGATGCGCCCTTATCGCTCGATCAGATCAAACGGCTTCAGGCGCACAAGACCGGGGCGCTTTTCGGATGGTCCGCGACCGCCGGGGCGGTGATGGCGGATGCAGATGCCGCGCCTCTTTCCGCTTACGCCAATGCGCTCGGGCTTGCCTTTCAGATCGCTGACGACATCCTGGATGTCGAAGGGGACGAGGCCCAGACAGGCAAGCGAGTGCAGAAGGACAGTCAAGCTGGCAAGGCGACCTTCGTCTCTCTCATGGGGCTGGAGGCGGCGCGGACTGCGGCCCAGCGTCTTGTCGAGGAGGCCTGCGACGCCTTGCGTCCTTATGGTACGGGCGCAGAGAACTTGCGGCAGGCCGCGCGCTTCGTTATCTCGCGGCAAGGCTGAGCCTGTCCGGCCTTTCGAGGCAGCAGGTCGACGGTGGATTTGGAGGCGGACATGACCCAGAAAACAGATACCCCGCTTCTCGACAAGGTGGTGACGCCTGCCGACATGAAGGGCCTGTCGGATCCACAGCTGCGCCAGCTTGCGAACGAGCTGCGCACCGAGACGATTGCCGCCGTGTCGGAAACCGGTGGGCATCTTGGTGCCGGGCTGGGCGTGGTCGAACTGACGGTCGCGCTGCATGCCGTCTTTGACGCCCCGCGCGACAAGATCATCTGGGACGTCAGCCACCAGAGCTATCCGCACAAGATCCTGACCGGGCGCCGCGACCGCATCCGCACCCTGCGTCAGAAAGGCGGCCTGTCAGGGTTCACCAAGCGCAGCGAAAGCCCGTTCGATCCTTTCGGTGCGGCCCACAGCTCTACCTCGATTTCCGCCGCGCTCGGGTTTTCCGTGGCGCGCGATCTGGGCGGCTCGGTTCCCGAGGGCCTTGGCGATGCGATTGCCGTGATCGGGGACGGCGCGATGAGCGCCGGCATGGCCTTTGAGGCGATGAACAATGCGGGCCACCTGAAAAAGCGCATGATCGTCATCCTGAACGACAACGAGATGTCGATCGCGCCCCCCGTCGGCGCGTTGTCGACCTATCTGACGCGGCTCTATACCGGCGATCCGTTCCACCAGTTCAAGGCCGCCGCCAAGGGGGCTGCCAGCTTTCTGCCGCCGCCCTTCAAGGAGGGGGCCAAGCGTGCCAAGGAGATCCTCAAGGGGATGGCCGTCGGCGGCACGCTGTTCGAAGAGCTGGGTTTTTCCTACATCGGTCCCCTGGATGGGCATGACATGGGCCAGTTGCTGCCGGTGTTGCGGACGGTCAAGGCCCGCGCGACAGGCCCGGTTCTGATCCATATCGTGACGAAAAAGGGCAAGGGTTATGCCCCGGCCGAACGGGCCAGCGACAAGGGACATGCGACAGCGAAATTCGATGTGCCGTCGGGCAAGCAGGTCAAGGCGCCGTCGAATGCACCCAGTTATACCAGCGTTTTCGGCAAGGAACTGGTGCGTCTGGCGGCAGAAGACAGCCGGATCTGCGCGGTAACGGCGGCGATGCCTGACGGTACAGGGCTGAACCTGATGGCAGAGCGGTTTCCGTCGCGCCTGTTCGATGTCGGGATCGCGGAGCAGCACGGCGTCACCTTCGCCGCGGCCCTAGCGGCGGGGGGGATGCGCCCCTTCTGCACGATGTATTCGACATTCCTGCAGCGCGGATACGATCAGGTTGTCCACGACGTGGCGATCCAGCGATTGCCGGTGCGCTTTGCCATCGACCGCGCCGGGCTGGTCGGCGCCGATGGCGCCACCCACGCGGGCAGCTACGACATTGCCTATATGGCGAACCTGCCCGGGATGGTCGTGATGGCGGCTGCCGATGAAGCCGAGCTGAAACACATGGTCGCCACCGCTGCCGCGCACGACGATGGCCCTATCGCCTTTCGCTACCCGCGGGGCGAGGGTGCTGGCGTCGAGATGCCGGAGGTTGGACAGCCGCTTGAAATCGGCAAGGGCCGCATGATCCGTGAGGGCGGCCGCATCGCCCTGTTGAGCTTTGGCACCCGCCTGTCCGAAGTCATGAAAGCCTGCGAGGCCCTGGAGGCGCGGGGCATCCACCCCACCGTCGCCGACGCGCGTTTTGCCAAGCCGCTGGACCGTGATCTGATCCTGAAGCTGGCGCGCGACCACGAGGCCTTGATCACCCTGGAAGAGGGCGCGATCGGGGGCTTTGGCAGCCACGTCGCGCAATTGCTGGCCGAAGAAGGTATGTTCGACACCGGTCTCAAGTACCGATCAATGGTTCTGCCGGACATCTTTATAGATCAGGCCAGCCCGGCCGACATGTACGCGGTAGCGGGGCTGAGCTGTCAGGACATCGAGGCAAAGGTTCTGGATGTGCTGGGTGTCGAACGGCTGGGCAAACGGGCCTGATCAGCCGCCGAACCCGCCAATTCCGCTGGAGATCATCCACCAGATGACGCCACAGCTGATCGCCGCCTGAATGTAACCCAGCAATGTGAACAGTCCGTCCCTTGCCAGCAGGCCAATCGCCAGAAACGATATTGCCGCTGCAAAGATCGACGTGACCATCGGCAGGATCTCAAGCGCCGGAATGATCAGGCATATTGCCAGGATCAGAAGCAGCGTGATGATGTTTGCCGGGCGGCTGACCAGTGCGGTCAGGCGTTTGTGGGTGCGTTGATCTATCCATCGGGTGGGTTTGCGCAGCCAGTCGACCGCCTTGTTCAACTTTTCTTCCTTGACGCGGCGCCGTTTCAGGATGCCGGGCATCCAGACCTGCGGACGCCCCAGCAATTTCTGGATGGTGATCAGAAAGATGAACGTCGCCCCGATGGTCGGCAAGCCGATGATGCCCGACAGGGGCGACACCAGGATCAGCGCAGGGACCAGAATGATGGGTGCAAAACTGCGCACCCCGACCTCGTCAAGCACATCGCCGACAGAGACGCTGCCATCGTGGCTGGAATTTTCCAGCGCATCGAGGATATCGCCGAGGCTGCGAAGTTCGTCGTGCTTGGCGGGTTTGGTGCGGGTTGCTGTCTGCATGAAGGAGGAACGCCCCAGCGTGCGCTTTGTTCAGTTGCCAGATGTGTTTTCCGCACCACGCTCTTGCGCCAGCAAGGCCGCAAGCCCCTGGCGATAGGTGGGGTAGATCAAGCGGATGCCGAGATCGTGTTTTATGCGGTCATTTCGCACGCGTTTGCTTTCGGCGTAAAAGCTGCGCGCCATGGGCGTCATCTCAGCCGCGGCGAAGTCTTCTTCGGGCGGTAGGGGAAGACCCAGAAGTTCGGCCGCGTGGCAGATGACGTCCTGTGGCGGGGCCGGATCGTCGTCGCACAGGTTGTAGATGGCACCCGGGTCTGGTCGCGCGACAGAGGCGGCGATCACCTGTGCGATGTCTTCGGCGTGAATGCGGCTGAAGACCTGGCCGGGTTTGATGATCCGCCGCGCAGTTCCCGCGCGAACCTTGCTGAACGGGCCGCGCCCGGGTCCGTAAATCCCTGCAAGGCGGAAAATATGCAGGGGCAGACCGGGAATGGCCTGCCAGGCGGCCTCGGCCTGGGCGCGCCACTGACCTCGTCGGGTGGACGGTGTCAGGGGGGTAGTCTCGTCTACCCATCCGCCATCGTGGTCGCCATAAACGCCAGTGGTTGAAAGATACCCGACCCACTGCAGGCGTTCGGCGTGCGTTGCTATGATATCGCCGAGTTCCCTCAGCACCGGGTCGCCATCGGCGTCGGGGGCCACGGAAATCAGCAGGTGCGATGCCTCTGCAATCAGTGGGCCAAAGGCATCGCCGGGAAAAAGATGCGGCGTCACGCCGCTGGCACGGATCTGCGCCAGACGTTCGGGTTTGCGCGTCGTTCCATGTATCTGCATGCCCGTCGGGCCCAGCAGGCGTGCCGCGGCGCGGGCCGAATATCCGTGTCCGAAAGAGATCATCACCTTGTTCATGGCGACAGTCTTGGAAGCAACCGCGCGACGTTTCAAGTGGCGCCTGTAATCCCGCAGCGAACAAGGCGGTGCAGGCGGGGCCCGACGGAACGGCACTTGTGCGCTTGCACAGCCTGCATCATCGCGACAGAAAGGGCGGAAAGGAGTTTTGAATGACCGAGAGCATCCTGAGCCCGGACGTTTGCGCCGCTGAATCCTTCGCCGACGCTGAACAGGCGGTCGACCGCCTGTGCGATCTTTACGAACAGGCGACCAGTTTTCTGCGGGCCCATTTCATTTCGGCGATGATGGATGGTCAACCCGAATGCCGCGTGCGCGCCTTTTATCCCGAAGTGCGTATCACCACGACGAGTTTCGCAAAGATCGACAGCCGTCTGAGCTTTGGTCACGTTTCCGCGCCCGGAACCCATGCGGCCACGATCACCCGACCCGCCCTGTTCCGGCACTATCTGGTTCAGCAAATCGGCCAACTGATCAAGAATTACGGTGTCGAGGTCGTCGTCGGTGCCTCCTCGACGCCGATGCCCGTCCATTTTGCCGTCGCTGCGGATGACAGTGTCACGGTACCCCACGAAGGCGCTGCCTCTTTCACGTTGCGCGACGTCTTCGATGTACCCGACCTGACAACGACCAATGATGATATCGTCAATGGTACCAATGTTGTCGGTGCTGATGGTGTAGAGCCGCTGGCACCCTTTACCGCCCAGCGTGTCGATTATTCGCTGGCCCGACTCACCCACTACACGGCCACGGACCCGGCGCATTTCCAGAATCACGTTCTGTTCACGAACTACCAGTTCTACGTCAGCGAATTCGAAGCCTTCGCGCGCAGGATGCTGGCCGATCCGGACAGTGGATACACCAGTTTCGTCAGCACCGGTAACGTGGAAATCACGGATGCGGATGGGATCATACCGGACACGACCAAGACCCCCCAGATGCCGACCTATCACCTCAAGCGCCCCGGTGGAGCAGGGATCACGCTGGTGAATATCGGTGTCGGTCCGTCCAATGCAAAGACAGCGACCGACCACATTGCGGTTCTGCGTCCGCATGCCTGGATCATGGTCGGCCATTGTGCCGGGCTGCGCAACAGCCAGACGCTGGGCGATTTTGTTCTGGCCCATGCCTACCTGCGCGAGGACAAGGTTCTGGATGATGACCTGCCGGTGTGGGTCCCGATCCCGGCGCTGGCCGAAATCCAGGTCGCGCTGGAGGAAGCCGTTGAAAAAGTTACGGAATTGGAAGGGTATGATCTGAAACGTATCATGCGCACCGGCACCGTCGCCAGCCTGGACAACCGGAACTGGGAGCTGCGGGATCAGCGTGGCCCGGTACAGCGGCTGTCGCAATCGCGCGCCGTTGCCCTGGATATGGAAAGTGCAACGATCGCCGCAAACGGGTTCCGGTTCCGCGTGCCCTACGGCACCTTGCTCTGCATTTCCGACAAGCCGCTGCACGGCGAGCTGAAACTGCCCGGAATGGCCAGTGATTTCTATAAAACACAGGTTGCACGCCATCTCATGATCGGTATTCGGGCCATGGAAAGCCTGCGGGACATGCCACTTGAACGGTTGCACAGCCGCAAGTTGAGAAGCTTCGACGAAACTGCCTTTTTATGACATGTGGCGGAGCATTGCCGGAATGACTGGCGACTGTCAAAAAAGCCAAGAAAATATACGCTATTTGTTGTGTCTGTCCTCTACATCCGGTTATATGCGGCGCACGAGGCCCAAGACATCGGGCAGTAAAAGGAGACCATCAAATGGCAAAGCCGATGACCAAGACCCAGCTTGTGGCCGCTCTGGCCGACGAAATGGGCGAAGATAAGAAAACCGCTTCTGCCGCTTTGGATGCTGTAGTTGCAATCATCACCAAAGAAGTGTCCGAAGGCGGCGCAGTGACCCTGCCCGGCGTTGGCAAGATCTATTGCCGGGAGCGCCCCGAGCGCATGGTCCGCAACCCCGCAACGGGCGAGCAGATCAAGAAAGAAGCTGACAAGGTGGTCAAGATGACCATTGCGAAAGCTCTCAAAGACAGCGTGAACGGCTAAGCTCTGCCTGATCCGCATATCGGATTTACGATACTGACATAAGAAAAGGCTGCCCTGGGGCGGCCTTTTCTATTTTTGTCGCGGTGCAATGACTTGATTTAACTTGGGAATATCGTTGCCGCCTAACCAGGTGACCGCCCTCCGCCTCGCACTGCTTGCATGTACAGATTGGCGGTGCCGACCCTTCCTTCCATCGCGCAATTCTGTTTACGTCGCGCCGGAATGTCCGGGCACCTGTTCCCGGTTCAGACAGGAGTTCGCATGGACATCAAAGCCATTTTCATGGGGCTCGCCTTTGCCTTCATGTGGTCGAGCGCATTTACGTCTGCGCGGATCATCGTGGCTCATGCGCCGCCAATGACCTCCCTTGCATTGCGGTTCCTGATCTCGGGGCTGATTGCCATCGCCCTTGCCAAGTCCATGGGCCAGAACCTGAAGTTATCCCGGTCGCAGTGGCGCGCGACGATAATCTTCGGCGTCTGTCAGAATGCGCTCTACCTCGGGCTTTTCTTTATCGCGATGCAGTGGATCGAAGCATCTCTTGCCTCGATCCTCGCTTCGACCATGCCGCTGATGGTGGGGCTGTTCGGCTGGCTGGTGCTGGGGGACAAGTTGAAACCTCTTGCCATACTGGGGCTTTTCCTGGGAATTATCGGCGCCGGTCTTATCATGGGCACGCGGATCGGTGCCGGTGCCGACCTGTTCGGGCTGTTCCTCTGCGTCATCGGCACGGCCGCGCTCAGCGTGGCGACGCTAAGTGCGCGCGGCGCCTCCGGCGGTGGCAATGTGATGATGGTCGTGGGGCTGCAAATGCTGGTCGGAGCAGCCTGTCTGGGCATAGCCGCCGTCGCATTCGAAGAGTGGCACGTGAATTGGAGCCCCGGATTGCTGGGCGCCTTTGCTTATACGGTGCTGGTCCCGGGTATCGGGGCGACCTGGGTCTGGTTTACCCTGGTGAACCGGATCGGAGCGGTTAAGGCCGCGACCTTTCACTTTTTGAATCCATTCTTTGGTGTTCTGGTCGCTGCGCTGGTGCTGGGCGAGGCGATCGGCCCGCTGGATCTGGTGGGCGTGGCAATCGTGGCAGCGGGCATTCTGGCGGTCCAGCTTTCCAAGCAACGACCGATAACCTGAGACAAGCCGGGCATTCGCCACAAGCCTGACTTTGCCGAAACCCCGGGGTGCGCGGCAAAACGGATGCATTGTCACCAGACTGACGATAGAATTCACAGTGCAACGTAAGGGGCGGGCTTGGACCGCCTGCTGCAATCTGGGTCTGTCTGAGTGGACGGTAACATGATGATCCGGCGCGACTTTCTTGCCATCAGCTCCGCTTTTGCGGCGGTGTCGCCCCTGCGGGGGAGAGCTGAAACTGGACGTGATGCCCTGACATTCAAACCGGGTGTCCTTGCCGAACACTTGCGAAAGGGGGCGACGGTCTTCCTGACGTTCAAGGCAAGTTGGTGCGCAACATGTGCCGCGCAGACCCGCGTGCTGGAAAAGCTTAAGGCTGAAAACGCGGCTGATGTGCGGCTTGTCACCTTCATCGACGCGGACTGGGATACTTATGGACGGGCGCAATTTGCTACTCGAATGCGTATACCCCGCCACGGAACTCTCGTCGTGCTGAAAGGCGACGAGGAGCTTGGCCGTATCGTCGCAGACACCGGCGAAGAAAAGATAAGGGGTCTTCTGTCAATTGCGACGGCAGCGGCCAGGGCCGGTTAGGACCTATGCGATGGCATAGGCTATCTTGCAGACGCGTCGCGCTGCAAAAGATGTGCTTCGAGTGCAATACCTTCCTCGAAAAGTCTGGCCTTTGACGATGCCATCGGCAGATGTGTCGACCGTTCCGTCAGTGCCGGTGGCGGTGCCCCGAACCAACCTGACGACAACCCAAACCCACCCGAAATCATCGCGACCAGCGCGAGGCTGAGGCCCAGCAGACCGATTTGCATCTCTGACTGGGGCAATATCCTGACTTGGGCGGCTCTTTTGCGCGCTGCCGGAACAAGCCGATCGTGCAGGACGCCAGAGTGGCGCTGGAAGGCGCCATGTTTCCCTGAATGTGCCAAAAGTTAACCTCCTGTACTGCCACCCATTCCCAGAGTTGGCGCAGGAGAGTTAACAAATCGCGAAGATCGGTTCCGCCGGGTAGGCGCAGCTACCCGGTCAGACGAGAAAGGACATCAAGGCAGTCAGGGTGAAAAATGCCGCCACGGTCGAGATCATGACAGAGAGCGCCGCTGCGCCTGAATGCTCGGTATTCTGGGTCAGCAGCGGAAATACACCGAAAATCGGCATGGCGGTCGACAGGATCAGGGCAATGGCCATGTCGCCTTTGGGTACAGGAAAGCCAAGGACGACAAAGGCCGACAGGATGCCGAATGCGACAAGCGGATGCACCAGAAGTTTGAACGCCGAAATCACGACCGCAAGCCTCAGGTTGCCCTGCATGGGTAATCCAACCAGCGAGCCACCGATAAAGAACAGCGCAATCGGCGACGCTGCATAGCTGAGCAATTCGAGGGCGCGATCCGCTGGATAGGGCAGGGGAATACCCAGGAGTGAGACGACTGCGCCAAGGATCAGACCGGAAATCATCGGACGGCGTATGACGGACCAGGCAATGATGGCGATGGTGTGCAATGGGGTGCTCCGCTCGCGCGGATTGGCGGCTTCGATCAGGGTCAGGCCGATGGGGTTTAGAAAGAAGTTTTCCACCAGCAGGCACATCGCGAGGATCGAGGGTGCGTAATCCGGATAGACCGATTGCATGATGGGAAAGGCGAGAAAGGCCGAATTCGGTGTCGCGGTGCCAAGTACACCGACCGCGCGGCGCGCAGGTCCAAGGCCGCGCAGGCGCAGCGTGATCCACATCAGCAGTTGCGTCCCCAACCCGGCGCAGAGCATGGCCAGAAAGAAACCTGGGTCGATCAGATCCTGAAACGGCTGCGTTGCGGTCGCCCGGAACAGCAACGACGGCAGCGCAAGATACATCACGAAATTGCCCAGGGCCGTCATGTCGCGCAGGTCAAAGACCTCGATCCGGGTCAGCACATACCCAAGTCCGACCAAGGCAAAGATCGGAAATGTAATGGCGAGGATCGACAGCATATCAGCCGATTTTACCGCCGGCATCCCCGACCTGGCCGCGATGCAACAGCAGATGATCGAGGATCACGCAGGCCATCATCGCCTCGCCTACCGGCACGGCGCGGATACCGACGCAGGGGTCATGCCGGCCCTTGGTGATGATCTCGGTCGCTTCGCCGGATTTGGTGATGGTCTGGCGGGTTTTCAGGATGGATGACGTCGGTTTGACCGCGAAACGCACCACGATGTCCTGACCCGAGGATATCCCCCCGAGGATCCCGCCCGCGTGGTTCGAGGAAAACATCGGCTTGCCGTCGTTGCCAAGGAAAATCTCGTCGGCGTTCTCCTCGCCGGTCAGGCAGGCGGCGTTCATGCCCTCGCCGATTTCCACGCCCTTGACCGCATTGATCGACATCATCGCGGCGGCAAGATCGGTGTCGAGCTTGCCATAGACCGGGGCACCAAGGCCGGCGGGCACCCCTTTGGCAACAACTTCGATCACCGCGCCAACCGAGTTGCCGGATTTGCGCAGACCGTCGAGGTAGTCGGCCCAGCTGTCTGCGGCGTCAGCATCGGGGCAAAAGAACGGATTTTCGCTGATCTGGGCGGCATCGAAGCGTTCGCGGTCAATGCCGTGCGGGCCAATCCGGGTCATGTAGCCACGGATCTGCACTTCGGGCGCCAGCGTTGCCAGCGCCGCGCGGGCCAGCCCGCCTGCGGCAACGCGCGCCGCCGTTTCGCGGGCCGAGGAGCGCCCGCCACCGCGATAGTCGCGGATGCCGTATTTCAGCCAGTACGTGATATCGGCATGACCGGGACGAAACTTTTCTGCGATATCACCGTAATCCTTGGACCGCTGATCGGTGTTGCGGATCATGAGTTGCACCGGGGTGCCGGTGGTCTTGCCCTCGAATACGCCTGACAGGATCTCGACCTCGTCAGCCTCGCGCCGCTGGGTGGTGTATTTCGATTGGCCGGGTTTGCGCTGATCCAGCCAGTATTGCAGCAGTTCCGGGTCGACGTCGATGCCCGGCGGGCAGCCATCGACCGTCGCCCCAAGGGAGGGCCCGTGGCTTTCGCCCCAGGTCGTGACACGGAACAGGTGACCGAAACTGTTGATCGACATGAGGCTCTCCGGGCGGCTTTGTCGCCGGGTTACCCCAATGCGCAAAGACACGCAATTCCGCGCAGGCTGGCATTTCACATGGTCGGACACGAAAGAGCCGATCTCGGGCAGTATCTGCGCCTCTTGCGCCTGTGCCGACTGCGCCCTAGTGTCGGGGCCACCTCGGGGTGCCTGCAAGGGCTGAGATGCAATGATGCGAACCCGTCGAACCTGATCCGGTTAAAACCGGCGGAGGGAAGGTCGGGCGGCTCAGCGTCGCCAATCTTTCTCCGCCCGTAACAGTAAGGATGGATGCCATGAAGCATCTTGGATTTGTTGCGGGTTGTCTGTTGGCCACGCAAGCGGCGGCGCAGACTCCCGTTCTGAACGTCTATACCTACGACAGTTTCGTTCCCGAATGGGGCCCCGGCCCGGCCATCGAAAAGGCGTTTGAGACCAAGTGCGGCTGCGATGTGGTCTTTACAGCGGCCGGCGATGGCGCTGCGTTGCTGTCGCGCATCCGGTTGGAGGGTGAGCGCACCGAGGCCGACGTGGTGTTGGGTCTGGACACCAGCCTGATCGCCCAGGCCAGGGCGACCGGCCTTTTTGCAGAGACCGATGTCGACGCGGCCTATGATTTGCCGGTCGCATGGAGCGACAAGACCTTCGTGCCCTACGACTGGGGGTATTTCGCCTTTGTCGGCAATGCCGGAGAGGATCACCCGACATCGTTCCGCGCGTTGGCCGACAGCGACACCACCATCGTGATCGAAGATCCCCGCAGCTCGACCCCCGGTCTGGGCCTGCTGATGTGGGTCAAGGCAGCCTATGGCGACGAAGCGCCGGAGATATGGGAGGCGCTGGCCGACAATATCGTGACCGTGACCCCCGGCTGGTCCGAGGCTTACGGCATGTTTCTGGATGGAGAGGCCGACATGGTGCTGAGCTATACCACGTCGCCCGCCTACCACGTCATTGCCGAGGACGATTCCTCGAAGCAGGCAGTGGCGTTCGACGAGGGCAATTATACGCAGATCGAAGTGGCGGCCAAAGTTGCCAGTTCCGACCAATCTGAGCTGGCAGACCGCTTTCTGGCCTTTCTGGTCGAGGAAACCGCACAAGGTATTCTGCCGACGACGAACTGGATGTACCCGGCGGTCATGCCGGCGGGTGGACTACCCGAGGCGTTCGAGCAGATCGTCGCGCCGGGCAAGGCCTTGCTGATGGCGCCGGATCAGGCCGAGGCCGCAAGGAGCGGGGCGCTGGAAGAGTGGCGCAACGCCCTGTCGCAATAGGACGCAGCCTGGGATATCTGGCGGCGGCGCTGCTCCTGACCTTGCTTGGGGTGCCGCTGTTGGCGATCTTTCTTCGGGCCGGGGGCGGTGTGCTGCCCGGCCCGTCCGATTGGGCTGCCCTGCGCTTCACGCTGACGCAGGCGTCGCTCTCTGCGCTGTTTTCCGTTTTTCTGGCGTTGCCGGTGGCGCGGGCCCTGGCGCGGCGGCGATTTCCGGGGCGGCGGATGATGGTGGCGCTGACGGGCGCACCGTTCATCCTGCCCGTGGTCGTCGCAGTTATGGGGTTGCTGGCGATCTTCGGCGCGCACGGCCTGCTGAATACGCTCGCCGCCCAGGTCGGCCTCGGTCCCTGGCGGATCTACGGGCTGCACGGTGTTGTCCTGGCCCATGTGTTTTTCAACATGCCGCTGGCGGTACGCATGATCCTGCAAGGCTGGCAGGGAATCCCGTCTGAGCGGTTCCGCCTCGCTGCGCAGCTGGATCTGTCCCCCGGCGGAGTGTTTCGCCTGTTGGAATGGCCGATGCTGCGGCAGGTCGTTCCGGGCGCGTTGGCAGCGATTTTCGCGATCTGCCTTGCCAGTTTCGCGGTGGCGCTGATTCTGGGCGGCGGTCCGCGCGCCACCACGGTGGAACTCGGGATCTACCAGGCGTTCATGTTCGATTTCGATCTGGGTCGCGCCGCGGTGCTGGCCTTGATGCAGACGGCCCTTGTCGCGGCTGCCGCCATCTTGGCACTGCTTGTCACGCGGATGGATGGCAGCGGCACCGGGCTGGATCGCGCCTTGCCGCGATGGGACAGCCCCGGTGGTTGGCGGCGGCTGGCCGACGTTCTGGGGCTGATCGCAGCCGGTGCGTTTCTGGTCGGTCCGCTGGTGGCTGTGGCGCTGGCCGGTCTGTCTGGGTTTGGTGATCTGCCTCCGGGGCTTTGGCCCGCGATCGCCAATTCTCTGATTGTATCTCTGTTGTCGGCGCTGACCACGGTGATCGTCGCGCTTGCACTGTCGGCGGCGCAAAGCCGCGTCGTGCAGGGTATCGGCCTGTTGCCGCTTGCCTTGTCACCGCTGGTTCTGGGAACAGGCTATTTTCTGATCCTGAACCCGGTGATCGTGCCGGGGCGGCTTGCCCTGCCGGTGACGGTTTTGGTGAATACTCTGATGGCGTTGCCCTTTTCGCTGCGCGTTCTGGCACCTGCATATGTCCGGGTCGAGGCCGATTTCGGGCGCCTTGCCGATACATTGGCGCTGCGGGGTCTGGCGCGGTTGCGTTGGCTGCTGCTGCCGCGCCTGCGCGCGCCGATCGGGTTTGCCGCCGGGCTGGCCGCAGCGCTGTCCATGGGGGATCTGGGCGTCATCACGCTGTTCGGCAGCGCGGATCGGCAGACGCTGCCGCTGTTGATGTTTCGCCTGATGGGGGCATACCGCACCGAGGCGGCAGCAAGTTGCGGGTTAATCCTGATGGCGCTGAGTTTCGGCATCTTCTGGCTGTTCGATCAGGGTGGAGGCAAATCGAATGCTTGAGTTGAGGGCCGTGGACATCCGGCAGGATGATTTCCGTCTCCGGGCTGATCTTGCCGTCGCGACGGGCCGAAAGGTGGCGGTGATCGGCCCGTCAGGTGCGGGCAAGTCGACATTGTTGTCGACCATCGCGGGGTTCTTCAGGCAGACCTCTGGCCAGGTGGTGTGGCAGGGACGCCCGCTGGACGGTGTCGCGCCGGGCAAACGCCCCATCTCGATGCTGTTTCAGGACGGAAACCTGTTTCCTCACCTTGATATCGCGCGCAATATTGGCCTTGGGATCGCGCCATCGCTGCGCCTGTCCGAGCAGGATCGGGCGCGGGTCGAGGATGCCTTGCAGCGTGTCGGGCTTGGCGGCATGGGCGGGCGCACGCCGGCTGCACTGTCGGGCGGGCAGCAAAGCCGGGCGGCGTTGGCGAGGATTTTGGTACAGAACCGCCCGCTGCTGCTGCTGGACGAACCCTTTGCCGCGCTTGGCCCCGCATTGCGGGCGGAAATGCTGGATCTGGTGTCCGATCTCGTGGATGAAACCGGTGTCACCCTGTTGATGGTCAGCCACGATCCGGCGGATGCGCGCCGCATCGCGCAAGACATCATGCTGGTCGATGACGGTCACGCATATCCTCCGGCCGAGGCGGGTCAGATGCTGGCTGATCCGCCAGAGGCACTGCGCCGGTACCTTGGTTAGGTCGAACCTCGCCTCATGTCGCCGGGATCATTTCCGGTGCGGCCCGGTGATTGACCGCGGCGGCGGGCGGGCCTATCCCGTTGGGTATGGAATGGCTTGGCATCGAAATCGACGAAAATCGGCACTGGGGCCCTGAGGGGGAATGCGCTCCGCAGGGCGTGGCAACGGAGCACCGGCTGATCGTCGGCGCAACTGGCCTGCCCGCCCACAAGATACCCGGCAAGCTGTGCCCGGAGGACTTGCATCGCGGAGCTGACGGGCTGTGCCTGCCCGGGCTGGGGCAGATGACCTCGGGCGAGCGGCTTCGGCTGCTGGGGTTCCAGACGCTCAACCCCTATTGGGACGGGGTTGCCCTGATCGTGCAATCCGAACGAACGTTGTGGGTGACGCTGAGCGCGGGCGAGGCCATTCACGTGCAGGCCAGCGCCACGGGGCAATTGGCCATCGCGCTCGGGTGCGAGGCGGCGGTGCCGGAGGGGCTGGATGAAGCAATGTCGCTGGCCGAACGTCTGCCCTTTCAGTTGGCCGAGGCCACCGGGCCGGGGGCGCGGTTGGCGGCGCTGCTGGGGGCCGAAATGGCCGCGGCGAAACGGCTGTGGCTGGGCCAGCAGGCGGTGTTGATCGGGCAGGGGCCGCTGGCACATGCCTACCTCGCAGCGCTTCGCGGGTTGTACGTGCCGGTGACGGAAACGATGGACGCGGCGTTGGTGCGCGAGGGATTTCGCGCCCTGGCCCGGACCTTTGTCGCAAGCGACTGACGCAACGCCAGCCAGGTGTCGGTTGCCTTGCACGATCCTGCGCGCCGTGTGAAAGTCTGCCCTGACAATGGCGAGGCCCAGTGAACAAAGGCCAGTGAACAAAGGCCAGTGAACCAAGGGTCTTTCGGGGCGACGCGACGGTTGTGCCCTGATACGCGGCCGGACGACGGATGGAGGATTCATGCAGACCGAACAGGCGGACAGAATGGTGGTGTCCTCGCAGCTTCCGCAGGCGATAGAGCCGCGCAACCCTGGCATGCCGCTGGATATGGACTGGGTCCGGAGTGCGCAGGCGAACCGATCTGCCATCGAGCGCCGCGCGGCCAGCCTGCCGGGTCGGCGCAGCGTCAAGAAAGACTATCAGGCCGCTTGGTTGTGCCGGGCGATTTCGTGTATCGACCTGACCACACTGGCCGGAGACGACACCGAGGGCCGCGTGCGCCGTCTGTGTGCCAAGGCCAGGCAACCGGTGCGGCGCGATCTGCTGGACGCCTTGGGCATGCAGGGGCTGACGACCGGCGCCGTCTGCGTCTATCACGACATGGTCCCGGCTGCGGTAAAGGCCCTGAAGCGGTCGGGCATCCCCGTGGCGGCCGTGTCGACAGGCTTTCCTGCCGGGTTGTCGCCGTTTCATCTGCGGCTGGCGGAAATCGGCGAAAGCGTGAGCGAGGGCGCCGCCGAGATCGATATCGTGATTTCACGGCGGCATGTGCTGAGCGGTAACTGGCAGGCGCTGTATGACGAGATGAAGGCCTTTCGTGCAGCTTGCGGCGAGGCGCATGTCAAGGCGATCCTGGCCACGGGCGAACTGGGATCGCTGCGCAATGTCGCGCGTGCCAGCCTTGTTTGCATGATGGCGGGGGCCGATTTCATCAAGACGTCGACGGGCAAGGAAAGCGTCAATGCAACCTTGCCGGTGTCTCTGGTCATGATCCGGGCGATCCGGGAATATTACGAGCGGACGGGTATCCGTGTCGGCTACAAGCCCGCTGGAGGGATCTCCAAGGCGAAGGATTCGCTGGTTTATCTGAGCCTGATCAAGGAAGAGCTTGGCGACCGCTGGCTGCGCCCGGACCTGTTCCGATTTGGCGCGTCATCCTTGCTGGGCGATATCGAGCGGCAGCTGGAGCATCATGTGACCGGCGCCTATTCGGCCAGCTGGCGGCATGCTGCCGGATAGGCCGGGATTTGGATATTTATGACAGGGAAACCTGGGCAGGGCGGAGCTAGGGGCATGGGTGTGAGCGAGATTTTCGAGACGATGGACTATGGACCCGCGCCGGAATCGGCGGCCGAGGCGATGGCGTGGATCGCAGCGCACGACGGGCGTTTCGGCCATTTCATCGACGGTCGGTTTACCAAGCCGGCGGCCCTGTTTGCCACGCGCAACCCGGCGAGCGGAGACGCCCTGGCGGAGATTTCGCAAGCGTCCCAAGGGGATGTGGATGAGGCTGTGGCGGCGGCGCAGGCGGCACAGGGCAAGTGGGCCAAGCTGGGCGGGCATGGTCGGGCGCGCGTGATGTATGCGCTGGCGCGCCTGGTCCAGAAGAATGCGCGGTTGTTTGCTGTGCTGGAGACGCTGGACAACGGCAAGCCCATTCGCGAGAGCCGCGACATTGATATCCCTCTGGTTCATCGGCATTTCTACTATCATGCCGGGATGGCGCAGCTGATGCAGGCCGAGCTGCCGGGGCGTGAGGCGGTTGGGGTCTGTGGTCAGGTGATCCCGTGGAACTTTCCCTTGCTGATGCTGGCGTGGAAGGTTGCGCCGGCGCTGGCGATGGGAAACGCGGTGGTGTTGAAGCCGGCCGAGTATACATCGCTGACCGCCTTGCTGTTTGCCGAGATCTGCGTGCAGGCCGGAGTGCCGAAGGGTGTCGTGAACATCGTGACCGGCGATGGGGCCGTGGGCGAAATGGTGGTGTCTCATGCCGGCGTGGACAAGGTGGCGTTTACCGGCTCGACCGAGGTCGGTCGGAAAATCCGTGTCGCGACAGCGGGTTCGGGGAAATCGCTGACGCTGGAGCTGGGCGGCAAGAGCCCCTATATCGTGTTCGAGGATGCGGATCTGGACAGCGCGGTCGAGGGGCTGGTCGATGCGATCTGGTTCAATGGCGGGCAGGTGTGCTGTGCCGGATCGCGCCTGCTGGTGCAGGAAGGAATTGCCGAGACCTTTTATGCCAAGGTGCGGGCGCGCATGGATAAATTGCGCGTCGGCGATCCGATGGACAAGTGCATCGATGTCGGGGCCATTGTCGATCCCGTGCAGCATGAGCGTATTCGCGGAATGGTTGCGAGTAGCGATGGCGAGATCTATCAGCCAGCCTGCGACATGCCGGCGGGCTGCTATTATCCGCCGACCCTGATCACCGGGTTGGAGAGCGCCAACCCCTTGATGCAGGAAGAGATTTTCGGGCCGGTTCTGGTTGCGACGACCTTTCGGACGCCGGAGGAGGCGGTCGCTGTGGCCAATGACACGCGGTATGGCCTGGCCGCGACGCTGTGGAGCGAGAACATCAACCTGGCACTGGATGTTGCGCCGAAGCTGGTGGCGGGGGTCGTCTGGATCAACGGGACCAACATGTTCGATGCCGCGGTCGGCTTTGGCGGAGTGCGCGAGAGCGGCTTTGGCCGGGAAGGCGGATGGGAAGGGCTGAGCGCTTATACGCGACCGATCCTGAAGTCGAAGCCTCTGAAAAAGCTCGACAAGTTTTCCGGAGAGGGGGCTGCGACCGAGGGTCTGGATCGTACCGCGAAGCTGTATGTCGGAGGCAAGCAGGCGCGGCCGGACGGAGGCTATGTCCGCCCCGTTTTCGGCAAGGGCGGCAAGGTTCTGGGGCAGGTCGGGATCGCCAATCGCAAGGATCTGCGCAATGCGGTCGAGGCGGCGCGCGGGGCCAGGGGCTGGTCGGCGGCCACGGGGCATCTGCGGGCGCAGATCCTGTACTACATCGCCGAGAACCTTGAGGCGCGTGGGGCAGAATTTTCGAGCCGGATCAATGATTTGAATGGTGGAAAAACGGGCGCTGACGAGGTGGCGGCAGCGGTGTCGCGGTTGTTCACCTATGCTGCCTGGGCGGACAAGTTCGGCGGCGACGTGCGCGCCGTTCCCATGCGGGGCACCGCGCTGGCGATGCGCGAACCCGTGGGCGTGATCGGTGCGCTTTGCCCGGACGAGGCCCCGTTGCTGGGGTTGATCTCGGTGATGGCGCCGGCGATCGCCATGGGCAACCGGGTGGTTCTGGTGGCCAGCGAACATGGGCCGCTGAGCGCGACTGACTTTTACCAAGTGCTTGATACATCTGATCTTCCGGGCGGTGTGGTCAATATCCTGACGGGCAGTCACGCCGAACTGGCCCCGGTCATGGCGTCACATATGGACGTCGATGCCGTCTGGTCGTTTTCGTCATCCGATGTCAGCGGTGTCATCGAGGCGGAGAGTGCGACGAACCTGAAGCGGACCTGGGTGAACGACGGGCGCGCACGTGATTGGTTCGCGGCGGAGGGCGAGGGACGTGCCTTTTTGGACGCGGCGACCGAGGTGAAATCGGTGTGGATCCCCTACGGCGAGTAAGCCTTTGAAATCACGTATTTCCGACGTCGGTATCTTGACGGTATCCGAACGGTAACCGAGCGGTGCAGCGACAGCCGCCGCCAAGGCAAAAAGCCCCGGTTCGATGCCGGGGCTTTTTCTGTTCTGCTGGCAGGGATCGCGAGGTCAGGCCGATTTCGGATCGTCCAGAACGTCGCGCCAGGAATGACGGGGCTGAAAGCCGACGAGCTGCTTGGCGCGCGCGTTGGAATAGAAGGTCTGCGTCTCGCCGAGCGTGCCTCTGACGGGGACATCGTCGTAGAAGCGGGCAATCAGCTCGGAAGAGGTTTCGGCCACGGAGTGATCGTCGTTCGAGACGTTGAAGACCTGGTAGCCCAGGCCGTCGGTCCTGAGGCAGCACTCGACCATCTGCCCGAGGTCGCGGGCGTCGATATAGGCAAAGATGTTGCGCAGCCGCAGGGCGGGGTCGGCGAAATAGGCGGGGAAATTGGTCTTGTATTCGTCCGGCTCGATCACGTTGTTGATGCGCAGGCCGTAGATGTCGAAGCCGCTGCGCTGCTGAAAGGCACGGGCCGTCGCCTCGTTCACGACCTTGGACATGGCGTAGCTGTCTTCGGGCTCGGTCGGGTGGTCCTCGTCTATCGGGAGGTAGGCGGGGCGGCGTTCGCCATCGGTGAAGCAGATGCCATAGGTGGTTTCGGAGGAGGCGAAGATGACCTTGCGGATGCCGAACTTGAGCGCGGCATCGATGATGTTGTAGGTGCCCAGCGTATTGATGCGGAAGCATTCGTTGTCGGAGGTGATCATGACGCGGGGGATGGCGGCGAAATGCACCACGGCGTCGAACCTGGGCATGCCGTCGCCGGATTCGAGTTCGTCCGGGGCGGCATAGCTCATCATCACGTCATAGACCTGGCCGGCGTCGGTGACGTCGATGATCCGGTTGTCGACACCGGGCATGTCCAGCGGCGTGCGATCGACGTTGAGGACCCGGTGGCCCTGCGCGACGAGGTATGCGACGGCATGGCGACCGGCCTTGCCCGCGCCGCCCGTGAAAAGAATCCTCATCTCGGCTCCTCCAGTAACTTCAATTGCAAGGCCGGGGCCGGCACCACGGCGAGATCAGGCACGGGGGTCGGAGCGGCAATTGCGGTCTTTGGGTATTTAGAGGATTCGCCGTCGGGGTCTAGGGGGAGGCGGGGCGGTGAGCGGGATCACTCCACCCTGAGCGCATATCCGAAGGATGCGGTCTTGCCCGGCGCAAGGATGGTGGTGTGCGGGCGGTCGGCAATTTCGGGGCCGTCGCCGGTACGCGCGGCCATGCCATGCCAGGGTTCGATGCACACGAAGGGCGCGCCGGGTTTTGACCAGATGCCCAGGTTGGGGGTGTTGGAAAAGGTGAAGTGCAGGGCCGGCGCGGCGCTGTCCGGGGCGCGATAGCTCAGCGCGTCGCCGGCGCCGCCTGGAAAGATCAGCGCATCGGCATCGAACAGGTCGGGGTGCAGGGGCAGGACCCCGGCGTCAAACGGCGAGGCGCTGCGTTCGGGGGCCAGGTGACCGTCGACCAGCCGGGCCAGGGCGGGTTCGGCGCCGTTGGCCAGGGTGATGCGATGCGCGGCCTTGCCCGCACCGGGCAGCGGCCAGGCAAAGGCGGGGTGAAAGCCGAGGCCGAAGGGCATGGCGGTTTCGCTGGCATTCGTCACCTCGGCCGTCACCGAAAGGGTCGGGCCGATGAGGTGGTAGGTCAGCGTCAGCCGGAAGGCAAAGGGGTAGACGGCCCGGCTTTCTGCACTGTCGTTCAACGCGTAGACGCAGCGGTCGGGCGTGACCTCGACCAGCTGGAAGGTGCTGTGTCGGGCGAATCCGTGCTGGCGCATCGCGGCCTCTTGCCCGTTGACGGCAATCCGGTCGTTCGGTCCGCGCCCGACGATGGGGAACAGGATCGGGGCACGCCCGCCCCAGAACGCCGGATCGCCATGCCACAGCAGCGCATCCCCGGCCGCGGTCGTGATGCTTTGCAGTTCCGCGCCGAGGTCGCTGAGGGTGACGGAGAGGTCGGGGCTGGTGATCGTGGTTTCGGTCGGCATCAGCGCGGTCCTTCGCAGCGGTCGGTTCGGGTGTCAGGGTTACGCGGCGCAGGGTCGTGCCGCAATCCTGACCGGGGCATTTCGGTGTGCAGGCGGCCGGGAGCGAGGGGTTTTCGGGCAGCCGGGGCTGCCCGAAGCCTCCGGCGGGGATATTTGGAACAGGGAAACGGGCAGGGTGGTGGCAGGCACGGGCCGCGCGGTGCGCATCAGCCGGCGAAGTCGGCCCTGGCGTAGCCCTGGAGGTAGAGCAGCGCAGTCAGGTCGCCGAAGTTGATGCGCAGGTCGCATTCGGCAGCAACCGAGGGTTTGGCATGCAGAGCGACGCCCGCACCGGCACGGGTCAGCATGCCGAGGTCGTTGGCGCCGTCACCGACCGCGAGCACGTCGGCATCGGTGAGGCCGAGGCGGGCCGTGATCTCGTCGAGCGCCTGGACCTTTGCCTGGCGTCCGAGGATCGGGCGGGCGACCTGACCCGAGAGGCGGTCGCCTTCGGTCAGCAGCGTATTGGCGCGGTTTTCGTCGAAGCCGAGGGTGGCGGCGATGCGGGCGGTAAAGGCCGTGAAGCCACCGGAGACGAGAGCGCAGTAGGCGCCGTTCGCCTTCATCGTGGCCAGCAGGGCGGGTCCGCCGGGCATCAGGGTGATGCGGGTGTCGAGAACGCGGTCGATGACGGAGACGGGCAGGCCCCTGAGCAGGCCGACACGTTCGGTGAGGGCGCCGTCGAAATCCAGCTCT
The DNA here is from genome assembly GCF_003575965.1 of Pseudooceanicola sediminis. Classification (GTDB taxonomy): domain Bacteria; phylum Pseudomonadota; class Alphaproteobacteria; order Rhodobacterales; family Rhodobacteraceae; genus Pseudooceanicola; species Pseudooceanicola sediminis. The sequence goes on along the minus strand of NZ_QWJJ01000010.1, from coordinate 132,688 downwards.
CCGTTCATCGCGCGGGCGGTGATATCCTTGACGCGTGCCCCGACGCCTGCCTCGTCTGCCAGCTCGTCTATGCATTCCTGCTGGATCATCGTCGAATCCATGTCGGCGAGCAGCATCTTCTTGCGGCGTCCCTCGGTGGGTTGGAGGCAGAGGTCAACGCGCCGGGCCTGCAGGTCGGCCCAGACGGCCTGGAAATTGTCCGGGAAATTGACGAGGGGGAATTCGACCGCCTCGGCATCTGCGAGGACGGTGATCTCGCCGCCGCCCCAGGCATTTCTCAGGGAGGTGATCAGCGCGGTGTCGAGCGTGCGCGCCTCTGGGCTGGTAAGCAGGGTGGCGGTGAACATCGGGTCTCTCTCTCCTTGCGGGGCTTGGGGGCTTTTCTCATGCGGCAGGGCGAAGAGCCAGAGGCGAAAGCGCTGAGAGGGACTGGTCAAGGGGGATGTGGGCGTATTAGGTGAGCGCAAACATTTATGGCCAGGATACCCCCCATGCTGCGATCTGATATCAACGAGCTCATTCGCGAAGGCGACGCCTTCTTTCGCCAGCACGGCTTTGTCATGCCACCCTTCGCCTATTGGAGCCCGGCGGAAATGCGGGATCGCAAGGCCGACGCAGCCCTGATCCTGGATGCGGGTCTGGGGTGGGATGTCACCGATTACGGCAATGGCGACTACGATGCCCTGGGGCTGTTCCTGTTCACCCTGCGCAACGGCGACGCGTCGGACCTGGGAAAAGCCGGTGGTGGTCGCGTCTATGCTGAAAAGCTGCTCATTTCAGCGCAAGACCAGATCTCGCCCATGCACCGCCATATCGTGAAGACCGAGGATATCATCAACCGCGGTGGCGGGGTGCTGGTGCTTGAGCTGTTCAAGGCGGCCCCTGATGGCAGTATCGACCGCGAGGCGGAGTTCGATGTGATGACCGACGGTCTATGGCGCAGGATGTCGGCCGGCGGGTTGCTGGCCTTGCATCCTGGTGAAAGCGTGACGCTGACGCCGGATGTCTGGCATGCTTTCTGGGGGGATGGTGGACGAGTCTGCATCGGCGAGGTTTCGACCGTGAATGACGATCGCACCGACAATATCTTCGAAGCGCCTATCGGCCGGTTTTCAAGCGTCGATGAAGACGAGGAGGCGCTGCACCTGCTTGTCTCGGATTACGATACCCTGGTGTGAAGAAAGGGGGCTCTGCCCCCCGTCGGCCATGCCGACTCCCCCCGGGGTATTTTCCCGCCAGATGACAGGGAGACCAGGGTCAGTGTTATCCTGAATCGCGTTGGCAGGCTCGTCCTCATCTGGCGGGAAAATACCCCGGGGGAGCCGCAGGCGGGGGCAGAGCCCCCCTTATGAGCGCAGCTGCCAAAGTTTCCGATAGGCGTCGGGCCAGAGTGCGTTTTATTCAAAAGCGACCTTGGTTGGTCTGAACGCGTCATAAGCTCGCTTGCGCGGGTCCCGAATCGTCCGTATATGCGTCGGCGGGACACCCTTCCCCAACGAAGGGCGCTTATCTGGAAGGATAGCTAGCAATGGCTACGACGAAACCGGCAACGCGGCCGGAAAATCCGCGTTTCTCCTCTGGCCCCTGTGCCAAGATCCCCACATTCACGCTCGACAAGCTGTCCGATGCCGCATTGGGCCGCAGCCACCGTGCTGCCGTCGGCAAGGACAAGCTGAAAGCCGCGATCGAAGAGACGCGTGCCATTCTGGGCGTGCCCGCCGATTACAAGATCGGTATCGTTCCCGCCTCGGACACCGGTGCCGTCGAGATGGCCATGTGGTCGATGCTGGGGGCGCGCCCCGCGACGATGATCGCATGGGAGAGCTTTGGTGCGGGCTGGGTGACGGATGTCGTCAAGCAGCTGAAGATCGAGGCCGAGGTCAAGACGGCCGACTATGGCCAGATCGTCGATTTCGACGAGGTCGATTTCAACACCGACGTCGTGTTCACCTGGAATGGCACCACATCTGGTGTGCGTCTGCCGAACGGCGACAAGATCCCTGCCGATCGCGAAGGTCTGACGATCTGCGACGCGACCAGTGCCGCATTCGCTCAGGACCTGCCCTGGGACAAGCTGGATGTGACGACCTTCTCCTGGCAGAAGGTCATGGGCGGTGAAGCGGCGCATGGCATGCTGATCCTTAGCCCTCGTGCCGTCGAGCGGCTGGAGACGTACACCCCAGCATGGCCGCTGCCGAAGATCTTTCGCATGACCAAGGGCGGCAAGCTGATCGAGGGTATCTTCAAGGGCGAGACGATCAACACGCCGTCCATGCTGGCGGTCGAGGATTACCTGGTCGCGCTAGAGTGGGGCAAATCCATCGGGGGTCTGCCCAAGCTGATGGCGCGGGCCGATACCAATGCCAAGGTTCTGTGGGATTTCTGCGACCGCAACGACTGGATCGCCAATCTGGCCGAAGATCCTGCGACGCGATCGAACACCAGCGTCTGCCTGAAGTTCACCGACGATCGCATCAAGGACGGTGCGGCCTTTGCCAAGGCTGTCGCCAAGAAGCTGGAAGCCTATAACGCGGCCTATGACGTGGGTGCCTATCGCGATGCCCCGGCCGGTCTGCGGATCTGGTGTGGCGCGACGGTTGAAGCGTCGGATGTCGAAGCGCTGACGCTCTGGCTGAAATGGGCGTTTGAGGCCTGCCTGCAAGAGCAGACCGAAGCGGCATGAAGGCTGGTGTCGCGCGGCGGGTGTGATCCCCGCGCCGCGCGACACGGCCCAAGGGCAGGGCGGGGAAATCCCCGCCTGCCTTCCCCCCTGACAGATATATTCAAGGAGCCCGCCGATGGCCCCCCGCGTACTCATTTCCGACAGCCTTTCCGACGCCGCCGTTCAGATCTTCAAGGATCGCGGCATCGAGGTTGATTTCGAACCGACCCTTGGCAAGGACAAGGACAAGCTGGCCGAGGTCATTGGCCAGTATGATGGTCTTGCCATCCGCTCGGCCACGAAGGTGACCGAGAAGATCCTGGAGAATGCCACCAACCTGAAGGTGATTGGCCGTGCCGGGATCGGCACTGACAATATCGACAAGGAAGCGGCCTCCAAGAAGGGCGTGATCGTCATGAACACGCCGTTCGGCAACATGATCACGACGGCGGAACACGCCATCGCGATGATGTTTGCCGTGGCGCGCCAGATCCCGGAGGCCAGCGCCTCGACCCACGCCGGCAAATGGGAGAAATCCAAGTTCATGGGCGTCGAGCTGACCGGCAAGACCCTGGGCGTGATCGGCGCAGGCAACATCGGTGGCATCGTGTGCAACCGGGCACTGGGCCTGAAGATGAAGGTTGTCGCCTATGACCCCTTCCTTGGCGCTGAAAAAGCCAAGCAGATGGGTGTCGAGAAGGTCGAGCTGGACGAGCTGCTGAAGCGTGCCGATTTCATCACGCTGCACGTGCCGCTGACCGACACGACAAAGAACATCCTGGGCCGTGAAAACCTGGCCAAGACCAAGAAGGGCGTGCGCATCATCAACTGCGCCCGTGGCGGTCTGGTGGACGAGGTTGCCCTGGCCGAACTGCTGAAGGACGGCCATGTCGCGGGCGCGGCCTTTGACGTCTTTGCCGAGGAGCCTGCCAAGGAAAACCCGCTGTTCAACCTGCCCAATGTCGTCTGCACGCCGCACCTTGGCGCCGCGACCACGGAGGCGCAGGAAAACGTCGCCCTTCAGGTGGCCGAGCAGATGGCGAACTATCTGCTGGACGGCGCGGTGGAAAACGCGCTGAACATGCCGTCGATGACCGCCGAAGAGGCCAAGGTCATGGGCCCCTGGGTTGCCCTGTCGGGGCACCTCGGCAGCTTTATCGGCCAGCTGACGGACGAGCCGATCACGGCGATCAACATCCTGTATGATGGTGTCGTGGCCGAGATGAACCTGCCCGCGCTGAACTGTTCGGTCGTGGCGGGGATCATGAAAAAGGCCAACCCGGACGTGAACCTGGTGTCCGCACCGGTTGTCGCCAAGGAGCGTGGCATCAAGATCAGCACCACCAATCAGGCGAAATCGGGCACCTTCGATGGCTACGTCAAGGTGACGATCAAGACCCCGACGCGGGAACGGTCGATCGCGGGCACGGTGTTCAGCGATGGCAAGCCGCGCTTTATCCAGATCAAGGGCATCAACATCGATGCCGAGGTCGGGCCGCACATGCTCTATACCACCAACATCGACACCCCCGGTACCATCGGGACGCTGGGGTCTGTGCTGGGCGAAAAGGGTCAGAACATCGCCAACTTTACGCTGGGGCGCGCTGCGGCCAACGGTCAGGCGATTGCGGTTCTGTATCTTGACGAGAAGGCCAAGCCGGACGCGGTCGAGGCGCTGAAGGCCACGGGTCTGTTCGAGCAGGTGCGCCCGCTGGAATTCACCATGGCCTGATCGGCTGATCGAGCGACATTGACGACAGGGCCGTCCCGGTTGGGGCGGCCCTTTTCGTATGTTGACAGGTCAGGTGCTGGTGTCGCGGCCCTTGGTCAGCACGATGACCAGGAAGAGGATCATCGACAGGATGGTCAGTACCGAGCCGATCTTGGCCAGCGCCTCTCCGGTCGCGTTGATTGCCATGACGATGCCGGGAACGATGGTGATGACGCCGAGGATGGCGAGGCCGAGGTGGAGTTTCGGCAGCATGCCAAGCGCGGCCTTGGGCGTGACGTGGTAGTAGATGCCGAAGATCGCCATGCTGACCCAGCCGATCAGGTTCAGGTGCGCATGGGCCGGGCTGAGCATATGGTCGCCGCTGGCAGACATCTGGATGCCCCAGCCCATGCCGACGACGGCGCAGATCGTGGCAGCAACGAAAAAGAGGTAGGAAATGCCTTTCATGGGTGTCCTCCCGTTGGGGTGCATCCTTCGGTTGGTCTTGAGGATGCTGCGCTTTTCTACTGCCGGGACCTGCGGCGACAAAGCACGAAATATTGCGCCGCAGAACGCGGTCACTTTCGGGCGCGCGCCTCTGGCCATCGGGGGCGAAAGCTGCTTCCTTCGCGGCGCAGCAGCAGGAGCGGTGTCATGAGCATCTATGCCATTGGAGACATTCACGGACAGATCGAGATGCTGGAGGCGGCACTGGCCAGGATCGAGGCCGATGGCGGGCAGACCGGGCCGGGCGGCGCGGATGAGCTGATCTTTCTGGGGGACCTGGTCGACCGGGGGCCGCACAGCCGCGAGGTGATCGAGCGGGTGCGCGCAGGCATTGCCGAGGGGCGCAACTGGACGGCGATTCGGGGCAATCACGACGATATGTTCCGCAAGTTCCTGACCGGCGGCGTGGTCTGGCACGCGGAGATCAAGAGCGATCTGGCCTGGACGCATCGCCGCCTGGGCGGATTGGCGACGATGCAGAGCTATGGCGTGGACGTGGCCGAAGGGCGCGCCCTGTCCGAGATCTGGGCCGAGGCGCGGGCGCTGGTGCCGGCGGCGCATCGTGACTTTCTGAACGAGACACCGTTCTGGGCCGAGCGTGGCGAGTTGCTGTTCGTACACGCGGGCATCCGCCCCGAGGTGCCGCTGGTGGAACAGACGATTTCCGATCTGACGTGGATCCGGGGGCCGGGGTTCGAGGATTATGTCCGCCCGCATCCCTGGCTGGTGGTGCATGGGCACACGATCATGGAACGGCCAATGCATTTCGGCAATCGCATCAACCTGGATACCGGGGCAGGGGCCAATGGCGGGCCGCGATTCCTGACGGCGGCGGTCTTTGAAGGGCGGGAGTGTTTCGTGCTGGAGGACAGTGGCCGGGTGCCGCTGCGGCCCGCCACGTAACGTCATTCGGCGGATCTGTTGCGTGGCGGTGATGGGCCGGGCAAGACAGGCAAGCAAGGTTTGCAAGACAGGCAAGCGAGGTTTGAGGGAGGAAAGATCATGGACGATATCGTCATCCTGAGCGGTGCCCGCACCGCCATCGGCACCTTTGGCGGCAGCCTGTCGGCTGTGCCGCCGGTGGAGCTGGGCACCATCGTGGCCCGCGCGGCGCTGGAACGTGCGGGGGTCGAGGGCGGCCAGATCGGCCATGTGGCCTATGGCCAGGTCATCAACACGGAGCCGCAGGACATGTACCTGGGCCGTGTCGCCGCGATGCAGGCTGGCATTCCCGACACCACCCCGGCGATGAACGTCAACCGGCTGTGCGGATCGGGGGCGCAGGCCATCGTGTCGATGGTGCAGGCGCTGGCCCTGGGCGACGCGGATTTCGCGCTGGCCGGGGGGGCCGAGAGCATGAGTCGCGCGCCCTATATCGTGCCCGACCAACGCTGGGGGGCCAAGATGGGCGACGTGCGCACCCTGGACATGCTGCTGGGCACGTTGAACTGCCCGTTCGGCACCGGCCACATGGGCGTGACGGCGGAAAACGTCGCCGCCGAGCATGGTGTGAGCCGCGCGGCACAGGATGCCTTTGCGCTGGAGAGCCAGCGGCGCGCGGCGGCGGCCATCGAGGCGGGGTATTTCGCAGAGCAGATCGTGCCGGTCGAGACCCGTGTGAAGCGGCAGAGCGTGCATTTCGAGGTCGACGAACATGTGAAGCCCAAGACCACCGCCGAGGCGCTGGCGGGGCTGCAGCCAGCGTTCCAGAAGGATGGCTCGGTCACGGCGGGCAATGCCTCGGGGTTGAACGACGGGGCGGCGGCGCTGGTGCTGGCGCGCGCCGATGCGGCGGAGCGCGCCGGTCTGGTGGCGCGCGCACGGGTGCTGGGCTATGCCCATGCCGGGGTGCGCCCCGAGGTCATGGGCGTCGGGCCGATCCCGGCGGTGCAGGCGCTGTTGAAGCGCACCGGGCTGAGCGTGGCGGATTTCGATGTCGTTGAGTCCAACGAGGCCTTTGCGGCGCAGGCGCTGGCGGTGAACGCCGGGCTGGGGCTGGACGCGGCCCGCGTGAACCCGAATGGCGGCGCGATTGCATTGGGGCACCCGGTGGGTGCGACCGGCGCGATCATCACCGTCAAGGCACTGTACGAGCTGGAGCGCACGGGTGGCGGGCGCGCCTTGATCACCATGTGCATCGGCGGCGGGCAGGGGATTGCGCTGGCCATCGAACGGATCTGAGGGGGCTGGAGACGTGAAAAGGGCGCGCCTTGCGGCGCGCCCTTGCCTCCGGCGGGGGGTATTTCCGGCCAGATGAGAGAGCCGGGGGCGCTCAGTCCATGTGGTCCGGCAGGAGCAGGTTGAGGATGATCGAGAGGGCCGCGGCGGGCAGCAGGCCCGAGGTCAGCAGGATTTGCAGCGTGCGCGGCAGGTGTTGCAGGGCAGTCGGTTCGAGTTGCAGGCCGAAGCCGACCGAGAGCGAGACCGCGAAGATGACCATGTTGCGGCGGTTCCAGGCGACGTCCGACAGCATGTTGATGCCTGCGGCGGCGACCATGCCGAACATCACCACGACACCGCCGCCGAGGACGTTGATCGGCACGGTGGAGACGACGGCGCCGAATTTCGGGATCACGCCGCAGAGGATCAGGAAGACCGCGCCGATGGTGACGACATGGCGGCTCATCACCCCTGTCATCGAGATCAGGCCGACGTTCTGGCTGAACGACGTGTTGGGCAGGCCGCCGAAGACACCGGCGATGGCGGAGCCGAGGCCGTCGGCGTAGGTGGCGCCGGAGATCTCGGTGTCCGTTGCCTCACGCCCGGCGCCGCCCTTGGTGATGCCGGAGACGTCGCCGACCGTTTCGATTGCCGAGATCACCGCCATGAAGCACATGCCGACGATGATCGCGGGGTCGAAGCCGACGCCCCACATGAGCGGGTTGGGCAGGTCGAAAACCGGGGCGCGGGAGACGCCCGAGAAGGTGACCTGGCCCATCAGCAGGGCAACGACGTAGCCTGCCAGCAGGCCGACGAGGACGGCGGAGACCGAGAGCAGGCCGCGTGCGAAGAAGCTGAGGGCGAGGGACACCACGATCACCACGAGGGCCGGAATCCACATTGCGGCCGAGCCGAATTCGGGTGTGCCGACAAGGGGGACGCCGCCTGCCGCATATTGGATGCCGGTTTTCAGCAGCGCGAGGCCGATCATCAGCACGATCAGGCCGGTGACCAGTGGCGGCAGGGCAAAGCGGATGCGGCCGATCACGCTGCCGAGGCAGAAGTGGAACAGCCCGCCGATCATGATGCCGGTCATCAGCGCGCCCATGCCAGCTGTGCCTTGCCCTGCGACCGCCGGGATCATCACCGGCAGGAAGGCGAAGGAGGTGCCCTGAACGATGGGCAGGCGCGCGCCCACGGGGCCGAAGCCGATGGTCTGGAACAGCGTGGCGACGCCTGCGAACAGCATCGACATCTGGATCATGTAGGCCATGTCGGGAAAGCCGAGGGCGCCCTGATCCGAGCCGAAGCCGAAGCCTGCCGCGCCTGCGATGATGATCGCGGGTGTGACGTTGGAGGCGAACATCGCCAGGACGTGCTGGATTCCGAGGGGTATCGCCTTGGCAAGCGGTGGTGTGTAGTTCGGGTCACGCCGTTGGTCCGGCGTGCCCATGGATGTGTCGACCATATCTTCTGTCCCTTCGATCTTATCGATGCGCCCCTGTTGCCGGGGCACTGGGTCAGGAGGTTACAGTAAATGGCCGGTCTAGGAAGTGCTCTTGTAGGTTGGTCGTGTCTCCGATGCGGTCGATGACCGCGAAGAGACCGGGTTCTGCCAGCGGCGTCAGCACTCCGTGCCAGATGCCGCGCAGGAAGTTCACGCCCTGACCGGGGGCGGGAAGGAAGGCGCGCGGGGCGCCGGGGGTGCCGCCCGCGTCGGGGGCGACGATCACCATCCAGGGTGCCTGCGACATCGGGATGAAGGCCTGGGAGCCGTCGGGGTGACGCTCCAGCAGATCGCAGGTGTAGGGCAGGCTGCGGGCCTGCGCCTTGAAGATCGAGATGCCGGCGCGGCCCCGATCCCCGAAATCGAGGCGGGCGCGGTCGTGGTAGCGGTCGCACATGCCGGCATTGATCACCTTGTCCACCGGGCCGCTGATGGCAAGGACATCCCCGAAGGGGGCGAAGGCCTGTTCGGTCAGCGGTTCGGCCCTGATCTGGAGCAGGGTCACAGCGTCAGCTCCGGGTGGCGGTTCACGTCTTTGTAGAGCAGGTAGCGGAAGGGCGCGTCACCGATCTGTTCGCAGGCCTGCGGGCAGAAGGCGCGCAGCCACATGAAATCGCCGGGGCCCACCTCGACCCAGTCGGTGTTGAGCAGGTAGCGCGCACGCCCCTCAAGCACGTAGAGGCCGTGTTCCATGATGTGGGTTTCGGCAAAGGGGATGCGGCCACCGGGCAGGAAGGTCACGATATTGACGTGCATGTCGTGGCGCAGGTCGCTCGGCTCGACAAAGCGGGTCGTGGCCCAGGTGCCGTTGGTGCCGGGCATCGGGATGGGGTCATGGGCATCGTCGTGGCTGGTGAAGGCGGTCGGCGTCGCGATCCCCGGCGCGGCGACATAGCGCTTGCGGACCCAGTGAAAGCTGGTGGTGGCCTCCGTGTCGTTGGTGACCTGCCAGTCGGCGCCGGGGGGCAGATAGGCATAGCCGCCGGGGGTCAGCCGATGCACCGCGCCGTCGAGTGTCAGGGTCAGGGTGCCGTCGGTGACGAAGATAACGCCCTGCGCGCCCGCGTCGGGTTCGGGGGTGGTGCTGCCGCCGCCGGGCGCCAGTTCGACGATCAGCTGCGCGAAGGTTTCCGCGAACCCCGACAGGGGCCGCGCGATGATCCAGGCGCGGCAACCGGTCCAGCCGGGCAGGAACGAGGTGACGATATCGCTCATGCAGGCGGCGGGGATGATCGCGTAGGCGGTGGTAAAGCGGGCGGGATCGTAGTGGCGTTCGCCTTGTCCGGGCAGGCCGCCGCGGGGGGTGTAATAGCTGCGGGTCACAGCAGATCCTTCAATCGGTGATAGGCAATGCGTTCAACCTGAGCGCAGGCCGTGGTAAATTCGGTCTCGGCGTCATTTGCAAGGCGCGCGGTGAAGGCGGCGATGATGCCCGCCTTGTCGGTGTCCTTGACGGCGATGATGAAGGGAAAGCCGAATTTTTCCTGATAGGCGGTGTTCTTTTCCTGAAAGAACACGCGCTCCTCATCGGTCAGGGAGTCGAGGCCGGCGCTGGCCTGTTCCGAGGTGCTTTCGGCCGTCAGGCGTTTGGCGGCGGCCAGTTTTCCGGCAAGGTCGGGGTGCGCCTGCAATACACCAAGGCGTTCGGCGTGGCTGGCAGAGCGGAAGGCGCGGGCCAGAACGCTCCAGACGCCGATGGGGGTATCGTGGGCGGGGCCAAGCTCCAGCGCGAACGCGCGCTCGGCAATCCAGGGCGAATGTTCGTAGATCCCGCCGAAGCTGGCGACAAAGTCGTCGCAATCCATCTGGCTGGGGATCAGGGCAGGGATCACGGGGGGATGCACGGCGGCCCAGTGATTTGCGATGTCGATGCGGCGGGGGAACCAGACGTCGCCTTTCGCCTGCGCGTACTCGACGAATTTCTGAAGCGCGGCGATGCGACCGGGACGCCCCAGCAGGCGGCAGTGCATCCCGATCGACATCATCTTGGGGCTGCCTGCCTCGCCCTCTTCATACAGCACGTCGAAGGTGTTTTTCAGGTGTTCGTAGAATTGATCCGGGCCGCCGAACCCTGCGGGCACGGCAAAGCGCATGTCATTGGCGTCCATCGTGTAGGGGATCACCAGCGTCTGGTGGCCGTCCGTGGTCAGCCAGTAGGGCAGGTCGTCATCAATGGTATCGGAGACCCATTTCATGCCCAATTCAGCGGCGAGTTTCACCGTGTTCATCGAGCAGCGCCCGGTGTACCAGCCCTGCGGGGCCTCGCCCGTAAGCTCCTTGTGCAGGCGGATCGCCTCGATCATGTCGGCGCGTTCGACCTCCTCCGGGGCGTCCTTGTACTCGATCCATTTCAGGCCGTGGCTCGCGACCTCCCAGCCTGCTTCCTGCATCGCCCAGACCTGTTCGGGGCTGCGGGCAAGGGCCGTGGTGACACCGTAGACGGTGAGCGGAATATCGGCCCCGGTGAACAGGCGGTGCAGCCGCCAGAAGCCTGCGCGGGCGCCGTATTCATAGACGGATTCCATGTTCCAGTGACGTTTGCCTTCCCATGGCACCGCGCCGATGACCTCGGACAGGAACGCCTCGGAGGCAGCATCGCCGTGCAGGATATTGTTTTCGCCGCCCTCTTCGTAGTTCAGCACGAAGGAGACCGCGACCTTGGCGCCGCCGGGCCATTGCGCATCAGGAGGGGTGGGGCCGTGTCCGATCAGGTTGCGCGGATAGCGGTTCATGTGCTTTGTCTCCGTCTGTACGTTGGGGCGGGCCCCGGGGGCCGGCGCATATTCGTCACGGCTGCCACGGGGTTTCAAGCGAATTTTGGGGAAAGGGACAGGAATGGCGACAGGCTACCTGACAACGCATGTTCTTGATACGGCGCGGGGCGTTCCGGCCGCAGACATGCAGATCGTTCTGTTCCGCCTTGTCGGCGGCGCACGCGATGAACTGGCGCGAATGACGACCAATGCGGATGGGCGCACCGACAGCCCGATCCTGCCCGCGGCGCATTTCATGGCCGGTCAATATGAGCTGGAGTTCCACGCCGGCGCGTATCTGGATGCCTGTGGCGTACCGCCGGAGGAGCCGCGGTTCCTCGACGTGGTGCCGATCCGATTTGGCATTTCCGACGAGGACAGCCATTATCACGTGCCGCTGTTGATTTCGCCCTTCGGCTTTTCGACCTATCGGGGCAGCTGAGCGCGCAAAGGAAAACGCCCCGTCCTTTCGGGCGGGGCGTTTCAGATTCGGCAGGGCGTCGAAGGATCAGGCGCTCGGCAGGATCACGATATCGACGCGACGGTTCTGCTGGCGACCTTCCGGCGACAGGTTCGACGCGCGCGGCTGATCTTCGCCACGGCCATAGGCCTGAACGCGGGCGCCCGAGACGCCATAGTTGATCAGCGTGCTGGCCACCGATGCGGCGCGGCGCTGCGACAGGTCCTGGTTGTAGGCGGCGGTACCGGTGTTGTCGGTGTGGCCGATCACCTGAACGGTCGTGTTCGGATATTGGTTCAGCGACTGTGCGACGGTGCGCAGGTCCGACGTCAGGTCGGGGCGCAGGCTGGCGCTGTCTGTTGCGAACAGGATGTCCTGCGGCATGGTCACGACCAGGCGGTCGCCCGTGTTGACGATCTGGACGTTGTTGCCCAGCTGGTTGCGCAGTTCCGCTTCCTGCTTGTCCAGCATGGAGCCGTAGGCACCACCTGCCAGGCCACCGGCAACGGCACCGATCGCGGCACCCTTGCCCTTGTCTTCGCTGACGACGGCACCGAGGGCCGCGCCCAGAAGCGCGCCCGTGCCCGCGCCGGTGCGGGTGTTCTGATAGCCGTCATTGGGGTTGGCACAGGCCGACAGCAGGATCATTGCAGAGCCGGCAAAGGCAAAGGTCGTCGTTTTCATAAGGTGCATAGCTGCCTCTTCAAAATTTTTCGACCGCCTCCCGCGGCCCAAACGTGCGCATGGCATATCGCATTGCCACGTCGCTCCCAATCACTAACGCATGAAAGCTCGGCAGGTTTCCGCTTTTGTGAAATGAATCTCCGACCGGCGTTTACCTGCCGGTCGCGGGGGCTGACCCGGCGTCGTCGCGGGCGCTTTCCCAGGCCAGCATGGCGCGTTTCACCGGCAGGCCCCAGTGATACCCGCCAAGGCCGCCGGACTTGCGGATGGCGCGGTGGCAGGGGATCAGGAAACTGACCGGGTTGCGACCCACGGCGGTGCCGACGGCGCGCACGGCACGGGGGGTGCCGACGGCCTGCGCGAGGTCGGAATAGGTGCTGACATGGCCGCTGGGAATCGCCAGCAGGGCCTCCCATACCTTGATCTGAAACGGCGCGCCGAGCATGTGAAGCCGGGTTTCGCCGCGGCGGGCAAAGGCGGGTTCGGCCAGTTGTGCGACATGCGCTGCATCCTGGACGTACTGTGCCGCAGGCCAGCGCGCTGTCATATCGGCCCAGGCGGCGTCGCGCCCGGTCTCGGCGGTGAAGGCGATACCGCACAGGCCCTTTTCGGTGGCCATGACCAGTGCCGCGCCAAAGGGGGTCGCCATGTCGGCCCAGCGGATCGTCAGGCCCGCGCCCCCAAGGGCATATTCGCCAGGGCTCATCGCTTCCCATCGCAGGAACAGGTCATGCAGGCGGCCCGACCCTGACAGCCCGGTTTCCAGCGCCGTTTGCAGGGTGGAATGGCGGCGTGTCAGCAGATCGCGGGCGTGGTTCAGGGCGAGGTACTGTTGGTAGCGCTTGGGCGAGACCCCGACCCAGGCCGAGAACAGGCGTTGGAAATGTGCCGTGCTCATTCCCATTTGCGATGCGAGGTCGGACAGGTTTAGCGGGGTTTCCGCGCTGTCGATCAGATTCATCGCGCGGCGCATCAGGGCATAGTGATAGCCATGCTGCGGACTGGCATCTGCGCCGGACTCCGAGGCGGCCTCCGGGGCGGCATCGGGGGCAAGATCTGGGCCAGCATCTGGCGCGACAGCGGGTCTCGGCCCGGTGGTGGAGGCGCGCGACGGGTTGGGGGCCCCGTTCGGTGGCGGGGCGGCTGTTGGGGTGCGGGCGGGGTCGGGCATGGCGGGCCTTTCTGGATCGGACAGGTCCAGAATAGGCCCGGCGCCGCCATCGCGCGACCCGGTTCTTGCGGGAAAGATGCAGGGAAGCGCGGGCGGGGCCGCTCAGGCCGCCAGAAGGTCCAGCAGCGTCAGCTGCGGCGGGCATTTCTGGCGGATCAGCTGTGCCTCCGACCGGGACAGGCAGTGCCGTGCGGTGGGGGCATCCGGTTCCAGCAACGCCGTGGCCCGCCGCACGGCAGGGGGCAGATCCAGGCGCGCGGCCATCGCCGGGTCGGTCGTTTCCACCCAGAGAGAGCCGACATTGATGATCTCGTGATGCTCCATCACGATGAGGTGGTAGGTCAGGCCGCCCATGCTGGGGTCAGGGCGGCTGCGGTTGCGCCGCGACACCTCCTCAAATCGGGCAAGAGCCTCTTGCGAGCCGAGGCTGAGCGCGACCTCGGGGCGGCGGATCAGGCCGCGGTGGCCGGGGGCGACGCGGACCTTTTCGCTGAGCGCGCCCTGCGGGCCGATTTCGCCGCGCAGAAAGGTCATCGGGGTCGGCAAGGGGCGATCTTCGGGCGTGCGATGCAGGCGCGCAATGTGCAGGATCGGCTGCGATCCCCGATCGCGCGTCAGGATGCGATCCCCCGCCGCCAGCCATTCAACCGGCATCTCTCCGTCCAGGGTCAGGACCATGGTGCCCGGCCCCAGGCCCGAAATCGGGGGGAACTGCCGGGACTGCGCCGGGGCGTTGCGGGCCTTTCTGGGAAAGAACTGCGGTAAAATCGGGTGTGAATCGTGCATGTCGCGACCTCCGCCACCACAATGGGGGGCTGCGGTTGCTGCCGGGTTAAATGGACTTGTTGTAATCGCGCTTTCAGGGCAGAAAACGCGGATGGCCCGACAACTTCCCTATCAGACCCTGCGGGAGATCTTTTCCCGGTTCCAGGCCGCCGAGGCAGCGCCCAAGGGCGAACTGGATCACGTGAACGCCTATACCCTGCTGGTGGCGGTCGCGCTGTCGGCGCAGGCCACCGATGCCGGGGTCAACAAGGCGACACGGGCCCTGTTTCCGATTGCCGACACGCCGGAAAAGATGCTGGCGCTTGGCGAAGAGGGTCTGATCGAGCATATCAAGACGATCGGGCTGTTTCGGAACAAGGCCAGGAACGTGATCCGAATGGCGCAGATCCTGGTTGACGACTATGGCGGCGAGGTGCCCAATTCGCGCGCCGCGCTGGAGAGCCTGCCCGGTGTCGGGCGCAAGACGGCCAACGTCGTGCTGAACATGTGGTGGCACTATCCGGCGCAAGCGGTCGACACCCATATCTTTCGCCTTGGCAACCGGTCGGGCATCGCACCGGGCAAGGACGTGGTGGCGGTGGAACGGGCAATTGAAGACAATATCCCCGTCGACTTTCAACGCCATGCTCATCACTGGATGATATTGCACGGGCGCTATATCTGCGTCGCCCGCAAACCCAAATGCGCGGCCTGCCTGATCCGCGATCTGTGTGAATACGAGGACAAGAACCTATGACCAAATATGATGTGATCGGAATCGGCAATGCCGTGATGGACGTGATCAGCCAGAACGACGATGCCTTTCTGTCCAGCATGGGGATCGAAAAGGGTATCATGCAGCTGATCGAGCAGGAGCGGGCCGAGGTTCTGTATGGCGCGATGCAGAGCCGGCGGCAGATCCCCGGCGGATCGGTGGCCAATTCCGTGGCCGGGGTGGCCAACCTGGGTCTGAAGACCGCCTTTATCGGCAAGGTCAGCGACGACGATGTCGGCATGAGCTATGCTGCCGAGACCCGCGCGGGGGGCACGGATTTTCCCAATGAACCGGTGGCCGGTGGCACGTTGCCCAGCTCGCGCTCGATGATCTTCGTCAGCCCGGATGGCGAGCGGTCGATGAACACCTACCTCGGCATTTCGTCCGAGGTCGGCCCTGATGACGTGCCCGAGGAAATCTGCAATTCGGCGCGGATCCTGTTTCTGGAGGGGTACCTGTACGACAAGGACAAAGGCAAGGAAGCGTTCAAGACCGCCGCGCGGCTGGTGCGTTCCGCCGGAGGCATGGCCGGGATCGCGCTGTCGGATCCGTTTTGCGTCGACCGGCATCGGGCCGATTTCCGTCGCCTGGTGAAGGAGCTGGATTATGTCATCGGCAACGAGCACGAGTGGAAGTCGCTGTACGAAACCGACGACCTGGGTGCCGCGCTGGAAACGGCTGCGAGCGAGAGCGGCCTGGTGGTCTGCACCCGTTCGGGCCATGACGTGGTGATCGTGCGCGGCGATCAAAGCGTGACGGTGCCCGTGCGGGCGATCACGCCGGTCGACGCGACCGGCGCGGGCGATCTGTTCGCGTCCGGGTTCCTCTACGGGTTGGCGACCGGCGCGGATATCGAGACATCGGGGCGGATGGGCTGTGTCGCGGCCGCCGAGGTGATCAGCCATTACGGCGCACGCCCGGAAGCGGATCTGAAGGCCCTGTTCGCCGCAGAAGGTCTGATGTAGCACCCGCTGCTCGCGATGCGCAGGCTGGATATTTGGAACAGGGAAACATCAGGGGCGTTCGCGCCCCTTTTGCCATTCCGGGTCATGTCGGGTGAGGGAGTGGCCACATCTGTCGGCCGGTGAGACCGGGGATCGGGCGCAAAGTCTAGGCGGGGAAGAGGCGGTCCAGCGCGGCGTCGAGGGGCGCGGCGTCGTCGATCGCCAGGCGCACCGGCACTGTCAGCACCTTTTGGCGAAATCCTTGCGGCAGGCGGACCGCGTCCTTTTCCGTGGTGACCAGCTGGGCCCCGAGGGCGGCGGCATCGCGTTCCAGGCGGGCCAGAAGGGCATTGGTCAGCGGCTGATGGTCGGCGAGGGGTTCGGCGTGGCGGATATTGGCGCCGAGCTGACGCAGGGTGGCAAAGATCTTTTCCGGGTGGGCGATGCCGGCGAAGGCCAGCACGTCCAGGCCCTGCCAGTCCATCCCTGTCTGCAGCGGGGCAAGGCGGCCCGTCAGATGCGGCAGCGTGATGGTGTGCTGCCAGGCGGCCGCGAAGGTATCCTGGGCCTGGGTGTCGCCGATCGAGAGCAGCAGGTCGGCGCGGGCGAGGCCGGGGGCGACGGGTTCGCGCAGGGGGCCCGCGGGCAGGCAGCGGCCATTGCCGAAGCCGCGGGCGGCATCGACCACCACGAGTGAGAGGGTCTTGAGCAGCGAGGGGTCCTGAAAGCCGTCGTCAAGCACGAGGACGTCAGCCCCCGCCGCAGTCGCTGCTCGGGCGCCTGCGATGCGATCACGGGCGATCCAGCCGGGGGCGAAGGCGGCCAGCAGCAGGGGTTCGTCGCCGGTTTGTCCGGCACTGTGGCGGGTCGGGTCGACGCGGGTGGGGCCGGTCAGGGTGCCGCCATATCCGCGCGAGATGAAGTGAGGTGACAGGCCACGCGCGGTCAGGCGCATCAGCAGGTCGATCGCGGTTGGAGTCTTGCCTGTGCCGCCCGCGTTCAGGTTTCCGACGCAGATCACCGGCACGCCAGGGTCGTATCCCGTGGTCCCGGCAAGGCGTCTGGCGGTGGCGCGGCCATAGAGGTGGCCGAGCGGCGCGAGGACGCGGGCGCGCAGGGCGGGGCGCGCGGGCGGGGTGAACCAGAACCCGGGGGTCTGCATCAGCGGGTACCTGCCATGTCGAGTTCGGCGCGCGCCCAGTCGATCACGCGATCCGTCGCCTCGGCTCCGTCGGTCGCGACCTGCCAGGCCGCAGCTGCCATGGTGGCGGCCTGATCCGGGGCGATCAGGCGCGACAATGCCTTTTGCAGCCCATCGGAATCGCGGATCATCCGGGCCGCGCCCGCCTTGGACAGACGCGCATAGCTGGCGATATGGCGCGACACGAAGGGCCCGTAGAGGATGGCCGAGCCGAGCGCGGCGGGCGCGTAGGGATCATGCCCTTTCATGCCGCGTTTCAGCGATCCGGCCATGAAGGTGACCGGCGACAGGCGGTACCACAGGCCCATCTCATCGCAGCCGTCGGCCAGCAGCACCTGGGTTTCTTCGCGCGGGGCGTCGTCGCGGGACCAGCGGAGGGCGCGCCAGCCTTCGCGCGCCATGATTTCAGCCATCCTGTCGGCATCTTCGGGGCGGGCGGGGACCAGCACCAGCAGCAGCCGATGCGCAAGGCGCGAGGCCCGGCGATGCGCATCGAGCACCGTTTCCAGTTCTTCGAGCTGGACCATCGCCGCCAGCCAGATCGGGCGTCCCGCCAGGCCCGCGGCCAGGTCATCGCGCAGGGCGTCGTCGCAGGTCAGTGCCGTGCCGCCTTCCTGCAAGGGGCCGGTGATCTCGATCAAGGCCTGTTCGACGCCGTGGCGTTGCAGCTTGCGCGCGGTATTGGCCGAACTGGCCAGCACGGTGTGAAATCCGGCCAGCAGACGGCGGCTTTGGGTCACGCGCAGGCCCCACCGCGGTTCGTCGAAGGCGTCCTCCTCGGCTTCGGCCAGCAGCATCGGCACGTTCTGGCGGCGCGCCTGGTTCAGCAGGGTCGGCCGCAGGTGACCGGTCATCCAGATCAGCAGATCCGGGCGCCAGTGATCGAGAAAGGCGGTGACGGCGGCGCTGTCATCGTCGGGCAGCGTGCTGTGCAGCAACGACGGGTCATCGGGCAGCGGCTGGGTGCCGGCCTCGGTAAAGCTGAGCAGGATGGTATAGCCTTCGTCCTGTGCGATCAGGCGATTGGCAAGCTGTTCAGCGGCTTTCTGACGGGCGGCAAGGGGGCAGTGAATCCAGATCAGGACGCCGCGCGGGCGTGGCGGTGCGGCCTCTGCCGCCTGCGGGCGCGCAGCACGACGGGTCAGGGCCTTGTAGGCGGCAAAACCGGCTGTGCGCGCCATGACGGATCAGTGACCCAGTTCCTCGGTGGTCGACACTTCGACCTCTTCATCGCGCAGGCGGTGAATATGGGCGATGAAATAGCGCATGTGCGCGTTGTCCACGGTCTTTTGCGCGGCGGCCTTCCAGGCGTCGAAGGCACTGGCGTAATTGGGAAACATCCCGACGATATCCAGGTTGTCGACGTCGCGAAAGACGTTCTTGGCCGGATCGACGAGCTCTCCTCCGAAGACGAGGTGTAGGCGTTGCGCCATGGTCAGGCTCCTGTTCACGATGGGTTGCGAGATGCGGAAATGGCTTTGCGCAACCTGCGCAGATTGGGCCGCAGGGTCAAGGGGAAGGGGAAAATGCGCGCGGCTTTGCGCGGGCGGGCGCAGGGGCCGCGAGATGATGGTGACGGTGATCGTAGCGTTGATCGTGACTGGGCCGACAGAGGCTTGTCCCGGTGGTTTCAACAACCAGCGACGCAGAGCGCGCGGTGGGTCATTCGCGCCGGGGCGGCAGGCCGGGGGCGCCCAGCGGCCTGTCTGTCGGCGCGCCGTGGGGGGCTGCGTCGATGTTGCGCGGGCGACGCGGGGCGAGTTCGGCGACCATCTTTTCGTGCAAGACGGGGCCTGCCGCGATCACCCCATTCAGCAGCGGTCGCGGGTTGTTGAACCGCAGCGGGCCACCGATCCGATCCGACGCGATGGCACCGGATTCCTCGACAATCAGCGAACCGGCGGCAATGTCCCATTCCCAGCTGGGGCGCAGGGTCAGCATGGCGTCAAAGCGCCCCTGTCCGACCAGCGACAGCCTGTAGGCCAGCGAGGGGCGATAGACGCGGTCGAAATCGGGCACGGTCTGGCGCCAGTTCGCGGCATCGAAATTCGGGCGGGCTGCCAGCACGGTGGCGCCGGACAGCTGCGATTGGGCGGTGCACAGGATCGGCACGCCGTTCAGCGTGGCGCCGCGCCCTGCGGCGGCGGCGTACAGGCGGTCCTTCATCGGCAGATAGACCACGGCGGCGGTGATGCGCCCGCCCGTGGCCACGGCAAGGGAATGTGCCCATGTCTCGCGTCCGTTGACGAAGGCACGGGTGCCGTCGATCGGGTCGATGATGAAGACGCGGTCCTGCGACAGGCGGGCGTCGTGGTCGGGGCTTTCCTCGGACAGCCAGCCGTAATGTGGGCGGGCCGCGCCCAGTTCGCGGTGCAGCATGGTGTTGACGGCCAGGTCGGCCTCGGTCACCGGGCCCTGATCGTCGGCCTTTTCCCATGTCTGATAGCCCCGCTGGGCAAAGCCGCGCGCGATCTCGCCCGAAGCAAGGGCGGCGTCGATCAGCAGATCGAGGTCGTCTGTACCCGCCTCAGGACCCCGCAATCGTCATCCCTTCGACCAGCAGCGACGGCACGACAGTGGCGCGCCATGTCTTGGCATCGTTTGCCGGGATCAGCCGTTGCAGCATGTCGCGCAAATTGCCCGCGATGGTGCATTCGTTGACCGGCCTGATGATTTCGCCGTTCTCCACCCAGAAACCGGCCGCGCCACGGGAATAATCGCCGGTGTTGGGATTGATGGTCGACCCGATCATCGACGTGACCAACAGCCCGGTGCCCATCTGAGCGATCAGGTCGGCGCGGGTCGCGCTGCCCTGTGTCAGCGACAGGTTCCAGTTCGACGGCGACGGTGGCGACGACAGACCGCGCGCGGCATTGGCGGTAGAGGTCATGCCCAGCTTGCGCGCGGTGGCGAGGTCGAGCGTCCAGCCGGTCAGGATACCGTCCGAGACGATTTCGCGGCGCGCGGTGGCCAGACCTTCGGCGTCGAAGGGGCGCGAATTGCCGACGCGTTTGCGCAGCGGGTCCTCGATCAGCGACATGCCGGTGGGCAGCACCTGTTGCCCCAGCCGGTCGCTGAGGAAGGACGAGCCGCGCGCGATTGCCGCCCCGTTCACCGCCCCGCACAGGTGGCCGATCAGGCTGGCCGCGACGCGTTCGTCAAACAATACCGGATAGGCCCCGGTTTTCGGAGCCGTGGCGCCGATGCGTTGCAGGGCACGTTCCGCGGCAAGCGCCCCGATCTCGTCCGGGCTGCGCAGATCCGCCTGAAACACCCGTCCATCGCCGTCATAGTCGCGTTCCATCGCAGCACCGGTGCCGGCGATCGCGACGCAGGAAATCGAGCGGGACGAGCGTTTGTAATTGCCGGAAAAGCCGTTGGTCGCGGCCATGTAGATCTCGCTCGCGCCGTAACCGGCCGAGGCTTCGGCCTGGCTGATGCCGTCATGGGCAAGGGCCGCGGCCTCGGCACGCATCGCGTCGTCCTGCAATTGGGCCGGGTCGGGTTCGGGCGAATTGTCATACATCTCAAGCCCTTCGGCGTCGCGTCGTGCCGAGAGCTGATCCGGGTCCGCAATGCCGATATGGGCATCCTCGGGCGCTTCGCGGGCCATGGCAACGGCGCGTTCGGCCATCATCGCGAAAGTTTCAGGCCGACTGTCCGAGCCGGAGACACAGGCCTGACGCTTGCCCACGAAAACCCGCAGACCGGCCTCGAACCCTTCGGCGCGCTCGGCGTGCTCCAGAGTGCCGCTGCGCACGTCGATCGAGAGCGAGCTGCCTTGGCGCGACAGGGCATCCGCCGCATCGGCCCCGGCCGCGCGCGCGGCCTCCAGCAGCTTATGTGTGAGATCGGCCAGTGATTGCGACATGGGAACCCTCAAGGAAGACTGCCCCTGACCTAGCCGCTGGGGGGCAGCGGATCAAGGCGGCTGAGGGTCGCGGAGCGATTGCACCTGCTGCGACGGGATCAGGGAGAGATAACCTGCCCATTGATCATGATCTCTTCGTCGGGCGTAACCTTGAGCGTCGTTGCCAGATCGTCGGGGCCGTTGACCTGGCGCGCGAACATCCCGGCATAAAGCGCCGAGGAAAAACCGACACTGGGCGGCAGGATGCCGGTGCTGGTCAGCGTCTGGATCACGGACATCACGCCTTTTGCCCGGACGTTGAGCTGGCCGGTGAACTTGGGATACGCGCCAAAGCGGCTGCGCTGCGCGGGATCGGCGTCGAACGCGCCGTCGGCGCTGATCTGGGCGCCAAGTCCGCGCAGGTCAAAGTTTTCAACGTTCAGCGAGGTGATTTCCGGCGGTTGATCATTGGCCAGCAGGCGCCCCTCGCCTGTCATTTCAAGCGTCAGCGAAATGGGATCGCGTGGCAGCTTGCCGGTGGCATCCAGGATGGCCCAGGCGATATCGGGCAGGGTGACCTGATCCAGTGCGACGGTCAGGCTGAAGGGTTGGGGGCTGTCCTGCGGCTGGGTGGGGCCACTGGCGGCAGCGCGCACCTGACCGATCGATGTCTGCAACGCAAAGGGTATGTCGCTGCCGCGCACCCCCAGCGTGGTTTGCGAAGCGGTCATGTCATAGCTGAGGCCGGTGCCATCGAGGGTGGTGGTGGACTGGCCGCCCTGGCTGTCGGATTGCAGGTACAAACTGTCACTTCCATCGACCAGACTGAACTGCATGTCAGCCGCGCCAAAGCTTTGCGCACTGGAATAATGGCGCGCGGCACGCAGACCGTCCTGGGCGACGCGGGCCGGGTCGATCCAGCTTTCCGTGTCGGATTTCAACGTCTTGGCCATCAGGTTCAGTGACAGGTCACCGACCTTGGGGTCCGTTTGCTGGACCGAGACCCGCAGGCTGTCGATGGCCGAGGATTGGGTCAGGCTGATCCTGTCCCGCGTGCCGAGGCTGGCCTGACCCGAGGGCGCATCGGCGATCAACGTGATGGGGGGCTGCATCTGTTGCACCGCCCCGTCGGGGCCGGACATTTCATCGATGCGCAGGTTCAGCGTCTGCGCCCGGTAGGCATAGTCGGTGTCGCCCGGTGCGCCGCTGGCCGTCATGACGAATCCGGCCTGTGCGTAATGACCGCGCAGCGTCGGGCCGGGGGTGGTCAGCGCAAAGGGCGTGTCGGGTTCCAGCGTTATCCGCACCGTGCCGTCCCCCACCGGCGCCAGCGTGATGCCGCCGAGGCTGAGCTCGGCCGATCCGCCCTCGTCATCGGGGGGCAGGCGGAGCGTCAGATGCGTGATGTTCATCTGCTGGTCCAGACGCTCCACATCGGCGGTGACATGGATGCCGGAGCCGTCCAGCGCGGTGTTCCATTCGGTCCAGACCTCCTCGGGTGTAAGGGAAAATGCTGGCGTGGCAAAGGCTTGGGCCAGGAACAGGCCGCTGATGACGAGGGGTGTGCGCATGAACAAATCGGATCCTCCTGCGGATGGGCACAGTGTTGCTGGCAGGGGGGATGCGGTCAAGCAGGGTTGCCCATCGTGGGGGCGGACCGCGCAGAACCGCCGGTCTGAACGCATGCGATACGCCGGTGCGGGGTGGACCGTGGTGCGGCGCTTCGCTACCTCTGGGGCAAAGGCGCACCGGACGGGTCGCGCCGACAGACAGGCCCGTGACGGGCCAAATGGCAGGAGAGACTCCAGATGACGGATCTGACGGGAAAGACGGTGATGATCACGGGCGCCAGCCGGGGCATTGGCGCCGCGGCGGCGCGCACCTTTGCCGCCGCCGGGGCCAGGGTCGCCCTGCTGGCGCGCAGCGAGGAAGAGATCGCGGCTCTCGCCGGAGAGATCGGCCGGGCGGCGGTGGCCATTCCCTGCGACGTGTCGCGATACTGGGAGGTCGAGGCCGCGATCAAGATGGTCACCGAGACCTTCGGCGGCCTCGACGTGCTGATCAACAACGCGGGTATCCTGAAGCCCATCGCGCCGCTGGCCGAGGCCGACCCGGACGAATGGGGGCACGTCATCGACATCAATATCAAGGGCGTTTTCAATGGGATGCGGGCCGCGATGCCGGTGATGATGGCCGCCGGGGGCGGCACCATCCTGACCGTTTCGTCGGGCGCGGCGCACAACGCGCTGGAGGGCTGGAGCGCCTATTGCGCGTCAAAGGCCGGCGCCGCGATGCTGACGAAATCGGCGCACCTGGAGGGCGTGGACAAGGGGCTGCGGGTGATGGGCCTCAGCCCCGGAACGGTGGCGACGCAGATGCAACGCGACATCAAGGCCAGCGGCGTCAACCCGGTCAGCGAACTGGATTGGGAGGCTCATATTCCCGCCGAATGGCCTGCGCGTGCGCTGCTGTGGATGTGTGATCCGGCGTCCGATGCGCACCTTGGCGAAGAGCTGTCTTTGCGCGACGAGGCGCTGCGCGCACGGCTGGGTCTGGGCAGGTGATCCGGCACCAGGAACGGGCCCCGGGGCAGTGGATCGTGACCATCGACCGCCCCGAAAAGGCCAATTCCCTGACGCCGGAGATGTTGGAAACCCTGTGCAATATCGTTGAAAAGATACAGAAGGCGCAATCGGTTATCCTGACCGGGACCGGCGCGGTCTTTAGCGCGGGCGCCGATCTGGAGGCCGCTCGGAAGGGCCTTGGCGTCTCGCCCCTTTGGGAGCGTCTTTCGGCGGGTGTCGCGGCGGTGCAGGGCCTGACCATCGCGGCGCTGAACGGCACGCTGGCGGGGGGCGCGATGGGGATGGCGCTGGCCTGTGACCTGCGGATCGCCGTACCGGACGCGCGCCTGTTCTATCCGGTGATGCGGCTCGGCTTTCTGCCACAGCCGTCGGACCCGGGGCGGCTGGTCGCGCTGGTCGGTCCGGCCCGCGCCAAGCTGATCCTGATGGGCGGGCAAAGGATAACGGCACAGGAGGCGCTGTGGTTCGGCCTGATCGACCGGATTGTCGATGGCGACGTGGTCGATGCGGCGCTGATGCTGACGACGGATGTGATGGCCGCCGAGACGACCCATGTCGCGGCGATCAAGCGGATGATCTGAGGGATGTCGGTGCGGACCACGCAAGCCTTTGAAATAACAGAATTTCGACGTCGGTATCCTGACGGTATCTCGACGGTAAGCGAACGGTGAAAAATTGCGCGCCGAAGCGGCCACAGAAGGGGAGGCGACCATGCGGCAGGCGCTGGTGATCGGGGGCGGCCCGGCAGGGCTGATGTCGGCAGAGGCGCTGTCGGCCGCAGGCCTGGCCGTGACCGTGGCGGAAAAGATGCCGACCATGGGCCGCAAGGTGTTGATGGCGGGCAAGAGCGGGCTGAACCTGACCAAGGAGGAGGCGCGAGACGCCTTTGTCGCGGCATTCCGCGCCGATTGGTTGCGCGCGCCGTTGCAGGCCTTTGGTCCGTCCGAGGTGCGCGCCTGGACCGAGGCGCTGGGCATCAGCACCTTCGCCGGATCGACGGGGCGGGTGTTCCCGGTCGGCATGAAGGCGTCGCCCCTGCTGCGGGCCTGGCTGGCGCGGCTGGACGCGGCGGGCGTTGCCCTGCGCACCCGCTGGGATTGGCAGGGCTGGGCCGACGGTGGCGACGCGCTGTTCGCCACCCCGGGCGGTTTGCAACGGGTCGCGGCCGACGTGACCGTCCTGGCGCTGGGTGGGGCAAGCTGGCCGCGCCTGGGGTCCGATGGCGGCTGGGTGCGCCACGTCGGGCCGGTCGCCCCGTTCCGCCCGGCAAACTGCGGTTTCCATGTCGCCTGGTCGCACCACATGGCGACGCATTTCGGTGCCCCGGTCAAGGCGGTGGTGCTGCGCGCAGGGGCCGAGGAAAGCCGCGGTGAAATCGTGCTGAGCCGTGACGGGATCGAGGGCGGCGGGATCTATGCGCTGGCCCATCTGCTGCGCGATGGCGTGGCATTGCGGCTGGACCTGCTGCCCAACCATACGCAGGCGGATGTTGCGGCGCGGCTGGCGGGCGGCAAGGCGGGAGAGAGCCTGTCGAACCGCCTGCGAAAGGCGCTGAGGCTGGATGCGGCGAAGCGGGCGCTGGTGCAGGAATGTGCCCGCCCCCTGCCCGACGATCCACAGGCGCTGGCGGCGCTGCTGAAGGATCTGCCGGTGCCACTGGGCGGGCCAATGGACATGGCGCGGGCGATTTCCTGCGCCGGCGGCCTGCGCGCCGATGCGCTGGATGCCGGTCTCATGCTGACGGCGCGCCCCGGTGTCTTTGCCGCCGGAGAAATGCTGGACTGGGAAGCACCGACGGGCGGCTACCTTTTGACGGGCTGCATGGCGACGGGCCTGTGGGCGGGTCGACATGCGGCAGCGTATGGTCAATCGGCTGGCTGAGCTGCCGCCGCCATCATCGCCTTTTCAGACGCCAGGGTGGCCTTGTAGGCGTCGCGCTGACGCAGCCGCGTGGCATAGTCCAGCAGGGCCGGATCCTCGACAGGGAATTTCGCGGCGACGGCCCAGTTCAGGCAATGCACCGCCAGCAGGTCGGGCAGGGTGATCGCATCGCCCATCAGGTAGGGCCCCTGCATCCGTTCGGCCAGCTTGGCGGTGTTGCGCAGGAATTCCCAACGCAGCGACGGCTTGATCGCAGCCACCCTCTGATCCTCGGGCAGGATGAAGGTATGGCGGGTGGAGGTCCAGAGCACCGATTCCAGCTCATCGACGATCTGCTGGGTGATGCCATCCTGTCGGGCCCGCGCGATGGTGCCGGCGGGCGCGGTCAGCGCGCCGTGCCGGTCGCACAGGTAGGTCATGATCGCGACGCTGTCGGTCAGCGATTCCCCCTGGTCGACCAGAACGGGGAGCTTGCCCAGCGGCGTATGCCCGCGCAGCATCGGATCGTGGGGGTGCGCGTCGGTGCGCTGATAGGGTTGGCCCAGTTCCTCAAGCATCCAGATGACGCGAAAGGTGCGGTTGTTGGCACAGCCGATGACGTTGTACATGTGGTTTCCTCCCATGGTTGCGGCAGCACAGCGCAACCGGGGCGGAAAATCCAGCAAAACATGGCAACACGTGCCTAGCGGGTGCGCCCCATCATCGCCAGCCGGATCAGCATCCGTTCGACCAGCGCCATGTCGGGTGCGCTGCGCCCCGCTGATCGCAGGGTCAGGTCCGTATCGGTGATCAGCCCGAGCGCCTGTTCCAGGCGGTTGACGCCCCAGCCCTGGGCCTGGTTCAACATACGGTCCCGTCTGGGGCCGAACACCGGCGGGCGCAGTTTGCCGATACCGGCCCCGGCACCGTCGGGATGGGCGGCGATGGCGTAGAGCGTGCGAAAATGGCGCATCGCGGCGATGCACAGGCCCGTGGCGTTCGCGCCCTGCCCCTGAAGGCGGGCCATCATCGGGCCGATCTCGGCGCTGCGGGCCTCGGCCACGATATGCAGGATGTCGTCCATGTCCGCTTCGGTGCTGGCCGGGGCGCAAAGGGTGATTTCCTGCGCTGTCAGCGGCGTGTCATCGCCGAACTTGTACAGCGCGATCTTGTCGACGGTCTGGCGAAAATCGCCGGGGTCCAGCGTCAGCGCCAGCGCGGACAGGTCGCGCAGGCTGTCGGGGGGCAATTTCCGCAGGCCGGCCTTGTTCAGCGTCGCTTCGATTTCCTCGCGGCTGGGGGGATCGTCGTAGATCCCGCAGGCATAGGCGTTCTTGTGGCTTTCGAAGGCCTTGCGCAGTTTCGACGTGGCTTTCAGCTGGCCGGCGGCGATGATCAGCTGGGCGTCGCCCTTTTGCCAATCCTCGACGGCGGGCAGGATATAGGGGGCCTGCACCTCGGTCGCGCCGTCCAGGAAAACCACGCGCGGACCGGGGAAAAAGCTCTGGGCCTTGATGGCGTCGATCAGTGCGGCGGGGTCGCGGCGCAGATCGGCGGCCTGCATCCGGGTCAGGCGCATCTCTTCCTCTCCGGCGGGGCCGACGAGGGCGGCAACCATTTCCTGCCGACGCAGCGAGATCCGCATTGCATCCGGGCCGTACAGCAGCACGCCAAGGCGGTCTGCCTCGGGGCGGGCGGCATAGCGGGCAATGTCGCGCGAGGCGAGCTTCATGGGGTCAGGGTCTGGTGGGGCGGCGCCTTGGCAGCATCGGCGATCAGGCGCGGCATCAGCATGTTGGCCAGCATGATCACCAGCCGTTTGTGCGCATCGCGCTGCGCGGCCTGCGTGGCGACGGTGGTGCCGGTCGCCGAGTAGCCCGAAAAGTTGGTGACCCGTCCGGCCCCGATCTGGGTGCCAGAGGCGATGTCGCGCAACGTATAGCTGAGATCGCCCACCACGTTGAAACGGGTCGTCGTACCGTCGGTGGTGATCGCCAGCGCGGCCTCGCTGACGCTCAGCTTCAGCCCGAGATCGTAGAGGGGGCTTTGCGGACGGCCGAGACGCTGTTCCAGCTCACGCACCAGGATATAGCTGTCGCCCGAATCGGGGTCGGGCAGCCGGGTCACGTTCAGCAGCCGGTCGGCCCCGCCGCCGGGGGCATAAGCGGGGGTGAAGCCGCAGGCCGACAGCGCCGCCAGGGTGGCGGGCGCTGCAACCAGCAGTTTCAGCAGTCTGCGTCGGTCAGATGACCACATTGACGATCCGTCCCGGAACAACGATGACCTTTTTCGGCGTGGCACCATCCAGCGCCTTTTGCACAGCGTGATGCGCCAGCGCCAGTTTTTCAACCTCTGCCTTGTCCATATCGGCGGGGACGTCGATTTCCGCGCGGCGCTTGCCGTTGATCTGGATCGGCAGGGTCACCGTGTCATCGACCAGCATCGCCGCGTCCGCGACTGGCCAGGGGGCGTGGGCCACCAGACCTTCGCCACCCAGGATCTGCCACATTTCTTCGGCCAGGTGCGGCGTCATCGGTGACATCAGCTGGGCCAGCGTGCGGGTCGCGATGCGTTTCGCCGCGCCCCCCGCCCGGGATTTCTGCACGCTGTTGGTAAAGGCATAGAGCCGCGCGATGGAGGCGTTGAAGCCAAAGCTTTCGATGCCCAGCGTCACGTCGTTGATCGCCTTGTGCATCTCGCGCAGCAGGGCGGTATCCTCGGCGTCGTTCGCGGGCGTGTCGCCATCCAGTTCGGCGGCCAGGCGCCAGACGCGGGCAAGGTGCTTGGACGCGGCCTCGGCCCCTGCGGCAGTCCACTCGACGTCACGCTCCGGCGGGCTGTCGGACAGGACGAACCAGCGCGCGGTATCGGCGCCGTACTGCTGGATGATCTGCACCGGGTCGACGACGTTGTTCTTGGATTTCGACATCTTGGCCGAGGGGATCACCTCGACCTCGCGGCCGTCCTCCAGGAACGCCTTGCCGTCGCGCAGCGTCACTTCCTCGGGGTAGTGATAGACCGGGCGACCTTCCGCGTTGCGGGTCTGGTAGATCGCGTGGGTCACCATGCCTTGGGTGAACAGCGCGTCAAAGGGTTCCTTCGCGGTTTCCGGCAGGTGGCCGGTGATGTGCATCGCGCGGGCGAAAAAGCGCGAATAGAGCAGGTGCAGAATCGCGTGTTCGATGCCGCCGATATACTGGTCGACGTTCATCCAGTAGGCGGCTTCGGTCATGTCCGTCGGGGTGGTGGCGCGCGGCGCGGTAAAGCGGGCGAAATACCACGAACTGTCGACAAAGGTGTCCATCGTATCGGTTTCGCGTTGCGCGGGCTGGCCACAGGCGGGGCATGCGCAATCGCGCCAGGTCGGGTGCCGGTTCAGCGGGTTGCCGGGGATGGAGAAATCGATCGGGGTGCCGCCTTCGTCATACGGCAGCTCGATCGGCAGGTTTTCCTTTTTCTCGGGCACGACGCCGCAGGCGGGGCAATGCACCACCGGGATCGGGCAGCCCCAGTAGCGTTGCCGCGACAGGCCCCAGTCGCGCAGGCGGAACTTGGTCACGCCCTGACCGACGCCGTTCGCCTCGCAGAAATCGACGGCGGCATTCACCGCCTCTTCTCCGGTCTGGATTTCCTGCCCCGCGATCAGGCGGGTATAGCGGACCTTTTCCGTCTTGGCGGGCACGAAGGGCGCAAGCTGGATGTCGATCTCGCCGTCCAGCGGCACGAAGGTCTCGACGATGGGCAGGTCATACTTGGTGCAGAAATCGTGGTCGCGCTGGTCGTGACCCGGGCAGCCAAAGATCGCGCCGGTGCCGTAGTCCATCAGGATGAAGTTGGCGATATAGACCGGCAGCTCCCATGCAGTGTCGAAGGGGTGACGCACGCGAATGCCGGTGTCGAAACCCAGCTTGTCGGCCTTTTCGATGGCTTCCTCGGTGGTGCCGCCGCGCCGTGCCTCGGCGCAGAAGGCGGCAACCTCGGGCGATCCGGCCTCAAGCTCTTTCGCCAGCGGGTGATCGGGCGAGATGCCGACAAAGGAGGCCCCGGCCAGCGTGTCGGGGCGCGTCGTGTAGACGTCGATCCGGTCGAAATGTTCCGGCGCGTTGACGGTGGAAAACGCGAATTGCAGTCCGCGCGACTTGCCTATCCAGTTGGCCTGCATCAGCTTGACCTTGGCGGGCCAGTTGTCGAGGGTGTCCAGCGCGTCCAGCAGTTCTTCGGAGTGGTCGGAGATCTTGAAGAACCACTGCGTCAACTCGCGCCGCTCGACCTCGGCGCCCGAGCGCCAGCCGCGCCCGTTTTCCACCTGTTCGTTGGCCAGCACGGTCATGTCGACGGGATCCCAGTTGACCACTGCGTTCTTGCGATAGACCAGATCCTTTGCGAGGAAATCGAGGAACAGCGCCTGCTGCTGGCCATAGTATTCGGGATCGCAGGTGGCGAACATGCGCGACCAGTCCAGGCCAAAGCCCAGCGGTTTCATCTGTTCGACCATCGTGTCGATGTTGGAATATGTCCAGTCCTTGGGGTGGCCGCCATTCGCCATCGCGGCATTTTCCGCCGGCATCCCGAAGGCATCGAACCCCATGGGGTGCAGCACGTTATGACCCGTGGACAGCTTGTAGCGCGCGATCACGTCGCCCATGGTGTAGTTGCGCACGTGGCCGATGTGGATGCGCCCCGACGGATAGGGGAACATCTCGAGCACGTAGTACTTCGGCTTGTCGCTGTCGCGAAGGGCCTGCGCCTGGGGCGCCTTGAAGACCTCGGCGTCCTGCCAGGCCTTTTGCCACTTCGGTTCGATTTCGGCTGCGGAATAGCGCGACATGGACGCTCCCTCTCGGCTCGTGCGGATGGTGTTCATTAGACGTTAGTTTCGGTGCGGGTTGATAGGGCCGTGCGCGCCAAGGGTCCAGCGATTTAGCGAAACTTCGCTGTTGTGGCCGCTTTGCAAGCGGGGATGGGCCTGTGTAGGCTGCGCAATCGACGAAGGGGACCGTCCGTGAATATCCTGTTCATCCATCAGAATTTCCCCGGCCAGTTCAGGCACCTTGCGGGCGCGCTGGCGGCGCGCGGGCACAGCGTCAAGGCATTGACGCTGCGGGTGACGCAGGTGACGGACTGGAACGGGGTGCAGGTGCTGCCCTATAGGTTGGCGCGCACGGGCGGGCAGGCGCTGCATCCGTGGATGACCGACATGGACAGCAAGGTCACCCGCGCCGAGGCCTGCTATCACGCCGCCTGCAAGATGCGCGACGCGGGCTTTGCCCCGGACGTGATCGTGGCGCACCCCGGCTGGGGCGAATCGATGTTCCTGCGCGACGTCTGGCCCGAGGCGCGCATGGGCATCTATTGCGAGCTGTATCATCTGCCCGGCTATCCGCACCTGGGCTTCGACCCGGAATTCCGGCGCGACGACAGCGGCACCGAGGCGCTGCGCATCCGCATGAAGAACCTCAACAACCACCTGCATTTCGACATCGCGCAGGCGGGGCTCAGCCCGACCGCCTTTCAGGCCGATACCTTTCCGCCGCCGTTTCGCGACCGCATCCGCGTGGTGCACGACGGGATCGACACGCAGGCCCTGCGCCCGGACGCAGAGGCGGTCTTTGCGCTGCCGGACGGGCGGACCCTTGGCCGCGGGGACGAGGTGATCACCTTCGTCAATCGCAACCTCGAACCCTATCGCGGCTATCACGTGTTCATGCGGGCGCTGCCGGCACTGTTGGCGGCGCGGCCCGGCGCACAGGTGCTGATCGTCGGCGGCGATGGCGTGTCCTACGGGGCGCACCCCCCGGCGGGCCGGACGTGGAAGCAGATCTTCATCGACGAGGTGCGCGGCCGGATCAGCGACAGCGATTGGGCGCGGGTGCATTTCACCGGGCGCATTCCGCAGGACCAGTTCCGCGCGATGCTGCAAATTTCGACGGTGCACGTCTATCTGACCTACCCCTTCGTGCTCAGCTGGTCGCTGCTGGAGGCGATGGCCTGCGGGGCGGCCATCGTCGCATCCGACACCGACCCCGTGCGCGAGGTGCTGCGCGACGGTGACACCGGGTGGCTGGTCGATTTCTTTGACGCGGCGGCGCTGGTGCGTCGGATCGCGGCGCTGGCCGGGGATGGCGTGGCGCGCGCCCGGCTGGGCGCGGCGGCGCGGGCGCATGTCGTGGCGCAGTACGATCTGGAAACCCGGTGCCTGCCGGGGCAGATCGACTGGGTCGAATCCCTGGCGAAAATGCAACTGGCGCCGCCGGTCGGGCCGCGCCAGCCCTCAGTCTAGACCTTGTGATCTAGAACTTGCGGTCGGCGACGCGCAGCTGGCGCGCGCGGGTCAGGATCGCGTCTTCGACGGCGCGCTGCGTACCGGCGGCCACGGCCTGTCCGCCCGAGGTTTCCAGCGCCACGTTCAGCGACCGGGCCTCCAGCGCGGGATCCGAGATGTAGACCGTCGCACGATACGACCGCCCGCCGCCCGGCGGTGTGCCGTAGCCGGTAGAGATGACGCCGGTGAACGGGTCGACCGACTGGATCGGCAGGAAATCCAGCACCTCGAGCGAGGCGTTCCAGAGATAGCGGTTCACCGCGACCTTGGTGCCATCGTCGGTTTGCGTGAAAATATCCCAGATCTTGCCGTTGTCGGCATAGGCTGTGCGATCGCGGGCACTGATGGGGTTGGGGCCGGTCGCATCGCCGTCCCCTCCGCTGGCCTCAGGACGCACGGCCCCGCAGGCAGCGAGCGCGAAAAGACCTGCGATGGCCGACAACCTGAATGCGCGAGTAGACGTCATGCTTTAGCCCCGTTCAAAACTTCCCCTCCGATCTATCGAAGCGGGCGATAGGGGGCAAGGTTCTTTGCTGAAACAGGGCCGCAGGCTGCATCGCTCCGCCGAGACGCCCCCCACAGACGGGCGCGGCACGACAGCGGCCGCGCTGCGCCACGCTGCCAAAACTGGCTGTGAACAAGGGGGCGCACCGTTGTGCACTTTGCTGCGTGCACTTTGCTGCGCGCACCTGCACGGATTGGCGACGGGGCGCAGCGGGCCTGCGCTCAACGTGCAGGGACACCGGTCAGAATCTGGCCAGACTCACGGCCCACTGTCACCGGCCAGACTCCCCGTTCCGAGTCCTTTGCCTGAGTCTTTTGCCTGAGTCTCTGGGTCTGAGCACAGCGGCGCGTGGCGGGGCCGGGGGGCGGGCGGCGTGCCCCGACCCCTGCAAACAACAGGTGTGCGCGTGCATTTGGGGGCAGAATCCCCCGGTCCGGCGAAAGGACTGTGGCAGCTTTGCACCATTTCGGGGTGCGTGTGCACAGCGGGGGAGCGGTACGCTTGCAATGGAAAGGTGAAAAGAGCGAAAGACTTGCCATACCCAAATCGGATGCTCCGTTTTGGGGCAGACTGAGAAATCGAGGGAAACACAATGAAAAAGATTCTCTTCGCGACGACCGCGCTGGTTATGACCGCAGGCGCCGCTTCCGCAGAAATCAGCTGGTCCGGCTTCGGCCGTTTCGGCGTTGTCTATGAAGACAATGGCACCGACGACAAAACCTTCCTGGAACAGCGTTTCCAACTGGACGTCGAAGGCACCACCGAAACCGACACCGGTCTGGTTGTCGGCGGCAAATACCGCATTCGTTCGCAAGAAACCGCAGTTGGCAACGACGCCGACGACGCCGGCTACCTGCGCACCACCGAAGCTGCGACCGTCAACGCCGCTCAGATGTTCATCACCTCCGGCGGTCTGACCCTCGAAGTTGGCAACATCGACTACGCACTGGACTCGATGGCCAACCTCGCACTGGGCACCATCGGCCTGCAGAACTTCACCTCGTTCCTGGACGGCCCGGGCTACGCTTCGCGCGGCGCTTCGAACACCGGCGTTGCAGTTCTGTACTCCATGGGCGGCCTGAACGCTCACCTGTCGTATGACATGCAGGACGAAGCAACCGACGCTTACGTGTCCTACGACTTCGCCGGCTACACCTTCGGTGTTGGCGGTCAGGACAGCGACACCTACGCAACCGAGTGGGTTGTTGCATTCGGCGGCACCGTTGGCACCGTTGATTTCAACGCTTCCTACGTCGACAACGGCGACGCAGGCGCAGGCTACGGCCTGGCAGGCCACATGGCTGTTGCTTCGGGCGTCAAAGTTGGCGGCTACCTGTCCTACGACGACGCGTCGGAAGACACCGGCTTCGGCCTGGACGCATCCTACGCCCTGGGCGGCGGTGCGAACCTGGTTGGTGGTGCTTACACCATCGGCGACGTCACCGAAGCAGACTTCGGCATCAACTTCCGCTTCTGATTTCAGAAGTGTGAATGTGATTGGAAGGGCAGGTCATTTGACCTGCCCTTTTCTTTTGTCCCGGTTTGATGTTCCTTGGCGCCACCTGACCCGATTGCACAGCAAGGCCGCCCATGTCCCTGACCGAGATCCGCACCCGTATTCAATCCGCCTGTGACGACGCGGGCCGCGACCCGGCCGGTGTCACCCTGATTGCCGTGTCCAAGATGCAGCCCGACGCCCGCGTGCGCGACGTGCTGGAGCAGGGCCAGAGGGTGTTCGGCGAGAATCGCGTGCAGGAGGCCGCCGGCAAATGGCCCGCGTTCCGCGAGGCGTTTGACGCGGTCGAGCTGCATATCATCGGCCCGCTGCAAAGCAACAAGGTGCGTCAGGCGATGGAGCTGGCCGAGGCCATCCATTCGGTCGATCGGCCCAAGATCGCCCGCACCATCGCCCGCATCGCGGACGAGATCGGCCGGTGCCCGGCGCTGTTCCTGCAGATCAACACGGGCGAGGAGCCGCAGAAGGCCGGTGTGCTGCCGGCCGACGCCGATGCCTTTGTCGCGGAATGCCGGGCGCTGTCATTGCCCGTGGCCGGCCTGATGTGCATTCCCCCTGTCGAGGAGGAGGCGGCGCTGCATTTCGCGCTGTTGGCCAAGATCGCGGCGCGCAATGACCTTGAGGGCCTGTCGATGGGCATGTCGGGTGATTTCGAGAAGGCGATCCGGTTCGGTGCAACGCATGTGCGCGTCGGCTCGGCCATCTTTGGCGCGCGCGACAGCTGAGGTCGTGCGAAGCGCGCGAAATGAAGTCGTGCGAAGCGCGCGAAATGAAGTCGTGCGACGCGCGCGAAATGAAGCCGTGCGACGCGCGCGAAATGAAGCCGTGCGGTGCGCGCGAAATGAGGCCGTGCGGTGCGCGCGAAAATCGCGGGTCGTGGAGAGGGCCGGGTGGTCAAGGTGGGGCGCTGCCCCCCGCGCCTGACGGCGCGTTCCCCCGGGGTATTTTCGGCCAGATGACCGGGGAAGCCCCCTGGCGTCAGTCGATGCGGATTTGCGTGCCGGGTACGAGGCGGCGGGCCAGGCGATGCAGGTGGTCGCGGCGCAGGGCCAGGCAGCCCTCGGTCGGGTAGCGCGGGCGACGCCATTGATGCACGAAGATGGCCGACCCCCTGTGCGGCGTGGCCCTTGGCCAGTTCCAGTCCAGCGTCAGGATCAGGTCGTAGAGCGGGTCGGGTCGGCGCAGGCGTTCGTGGCTGGCGGCGAAGGGCGCACGGGTGTGACAGTTGTAGGCGGGGTGGTCGGGGTCATCGCACCACAGGTCGCCGGGGCCGATCGGGCGGGCCCAGGGCGCGGGGCGGGCGATGCGGTCGGCGCGGTACCAGAGGTCGGCCACGCGGTGTGTGCCCGTGGGTGTGGCGCCGTCGCCTTCGGCCTTGTCGGGGCGAAGGCCGCCGCGGCCGATGCTGCAGGGATAGGTGGTGGTGCCGAGGCGCAGGCCCATGGGCGTGATGCGCAGGATCACAGCAGATGCCCGGATTTCGCGGCCTTTGTCGCAAGGTAGGCGCGGTTGTGGGCGTTTTCGCCGACCTTCAGGGGGACGCGTTCCGTAACCTCGATGCCGTTCTTGCGCAGCATGTCGATCTTTTTCGGATTGTTGGTCAGCAGGCGCGCCTGGGTGAAGCCCAAGCGTTGCAGCAATTCGGCGCCGAGGCGGAAATCGCGTTCGTCATCTTCGAAACCGAGGCGATGGTTTGCCTCGACCGTGTCGAAGCCCTGATCCTGGAGGGAGTAGGCGCGCATCTTGTTGGCGAGGCCGATGCCGCGTCCCTCCTGGTTGAGATAGAGCAGGACGCCGGCGCCCTCTGCCCCCATCTGCGCCAGGGCGCCCCGCAGTTGCGGACCGCAATCGCATTTCAGCGAGCCGAGCACGTCGCCGGTGAAACAGGCCGAGTGCAGGCGCGCGAGGACGGGTTTGTCGCGGGCGGGGCGGCCGATTTCGATGGCATAGTGTTCTTCTCCGCCGTCCTCGGGGCGAAAGATATGCACGCGCCCGGCGTCCGAGGCGACCATGGGCAGGCGGGCCGAGATCACCGGGTGCATCGGGCTGGCGTTGGCCAGCAGCGTATGGGTGGCCCCGGCGGGCAGCGTGGTCAGGTGATGGGCGCTGGCGAATTCGCGCGGCGCGTCGATGTCGAGCACGAGGGCGGCGGGCAGCAGGCGCGCCGATTTTGCCAGTTTCAGGGCGATCCGGTGCAGGTCGGCGGGGCCATCGCGCAGGGCGATCAGGGGGCCTTTCATCGGGTGGCGCAGGTCATCCGCGGGATCGGCCAGCGCGCGGACCCAGGCCGGGCTGGCATCGGCGGGCAGGGGCAGGCGCGCCAGGTCACCGTCGTAGGGGCGCGCCTTGAGGGTTTCGGCGCGGCGGGCGGTGATGGCCAGCACCGGGGTGCCCGGCAGGTTCAGCAGATCGGCCAGCCGCGTCGGGCTGAGCGTTTCGGCAGCCAGCACGAGGGCGCCGCGCTGGCCGTCCAGCAGCACCACGGGCAGCCCCATCCGCAGGTCGGTGCGGGCGCGGGCGATGCGTTCTGCGATTTCGGGGGTCAGCGACATGGCGGCATCCATCGGACAGGCGTGGGACAGGCATCTCTCCTTAGCGGCTGCGTGTCGGGTTTGAAACATATCCCGCGCAGGCAACACGAGAGCGTGAGGCTTTTGTTGCAAATCTTGTCGAAGGTGTGAGCGCCGTCCATGTGCGACAAGAGCCGGATGGAGGGCCACGAGATGCCACAGATGAAAAAGATATTGCTGGTCGACGACGACGATGACCTGCGCGAGGCGCTGAGCGAGCAATTGGTGATGACCGAGGATTTCGATGTCTTCGAGGCGTCGAACGGTGCGGGCGCGATGCAGAAGGTCAAGGAAGGCCTGTTCGACCTGGTGATCCTGGACGTGGGCCTGCCCGATACCGATGGGCGCGAA
This sequence comes from Pseudooceanicola sediminis, assembly GCF_003575965.1. Classification (GTDB taxonomy): domain Bacteria; phylum Pseudomonadota; class Alphaproteobacteria; order Rhodobacterales; family Rhodobacteraceae; genus Pseudooceanicola; species Pseudooceanicola sediminis. The sequence continues at coordinate 95,829 of NZ_QWJJ01000010.1, read as the reverse complement.
TTGTGCCGGTTGATGCGAAAGCAGGGGGTCAAGAGCCCGGTGCTGATGCTGACCGGGCACGATTCGGATGCCGACACCATCCTGGGGCTGGATTCCGGGGCCAACGATTATGTCACCAAGCCGTTCAAGTTTCCCGTGCTGCTGGCGCGCATTCGCGCCCAGTTGCGCCAACATGAACAAAGCGAGGATGCGGTGTTCCAGCTGGGGCCGTACAGTTTTCGCCCGGCAATGAAGATCCTGGTGACCGAGGACGAGAAGAAAATTCGTCTGACCGAAAAGGAAACCAACATCCTGAAGTACCTCTACCGGTCGGCCGACGGGGTCGTTGCGCGCGACGTTCTGCTGCACGAAGTCTGGGGATATAATGCAGGCGTAACGACACATACCCTTGAGACGCACATCTATAGGTTGCGCCAAAAAATTGAGCTTGATCCCTCGAATGCCCGGCTTCTGGTCACGGAAAGCGGCGGATATCGGCTGGTCGCGTAAGGTTTTCCTTACGTACCAGTGGACTACGGGGAATGTATGCTAGTAGCATGTTCCTGTGGAACCACCCCGCGCATATCGGGTTAAATATGCACCTCCCTGTTGGACTTGCCCGGGCCTTTGGTCCGGGTTTTTTTTGTGCGCGCCCCTGTGCGGGCCCCGTTCAGGCATTGCGAGGCCGGGTTATGCCCGGGCGCGGTGAGGGGCGCGGCCCCGGAGGGGGCCTGCTGGTTCCGCGTCAGGCCCGAAAGCACCGGGCGGTCAGAATTCGCTCCAGCCATCGCTGCTGGCGGTGGGAACGCTGTTCACGACCTGCCGGGGCTGTTGGCGCGGTGCCTGGACCTGACGCGGGGCGGGGCGGCCAGCGCCGGTATGGAACCGCTTCATCAGCGCGCTCAGCTCCTCGGCTTCGCGGTTCAGCGCGATCGAGGCGGCGTTGGTTTCCTCGAACATGGCGGCATTTTCCTGCGTGACCTGGTCCAGTTCCTTCATGGTATCGTCGATCAGCGCGATCGAACCGGATTGTTCGTTGGCGGAGGAGGCGATCTGCGCCACCAGCCCGGCGACATTCGCCACCGAATCGGCGATCCGTTTCAGGGCCTCGCCGGTTTCGTTGACCAGTGCCACGCCATTCTTGACATGCTCGCCCGAGGCCGAGATCAGCGCCGTGATCTCTCTGGCCGAGGTCGAGGACCGCGCGGCGAGCGCCCGCACCTCGGTCGCGACAACGGAAAATCCACGCCCTGCTTCGCCCGCCCGCGCCGCCTCGACCCCGGCATTCAGCGCCAGCAGGTTTGTCTGAAAGGCGATGTCGTCGATGACCTTGATGATGTTGGAGATTTCGGATGACGAGGTTTCGAGTTCGGCCATGGCGGCGACGGTGCGCTGCACCACCTCGTCAGATTGGATGGACTGCGACTGGGCCTCGTCCGCGACGGTACTGGCGCTGCGGGCGGCCTTGGCGGTGGCGCGGACATTGGCGTTGATTTCCTGAATGGCGGTTGCCGTACCCTGCAGGGACGCGGCCTGGCGTTCTGTGCGCTGCGCGAGGTTGTTGGAAGCATTGGCGATGGCATCGGCATCTTCGGACACCGCGCTGGCATTGCGCACCACCTGTAGAACGGTGTCGCGCAGCTCTCGGATCGCATCGTTGAAATTCTGCCGCAACTTGTCGTGCGACGGGTCGAACTCCGCGTCGATGGTCACGCTCAGATCGCGTTCGGCCAGGCGTTTCAGCGCCGCGCCCAATCCGTTGACCACGGCCTCCTGCGCCATTGCGGCCGATTCGGATTTCTGCTGTTCGCGCTGCATCGCCTCGCGCGCCGACCGATCCGCCTGGGCCACGCGGGAATCCAGGTCGTGCCGCTGTCGGATGGACAGGAACAGTACCGCGGCTTCGATCACCACGATCACGCCATGCAGGGCGGTGCGTTGCAGGTTCACCAGCAGGTCGCTGGACGGATAGATCATGCCGGGCAGGATGACCGCCAGCGACAGGTGGTGCACGGCAATGACGGCGGCGGCGATTACGATCACCCGTGCATCCGACATCGCCATGGTGATGGCCAGCAGCGCAAAGAACAACATGTGGCTGTCCAGTTGCCAGGGGTGCCCTGCCAGCGCGGCGGTAAAGGCCATGGCCTGCCCGATCAGCCCCAGAGCGACCAGAACGCGCCCCGAAAACCCCTGGACATAGGCGCCGTATTGTCCGATTCCCGCCATCACCACCGCAAGGATCAGCACGGGCAGAAAGGCATTGCCCGCCAGCATCGCGGCGACGGGCGACAGGGGCACCAGCGCCAGCGTCGCCTGCGATATGCGCACTGTCGCCAGGGTGCGTGTTGCGTGGAAATCCAGGTTGTTGGTTGTCATCCGCTGACTCCGCAAAGAGAGGCGACGGCCTGACCGTCGACGACTAGAAAGGGGCCTGCCGCGCGCATCCGGCTGCCGAAATCGGGGTTGTCTGCCTGTGCCAGGGACGCCACGATGGTGGTGACCGGGCCGATGCCACGCCCGCCCGCACCCTCGATGGCCCGTGCGCGGTCCGCCCATGGCGGGCCAAGCACCAGCACCAGCCCGTGCGATGCCGCAGGCAGCGACAGCACCATCACCGCCGGGCCCATCACGGCCATGACGAGGATGGTCAGGAAGATGACAATTTTCTGCATCGGCGTCCCTTTCAGGATCTGCGATACCGCCATTCCCTTGCCGGGACGTTAAGGAGAGATTTTTAGCGGCCGCCGCCGGTCAGATCCGCCCCGCACCCAGGCCCGTCCCGCGCCCAGCCCCGTCTGCCGGCCCTCGACCGTCGGGGTTTTGTGCAGCGCCTCTCCGACGTGGTGAAGGCGATCGCAGACCGGCGGCCCCACCGGCCCAAGGCGCGGCACAAGGCTCGGCGCAAGGCCGGTCAAGAAACGGATCGCTTTCCTTGTCAGGTGTCGGATGATACCCGAAAGGCCAAGCTCCGCGATCCGAACAAGGCAAGTGAAAGAACATGTCATTTACCCTCGCCACCTGGAACATCAACTCCGTCCGCCTGCGCGAAGCGTTGGTGTGTCAATTGCTGGAAACCGCCGGGCCCGACGTGCTCTGCCTGCAGGAATGCAAGAGCCCGGTCGACCTGATCCCGCGCGACCGCTTTCACGCGCTTGGCTACACCCACATGATCGCCCGCGGGCAAAAGGGCTATAACGGCGTCGCCATCCTGTCGAAACTGCCGATCGAAGAGGTCGGTGATCAGGATTTCGCGGCCCTGGGCCATGCCCGCCACATCGCGGGGCGTCTGGAAAACGGCGTCGTCATCCACAATTTCTACGTCCCAGCCGGGGGCGACAAACCCGACCGCGCGATCAACGAGAAGTTCGGCCAAAAGCTCGATTACCTGACCGAGATGCGTGATTGGTTCCATGCCGAGCGTCCTGAAAAGGCGATCCTGGTGGGCGACCTGAACATCGCCCCGCGCGAGGATGACGTCTGGGATCACAAGAAGCTGCTGCGCGTCGTCAGCCACACGCCGGTCGAGGTCGAGCACCTGGCCCAGGCGCAGGATGCCGGTGCCTGGGTCGACATCACCCGGCAGGACATCCCCCAGGGCAATCTCTATTCCTGGTGGTCCTACCGGTCGCCCGACTGGGATGCGGCCGACAAGGGCCGTCGCCTCGATCATGTCTGGGCAACGCCCGATATCTCGAACGCGGCGCATTCCAGCACGATCATGCGGGCCGTGCGCGGATGGGAACAACCCTCCGACCACGCGCCGGTCTTCGCCACCTTCGACCTGTAACCGGGCAGGGCAGGGTCGGGCACGGCAGGGCAGGGCAGGGTGGCGCCGGGCCGCGCCGCCGCCCTAGGCCAGCAGCAGCACCCAGACCGACAGCACCAGCGCGCAGATCAGTGAAAACGCCCCGTTCCAGCGCAGGCTGACGTCGGCGGGCGTCACATCGCCCAGCCGCGCGATCAGCATCACCGACGCGGTAAACGGCGAGGTCACGCCCGACAGCGCCCAGCCCGCCGTCAGCGCCAGCACCATCGGCGTCGGGGAAATCCCCAGAACCTCGGGCGCGGGCAACAGGGGGCCGAACAGCGACACGAACAGGATCGGGTTCATCCCCACCTGACCGCCCAGCGGGATCAGCCAGATCGGCAGCAGCAGCAAGACCCAGACGGGGATCGCCGTCAGGTCCAGCCCGCTGGCGGCCACCACCGGCGCCAGCAACGCGCCCGCGCCGCTGCCCAGGAACCCGGCCATCGTCAGCAGCACGATCTCGCCCCGGAACGCCGGCAGCTCCCGGAACACGAAGGCCCCGACGTGCCCGCCCAGATGCCGCCCGCGCGCCCCGACCGGCCCGCCGATCAGCAGCCACAGCCCGGCCACCACCGGCACCACGCTCAGCACCGACAGCGACGCAGACTGTCCCGTCGTGAAATGCAGCAGGGCCACCGGCCCCGCGATCAGCCCCAGCAGCCACAGCACCGGCAGCAGCACCCGCGCATGATCGTCGTGCGACCGGTCGCGCACCGGCACCCGCCCCGGTGCCAGCTTGCTCTTGTAGGCCTTGTCCAGCCCCCAGCCGATGCCGGTCAGCAGCGCCGCCGACCCGACGGCAGGCAGCAGGATCGCGCCCCAGCTGGCCCCCGGCACCACGGTTGTCGAAATCACGATGGCAAAGCTCAGCGGCGACCACATCAGGCTGGCGGCAAACCCGCGATGCACCGCCTGCAACATCCGCCGCGTGCGGATCGCGCGCACCTCAAGGTCCGGTTCGCGCGCCGCACTGGTGCGCGCCATGCTGCCCAGCAGAGAGATCGAGCCATAGTTCAGCACCAGCGCAAAGGTCTGTCCGCCAAGCGCCAGCGCGGAATAGCGCCGCCCCGGGGGCTGTTGCGCCAGGAACACCGCCGCCCGCGTGATCGCCGCCGAAATCTCGGCCGTATGGCGCAGCGTCGCCAGCGCGCAGAAGAACGCCAGGATAAAGCTGGCCCGTTCCAGCGCATGTCCCAGAACCGCCAGCGCCTGGTCCGGTGCGGCGATCCAGGCATAGGCCACCAGCGCCAGCCCCAGCACGACAAAGATCTGCCGCGACCAGCGCACCTGTGGCGTCAGCAATGCGATTGCGGCGACCGTCCCGGCATTGGCCAGGGCGTCGAACACCCACCAGTCGACCCAGCTGCGCAGGATGACCAAGACCACGACACCTGCCAGCAGCCCCCCTATCAGCTTTTGTGCTGCCGTGGCGGGCTCTTGGTCGCGGGGTTCGTCTCGCATAGGGTACCTTTCTGAGGCCTTTGCGGCCCAGATAGCCGCGCGTCAGGCGCAAACACAAGGTATGGCAGCCTTGCACGGGGCGCGGTTCTGATCCTGCGCGCCTTATGATCGCGCGGGCCGATCTTCTGCCGAATTCCGCCTGTAATCTCATCACTCTGGCCCATCACTCTGCGCCGGAATGGCCCTGCCGGGGCCGGGGCCGCGACGGCGGACGGCGCAGGGCTGTCCCTCGCCCTCGGGCCACGCCTGTCCGCCTCTGCATGTCCGCCTCTGCATGGTGCGCCTGTGCCCGCTGCGCCCCCGCAGGCGCCGCCAGTGTCCGCGCCCCGCCGCCCTTTGCACGCCACCGTGTCCGGTCCTTGCCCGGTCATCCTGCCTTGCGAAGGGCGCCACGCCGCCGGGGCCGTCTGTTCCGCCATGTCGATCCGCATCGCGGCGCGACACCTCTGCAATTGCCCGGCAGGCTGGCGGGGCAGGGGCGCCGCCGCGCAGGTCTGCCCGGCGACGGGCATCTCGTTAACAAACCCCCACCGCCCGCTCCGTTAACCTCTTCCCGGTTACCGCACAAATACCGACGTGATACCGCTCGGATACCGTTTTGACACCGACGCTGGATTTTGCCGTTAACCCAAGCGCTTGCCAGCCTGCACAGGGCCGGCACCGCGGGCGCGCCACGATTGGTTAACCGAACCGCATTCCGCGCCCTTCTGGCATCTTGGAAAACCGCGCCCCAAGGTGCATATAGAGGCCAAGCATCTGAAGGGAGTTCCGCCATGATCGAGCTTGGAACCGGCACCAAGACCCCCGCCCCCGCGGGCAAGTATGTCAAAGACGTCAACGAGGCCAACTTCATGCAGGAGGTCGTCGAGGCCTCGCAGCAAGTGCCTGTCATCGTTGACTTTTGGGCCCCCTGGTGTGGCCCCTGCAAGACCCTTGGCCCGCAGTTGGAAGAGGCCGTGAACGCCCAGGGCGGCAAGGTCCTGATGGCCAAGATCAACGTCGATGAAAACCAGGGGATCGCGGGCCAGATGCGTGTCCAGTCGATCCCGACGGTCTATGCCTTCTTTCAGGGGCAGCCCGTCGATGGCTTTCAGGGGGCCGTGCCCGGCTCCGAGGTGAAGGCCTTTGTTGAAAAGCTTGCCGCGATGGCCCCCGGCGAAGATGACGGATTGGCCGAAGCCATTGAAGCCGCAGAAGAAATGCTGGCCGAAGGCGCCGCCGCCGATGCCGCCCAGACCTTCGAGGCGATCCTTCAGGAAGACGCTGAAAACGTCGCCGCCTACTCTGGTCTCGTGCGTGCGCACCTCGCTCTCGGGGATGTCGAGCAGGCCGAAGCGATCCTGAATGGTGCCCCCGCCCAGATCTCGACGGCACCCGAACTCGAAGCCGCCCACGCCCAGATCGAGCTGGCCAGGCAGGCCGCCAACGCCGGACCCCTGACCGAGCTCACCGCCCGCGTCGAGGCAGACCCGAGCGATCACCAGGCGCGCTTTGACCTCGCGCTCGCGCTGCATGCCGCAGGGCAGGTGCAGGAGGCCGTCGATCAGCTGCTGGAGCTGTTCCGCCGCGACCGTGAATGGAACGAAGGTGCTGCAAAGGCTCAGCTTTTCACGATTTTCGAGGCGCTGAAGCCGCAGGATCCGATTGCCCTGAACGGTCGTCGCAAGCTCAGCTCGTTGATTTTCGCTTGATCGGGGCTTTCCCGGCGCGGCTTGTGGCCTAGAGTCCCTGCCATGATGAAGCCCGCCGACCTGCCCGATGTCATTCCGGTATTTCCCTTGCCCGGCGCCCTGTTGCTGCCGCGGGCAAGGTTGCCGTTGCACCTGTTCGAACCGCGCTATCTGGCCATGTTCGAGGATTGCCTCAAGACGCCGCATCGCCTGATCGGGATGGTGCAACCTAACGAAGTGCCCGGCCGCCCCGGCACCGGGTTGCAGCAGATCGGCTGCGCCGGTCGCCTGACCCAGTTTTCGGAAACCGAGGACGGGCGCTACATGATCACCTTGACCGGCATCTCGCGGTTTCGCGTGGGCGAGGACGTGACCGGGTTCACCCCCTATCGGCGTTTTCGCATCGACTGGCAGGGCTTTGACGTCGACATGGCCGAGAGCGAGCAGGACCCGGGTTTTGCGCGTCGCACCTTCATGGACCTGCTGTCGCGGTATTTCGAGGATCAGGGCCTGTCCACGGACTGGGATACGCTCAAGGATGCCGATGACGAGCTTCTGATCAACTCCTTGTCCATGCTGCTGAATTTCGAACCCGAAGAAAAACAGGCGCTGCTTGAGGCGCCTTCATTGCAAACCCGTCGCGAAACGCTGGTGACCCTGCTGGAATATGCTCTGCGCGGCGGCGACGGACAGGAGATGATCCAATGACGGACCCCGTCGAAGCCCAAGGCCCGCTGTTTGACCGCCGGATGCTGGAGGCGCTGGTCTGCCCGCAGACCCATGCCACGCTGCGCTATGACGCCGAGGCGCAGGAGCTGATTTCGGACAGCGCGCACCTGGCCTTTCCGATCCGCAATGGCATCCCCATCATGCTGGTGGATGAAGCCCGCGATCTACAGGCCGCCGACTGATCAGCGCATCAGCTCAGGCAGGTCGCCGGTCAGCCCGGCGGCCTCGCGGATGAAGCCGCGGCGCAGCTTCGGCAATGCACCGACCGCGCCAAGGCCGAGGTCACGGCCTAGCCGCAGCAGCGGATTATCGTTGGAAAACAGCCGGTTCGTCAGGTCTGTCGCCATGGCGAGCGTCGCGGTATCAAAGCGTCGCCATTCCTGATAGCGGTCCAGCACGTCCAGCGCACCGATGTCTTCGCCGCGCATCTGCGCCTCGCTCAGCACCTGCGCCAAAGCCGCGACATCGCGCAGTCCGGCATTCAGACCCTGACCCGCGATGGGGTGCATTCCGTGTGCGGCATCGCCTACAAGCGCCAGCCGCAGCCCCGAGAAACGTGCGCAGACGGAAAGCCCGAGCGGATAGGTAAAGCGTTTCCCGGCAAGGGAAATCCCGCCGAGAAAATCCCCGAACCGAGGTCGCAGGGCCTCAAGGTATTCGTCATCGGTCAAGGCCTGGATGGTCGCTGCATTGGCGCTCGTCTCGCTCCAGACGATCGAAGACAGGTTGCCCTTGAGCGGCAGGATTGCCAGCGGACCGGCGGGCATGAAGAACTGGTGCGCGACACCGTGGTGGAGCTTGTCATGTGCAATCGCGCAGACCAGCGCCGTCTGCCCATAGCCCCAGCCGCGCCGCTGGATGTGGGCGCGTGCGGCGGTGCCGCTGTTGCGTCCATCGCTGCCGATCAGGACGCGGCCTTTCAGCGCGCGCCCAGATGCAAGTGTGACCTGGGCGAATTGCGCCGTGATCTCTTGGGCGGTGACGGCCTCTCCGCTGATTTGGGTGATCAGTGGAGTGTCGGCCACGGCGTCCAGCAGAGCGCGGCGCAGGTGGCGATCCTCGACCATGTGCCCCATCGGGCCTTCCTCGATCTCGGCATGATCGAAGTGCAGGAAAAATGGCGCACCGCCTTGCCCCGCGTGCCCATCCGAGACCTTGATGTCGAGCATGGGCTGCGCATGGTCCGCGACCGCATCCCAGACGCCAAGCGCGCGCAACAGGCGCACCGAGGCGAGCGCGAGGGAATAGGAACGGCCATCAAAATCGCTTTGACTGCGGTCACTTAGGGGCAGGGCATCAATCACGGTCGCGCTCAGCCCCGCGCGGGCGGCGGCCAGGGCAAGCGCCGGGCCATTCAGCCCGCCACCAACGATGAGAAGATCGCTATCATGTTCCATGCCCCTCAATATGAGCGGGCGGGCGGGATTGTCCATGCGCCTTTCGGGCGCTAGCGTCGCGTCAAATGGAAACAGGCGCGGGCCAGGTCCCGGCGCAACAGGCGGATGCAGAACATGGGCGATCGGGATTGGCTTAACTGGCGGGCATCGGATCTGGGGGCAGCCATCGGGCAAGGCGCGATCGATCCGGTGGGGCTGACGCGGGTTTACCTGGATGCCATCGACGGCCATGACTACCGCGACCGGATCTATGCCCGGGTGACGCATGACCGCGCCCTGGCCGAAGCTGCCGCGGCGGCGAAACGCGCGCAAAACGGCACGCGACGCCACGCGCTGGACGGCGTGCCGGTCAGCTGGAAGGACCTGTTCGATTCGGCGGGCGTGGCGACCGAGGCAGGTTCTGCCTTGCTGAAAGGGCACATCCCGCAGGCTGACGCGCGGGTCCTGGCCAATGCGACGCAGGCGGGCCTGGTCTGTCTGGGCAAGACGCACATGTCGGAACTGGCGTTTTCCGGCATTGGCATCAACCCGGTCACGGCGACACCGCCGAATGTGAATGACCCCGCCCTGGCGCCGGGGGGGTCGTCATCGGGCGCGGCGACATCCGTGGCCTTTGGGCTGGCGGCTGCGGCAATCGGGTCGGACACCGGCGGATCAGTGCGGATTCCGGCCGCCTGGAACGACATCGTCGGCTTCAAGACAACCTCCGGGCGGATCAGCCTCGATGGCGTGCAGCCCCTGTGCAAGCGCTTCGACACAATCGGCCCGCTCTGCCGCTCGGTGCTGGATGCCACGCTGCTGCTGTCGGCGCTTGAGGGCAGGCCTGCCGCCGATTTGCGCGGCGCGCATCTGCGGGGGCTACGTATCGCGGTGCTGGAAACCGAAGTCATGCAGGATATGCGGCCCGAACCACTGGCCGCGTTCGAGAGTGCGCGAGCGCGCCTGGTCGATGCCGGGGCTGAACTTGTGCCAGTGCGCTCTGCCGCGTTGGAACGTGCCGCGCCTCTGTCGGCGTTCCTTTATTCGTCAGAGGCTTATGGCCTCTGGGGCGATGTGATCGAGGCCAATCCGGACGTGATGTTCCCGCAGATCCTTGAACGTTTCCGGGCGGGCGCCAAGGTTTCGGCCCCCACCTATATCGCTGCCTGGGAAAAACTGTACGCCGCGCGGGCGGAATGGAACGTGCAGATGGGCGGATTCGATGCGGTGATCTGCCCGACCGCGCCGATCCTGCCGCCGGATGTTGCGCGGATGCTGACCGATGCCGATTATTACGTCACCGAAAACCTGTTGGCGCTGCGCAACACGCGGGTTGGCAACATGATGGATCTGCCCGCCGTCACCCTGCCGACGGGGCACAAAAGCTGCGGTATCATGCTGATGGGCAAGCCGATGCAGGAAGAGGCGCTGGCCCGCGTCGCCGTCGCGGCCGAGGCCGCATTGTCCTGAGGCCACATGGCTGTGTCTTTCGGGCCATGACGCCGCCATGCTACTGGACGGCTTGGGCATTTCTGCGCTAGTCTACGGTCAAACGGGGCGAAACGATCCCGTATTCAGAGGCAGTTTACATATGTTTCCAGAGCGGTTTTCGAACCTTCCGGAATATGCGTTCCCGCGTTTGCGCGCCTTGCTCGATCATCACGAGCCTGGCGGAGACGTGATGCATATGACCATCGGCGAGCCCAAGCACCCGTTTCCGGACTGGGTGCCCGACGTGCTGGCCGCCTCTGCGCATGAATTTGCAAAATACCCCCCGAATGAGGGCACCCCCGAGCTTCGCTCGGCCATCGCGGGCTGGATTGATCGCCGCTATGGTGTGCAGGTCGATCCCGACACGCAGGTCATGCCGCTGAACGGCACACGCGAGGGGCTTTATAACGTCGGTATGGCGCTGTGCCCGGAACAGAAGGGTGGCAAGCGCCCGGTCGCTCTGATCCCGAATCCCTTCTACCAAGTCTACATGATCGCCGCGATTTCCGTGGGCGCCGAACCGGTGTTTGTGCCCGCGACGCGCGAAACCGGCTTTCTGCCCGATTACGCGGGCCTGCCCGAGGATGTGCTGAACCGTACGGTGGCGGCCTATATCTGTTCGCCCACCAACCCGCAGGGGGCTGTCGCCTCTGAGAGCTACCTGCGTGATCTGCTGGCGCTGGCCGAAAAGTATGATTTTCAGGTCTTTTCTGATGAATGCTATTCAGAGGTCTATCGCGACACGCCGCCGGTCGGTGCCTTGCAGGTGGCCGCTGGCATGGGTGTCGACCCTGAGCGGGTCCTGATTTTCCAGTCGCTCTCCAAACGTTCCAATTTGCCGGGATTGCGTTCGGGCTTCGTCGCGGGTGGGCCGGGCAGCCTGCGGCGTCTGAAGCAATTGCGTGCCTATTCGGGTGCGCCGATTCCCCTGCCATTGCAGCGGGTGTCCGAACGGGTCTGGGCGGACGAGGATCACGTGATCGAGTCCCGTCGCCTCTACAACGAGAAATACGCTGCCGCTGATGCCATTCTGAATGGCGTGCCAGGCTATCAGGGGCCGGAGGCAGGGTTCTTTCTCTGGCTGCCCGTGCCTGACGGAGAGGTCGCGGCGCTGAAATTGTGGCAAGAGACAGGCGTGCGGGTGTTGCCCGGTGCCTACCTCAGCCGAGATGTGGCGGGCGACAACCCCGGCGCAGGATATATCCGGGTCGCCATGGTGGCCCCAAAAGATGCGATGGTGGCCGGGCTGAAGAGCCTGCGCGACTGTCTGTACAAGTAACGAGGAGGCGACATGGCATTTCAGACCAAGGGACGCGACCCGCTTTTCGACAGCTCCGTTCAGGAGGCGCTGGAAAAGCGCGGCAAGGAGCTGATCGGGCTGCTGCTGTTGATCTTCGGGCTGATGGTCGCCGCCTTGCTGTATAGCTACAGCCCGGCCGATCCGTCGTGGATGTCGGCCAGCGACGCGCCGGTGCAGAACTGGCTGGGCCGGTTCGGAGCGTCGATTGCCGCCCCGATGATCATGGTGATCGGCGCAGGGGGCTGGGCAATTGCCGCGCTTTGCATTGTCTGGGGGCTGCGCTTTGGCCTGCATTTCGCAGAAGAAGGGCCGGTGGGCCGTTTGGTCTTTGCGCCCGTGTTCGTTGCCGCCGTGGCGATCTATGCGGGTACGCTGAACACTGGTGCCGACTGGCCGCACGCCTTTGGGTTGGGCGGGTTGTTCGGGGATACCGCGCTTGGCGCGCTGATGGGCCTGCTGCCGTTGCCCATCGATACCGCGATTCGCTTGCTGGCGGTTGGTCTTGGGCTCGGCTCTGCGGTGCTGGGGCTGTGGGTGCTGGGCTTTACCATGTACGAACTGCGCCGCATGTTCCGCCTGATGGTGATCGGCCTCGTGCTTTTCTACGCGATGGTGCTGAAGGTGCTGGGGCGCGGGGCGGCCGGGACCATGCGTGTCGCCGGAAGCGCGGCAACCCATGCGGCGGGGCGCGGTCGTGACCACCTGGAACGCCGCCGTGCAGTGCGCGCGGAGCGGTCGCAGGGGGCCTTTTACGACGACCCGAGCGTGCAGCAAGATTGGCAGGAAGACCCCTGGGCGTCGCCTGACATGCCGCTCTATGACGAAGACGACGAACGGGATTATGCCCTGGCGCAAGCCTATGATCAGCATGTGCCGGAACCGAAGCCAGAACCCCGGCCCCGTCTGCTGGGGCGTTTGTCCAGCGGTTTGAAACGCCGCTCCGATCCGGCTGAAATGCCACCCGATGAACTGGTGGTTGCCGATCCTGTTGCGCACATGCCGCATGGTCATGATCCCAACGTGCCGGAAGATCAGCGTATCAAGGCCAAGATCGCGGATGTGGTCAGGTCGCGCGCCCGCCAGGTTCCGGTGATCCGGTCCACGCCCCCGGCGCCACAGACCGCGCCCCAGGCGGTACGCCCACGCCGCCCCGCTCCGCTGGTTGTCGGTGGTGCCGGCGGCAGTGCAGGATCGTCGCGCACGGAACCTCCTCTGACCTCCAGCTCGGCGCATCAGCCTGCACGCCCGTTTGCCCCGTCGCCGGCGGCAGCACCGCGCGCGGTCGGCGCTGCCGATCCGCGCCACGCCGCCTACCCCTATCCAGATGACGATTACGACAGGGTTGCAGCCTACGCCCCGGCGTCCGAGGTGGACCTGGACCAAGCCGCGGAGCAGCCCTTTGACGACTATGATGTCGATTACGAGGCCGCATCAGGCGCGGCATACGACGCGCCCTACGACCATCACGCCGCCGATGCCCATGCCGGGAATGATGACGCGGGCTATGGCGATCCCATGCCGGAGGATGACCTGCGGAATGCGGCCAGCCCGCGCGTGGTGCGCGGCGCCTATCGCAATGACGATGACGATCAGGCCTGGCTGGATGACGAAGCCTCGGCCTTCGGAGAGGATTATGGTGCGCCGGAGCCAGGGATTGCCGACGACCATTCCCATACCAAGGCCTTTGCCCCTGAAAGCACCCCCCCCTCCCCCGCCGCGCCGCGCGTATCCATTCCCGTGGCCGAGCCGAAAAAGGTGGTGCAGCACACACCCCGCAAGCCCGTGCAGCCATCGTCGCGTGCCCGCGAAGAGGCCCAGCCCGGATTGGCGTTTCAGGAAGCCGAGCCGGTGCAATATGATCTGCCGCCGCTCAGCCTGCTGACGAACCCCGAGAACATTCAACGCCTGCACCTTTCGGACGAGGCGCTGGAAGAGAATGCGCGGATGTTGGAAAACGTACTGGACGATTACGGCGTCAAGGGCGAGATCGTCTCGGTCCGTCCGGGTCCTGTCGTTACCATGTACGAACTTGAGCCTGCGCCGGGCCTCAAGGCCAGCCGGGTGATCGGACTGGCGGATGACATCGCACGTTCGATGTCGGCCCTTTCGGCGCGGGTGTCCACCGTGCCGGGGCGTTCTGTCATCGGGATCGAACTGCCGAACGAGACGCGCGAAAAGGTCGTGCTGCGCGAGATCCTGTCGGCGCGCGATTTCGGCGATACCCACATGAAACTGCCGCTGGCGCTCGGCAAGGATATCGGCGGCGAGCCGATGATTGCCAACCTGGCCAAGATGCCCCACCTGCTGATCGCAGGGACGACCGGTTCGGGTAAATCCGTCGCTATCAACACGATGATCCTGTCGCTGCTCTACCGGCTTACGCCTGAGGAATGCCGCCTGATCATGATCGACCCCAAGATGCTGGAACTGTCCGTCTATGACGGTATTCCGCATCTGCTGTCCCCCGTCGTGACCGATCCTAAAAAGGCCGTCGTGGCCCTGAAATGGACCGTCGCGGAAATGGAGGACCGCTATCGCAAGATGTCCAAGATGGGGGTGCGCAATATCGACGGCTACAACGGCCGGGTGCAGGACGCCATCGACAAGGGTGAAATGTTCAGCCGGACGGTGCAGACCGGCTTTGACGACGGCACCGGCGACCCGGTGTTCGAGACGGAGGAGATCAAGCCCGAGAAGATGCCTTATATCGTCGTTATCGTCGACGAGATGGCTGACCTGATGATGGTCGCGGGCAAGGAAATCGAAGCCTGCATCCAGCGCCTGGCGCAGATGGCGCGTGCGTCTGGCATTCACCTCATCATGGCGACGCAACGCCCGTCGGTCGATGTGATTACCGGGACGATCAAGGCCAACTTTCCGACTCGGATTTCCTTTCAGGTGACGTCAAAAATCGACAGCCGCACCATCCTTGGCGAAATGGGTGCCGAGCAGCTGCTGGGCATGGGCGACATGCTGTACATGGCCGGCGGTGCCAAGATCACCCGGTGCCACGGTCCGTTCGTTTCTGACGAAGAAGTCGAGGAAATCGTCAACCATCTCAAGGGATATGGCCCGCCGTCCTATGTCGGTGGCGTGGTCGATGGCCCCGAGGACGACAAGGCGGATGACATCGACGCAGTTCTGGGCCTGTCCACCGGTGGCAATACGAACGGCGAAGATGCGCTGTATGATCAGGCGGTTGGCATCGTGATCAAGGATCGCAAATGCTCCACCTCCTACATCCAGCGTAAACTGGCCATCGGTTACAACAAGGCGGCGCGCCTGGTCGAGCAGATGGAAGACGAGGGCGTCGTGTCGTCTGCCAACCACGTTGGCAAACGCGAGGTTCTGGTGCCCGAGCAATAGGAATGTGGCGGGGTGGGGCGCCTTTGCCCGCCACCCCACCCCGCCATCCACGACGTCACGTTCGGCGATGCCTCGCCGGTTTGCGTGGAACTGTGACGGCTCTGTGATCGTTCGGTGGTGGAATGGATTGCTGCCGGAGACTACATCACTCGCATGAACAGATTGACCCGCCTTGTTGCGCCCGCCGCCACCATGACCTTCGCCGTGACCGCGACGGTCATCGCCATGGCGCTTCCTGCTACGGCAGCCCCGATCTCGCTGAGTGCGATTTCAAAGTACCTCAATGGCATGACGACTGCCGAGGCAAAGTTCACCCAGATCGCAGGTGACAATTCGGTTTCAACGGGGACGCTCTATATCAAGCGACCCGGTCGGATGCGGTTCGAATATGATCCGCCCGAGGCCACCCGCGTCATCGCCAGCGCCGGTGCAGTCAAGATCTTTGACCCGAAGACGGAAAGTACCGAAACCTATCCGCTGAGCCGTACGCCGCTGTCGATCATCCTGGATTCCAACGTGGATCTGGGGCGGGCCAACATGGTGACCGATCACCGCGAGCAGGGCCCGTCAACAGTGGTGCGCGCCCAGGATCCCGAGCACCCCGAGTACGGCTTTATCGAGATGGTCTTTACCGACAACCCGGTCGAGCTGCGTCAATGGGTGGTGCACGACGATTCCGGCAGCCAGACAACCATCGCCCTGGGCGAATTGCGCACCGGAATGAACCTGTCCACGACACTGTTCATGGACGACAGCGTGACCGACGACGGCAACGGCCGCTGAACAAGAAAACCCTCGCCCCGCCCATGGGATTTGGGCGGGGCGAGGGTTTTTGTTATCTGGTAAAGTTACCGGCAGTAGGGCAGTTGCTTGCCATACAAGGCCGAGCGTACCGCGACCCGTTGCGCCACTGACAGCAACCAGGACTTGTTGTTGTGGCTGCCGCGCAGGTATCCGGTTCTGCCTTCGTGATAGGCAAGATACTGGTTGCGCGCGTCGGTCAGGGGGATGCCCAACCGCTTGGTCGATCCGGCCATGTACCAGCCCATGAAATCAGCGGCGTCGTCGATATCCGTGCGGCGCGCGCGGCGACTGCGGGTCTGTTCCCGGTAATCGTCCCAAGTGGAATCAAGTGCCTGGCTGTAGCCATAGGCCGAGCTTTGCCGCCCCATGGGAATGATTCCCAACATGTACTTGTGCGGAGTACGCGCATTGCCGATGAATTTGCTTTCCTGGTGCATCACGGCCATCAGAACGTTGGTCGGAACGCCCCAGCGGCGTTCGACCTTTCTGAAGGCCCGGCGATAATGCGGACGTTCGGAAAGGATGGAACACGCATCATCCAGATTGCGCGGCGCCGTTGAATCGCGACTGCCGCAAGATGCGACAAGCAGCACGATCAGAAGCGCGAATAGCTTTCTGCCCATATGTCTCTCGTTTTTTTTCTGCTCGATTTTTTCAAATATCCTACACGAAGACGTGTAACGGCGAAACCGACAAAGCTGTGATCCTAGAGCAGAATAGCCAGCAACAGGGGTATTGCGGCAACGGACATCAATGTCGAGGCCACGACAAGGCCGGCAACGGCCTGCGCATCGGCCCCGTATTTCTCGGCCAGCAGATAAGAGGTGACGGCGACCGGCGTCGATATTTGCAGGATCAGCACTGCCAGCGCCACCGGCTCAAGCTGAAACAGGGTTCCGACACCCCACGCGATGCCGATGCACAGGATCAGCTTGAGGGCAGAGAGGCCTACCGCCAGCATCATGCGGCCAGGTGTCAGACGGGCCACCGCGACGCCCAGCGTGATCAGCATGATCGGGATGGCGATCTGGCCCACAAGGTCCAGGGTGTTGGTCAGAAATTTCGGTGTCTCCCACCCTTGCCACAGGAAAATCCCCCCAAGGATCGTGCCCCAGAGCAGCGGTTCGCGCAGCGCCCGCACAACGGACCCACCGCCGGAAACCACCCAGATGCCAAAGGTGAAATTCCACAGCGCCATGACGGCAAAGACGATCACGGCATATCCCAGCCCTGCCTCGCCAAAGGCGAACATGGCCAGCGGCAGGCCCAGGTTGCCGGTATTTCCATAGATCAGCGGCGCCAGATAGGTCCGCATATCCAGACGAAAGACCAGCAGCGCAATCGCCGTGACGGCCGTCAGAACGGCGTATACAACGGCGGCGGCCAGCGACAGAGTCGTCAGGGCCGCGGGGTCGATTTCGGTGCGCATCAGGGCGGTAAAGATCAGGCACGGCACGGACAGCGTCATCGCCAGACGGGTGACGAATTCGACCTTGTATTCGACCCCCATGCGGACCCAGATAAAGCCGATGCTGGCCAGCAGGAACACAGGGGCGACGATCTCGAGAACTGTAAGGACGAGGTTCACACTCGGGTTCCTGAATATTATATTAGGGCGTTGGACAATCTGCGGTGTTTGACGTTAGTAGTGGGGGCCATGGGCTGCAAGACGATGCTGACAACGAAAGCGAAATATCATCTGGGCCAGATCGTCCGGCACAAGAAGCACCCGTTTCGCGGTGTGATCTTTGACGTCGATCCGGAATTCAGCAACACCGAGGAATGGTATGATGCCATTCCCGAAGACAGTCGCCCCGTGCGCGAACAACCCTTTTATCACCTGTTGGCCGAGAACGATCAGAGCTATTACGTCGCCTACGTTTCGGAACAGAACCTGATCGAGGATATATCGGGCGAGCCGGTGGATCATCCTGATATTCCTGATCTATTTGGCCCCTTCCAAGACGGTTCCTACCCTCTGCACTTTCAACTCAACTAGATGGGAAAGGCCGCCCGAGGCGGCCTTTTTCCGGTTTCAGATGGGTGGCTAGTACCCGATGGCGCAGCCGTCCTTGCGCGGGTCGGACCCGGCTTCCAGAAAGCCGTTGGGATCAATGCGGATCGCTTGCGCTCCGCCGATCGGGCCGTCCGGCACAACGACGGTATGGCCGCGTTCGACAAGGTCGGCGCGCACCGTTTCGTCGTAACCCCGTTCGACCTGAAGCTGGCCGACGTCGGGGAATGAGCGCGGCGCGTCGATCGCTTCCTGCGCGGACAGACCGAAATCACGTAAATTTGTAACGAAGCGCGCATGGCCAGCGGCCTGATATTGGCCGCCCATCACGCCAAAAGGCATGTTCGGCACGCCGTCTTCGGCCAGCATTCCGGGGATGATTGTGTGCATGGGGCGCTTGCCGGGGGCGAGTTCGTTGGGGTGCCCTTTTGTCAGGGTAAAGCCGCAGCCCCGATTGTGCATCAGCAGGCCGAATTTCGATGTGCCGATACCGGAGCCGAACGGCATGAAGACCGAATAGATCAGCGAGACTGCCATGCGGTCCTTGTCGACGACGGTGATATATACCGTGTCGCGATGTGGCTGGCCTTCGGGCGCGGTGGTCACGTCATTGGCACGCGCCGGGTCGATACGTGCCGCGAGCTGGGCGGCGAAAGCAGGGTCAAGCATCTGCGCGCCATCGGCGTGTGCCGGATCGGCGATCAGCCGGTTACGGGCGTCATAGGCCAGTTTGGCCGCCTCGGCCTCAAGGTGCGCCCGGTCGGCGCCGAAGGGGTCGAGGCCGGCAAGATCGAAATGCGACAGGATGTTCAGGATCAGGATCGCCGTTGCACCCTGTCCGTTTGGCGGATGCTCGAACACGGTTGCACCCTTGTATTCGCCTTTGATCGGCGCGGTTTGCATGCCTTGGACCGTCGCGAAATCCTCAGCGGTGTGGGTGCCGCCGGCGGCGTGCAAGGCGGCGCGCATGTCATCGGCCACTTCGCCTTCGTAAAAGGCGCGGGCGCCGTCGCGGGCCATGCGGCGCAGCACCTCGGCCTGCGCGGGCAGGGCGAACCGGGTGCCAGGCTTGGGCGGTGCACCCGCGGGCAGGAAATGGGCCCGTGCCGTGTGGTCGAGCGTGGGAAAAGATTGCGCCCAGTCGAAAGCGACGCGCGCATGAACCGGGACGCCGGTTTCGAAATAGTGAATCGCCGGGGCGAGGCTGTCGGCCAGCCCGAGTTTGCCCCACTTGGCCGACATCGCGTCGAACGCCTGAACCGCGCCGGGAAGCGTCACAGCCTGCGCGTTGTCGGTCGGAATCCTGCTATGGCCCTGATCGCGCAGCCCTTGTGCATCGGCGCCGGCGGGCGCGGCACCAGATCCGTTGAAGCCCAGCACCTGATCGGAACCGGCGGGTTTGACCAGCACGAAACAATCACCTGCCAGCCCGCACATGGCCGGTTCGCAAACGCCGAGCGTGACTGCGCCCGCAATCGCGGCGTCCATCGCATTTCCGCCGCGTTTGAGGATGTCGATTGCAACCTGCGCCGCAATCGGGTGCGAAGTTGCACAGATACCATTCTCGGCCCAGATGGGCGAACGGCCCGGCAGTTGAAAATCGCGCATATAGCCTCCTGCTTTAGCGGGCAGAGGCTGCGCGGAGGCGGAAACGAGGTCAAGTAATCATTGAGGGTACCCTTGTGCCGAAGCAGCGGCATCATCGGCGCCGTGTATCGGGCGGGGGCTGTTCACACGGCGCCGAGATAGCCGTTTTAGCTATGGATCAGGCATGGCGGGCGAACGTGGTTCGAATGCGAGAGGTCAGCGGCGATTTCAGGGCAAACGTTTCCGATCTGAACTAAATTGCAGTCAATGCGCATGGCAGGACGCACCAGCGATTTTTGCAATACGGGCCAGGGGCAACGCAGGGCGCTCAGACATGGGCATCCACTCGCGCCGTTTCTGTCAGTTCGGTCGCACGACGACGCCGATATTGACGCGAAAGCTGAGCGTATTGACGTCACCTGTGCGGAAATACTGCACGTCGTGCGACAGGTCCTGGATGAGAAACCAGCCGAAGCCCCCCTCGGGAAGCGCCTCAAGCTCAGATGGAAGGGGCGCGCGCAGGCCCATGGGCACGATCCCCTTTGGCATCGGCTTGCCCTCGTCAAGGATGGTAAAGTGCAGCCCGTCGGGTTTTTGCGTGCATTCCAGGCTGATCCAGCCGCGCTCGCCCTCGCCATAGGCATGTTCCACGACATTGTTCAGCGCCTCGGCCAGGACCAGCTCAACCGTGCCAAGTTCTTCGGGGCCGAGGGACAGCGCAGCCAGGCTGGTGGTCACGGTTTCGAGCGCCCGGCGCACGGACAGCGCCGTGCTGGGAAAGCTGATGCGGATGTCGCGTTGCATCTGGCTGATGGGCTGATCTGAGGTCATGCGCTGCGCCTCACGATGCATGAGGGTTCACCGCCGCATCCGCAGCGACGTGAATGGGAAAGACAGTGTCCATCCGCGTCAACCGAAACACCTTTTCGACATTGGGTTGCAGCGCCGCGAGTTCGAGGCGTGTCCCGTCGCGCATCTGCTTCATGGCGGCAACGATTGCGCCCAGCCCGGACGAATCCACGAATTCAACCTGGGCAAGGTCCAGGACGACCCGCCCCTGTGCACGATCCAGGATCGCGCGCATGTGATCCTTGAACTGGATGGCGACGGCGGCATCTATGCGCAGCGCATTGACCGTGACGATCATGACATCGTCCTGAATTCGCGAAGAAAGATCCATACTGCGTCAGTTCCCCAAATCTGCTGTCACCAGAGTGACGGTCGTCGCAGAGGCTAGACGGTAATCCTTACCATTCGGTATGCAGGGTCAGCACATGCAGGAGGATGCGATGCAGGAGGTTGTGATCGTGGGCGCGGCCCGCACGGCAATGGGGGGATTCCAGGGGGTTTTCGCGGGTGTTCCAGCAGCGCAGCTGGGCGGCACGGCGATTGCGGCGGCGCTGCGCACCGCCAGCGTCGCAACCGTTGACGAGGTGCTGATGGGCTGCGTCCTGCCGGCAGGGCAGGGGCAGGCCCCGGCGCGTCAGGCAGGGTTCGCCGCCGGTCTGGGCGAAGAGGTGCCAGCCACGACGCTGAACAAGATGTGCGGTTCCGGCATGAAAGCCGCGATGATGGCGCACGACCAGATCGCCCTGGGCCATGCGACGACCATGATCGCAGGCGGGATGGAGAGCATGACGAATGCGCCCTACCTGTTGCCCGCGATGCGCGGCGGCGCCCGGCTGGGGCATGACCGCACGATCGATCACATGTTTCTGGACGGGCTGGAGGATGCCTATGACAGGGGCCGCCTGATGGGCAGCTTTGCCGAGGACTGTGCCGACGCGTTTCAGTTCACCCGCCAGGCACAGGATGATTACGCCTTGAAATCATTGTCGAATGCGCTGGACGCACAAGGCGCCGGCGCGTTCGAGGCCGAGATCGCGCCGGTCGTGGTTCCGTCGCGCAAGGGAGAGGACAGGGTCGTTCAGGACGAACAACCCGGCAATGCACGGCCGGAAAAGATCCCGCTGCTCAGGCCCGCCTTTCGCAAGGATGGTACGGTGACGGCGGCCAATTCCTCGTCAATCTCCGATGGCGCGGCGGCGTTGGTCCTGGCGTCTCGCGCGGCGGCGCGCGCCCGTGACCTGCCGGTGCGGGCACGCATCATGGGCCATGCCAGCCACGCACAGGCGCCGAAGGATTTTCCCACCGCACCGGTTCCCGCGGCGCGCAAGCTGTTGAAACGGCTGGGGTGGTCAGTTGCGGATGTTGATCTGTGGGAGGTGAACGAAGCCTTTGCCGTCGTGCCGATGGCGTTCATGCGCGAACTGGGCGTGGGCCGGGACGTGGTCAACATTCATGGCGGAGCATGTGCCCTGGGCCACCCGATCGGCGCCTCTGGTGCGCGGATCATCGTCACCCTGTTGCATGCAATGGAACGCCATGATCTGAAACGGGGAGTTGCGGCGATCTGCATCGGCGGCGGTGAAGGTACGGCCATCGCGATCGAACGCCCCTGACACGCGCGTGGAAAAGGACCGACATGCCTGACTATACCTCTCTTGCGGCCAGGATCGCGTCGCTGACCGAAGGCGAGACGGATGACGTTGCGCTGATGGCGACCTTGGCGTGTGAGCTGCACCACAGCGACGACCGTTTCGACTGGACCGGGTTCTACCGGGTGACAGAGCCGGGGCTGTTGAAGATCGGCCCGTACCAGGGGGGCCATGGGTGCCTGAAAATCCCTTTCGACAAAGGTGTTTGCGGGGCCGCTGCCCGCAGCGGGCAAACCCAGCTGGTGGCGGATGTCGATGCCTTTCCCGGGCATATTGCCTGCGCCAGCAGCACCCGATCCGAACTGGTTATCCCGGTGCGCAACGGGGCCGGGGCGGTGATTGGCGTGCTGGATATCGACAGCGACCAACCCGATGCCTTTACCGAGGAAGATGCCATGCGGTTGGAGGAGATCCTGACACGGGTTTTCACGACGGCCCCGTGACTGCTGCCGCGGCGCTCCGATGACCGTTGGGGCCGCGCCAGGCCACCAGATAACGAAACGCTCAGACCCGGGTGAGCAAGTCCCGGCAAAAAAAGGGAAAACTTGGAAATGCTGAAGGGATCATGCCTGTGCGGCGGTATCGCCTGGACGACCCGGGCCACGCCCCGCGATTCGATCGCCTGCCATTGCACGCAGTGTCGCAAGACGTCTGGTCACTACTGGTCCGCAACACAGGTCCCGACGGCGGATCTTGAGATTACCCGGGCCGACACGCTGACGTGGTATCAGAGCTCTCCCCGCGCCCGGCGGGGATTCTGCAACACCTGCGGGTCGTCCATCTTCTGGCAGATGGAAGGCGAAGGCACGACCTCGATCGGGTCGGGCACCATCGACGGCGGGAGCGGTCTGACCACGTCTGAGCATATATATTGCGCCAGCAAGGGGGACTACTACGACATAGAGGCGGGCCCTGCCAAATCCGCCTGAGGCATTTACGCGAGGCGGGCATGCGTTTATCACCCGCCCATGTCCAGCGAATACAATCCCCCAGACGTCCCCCTCAGCGTGATCCACGAGGACCACGAACTGCTGATCGTGGACAAGCCTGCGGGGTTGCTGTCGGTGCCGGGCAAGGGCGAACACCTCTCCGATTGCCTGCTGAGCCGCATTCAGGCGGCCTTTCCCAATGCCCTTCTGGTGCACCGCCTGGATCGCGACACCAGCGGCGTGATGGTCTTTGCCATGACCCCGCATGCACAGCGTCACCTGGGCCTGCAATTCGAACACCGCCGCATCAAAAAGACCTACTACGCAAGGCTTTACGGCAAGCTTGAACCAAAGACCGGCACGGTCGACCTGCCGATCCTCGTCGACTGGGAAAACCGGCCCCTGCAGAAGATCGACCATGAAAATGGCCGCGCCGCCGTGACCGACTGGAAGGTCAAGAGCTACGGGGCCATTGGCCCCGAGGGAGAGACGCGCGTGCGCCTGTTTCCACATACCGGCCGGTCGCATCAGCTGCGCGTCCATATGCTGGCGATGGGACACCCGATCCTGGGCGATCCGTTCTACGCGACCGGCCCGGCCCGCGACCATCCGCGCCTGATGCTGCACTCGGAAGAGCTGCGGCTGCTGCATCCCGATGGCGGGGCAGGGCACAAATTCCGCGCCAAGGCCCCGTTCTGAGGGCGCAATGTCGGTCTTTCCGGCTGAGAGCAGGCTAACCTCTTGAAAACGCCTGATCCGCACGTCGGTATTCGGGCGGTAACAAAGCGGTTTCCGAGCGGTGCGGCGCACTCGACCCGCGCCCCGTGATCGGCCGTCGCTTCCTGCCCCGAAGACCGGCCCCGAAGACCTGCCTCAGTGCGGCCCCAAGCGAGACAGAGGCATGTCCGCAAGACGCGACCCCCGGCCGTTCGCGCGCCGCCGAGAACGCGCCAGTCATTGCCGTCTGGTGCGGCAAAGGCGATTTCGGAACGGCTGACCTCGTGGGCGATCAACAGCCTCTGCGAAGGCGCAGGATTGTGATCGGCGATAGGGACGCCTGCGGAATTGCCGCCAGTCGATCCAATGAAAACGCGGAGATGCGCGACAGTGGGTGAAAGCGTGATCTGAGAAAGCTCCGTGCGCCGCTGCCGGGGTGACCGATGGCGCCAGTCTGACGGTGCCTTTCATCGGAGACTGCGACGTTGAGCGTACGGATCGTCGCGGAAACTGATGGTCTCCGCTCTCCCCTCTACTTGCGCAGGATCCGGTCCGTCAGGTTCTGGCGGCCCGGCAGGATCTGCTCCAGCTCGACGGACAGGGCGGCATCGGCGCGCCGCATCTCCTCCAGCTCGTCCAGCCGGTTGGCCGCGACCAGCGACAGCACGTCAAGGCGGATCGAGCCGCTGGGCCCGCGCGGCAGACAGACGACCGCCTGCACCTTCTCCGACAGCGTCTCTGGCACCAGCGCGCGCAACTCTTCCTGCGACAGGTCGGTCTCGGCAAAGGTATACAGGCCGACACCCTTGCCAGGCAGCGCGAAGTTGGTCAGCACATGGGTGCTGACCCGGGGGTGGTTGGCAAGAATGCGGGTGATCTCGGCGCCGTCGCTTTCGATCCGATCCTCCGTGCCTTCGCCATCCGACCAATCGAGAAGCCGGCGCGTGACGAAATTGTACAGCAGCTTTCCGGTGGCCATCCAGATTCGGGTCGGAATGGCCTTGTGGCGCAGCATGGTCTGCTCGCACGGCGTCAGCAGATCCGGCGCATAGGCGCGCTTCTGCTTGAGCAGATGCCGCAGATCCTCGCGCGCCATGGTGCGAAACAGCGGCCCGCGCAGGCGGTGGACCGAGGCAAGCTGAAAGTCGATCACCGCGGCCCCGCCATCGGGACGGCACAGCCAGTTCTGCGGCTTGGCAATGTCGTTGTGGGTGACGCCCCGCCTGCGCATCTCGCGCAGCAGTCGCTTCGCATCGCGGTAAAAGGCGGCATCGGCCGGGCGCGCCAGGTGCAGGGGCGTGCCCTCGGACCATTCGCGCAGGATACCGGTGCGGTCATATCGCAGCAGTTCCGGGCACCCTTCGATCCCTTGCACCGCGCGCAGTCCGCGCACTTCACGCCGGGCCAGAAAACGCGCGATCGGACGCGACCAGAACGGCAGGGCATCCAGCTTTCGCAAGGCCAGCCGACGATCGGGCGAACGCGCAAGATGCCCCGATATCGTTTCGGAAAAGGCATCGCGCTTGAGCACCGTAACGGGGATGAAGTCATTCTCTGACAAGGGCAGGCCCGGTGTTTGCAATCATTTGCGCATCTAGCAGAGCGCAGGCGCTTTCGGCAAGCCTAGGAGGGGGCGCTGCCCCCGCCCCGCGTTCCGCGTGCCTCCCCCGGGGGTATTTTCAGCCAGATGACAGGGGAGCGGCGCGCTCTTCATCATCTGGCCGGAAATACCCCCGCCGGAGGCTCCCGCATGATGGCAGGGCGGCGAAGGCTGGCGAAAACAGCTCCGCCGTTCTCCTGCGGGGCTGTCTGTCATGCAGGGTTCAGGACCTTGCCAGGGTTGCGGCTTTCGTGACGTCGGGATCGAGGAATAGGGCGCGCTTTCAGGCCATTTCCGCATCCCAGCCTGAGACGGCCTTGACCTCCATGAAGTCCTCGAGCCCCCAGACGCCGCCTTCGCGACCGTTTCCCGATGCTTTCATGCCGCCAAAGGGCGAACCAGCCCCGCGAGAAGTGCCGTTCATCTCGACCATGCCAGAGCGCAGGGCGAGCGCCATGCGGTTGGCACGTTTCGCGTCCCGTGTCTGGACGTAGTTGGTCAATCCGTAGGGGGTATCGTTGGCGATCTCGATCGCTTCTTCCTCGGTGTCGAAGGGGATCATGGTCAGCACCGGGCCAAAGATTTCCTCGCGGGCGATGGTCATCTGGTTGTTGGCATCGGCAAAGACCGTGGGACGCACGAAGTAGCCTCGGTTGAAGCCTTCGGGGCGGCCGGTGCCGCCGGCGACCAGGCGGGCGCCTTCGTCGATACCTTTCTGGATCAGGTCCTGGATCTTGTTGAACTGCGATTCGTTGACCACCGGTCCAATGTGGCGCCCTGTGTCATGCGCGGACCCAACGGTGATCGCACTGGCGACGGAGGCAGCGGTTTCGACTGCGGCGTCGTAGACTTCGCGCTGTACCAGCATCCGCGACGGTGCGTTGCAGCTTTGCCCGGAGTTGTTCATCATGTGCAGCACGCCCCGTTTCACCGCCTTGTCGTCGGCATCGGCAAAGATCACGTTCGCGCCCTTGCCCCCGAGTTCGAGGTGAACCTTTTTCAGGGTTTTCGCCGCGTTCTGCGAAATGGCGATGCCGGCGCGGGTCGAGCCGGTGAAGGAGACCATCGCGACATCCTCGTGACCCGAAAGGGCCGTGCCGACGCCGGGGCCGTCGCCGTTGACCAGGTTGAAGACGCCGGCGGGAATTCCGGCCTCGTGCATCATCTCGGCAAAGAGCAGGGCGTTGAGGGGGCTTTCCTCGGAGGGTTTCAGCACCATGGTGCAGCCCGCGATCAGGGCCGCGACGACCTTGAGCGTGATCTGGTTCATCGGCCAGTTCCAGGGCGTGATCAGGGCGCAGACGCCGACGCCTTCGTAGACGATGCGGTCGTTGGGGGCGTGATCGCCGAGCGGGCGGATGAACTGAAAGGTTTTCGCGGCTGTCAGGAAGTTCTTGGTGTGGCTGTAGCCCGCGCCCCATTGCGAGGCGGTCGCCATGTCGATGGGCGCGCCCATTTCGGTCGAGATGGCCTGTGCCATTTCGCCTTGGCGCGCCTTGTAGATCTCAAGAAACTTTTCGACCAGGGCGATGCGTTCGGCAGGGTCGCGGCGCATCCAGGCGGGGAAGGCGGCGCTGGCGGCGGCGACGGCCGCGTCGACATCGGCGGCGGAACCGAGCGAGATAACCGCGCAGGGTTCTTCGGTCGAGGGATCGATGACCTTGTGGTCATGGGGTTGCACCGGGTCCACCCAGGTGCCGTTGATGTAGAACTGGCGTTTCTCGATCATGGTCATGCTCCTACCGTGAGGGTGCGCGAATTCCGCAATGCGGGCGGCCTTTTCGCACTGTTGGCGTCACTTTGGCACCGCCGGCCGTAAAGGGCAAGCTGCGCGGCGGCGCTGAGGGGCGTGCGTTCGTGCACAGTGGCGGCGACCGGACGGTCCCGGGGTCAGGCCCAGAGTTTCGGGCGGAGACAGGTCTGGCAACGGCGAGGTGGGGCCCGCGTTGTGCGCGGGCTGCGATGGGGCGGACAGTTGGCAACAGGGCGCTCCTATCGCCCCACCATCGCGGGTGGACGGGGGGTGCAAAGCCCTGATGGGCGGCTTAAGTATGCGTTAACCATATCAACCGACGGAGGATATCATGGCTTTGCGTATCAATGACGTTGTACCCGATTTCACGGCAGAAACCGACCAGGGGACGATCAGCTTTCACGACTGGATCGGTGACAGCTGGGCGATCCTGTTTTCGCACCCGAAGGATTTCACCCCGGTCTGCACGACGGAATTCGGCGCCGTGGCGCAATTGGCGCCCGAGTGGGAAAAGCGCGGCACCAAGGTGATCGGCATTTCCGTGGACAGCGCCGCGCAGCATACGAAGTGGAAGGACGACATCGAGAGCTTTGCCGGGGCGCCCGCGGGCTTTCCGATCATCGCGGACGAGGGGCTGGAGGTCAGCAAGGCCTTCGACATGCTGCCCGCCGATGCCTATCTGCCCGATGGCCGCACCCCGGCGCATTCGGCCACTGTGCGCAGCGTCTTCATCATCAGCCCGGACAAGAAATTGCAGCTGAGCATGACCTATCCGATGTCGGTGGGGCGCAACTTTGCCGAGGTGCTGCGCGCCCTCGACGGGCTGCAAAAAACCTATGGCGCGCCGGTTGCCACGCCTGCGAACTGGCAGGTCGGGCAGGACGTGATCGTGGCGCTGTCGCTGGATGATGCAGCGGCCACCGAAAAATACGGTGCCCTCGACAAGAAACTGCCCTATCTGAGGTTTGCCAAGGACAAGGGCTGACGCGCCCCGCCGTTCTAGGTGCCAGATGTCCGGGATACGGACGCAAGCCACAAGGAGGTGGGCCAGCGATGGCCCACCGGAGAGAACGATGTTCGTAAAACTCGACACCGGCGTCGTGCGCCATTTCGATGAGGCCCTTGCCGGCGAGGTCGAGGTGATTTCCACCCGCAGCCTCGATGTCTACCGACGTCTGGCGGCGCTGCGGGGGGCGGCCCATGCCCGCCGCGCGCTGTGGCAGGCGCTGCGCGCCGAGCGGGCAGATATCGCGCCGTTGGTCGAGGGCAATCTGGCGCGCAAGCGTATCCGGTTGCCGGGCGTTTTCGGCAATCCCGTGATCGGCGGCATGTACGGCGCCATCAAGCGGGTGCAGGCGCACCTGCTGCGGGCGCTGCTGAAGGCCGAGTTTGCCGAGGTGCAGCCGGACCGTATCGCCATCGTCTATAACGGCTCGAACTATCCCGAATCCGTGCTGGCAGAGGTCACGGCGGGCCATCCGCGCGTCTTTGTCGAGGCGGGGTTCTTTCCCGCGACGCTGCAAGTCGATGCGAAGGGGCTGAACGGCGGCAATTCGGTGCCGCGCACGCCGTCGTTCTACCTGGACACGGACGAGGATTTTGCCGCCGGGGGCCTGCCGGCGACGGTGAACAACCGCCCCTCGAAGGGAACCTTCGCGCCGGTCGATCTGACGCCCGGTTTCGTCTTTGTGCCCTTCCAAGTGCCGTCGGACATGCAGGTGACGCTGCATTCGCCCTGGGTGCGGGACATGGAACAGTTTCTAGACGTGGTGATCGCGGCGGCAGAGGCGAACCCGGACCAGACCTTCGTGATCAAGGAACATCCCAGCTTTAAACGGTCCGTCATCGGGCTGCGGCTGGATCATCCGCGCGTCATCTTTGCCAATGGCAACGTGACGTCCGAGATGATCGCGCAGGCGCGGGCGGTGCTGACGCTGAATTCGACGGTCGGGATCGAGGCGCTGTTGCTGGACAAACCGGTGATCACGCTGGGCGATGCCTGCTACAACATCGAGGGGCTGGTGCTGCACGCCGGGGATGCGGACGCGCTGAACGCGGCGCTGGCGCGGCGCGATTGGCGCCCCGACCCGCGCTTGCGGCGGCAGTTCATCGGCTACCTGTGGAACCGATACCTGGTGCACGGGCGCTATGACGACCTGCCGGAGGATCTGTCGGCGCAGCTGAAACGGGCGGCCCATGGCTGAGGCGGTGCAGATTGCCCTGGCGTCGGATCGCAACATGCTGGACGCGGCATTGGTGGTGATCGGAACGGCGGCGCGCCAGTGTTCGGTGCCGGTCACGGTGCATTTCATGGGGCGGGATCTGTCGGAGGCGGATCGGGCGCGCCTTGCGCGGCTGTGCGAGCTGGAGGGCGCGGCGCTGGTACAGCACGAGCTGAGCGAGGCGATGCTGGCCGGGGCGGTGCAGCGCAACGCGGCGATCTCTCTGGTTGCGATGGCGCGGTTGTTCCTGCCGGGGCTGGTGAGCGGGCGGGTGGTTTACCTGGATTGCGACGTGCGGGTCGCGGCGGATATCGCGCCGCTGTTCACGCGCCCGCTGGACGGCGCGCTGATGGGCGTCGTGCGGGATTTCCTGGTGCTGGACAGGGTGCGTCAGCAGGGCACGGACAGCGCGCGGTTGCGCGGTCACGTCTCGGTCATGGGGGACGCCCCGGTGGTCGAGTATTTCAATTCAGGCGTGCTGCTGATGGACTGCGATGCGATCAATGCCGAGCCGGGGCTGGCAGAGGCGATGACGGACCTGGCACAGGCCAGTGAATACCCGTTGTCGGATCAGGATTACCTGAACCTGCTGTTCGCCGGGCGCACGCATTTCCTGCCGCTGGGCTGGAACGCGATCTGGGGGCGCAACGCCTAT
Organism: Pseudooceanicola sediminis; assembly: GCF_003575965.1. Taxonomy (GTDB): domain Bacteria; phylum Pseudomonadota; class Alphaproteobacteria; order Rhodobacterales; family Rhodobacteraceae; genus Pseudooceanicola; species Pseudooceanicola sediminis. Next base: position 65,867 of record NZ_QWJJ01000010.1, on the reverse strand, counting down.
CACGCCCGCGCGGTGCGCCAGATGGACTGGCTGCCCGAGGCAGAGCGCGACACCCGCGCACGTATCATCCACTACACGGGGCCGAAAAAACCGTGGAAGCCGGCAACCCTGTCGGCCGTGCTGCGTGGCCGTGGGCCGGAGACGCTGCGCTATCGCCGGGTGGCGGCGAAGGTTCTGTCGCGGCTGTAGGTCGGGCCGCGCCTGCCCTCAGCCCTTGTCCCAGGAGATCAGTTCGCGCTGAATGACGGGATCGAGTTCGGACAGGATCTCGGGGCTTTCGCGCAGGATGGCGCGCTGGCGGATGAACTCTTTCTCACGGATCTTCTTGAGGATCGGCATGCGCATGGTCTGGATGCACAGAACCGGATGGTCATCGACCAGCCGGGTGATGAAGGATTGCGACCTGAGCACGCGGCGCGCGCGGTCCCGAAACGCCGGATCGTCCAGGTCACCTTCCAGGAGGGATGTCAGGCGGTGGTGGTCGCGCCCCGGTTTTTCCAGGTGCAGCCGCAGGACCGTGCGGAAATCCGCGGTCGGCAGCGTCAACAGCGCGTCGATCACGCTGTCGGGGCGATAGGCCGCGTTGATCGACGCGCCGCGGGCGACAAAGTATTCGCTGAGGCCGATTTCGAACCTGCGGACCACGAGGCGCTTGTTCTGATACAGCGGCAATTTTTCCCAGAAACCGCGAAAGTCGGCGGAATTGATCAGATCGCCCGAGAACCGATAGAAATAGGATTGAATATGCGTCCGGTGTTTCTTGAGCGGGTTCTGGTACATGAACAGACCAAAGATTTCCTCGGGTGCTGCGCGGGCCTCTTCAATCAGCGTGCAATCGGGCAGGGTCGGAAACCAGATCGAATCGTTCATTACGAAAAGATTGTTTACCGACGGGACATTATTCAGAATCCAGAGAATACCTTCCCGGTAGCCTCCGAAATCATATCCCAGATTGGGCCGTTCGATCATCGTCATGCACAACGGTTCGAGACGGTCGATGTCTGCGGGATCAAAGCTGTGGTTGGCCACGAGCACCGTGGAAATTCCCCGACTTTTCAGATGCTCCAGCGTCAGGAACAGCGAGCCCAGCAAAGCCTCGGGTTGATAGATCAGGACAACGGCGCATTCGCGGGTGGCGGGGACATCGCCGGGAAAGACGTGTACATTTTCGGCCCGCCGCAGATCGTGATACCGCCGCCGCCAGGGTGCAATGACATGCTGAAGGTAATTGCGGATGGACAGGGGGATGCGCTTGAGTTCACGCTTCAATTTCCAGGCCGGTACCATGCTGCCTTTGAGGCCCCCAAGATAGATTAGTTAAATCGTCGTTACGCTTTTAATACGGGCTTTTACAATAAGTAAGGGGCCTTGCGGCCCCTTACACGATCTCAAGAGAAGTGTTGCCGATTACTCGGTCGCTTCTTCCGCGGTTTCTTCGCCGGTGGTCTGATCGACCATCTTCATCGACAGGCGTACCTTGCCGCGATCATCGAAGCCGACCAGCTTGACCCAGACATCCTGGCCCTCTTTCAGGACATCGGAGGGGTGGTTCAGGCGGCGGTTCTCGATCTGGCTGACGTGCACGAGGCCGTCACGCTTGCCGAAGAAGTTCACGAAGACACCGAAGTCGACGATCTTGACGACCTTGCCCTTGTAGATCTTGCCTTCTTCCGGCTCTGCCACGATCGAATAGATCATGTCATAGGCCTTCTGGATGGCTTCACCGTTGGCCGAGGCGATCTTGATCACGCCGTCGTCGTTGATGTCGACCTTGGCGCCCGACGTTTCAACGATTTCACGGATGACCTTGCCGCCCGACCCGATGACTTCACGGATCTTGTCGGTGGGGATCTGCATGGTTTCGATGCGCGGCGCGTGGACCGAGAATTCACCCACGCCGGACAGCGCCTTGTTCATCTCGCCAAGGATATGCAGACGGCCCGCCTTGGCTTGCGCCAGGGCTTTCTGCATGATCGCGGGGGTGATGCCCTGCACCTTGATGTCCATCTGCAACGAGGTGATGCCAGCTTCGGTACCGGCCACCTTGAAGTCCATGTCGCCAAGGTGATCTTCGTCGCCCAGGATGTCGGTCAGGATGGCGTATTCGCCGTTGTCTTCCATGACCAGGCCCATGGCCACACCGGCAACCGGCGCTTTCAGGGGCACACCTGCATCCATCATCGACAGCGAACCGCCGCAGACCGACGCCATCGAGGAGGAGCCGTTGGATTCGGTGATCTCGGACACGATGCGGATCGTGTAGGGGAAATCGGTGCCGGCGGGCAGGACGGCCTGAAGCGCGCGCCATGCCAGTTTGCCGTGGCCGATTTCACGACGACCGGGCGAGCCCACGCGGCCAACTTCGCCAACCGAGTACGGCGGGAAGTTGTAGTGCAGCATGAAGTTGGATTTGAAGTTGCCGTGCAGCGCGTCGATGAACTGTTCGTCATCGCCGGTGCCCAGCGTGGTCACGACCAGACCCTGGGTTTCGCCACGGGTGAACAGGGCCGAACCGTGCGTGCGCGGCAGGATACCGGTTTCGGCAACGATGTCGCGGACCTGATCGGTGGCGCGGCCATCGATGCGGCGGCCGTTTTTCACGACATCACCACGCAGAACGCCCGATTCCAGCTTTTTCAGCGCCGGGCCGAGGTTGGCGTCGGCCAGCTGCTCTTCGTTCAGCGTCGCCTTGATCTCTTCCTTGGCGGCCGCGACGGCAGCCGTGCGTTCCTGCTTGTCGGTGATCGCATAGGCGGCGCGCATCTTGTCTTCGCCGGCGGCTTTCACGGCGTCATACAGCGCCGAGTAATCCGGGGGGGTAAAGTCGAAGGGCTCTTTCGCGCAATCTTCGGCCAGGTCGATGATCATGTCGATCACCGGCTGGATCTGTTCGTGCGCGAAGTTGACGGCGCCGAGCATCTCGTCTTCGCTCAGCTCGTAGGCCTCGGACTCGACCATCATGACGGCGTCCTTGGTGCCGGCGACAACCAGGTCGAGGCGCTGCTCGGGGTTGCCCCGCAGGCCCTGCATGTCGTCGACGCTCGGGTTCAGCTTGTATTCGCCGTTGGAAAAACCAACGCGGCAGCCGGCGATCGGGCCCATGAACGGGGCGCCGGAGATCGTCAGCGCAGCCGAGGCGGCGATCATGGCAACGACATCGGGGTCATTTTCCAGATCGTGGCTGAGGACGGTGCACATCACCAGAACTTCGTTCTTGAAGCCGGGGACGAACAGCGGGCGGATCGGACGGTCGATCAGACGCGCAGTCAGCGTCTCTTTCTCGGTGGGGCGTGCTTCACGCTTGAAGAAGCCGCCCGGCACTTTACCGGCCGCATAATATTTCTCTTGGTAGTGCACAGTGAGGGGGAAGAAATCCTGGCCCTCTTTCTGTTTCTTGGCGAAAGTCACGTTGGCCATGACCGAAGTTTCGCCCAGGGTGGCGATGACCGAGCCATCCGCCTGACGGGCAACCTTGCCCGTTTCCAGTGTCAGCGTCTCTTCGCCCCACTGAATCGATTTCGTCGTAACGTTGAACATCAGCGTATCCTAACTGGAAGCACTCCCGGGCCCTCCCGGGTCTTCCGTTTTGCATGGCGGCCCCATTGCCGCCGACCCCATCATCCTTCGCTTCACGGTGCGGGGGTCTTCGCACCACGTCTCAGATTGTGCGCGCATACACGGGATTTGGCCTTTTGGGAACCGGAATTCTTGCAGGCCGGACCACTCAGCGCCTTGCGTCCTATGGCGCGCAGGGCAATCCGGGGCATTTGGGCCGGCGCGCGCCGCTCATCCCACGGTTGTTCGCCTGACGGCCCCGGGACCGCCGGAGAGACCGCCGCGCAGGGGCGCGGGGCGGCGGGACGCCGCCCCCGTCACACCCCATTTCCCGGCTTCGGAAATCGGTGCAGGCCCCCGATCGCGGGGCAGGCGCCGCATACGAAAACGCCCGCCTCCTGCGAGGCGGGCGTCGTGTCGGCAACAGGGCCCCGGCGGGGGCGCTGTATCCTGTCCGCTTAGCGGCGCAGACCGAGGCGTTGGATGAGGTTCGTGTAACGCGCCTCTTCCTTGCCTTTCAGGTAATCCAGCAGCTTGCGACGCTGTGCGACCATTTTCAGAAGGCCACGGCGACCGTGGTTGTCCTTCTTGTGGGTCTTGAAGTGCTCGGTCAGCGTGGCAATGCGCGACGACAGGATGGCAACCTGGACTTCGGGCGAACCGGTGTCGCCTTCCTTGGTTGCGTATTCCTTCATCAGGCGGGCTTTTTCTTCGACGGTGATCGACATCGGGATCTCCTTGATTAAGGGTTGGGGCACAAGCCGGGATGTCGTCCAGCAGGGTCCATGGAGGCATCGTCCGGCCACCGGCAAACTCCGGCAGACCAGGCGATTGCGCGCAAATAAGGGATTCTCCCCCCGATAGGAAGCTTTTTTTCCCGACGGCCCCTCCCGGGCACGCCCCGATCCGTTTCCCTGTTCGAAATATCCCCGCCGGAGGCATCACTGCCAGGGCAGCAGCGCCTGGGCATAGGCCACGTAGAGCGGATGCCGTGGGTGCCCGTCCTTCGTCACCCCGAGGTGGCGCAGGGGGCGCCCGGTGCGGCGCAGCAGGTCGGCCACCTCGGCGCCCCGTTCCAGGTGCGCGCCATGCACCCCCCAGCCGCACAGGATCACGCCGGTCGTGCCCAGCCACGCCGCGCTCTGGCGCAGCACGCTGTCATTGTCAGGGCCGACAGGCTGTTCAGCCCGCTTGAGCAGCGCGGGCGAGGTTTCGCGCCAGCCGAACAGGTTGCAGACCCGGAACCCGCCAAATCCCAACGCCCGTGCCCGCCGTTCGCAGCGCTCGACCGTGGGGTCGTTCTGCGCCTCGGTCGCCTTCGAGGGGTTGAGCATGACGTAGAGGATACGTGGCCCATCCACCCATTCGCGACTCAGGGCATAGCGGTAGCGGGCGCAGGGCGAATAGAGCGCACTGCTGAACGCGTCGCCACGCTGCGCGCGCCGTTCGACAAGATCCCCGGTGCTCACGCCTGCGGCAGGTTGAAGACGCGGCTGGGGTGCAGTTCGCCCGCGCGATAGGTGCCGACGGCGACGGGCGTGCCCTCGAAGCTGGCCCAGCATTCGTCCCCGAATTCGACATTCGCCGCGATCACCATGCCGGGGTTGCCGTGCCGCAGCTTTGCCGCGCCCTCGGCCGTTGCCCGCAGCTCGGGCAGATCCGCCAGACCCAGCTGAAGCGGCAGCAGATGTGCGTCCAGCTCGGGTGTGCGGGCGTTCGCCTCGATATGTTCAAAGGACACGCTGTCGTCGACATCGAACGGGCCGGACCAGGTGCGGCGCAGCTCTCGTACATGCCCGTAACAGCCGAGCGCCGCACCCAGGTCGCGGGCGATGGCACGGACATACCCGCCCTTGCCGCAGACCATTTCCAGGGTGACGTGGTCGGCGTCGGGACGTTCCAGCAACACGAGGCTGTCGACAAACAGGGGCCGGGCGGCGATATCCATCTCTTCGCCCTCGCGCGCCAGCTTGTAGGCGCGCTGGCCGTCGATCTTGACGGCGGAAAACTGCGGCGGCACCTGCATGATGTCCCCGACGAAGGGGGCCAGCGCGGCCTCGATCTCTGCGTCGGTGGGGCGCTGGTCGCTGGTCGCGATCACCTCGCCCTCGGCATCGTCTGTATTGGTGGCCTGTCCGAGGCGCACGGTAAAGACATAGGCCTTCAGCGCGTCGGTTATATAGGGCACGGTCTTTGTCGCCTCGCCCAGGGCCACGGCCAGAACGCCGGTGGCATCGGGATCGAGGGTGCCCGCATGGCCCGCCTTGTTGGCGTTGAACGCCCAGCGGACCTTGTTGACGACGGCGTTGGAAGTGATCCCCGCCGGTTTGTCGATCACCAGCCAGCCGGAAATATCGCGACCCTTGCGTTTGCGTGCCATGCCGCCCGTCCTTGTACCTAACTGCGAATGCTGTCGAAGGCCGGTCAGGTAAAGGGCGGCGCCCGCCACGTCAAGATTTCTGACCACGTCAAGATCTCTGGCATCGACCTTCGGGCGCCACGCGGCCCGGCGAGTCCGATTTCGCCGCAGCGGCGCAGGTGGGGGCACCGGCGGGAATGCCGGTCGCCATGGCTCCGTTAGGGAAATGGCTCCGTCAGGGAAAGAGAGCCGCCGCCTATTGTTGACGCCCGCCCGGTGAGGCCGATGTGGCGGGCATCGCTGGCCCCGACCTAGCGAAGGCGCAGGTCGGCGGTCTCGCCCTTTCCTTTGTCGGCGGTGAAACGCAGGGTATTGGCCATCAGGCCGACAGTCTGGCAGTTCATCGGAAAGACCGTCGACCCCCAGGACATGGCGCGGCAGAAATACCCGTCCTTCCATGTCCAGCTGCCGGTGACGCGTCGACCGAAGGCGCTGCCGCGGATCGAGCCGTTCTGGCGCACCTGAAGCGTGACGCCGAGATTCCTGAGGTCGGACCTGCCGACCAGGGCGAGGAACTCCGACTGGGACTTGATCCGCTCGAACTCCTGCGCGCGTGCCACACCGGGGGCGACTCCGGTGCCGAGGACCAGCGCAAGTCCGACGGCAAGGACAGCGGAAAATTTGAAATGGGGAACTCTCATCCCCTTCATACGCGGGAAGTCTGTCATTGGTTCAATCTGTTTGGCACAATTTCTGGCGTCAGGCCATTTTGTGCCGATTCAGTGTAGCGTCGTCGGGCGGGGATTTTCGATGCAACACACCGATTTTCATGAGCGACCAAGGTGCTGGGATACATGTGTAACTCTCGCTCGCAGCCTATCTGCTCTCGACGGTGACGTAAAGGCAACATCCCCGCCGACGCGCGCCGGGTCAGTCGTTCAGGCCCAGCACGTCGAGCATGTCATAGGCCCCGGGTGCCTTGTCCTGGCCCCAGATCGCGGCCCGCAGCGCGCCATTGGCAAAGACGCTGCGATCCTCGGCCACGTGGCGCAGGATGATGCGTTCGCTCTGCGACGCGAACATCACATCGTGCTCCCCGATGATGGCCCCTGCACGGATCGCCGAAAAGCCGATATGCCCGGCCTCGCGCGCGCCGGTTATGCCGTCACGGCCCCGGTCGGCAACCTCTTCCAGCACCACGCCGCGGCCCTCGGCCGCAGCTTCGCCCAGCATCAGTGCGGTACCGGACGGGGCGTCGACCTTGCGGTTGTGATGGTATTCGATCACCTCGATATCGAAATCGGCATCCAGCGCGGCCGCGACCTTTTTCGTCAGCTGGGTCAGCAGGTTGACGCCGAGGCTCATGTTGCCGGCGCGTACGATCACCGCGTGGCGGGCAGCGCGGGAAATGGCGTCGATATCTTCATCGTTGAGGCCGGTGGTGCCGATGACGTGCACCGCGCGGGCCTGGGCCGCCAGGCCGGCAAATTCCACGGTGGCAGCCGGGGCGGTAAAGTCGATCACCGCCTGCGCTTTCGCAAACGCCTCGAGCGCGTCGTCGGTGACGATGACGCCGACGGCGCTGCCGCCCAATGCCTCGCCCACGTCACGGCCGATCCAGTCGTGGCCGCTGCGATCGACTGCGCCGGCAAGGTGCACACGGTCGCTGGCCAGGACGGTGCGGATCAGCATCTGCCCCATGCGCCCCGAAGCGCCGGTGATCACGATGCCGGGTGTGGTGCTGTTGTCTTGGCCGCTCATGTCCTGCCTCTTTCGCTGTCACTGCGTGATTGCGGCCTTCCTACCCTGCGCGCGTGCGGGCGGTAAAGCCATTCGCGCCGCCGGGAGGGCCGTGCAATATGAGTTGACTTGGCAAACGCTGCGCAAGGCTCTAGATGCAGGCCATGAGCAAGAACAGTTTCCAGGATGGCTCCGGCCCCTCACAGCGCCAGCTTCGCATCGGCGAAACCGTGCGGCGTGCGATATCTGAGGTCCTGCAACGTGGCGACATCCACGAACCGGACCTGAACCGCATGTCGATCACGGTGGGCGAGGTGCGCATCAGCAACGACCTCAAGATCGCGACGGCCTATGTCATGCCGCTGGGCGGGTCGAACGTTGACGAGGCGATTGCCCTGCTGGCCAAGAACAAGGGCGAGCTGCGCCGCGCCATCGGCAAGAAGCTGAACCTGAAGTTCACGCCGGATCTGCGGTTCCGTCCCGACGATACCTTTGACCGGCTGGACGAATCGCGCCGCCTGTTTTCGGATGAAACCGTGCGACGCGATGTCGCCGCCTCGGACGAGGATGCGGAGGAGGACGAGTAGCGCCCGTGCTGCTTCGCGTTCTGCTCTTCGCCCTCGCAGGCGTCATGGCGCTGCTGACGCCCCCCGCCGCGCGGGCGCTGGAATGCAGCAACCAGACCTATGCCGGAAATCGCTATACCCTCTGCTCCGTCGCGCCCGAACGGGACGAGTTGCGCCTGTTCCTGTATGATCCCGGTGGCAGGCCCTACGGCGATTTCGCCGCCGTGAATGCGCGCCTGGCGGGCGAGGGCAAGCAGTTGGCCTTTGCTATGAACGCGGGGATGTATCACGAGGATCGCGCGCCGGTCGGTCACTACGTCGAGGATGGCGAGGAGTTGATGCGCGTCGTCCCCAACGCCGGACCGGGCAATTTCGGCCTGCTGCCAAACGGCGTGCTGTGCCTGACGGCCCACCGGGCCCGCGTCTTGGAAACGCTGCGATTCGAGAAAGAACACCCACAGTGCCTTTATGCCACGCAATCCGGCCCGATGCTGGTGATCGACGGTGAATTGCACCCCAGGTTCCTGCCCGACGGTACGTCGCGCTATATCCGCAACGGGGTAGGCACCAGCGCCGATGGCAAGCGGGCGGTTTTCGTCATTTCGCGCAATGCCGTCAGTTTCCACGAATTCGCCAGCTATTTCCGCGACGGGCTGAAGTTGCCGCAGGCGCTGTTCCTGGATGGCAATATCTCGCGCCTGTACGCCCCCGATTTGGGGCGCAACGACTGGGGGCGCCAGATGGGTCCGATCGTCGGCGTTGTCGAGGACAGACCCGCCGGCGAATAGGGCCGCAAGGGGCGTGGCGCGTGGCGCAGGCGTACTGCCGCGCTGTGACCCGATCTCAGGCGTCGTTTTCAGAAATCGATGGCGAGGCCCTTGCTCTCCCAGTCGCCATAGCGAACGGGTTCGGGGCCATCGCGGCCCCCGTATTCCTTGGCGCGGGACTTCGCCTCAGCTTCCATCACGGCGCGGCGTTCGGCAGCTTCGGCCAAGGCGCGCTGGGCGGCGGGGGGCAGCTCCGGTTTCGGCTCTGCGATATCGACCTGCGGTGTCTGGTCCTGTGACATGGATGTTCCTTTCGGCTGAAGCCATGTTATACGCGCGCCCTGATCCGTCGCAAGGAGGCTGCCATGCCCTCTCATCGCTCGACCCCGCCGCGCAAGGGCAATCCGCGCGGTCCGCGCCAAAATTCCGCCGCACCCCGGCGCGAGACGCCGCAGCGTATCCCCTCGGCGCGCGAAGCCGCCGTGCGGATGCTGAACGACGTGCTGGGGGACGAGCCGCGCCTGCTGTCGGACCTGCGCGAAGCCCCCTGGCTGGGCCGTCTGGATCCGCCTGAACGCGCCCGTGCCCTGCGGTTGGCCACCGAAACGCTGCGCTGGCTGGAGCGCTGTGACAGGATGCTGGCCAAACCTCTGCAAAAACAGCCGCCTCTGCCGGTTCTGAACATCCTGCGCCTTGGCACCTATGAACTGGGCACCGGGGGGGCCGCGCATGGCGTGGTCAACGACCTGGTGCAGATGACCAACAATCTGCCCCAGTTGGGTCACCTCAAGGGGCTGGTGAACGCCGTTCTGCGCAAGATCGCGGATGCCGGAGAGGTGCAGTGGAACAAGCTGCGCAATCCGCGCCTGCCGGACTGGCTGCGTGACCCGCTGGTCGAGGCATATGGCAGCGAACGCCTGCTGGCCTTCGAGGCGGCCCATGCTGCCGGTGCCGCGCTGGACCTGACACCGCGCGATCCCGCCACGGCTGCGGAGTGGGCCGAGAAGGTGAACGGCGCGCTGCTGCCGACCGGGTCGATTCGCCTTGAGGCCGGTGTGCAGGTTTCGGCGCTGCCGGGCTATGACGAGGGCGCGTGGTGGGTGCAGGACGCTGCCGCTGCCCTGCCTGCCATGTTGCTGGCGGCCAAGCCGGGCGAGCGGGTGATTGATCTCTGCGCCGCACCGGGGGGCAAGACGCTGCAACTGGCGGCGACGGGGGCAACGGTCACCGCGCTGGATATTTCGGCGCATCGTCTGAAGAGGCTGGAGCAGAACCTGGCGCGCACCGGCCTTGCGGCCGACGTGCTGGCAGGTGATGCGTTGCAGGTCGACGGGCAATACGACGCCGTCCTGCTGGATGCGCCCTGTTCGGCCACCGGCACGATTCGCCGCCACCCGGATCTGCCGCTGGCCCGCGACGGGGCCGAGATTGGCGAACTGATCGGCCTGCAAGAGGCGATGCTGGATCATGCCCTTGGTCTGCTGGCCCCCGGTGGGCGGCTGGTCTTCTGCACCTGCTCGCTTATCCCGGACGAGGGCGAATGCCATATCGAGGAGGCGTTGCAGCGTCACCCCGGTCTGAGCGTGGATCGCGCGGCGCTGGAACGACCCGGCATAGACCCGGCCTGGATCACCGAAGAGGGCGGCCTGCGCCTGACGCCCGATCTCTGGGCAGAGCAGGGCGGAATGGACGGTTTCTACATGGCGGTAATGCGCAAGGACTGATGGCCGCGCCACCGGATGGCGGACGTGATCCGATTGTCGCATGACAGGGACAGGCCCGCAGGCTAGACTGCAGCAAGACGCCGAAAGAGTGTCGGTCGATCAGCGACAGAGGCAGGCAGATGGTATCATCCGAGGCCCATGCGACCCGCAGCGCGCGGTTTCTGAACCGCTTTTACGCTTGGCGTGCCGTGCGCGCCCGGCCTGCCACCGCGTTCACCTCTCAGCCCGAACCGCGCACCGTGGGCAGTGTCGCGCGGGGGCGACAGTTGATGGCGGGAAACTTCCTGTTCGCCGGATATCTGGTCGAGGCCGAGGATACCTCGATCTGGGATGTCGCGGCCCCCGATTACAGTTTCGTCGAAGACGTGCACGGTTTTGCCTGGCTGGATGATCTGGCGGCGGTGCCTGACCCTGCGGCGCGGGCGCGCGCGCAGGACTGGACCTGGGGCTGGATCGCCCGTTTCGGGCGTGGCCGTGGCCCCGGCTGGGTGCCCGACCTGGCGGGGCGCCGCCTGATCCGCTGGATCAACCACGCCCTGTTCCTGTTGCGCAACCAGCCCCCAGCGGCGTCGCAGGCCTTTTTCCTCAGTCTCGGGCAGCAGACGATCTTTCTGTCGCGGCGCTGGCAGGCGGCGCGCCCCGGTCTGCCCCGCGTCGAGGCGCTGACCGGCCTGATCTACGCCGGCCTTGCCCTGCGCGGCATGGAAGAGCACGTCGCGGCGGCGCAAAAGGCGCTGGAGCGCGAGGCGGTCGACCAGATCGACGCACAAGGCGGCTTGCCGACGCGCAATCCCGAAGAATTGCTCGAGGTGTTCACATTGCTCAGCTGGGCCGCTGCCGCGCTTGAGGAGGCGGAGCGGCGGGTGGGACCTGCGCATCTGGCGGCGATTCAGCGAATTGCGCCGACGCTGCGCACGTTGCGCCATGCCGATGGAAGCCTGGCACGGTTTCATGGTGGCGGGCGCGGGCCCGAGGGACGGCTGGATCAGGCATTGGCCGACAGCGGTGTCAGCTATGCGCAGCCCGATGGGCTGTCGATGGGCTACGCGCGCCTGTCGGCCGGCCGCACCAGCGTGATCGTCGATGCCAGCCCCCCACCCAGGGGCCGCGCCAGCCTGAACGCCCATGCCTCGACACTCGCGTTCGAGCTGACGTCGGGGCGGCGGGCGTTGGTGGTCAACTGCGGTTCCGGCGAAAGCTTTGGCCAGGACTGGCGCAGCGCCGGGCGGGCCACCCCCAGCCATTCGACGCTGGTGCTGGATGGCAACTCCTCGGCGCGGGTCGCGTCTGGTCGGCGCGCGCCAGAGTTGGAGGACGGCCCCCGGAACGTGCCGATGGAAATGAGCCATACGCCGGAGGGCGTGCAGTTCGAGGGCGGTCACGACGGCTATCTGCGCGCCACCGGCCTGACCCACGCCCGCCGGCTCGAACTGGGGTTCGACGGGCGCGATCTGACGGGGCAGGACATGCTGTTGTGCCTTGAGGATGCGGACAGGAAACGCTTCGACAGGGTGATGGATGCGCGTGGCCTCCAGGGTGTGCCCTTTGACCTGCGGTTCCACCTGCACCCCGAGGTCGAGGCGCATCTGGACATGGGTGGCGCCGCGGTCTCGCTGGCGCTGAAAAGTGGCGAGGTCTGGGTGTTTCGCCATGACGGGGCGTACGATCTGACGCTGGAGCCATCGGTTTTTCTGGAAAAGAACCGGATCAGGCCCCGCGCGAGCAAACAGATTGTTCTCTCTGGCCGCGCTTTGGAGTATGCGACCCGCATTCGCTGGTCTTTCGCCAAGGCGCAGGATACTCCCGTCAGCGTGCGGGACCTGAACCGGGAAGGCGAGGATCCGGCGCTGAACCACCTGACCTGACCAAGCTGCTGGATTTGATGTACCGATGACCGACACTCTCGCACTTCACCCCGTGCGCCGCGCGCTGATTTCCGTTTCCGACAAGTCCGGGCTGATCGACCTGGCCAAGGCCCTGACCGGGCGCGGGATCGAACTGCTCTCGACCGGGGGCAGTGCGAAGATGCTGCGCGAGGCGGGTCTTGAGGTGCGCGACGTGGCCGATGTCACCGGTTTTCCCGAGATGATGGACGGCCGCGTCAAGACGCTGCACCCTGCGGTGCACGGCGGTCTGCTGGCGCTGCGCGACGATGCCGCGCATGTCGAGGCGATGAACACCCACAACATCGGGCCGATCGACCTGCTGATCGTCAACCTGTATCCGTTCGAGGCGACTGTCGCAAAGGGCGGCGACTATGACGATTGCATCGAGAACATCGACATCGGCGGCCCGGCGATGATCCGCGCCGGCGCCAAGAACCACAAGTTCGTCAACGTTGTTGTCGACACCGACGATTATCAGCCGCTGCTGGAAGAACTGGATGCGCATGACGGCGCGACCTCCTACGCCTTTCGCCAGAAACTGGCGCTGACCGCCTATGCCCGCACCGGCGCCTATGACGCCGCCGTGTCGGCATGGATGACCGGCGCGCTGGAACAGGCCGCGCCGCGTCGTCGTGCCTTTGCCGGCACGCTGGCCCAGACGCTGCGTTATGGCGAGAACCCGCACCAGTCGGCGGCGTTCTATACCGACGGATCCAACCGCCCCGGTCTGGCCAACGCGTCGCAGGTGCAGGGCAAGGAATTGTCCTACAACAACATCAACGACACCGATGCCGCGTTCGAACTGGTGTCGGAGTTCCTGCCCGCCAACGGCCCGGCCTGCGCCGTCATCAAGCACGCCAACCCCTGCGGCGTGGCGCGCGGAGAGACCCTGCGCGAGGCTTACATGCGCGCCTATGACTGCGACCGCACCAGTGCCTTTGGCGGCATCATCGCCCTGAACGCCGAGCTCGACGAAGAAACCGCCGAGGAGATCAGCCAGATCTTTACCGAGGTGATCATCGCGCCCGGCGCCAGCAAGGCCGCGCAAAAGCTGCTGGCAAAGAAAAAGAACCTGCGCCTGCTGCTGACGCCTGGCCTGGCCGATCCGACCGCGGCCGGTCTGATGATCAAGCAGGTCTCGGGCGGGTTCCTGGTGCAGGACCGCGACAATGGCCATATCGACATGGACGATCTGAAGGTGGTGACGAAACGCCAGCCCTCGGAAAAGGAAATGGCCGACATGCTGTTCGCCTGGAAGGTCGCCAAGCACGTCAAATCCAATGCCATCGTCTACGTCAAGGACGGCGCGACCGTCGGTGTCGGGGCAGGCCAGATGAGCCGCGTCGACAGCTGCCGCATCGCGGCGCAGAAAAGCCGCGACATGGCCGAGGCCATGGGCCTGGCCGAGCCGCTGACCATCGGGTCGGTCGTCGCGTCGGACGCGTTCTTTCCCTTCCCCGACGGGTTGCTGACGGCAGCCGAGGCGGGTGCGACGGCCGTGATCCAACCCGGCGGTTCGATGCGGGATCAGGCAGTGATTGATGCGGCGGACGAAGCGGGGCTGGCGATGGTTCTGACCGGCATGCGCCATTTCCGGCACTGAGGCCCGATGATGCGCACAGTTTTCTGGGCAAGCTTCTGGGTCTTCCTGCTGGATCAGATCACCAAGTACCTGGTCGTGCATATGCTCGACCTGGCCCGCGTGCAGGAGGTCGTGGTGATTCCCGGCCTGCTGCGGTTCCGCATGGCCTGGAACTATGGCATCAACTTCGGCCTCTTCGCCAACGAGGGGGCCGACGCGACGCGCTGGATCCTGATCGGCGTGGCGGCGGTGATCAGTGCCGGTGTGCTGTTCTGGGTACAACGCGAGAGTCCGCGCTGGATCGGTCGGGTGGCGGCGGGTCTGGTGATCGGTGGCGCCCTCGGCAACGTGGTCGACCGGCTCCTCTACGGGGCCGTCGCGGATTTCGTCAATGTGACCTGCTGCGGGCTGAACAATCCCTACGCGTTCAATATCGCGGATGTGGCGATCTTTCTGGGCGCCGCAATGCTGGTCTTTCTGCCCGCCGATAAAGAGGCGTGACCTCGGTCGCGGGATGCGATAATCCTGCCCCGAAGCCATGGCGGGATGACCTATCCTGCCTGAAAGGAGGCGCGGGACCACAGGGTCCGGCGCCGTATCCAAAGGGGGTTGCCGGAATGGTGGCACGGGGTCTGATCCTGACGACAGTATGCGTTGTGCTTGCAGGCTGCAGCGACGGAACGACTCTGCGCGCGATGCGCAACACCAGCGCCGGGCCGGAAGAGTTCAACGTCGCACCCACGCGCAAGCTGGAAACACCCGAAACATTCGCGGCGCTGCCGGTTCCGACGCCTGGCGGTGCAAATCTGGTCGATCAGACACCCAAGGCCGATGCCGTTGCCGCACTCGGCGGCAATCCCGCCGCGCTGGCGGGAACCTCCGTCGCGGCGGCGGATGGCGCGCTGGTGTCCTACGTGGGGCGGTCCGGTATCGACGGGGCAATCCGTCCGACACTCGCGGCCGAGGATCAGGCGTTCCGGGAACGCGAGGCGCGGTTTTCGCGCCTGCGGCTGTTCGGGGTGGATCGCTACTATATGGCCTACAAGAATCAGACGCTGGATGCTCAGGCCGCTGCCCGCGCGTTTCGCCGCGCTGGCGTGACCACGCCGAGTGCACCGCCGGCAAACTGACCCCTTTCCGACCCCGGGGCAGGCATCTTTCCGCGCAGTCGCCGGATCCTGTGTCAGGGCGCGCGGCTGTCCTTGGCGCGCCGCAGCTCTCTGGCCGCTCAGCAATCCTCCGGCCGCTCAGCAATCAAGTGTGTGGTCTCAGACGTGCGCCGTCATGTCCGGCGCGACCGGGATCGCCGTGCGACATCGCGGAGCCATGACGTTAACCAGGACGTTAACACTGTGTTAGGCATGTATGGCGCAGTCTCGGCCTGACGCTGGGCTTGTGTCGTTCGCGGGGCCTGTATCGTTCGCTGGGCCTGTATCGTTCGCTGGGCCTGTATCGTTCGCGGGACCTGTATCGTATGTTGCCGTTCAGCTCCGCCCATTACACCCGATCTCACAACGCAGTGAGAAGACCGTCATGCGCTTGAAGCGGCAGGCCCGCGCCGTATGTTCGCAGCATGACCGATCAGTCGAGAGGAAAGCCAATGCTTCGAAGGTTTGCCATCGGGGCCCTGACCCTTGCAACCCTGACCACGCCCGCGATCGCCCAGCCGACGGTGTCTGACCTTGTCACCGATTTCACGCTGGATAACGGGATGCAGGTCGTCGTGATCGAGGATCACCGTGCGCCTGTCGTGGTGCAGATGGTCTGGTACCGCGCCGGGTCCGCCGATGAAAAACCCGGTGTCTCGGGCATCGCGCACTTTCTCGAACACCTGATGTTCAAGGGCACCGACAGCTTTGGCCCCGGCAAATTCTCGTCGACCGTGGCGGAAAATGGCGGCACCGACAACGCCTTTACCAACTACGATTTCACGGCCTATCACCAGCGGGTCGCCGCAGATCGCCTGCCCCTGATGATGGAGATGGAAGCCGACCGCATGACGCACCTCAACCTGGACGAGGACGCGATCAAGACGGAACGCGACGTGATCCTGGAGGAGCGCAACATGCGCACCGACAGCAATCCGCAGGCGCTGTTTGGCGAACAGACGCGCGCGGCGCAATACCTCAACCATCACTACGGCATCCCGATCATCGGCTGGCGGCACGAGATGGAGCAGTTGAACCTGCAAGACGCCCAGGATTTCTACAAGACGTACTATGCGCCCAACAACGCCACGCTGGTTGTCGCCGGCGATGTCACCCCGGACGACGTGCGCACCCTGGCCGACAAGTATTATGGCGTGATCCCCGCCAACCCCGACCTGCCCGAGCGCGTGCGCCCGCAGGAACCTGAGCAGCGGGCCGAACGCCGCGTGATCTTCAAGGATCCGCGCGTGGCGCAACAATACGTCAGCCGCACCTACCTTGCCCCCGAACGTGACCACGACAATCAGGAACCCGCCGCCGCGCTGGTGATGCTGGCGCAGCTGCTGGGCGGTGGACAGTCGGGGTATCTGACCGACAAGCTGGTGTTCGGGCAACAGATCGCCACCTATACCTCGGCCTACTACAACGGCAGTTCGCTGGATGACACGACCTTTGGTGTCTATGCCGTGCCGGCACCGGGTGTCTCGCTCGAGGATGCGGAAACCGCGATGGACGATGCGCTGGCCAGCTTCATCGAGGATGGCGTCGACCCCGAGGCGCTGGAGCGGATCAAGATGCAGGTGCGCGCCAGCCAGGTCTACGACCGGGATGACGTGGCAGGTCTGGCGCAGATGTATGGCGCCGCGCTCAGCCAGGGGCTGACGGTGTCGGATATTCAGGCCTGGCCCGATATTTTGCAGGCGGTGCAGCCCGATGACATCATCGCGGCGGCCAAACAGGTGCTGAACCGCGACAATGCCGTCACCGGCTATCTGATGTCCGACAAGGAGGTGAGCCAATGATGCGCTTTGTCCTGCCGTTCGTGCTGACCCTCGGCGCGCTTCAGGCCCACGCCGAAATCCGGATTCAGCAGGTCACCAGCCCCGGTGGCATTTCCGCCTGGCTGGTCGAGGAGCATTCGATCCCCTTTACCGCACTCGACATGCGCTTTGCCGGTGGCGCGGCGCTGGATGCGCCGGGCAAGCGCGGCGCGACCTACCTGATGTCCGGTCTCCTGGAAGAGGGCACCGGCGACATGGACGCCCGTGATTTCGCCAAGGCCGAAGACGGGCTGGCAGCCAGCTACAGCTATTCCGCCAATTCCGACAGCATGTCGATCTCGGCCCGCTTCCTGACCGAAAACCGTGACGAGGCCGTCGACCTGCTGCGCCGCAGTATCGTTGAACCCAGCCTGCCCGAAGACGCCATAGCGCGGGTCAAGGATCAGGTCCTCTCGGGGATCCGGGAAGACGCCGAAGATCCCTCCAGCATCGCTTCCAGTGCCTTCGATGCGCTGGCCTACGGCGATCATCCCTATGGCAGTGCGATCGAGGGTACGGCGGAAAGCGTCGCGGCCCTGACCCGCGACGATCTGCTGGCAGCCAAGGACAACGTGCTGGTCAAGGACCGCGTCAGCATTGCCGCCGTCGGGGATATCACCCCGGAACAGTTGGGCACCCTGCTCGATACCCTGCTGGGCGATCTGCCGACGGGCGGCGCCGCGCTGCCCGACACCATCGACCTGTCGCTGACGCCGGGCGTGACCATCGTGCCCTACGACACGCCGCAGGCGCAGGTGCTCTGGGGGCAGGACGGGCTTGGCATGGAGGATCCCGACTTCTTCGCTGCCTACCTGCTGAACACGATCCTGGGGGGCGGTGGCTTTGAAAGCCGCCTGATGCAGGAGGTGCGCGAAAAGCGTGGCCTGACCTATGGCGTCTATTCCTGGCTGGCCGACCGTGATTTCGCCGATGTCTGGGAAGGCTCCGTTGCCTCGGCCAACGGCCGCGTGGCGGATGCAATCAGCGTCATTCGCGATGAGTGGACGCGGATCGCCACCGACGGTGTGACCGAAGAAGAGCTTGAGAATGCCAAGAAATACATGACGGGCGCCTATCCCCTGCGCTTTGATGGCAACGGCACCATCGCCAGTATCCTGGTGGGGATGCAGCACGACAACATGCCCATCGACTATCCCGCGACGCGCAACGACAAGATCAACGCCGTCACGCTGGAGGAGATCAACCGCGTCGCGCGCGAGCGTCTGCACCCCGATCAGCTGCGCTTTGTCGTGGTGGGCAAACCCGACGGCCTCGATGCGGTGAACTGATCCGCCCGACCGAAGCGATTGAAAAAAAGGGGGGCCGCGCGCCCCCCTTTTGCCGTCTCAGGTGTGTCCTACGCGGGAAACCCCGGTGCCGGGCGGATCACGCCGGTGTCGATGCCGCGCCGGTTCAGCAGCGGCACGTTCATGCGCTTGCGTGCGGCGGGGTGGTTCGGATCCAGCACGCCCAGATTGGCCAGCAGCGCGGTGATCGCGCATTCGCTGGCACGGGTCCCGCCGTCCATGATCTTCAGCGCGATGCCCAGGCCCAGCTCGGGGATGATCGCCACGAACACCGCCTCGGCCCCGGTCTTGATCGCGACGCGGCCATTCATCGCGCGCATCAGCTCAGTGCAGGCGCGGGTTTCGCCCGCGACCATCTCTGGAAAGGCCGCCATGGCGCGGGTCAGCCGCGCGGCGGCCTTTTCGCGCAGGGTGCTGCCATTGTGCGCATTGGCAAAGAACGCCATCGCGCGGGCCAGTCCGGTCAGCGTGGTGGCAAAGTTCGGGGCCGAACAGCCGTCGATGCCATAGCCGGGGCTATCCATGCCGGTGACGCTCTCAAACGCCTCCCGCACGGCCTTCTGTACCGGGTGATCCGGTTCGACATATTCGGATCCGCCGCCGATATGCCGGTTCAGCGTCAGAAAGCCCGAATGCTTGCCCGAGCAGTTGTTGTGATACTGGCACGGGCTCGAATCGCTCTTGATCAGCGCATGGTGCGCCTCAACGTCGTCGGGCATCTGCGGGCCACAGCGGAAATCGGCATCCGACATCCCCATGTCGGCCAGCCAGCCTTGCACCGCGTCGGTGTGGATCGCGGCGCCGTTGTGCGATGCACAGGACAGGGCCAGTTGCTTTTCGCTCAGCCCGGCGGCATCCGCAGCGCCGGATTCGATCAGCGGCAGGGCCTGGATCATCTTGCAGGACGAGCGTGGCAGGATCATCGCATCCGGGTCGCCCCAGGCCCGGATGACCGCGCCGCTGCTGTCCACGATGGCCGCATGACCATAGTGAACGGACTCGCAGAACGGCCCGCGCCAGACCTCAACCAGTTTCTCTGCCCCGGTCATGATAACTTCCCCTTGATGTGTGCGGTTTCTTGCCAATCAGCCTTTCGCATGTGGCAGATTTTGCGCTAATAATGCAATGTCGAGATTGGCAAGACAGCCCCGAGAGATGGCGCACAGGTCACGGGGGCACGACAGAGGCAAGGACGGCTTGGAGGCTGGACAGATGACATTTGGGAAGTTGGGTGCGGGGATCGCGGTTATGGCGCTTGCCGCGACGGGTGCCATGGCACAGACGGTCAGCGAAAATCAGGTTGCAGCCAAGACGGACTGGAGCGTTTTCGAGGAGCCCGATCCCAAGGAATGCTGGGCAGTCTCCGAACCCAAGGAGACGGTCAATTCCAAGGACGGCAAGGTCGTCTCGGTCCGGCGCAGCGAAATTCAGTTGATGGCCTTCTTCCGCCCCGGTGCCGATCTGTCGGGTCAGGTGGCCTTTACCGGCGGCTATCCCTTTGCGGACGGATCCACCGTGAACCTGGCCGTGGGCGACACCAAATTCGAACTCTACACCCAGGGCGAATGGGCCTGGCCGGGTCCGGGCGACGATGCCAAGATCCTGGCGGCGCTGAAAGGCGGCACCGACGCCGTGCTCAGCGCCCGCTCGGGTCGCGGCACGCAGACCAAGGATACCTTCTCGCTGATGGGCTTTACCGCCGCTGTCGAGGATGCGGCGAACCGCTGCAAGTAACGTCAACCCCTGCGGGACCGGCGGCGAATTCCGCGCCGGGTGCAGAACGGATATGCAGGGCAGGGGGTGTGACAGGGTCACGCGCCCTGTTTTCATGTGGATAAGAATCCCCTATATGGGCAGACTTCCAGCAGGAGCCCGATCATGACCGCCAGCCCAGACAGCGCGACCACCAGCCAGGTGCCCGATATCCAGACGGCCCGCACCCCGGCGCCCGCGACCCCGATCACGCAGGACGTGATGACGATCCCGCGCAAGCTGCCCGAGGGTCCGGTCAACCTGGTCGGTCTGACACGGCCCGCACTGCTGGAGGCGCTGATCGCGGCCGGCACGCCGGAAAAGCAGGCCAAGATGCGCCTCAACCAGGTCTGGCAATGGCTCTATCACTGGGGCGTGCGCGATTTCGCCAGGATGACCAACCTGTCGAAAGACTACCGCGCCCTGCTGGCCGACAACTTCATCATCGAGCTGCCTGAAATCGTCTCGAAACAGGTCTCCTCCGACGGCACCCGCAAATACCTGGTGCGCATCGCCGGCGGTCACGAAGTCGAAGTGGTCTATATCCCCGAAACCGACCGCGGCACGCTCTGCATCTCCTCGCAGGTGGGCTGCACCCTGACCTGTTCGTTCTGCCACACCGGCACCCAGAAGCTGGTGCGCAACCTCACGCCGGGCGAAATCGTCGGCCAGATCATGCTGGCCCGCGACGATCTGGGCGAATGGCCGGTCCCCGGCGCGCCCAAGGATGAAACCCGCCTGCTCTCCAACGTCGTCCTGATGGGCATGGGCGAACCGCTCTACAACTTCGACAACGTGCGCGACGCGATGAAGATCGCGATGGACCCGGAAGGCATCTCGCTGTCGCGTCGCCGCATCACGCTCTCGACCTCCGGTGTCGTCCCCGAAATCGCGAAATGCGCCGAGGAAATCGGCTGTCTCCTCGCGGTCTCCTTCCACGCCACCACGGACGAGGTCCGCGACAAGCTGGTGCCGATCAACAAACGCTGGAACATCGAGACCCTTCTGAACACGCTGCGCGACTACCCGCGCCTGTCCAACTCCGAACGCATCACCTTCGAATACGTGATGCTCAAGGAGGTCAACGACACCGACGCGGATGCCCGCCGCCTGGTCAAGCTGATCAGCGGCATCCCGGCCAAGATCAACCTGATCCCGTTCAACGAATGGCCCGGTGCCCCCTACCAGCGCAGCGAACCCGACCGCATCCGGGCCTTCGCGGATGTCGTCTACAAGGCCGGCTACGCCAGCCCCATCCGCACCCCCCGCGGCGAAGACATCATGGCCGCCTGCGGCCAGCTCAAGTCGGCAACCGAACGCGCCCGCAAATCCCGCAAGGAAATCGCGCAAGAGGCGGGGCTCTAAATCGCTCCGCCCGCTGCGGGCTTCCCTGTCATCTGGCCGTAAATACCCCCGCCGGAGGCTGGCGCGCAGCGCCAATCACCCCTTGCGCACAGCCTTCGGTCTGCTCGCCCGCGCCCGCTTCGGCGTGGGAAACCGTCCTTGCGTCCCGTTCGCGAACCAGACCAGCGACAGCATCACGGGCACCTCCACCAGCACCCCCACCACCGTGGCCAGCGCCGCGCCCGAATTCAGCCCGAACAGGCTGATCGCCACGGCCACCGCCAGCTCAAAGAAGTTCGACGTCCCGATCAGGGCGCAGGGTGCGGCGATCCTGTGCGGCACCTTCATCGCGAAGGCCGCGCCATAGGCCACGGCAAAGATCCCGTAACTCTGGATCAGGATCGGCACCGCGATCAGCGCGATGATCAGCGGATCATACAGGATCACGTCGCCCTGCAACCCGAACAGGATCGCCACCGTCACGATCAGCCCGCCAATCGACACCGGCTTCATCCTTGCCGTGAACGCCGCGATTTCCTTCGCGCTGCCCAGGCGTCGGCGCGTCACCACCCCGGCCAGCAGCGGTGCGGCGACAAACAGCAGCACCGACAGGATCAGCGTGCGCCAGGGCACCACGATATCCGTCACCCCCAGCAGGAACGCCACCAGCGGCGCAAAGGCCACCACCATGATCAGGTCGTTCACCGTGACCTGCACCAGCGTATAGGCCGGATCGCCCTTCGTCAGGTTCGACCAGACAAAGACCATCGCCGTGCAGGGCGCAGCCCCCAGCAGGATCAGCCCGGCGATATATTCGGGCGCCAGTTCCGCCGACACGATCGGCGCATAGATGTGGTCAAAGAACAGCACCGCCAACGCCGCCATGGAAAACGGCTTGATCAGCCAGTTCACCACCAGCGTGATCACCAGGCCCCTGGGCTGTTTCATCACGCCGCTGATCGCACCCGGATCGACCCCGATCATCATCGGATAGACCATGGCCCAGATCAGCACGGCGACCACAAGGTTCACATGCGCCACCTCGGCGCCCGCGATCAGGTCGAACAGCCCCGGCATCACGCTGCCGAGGCCGACGCCGATGGCAATCGCCAGCGCCACCCACAGGGTCAGGTATCTCTCAAACAGGCTCATGTGGGTCCGCTCTCCTCTGTCCCAGCTGCCCGGCACCATAGCGGCTCACCAACAGCAGCGCGGCAGCGGTGCCAAGGCAGGCCGGCAAACCGCCCAGCTGATAACTCAGCCCCGACAGCAGCGTGCCCAGCAACCGCCCCGCAGCATTCGCCATGTAGTAGAAACCCACATCCATTGTCACCCGCTCGCCCGAGGTAAAGGCGAGGATCAGATAGGAATGCAGCGACGAATTGACGGCAAAGATCGCCCCGAACACCAGCAGGCCGACGATGATCACGCCCGTCAGCCAAGGCGCGGGTGCGCCCGCCGCCCAGACCAGCACCGCCAGCAGCGCGGGCACGACCACCAGCGCGGCCACCCAATGGCGGGCGGCGGCGACCAGGTCGCCCTCGCTCCGGCGGCGCGCGCCCAGCAGCCTCGGCGCCCAGGCCTGCACAACGCCATACAGGATGGTCCAGACCGCCATGAAGCTGCCGATGGCAAAAAACGCCGCGCGATTGCCGGCCTCGGTTCCATCCGACAGCACGGCATAGAAATAGATCGGGATGCCGACGACGAACCAGACATCGCGCGCCCCGAACAGGAACACCCGCGCAAAGCTCAGCCAGTTGACATTGACGTCCTTGGAGAAGACCTCGGAAAACGTCGCGCCCTTGCGCCCCTTCGGCAGGCCCTCCGGCATCCATATCGCCACGGCGGCCAGGATCACCGCCAGCACCAGCGCCATGCCCAGCACCGACCCGGTAAACCCCACGCCCCCCAGCAGCAGCGCGCCCATCAGAAAGCCCGCGCCCTTCACGGCGTTTTTCGACCCCGTCAGCACCGCGACCCAGGCGAACAACCCGCCCTGACCCGCAGGCGCCAGCAGCTTGACCGCCGATTTCGACGACATCTTCGCCAGGTCCTTGGCCACGCCCGATGCGCCCTGCACGGCCATGACATAGGCGACCGATCCCCAAAGGCTCCACGCCGGGTCCAGCGCCGCCAGCGCGACCAGCGCCAGCACCTGCAGGCCAAGCCCGGCATAAAGCGTGCGTGTCAGCCCGAACCGCGCCGCGATCCAGCCCGCCGACAGGTTGGTGACGATCCCTGCCACCTCGTACAGCAGGAACAGATAGGCCAGCTGCACCGGTGAAAAGCCGAGGCCGTGGAAATGCAGCAGCACCAGCATCCGCAGCGCCCCGTCACTCAGCATGAAGGCCCAGTAGGCGGCGGTGACGGCGATATAGGCCGACAGGCCAGCCGGTCTCACAGCGCGGCGCCAACCATGCGGGCGACGTCAATCAAACGGTGCGCATAGCCCCATTCATTGTCGTACCATGCATAGATCTTCACCTGCGTACCGTTCACCACCATCGTCGAGGGCGCGTCGACGATCGAACTGCGCGGGTCATTGACATAATCCGCCGACACAAGCGGGCGCACCTCGTACCCCAGAATACCACGCAGCGGCCCCTCGGCGGCGGCCTGCAACAGCGCGTTGACCTCCTCGACACTGGTCGCCCGCGCCACCTCGAACACGCAATCGGTCAGCGAGGCATTCAGCAGCGGCACCCGCACCGCATGGCCGTTCAGCTTGCCGGTCAGTTCCGGGTAGATCAGCGTGATCGCCGTGGCGCTGCCCGTCGTCGTCGGGATCAGCGAATTCAGCGCCGAGCGTGCGCGCCGCAGATCCTTGGCGGGCCGGTCCACCATGGTCTGCGTATTGGTCACGTCATGGATCGTGGTGATCGACCCGTGGCGGATGCCCAGCCCCTCATGGATCACCTTGACCACGGGGGCGAGGCAATTGGTCGTGCAACTGGCCGCCGTGACGATGTTGTGCCGGTCCGCGTCATAATCGTGGTTGTTCACACCATAGACGATATTCGCCGTCGGCCCGTCCTTGACCGGGGCCGAAACGATGACCTTTTTCACCCCTGCGGCGAAATAGGGCGCCAGCGCGGCCTCGCTCTTGAACTTGCCGGTGCAGTCGATGACCACATCGACGCCCTCCAGCGGCAGCGCGGCCAGATCGCGGGTTCCGATGAAGGGCAGGCGGGTGCCGTCGATGGTGACGCTGGTTGCGTCCGCCGCAAATTCCGCCTGCCAGCGGCCATGCACGGTATCGAACTCCAGCAGGTGCGCATGCATCGCGGCGTCCCCCGTGGCGTCGTTGATCCAGGCGATGTCGGCACCGCTCTCCAGCAGCGGCCGCAGCGCCAGCTTGCCGATGCGGCCAAGTCCGTTCAGGGCGTAGGTGGTCATGCGGTTTCCTCGTTTTGGGCAATGGCGTCGACGCGGCGTTGCAGGGACGCGCGGTCCAGCGCGTCGAAGGGCAGGGCGACGAAACTGGCCACCCGGTTGCGCAGCCCGCCATAGGCCGCCTGAAACGCCAGCATCCGCTCGGCCTGCGTGCCCGTCACCCGCACCGGGTCAGGCTGGCCCCAATGGGCGCTGATCGGTTGGCCGGGCCAGGCCGGGCAATCCTCGTTTGCGGCCTGATCGCAGACCGTGAACACGAAATCCATCACTGGCGCGCGCTCTGCCGCGAATTCGTCGATGGATTTCGACCGCAGGTCGCCGGTGGCGTGCCCCTTGTCCGCCAGCATCTGCAAGGTCAGCGGGTTCGGCGCGTCGGCGGGATGCGTTCCGGCGGAAAACGCGCGGAACCGCCCCGCGCCCATGTCGCGCAGCAGCGCCTCGGCAAACAGGGACCGGGCGGAATTTCCAGTGCAGATGAAAAGCACGTTCAGCGGTCTGGATGAGGTCGAGGGCAGGGTCATGCAAAGCTCCGGTCGGCTGCGGCAGCAATCCGCGAACAGGTAATCCAGCATCGTCGTGGCCGACCCTATCGCGGCCCTGTAACGTATGGATGTGCCCTGCCGCTCCTTGTCGATCAGCGCGCTGTCCTTCAGGGCGGACAGGTAGACGGACAAGGTCGAATTCTTCAGCCCCGTTGCCTCGGCGATTTCACCCGCAGGCACCGCGTCGGGGAACCGCCGCATCAGCAACCGCCACACCGCCAGGCGATGCGGATGGCCAAGGGTGGCAAGCTGGGAGGGGATCATTTTTTCCATATTTCATGAAATATGGAAATTGCAGCCCGGGCGCAAATGAAGGTTTTGTAACGTGCCGCCCTGCCGACCCGCCCTTCCCCGAGGTCGGAACCTCACCGCGACCGGTGAAATCAGATCCGCAGAAAGGGCTGCGCAAGGCGCGGCAGGATCGAATTGAACCGCAGCCGTGCATCGGTGGCGGCCAGACAGATGCAAGGTTCACCCGCGTCCGCCGTCGGCGTGTGCTCCAGCGATTCGTCCGCGACCTCCACGTCGCCGACACCGAACTGGCCGGTCTCGTCGTGAAACGCGCCGGACAGCACCATCGTCAGCTCGGTACCGCGGTGGCCGTGGTCCGGCACCGCCATGCCACCGGGGATATACAGCAGACGCACCGACCCCTTGCCGTCCTCGAACAGGATCTGCTGGCGCACGCCACCACCGGCGGCCCGCCAGCGCGGCGGCTTGTGATCCAGCGCCGCGGCCACGGGACCGGGGTAGATGTCCATGCGCCGCACCTGCGGGGCAGGGGCCGCCGGCGCGTCCAGCCGGTCCATCACGCGCGACAGCAGGTCGTTCTCGATCGGCTGCTCCTGCGTCGTCGCCTCCAACAGCGCACCCGCAAGGGTTTCATGCGCCTCAAGGGCGGCGCGGCAGGCGTCGCACATCGACACATGCGCCGCGACGACCATCTCGAACGCCGGTGGCAGGGTGCCGGACACGTAGCCGGCAATCATCTGTTCGGGGATATGATGTGCAATCGCGCTCATCAGCTTCGCAAGTCCTTCAATTCATGTCTCAGGCGGTCCAGTCCCAGGCGGATGCGCGACTTGATCGTGCCCATCGGCAGGCCGGTTTCGGTCTGGATTTCGCGGTGCGTCAGATCCCCGATATAGGCCCGCACGATCAGGTCGCGCTGTTCGGGGCTGAGGCGGCTCAGCGCGTCTTTCAACTGGCCGGCCTCTTCCTGAAAGGCGACCAAGTGACCGGGATCCGCCTCGGGGGGTGTTTCCGTCTCGACCGGTTCGGGCAGGGGGCGCTGTGCCTTGCGGGCGATGTCGATCTGCCGGTTGCGCGCAATCTTGTAGATCCAGCCCGACACCTGCGACCGCGCCGGATCGAACTGCGCCGCCTTGTGCCACACGGCCAGCATCACGTCCTGCACCACGTCTTCGGCGGCGGCGGCAGGCATCCCGGATCGCATCAGCATTCCCTTGATCCGGGGCGCGTAGAACCCGAACAGCCGGGCAAAACTGTCACGGTCACGCTGGTCGCGCACCGCCAGCATCCACGCGATCTGCTGGCTCCGGTCGGTCGTCTGCCCGTCGGTGTTCTGTCCCTCGGTCGTATGACTGTCATTCTGAACGTCGGCCAATTTTGCTCTGCCTTTC
This sequence comes from Pseudooceanicola sediminis, assembly GCF_003575965.1. GTDB lineage: Bacteria > Pseudomonadota > Alphaproteobacteria > Rhodobacterales > Rhodobacteraceae > Pseudooceanicola > Pseudooceanicola sediminis. The sequence continues at coordinate 38,736 of NZ_QWJJ01000010.1, read as the reverse complement.
CGCGCAGCGGCACGCACCACCCGCAAACGGGGGCGCATCGGAACAAGTGTCGCAGGCATTGGGTCAGGGTTCAACATAAGCCAGTTACGCAACCCCGCCGGAACCGGATCACAAATATTTTTTTGTGACCCGAGTGAACTGTTTCGCGCGCCCCGCCGTACCTTTTATCGAAACGTCAAGCGACTGGCCCCCTCGGGAGGCTGGTTTCACGGGGCGGTCCCTGCGGGCCGCGTCTGACCGGCGACACAAGGCCGGGCACGTCACACAGGGAGCGACCATGTCATTCGACGCGCTATCGATGCGACCACAGCGCATCGCCATCATCGGCGGTGGCATTTCGGGTCTGGCGGCGGCCTACCTGCTGTCGCCCCACCATCGGGTCACGCTGTACGAATCCGATACACGTCTGGGCGGGCACGCCCGCACCGTCATGGCGGGGCGCAACGGCGATCAGCCGGTCGACACCGGGTTCATCGTCTTCAACTATTCAAATTACCCGCATCTGACCTCGATGTTCCGGGATCTCGACGTGCCGGTCGAGAAGAGCGACATGAGCTTTGGCGCGACCATCAACAACGGCCAGGTCGAATACGGTCTGCGCGACATTGCCGCTGTCTTTGGCCAGCGGCGAAACCTGCTGCGCCCCGGTTTTGCCCGCATGGTCCGTGACATCCTGCGCTTTAACGCGCGCGCCGAGGCGACGGCGTTCGACGACACGATGACCGTGGGCGACCTGATGGCCGAACTGAACCTCGGCACATGGTTTCGCGACTATTACCTCAAGCCGATCTGCGGCGCGATCTGGTCGACTCCGCCCGACGGCATCACCGCCTTTCCCGCCCGCTCCCTCGTTCAGTTCTTTCGCAATCACGCGCTGCTCTCGGCGCGCGGCCAGCACCAGTGGTGGACGGTCAGTGGCGGGTCGATCGAATACGTGCGCCGGCTGGAGGCCGCGTTGCGGGCCAATGGTACCGAGATTCGCACGGGCGCGCCGATCCAGGCCGTCACCCGCGACGGCCTGCGCCCCCAGGTGCACGTCGCCGGGGCAGAGCCTGAGGCGTTCGATCAGGTCATCATGGCCTGTCATTCCGATCAGGCCCTGCGCCTGCTGGCGCAGCCGACGGCGGCGGAACATGCCGCCCTGTCCGCCGTCGGCTATCAGGACAACCACATGATCCTGCATCGCGACGAAACGCAGATGCCGCGCCGAAGGGCCTGCTGGTCCTCATGGGTCTACAAGGCCGATACCACGGCACAGCAGAGCCAGATCGGCGTCACCTACTGGATGAACCGCCTGCAAAACATAGATGAGGGCGATCCGCTGTTCGTCTCGCTCAACCCCTGCCAGACGATCCGCGATGACCTGATCTACGATCAGAAAACCTTTCGCCACCCGGTCTTCGACGGCCCCGCGCTGAAGGCGCAAAAGCAAATTCAGGCGATGCAGGGGCAGAACGGCACCTGGTTTGCCGGGGCCTGGCTGCGGCATGGCTTTCACGAAGACGGTTTTGCCAGCGCCGTCCGCGTCGCTCGCCAGCTCGATCCGCAACTGGCCATGACATGACCACCTCTGCCCAGCTGATCCCTGGCCATACGGTCCATGCGCGGCGCGGCGCCATTGCCCACAGCTTTCGGTACTCGGTCGATTACGTGCTGATCGACCCCGACAGCCCGGACACCCCGCTGCTGTTCTCGCGCAACGGCTTCAACCTCGCATCGGTGCAGGACCGCAACCATGGCGGGCCGCGCGGGCAGGGGCGCGGCGTCGCCTGGGTGCGCGATGTCCTGGCCGAACGTGGCCTTGCCGCCGTCCGCATCAGCCGGATCCTGCTGCTGACCCAGCCGGGCTTTTTCGGCGCGCTGTTCAACCCGGTGTCCTTCTGGCTGGTGTATGAGGGCGCGGCGCTGGTCGCCGTCATAGCCGAGGTCAACAATACCTTCGGCGACCGTCACAACTATGTCTGCGCGCATCCCGGTTTCCTGCCGATCTCGGGCCAGGATCACCTCGGCGCGCGCAAGGTGATGCACGTCTCTCCGTTCCAGGATGTCGCGGGCGACTACGACTTCCGCTTCGACATCCGCGACGACCGTGTCGCCATCTTCATCAACCATGGCAACGGGCCAGAGGGGCTGTATGCCACCCTGACCGGCCCGCGCCGCCCCCTGACCAGCGCGGGCCTGCTGCGCTCGGCCCTGCTGCGCCGCCCGTTCGGGGCGCTGCGCACCGTGGCGCTGATCTACTGGCAGGCCATACGCCTGAAACTGAAACGTGCCCCCTATCGCACCCGACCGGCCCCCCCAGCCGAGGAGATTTCGTGATGCCGATCCTGACCAACCGCCTGAAATCCGAATTCCTCAAAAGCTGCGAGGTGATCGAGACCGGTCGCCTGACCCTGCGCACCCCCGAAGGCGAGGTGCACCATTTCGGGTCTAGCGGTGTCGAGGCCGAAATGCAGATCAACGACTGGTCCGCGATTTCCGCCGCCCTGGCCCGCGGTGACGTCGGCCTGGGCGAAGCCTACATCGACGGCCTCTGGGACACTCCCTCGATCGAGGCGCTGACCGTGCTGGCGCTGAAGAACCTCGACCAGTTCCGCCGCTATGCCTACGCCAGCCCATGGCAAAGTCTCAAGTTCCGCACCATCGACCGCCTGCTTCGGGCCAATTCGCGCAGCGGATCGTCGCGCAACATCCGCGCCCACTACGATGTGGGCAACGAATTCTTCCAGCTCTGGCTCGACCCGTCGATGACCTATTCCTCGGCCCTGTTCAGCCCCGGCGACATGGACCTCGGGCGCGGCCAGATGCGAAAATACGACCGCATTCTCGACCGCGTGGGCGACGGCGAACGCCTGCTTGAAATCGGTTGCGGCTGGGGGGGCTTTGCCGAACGGGCCGCGCGTCAGGGGCGCTACGTCACCGGGCTGACGATCTCGCCCGCGCAAAAAGGCTATGCCGATGCCCGCCTGGATGGTCAGGCCGACATCCAGCTGCGCGATTACCGCGACAGCGCGGGCAAATACGATGGCATCGTCTCGATCGAGATGATCGAGGCCGTGGGAGAGCGCTATTGGCCGACCTTCTTTGCGACGATGAAGGCGCGCCTGTCTGACAGTGGCCGGGCGGTGGTGCAGGCGATCACCGTGCCCGACCGCTATTTCCCGACCTATCGCAGCAGCTCCGATTTTATCCGTCAGCATTCCTTTCCGGGCGGCATGTTGCTGTCTGATGGGCAGATCCGCCGGGCCGCCGAGGGGGCGGGCCTGCGCGTGACGGACACCTTTGCCTTCGGCCACGACTACGCCCGCACCTGCCGCACGTGGCTGGCCCGCATGGATGCCGAGGCAGGCCGCATCGAACGTCTGGGCTATGGCCCTGCGTTCCTGCGCAGCTGGCGCTACTACCTCGAGATCTGTGCCGCCTCCTTTGCCGTGGGCCAGACCGACGTCGTCCAGGTCGAGCTGCGCCATGCGTAGCCCCGGTGCCACTGGGCGGCGCACCCCGGTCGCGGCCGGGCTGGCCGCCGCGCGGCCCGGGCGGGTGTTCCCCGCTACGGTTCTTTTCGTTGCCCTCTGCCTGGCGGTCATCGCCGGCAACACCCAGGCACAGGCCCAAACCCAACCTTTGCCTGCCGAGGCCGGCAGCACCGTTGCCGCCCCCAGGTTGCTCGGGCAGGCCCGGTTCACGTGGTTGGGCATCCACATCTACGATGCAGCCTTGTGGAGCAGTGCCGCACGCTTCGACTGGGCCGCCCCGATGGCGCTGCAACTGACCTATGCCATGGGCATCGACGGCGACGACCTGCTCGACACCTCGATGGATGAAATCGCCCGTGTCGAAGGGCCCAGTGCCGACCTGCCACAACTGAAACAACAGCTTGCGCGGTGCATGGGAACCGTCGACAGCGGCGATCGCTATGTCGCCGCGTCGGATGGCGACGACCACCTGCGCATGTGGCTGAACGGACGGCAGACCTGTGATGTGTCGCATCCGGGTATCAAGCGGCGCTTTCTGGGCATATGGCTGGGCGACGACACCCGCAGCCCGCGCCTGTCGCGCCGGTTGCGCGGCGGCTAGGCCCGCGCCGTGACGCCCCCGCTGCGCCGCTGGCGCATCCTGCCCTTTGCCGCGATGCTCTCGGTGGCCGGGCTGCCACTCTATATCCACCTGCCCCGCTTTGCCGGGGCCGAGCTTGGCCTCAGCCTGTCCACCGTCGGCTTCATCCTGATCGCGATCCGGGTGCTGGACGTTGTCGAAGATCCCGCGCTGGGCTGGATGGTCGACCGCTGGCCAAGGGCGCGCCCGGTCTTTGCCGGGCTGGCCTGTGCGGCGCTTGGCGGGGGATTTCTGCTGCTGTTTTCCGTGCCGCCGCCAATTGATCCCGTGGTGTGGGTGACGGGCCTTCTGGTGGGTATCTTTACCGCCTACAGCCTCGCCACCATCCTGCTCTATGGCCAGACCGAAGCGATTGCCCGCCAGACCGTGCCCCTTACTGCGCCCCGTTCTGCGCCCCTTACTGCGCCCAGTGCTGCGTCCCGTACCACGCCCCCGGCTGGCCCGGACGCTGGAGTCGCCATGGGGCCGGAAAATGCGCCCGCATCGACTGTGCGCGTCCCACAGCCCAAGGCACCGCAGACTGCGCCGGTTTCCGTGCAACGCCCCACGCCCGCCTCTGCCTCGATCCCTGCCTCCATCTCCGCCGACGTGGACGAGGCACCCGATACCGTGGCGCCCGGCGGCGGGGCAGGCCATCTGGGGGTGGCGGCCTGGCGCGAAACCGGGCTGGTGATCGGCGTGCTGCTGGCCGCCGCCGCGCCCGGCCTGCTGGCGGCGATTGCGGGTGAGGATCTGACCTACCCGCTGTTCGGCGCGGTGATTGCAGTCCTCGCTCTGGCCGGGGGCTGGTGCGCCCGTCCCCTGTGGCGGATCAGCGCCCCCGCCGCCGCGCCGCTGACCGTCAGGGCCCTGATCGCATCGGGCGGCGGTGCGCTGCTGGTGCTGGCCTGCGTGAATGCCCTGCCCGCCGCGCTGACATCGACCCTGTTCCTGTTCTTCGTCGAAGACCGCCTCGGGCTGCCCGATCTCGCCGGGCCGTTCCTGATCCTGTTCTTTCTGTCCGCCGGGCTGGCGGCACCGCTCTGGGCGCGGGCGGCGGCGCGCTTTGGCAACCGGCCTGTGCTGGTCTGCGGCATGGCGATGACGATCCTCGCCTTTTCCGGCGCGGCGCTGCTGCCCTCCGGGGCGGCGCTGGCCTTTTCGGTCATATGTGTCGCGTCCGGTGCGGCCCTCGGCGCCGATCTGGTGATCCTGCCGGTCCTCTTTTCGACGGCGCTGGCGCGGGCCGGGTTGTCCGGCGGGCAGGCGTTCGGGCTGTGGTCGATGGCGACCAAGCTGTCGCTCGCTCTGGCCGCCGTCGGCACATTGCCGCTGCTTCAGGCCTACGGATACGTGCCGGGCGGCGAAAACTCGCCAAATGCGCTGCAAATTTTAAATTTTTCCTACGCAGTTTTACCCTGCGTCGTGAAACTTATCGCCTTGGCTCTCGTTTTTCTTAGACGCATACCTGTGTCCTGATCTGGCCAGTGACCTGATCTGGCCGCGTCCCGTCACGTTTACATCGCTCCTGTTCGAGCCCCGTTCCAAAGGAAATCCCCATGGCTCCGCGCAACCTGCAAGGCAAGACCTACTGGATCATCGGTGCCAGCGAAGGACTGGGGCGCACCATCGCCCGTGAAATGTCGCGCCTCGGTGCGCAGGTCATCCTGTCGGCCCGCAGCGAAGACCGGCTGCGCGACCTTGCCGCCGACATCAAGGGCGCTCAGGTACTGCCACTGGATGTCACCGATCTCGACTCGGTCAAGGCCGCCGTCGCCGTCGGGGGGCAGGCCGACGGGCTGATCTATTGCGTCGGCCAATACGACCCGATGACCGCACAAGAGTGGAACGCCGACAAGGCCGAACAGATCTGCGAGGCGAACTTCATGGGCGCCATGCGGGTTCTGGGGCGCACGGTGCCCGACTGGGCGGCGCGGGATTACGGGCATATCGTGCTGATCGGTTCGCTGGCGGCCTTCAAGGGCCTGCCCGGCGCGATTGGCTATGGCGCCAGCAAGGCCGCGCTGCGCCACCTCGCCGAAGACATGTTTATCGACCTTCAGGGCACGGGTGTATCGGTGCAGGTGGCCAACCCCGGTTTCATCCGCACGCGCCTGACCTCCAAGAACGAATTTTCCATGCCGCAGCTGATGGACCCGCAGCAGGCAGCCTATCACGTCATGGGCCTGATCCGAAACCCGGAGTCGCGCCAGATCAGCTTTCCGCGGCCCTTTGCATGGGTCTTTACCGTGCTGGGCCGGCTTCTGCCCTTCCGCCTCTATGCCCGCATCGTGTCGGGCTGACACGCGGCACCTCCCCTGCGACCGAACAGGCCCGTGCCCCCGGCGCGGGCCTTTTTCATGGCCGCAGGGCATACCGCGAAAATCGCCATTGAGGTCCGCTGACCGCCCGGTCTAGGAAGGGTAACGGACCCGGCAGATACGGGTGATGCACAAGGGCACGCCGATGCAAATCCCCCCGACCTTTCCCGCCACGTCGATCGCCGCGCCCCTGCATGGCTGAGATCGACACCCCCGCGTATACCCCCGGCCGCCCGCCCCTCCGCACACCCTTCCGCACCCCCCGGCGCGCCACGTCTGCCGCCTTCGCCCTGAACGGCCTGCTGCTGGGCGGCTGGGCCTCGCGCGTGCCCGCCGTCGTCGAAAAACATGGGCTGAGCGAATCCGGCTTCGGTCTGTTGCTGCTGGTCATGGGGGTCGGGGCGCTGGTTTCCTTTCCGCTGGCCGGGCGGCTCGCCGATGGGTTCGGCGCCGTGCGCCTGACCCGCTGGATCATCGCGTTCTACCTGTCCACGCTGATCCTGATCGGCCTGGCCCCCGGTGCGGCATGGCTGGGCGTGGCGCTGTTCCTGTTCGGCATGTGTCATGGCGCGATGGACGTGGCGATGAACAGCTGGGCCAGCGAGGTGGAAAAACACCTGCGCCGCTCCATCATGTCCTCGTTTCACGCGATGTGGAGCCTTGGCGCGGGCCTGGGGGCCGCCAGCGGTTTTGCGGCGACCAGTTTTGACCTGTCCATCGCTGGGCATTTTGCCATCCTCGCGCTGCTGGCGGCGCTGCTGCTGGCACCGATGACCCTGTGCAAATGGACATCCGCCACCCGCGCGCACGACCGCAATTCCCCGGTCTTTGCCCTGCCGCGCGGCCCGCTGGTGCTGGTCGGGGTGATCGCCCTGTCCGCCGGTCTGGGCGAAGGCGCCCTGGCGGATTGGAGCGCGATCTTCCTGCGCGACGTCGCCGGTTCGGGCGAGGCGCAGGCGACCCTGGGATACGCGGCCTTCTCGGTCACCATGGTTGCCATGCGCCTCGGCGTCGACCCTCTGATCACCCGTCTCGGCCCGACGGTGGTGGCCCGCTGTGGTGGTCTTGCCGCCGCGCTCGGCATTGCCATCGCCACGGGCGTTGCCACGCTGCCCGCCGCGCTGCTGGGGTTCGTTCTGATGGGGGTCGGCTATGCCGCACTCGTGCCACTGGCCTTCAGCCGTGCCGCCGCCGATCCGATCGTGCCACCGGGGCAGGGCATCGCCTCGGTCGCGACGCTGGGCTATGGCGCGATGCTGCTGGGGCCGCCGGTGATCGGCTTCGTGGCCGAGGTCAGCTCGCTGCGCATCGCCTTCATGCTGCTGGGCGGCTTTGCCCTGTTGATCGCGCTGATTGCGCCCGTGCTGCAACGCGATGTGACCCGTACCGCAACCTGATCCGCGCCGCAAACTGACCCTCCATCAGATCGGCTCTCCATCATCTTGGCCCCCGATCAGATTGGCCCCCGATCAGATTGTCCCGCCTGGCGGCGTTTTTCCAATGTGCGCCGCCGCGCCGGGGTCCCCCCGCACGGCGGCGCGCCCGCATCAGGTCAACCGCATCCCATCGGCCCCGAACAGGTGCAGCGCTTCGGGGTCGGCCATCAGCGCCATTTCCTCGCTCAGACCCTGACCTGACGGGAAGGCCGCGATCAGCCGCGCGCCCGCGCAGTCGAAATGCCCCAGCCGCTGCGATCCCAGTTCCTCGACATAGGACAGGCGCACCGGCAGGGCGCCCTGCGTGCCCCCGGGAACCGCGCGCAGATCCTCGGCGCGCACACCCACCCGGACGGGCCCGCAATGGGCATCGGGCAGGCGCATCGTCGCCGTGCCGATGGCCAGGCGGCCATGTTCCATCACGCCGTCCAGCAGGTTCATCGCGGGCGAACCGATGAATTCCGCGACAAAGGTCGAGGCCGGGCGCTGGTACACCTCCAGCGGCGTGCCGATCTGTTCCACCTTGCCCGCGCGCAGCACCACCAGCCGGTCCGCCAGCGTCATCGCCTCAAGCTGGTCGTGGGTGACATAGACCGACGTGGTGCCAAGCCGCTTTTGCAGGTTGCGGATTTCGCCGCGCATGGTGACGCGCAGCTTGGCATCCAGGTTTGACAGCGGTTCGTCGAACAGGAACACCGAAGGTTCGCGCACGATGGCGCGCCCCATCGCGACCCGCTGCCGCTGGCCCCCCGACAGGGCGCGCGGCTTGCGCTCAAGAAAATCCCCGATCTCGAGGATGCGCGCGGCCTCCTCGACGCGGCGGGTGATCTCGGCGCGGGCCATGCGGCGGTTGCGCAGACCATAGGACAGGTTCTCGCGCACCGACATATGCGGATAAAGCGCGTAGTTCTGGAACACCATCGCGATGTCGCGATCCGCCGGTTCCAGCCTGTTCACCTCGCGGGGGCCGATGCGGATGCTGCCGTGGGTCACGGTTTCCAGACCCGCGATCATCCGCAGCAGGGTGGATTTGCCGCAACCCGACGGGCCGACCAGCACCAGGAACTCGCCGTCGGCCACGTCGATGTTGATGCCGCTGACGGCGCTTGCGCCGCTGTCATAGGTCTTGCCCAGGCTCTCTAGCGTCAGGGTGGCCATGGTTATTTCTCCGTCTCGATCAGGCCCTTCACGAAAAGCCTTTGCATGAACACCACGACGGCGACGGGCGGCAGCATTGCCAGCATCGCGACCGCCATGATGTAATTCCATTGGGGGGTGCCGTCGGCCACGTCGGTCATCCGCTTGATGCCTGCCACGATGGTCGTATAGCTGGGGTCGGTGGTGACCAGCAGCGGCCACAGGTACTGGTTCCAGCCATAGATGAACAAGATCACGAACAGCGCCGCGATATTGGTCCGGCTCAGCGGCAGCAGGATGTCGCGAAAGAACTTCATCGGCCCCGCGCCATCGATCCGCGCCGCCTCCACCAGCTCGTCCGGCATCGTCAGGAACACCTGCCGGAACAGGAACGTCGCCGTGGCCGAGGCGATCAGCGGGATCGACAGACCGGCATAGCTGTTCAGCATCCCGAGGTCGGCAATCACCTTGTAGGTCGGCAGGATCCGCACCTCGACCGGCAGCATCAGCGTGATGAAGATCATCCAGAACGCCAGCCCCCGGAACGGAAACCGGAAATACACGATGGCAAAGGCCGAGGTGATCGAGATGACGATCTTGCCGACGGCGATCATCATCGCCATGATCATCGAATTGCCCAGCATCAGCCAGATCGGCTGCGACATCTGCGACGACAGGCCCCCGCGCAGCACCGCCGAATAGGTCTCGACCATGTTGCGCCCCGGCAGCATCGGGATGACGCCCGACAGGAAGACCCCGCTCTCGTGCGTCGATGCGACAAGGGCGATATAGACCGGCAGCGCCACCACCAGCACCCCCAGGATCAGCACCGCGTGGGCCAGCACGTTCAGCCAGCGTTGGTTTTCAACCATGTCCCTCGCTCCTCAGTAATTCACGCGCCGCTCGACAAAGCGGAACTGGATGACGGTCAGGACGATGACGATGCCCATCAGCACCACCGATTGCGCCGCAGAAGATCCGAGGTTCAGACCCACGAACCCATCCTGGTAGACCTTGTAGACAAGGATGTTGGTCGATTGCGCCGGCCCGCCCTCGGTGATCGCGTCGATCACGCCGAAGGTGTCGAACATCGTGTAGACGATGGTCACGACCAGCAGGAAGAACGTCGTCGGGGACAGCAGCGGCAGGGTGATCGTCCAGAACCGCCGCACCGGGCCCGCACCGTCGATCGCGGCCGCTTCGCGCAGGCTGGCCGGGATCGCCTGCAAGCCTGCGACAAAGAACAGGAAGTTATAGCTGATCTGCTTCCAGGCGGCGGAAATCACCACCAGCGTCATCGCGTCGCCCCGGTCCAGCGCATGGTTCCAGCCATAGCCCACCCCCTTCAGCAGATAGGGCAGGATGCCGATGGTCGGGTTGAACATGAACCACCACAGCACGCCCGCAACCGCCGGCGCCACGGCATAGGGCCAGATCAGCAGCGTCGAATAGATCCGCGCACTGCGCAGCGTCCGGTCGACGGCCAGCGCCAGCACCAGCGCCACGCCCATCGACAGCGCGGCGGTCGACAGGGCGAACACCACCGTCACCTTCAGCGCGTTCAGATAGCTCGGGTCGGCAAACAGCCGGGAATAATTCTCCAGCGCGACAAAGGTCGTCTTGATGCCAAAGGCGTCCTCGCGCAGGAAACTCTGCCAGATCGCCTGCCCGGCGGGCCAGAGAAAGAAGATCGCCGTGATGATCAGCTGCGGGGCCAGCAGCAGGTAGGGCAACCCCTTCGCCCCGAATATCGCGCGTTTGTTCTGCATGTCCTGGTTCACTTGCTGTGCCGCTTGCCGAAAACGGCCCTGAAACGGCCCGAAAACGGCAATGACCCGCGCCGTCACTGGCGCGGGTCGGGTTTGCTCAGGGTCGGACCTGATCAGTTGTTGGCGGCCTCGAACTGGCGCAGCAGGTCGTTGCCGCGTGCGTCCACCTGGTCCAGCGCGGTCTGCGCATCGACGTCACCGGCCAGCAGGGCCTGGAATTCCTCGTCGATGATGCCGCGGATCTGCACGTAGTTGCCAAACCGCAGACCCTTGGAATTCGCCGTCGGCGCATTCAGCGTGATCTGCTTGATCGCCACGTCGGATCCGGGGTTGGCCTCGTAGTAGCCCTGTTCCTTGCCCAGGTCATAGGCGGCGCTGGTGATCGGCAGATAGCCCGAGAACTGGTGCCAGTCCGCCTGAACCTCCGGGCTGGACAGGTAGCTGAAGAAGTTCGCCGCCGCCTTGTACTCGTCGCTCTCATGGCCCTGCAGGACCCACAGGGTCGCGCCACCGATGATCGAGTTCTGCGGCGCGCCCTCGACGTCGCCGTAATAGGGCAACATGCCAAAGCCGACGTCGAAGTCTTTCGCGTTGGCCATCACACCCGCGCGGCTGGCAGAGGAGTTCATGTACATGGCGCATTCCTGCGCATAGAATTTCGGTGCCGCGTCATCGCCGCCACCCGGTCCACCGTATTGGAAGACACCGCTTTCCTGCCACTTGGCCAGGTTTTCCCAATGCTTGACCTGCACGGGGCCGTTCACCGTCAGCTCGGCGTCCAGACCGCCAAAGCCGTTTTCCTTGGTGCCGATCGGCTGGTTGTGCCAGGCCGACAGGTTTTCCAGCTGCACCCAGCTGATCCAGCCGGTGGTAAAGCCGCAGTTCGCCGCGCCGCTGTCCATGATCTTGGCCGAATAGGCCTCGACGTCTTCCCATGTCTCGGGGGCGGTGTTCGGGTCCAGGCCGGCTTTCTCGAACACGTCCTTGTTGTAATACAGGATCGGGGTCGAGGAGTTGAAGGGCATCGACAGCATGTTGCCGTTGGTGTCGGTGTAATAGCCGACGACAGCAGGCAGGAACGCCTTGGGGTCGAACGCCTGATCGGTGTCCTTCATCATCTGGTAGACGGGATAAACCGCGCCCTCGGCCGCCATCATGGTGCCGGTGCCAACCTCAAAGACCTGAACGATGGTCGGCTGCTCTTTCGCGCGAAAGGCGGCAATGGCGGATGTCATGGTCTCGGCGTAGCTGCCCTTGTAGGTCGGAACGACCTTATAGTCGGACTGGCTGTCGTTATAGGCGGCGACAATCTCTTCCAGCTTCTGGCCCAGCTCGCCACCCATGGCGTGCCACCACTGGATTTCGGTCTGTGCCTGCGCTGCGGTCATCGACGCGACAAGCGCCAGTGCGGAAATGGAAAACGTGCGGATCATAGGATGCCCCATTGGTTCTGATGGGGGGCTTGTGCTGGCCGAATGTGACAGCGGTGTTGCAGTTTTCTGAAGCTTTCTGACAGCGCCCCGGAACGCGTGAAAATTCACCTGCCCGTCATGCAGGTGTCACCGCCCTGTCATGTTTGAGCTGTCACATTTTGGCCGATCGCCTTTGGCCGATTTGACTTCTACCGGCACGCCTGTGCGCTGTCACCCTGGCGGCACGCCTCTGCCGGATGAGAGATATGCGGCCTCCGGTCAGATATCCGCGCCCCTGACCCCGCCGCCGACCCGACCCCGACCCCGACCCTGACCCCGCCCCTGCGACGCGCCTTTCCCTGATACCCGTCGTCGCACGCGACGGCTAGGTGTTAACGCCAACCGGCGCACGCTGTCTTAACCGGGGGATTTCATGCGTCCGGGCACCGTTCAGATACCGCTCAGACACCGTTCGGATACCGACGTTCCGATTTGCAGGTTTTCAGTTGTAAACGATGAGTCGCCTGCGTCTCTGCCACCGCGATACCGACGCCGCAAAATCCCGCGTTTCCCCGATTAACGTTTTGCGCCCCGTCCTGGCTGAATCGCGCCCCGCCGCCCCGCGGTTCCCGGCACTGCCTTCGGCCACAGGAACACCAGCATCCAGGCGCAGGACGCAAGCCTGCACAATGATTTCAGGGACTTGAGTGAAAAGGAGGATTTGGTAGCGGAGGAGGGACTTGAACCCCCGACACGCGGATTATGATTCCGCTGCTCTAACCAACTGAGCTACTCCGCCAAACCGTGGCGCTACCTAGGGCAGAGAATTTGCGAGGTCAAGGCAAAATCTGGAACGGCTTCGCAAATAGCCGCGATGGCGTGGCGCCCGCTTCTCCCTCCCTTGCCCCCGCCGCGCCCGCGACGCATGATAACCTCGTAATACAAAGGGATATTCCATGCTCGACCAGCTTACGGCACGCCTCGGCCCGGCCAATGTTCTGACGGGAAAGGACGCCGAACCCTACGGCTGGGATTGGAGCCACGAGTCGTTTCAGGCCCCCCTCGCCGTGGTCCGCCCCGCCTCCACCGAAGAGGTGTCCGCGGTGGTGAAATGGGCCAATGCCACCCGCACACCGCTCGTCCCGGCTGGCGGACGCACGGGCATGGCCGGCGGCGCACAGGGCGAGGGGGCCGTGGTCGTGTCGCTGGAACGGATGAACCGCATCCGCGACATGCGCCCCGAGGCCCGCAGTATCGTCGTGGAAGCGGGTGTGATCATTGCAAAAATTCACGAAACGGTCGAACCGCACGGGCTGATATTTCCGCTGTCTTTCGGGGCGCGCGGCTCTGCCATGATCGGCGGCGCGCTGGCCACCAATGCAGGCGGCTCCAACGTGCTGCGCTACGGAAACACGCGTGACCTGGTGCTGGGAATCGAAGCGGTCCTGCCCAACGGCGATGTCGTCGACCTGATGCACGACCTTCACAAGAACAACTCCGGGTACGACCTGCGACACCTGCTGATCGGCTCCGAAGGGACATTGGGGATCATCACCGGCGCCGTCCTGCGTCTGCGTTCAAAGCCTGGCGCCTATGCCACGGCGCTCGTCGGAATGAAGAGCCTGGCGTCGGCCCTCGACCTGCTGAATCGCATCCAGCTGGCAACCGGGGGCGCCGTCGAAGCTTTTGAATTCATGCCAGACACTTACGTGGCCGACTACCAACGCCTGCGGGCGACCGCACGCCCCCCCTTTGCCGAGAATCACAAGGTGAACATCCTGATCGAAATCGGCGCCCTTGCGCCGCGCGATTGCACGCCGCTAGCCGATGGTTCGATGCCCATCGTCTCCTACCTCGAAGAGGTGCTGGCCCAGATGCACGACGCCGGGGCGATCGAAGACGCACTGATCGCCACATCTCAATCCCAAAGAAGCGAGATGTGGGCCATGCGCGAGGCCGCCAGCGAAGTCGCAGCGATGAAGAAGCCCATGATCATCATGGATGTCGCCGTGCCGGTCGATCGCATGGATGCCTTCATCGCCCGTGCAGACAATGCCCTGGCTCAGTTGGATTCCCAGGCGACGACCTCTGTCGTGGCGCACCTGGGGGATGGGAACATCCACTATACGATCTTTCCCGGCTCGCCGGTAGCGGCGCACAAGGACAGCCTCGTCGAGGCGATTGAGGATGTTGTTGCGGACCTGAAAGGTTCGTTCTCGGCAGAACATGGCATCGGGACGCACAAACTGTCGACCATGGCCCGACGAAAAGATCCGGCGGCCCTCGCAGCCATGCACGCAATCAAGCGGGCGCTGGATCCGAATGGCATCATGAACCCAGGTAAGTTGCTGCCTTTATTAGAAGACTGAACTTGCGTGTTCGGCAGCTGGATCAAAGCCAGATTGCCGACGTGGGTAGCACCGCAGGGCGGCGCACTCCCATGGCATCTCCGAGCCCGGCTCGCCGAACGCCTCCGGCGGGGGTATTTTCGGCCAGATGATAAAGAGCGCCGTCCTGCATGTTTCCCTGTTCGAAATATCCCGGGGGAGGCAGCGTAGCTGACGGGGGCAGAGCCCCTTTGCCGACGGTCGTTCAGCCCGCTTTGCGCAGCTCGGGCGCAACCTTGGTGCCGAGCACTTCGATGGCCTTCAGCATGTCTTTCTGCGCGATTACGCCAATGGCCATCTGGATAGTGACGCGGTCGAAGCCGAGATCCTCTTTCAGGCCGAGGATCTTGTCCACCAATTGCGCGGGAGAGCCCACAAACATGGCGCCCTCGGCGCTCATCGAGGCATCGAACTGGGCGCGGCTTTGCGGGCCCCAGCCGCGTTCGCGGCCGATCTGGTCCATCACCTGCTTCTGTGCGGGGAAGAACAGGTCGGCGGCGGCCTTGCCGTCCTCGCCGACGAAGCCGTGCACGTTGAGAGAGACACGGGCCTTGTTGGCATTGCCGGCTTGTTCCGCGGCGCGGCGATAGAGGCCGGCCAGCGGGGCAAAGCGGCGCGGTTCGCCACCGATGATGGCGAGGGCGAGGGGTGCCCCATAGGCGCCTGCGCGGACCATGCTTTGCGGGGTGCCGCCCGCGGCGATCCAGATCGGCAATTTGCCGTTGACCGGCCGTGGGTAGACGCCGACGCCCTTGACCCCTTGCGTATGCGTCGTCGCCTTCCAGTTCAGCTTTTCATCTTCGTTGATGGCCATCAGCATGGCCAGCTTTTCTTCGAACAGCGCGTCGTAGTCGTTCAGGTCATATCCGAACAGCGGAAAGCTCTCGATGAAGCTGCCACGTCCGACCATCAGCTCGGCGCGTCCGTTCGTCAGGTTGTCGAGCGTCGAGAACTGCTGGTAGGCGCGCACCGGGTCTTCGGAACTGAGGACGGTCACGGCCGAGCTGAGCTTGATGGTCTTTGTGGTGCGTGCGGCGGCGGCAAGGACCGTGGCGGGCGAGGTGACGGCATAGTTCGGGCGGTGGTGTTCGCCGAGGCCGAAGACGTCGAGGCCGACCTGGTCGGCCAGCTCGATCTCTTCCAGCAGGTTGTTCAGGCGGGTCTGTGCGTTGACCTTCTCGCCTGTGACCGGGTTGGTGCCGACGTCGCCGAACGTATAAAGACCGACTTCCATGAATGCCTCCGAAATGTTTCGCCACAACCTAGGCGCGCCACCTCGGTCGGCATAGCCCCCTGGCGCGCACAGCGCCTGTGCGCATGGGAAGGGCTGCGCAGCGCAGCACAAAACCCTGCGCGGCTGTCGTGCACATCACGTTCCGCGGGTACCGCCATTTTGGTCGCCGCGCCTGTTCGCGTTGCGATCCGCACGCCAGCGGGCAAAGCGGCTGCGGTCATAGCTGTCTTCGACGTTTTCCAGCATCGGGTCGATGCGGCGGCGGCGGAATCGAAGCCAGCGCACGCGGATGGCCCAGAACAGCGCTGCGACCAGCGTCAGGATGATGATGTTCAGCCAGGGGATCGAGGTGACATCCGGCCCCGGGACGGCCTTGAGGCCGACCGCGTTGGGAAAGGTCGACAGGAATTCGTTGCGCCAGCCGTAGTGCGTCACCCGTACCCACTGCGGGTTGGCTGAGGTCGATTTCAGATCCGACGCCTGCGCCTGCAGGTTGTTGGTGTCGAACTTGAAATACGGTGGCCAGCCCCATCCGGTGTCTTCATTGCGATAGACCATCGGCTTGCCGTTTTCGCGGATCGACTGGATGAAGAACACGTCGCGGTTGGTATTGCCGGTCGCATTTCCGGTATTGGCATCGGCCCAGAAGATGGAGTTGGCGCCGAAATCGACCCGCTTTTCAAACGTGTCGGTGATGCGGACGATGTCGTGTTGCGGCAGCGTATAGTGGAAGAAGGCCGCCGCGATGATGGCGATGATCCCCCAGAAGGCCCATTTCAGATAGCGCATGCGCCGGTTCTCCTTACATGAAATTCACGGCGTAGATGATGAAGGCGACAATGACCACAGGCACGACATAGATCAGCAGCATCAGCTTGCGTGCAAGGCTGTCGTCATACGCCTTCAGCCCCCGTTCGACGAATGCATCGCGGCTGCCGGGGGCGGCCGACTCTTGCCATTCCCGTTCCAGCCGCGCGCGACGGGCGTGGCGCGCGCAGAGCGAGGCCACCACGTAGAGCAGCGTCAGAACGATGAAGGACACGAAGGCGAGGCGAAACATGGGGCGATGGTAACCGCTCTTGCGCGGGAGTGCATCCCGCAGGTTCATTGCCCCGGCGGTGCAAGGCCGTGGGCGCGTCTTGTCCCGAGATGGGGCGCCGGGCGGGTCGGCGCAAACCCCCACAGCGAATAAACATCTGTCGGCGTGCAGGCCGGAGGCGCGCTCCGGCCTGTCCTGTCAGGCGATTATGTTGTGATCTGGCCCGTAGGGAAAGCCGGTGATGTCGTCGGCGCCGTCCTCGGTGATCACCAGGATATCGTGTTCGCGGTAGCCGCCCGCGCCGGGGGTGCCCTGCGGCAGGGTCAGCATCGGTTCCATTGAGATCACCATGCCGGGGTGCAGGACGGTATCGATATCCTCGCGCAGTTCCAGTCCGGCTTCGCGCCCATAGTAATGCGACAGAACCCCGAACGAATGGCCATACCCGAAGGTGCGATATTGCAGCAGGTCCCGTTCCGCCAGAAAGGCATTGATCTGGCTCGTGATCTCGGCGCAGCTGACGCCGGGTTTCAGCAGGGACATGCCATAGTCGTGCGTGTCGACATTGGCCTGCCAGATCTTCAGCGCGGCGGCATCCGGCTCACCCAGAAACAAGGTGCGTTCCAGTGCCGTGTAGTAGCCCGAGATCATCGGAAAGGTGTTCAGTGACAGGATGTCGCCCTGTTGCAACCTGCGCGAGGTAACGGGGTTGTGGGCGCCGTCGGTGTTCAGCCCGGATTGGAACCAGACCCAGGTGTCGCGGTACTCGGCATCGGGGAACGCCTCGGCGATGGCCAGTTCCATAGCGTCGCGACCGGCCATGGCGACGTCGATTTCGCGGGTGCCTTCGCGGATCGCGGCACGGATCGCCTCGCCTCCGATATCCGCGATACGGGCGCCTTCACGGATCAGGGCGACCTCGGCCTCGCTCTTGAACAGGCGCTGACGCATTGTGGCTGGGGCGATGTCGACCATGACCAGCGGGTCGAGGGCTTCCTCCAGCTTGTCGCGCATGGACAGGGTCAGGTGGTCGCCCTCATATCCGACCAGCTTGCCCTTGCCCGTGACGCTCTGGACCGCGCGCCAGAAGTTGTCACGGCCCCAGTCGGTATATGTCAGGCTGTCGCCATGGCTGCGCCGCCACGGCTGGCCCGCGTCGATGCCCGCGCTGATGGTGACGCATTTGTCCTCGGTCACGACCAGGGCATAGGGGCGGCCGAAGCTGCAATAGAGAAAGCCCGAATAATAGGCGATATTGTGCATCGAGGTGAGGACAACCACGGCGGCGCCGGTGAACTCCATCGCGTCGCGCAGACCGGCAAGGCGGGCGTCGTATTCGGCGGCGGAAAAGGGCAGGGCGACCTTGTCGCCATTGTGAACGGGATGAAAGGCGGGACGTTTGGTCAAGGTGACCTCCTGAAACAGAGGTCCCGGCGTGCAGGACGTGAGAAGGCCCGACCGGAACGGGTCCGGGTGGCGACGCCATCGCCAAGGCCGTGGTCATCTTGCCCATCCCGTGCCATCTGGCAAGATGCCCCGCGATGATGCAGGCATTCTGTGCCGCGAAAGAAGGACCACGTGATGACCTATTCAGCCCCGATGCCCTCCTGGCAGCCCGGCCCCCGCAACGCGATCACGGATGTTGCGGGGCTGTTGGTGGGGCAGGCGCGCGATCTGGCGGTGAAAACCGGTGTCACGGTGTTGACGGGCGTGCGCCCGTTTACCGCCGGGGTCAGCGTGATGGGCGGGGCACCCGGCACGCGCGAGACGGATTTGCTGGCCCCCGACAAGACGGTGCAGAAGGTCGACGCGCTGGTGCTGTCGGGTGGCTCGGCCTTCGGGCTGGACGCCGCCGGTGGTGTCACGGATGCGCTGCGCGAGGCAGGGCGGGGCTATCGGGCCGGGCCGGTGCGGGTGCCGATCGTGCCATCGGCCATTCTGTTCGACCTGCTGAACGGCGGCAGGAAAGACTGGGCCGAGAACCCTTACAAGTCGCTGGGCCGTCAGGCATTTGCAGCGGCGGATACGGATATGGACCTGGGCAGCGTCGGCGCGGGCACCGGTGCGGTGACGGCGGGGCTGAAGGGGGGGCTTGGCACCGCCTCGGTCGTGCTGCCTTCGGGGCATGTCGTGGCGGCGATGGTGGCGGTCAACGCCCTGGGCACCGCCACGGTGAATGCGGGCGAACACTTCTGGGCCGCGCCTTGGGAAGTGGGGCAGGAGTTCGGCGGAAGAGGCGTGGCACTGGACTTTCCCGCTCCGCATGAGCCTCTGACCAAGCTGACCATGCTCGACCGGCTGGGCCTGCCATCGCCCGGCACCCGCGGCAATACCACCATCGGCATCGTCGCCACCGATGCCGATTTGAACCAGGCACAGTGCACACGCCTGGCAACCACCGCCCATGACGGTTTTGCCCGTGCGCTGGTGCCCAGCCATACGCCGGCGGACGGAGACCTGATCTTTGGCGCCGCCACCGGGGAAAAACCGCTGGACCAGCCCGAGACCGACATGCTGGTGCTGTGCCACGCGGCCGCCATCGTCATGGCGCGCGCGATTGCACGTGGCGTGCATGCGGCGATCCCGGCGGACGGCGATCCCTTCCCCTGCTGGCAGGCTCGATTTGGCTGATTTGCGTCAATGGCGATCAATAGCGGGTGGCAGCCGGGGCGTTCGGCGCTAAACTCCGCTGCATACCCAATTCAGGGCCGGTCTTCGGCCCACACCACGGCCCGCATCAAATATGCGGTGCCAAACTGATCAAGGGATATCCCATGCTTGATTCCAATACGGACCTGAAATCCATTTTGAAAGACCCCTCTCTGCTGGTCGAAGCGGCCTATCTGGCCGGTGACTGGGTCGAAGGGGACGAGGGCACCTTTGACGTGCTGAACCCTGCGCGCGGCGATGTCATTGCCCGTGTCGCGGACCTGAGCCGCGCCCAGGTCGCCCTGGCCATCGACCGCGCCTATGCCGCGCAAAAGGAATGGGCGGCCATGACCGGCAAGGAACGCGCCAACATCATGCGCAAGTGGTACGACCTGATGATGGAGAACCAGGACGATCTGGGCACCATCCTGACGGCGGAACAGGGCAAGCCACTGGCAGAGGCCAAGGGCGAGATCGCCTATGGCGCGTCCTTCATCGAGTTTTTCGCAGAAGAGGCCAAGCGGATCTACGGCGAGACGATCCCGGGCCACCAGCGCGACAAGCGCATCACGGTGATCAAGCAGCCGATCGGGGTTGCCGCGTCGATCACGCCGTGGAACTTTCCCAACGCGATGATCACCCGCAAGGCCGCCCCTGCGTTGGCGGCCGGCTGTGCCTTTGTCGGGCGTCCGGCGGCGGAGACGCCGCTGTCGGCCCTGGTACTGGGCGTGCTGGCAGAACGCGCGGGCATCCCTAAGGGCGTCTTCAGCATCCTGACATCCTCGCGCGCGTCGGACGTGGGCAAGGAATTCTGCGAAAACCCCAAGGTGCGCAAGATCACCTTCACCGGCTCGACCGAGGTGGGGCGCATCCTGCTGAAACAATCCGCCGAACAGGTCAAGAAATGTTCCATGGAACTGGGTGGCAATGCGCCCTTCATCGTGTTTGACGACGCTGATCTGGATGCGGCGGTCGAGGGCGCGATCATGTGCAAGTTCCGCAACAACGGCCAGACCTGCGTCTGCGCGAACCGGATCTACGTGCAGGACGGTGTCTATGATGCCTTTGCCGAAAAGCTGAAGGTCCGCGTCGCGCAGATGAAGGTCGGTGATGGCCTGAAAGAGGGCACCGAGCTTGGCCCGCTGATCAACGCCGATGCGATCACCAAGGTGCAGGACCATATCGCGGATGCCAAGGCCAAGGGCGCAAAGGTGATCCTGGGTGGCGAGGCGCATGAGATGCAGGGCACCTTCTTTGGCCCGACCATCGTGACCGGCGCGACGAAAGAGATGTTGTTCTCGACCGAGGAAACCTTTGGCCCGCTTGCACCGCTGTTCCGCTTTGACACGGTCGACGACGTGATCGAGATGGCCAATGACACGATCTTCGGCCTGGCCAGCTATTTCTACGCCAAGGACCTGAGCCGGGTCTACAAGGTGGCAGAGGCGCTGGAATATGGCATCGTCGGCGTCAATACCGGCATCATTTCGACCGAGGTTGCGCCCTTTGGTGGCGTCAAGCAGTCGGGGCTGGGCCGCGAAGGCAGCCACCACGGGATCGAGGATTACCTCGAGATGAAATACATCTGCATGTCGGTCTGAACCGGCAATTCCTGATGTGAAAAAGACCGGCGTCGGGTGACTGGCGCCGGTCTTTTCCTGTCTGGCGCGGCCCGCCTCGGCGGGGCTCAGGCCAGGACGTTGCGCTTGCGCATTCGTGCTGCGCCCAGGTGAAGAGCCGCCCCCCCGCAATAGGCCACGACGGCAAAGATCACGAGGCCGGTCAGCCCCATTGCCCCCGTCATCGCGAGCAGGATCGGCGTGCCGATGAAATTGCCCAGGTTGCCCATCTGTGCCAGCGCGCCGTTGGCCAGCGCCCGGTCGGCAGGGTCGTGGTTGATCTGCGGGATGCTGGCAAAGCTGCTGCCCTGGACAAAGCCGAGGGCGCAGAACAGCAGCACTGGCGGCCAGGAGGCCCCGGGCAGCAGGCCCGTCAGCAGCGCGCAGGCGGCTGCCGCCAGAAAGCCGCAGATCGCCACCGGCACCGCTGGGACCAGCCGCAACAGCGCCGCACCCAGCGTCAGCCCGGTGATGATACCCGCCACCGGCAGCACCGTCATCAGCCCGTCGCGCGTCGCCTCCGGCAGGTAGGGCGGCAGCACGGTCAGGATGGCGACGAAGGTGGCAGTGTAGAACAGGAACCCCAGTGCAGGCGCCGCCACGAAGGGCGAGGCATAGGCCTGGGCATGGCGTCGCAGCACTGTCCCGAGGCGCAGTCTTTGCGCCGGGTGGGCGATGGCACCCGCCCGAAGCTGCCGGTCATCGGGCAACGTCAGGAACAGCACGCCCGCCAGCATCACCATGTAGGCCGCGTGGCTGAGCAGCACGACAGGCAGTCCGCCCAGGGCCAGCAGCGACGGCCCGATCACGGCATACAGCGCGAAGGCGACGCCGAAGTAGGTGCCCCAGAGCGACATGGCGAGGGGGCGCGCCTTGTCGTCCGTGATTTCGGCCATCAGGGTGGGGGCGGCGACGACGATGGCAAGGTGCGACAGCCCCTCGACAGCGCGCAGCACCAGCATCGCCGGCAGCGGCAGCATCAGGGACTGAACGGCCGACAGGGCTGCGCCCAGCAACAGCGCGGCGATCATCATGCGCCGGAACCCGACGCGGGCCACCACCATCCCTGCCACCAGCCCCAGAATCACCCCGATCAGGGAAATCAGCGACAGCAGAAAGCCCAGCGTCGCTCCGGCCTCGGGATAGGCGGCAGCCCAGGCGGGGAACAGGACCGAGATCTTGCCGAATTGCGCCGCGGCCCCCAGACCGGCGGCGAACAGGGCGAAAACCCGCAGCAGGATCATGCGTCGCGACCCGGTATGTTGTTGCGTGTTTCGCCCGCCCCATCCCAGGTCCTGATTGCCTCCATCGCCTCGGCGGCGGTTTCGACGAACTTGAACAGGCTCAGGTCCTCCGGGGAAATCGTGCCTGCTTCGCACAGCGCCTCGAAGTTGATGACCTTTTCCCAGAAGGCGCGGCCGAACAACAGGAAGGGGATCTTCTGCATGCGTCCGGTCTGAATCAGGGTCAGCGCCTCGAATGTCTCGTCCATGGTGCCGAAGCCGCCGGGAAAGACGCAGACGGCACGGGCCCGCATCAGAAAGTGCATCTTGCGGATGGCAAAGTAGTGGAAGTTGAAGCAGAGGTCGGGTGTGACGTATTCGTTCGGGGCCTGTTCATGCGGCAGCACGATATTCAGCCCGATGGAACTGCCGCCCGCATCCTGCGCGCCACGGTTGCCTGCCTCCATCACGCCGGGGCCGCCACCGGTGCAGATCACGTCGCGCTTGCCGTAGGATTCCAGCGACTGCCGCGTCATCAGGCGGGCGAATTCACGGGCTTCGGCATAGAAATGCGACAGATCCGACATTCCTTTCGAGCGGGCCTTCTTGCCCGGTTCAGGGATCCGGGCACCCCCGAACAGCACCACGGTGGTTTCGATGCCCCGTTCGTCCAGCACCATTTGCGGTTTCAGCAGTTCCAGTTGCAGGCGTACCGCGCGCAATTCGTCCCGGCAGAGGAAATCGTTGTCGGTAAAGGCCAGACGGTACGCCGGGGCGCGGCTTTGCGGTGTGTCCGGCAGCTCATGAACGCTCTCGATATCCTTGTGGGCATCGCGAAGCGGGGATTGGCGCGTTTGGTCGGTCATGAAGGGTCCTTTGTGCTGGCCCTTTGGTATCGCAGGGTGCAGCGCGGCGCCATGGCGTTGCTGCATAATCCTGCGCTGGCGATATCGACTGATCTGCGACGCGCCCCCGGTCCCTGGCACTCTGTAACCGGTACCAAGGTGGTGGCAGTAGCGGTCGCCAACACCAGCGTCAAAGCCAAGCAACTGCCACAGCTTGGCGTGCGTCAAAACGCGGGCGTAGAAATCGCGCGGCGTCGCACAGGCAAAACCGCTGATGCCCAAGCACGACGTCTCGGTCCTGATCCGTTTGCCCAGCATCCCGCAGTGCCCTGCGCGTGGGTCAAAAATGCCGCTGCCGCACCGCGCCTGCGGGTCAGCTGTGATTGCGGCGCGGCGCGCAAGCGATTATAGGGCCAAAGACCCGTATTTCAGGAGATGCCCCATGTCGAACGCCGCATTGGAAACTGCCATCGAAGCCGCCTGGGAGGCGCGCGAGACGATCACCCCCGCCACCACCGGCGAAACCCGCGACGCCATCGAAACGACCCTGGCCGCGCTGGACGGCGGCACCCTGCGCGTCGCTGAAAAACGCGAGGATGGAAGCTGGTTCGTCAACCAGTGGGCCAAGAAGGCCGTTCTGCTGGGCTTTCGCCTCAAGGACATGGAAGAGCAATCCGGCGGCCCGCAGGGTGGCGGCTGGTGGGACAAGGTCGACAGCAAGTTCAAGGGCTGGACGCCGGCGGAGTGGAAAGCCGCAGGGTTCCGTGCCGTGCCGAACTGCGTCGTGCGCAAATCTGCCTATATCGCGCCCGGCGTGGTGCTGATGCCGTCGTTCGTGAATCTCGGCGCCTATGTCGACAGCGGCACCATGGTCGATGCCTGGGCCACGGTCGGCAGCTGCGCGCAGATCGGCAAGAACGTGCACCTGTCGGGCGGTGTCGGTATCGGCGGTGTTCTGGAACCCATGCAGGCCGGTCCCACGATCATCGAGGACAACTGCTTTATCGGCGCGCGTTCCGAAGTGGTCGAGGGCGTGATCATCCGCGAAGGGTCCGTCCTGGGCATGGGTGTCTACATCGGCCAGTCGACCAAGATCGTCGACCGTGAAACCGGCGAAGTGACCTATGGCGAGGTGCCGCCCTATTCCGTCGTCGTGTCGGGCACCATGCCCTCAAAGAACGGCGTGAACCTGTATTGCGCGGTCATCGTCAAGCGCGTCGATGAACGCACCCGCTCGAAAACCGGCGTGAACGAGCTGCTGCGCGACTGATCCGACAAGCCTTCCATTAGCTCACGCCTGAATTATCAAGGCGTCTGCGGGGCCCGAGGGAACCGCAGACGCCTTTTGTCGTTGTATCTGCGAAGCCGCCACACCGTGCGGCACCGTCATATCAATGGAATTTGAGGAAGGAACGTCTCATGGAAGGTTTGGGTTGGATCGCAGCGATCATCGTTGGTGCGCTTGCGGGGTGGATTGCGGAAAAAATCATGAAATCCGATATGGGGCTGATCCTGAACATCATCCTCGGCATCGTCGGTGCGATCGTGATGAACTTTCTGCTGCTCGCCATTGTCGGATCGACGCTCGGCGGCTGGATCGGTCAGCTGATCGTCGGTGTCATCGGTGCCTGCCTGCTGATCTTCCTGGCGCGGGCGTTCCGCCGCGGGTAACCCCGCCGGCGAGTGCTGCCAGCTAGATGGCAAAAGGGCATTTTCGCCCTGATATAGCGCCCGGGGCCATAGCGGCTTCGGGCGTTCTGCGTCTTTAGGGCGGTGCCTTCCCTACGGTTGCTGAGGCAGGTTTTGCGGGCGGTAAGTGCTGTCGCCCTGCATCCGCGCCTCAACGGACGGGGCAATGTCGGCATCGCGGGGCACAACTCGCGCGGCGCCCAGCGGAAAGGTCAGCCCGCAGAATCGCCGGCCCTGGGGGGGCGCGTCCTTCGGTGTGATGCGCGGCACGCATTCCAGCACCCACCAGCCGCTTTTCAGCGACACGTGCATCTGTCCCAAGGGATCGGGGCGGGAATACTTGGAGGGTCCTTCCCCCAGCACGATCGAATTGATGGTGCGGCTGCTATAGGCGAGCCCCATCGCGCGTGTCTCCTGGATCATCCAGTCCAGCGTCAGCTTGCCCAGGCCGGATTCCCCCTCCGGGTAACCGCCGCCGATATCGCCATGGACACCGGCGAACCAACGCTCTTGCACGTCCTGCGGCAGGCTCTCTTCGGGGCGGAAGGGGTTGGGGCGGAACAGGTGGTCCGGTCCCCACAGCTTGGGGCGGAACATGGCGCGGCGTTCGTCGATGGCCAGCGCCTGGCGCACCGCCATCACGCTGGGATTGTTGCTGGTGAAGGCATGCGAGCGGACGCGCGGCAGAAATCGCCCCGGTTCGATGACCGAGGCTACGGTGTCGAACAGGCCCAGGCAGCGGATCTTGGGCTTGGTCGGATCAAGGATGCGTTCGTGCATCCTGAGTTCGGCAAAAACCTCATCGCCCTCGCCCGAGGCGCCCTCGCCAATGCTCTTGTAGGCGCGATAGGCGTAATGCAGCAGGTTGAACTGTTCAGGGGCGATCAGGCCGAAGGCATGCAGGAACCCCGCCAGAACCCGCGCTGAATAAGCGCCGCGGCTGAACCCGAACAGCCAGATCCGGTCGCTGTCCCGCGCGCCGTCGGGGCCCTTTTCGCCGTGGTCATAATGGGTGCACAGAAACCGGTAGGCCTCCAGCACGTTTTCAT
The DNA here is from genome assembly GCF_003575965.1 of Pseudooceanicola sediminis. Lineage (GTDB taxonomy): Bacteria > Pseudomonadota > Alphaproteobacteria > Rhodobacterales > Rhodobacteraceae > Pseudooceanicola > Pseudooceanicola sediminis. Next base: position 12,832 of record NZ_QWJJ01000010.1, on the reverse strand, counting down.
CCAGACCATAGCCCGTGGCCTGCCCGAACAGTTCGACCAGCCAGCGCCGCGTGCTGGACCACGCGTTGTCGGCGCCGAATGTGCCGACGCCGGGGTCGTAATAGACCACCTGTTGCGGGGTTTTCTTCAGCGTTCCGTAAAGGCGCAGGATATTGCTGCGCTTGCGCGAGATCTGGTTCGATGTGCCGTCCAGCAGGATCACGATATCCTTGGGCATGGGCGTCTGTCCCCCGGGGGCGCCCAATGGGTGGCGCCATCATGTTATGGATATGGCCGTGAAACCGGCCGAAAGGCGTTAATCAATCTATGGTGGATCTTAGCAGGTTTCCCACACCAACGGAATATGGCGCTCCGTGTCGCGGGCTCTTTACTCAGGGGGGTGTTTCTGACAGGCAGCGCGAATTGAGGTCCGGAGGCCCATGTTATGAACGACGACGACAAGAGCATTCCCAAAGACACGTCCACCGCAAAGCTGCGCGAAGCCTCTGCCGAGGATGCTGAAAACACTTCGCCCGAGGCCACCGAGGCGACGTCCGGAAAATCCGGCGACAAACCTGCCAGGAAGAAGACGCCCAAGCGGCAGCAGGTCTTTACGCTGTTGGTCGAAGTCGGTCGCAAGGCCGAGGACGGTCTGCCCGAAGGCAGCACCGGCGCGGCGCTGATGTGCTATGCCTCGGGGATCGACGAGGCCGAGGCGGTGCGCGAGACGGTCGCCGTGCTGAAACTCGCCGACCTCGCACCCTTGGACGTGTCCGGCTATGGCACGCTTGAGGAACGTCTGGCAGAGGGCCATGACATTCCCGACGAAGAGCGCGTGCTGATGGATCGTGCGCTGTCGGAAAACGCCGTGATCGTGGCGCAGATGACTCCGTTCTACGAAACCCCCGAGGGCGGCAAGCAGCGCCCGAACTGAACGATCGCGACGCGCTTGCTACGCCGTCAGATCCGCCGGTGCAGGACCAGCGTAATCGCCTCGAACGGACGCAGCACGGGCGTGTCATGCGGTTCGGAGCAGGGCAGGCTTTCGCGCGGATAGGCCGATAGCAGGCTGGCGCGGTGCAGCTCCGGTGATGTGCGCAACGCGTCGACCGGCAGGCTTTCGACGCATAATCCGTTGACGCCGAGTGGCTGCTGATCCTGCATCATGACCTGGTACCAGGTGACAAGCGGGGGCGCTTGGGTGAATTGTGCCATCCGGTCACTGACCAGGTAGGCCGCGGGCACCCGTACAGTTTCACAGCCGAACAGGTAATCCACGTCCGTTCCGCTGATCAGCAGACGCTGTTCGCCTGATACGGTGATATCCTTGCCCAGGCCGAACCAGGGGGCCAGCAGGCGCACCGGGCGGAACATGCCGCGCGCGGGCATCTGGCGGCGCACGACGGCCAGCACGGTGCGCGCTGCGCTTCCCGGGACCAGCACCTGCGCTCCGGGGCGCAGCGTCTCGATCGGGGTCGGCCCGGCGGGCGTGTCGATTTCGGTGCCCGGCGCCAGCCCCGGAATGGGGCCAACCGGCGCAATCCCTTCGGAGAGGGAAATGGCCTCGACATGCGGGCCGAGATGCGCGCCGGCGCGTGGTGCCGCCGCGATATCGTGATCGGCGGCCAGGATGGCCTGGCACAACGCCCGGCGTGGCAGCGGTGGCGGCGCGGGCAAGCGGGTAAAGCGGGGCGGGCTGTCGTGACAGGGCTGTTCGGCCACCAGCAGCGCCGCGCGTGATCGCGCGTCCCAGCAATAACTGACGCGCAGACGCCCGGGAAATGCCTCGGCGGGCAGGATCAGGCTGGCCTCGCGGTGCCTGCCGTCGTGATGCAGGCTCAGCGTCAGCCGGCCGCCTTGCGCATTCGACGATGCATTTGGTCGTGCGCTTCGCGGCGTCGGGGTACCTTCGGCGGTGCCTGCGGGTTCGGCCGCCGCGCCGGGGACGGGGGTGGGCTCTCGCTCGACGCGCAGGGTGATGCGCCCCGCATAGGGGGCCTCTGGCACCAGATCCAGCAGCGGCTCGTCTATGTCAGGCGCGCTCAGCTCGACCTCGATCATGAGGGTGCCGCGCATCAGCAGATCGTCGGCCTGCGCCTGGCCGTCGGCCTGCCATCCCGGTGCGTCAAAGGTGGGTGATGTCGCAATCCAGGCCATGCGTCAGTGCGGCGCGGTCTGCCAGCGGCCAGGCCGCCGCCAAAATTCCGCCAGTCCGGTGAAGGCCATGTTGCGTATCCTAGTTGTGGACCCCGCGTCCGGGGCCCCCGATGCGGGACGGTAGTCAGGGCGCGCGCGCTTGTTAAGCGATTTCTTGCCCATGCAATCGGGCAGGCAGCTCGGTGGACGGGCGGGGCCGATGATCGGACCGGATGGTCGCGTCGTGCTGCGGGGTATTCAGAGGTGGGCGGCCGGCGGTCTTTGGGCTTTGCAGCCTTGATCAAAAACCGCTAGCCATGCGTCCGAGCAAGGAGAAGACCATGATTGATACCCCCGCTGCCGCGCCGACCGGCGTTGACCCCGTCGCGCTGACGGCCCGGCTGATCCAATGCCCGTCGGTCACCCCTCAGGACGGCGGCGCGTTGGCGTTGTTGTCGGATGTGCTGGCCGGGGCCGGCTTCGACTGCACCATGATCGAACGGGGCGGCATCACCAACCTCTATGCCCGCTGGGGCGAAAAGGGGCACGTGCGCACCTTCGGCTTCAATGGTCACACGGATGTTGTACCGGTGGGCGACGCCGATGCCTGGACACACCCCCCCTTCTGCGGAGAGGTGCACGGCGATGACCTTTGGGGGCGTGGCGCGCAAGACATGAAATCAGGTGTCGCGGCCTTTGCCGCCGCAGCCGTGGATTTCGTGCGCGACACCCCGCCCGACGGCGCGGTGGTGCTGGCGATCACGGGGGACGAGGAGGGCGACGCCACCGATGGCACGATCGCCCTGCTCGACTGGATGCGCGACAATGGCGAAGGGCTGAGCCATTGCATCGTGGGCGAGCCGACGTCGCCCGATACCATGGGCCAGATGATGAAGATCGGGCGGCGTGGCAGCATGACCGCATGGTTCACCGCGACGGGCGTTCAGGGCCATTCCGCCTATCCGCACCGCGCGAAAAACCCGCTGCCCGCGATGGCGCGGCTGGTCGACCGGCTGGCCAGCGCGACGCTGGACGCGGGCACCGACCACTTCGATGCCTCCACGCTGGCCGTGGTGCAGTTCGACACCGGCAACGGTGCGACCAACGTGATCCCCGCACAATGCCGCGCGGCGGTCAACATCCGCTTCAACGACAGCCACACCGGCGGCGACCTGTCGCAATGGCTGCGGCGCGAGGCGCAGGATGTCAGCCGCATGTTCGATATCGTGATCGAAACGAAGGTCAAGATCAGCGGCGAAAGCTTCCTGACCCCGCCGGGAGAGCTGAGCGAGCTCGTCGGCAAGGCCGTTGCCGCCGAAACAGGCGTCACGCCGGACTTGTCGACCACGGGCGGCACCTCGGACGCGCGCTTTGTCAAGGATCTCTGCCCGGTGGTGGAATTCGGCCTGGTCGGTGACCGTATGCACCAGGTCGATGAACGTGTGCCGGTCGAACAGATCACCCAGTTGAAGGCGATCTATGGGCGCATCCTGCGGGATTATTTCGCATGACCTGGCGGTTCGAGGAAGTCAGCGACCCCGCGCCCTGTTTTGCGCTGCGGCGTACAGTCTTCATTCAGGAACAGGGCTTTGCCGAGGCTGATGAGTGGGATGCACTGGACGCGGATGCCGTGCACCTGCTGGCCTCGGACGCGACAGGTCCCCTCGGCACCGCGCGCCTGCTGTGCGAAGGTGCGGCCTTCGCTGGCAATACGGGGCGCATCGGGCGGATCTGCGTGGCCAAACCGGCGCGCGGCACCGGTCTTGGCGCCGCGATCGTGCGCGACGCGGTCGAACGGCTGCGTGCAAGGGGTTGCACCCGTGTGATCCTGGGGGCGCAGGTCCGGGCGGCAGGGTTTTATGAAAAGCTGGGGTTTCGCCCCTGCGGGCAGGTCTACGACGACGGCGGCGTGCCGCATCAAGAGATGGACCTGGCGCTGTAATCCCTCGCTGCTTTCCCGGATGACCTGCCTTGCGGGCCGTGTTAGATCAGGGTCATGTCACACCTCCCCTCCAAGCAGGAGATCCTTGACTGGATCGCCGCGAACCCCACCCAGACCGCCAAACGCGACATCGCAAAGGCGTTCAGCATCAAGGGCGCCGCCCGGATCGACCTCAAGCGTATCCTGAAGGAGCTTGAGGACGAAGGTCATCTTGAGAAACGCAAGAAGACCTATCGCGATCCCGACAGCCTGCCCCCCGTCAGCGTGCTGATGGTCAACGCACCCGATTCCGATGGCGATCTGACGGCCCGGCCGCTGGAATGGCAGGGCGAGGGACCGGAGCCGCTTGTACGGATGATCCTGCGTGCCTCGGACCCCGCGCTTGGCGCGGGCGACCGGATCCTGGCCAAGATGACCCGGCTGGGCAACGAAAACACCTATGAGGCGCGACTGATCCGCAAGATCGGCAGCAACCCCCTGCGCATTCTGGGGGTGTTTCGCGCCAACTCCGAAGGCGGGCGCATCCTGCCCGTCGACAAGGGCAGCGACCGCGAATGGATGGTGCCGATGGGGGCGACCCACGGCGCGCAGGATGGTGAACTGGTCGAGGGCGAACAGAGCGGCCCCAAGGCGCGCATGGGCCTGCCACGCGCCCGCATTGTCGCGCGCCTCGGGGACCCGTCCGCGCCGCGCGCCGTCAGCCTGATCGCGATCCACCAGCACGGCATCCCCGATGCCTTTCCCGATGCGGTGGTCGAGGAAGCCGATGCCCAGAAACCCGCCGGCCTGTCTGGCCGCGAGGATCTGCGCGACCTGCCCCTCGTCACCATCGACCCTTCGGACGCGCGCGACCACGACGACGCCTGCTTTGCCGAACCCGATGACGATGCCAAGAACCCCGGCGGCCACCTGTTGTGGGTGGCGATTGCCGATGTGGCCCACTATGTCCGCTCCGGGTCCGAGCTGGACCGCGAGGCGAAGAAGCGCGGCAACTCGACCTATTTTCCCGACCGCGTCGTGCCGATGCTGCCCGACCGGCTGTCGGGCGACCTGTGCAGCCTGCATGAGGGCGTGCCACGGGCCTGTATCGTCGTGCGGATGCAGATCGACAGGGACGGCAACAAGCTGTCGCATACCTTCTACCGGGGCCTGATGCGTTCGGCCGCGTCGCTGCATTACGGCGAGGTGCAGGATGCCATCGAAGGACGCACCAACGACAAGACCGGCCCCCTGCTGGAGGACGTGATCGAGCCGCTGTATGCCGCCTATTATGCCCTGCGCGAGGCCCGCAAGGTGCGCCAACCGCTCGACCTCGATCTGCCGGAGCGCCGGATCGAGCTGTCGGACGAGGGCAAGGTCACCTCGGTCAAGTTCCGCGACCGGCTGGATGCACACCGCATGATCGAGGAGTTCATGGTGCTGGCCAACGTCGCCGCCGCCGAAACCCTGATCGCCAAGGGCCAGCCGCTGCTGTTCCGGGTGCACGAGGAGCCGACGCCCGAAAAGTTGGAATCGCTGCGTGAAACCGCGCAGGCCTCGGGGTACAACCTGCCGAAAGGCCAGGTGCTGAAGACCGCGCACCTGAACCGCCTGCTGAACGATGCTGCCGGGTCCGAACAGGCCGAGCTGATCAACATGTCGACGCTGCGCGCCATGATGCAGGCCTACTACGCGCCGCACAACTTCGGTCACTTCGGGCTGGCGCTGCGCAACTACGCCCACTTTACCTCGCCCATCCGCCGCTACGCCGATCTGGTGGTGCACCGCGCCCTGATCCGCGCCCATGGCTGGGGCAAGGACGGCCTGACGGAACACGATATCGAAGCGCTGGATGTCACCGCTGGCCATATCTCGGAAACCGAACGCCGTTCGATGACCGCTGAACGGGATACGACCGACCGTTATCTTGCCGCCTATCTGGCTGATCGCGTCGGGTCGGAATTCACGGGGCGGATCAGCGGTGTCGCGCGTTTCGGCGCTTTCGTCCGGCTGGACGAGACGGGGGCCGACGGCCTGATCCCGATCCGTTCGCTGGGGCGCGAATTCTTTCACCACGACCGCGAGGCGAACACCCTGATGGGGTCGGAAAGTGGCATGATCATCCAGCCGGGCCAGCGCGTGACGGTCAAACTGGCCGAGGCTGCGCCGGTCACGGGTGGCATCGCGCTCGAGTTGTTGACGCTGGAGGGCGACGAGGTTGCGCGTGGGCCCTCGCTCGACCGGGGGCGGGGCCGCAGGCCGGGTGGCAAGCCCAAAACCGGCACAGGCCCGTCGAAACGCAAGCTTGTCCGGGCCAAGGTCAAGAAGGCCAAGACGGCGCGCAAGCTCAAACGCACCCGCTGAAACTGGGGCCTGCCCCGGCGCAGGCCCGGTGTTTCCCGGTCGCCCGGGCACCCCGGACCGACGGGCAACAGCGAAAGACCGCTGGAAATTGTCGCGCATCGCGCGGCTTTCCTTTGGTTTTGCGCCGGTTCCGGGTATGCTTGGTTAACAACAAAAACACGAGCAGCCGGAAAACATCAGATATGCGCGCACCATTTCGGGCGATCGCCCATAGTCTCCTGGTTCTGCCGCTGACAGGCGCGGCACTGACCCCCCTTGCATTCAGCGTGGCGGCCCTGGCCGGCCCGGTTGAGCAATCGTTGCGCCCAAAGGCCCGGCCTGCCGACGCCTTGCTGGCGCCGGATGTGGCCGTGGCGCGGTCTGCCAGCCGCGTGACGGACGCCAGCCCGCAAGAGGTCATCGAACTCGCCTCTGCGACGCTGGCGGTTCTGGGCGCGGTTCCATTGCCGACAGCTGCGGCCCCGCGCCCGGCTACCGCCGCCGCCGGCGACGCCAGCCCCGCCACCTCGGTTGAACCGAAGGCCCCGCCGCCGACGGTGCTGGCGTCTGCCCTGACCCCGTTGGAAAGCCGCCCAGTGGTGCGGCGCAGCCTGCGCCCACGTGTGCGCCCGAATGGCATCGCCTCGGCCCCCGCGCCGGCCTCCACGGCCCCCGATGCCATCGCCCAGACCGTGTCGGACCCCGGCTTCACCCGCTGGGTGCAGGGGTTCCGCGGCCGGGCCATGGCGCAGGGGATTACCGGCGCGACCTTCGACAGGGCGTTCCGCAATGCGACCTTCATGCCCGACGTGATCCGAAAGGATGGCAATCAGGCCGAATTCACCAAGGGCATCGGCGACTACATGGATGGCGCTGTGTCCGACACGCGGATCCGCAATGGTCGCGCCGAATTTGCCAAGAACGCCGATACCTTCAACAAGATACAGGGCCACTACGGCGTCCAGGCGCAATATATCGCCGCAATCTGGGGCATGGAAACGGCCTATGGCAGCTACCGAGGCAACACGCCGCTGATCTCCTCGATGGCGACGCTGGCCTACGAGGGGCGGCGCGGGGCGTTCTACGAGGCTCAGCTGATCTCTCTTTTGCGCACCGTTCAGCATGGCGATACCACCCCCGAACGGATGGTCGGCAGCTGGGCCGGGGCGATGGGACACACCCAGTTCATGCCCACCTCCTATGAAACCTACGCGGTGGATTTCACCGGCGACGGGCGTCGCGACATCTGGGCGGATGATCCGACCGATGCGCTGGCGTCCTCGGCGGCCTATCTCAAGCGGTTCGGCTGGGTGTCCGGCCAACCCTGGGGGATGGAGGTGACGCTGCCGCAGAACTTTGACTACAACCTGATAAACGGCCCGGAAAAGATGCCCTCGCAATGGGCGCGCCTTGGCATTCGTGCGACGCAGGGCGACATGCGTGACTACGGCTCGGCGCGTTTGCTGATGCTGACCGGTGCAAATGGCCCGGCGTTTCTGGTGTTCAAGAACTTCGATGTGATCAAGCGCTACAACAACGCCGATACCTACGCGCTGGCCGTGGGTCTGCTGGGCGACAGGATCGCCGGGGCAGGCCCGTTGCAGGCCAGCTGGCCGCACGGCGAACGCACCTTGAAAAAGGCTGAACGCATCGAATTGCAGACATTGCTGACGCGCCGCGGCTTCGATACCGGTGGCGTCGATGGTATCCTAGGCTCCGGCAGCGCCAAGGCGATCCGGGCCTATCAGCGCAGCATCGGCGTGGTGCCCGATGGCTATGCCACGGTATCGCTGTTGTCGCGGCTGCGCTGACCCGGCAGGCGACGCCCCAGCCCGGCTGACCCGCTGCCCGCCCCGACTGGTCGGTCCATCTGGGTAAGACTGGAACGGGGCAGCCGCCAACCTGGGCAGGTCCGGGGGCAAGCGTCACGCAGGATGTGACGCCTGACGCAAGGCACGGCCCTCGCGCGCCTCCGGTTGGGGCGTGCTTGCCATTTGAAGCCGGGCGTGCACAGGCTATGTCTAAGACAAACCCGGCTTTTAACCGCTTTTGCGGATCGGACCCCGCCCGACATGACCCGTGACATGACCCAGACCGATGACAGGACGCCCCAGACGCCTGGGGCGATACAGGGTCATGCACCGGCAGACCTGGCGGGGATGATCGCCTGCCCGCGCTGTGACGCGGTTTTTCGCGCGATCGAGCCGGCACCGAACCAGCGGGCGATCTGCACGCGGTGTCACCATGTCCTGATTGCGCCGCGCCGCCGCGCGGGCAAACGCATCATCGCGGTGTCGATGTCGGTCCTGATCCTGCTGGTGGCGGCGTCGGCCTATCCTTTTCTCAGCATCGCCACCACCGGGCTCAGCAACTCCAGCTCGATCCTGGATGCGGCCTTGGCGTTCACCTCCGACGGGCTGCTTGCGGCGCTGTCGTTCGTCCTGGCGGGACTGATCGTGTTCATCCCCGCCGCCCGCGCGGTGCTTTCGATCTACGTGCTTGCGCCCTTGGTGCTGGATCGCGACGCGTTTCCGGGGGCGCCTTTCGCGTTCCGCCTGTCCGAACACCTGCGCCCCTGGTCGATGGCCGAAATCTTTGCCATCGGCTGTGCCGTGGCGCTGATCAAGGTCGCGGACCTGGCAACCGTCAGCTTCGGCCCGGCGTTCTGGATGTTTGCGCTGCTGGTGCTGCTGGTCGTCGTCCAGGACAACTTGGCCTGCCGCTATTCGATCTGGAAGGCATTGGGAGAATGAAGTCCGCCCGCCAGATGGGCCTGGTCGCCTGCCAGTATTGCACCCGGGTCTGGCCTGGTGAGACGAAGATCTGCGGTCGCTGTGGCCATCACATCAGGTCGCGTGATCCGGTCTCGCTGCAAAAGGTCTGGGCGCTGTGGACCGTCGGGATGATGTGCTACATTCCGGCCAATATCTATCCGATGCTCGCCACGGAAACACTCGTCTCCAGCCAGAAGAACACCATCGTCGGCGGCGCGCTGGAACTGGGCCGCCACGGGGCCTGGGGCATTGCCATCGTGATCCTGGTTGCCTCCGTTCTGATCCCCGTGGGCAAATTCATGGCGATTGCCGCGCTGGCCTTCGGCGTGACCTCCGGCAGCCGTCTGAAACCGCACACGCGCCAGATCCTCCACGAGATCGTCGAATACGTTGGCCGCTGGTCGATGATCGACGTCTTCGTGGTGGCGATCCTGTCCTCTCTGGTGCAACTCGGTTCGGTCGCGTCGATCCACCCGGGGCGCGCCAGCCTGTATTTCGCGCTGTCGGTGTTTTTCACGATGCTGTCCGCCCAGGCATTCGACAGCCGCCTGATCTGGGATGCCGACGCGCCGCCCGAACCCGACGGACCGCCCGTGAAAGGCTTTGGTCCGGTGTCGCAGATCACGCCTGACACCACGTTCGACTTTCCCTTCAGCGCGGGGGCGGCGACACTGACCGTGGCCTCCGCGACTGAGCGGCGTGCCGAACCACCCTTTTCCGACCCCCAGACCCGCAAGGATTCCCCGACGTGAGCGATGAAGCAAGCAAAAGCGATACGCCAGAGGATGTGACAGTGACCGGCGCCCGTTCCGGTTTCTGGGAACGGATTTCGCTGATCTGGATCGTGCCGGTGATGGCACTGATCATCGCACTTGGCGTGGCTTTCGACAATTATATCAAGCGCGGCCCGCTGATCCAGATCACGTTTGAGAATGCAGAGGGGATCGCGGCGAACGAGACCGAGCTGCGGTATCGCGACCTTGCCGTCGGCGTGGTCGAAAAGGTCGGCTTTTCCAAGGGGCTGGAAAAGGTCCAGGTATTCGTGCGCCTTGATCGCAACGTGGCCGATTACGTCGACGACGACGCGGCCTTCTGGGTCGTGCGCCCCGAAGTGACGGCGCGCGGCGTTACCGGCCTCGGCACGGTTCTGTCCGGCGTCTATATACAGGGCATCTGGAACAGCACTCCCGGTGGCTTGCGCTCCGAATTCGAAGGGGCCTCGCAACCGCCGCTCAATCCCGATGGTCGGCCGGGCCTCAAGCTGCGCCTGCGCGCCGCGCCCGATGGCAGCCTGACTGGCAATACCCCGATCGAATACCGCGGCATCGACGTCGGCCAGATGGGCAAGGCCGAGATTTCGCAGGATGGCACCACCATCGAGGCTGACGCGATCATCTTCGAACCCCACAACCGCCTGATCTCCTCGGCCACGCGGTTCTGGGACACATCCGGGTTCAAGTTCAGCTTCGGCGCCAATGGGGCGGAACTGGATTTCTCCTCTCTCGCGACCGTCCTGTCGGGCGGCACGTCCTTCTCGACGCAGATTTCCGGCGGAACGGCGGTGCAGCCAGGCACCATCTTTACCGTCTATTCCGATGAAAGCGCGGCCCGCGCCAGCATGTTCAGCGAAGAAGACGGCGTGCTGCTGACCTATTCCGCGATCTTCGATGAAAACGTGCCGGGGCTCAGCCCGGATTCACAGGTGACCTATGGCGGTCTGCGCATCGGGCAGGTCAGTTCCGTCAACGGTTTCATAGACCCGGAACGCTTTGGCGACGACAAGGTGCGGCTGGCCGTGACCATGCAGATCCGGCCTGCGCGGCTGGGTCTGGACGACACGACCGGCAAGGCGGCGGCGCTGAAATTCTTTGCCGATCACGTGGCGGAAAACGGGCTGCGCGCGCGCCTGGCCACGGCCTCGATCCTGACCGGTGGCCTCAAGATCGAGATTGTCGAGGTGCCTGACGCGCCGGAGGCGACGGTCGACACCGATGCCGACCCCTTTCCGATCTTTCCCACCGCGCCAAGCCGCATCACCGATGTTTCGGCCTCGGCCGACGGGATCTTCAAGCGGATCAGCGCCCTGCCGATCGAACAGCTGATGAACAGCGCGGTGGCGACGCTCGACAACATCTCCCGTCTGACCGGCAGCGACGATATCCGCGCGGTTCCTGGCGAAGTACGGGCCCTGCTGGGCGATGCGCGTGATTTCGTCGAATCCGATGCGCTTCAGGCTCTGCCCGGCCAGATCGGGTCGATCGCGACCGAGGTCGAAAAGGTCGTGCTGGCTATCAACACCCGCGATGCCGTCGGGCGCATCGTCGAGGCGATCGACAATGTGTCCAAGGCCGCCGGCTCGGTCTCCGGGGCGGTCGCGGGCGTGCCGCAGCTGGTACAACGTATCGACAATGTCGCGGCGGGGGCCGAGACCGTGCCGCTGGATCAACTTGCGCAATCGCTCGACGGTCTGTTGCAAAGCGCCGACGCCTTCGTCGGCACGCCCGAGGCCCGTGCCCTGCCGGGCGATGTGTCGGCGGCGCTGGACGAATTGCGCAGACTGCTGGCCGAACTGCGCAACGGCGGCCTGATCGAAAACGCCAATACCACCATGCTCTCGGCCCGCGAGGCCGCCGACAGCATCGCCGGTGCGGCGGATGACCTGCCGGCGATGATGGCGCGGGTCCGCGCCGTGCTGGACCGCGCCGGCACCACCCTGCAAGGCTACGATGCCCAAAGCGGCGTCGGTCGCGAGGCCACGGATACCCTGCGCGAGGTACAGCGCGCCGCCGCCGCCATCTCTGCTTTGGCGAGAGAGCTGCAACGCAATCCCAATTCCCTGCTCTTCGGAAGGTGACATCATGATTTCCCGCCGCGCGCCCCTTTTTCGCGTTCCCCTCCTGTCGCTGCTTGCCGTGCTGTCGCTCGGTGCCTGCAGCGCGGACAAGCTCTACACCGTTCCCACCCCGCCGGCCCAGGCCGCCGTCGGCCGTATCGCCATCGCCTATGCCTCGGTCGAAGTGCAGGATGTGTCGCTGCCCGAATATGCCTCCGGGGATGCGATCCCGATGCGAGACGACGATGGCAGCGTGACGGCCTCCAAGAACCTGCTCTGGGCCGACCTGCCGACGCGCGCCGTGACGCTGGAACTGTCACGCTACCTGCGCCAGATCACCGGGGCCGAGGTGGCTCCCTCGCCCTGGCCGTTCCTGGATCGGGCCCAGGTCCGCGTGGACGTCCGCGTCGAACAGATGCTGGCCGAGGCGAACGGCAGCTTTCGCCTGTCGGGCCAGTATTTCGTTGCCCCCGAAACCGGCGCACGTGGACGCTCGGCCCTGTTCGACCTGACGGTCCCGATCGGCGGCGACGGCGGCGCCGTCGCCATCGCCGCAGCACGCGGCCAGGCGGTGCTGCAACTGGCACAACTGATGGCGCAATCAGCCCTTCGTTGAACTGAGGAGGGTGGCAGCGCGCAACGCGCCACCTCCCGCCACGCCCCCGGCGCTCCCTGTCATCTGGCTGGAAATACCCCCGCCGGAGGCTCCCGGACTGGCCGTGCGTCCTGCGGCCCGAAGGTGGGGCCGCACCGCTCCGACACCGCCCTGATACCGACGTGCTCGAATCCCCTCTCCGCGCTTGTTGCCGAGGCGGAGAGGGGGTGGGGGACTCAGCCGAAGACGCG
>NZ_QWJJ01000001.1 GCF_003575965.1 Pseudooceanicola sediminis | reverse complement strand
ACGCTCCGCGCCAGCCCCCGTTGCCCAACCCGCCCAAATCGGCAAAACTCAAACCCGGAGTCTCGCTCACGCTGGATAAAAGTTGGGGGCAACGTCAATCGCACAGTCTCAACTTGGTCTGTTGCATGTCAGTTTTAACGATATGTTTTGAGGTGGCAGGTCAGGTGCGCAGAACACGCTGCCTGCTTGGAAAATCGAGCTTGGACTAAAGTAAAAAGTTATTCTCTGAGGATTGCGCAGAAAGCGGCTGCAAGATGCCGAAACGGGCGCTATATTTGGGGAATGTCGGTGAACACGCGAGGATCTTTGGCACTGGAAATCGATGCTGAGCAGCTTGTCGCGAGTCTCGTCGTCGATGGTGCCGTTCTTGACGACAAAATGATCCTCCAACACGCGACCCCCGGATTTTCCCGCCGGTTTGGGACGTCGGGGCCGGCTGGCCATTCTCTTCTCGACCTCGTCAGCAGTGGTGATGAGCGCGCTCAGATTGCCAGATTGTCCGACGCGCTGAACGCACAGCACAAGGTGCCAACGGGCGACGAGGCTTTTTCAGCTGCAAAGCTGAAAGGTCAGGACCATATGGTATTGAGCGGGGGGACTTCCGCAAAACAAGAAGCCTTTCCCCCCGCTGACTATCTCGAAATTTCGCTGGTGCGGCCCGCCATGGATGTGCGTATCTCGCCGCTGACTGCGGCTGGCGGCGCGGTTTACGGGTACCTTGTGCAGGAAATCCCCGACATCGGCATCTCGAACATGCCCGAGCAGAATGCCCGGCGGGTCGCCCCGAAAGCGCGCGCGTCGGCACATCGAATCCTGTCGCAACTGGCGAATGCCTATTGGGAGAGCAACCCCGGGACGGGTGCGTTTACGGCGTCGGAATTCTGGTACAAGCTGCGCGGCAATCCGGTGGGCGACAAGGGCATTGAGGAGCACGAAGCCTGGAGCGTACGCGTGCACCCTGAGGACCGGCCAGCCCTATTTGATTACCAGCGCAAGCTCCAGGCGGGCAAGGCGGACTTTGTCCCGTTCATTTATCGCGAGAGGCATGCAAAAGGTCACTGGATGACAATCCTGTGCAAAGGCGCTGTCATTGAGCGCGATGCGGAGGGCGCTGTCGTCCGTGTCGCGGGCACAGATGCCGATATCACCGCATCGCATTCCGCCGAGGAGTACATTCGGGACATTGCACGCCTTGAACAACGTTGGCTGATCGCCGCGGAGTACGGTCAGTTGGGGCTGTGGGACAACGACGAAGCGGCCGGGACGCGCTATGTTTCAGAGACCTGGCGCTCGATGCGCGGCTATGGACCTGACGATGCTTTTGATGAAAGCCGCGAGGGTCTCGCCGCGCGGACCCACCCGGACGACCGTGCAGCGCTGGAGCGCCAGATCGAGGCCACGGTAAACGGCGACGCAGATATCGTTTTTCAGGAATACCGTGAGCGGCATCGGGACGGTCGGTGGATTTCGATCTTGTCGCGCGGCCGGGTCATTGCCCGGGACAGTCAGGGGCGGGCCTCCCGGATCATCGGGATCGACACCGATATCACCGAGATCAAAGCCGCAAGCGAGAAGATCTTTCGTATGTCGCGACGCCTGGAAATAGCCATTCAGGCAACCAGCGTTGGTATTTGGGACGCGGACCTGGCCAAGGGCGAAGTGGTCTGGGATGAACGCATGATGGAAATCTACGGTCTCGACCTGCCGCCTGGTCCGATACCTGAGGGCTACTGGGAGCAGGTGATCCATCCGGATGACCGGGACAGCGTGCTGTCGCAGTCGTCGGAGGTTGAGGCCGGCAAGATTGCGTTTGCCGATGACTATCGCGTGGTTCGCCCGGATGGAACAGTGCGGTATATCCGGTCGCGTTCCACGGAGCTTTTCAACGATGAGATCGGCCATGGCGTGATCGGCGTCGATTGGGACGTGACCTCGGATGTCGAGGCTGCCGAGGAATTGCGCAGGGCCCACGCATTGGCGCGCAACCGCAATGTTGAGCTGGAGCAGGCGCGCAATGAGATGGAAAAAAACGCCCTGCATGATGCACTCACCGAACTGCCGAACCGGCGATATCTTGATCAGCAGATGAAGGCGCTGTTTGGACAGGAACAGAAAGTTGCCATGATGCAGCTGGATCTCGACCGGTTCAAGCAAATCAACGATACGCTTGGCCACGCGACTGGCGATGTCGTGCTGCGGCGCGTTGCCAAGGTGATGACTGATCTGGTGCCAGAAACCGCGACCGTCGCGCGGGTCGGAGGAGACGAGTTTGTGGTCTTCTTTGAGGAGGCGCCGGATTCGAATTCTCTCGAGAAGATCGCCGGAATGATCGTCGATGAATTGCATCTCCCCTTTGAAGTAGAGGGAAAAATTTGCCGATTTGGCGTGTCGATAGGGATCGCGGTTGGTCAATTGCCGTCGCAGACACCGGATGAAGTTTTTGAAAATGCGGATATGGCGCTCTACGAAGCCAAGAACAGCGGACGCGGGCGCAGCGTCTTCTTCTCGGACCGCATGCGCATAGCGGTTGAGGAAAAACGGCTACTGGCTGACGCGTTTCTCGGAGGCCTCGAACGCGACGAGTTCTTTTGTGTTTATCAGCCGCAGTTCAAGGCCGGATCGTTGCAGATGAGCAGTGTCGAAGCACTTGTGCGCTGGCGCAGACCCGACGGAACTGTCGAGCTGCCTTATGTATTTCTTGCTCTCGCTGAAGAACTTGGTGTGGTCGACCGGGTGGATCAGCGTGTGCTGGATCAGGTCTTGTCTGATCAGGATCTCTGGTTTTCGCTTGGTCTTCCGGTTCCACGCGTCTCTGTCAACGTCTCGGCCCGCAGGCTTGCTGATCCACAGTTGCCGCTCCGTCTCGATAATCTGGATATCCAACCTGGACGGATCGCGTTCGAGCTGCTTGAAACCGTGTTTCTGGACACGCAGAACCCGGTCATCGCGGCCAATATCGCGGCAATTCGTGCTATGGGGATTGAACTCGAGATCGACGATTTCGGTACGGGGCACGCGTCAATCGTCGGTATGCTGCAGCTGCAACCGGATCGCCTCAAGATCGATCAGCAAATCGTCAGACCTCTGACGCTGAGCAAGAAACAGGAAACCCTTGTCCGCTCGATCATCGAAATCGGGCGCATGCACGACATCGATGTCATCGCCGAAGGTGTCGAAACGGGCGATCACGTCCGGCTGCTGACGGAAATGGGCTGCAATTATCTGCAGGGCTATGGTCTGGGTCTGCCGATGTCCGAAGTCGACTTGCGTGAAGGTCTGCGAACAGGACGCTGGTAGCGGCGTTTTCCTTTAGGCGTTCAAGTCTCTTCACGGCGAAGTCTGCATTGTTTGCAGAGTGTGTCGCAGGCTTGAAGAGGCCAATTGCGAGAGTGCTGCGCGAGTTTCTGTTAGCCCTATTTACCCCTGTTCTTTTTGATGAGGTTTACGGCGGCGCTGAGCCTTTTTCGAGGGCGCATTTTAGCCATGGCGTACTGTCACTCTCCGTCTGTGTCCCGTCGGCGGTCGTCGATGATGTAGCGCGGCGGAAGGCTTTCGGCCTTGAACATCTATTGCCGGGTGTCATGCGCAGGCAGATATCGGTGATGACATCGTTGGCGCCGCTGCCCCTCCAGCGGGACGAGATTGCTGCTCGCTAATTGCGCCTGCTTGTGTGGCGGCTAGAGTATCGTCCGAGCGAGCGGGAGGGCGCAGGCATGTTCATGGGGATCGACCTCGGTACTTCAGGGGTAAAGGTCTGTCTGGTGGGGGAGGACCTGATGCCCGTGGTCTCTGCAACGGTCGCGTTGAAGATCTCGCATCCTCGCAGCGGCTATAGCGAACAGAACCCGCAGGATTGGTGGCTGGCGGTGCAAGAGGCCGTCGCCAAAGTGCTCGACCTTGAGCCGCGGGGGACGTCGTCGCTGCGTGGGATCGGACTGTCGGGGCAAATGCATGGTGCCGTGCTGTTGGACCGCCAGAAACAGGTGATCCGCCCCGCCATCTTGTGGAACGACGGGCGCAGTGATGCGGAATGTGCGGCGCTTGTCGCGGATCGGCCCGAGCTGTCGGCGCTGGCCGGAGTGACACTTATGGCCGGTTTCACGGCGCCCAAGATCCTCTGGCTGAAGGCGCATGAACCCGAGAGCTATGCACGCATCCGCCATGTGCTCTTGCCCAAAGATTATCTCGGATTGCAGATGCATGGTCAGATGATGACGGACCCCTGCGATGCCGCGGGGACGTGGTGGTTCGATGAAGCGGCGCGCCGTTGGTCGCCAGAGCTCTGCGCGGCGACGGCCACCAACCCTGACTGGCTGCCGCAGGTGCGCGACGGCCCTGAAATCGCAGGGTATCTACGGTCGGACGTGGCGGCGCTTTTGGGCCTGCCGGCGGGTATTCCGATCGCGACGGGCGGGGGGGATGCCGCAGCGGGTGCAATTGCCGTAGGCGCTGTAAAGGATGGCGCGGGCTTTATTTCGCTCGGTACCTCGGGGCAGCTTTTTGTCACCACCGACACATTCCGCGCGGCGCCGGACGAGGGCATCCATTCCTATGCCCATTGTGTGCCGAAGCTGTGGTTCCAGATGGCGGCGATGCTGAACGGCGCCCGCCCGATGAGCTGGTTTTCCGAGATGACGGATATGCCGGTCGGGGACCTCCTGACAGAAGCCGAAGGGGCGCGCCTCGACCGGGTGCCACTGTTCCTGCCGTACCTCACGGGAGAGCGCACGCCCCACGGCGATGCGCGGATCCGGGGTGCGTTCTATGGCTTGGATAACGACACCGGACGTCCAGAGATGATGCGCGCCATTGTGGATGCGATCGCCTACAGCTTTGCTGATGCGCGTGACGCAATTGCGTCCGTCACGCCGGTGCCGCGGCCGTTGCTTGCCATCGGCGGCGGCAGCAAGAGCAATTTGTTGCTGCAAACCATCGCGGATGTCATGGGGAGCACCCTGCATCAGGGCGAGGATTCCGACGTGGGCCCGGCATTGGGCGCGGCGCGGCTGGGCGCCGTGGCGGCGGGTGTGGTGACAGTCGGCGATCTCGGCTGGACACCCCAGATCAATGCCGTTTTTGAACCGCTGCCGACGGGCAGGCATGAGGGGCGGCTGACCACCTACCACGCTCTTTACGCAGCGCTTAAAGGTGTGCGGGACCTGCCGCGGTGAACTGCGTCGGCTCGGTTTGGGGAAGGTTGTGCCGCAGTCCGGGCCGAATGGGGTCGCAAATCTAATGCGTCCCACCCAGCCTAGCTATTTGGGTACCGTGCTGCGGAGCGTTGGGGCGAGGAGGCAAAAAATCCGCCAAGCAGCCCGGAAAGAGTTTGCGTCGCGCGCAGGTTCGCCCGCTCATGGGGCGAACCTGACAATCGCCTGTAACTAGGCGTCCTGCTGTTCCGGTTCTTTGGCGCCGGTCATGAACGCCACGGCGTCGGACATGGAATAGTCCTGCGGTTTGATCACGCAGAGGCGGCGACCAAGGCGATGAATATGGACCCGGTCGGCCAGCTCGAACACATGCGGCATATTGTGGCTGATCAGGATGATCGGGATGCCGCGGTCGCGGACGTCCTGTATCAGCTCCAACACCCGGCGGCTTTCCTTGACACCGAGCGCGGCCGTCGGCTCGTCCAGGATGATGACCTTGGAACCGAATGCAGCCGCTCTCGCCACGGCGACGCCCTGACGCTGCCCACCCGACAGGGTTTCGACAGCCTGATTGATATTCTGGATCGTCATAAGGCCGAGGTCCGACAGCTTCTGGCGGGCGAAATCCTCCATCGCCTTGCGATCAAGCTGGCGGAAGACCTTGCCCATCAGCCCAGGTTTGCGGATCTCGCGGCCCATGAACATGTTGTCGGCGATCGACAGGGCAGGGGACATCGCCAGCGTCTGATAGACCGTCTCGATCCCCGCATCCCTGGCGTCGGTGGGGGCGGTAAAGTTGACGCGCTTGCCGTCTAGGTAGACCTCGCCCTCCTCTGGAACAACGGCCCCCGAGAGCGCCTTGATCAGGGTGGACTTGCCGGCGCCGTTGTCGCCGATGACGGCCATGATTTCTCCCGGCATCAGCTCGAAATCGCAGTGATCGAGGGCTGTGACACGGCCGTAGCGTTTGACCAGGTTCTTGGCGGAGAGGATGGGCGTGGTCATGCGGAGACCTTTCTGATCCATTGGTCGACGGCGACGGCGGCGATGATCAGCACACCGATGAAGAAGTAGGTCCACTGGGCGTCGGCCCCGAGAAGGCGCAGGCCGAGGGTGAAGACACCGACAATCAGCGCACCGAACAGCGCCCCAAGGATCGAGCCACGTCCACCGAAGAGCGAGATCCCACCGATCACCACGGCTGTGATGGATTCGATGTTCGCCTCATAAGCGGATGTGGGAGAGACCGATCCGAGCCGTCCGATCAGCGCCCAGCCTGCGAAGGCGCAGATCAGACCGGCAATCATGTAGACCGACATTATGGTCGCCTTGACATTGACGCCCGAGAGCTGCGCCGCCTCAGGGTCGTCGCCGACGGCATAGACGTGGCGGCCCCACGCGGTGTGGCGCAGCACCCATGCCATCAGCAGCATCAGCACGATCATGAAGACCACGCCGAAGGTGAAGACCGCGCCGCCAAGCTGAAATTTCGTGCCCATGAATTGCAGCAGCGGGGCGTTGGCTTCGATATCCTGGGCGCGGATCGTCTCGTTGCGGGAATAGAGATAGTTGGTAGCCAGGATGATCTGCCAGGTGCCAAGTGTGACGATGAAAGGCGGCAGTTTCATGCGACTGATCAGCAATCCGTTCAGCGCACCGCAGAGCGTACCGAATGCGAGGCCGATGACGACCGAGATCGCCGGGGGAATGCCGTAACGAAAGGTCATCTGGCCCATGATGACCGAGGAGATGACGGTGATCGCGCCCACCGACAGGTCGATGCCAGCGGTCAGGATGATCAGCGATTGTGCCGCCGCCACGATACCGACGATCTGCACCTGTTGCAGGATCAGCGTCAGTGCGAAGGGCGAGAAGAATCGCGAGCCGAGCAGCGCGCCAAAAATGACAATGGACAACACCAGCACGATCAGCGGCACAAGCGCCGGGGTGACGTGCAGGGTGTGTTGGAAACGGTGCATGATACCGTGGTGTTCGTCCTGGAACTCGGCGAAGTTCTCTTCGCGGCGTGTCTTGACGATGTCTTCGTAGGAATCGCTTTTGCTCATCGCTCCGTCCCCTTCTGGCTGGCGGGAGGTGTGAGGCGGCGCTGCCGCCTCACGGCTTGGTCAGGGTGACGCGCGGGTTAGCCCCAGCAGATATCGAGGCCCTTGGCGGCGTCGATGGACTCGACACCCTCAACCGGCTGGTCGGTCACGAGAGTGACGCCGGTATCGAAGAAGTCTTTTCCTTCGGTGGGTTGCGGCAGCGTGCCGTCCTTGGCATACTGGGCAATTGCCTCAATCCCCTTGGAGGCCATCTCCAGCGGATACTGCTGCGAGGTGGCACCGATCACGCCGTCTGCGATGTTCTGAACGCCGGGACATCCACCATCGACCGACACGATCAGCACATCTTTTTCACGACCCAGCGATTTCAGCGCTTCATAGGCACCGGCCGCGGCGGGTTCGTTGATCGTGTAGACGACATTGATCATGGGATCCTGCGCGAGGAGGTTCTCCATCGCCTTGCGGCCGCCCTCTTCGTTGCCTTGGGTCACATCATGCCCGACGATGCGGGGGTCATCCTCGTCGCCGTAGCGGGCAGGGTCCTTGATGTCGATACCGAAGCCCTGCATGAAGCCCTGATCGCGCAGCACGCCGACGGTCGGCTGGCTGACGTTGAGGTCGAGGAAGGCAATCTTGGCGTCCGCTGCGGCGTCGCCCAGCTTGGCCTTGGCCCATTGGCCGATCAGTTCGCCCGCCTTGAAGTTGTCGGTGGCGAAGGTGGCATTGGCGGCGCTCGCAGGATCAAGAGGGGTATCCAGGGCGATGACGATGGCGCCTGCGTCCTGCGCCTGCTTGACCGAGGAGACGATGGACGATGTATCGGATGCGGTCAGCAGAATGCCCTTTGCACCGCTGGCGATGCAGGTCTCGATGGCCTGTGCCTGACTTTCGTGGTCGCCATCGTATTTACCAGCGAAAGTCATCAGATTGATCCCCAGCTCTTCTGCCTTGGATGCAGCGCCTTCGCGCATCTTGACGAAGAACGGGTTCGTGTCGGTCTTGGTGACGATGCAGGCGGTGACGTCATCTTGCGCGAAGGCCGCCCCGGCAGTTGCACTGAGGGCGAGCGCCGAAACGGCGAGAAATTTCTTCATGAGGTGTCCTCCCAGACATTACGCAGGACCCGGACTCCTCTCCGGACCTCGTGCAGCCCGCCAACACGGCGAACACGACATGTGTAGAAGTGATTCCGCTGACGCGTCAATAAATAAATCACGTTGACTTATTAATGCGGGGTGGAGAAAGTCAGGCGGAAGGAGCTCCATATGCCCACCACCCTCGCGCCTCTATCGGAGGTGTCCACGCGCAACTACAGCGCCAATGAGCGTGCCATCCTCAACCTGTTAAGGTTAGGGGGGCCGACGCCCTCTGCCGAACTGGCGCGCCTGACGGGGCTATCTGCGCAGTCTGCCTCGGTGATTACCCGTGGGCTTGAGGCCGAAGGGCTGGTGCGCAGGGGCGATCCGGTAAAGGGGCGGGTGGGCAAGCCCTCCACGCCGATAGGACTGGACCCGAGCGGAGCTTTCTCAGTGGGCCTGCGGTTGGGGCGGCGGCAATCGGACCTTGTGCTGATGGATTTCGTCGGGCAGGTGCGCAGCCAGATCACGACACGGCACGCCTATCCAACTCCAGAGCGTACCCTTGCCTTCGTCAGCGACGGTATCGCGCAATTCGCGGCACGTCTGACGCCGGATCAGCAAAAGCGCATCGTCGGTCTGGGTGTTGGGATGCCATTCGACCTGTGGAGCTGGCTGGACCGTGTCGGCGGACAGGAGCACGAAATGCTGGCCTGGAAAGAATTTGATGCCGAGGCAGCCCTGTCTGAACGCACTGGTTTGCCGGTTTATGTTGGCAACGACAGCTCGCTTGCCTGCTATGGAGAGCATCTTTTCGGGGCCGCTACAGGTACCCCGGATTTCGGATATATTTACCTGGGCGCCTTTGTCGGCGGTGGCGTGATGCTGGACAGCCGCCTCTATTCGGGTCCGGGCGGAAACGCCGGCGCCATCGCGTCGATCCCCGTTCCACGCCAGGATGGCAAGGTTGTGCAACTGCTTGAGGTCGCGTCGGGATATGAGCTGGAGCGCAGGATTGATCAGCGCAGCAAGGGGGCCTCAAAGCGCATTCTTGATGCCGCGCTGCATCGCGATAGATCGTGGCAAGAGTTCGAGGATATCTGCGATCAATGGCTGGAGGAGGTGGCGGGCTATCTTGCGTACGGAGCGATTGCGCTGGTCGCGATATTGGATGTTCCGGCGATAATCATCGATGGTAGCCTGCCCGCTGCGTTGCGCGACAGGATGGTCGCCGCCGTCGCGGAGCGTATCGGTGGGTTGGATACGCGCGGTATTTCCCCGCCGCAGGTCATGGCCGGTCGGCTTGGCACGACGGCCTGTGCCCTTGGGGCAGCTTATCAACCCATTGTGGCGCGCTATCTGATTGAATGATCCAGGCAGAGAACGTGCTCCACGCGAAGGGAAAATGGCGGGTAGTCGATTGCTTATCCGATCTGTTAGCCTTGATCGTTACGGCGAGGGCGTTCAGGGCAGAGTGATTGTGCAGGGCGGCATATTGATCAGCAGGCCGTCTTAATTCGATGCGGATTCTGATAGCAGAGCCTTGCAGACGTGAGAATACCGGCTTTTGGCGATGCAGGCGGGTATGTATTTGCCATGCTCCAAACGCTGGGGCTCCAGTCAGGCCTTAGAATGCCGCCGCTCACGCGTGAAGACGATCACGCATAGCATGGGGTCCATGACCGGTGTCAGCACCGTGGCTAAGACCACCCGCCCACGATTTTCACCGCTATCAAGATGAAGAAGACGTCGATCGGTAGCGGCGCCACCCAAAGATGGCCGTCGCCGCTGCATGGAGCACTGGTATCATCCTTGATCGGCGTCTGGGCGAAGGACCATCAGCAGGGCTGGAAGGGTAGGGTGCATTCGCTAGGACGTGTTCAGGTGTCTCGATTCTGGCCAAAGGAATGGCCAGCTCCGCCGGTAGTGATCAATTGTGCTGTGAGGGCCGCGAACACGGCAGCCGAGGCAGCGGACATCGCCTGCGGATCGCTTGTCCGCAACTACATCGGCGAGAGGAGGTCGGCGGCATAGAAGCGGATCGCGGATTTTCGCCCGCTTTCAGTGCTGGTCGGGATCCGCG
This sequence comes from Pseudooceanicola sediminis, assembly GCF_003575965.1. Taxonomy (GTDB): domain Bacteria; phylum Pseudomonadota; class Alphaproteobacteria; order Rhodobacterales; family Rhodobacteraceae; genus Pseudooceanicola; species Pseudooceanicola sediminis. Next base: position 418,909 of record NZ_QWJJ01000001.1, on the reverse strand, counting down.
ACCCGACGGCGATAACGGATCTGATACAGGATCACTGGGCAGGATTTTTCGATGCGCGCGGTCTGCTCCTCTGTCGGGAGGTGGCGCATCCGTGGAGCTTCGGCACCCACGCTCTTTAAATACCGTTCATCGCCCGTAGCCTGCGCAGATACATTTCATTCTCGGGAGCTATGGATTTAATAGAACGGCCGGAACGCCGCTCTGCCCGGCTAGTGTGGGTACCCAGTGGTCTTGCGCCCGCGCACTCAGCAGCCAGTCAGGTGGCGACAGAGGGATAGTCTTTCCCCTTCCAACTCTGAAGCTTGAGGGCGAATTCTTTCTGAAAGGCGAGAGGCCCGGATTTTGTCATGAAAATCTCGTCGTAGATGCCAATAAAGATCGTCAGGTTCAGAAAGAAATGCGCGCCCATTTCAAAAAGGGCGACATAGTCGTGGTTGATCAGCGCCTCGCGCTCGGCCTCGGTAAAGCTGTGAACGGTCGACATCTCGGCGTCGTTCAGGCGCGGGCCAATGGATTGCTCCCAGGTGGCGACAAAGTTGCGGGGATCTTCGGTGTAACGCCGCAGATAGTCTGGATCTCGGTCAACGGTGAAGAGGAACTTGTTGACGTAATACTTGCTCATGCCGCGCTCTCCTTCGGATACCAGGTGAAATAGGCTTCCATCGTGTGGAACAGGTCGAGATTGTCGACGTAATCTGCGCCCTCGGGCCCTGCCACACCGAGCATCAGGATAAAGTTCAGAAATCCATGCGTGGCATTGCCGCTTTTCGCCATAGAGGCATGGTCGACATTGTCGAGAATGGCGTCGATGTCACCGTTGCGTAGCCATTCGATTGCGCGGTGGTCGAACTCGGGGTCCGGGCCTGTCTCCATGAACTGACGGGGCCCGCCAAGTTCCAGCGACAGATGGCCGGTCCCGATGGCCGCAACGCGCTTTTCAGACGGATAGGCGTCGATGGCTTTGCGGATGGCGCGGCCCAGATTGTAGAAACGGCGCGGCGAAGCCAGCGGCGGGGCAAAGATATTGGTATAGATCGGCACCACTGGCAGATCGTTTTGCGGACGCACCGTGATGATCGGGCAGATGATCGAATGGTCGATCTTCAACTCGTTCGAGAATGCAAAATCAAAATTCTGATCCATCAGGTGCTGGTGCATGAAGCCCGACATCGCCTCATCCCCCTCCAGCACATATTTCGGAATGCCGAACTCGCGCTCCTCGTTATAGAAGATCGCATCATAGCGCGGCGCCTTGCCGATCAGGAACTGCGGGCAATTGTCCAGGAAAATCTGGTGGAAATGGTCCGATCCGATCATCACCAGAACGTCGGGCTTCGTACGGGCCAGTGTTTCGCGGTAGGCCTCGACCTTGCGCTTCCACTCGGCGGCCTGCGGCATCTGCTGCTCGGGCGGAAGGGTCGTTGCTTTCAGGTAGAATGGGTGGTGCGTGGATGCCAGGGTGGCAACTAGCTGAGCCATGGTTTCGCTCCTTCATCTCTCAGCGACCCATAAAAGGGCGGGCTTGCGTCTTGCCCCGCAGATAGGATCTGCAGGGCCGTAAAGGCGATTACGCGAACAGATCGCGCTCGATACCTGCGGCATCGAAGAGATAGTCGCGGCTTGTTTCCAGCTCGCTGCGCAGGCGGGCGATATCAAAGCCCATCAGTTGGCCGTTCCACTTTTTCACCGAGCCCGCGACAAAAACGGTGTCGACGTTGCTACGCTCCATCAGGGTTACCACTGCACCGGGGACGTTGTTCAGAGGGGCGACGTTGATAGCCTCGGCGTCCAGCAAGATGATGTCGGCCTCTTTTCCCGGCGTCAGGGAGCCGACCTTGCGGTCCAGTTTCAGCCCTTCGGCACCGCCCATCGTGGCATGGCGGATTGCATCTATGCAGGGCATCAGCCGGGGGTATTCCTGCCCAGCCAGCGCCTTTTCGTTGGCGAACATGCGTTGCAAGGTCATCATGCTACGCATCTGGGTAAAGAAATCGGCCGTCATCGTGCATTCCACATCGGTCGACAACGAGGTCGAGAAGCCCATGTCGATGGCGCGCTGGATCGGCGGCGTGCCGTGGCGCATCTGCATTTCGATCGGCACCGAAAGCGACAGATGGGCACCCGCATCCTGAGCATATTTCCAGCCATCGTCGGACATGCCGGTCATATGGATGAAGATGTTGTCCTCGCCGAACATGCCCGCTGCGCCCAGTTCGTCGAACGTCGGCTGCATCCCGAAGGTACCGACAACATGAAGGGCAATCGGCAGATCCAGCTCGCGCCCGACCTTCCAGGCGGCTTCGTAACCCGGCACATATATCTCGCCACCCATGACCATGGTTGTCAGCTGGTCATCGGAGGTAAAGTACTCCTTCTTGATGCGTGCAGCGTCGGTGGGATATTTCGAGCGTTCGCCCCAACCCTCGAAATAGCCGAAGACACCGCGCCGCCCTGCATCGCGCAGGCCTTCGATCGCGGCGTCCGAGTGTTCAGGCGAGTGGTGAATCTGGCTGACGTCCATCACCGTGGTAACGCCCGCATCCAGCTGGGCAATGCCGCCGAACAATTCGTTGATATAGACGTCTTCGGGACGATAAACTTGCGAAAACCCTTGCAAGATCGTCTCGTAGTAATTGGAGGCATTTTCGGGCAGTCCGTCATTGATCAGGATGCCGTTGGCCAGCTGGCTGCGCAGTGCGGTTTCGAACTGGTGGTGGTGGGTGTCGACAAAGCCGGGCATGACGATCTTGCCCGCAGCCTCGATCACCACGGCATCGCCCGCCTCGATATTGGCACCGACCTCGACGATCTTCTTTCCGTCAATCAGCACGTCGCCGACAGCAAAATTGCCGACGGCGTCATCCATGGACAACACGGCGCCGCCCTTGATCAATACGCGTCGCCCCGGCGTGCCAAGTCCCTCAGGCAGGGTTGAGGCCGCGACTTCCTGTGCGCGCAACGAACCAGCGCCAGCCAGTCCGGTTGTCGCGGCTGCGCCGCTGACCATCGCTGTCTTCAGGAAATTGCGCCGGGTCGGGCAGGGCGCCTCTGGGGTCAGGGGGCTGCAAAGTCTGCACATGTGGGTTTTTCCTCCTCCAAGGGTATTGCGTCATGATCCTATGATGCCTTCCAGCACCGGATACTTTGCCAGCGACTGCGCGATGCTGGATGCCATGATCCGCAGGTCAGGCAGTCGGTGTTCGATCAGTGCGGCCGGATCCACCATGCCGGTGTAGCCAGACGTGTTCAGCGCAGCGATCGTGCGCCCGTCGAGCGATCTGACAGGCACCGCCAGCGCGGTGATACCGTAGTCGAGCTGGTCGACTGTCGTTGAATAGCCGTCCTGTCGAATAAGCTCGATTTCCGCCCGTAGGGCCTCGGGATCCGTGATGGTTTTCGAGGTCAGCGGTTCTATGACCAACCCGTCGAAATAACGATCCAGCGCTGTGTCGCTTTGCCCCGCCAAAAGGACGCGCCCGAGCGAAGTGGCATAAGCCGGATAGCGCGCGCCGACGGTCGCGGCGGCACGACGGGCACGCTGCACGGAATTGTGGGCGATGTAGATCACATCGCGCTGCTCCAGCGTCGCCACAGACGACGCATCGCCGAACTTGGTCACCAGATCGCGCAGGAAGGGCTGCAAAACTTCGTCAATGCGGGCCGAGAAATAGAAGGCTGAGCCCAGGGTCATGATCTTCGGACGCAGGTGGAACTTCTTGTTCCGCTGCCCGACATAGCCGAGCGCGCTGAGCGTGATCAGGCTGCGTCGTGCCGCGGCGGGCGACGATCCGATGCGGCGGGCAATCTCGCTCAGCGACATCTCGGGGTGTCCGGAATCAAACGCCTCGAGAACGGCAAGGCCCTTGGCCAAGGCTTCGACGAATTCGGCAGGCTTCCTGTCGTCGTGCGCGTCACGTGCGCCTTTATGGGGCTGTGGGTCAGGGGTGCTCTGTGTTGTGCGGTCCAGTGTCATGCAACCGGGGCTCCTTGGGTTTGTCATCGATGGTCGTCTATCGCATCGATCGACCGCCACCAGAACACACGAACCAATGGCCTTGACCAAACGATAATTCGCTGCCATCTTTTCGGCAAGAGAAATTTATTTCGATATGCGAAAAGGTGGTGGAATGAGAATTGGCAAGCAGGACCAGGCTTACACAGCGATTGCAACGTCGGACGCAGACACCATCACGGTGCGGGGCCATGACCTGTGCGATGATCTGATCGGGCAAATCGACTTCAGCGATTACTTCTGGCTGCTGGTGGTGGGAACCCGCCCCACAGCCGAACAGCGCAAAATGCTGGATGCCTGCCTTGTCGCGATTGCTGAGCACGGGCTGGTTCCCAGTGTGCAGGCCGCGCGCATGACCTTGACCGCCGGACCCGAGGCCTGGCAGGGCGCGATGGCGGCAGGTCTTCTTGGCATGGGGTCGGTCGTCGCTGGCAGTTCAGAGGTTTCGGGCCGATTCCTGCATGACATTATCGCGGCTTCGGAAACCGAGGGCACCGATCTGGAAACCGCTGTCATCGCCAGTTTGCAGAAGCTCAAGCAAGCCCGTCAGAAGGTTCCGGGCCTCGGCCATCCACAACACAGCAGCGGCGATCCGCGCGCCAACAAGCTGCTTGAGATCGCCGACGAGCTTGGAATTTCCGGTAAATATATCGAAACGCTGCGCTATCTTGCGCAACATGCGCCGGGCATCATCGAGCGGCCCCTGCCGATCAATGTCTCCGGTGCGATTCCTGCTACCTGTCTGGATGCTGGATGGCCCGTCGATGCCCTGAAGGCCGTGCCCTTGCTGGCGCGTACTGCCGGGCTGGCCGCGCATCTTCTGGAAGAGGCGCTGCGCCCTATCGGCTTCATCATGTCCCATCAGGCAGATCTTGCGATTTCGTACGATGGAACAAAGCCGGGCACGGCGACCTCTGAAACAGCGTAGTCGGGGCGAGGCAACATGGTTAAAATACTCAAGAATATCCGCGTCATCGAGTTGGGAACATACATCACGGGGCCAGCCGCGGGTATGCATCTGGCCGATCTCGGCGCTGATGTGATCAAGGTTGAACGCCCCGGCACCGGCGATCCGTTCCGTGCCTTCAAGGGCGGGCTCTACTCGCCGCATTACCAAACCTACAATCGCAACAAACGCTCCATCGCGCTGGATACAAAAAAGCCCGAGGACCTGGCTGTTCTGCACGATCTCGTTGCGACGGCGGATGTGTTCATCCAGAACTTCCGCCCCGGTGTCGCTGAAAAACTTGGAGCGGGTGAAGATGCCCTGCGCCAGATCAATCCCCGCTTGATCTACTGTGCTATTTCCGGGTTCGGCAAATCGGGCCCTTACAAGGACCGGCCCGCCTACGATACCGTGGCCCAGGCCGCCAGCGGCTATCTGCGGCTACTGACGCCCCCCCAGAACCCACGTGTCATTGGCCCCGCCATCGCGGATTCGGTGACCGGCCAATACGCCGCAATGGGCATCCTTGCCGCCCTTCTGGAGCGCGCCGGCACGGGGCAGGGGCGTCGTCTGGATATCTCGATGCTTGAGGCGATGGCGCATTTCAACCTCGACAGTTTCACCCACTACTATTCGGAAGGCGAGATCATGGGGCCGCTGTCCCGTCCCGTTGTCTCGCAAAGCTATACGTTTGAATGCAGCGATGCCAAATGGGTCGCGATCCACATGTCGTCACCCACCAAATTCTGGGAGGGACTGCTGGACGCGACAGGGCAGGAAGAGCTGAAGCAGGATCCACGCTTTGCCGAGCGGCTTGAGCGTATCCGCCATCAGGATGACCTGATCGATATCTTCACGCCGATCTTTCTGTCCGATACCCGCGATGCCTGGTGTGCCAGGCTTGAACAGGCCGAGGTCCCGCATTCGCCCGCCTATGACGCTGATGAGGCGCTGGAAGACCCGCAGGCACAGCATCTGCGCATAAAGGTTACGTCTGACCATCCCGAAATGGGCCCGTTCACGACCGTGCGTCCGCCCTACAGCTTTGACGATCAGTCGGAATTCGACGTCAAGCCACCTCCGACACTGGATGAACATGGCGCCGAAATTCGTGCGGAACTGGACGCGAAGCGAAAGGTCAGCTGACACCGGATACTTGAGGGAGGAGACCTTGATGACCGACCATGACAACCCGAAAGCCGTGCCCGTCGCGGCGGTGCTGGAGGCCAGTGGCGCGATGCTGCAAAAGCAGCTCTACGCCATTTTCACCACGCCAACCGACGGGCTGGGGGCGGTTTTCGCCAATATGGAGCCGCACCTGGCGTTTCAGGTGCAGCTTGAAAACGACGGAATCCTGTTTGCGGCAGGGCCGTTGTGGAGCGGCGATGGCCAGCACTGGGAGGGGGAGGGCATGGTCATCGTGCGCGCCGCCTCACCTGAGGCCGCTGCGGAGATCGCAGCACGTGATCCGATGCACCAGAGTGGCGCGCGCAGTTTTGTCGTGCGGCCCTGGCTGATCAACGAAGGGTCGGTGACCCTGCGACTGAACTACGCGACGCAGACTTTTGCACTTTCATGATCATCGAGGGAGGAAAACGATGAAGACGTTTATGGGGACTTTGACTCGCATAGGGGCTGTGACGGGCGCGTTGCTGATGCCCGCCGCTCTGTTTGCGCAGGAAACGATCGATCTGACGGTGGCATCGAGCCATCCGACAGTGGTGCCATGGGTTGGCATGATCCAGACGCATTTCATGGCCCGCACAGACGAGATTCTGGCGCAAGACGGCACCTACAAAATCAATTGGAACGAGGCGTTTGGAGGGACGCTCTACAAGGCGAATGCAACGCTGAGTTCGGTTGAACAGGGCATCACCGATGTTGGCTGGGTGTTTTCGTTTCTCGAACCTGCACAGTTGCCGCTGAGCCAGGTGTCCACCAACACGCCCTTTGCGACCGCCAATCCTCCTGTGCTTCTGGCCGTGATGGAGGAACTTCTGGAAACGAACGAAGCGTTTCGAAATGAATGGGAAGACCATAACGTCAAAGTTCTGGGCCTGACGGCGACGGATCTTTACGACATCTACACCAAGGAGCCTCTGACCGGAATCGATGACATCGATGGCATGAAGCTGTCGGCGCCCGGGGTGCTGGGCAACTGGTTGCGGGGCACCGGGGCCAATGCGGTCGATGGTGCGCTGACAACTTTCTATACCGACGTGCAGACTGGCGTATCTGACGGTGCGCTGACGCTCGCACTCGGCGCGATGCCGATCAAACTTTATGAAGTTGCGCCCTATATCAACCGCTTCGACGCGGGGGCGGCATTCTCGGGGGCGATCGCGATCAACAAGGACGTCTGGGATACCCTGCCCGAAGAGGTGCAGTCCGCTATGATCGAGGCGGGCAAATATTACACCAAGTCCCACGGACAGGACATGGTGGACCGACACGAGATGATGCTCGACCTGATGGTGAAGAACGGAGCCGATCAGACACCGCCGGTGACCATCGTGCAGATGCCGGATGGTGAACGTCAGGCCTGGGTCGACAAACTGCCCGACCTTGCAGGAGAATGGGCGGCCAGCGTCGATGCACAGGGCGTGCCAGCAACCGAGTTTCTGGGACTCTACATGGAAGCTCTGCGTGCCGCAGGTGAAGAACCTGCACGCGATTGGGACAAGTAAGGGTCCAGTCCATTGTACTCCGAAAACACTCCGAAAGGTGCCCGCGTTCCAAGCGGGCACCCCGCCCCCCTGTGGGCGAGAGGCTGGGCCCGCATCGTCGATGGGCTGGCCGCCACTGGCACCGTGATGATCGGCTTGCTGATGCTGATCATTTGCAGTGACATCGTGTTCCGCAACGTGCTGGGGTCGTCGTTGCCGATGGTTTCCGAACTGGGCGCACTTGTACTGGTGATGATCGTTTATCTGCAGCTCGCAGCCACGATCCGCGCCAATCGCTTGGCGCGGACAGAAATCTTCCTGCCGCCGCTCACCCGTCGGTTCCCGCGCATCGGAGGCATGGTGTCCGCGGTCTTCGACCTCGCGGGCGCTGCGATGCTCGGGCTGATCGCCTGGTCCACAGTGAGCATCTTCGAAAAGGACCTGGGGTCTGGAGAGTATATCGGCGTGACCGGCATCGCAACGCTGCCAACCTGGCCCTTTCGGGCGATGATCTTGCTTGGCGTCACCGTCGCTACAATCGAGTGTGTTGTGCGTGCCTATGGCAGCCTGCGCGCGAACGGTCAGAAAAGTTGAGGGCGGATGAGCACTTTTGAAATTGGAACCTACGCAATCGCCGCGATGGTTGTCCTGATCTACCTCGGTCTGCCAATCGCAATCGGCATGCTGCTGGTGTCTTTTTGCGGTGTCGCCCTGATCCGGAACGAGGCGATCGCCATGCGCATGATTGGCGCTGTCGCCAACGACTCCCTGCGCGAGTATTTGTTCGCGGTCGTTCCACTGTTCGTCCTGATGGGGCTGCTCGTAACAGTCTCAGGGGTCGGAAAGGACACCTTCGACGTGTTTGAGAAGCTGCTCAAGCGTGTCACGGCGGGCCTGGGGGTTGCCACTGTGTTCGCCAATGCCGTCTTCGCCTCGATTACCGGCATCTCTGTGGCCTCTGCCACCGTCTTCAGCCGTGTGGCTGTGCCGGAAATGACGCGCCATGGCTATCAGAAAAAATTCGCAACCGGGGTCGTTGCGGGCTCCTCGGTGCTGGGGATGATGATCCCTCCCTCGCTCTTGATGATCGTCTATGCGGTGCTGGCCGAGGAATCCGTCGGGCGCATGTTTCTGGCCGGAATCGGACCGGGAATTCTGCTGTCAGTCCTGTTCTCAGCCACGATCCTCCTGCTGGCCAAGACCCGCAAGGACTTCGTCTTTACGCAAGAGGCTGTCTCGGTCCACCAGGAAGACCTCAGCCCTGCTTCCGTCGCCCGAAAATCTGTGCCGATCCTGTCATTGATGTTGCTGGTGCTTGGCGGCCTGTACGGTGGGTTCTTCAATCCGACAGAGGCTGGCGCGGCGGGGGCTTTTGGCGCTTTGGTGATTGCCTTGGTTCGCCGATCCCTCGGACGCAGCACCCTATGGACATTGCTTGTCGAGACCGGTCAGATCACCGTTTCCGTTCTTCTTTTGATCATGGCTGCGACCTTTTTCAGTCGAATGCTCGCCTTGTCTGGCGTACCGCGGGAACTGGCTGACTTTTTTCTCTCCGGACCGGTGGGGCCCTATGGCTTTCTGCTGTGCTATCTTCTTCTGATTGTTGCACTTGGCTGCCTGATCGACTCCATTTCGATCATGCTGATCATGCTTCCGATCGCCTTGCCCGTCGCCGAGGCTGCGGGCTTCGACCTGGTCTGGTTTGGCGTCCTGACGGTCGTTTCGGTTGAAGTCGGCCTTTTGACGCCGCCGTTTGGGCTGTCCGTTTACACCATCAAATCGGCAATGAACGATCCGGACTTGCAGGTTGGAGATATCTTTCGCGGTGCATTTCCTTTCGTCATCGCGATGATTGTCGCTGTGCTGCTGATCATCGTGTTTCCGCCTGTTGCAACGTGGCTCGCGTACCTCTGATCCGCGCGCTGGCGCATGCAGCGGGGCGTAGGGGGTGGCATTCCGCGCAAAGCTTTCGGATTGGGCTGTCTGGGAAAGGGGGGCGATATCGCCCCCCTTTCAACGGTTTCTCATCGGTGGGTGTCGCAAAGCTGAAGCCCAGTGGCTGGCACGTGGAACGCGCGCGAGCAATCTGAGTTGACGGCCTTCCCCAAGGCCTTGCCGCCCGCAGCAACCGATATCCATTTCCGTTCGTTCAGTTAGCAACCTAGCGATAGGTAACAGGCGCTACTCCGATGGTCGGACACCAGGGCTGATGGGCAAGCCGCTACCGGCAGTGCGCTGCCATGGGCCTCGGGTCAGGCCCAGGCTGACCTTGATCATTTCACCGTGCTCGCGAAAAAGCGCCTCGGCGCGGGCAGCGTCGCGCGCGCGAATTGCGGCAACGATGTAGTGGTGCTGAAGGTGCGCGTGCTGCAGGTGCAGCCGGCGTTCCACAGGATCCATGCGATGAAACCGGATGGCGGAGGGAGCGCCGAAAGGCACGCGGTCCAGCACGGCGCGGACTTCGCCGAAAAGTGTGCCCCCGGCCGCAACGGCGATGGCTTCGTGGAAGGCCTCGTTCATTCTCGAATAGCGGGCCTCGTCGACAGGCCCACTTTCGCCAGGACGGAACATTGCGTCGCCCTCTGCCAGGCAAGCGTCAAGCGTGGCGGCAACATCCTGCGACAATCCCTGCTGGGACACCTTGCGGGCAGCAAGGCCCTCGACTGCCGAACGAATTTCCAGCGCCACGGCCACGTCGTTCGCATCGTACTGACGTACCACATAGCCGCGCCCGCCAGCCCGACGCATGACGCCTTCCTCCACCAGCACCGCAAGAGCATGTCGGACCGGCGTGCGGGACACTCCGAGGCGCTCGGCGAGGGCCGCCTCGGAGTGTTTGCGATCAGGGTCGAGCTGACCGGTGACGATCAGATCCCGCAAGGTATCGGCGACCTGCTGTTGGCGGGTGCCTGCGGCGGACTCGATATCCTCGGGTCCGGTGGTCACGGTCGGCTGTTCCATGCAGTAAAGGCGCTCCTCAGACTTGCTGGCGGTAGTGGGACCGCGAAGCTTCGTGGATCGGCCAGTCGTGGATTGTCGCACGAACTTTCACCTGGCGGTGCGGCTCAACGTTGGGTTTGTCGTTGCCACCGTTCGGTTCGCCCCAGACGACCGTTACCTCGGCCCCGGCCTGGGCGACGTCAGGATCCAAGATCGCCAGAGATATCCAAGCCCGTTCGTTCGACGAGAATACGGGGCTGATCGAGACACCCACGTCCCGATCATCGGACAGCACGCGATCATAGGGATGGGTCGCATAATGTGCGGCGGGCATCTCCATGTACTTCGCGGGCAGCTCGCCGTCGTCCATCATGCCTCCGAATGCCCCCAATATGTCCTCTCGGTTCCAGATCAGTGTCACCTTGCGGCGGTGGGGGCCGTCCTTCATCCGTTCGAGGGCCTCGCGACCGAGAAACGCGTGGTCGAACTTGATCACACGTCCGTAGTCCAGATCCCAAGGGGTGAGATAATAATCGCTCACCTCATCGGTGTCGAGGCTGCCGCCGATCGTGCTGACGCCCTCAAAGCTCTCTTCATCCAACCATTCACGATAGGGGCGCATCGCAGCGCCGTCGTAGATCGCGGGAAGCGGCGAGGGGACCCAACCAGATTCCGCTGCCGCAGATGAATAGGCCCGCGCACCTACCTGGCGCAGACCGTATGCTTCGCCAGCTTTCAACAGCGCGGCCTTGACGCGTGACCCATCCTCGAACGGTCCAAAAATCTCCAGCCCTTCGGCGCCGCCCATGCCGTGGCTCAGGGTGCGTGCGGTGCAACCGGCGATGGTGATCTCTCCCATGTTGAAGAACCTGGTGGTTAGCGGCCCTCCTTCGTTTACGGAATTCAGGATGGCGAGGGCTTGCGGGCCCTGCACCTCAAAGCGGTAGGTCATGCGTGGCTTGTCAGGGTTGTCGAGGGACCGCTGATCGCGTTCGATGGTTACGTCGTAGTCCCCCGTCTCGGCGTGGTACTGGATCCAGTTGGGCAGGACCGGGCGCCCTACGACGTTGACCTCATCCTCTTCCAGGCCAAAGCATATTGCATCGCCGATAACATACCCGTTCTCGTTCACGCAGACGATCTGCTTGGCCTTGTTCTTGCCGAACTTGGCAAAGCTGTTGACCGCCAGGTCGGACAAGAGGCGGATCGTGTCGGGTCCGCGCACGTAGAGGTCCGTCATATGGAAAGACTGATCCATCAGGGCGGCGCTGTTGCGCCAGGCCTGCTGTTCTTCAATCCAGTTGGTGAATTGCGGCGCAATCGGGAACTCGTACCGCCCGGTTTGCAGATTGCGCATCATCTGCGCCGGGTTGGGATATCGTCTGATTTTCTCCTCGAGTGATGCCATTGTCTTTCCTCCTCCTATGGTGTTCGCCGTCCTGCTTGAAGTCCATTTTAGGACTCCAATGGAGCGTATTATCGGATCTATAGGTGATTCAAGTTAAATTTGGGATCCTAAGATAACAAAGCGTCCTGAGGCGCCCGGATTGGGCGGCACGTCAAAACCTGTTAGGAAGTAAACTTGAGACATTTTAGGCTTGGGGCACCAACGTCGTGACCATGACCACATCCTGGCGGCGGAGAAAACTCAGTCACAGACCCTCGGGTCGCCGCTGCTTATGGTGGCAAGGTGGATAATCGAACCACTTCGAAGATCGCGCCTGACCCCGAGGGCCGGGACTGTCCGGGGGACTACCTGGCATCCCGTTCATTCGCGCAGTTTCGCTGCTGCTTACGGGCGGGCGATATCGTCTGGGGGCTGAGCGCCCGTCGCAGGGCGCAATTGCGCCTCGATCGGAAAATGCCCGCAGACACCGCTTGGAGCTGACCTTTGAGGAGGTGCGGCAAAGGCTTTGTCTCAGGCGATAGCGCGCGTGGCTTTCAAGTTGCTTGCTTGCGGCCCGGTAAGGCCCTGATGGATCAGAGCCTGCTAATTCCATGAAAGAATATGTCGATCTCCAATGCCAAACCAACTTCAAATTCATCGAGTTCGGGAACGCTCCAGCGGTGCTGTTCGAGGTGGTTGAGGAAGTCGCGGCGCATTCGGTCGTCGTGCTCAGTCAGTTGCAGGGTCTCGGCCGCCCGCAGCAAGTCGATCCGCTTGTGGACTTCGCGCATCGCCGAAAAGGCTTCCATCATCAGTGGTGTCAGCCGTGGTTCGGTTCGCCATGTTTGCCCGGGAAAGACCTCCTCGATGACACGATTGCCAGCGCCGAGGCAGTCGTAGGCGACGCAGCCGGAAAACCCCTCCTGGTTCAGCTTGTGGTGAATCGCGCAACTGTGCCCCGAAAGGTTTGGGCAAGGTTCGCATGGGTTTTTATCAAATGCGAAATCCTCTCCTTTGTCGAAGGCCAGCATGACACAGCAAAGGGCCGCGCATTTCGAACAGTCGGTTTGAAGGCGGTCGGCTTGGGACATGGTCACTCTCGATCGTCGGGGGCCCTTTGTCGGGGCGGATATCGGGCGCCGTATCCCGCAAAACGCCTCTGGATTGCAAGGCTTGGGGCGCTGGTCGTGATCTCATGCCGGGTCTTGAAACACGCATTCGAGCATCTGGTCCGACATTTCGGAAAAGCAAATTCGTGTCGCCAGTCTACCCTGTCGCCACCTTGGCCGGAATCCCACTTTTGCCGTTCTCCCCATTCGGGTGTCGGTAATTGGCCGTCTGGGGGACTGTATCTGCTTTTAAAAGGACACCCATCGCGGTAGGCAGCCCGATCCTTGGGAGTTTGGAAAACCATGGCACAAAATGCCACTATTTATAAAGTCGAGCTGTCGGTTTCCGACATGGACCGCCACTACTACGAGACCCATAAACTCACGGTTGCGAAGCATCCTTCGGAGACCGATGAGCGGCTGATGCTCCGGATCCTCGCCTTTGCTCTGAATGCCCATGAACATCTGGAATTGACCAAAGGGCTGTCTACCGACGAAGAGCCTGACATCTGGCAAAAGACACTGGGGGGCGAGATCGCGTTGTGGGTGGCACTTGGGCTTCCGAGCGAGAAGATCATGCGGCAGTCATGCAGCAAAGCGGCGAAGGTCATCGTATACCCTTATGGCGGCAGGACCGCTGAGGTGTGGTGGGACAAGGTCAGGAACGCCACGACCCGTTTTGAAAATCTGCGGGTGATCAGTTTCTCGGAGGCCGATACCACCGGGATGGCAAAGCTGGCCAGCCGAGCCATGAAGCTCCAGATCAATATCCAGGACGGGGAGGTGATGATCAGCGCGGATGAGGGCATCGTCTACGTCACACCCGTGACATGGAAAGGCACAGTCTAGTCTGGCGCCGAACGTGCTCCGAAAGCTCCTCTGGGGACCCTGCTGAAACGCCGTGGGAGGACGCGTTCGGGGCGGCAGGGGTAGTCGCTGAATTCATAATAAGATTTTGAAAAATATATGAAATTTCGATGAGCATAGGCATCGTCTGAAACCCGTCCGGTCTGGATGATTGGGAAGAGGCCGTCGTCGTACCTGTGATTGATCAAGCTTGGCGCGTCGTGGCGAAGCAGTGGAGGCGTTCCTTCCAAGTCCCTCTCTGCCGACTTCGTTTCTGTCCACCGAAGAGGTGCGCTACCGGTTGGCGTTGGGCGAGCCGAGGGGCCGCTGGCGGGGTGCGATCGGCCCCGAGACGAGATCTTGTTCCAGTCCCCCAGGCACGTTGGACACGGCAAAAAGGGGTGCTGTATCCTGTCGGTATCACGTCGGTATTTGAACGGTTATTGCCGCTGAAGGTTCGGATCTTGCATGAGGTCGACGGCCTTGCCGTGATGGAGGAGACTCTGAAGAGGCCCTGAACGCTGCCTTGCGTGGTGATCAAGATCACCCGACCATCGGATCTGCGCGAGGGGCGGCGGCTGCAACTGGCGGCCAGGGCAGCGGCATGAGGGGGCTGTGCCTGGTCCCTGAAGGCTGTCATCGCAAAAGACGCTGATCCCAGAAGATGTGAGATCGAACGCGGTCGAGATATGCGGGCGAGATATTTGGCCGGGATGCGCGGTCGAGATACGCGGTCGAGATATTTGGCCGGGATGCGCCGAGGTCGATATTGGGAGGGAAGACTCGACTCTGATGCGCTAAGAAATTACAAAGAACAAATCAGGAACTCTTGGTGTCTGGAATGTTCGACGGTCTCAGAAAGCGCGTCGTGTGCATGTGGTTTCCCCGCCTGGCGTCGGACCGGGCCCTGAAGACGCGCCCGGTTGAGGCGCCTTTCGCCTTGACCCAGACCGAGAAGAACGCCGAGCGGATCTATTGCCTGAACGCCAGGGCCGAAGCGCTGGGCCTGCACCGGGGCATGAGTTTTGCCGATGCCCGCGCCTTTTGTCCCAATCTGCTGAGCCAGCCGGCGCGCCCCGAGCTGGATGTGCGGTTTCTGGCGGTGCTGCGCCGGTGGGCGACACGCTATTGCCCTTGGGTGGGGTACGAGGGAGAGGACGGCCTGGTGCTGGATGTCACCGGATCGACCCATCTTTGGGGCGGCGAGGCGGCGATGCTGGAGGACATGCGCGCGCGGGCCGAACGGGCGGGCCTGACGCTGCGGCTGGGGGTGGGCGACACGCGTGGGGCGGCCTGGGCGCTGGCGCATCATGGTCAGACGACGGGGGCGCTTGATCCGCTGCCGGTTGCGGCGCTGCGTCTTGAGGCGGAGGTGGTGAGGGGGCTGCAACGGCTGGGCCTGCGCAGCATCGGTGACCTGAAGGCGACGGCCCGCGCCCCGCTGGCGCGCCGCTTCGGCCCCCACGTGCTGCTGCGGCTGGATCAGGCCACGGGGGATGTACCCGAGGCGATCAGCCCCGGCGCGGAGCCGCCGCATTACGGCGTGCGGCTGAGCTTTCCCGACCCGATCGGCCTGCTGCCCGATGTCATGTCCGCGACGGCGCGCCTGCTGGCGTCGCTGTGTGACAAGCTGAAGGCGCAGGGGGCGGGGGCGCGGACGCTGGTGCTGACCCTGCGCCGGGTGGATCAGGGCAGTCAGCAGGTGGAGCTGCGGCTGGCCAGTGCGATGCGGGATGCCGGGCGCATCCTGCCGCTGTTCGAGCGTGGGCTGGGCACCGTCGATGCGGGGTTCGGCATCGACGTCATGCGGTTGGAGGCGACGGTGGTCGAACCCCTGCCGGTGCAGCAGGTCGGCCTGTCGGCGCAGGTGCAGCCCGACCAGCTGAACGACCTGATCACGCGGATCGGTACGCGGATCGGGCTGGAGAACGTCCAGCGCTTTCTGCCCGCCGACAGCCATATCCCCGAGCGCAGCTTTATCGTTGCGCCCGCCGCCTACAGCCAGCCGGAAAACGGCTGGCGCTGCCATCGTCCGCGCCCCCTGCGCCTGTTCCCGCCCGAGCCGATCCGGGCCAAAGGCGCGCGCCCGCCCGAGCGGTTTCGCTGGCGGGGCCTGTCCTTGACGACGGGGCGTGCCACGGGGCCGGAACGGATCGCGCCGGAGTGGTGGCTGGAGGAGGAGAGCTGGCGGTCTGGCTTGCGGGATTACTGGAAGGTCGACACGCTGGAGGGTCTGCGGCTGTGGCTGTTCTACACGCCGCAGACCCCCGGCTGGTGGGTGCAGGGAGAATTCCTATGAACTATGCCGGGCTGTGCGTGACCTTGAACTTTACCTTCCTGACCGGGGCGTCGCACGCAGAAGGGGATGGTGCTGCGGGCGCTTGGCAAGCCGCGCGCGGGCAAGGCCGAGTGCCATCTGGATCTGGCGGATCTGGAGCGCGTCTGTCAGGGGATGCTGCTGATCGCGCTGCCGCCCGTTGCCCTGGGATAGCCTGGCCTGGCGCAGGCCCGCGCGCCGATTCAGCGGTTGGTGCGGTGCTATACGGGGCGCTCTTTCCGGGGGCGACCATTGCAGGCAGGCAAGGCCGGGGGGCGCAAAAGGCTGCGGCTGTCTTGCCGACATGGCTGAGCGTTGCGCCATCGATCACGGACGGGGCGTTGATCGCCCCGCCCCAAGACGGCCCAAAGACCGCACCCCAAGACAGGCCCAAGACCGCCCCGAGACAGGCCCGAGATGGTGCGAGCGATTTCACCTTTCCGGTTACAGGACCTTGCAGAGCCTCAGCGCGTCGTAGATTGCCGCATGGGTGTTTCGCGCCGCGACCGCGTCCCCGATGCGGAAAAGCTGGTAGGCGCCACCGGGGTTGTGCAGGGCCTGTTGCGGGTCGCCTGCAACAAGGGCTTCGTAGTCCACCTCTCCGAGATTGGTCGAGTCGTCCCTGAGATCGAAATAGAGGTCGTCGAGGGGCCTTGTGCCGTGGTTGACCACAACCTGATCGACGCGCCGCTCTCGGGTGACGCCCCCGTAATCGCTGCCCAACGTCGCCAGAAGCGTATTGCCATCCTGGCGAACCGCGTCGAGTTTCCAGGTGAGGGTGAAGGTAACGTCATGCTGTTGAAGCGCCCGCATCGAGGGTGTCAACGACATCGCCATGACCTCGGGTGCCAGCGTGCGGTCACGGGTCACGATTTCGACCCCGGCACCTGTCGCTGCGATCTTTTCGGCGGCTTGAAGGCCGGCATAATCACCGGCGTCGTCGTAGATGAGGACATTTTCACCCGGCGTGGCATCGCCTGACAGGATGTCCCAGGCGGACACCACCAGCGGATTGCCCGCCTGCAGAACCTCGGTATGCGGCAGCCCCCCGGTGGCGATGATCACGACGGCGGGCGAGTCCGCGCGCACAGTGTCGAGATCCGCGAAGCTGTTGAAGTGAAAGGTGACCCCCATGCGGTTGCATTCCTGGAACCGCCACTGGATCAGCTGGATCATCTCTGCCCGGCGTGGGGTCTGTGCCGTCAGGCGGACCTGACCACCGGGATCGTTCGCGGCCTCGTGCACGATCACCTCGTGGCCCCGCTCAGCCGCGACGCGGGCGGCTTCCAGACCGGCCGGGCCGGCGCCGACGATAACGATGCGCCGGGGGGCGCCGGCCTTTGGCACGATGTGGGGCTGTTCCAGTTCGCGCCCGGTCGCGGGATTGTGCAGGCAGAGCGCCATGCCACCCTGATAAATCCTGTCGAGGCAGTAGTTTGCACCGACGCAGGGGCGGATGCGTTCCTCTTCTCCGCGCAGGATCTTGGCCACGATATGCGGATCCGCCATGTGGGCGCGTGTCATGCCCACCATGTCGAGCTTGCCGCTGGCGATGGCATGGCGCGCGGTCGCCACGTCCTGGATCTTGGCGGCATGAAACGTTGGAAATTGCGTTGCCGCGCGGATTTCGCCGGCAAAATCGAGGTGGGGGTTCGCGCGCATGCCCTGCACCGGTATGACGTCGGTCAGCCCTGCATCCGTGTCGATATGGCCGCGGATCACGTTCAGGAAATCGACGAGGCCGCTGGCCTTGAGGCGGCGGGAAATGTCGATCCCTTCTTCTTTCGTGATGCCGCCCGCCATGTCTTCGTCCGCCACATAGCGGATGCCGACAAGAAAGTCGTCGCCCACCCGTTCGCGGATCGCGCCAAGGACATCCATCGACAGGCGCATGCGGTTTTCCAGGGTGCCGCCATAGGCGTCGTCAAGATCATTGGTGGCCGGCGACCAGAACTGGTCGAGCAGGTGGCCATAGGCCTGAAGTTCGATCCCGTCGAGACCCGCGGCCTTCATCCGCTCCGCCGCGTCGGCGTAATCTGTCACGATCCGGCGGATGTCCCAATCTTCCGCCTTCTTTGGAAAGGCCTTGTGCGATGCCTCCCGGTCATGGCTGGAGGATACGACGGGCAGCCAGTCGGCCTTGTCCCACCGCGTGCGCCGGCCGAGGTGGGTCAACTGGATCATCACCGCGCAATCGTGGTCGTGGCAGTCGTCCGCGATCTTGCGCATCCAGCCGACGACCTCGTCTTTCCATGCCAGGATATTGTTGAAGACAGGCGGGCTGTCGCGCGAGACGGAGGCGGACCCGGCGGTCATCGTCAGGGCAACGCCGGCGCGGGCGCGCTCCACATGATAGGCGCGATAACGATCCTTCGGCATCCCGTCCTCGGGGTAGGCGGGTTCATGGCTGGTGATCATCAGGCGGTTCTTCAGCCGCAGATGCTTGAGGTCATAGGGCTGGAGCAGGGGATCGGACATGGGGGCACCTCTTTTGCGGCTTCTGACCAGCGTTCGTTAAAATGTTCATATGTGTCAAGATAAAATTCAGTCATGTATATTTTCTTGCGGAGAGGGGGGTGCCTGCGTATGCTGAACCGATGGAAAACACATCGGACATCGACCCGGAAAAGGCGTCAGGCTGGCGCGGTTCGCGCGAGCTGTGGCTGGATGCGGCAAAGCGGGCGTTTCTGGAAAACGGTCTGGACGCGGTTAAAATTCAGCCCCTCGCGGCGCAACTAAGCATTTCCCGCACCAGCTTTTACTGGTTTTTCAAGGATCGGAACGCGTTGCTGGACGCGCTGCTGGAAGAATGGGACGCCAAGAATACCGGCGCCTTTGAGGCGGCATGCAGCGCTTATTCCGAGTCGATTGCCGAGGCTGTCCTGAATCTCATCGTGGTTTTTCACGACGAGACGCTGTTCGAGCCTCAGCTGGACTTTGCCATTCGGGGATGGGCGCACCAATCCCAAGCGGTCATGGAACGGGTCAACATCGCGGACGAGCGCAGGCTGGCGGCGATCCGGGGAATGTTCGAACGCTACGGTTTCCCGCCCGAAGATGCCGACGTGCGGGCGCGCACCGTCTATCTTGTGCAGATCGGCTATATCTCGATGCAGGTGCGCGAGGATCGTGCCGTCCGCATGAGCCGGATTTCCGCCTACGTGAAAACATTCAGTGGGCAGATTCCTGCACCGAACGAGATCGCACGCTTTCATGCGCGCCTTGGTTTCGACCCGAAAATGGCAATGACGTTTGAGGGCGACGCCTGAGGTTTCCCAGCACGTTCCTGGTGTGCAGGTCCGCTCAACGTGCCGCCGCGGCGAAGGCCCCGGGCGAGACCCCCTGGTGGCGCAGAAAGGCCATGCCGAAGGCGCTGGCGGAACCATACCCGACCTTTTGCGCGATCTCGCTGTTGGTCAGGTCACCGCGCAGCAGCAGGTCGCGGGCCAGGGCCATGCGCCAGGCCGTCGCATATTCCATGGGTGCCTTGCCGACCTCTCTTTTAAATCGTTCGAAAAACCCGGATCTCGACATGCCGGCGCCGCGTGCGAGGTCGCTGACCGAAAGGGCGCCGGCGGAGTCGGAGTGAATGCGCTGCAACGCGCCAGAAAGTTGCGGGTCGCACATGCCGCGCAACAAGCCCGGCGGCAGTGGCCGGACAGGTGCCGTTCTCAGCGCCTCGAGCAACAGAACCTCAAGAAGCCGCTCAAGGATCATGGTCCGCGCCGGCCGGTCTGAACGGGTTTCCTCGTGGATCATCGGCACGAGCGCCATGAGGCGTTGCTGGCCGGAAACATGGATCATCTCGGGCAACAGGGACAGCAAAAGCTCTTTTTCGGGGGCATTGAACGCGCAATGGCCCACCAATGCACGTACCTCGATCGGCGACGTCGCGGGGCCGAGGCGGAACGTCCCGGGCCCTGTTTCCAGGGGCAGGTATGTTGCATGTCGCGGCGGCGGAACCTCGCTCGACATGGTGAAACTGTCGAGATCGGGGATCAGGACGAAATCCCCGGCGGACAGGATCACGGGCTCACGGCCCCTGATCGTAAGACGGCAACGCCCTTCGACGATGGCGCAATAAAATGGGCTTGCCATGTCATGTCGTTCGACCTGCCATTGCCCGCCGGCAGTGACCATTTTCGAGATTGAGGGCTGCGGCCTTAACAGGTCGACCACACTGGACAGAGGATCCGAGGCAAGGTTTGGCATTTTTTTTGGACTTTTGATGGATGATCTTGGACTTCCATATATAGTTTGTATCGTTTGCGACGTCTATCTTCTTGCGAGACACAAAAGGAGATATCGAAATGCCCCGCATTCTCATTACTGGCTGTTCCTCGGGTTTTGGCCAGGCCATCGCGGCCCGTTTCCTGAACGAGGGATGGGAGGTGGTCGCAACAATGCGCACCCCGTCCGCAGACGGGTTGCCCGCGTCCGATCGTCTGCACCTGCTGCCCCTCGACGTGACGCAACCGGAGAGCATCGCAGCGGCTGTGGCGGCAGCCGGGCCGCTTGATGCCCTGGTGAACAACGCAGGTGTCGGCATGCTCAACGCGTTGGAAGGTTCCGCGATGGAGAACGCCCGAGAGCTGTTTGAAACCAACTTCCTGGGAGCGATGGCAATGACGCAGGCCGTCATGCCCGCGATGCGCATGCAGCGCAGCGGCGTGATCGTCAACGTCAGTTCCAGTGTCACGCTGCGGCCCTTGCCCGCGTTGTCGATCTATAGCGCCAGCAAGGCGGCGCTGAACGCGTTTACGAAAAGTTTCGCGCTTGAGGCGGCGGAGTTTGGCGTGCGGGCCTGCCTGGTGCTGCCCGGCAGCGCACCCGAAACCGCATTCGGGCGCAATGCGGTCGCCCGGATGGGCATGACGGTGCCCGATGCCTACGCGCCGTTTGTCCAAGCCTATTTCGAGACGCTGCAAGCCGCCACCGAAACGACGCAGGCCAGTGATGTCGCCAATGCTGTGTGGCGCGCGGTGACCGACGCCGATGCACCGATCATGCAGCCAGCCGGTGCGGATGCCGAAGCATGGTTCCGCGACGCGGAGCGCGCAACGGTATGAGCAATCGGAGCCTGCTGGCCAGTGCCATCCGCTGCGGCCGAAGAGAGAGACGTGACACATGAACAGACTGATTGATAAATCCCGCCATCTGCCGACACCGGCGCCCGCCTTGACGGTCGCCTATACGCCGATCCAACTGGCCATGCCCGGGCGGCCGCCGCTTGAGTTGCGCCTGACGGCACCGGCGGTCGGCTCCGATCTGCCCATCGTGCTGTTGTCACATGGGTTCGGGCCGTCGAATTACCTCCCCTCCAAGGACGGCTACGCGCCGCTTGCGCAATTCTGGGCCGAGCGTGGGGTGGCCGTCATTCAACCGACCCATGCGAGTTCACGCGTTGCGGGTCTTGACCCGGATCTGGCAGAGGCACCGTTCTTCTGGCGCGAAAGGGTGGCCGAGATGCGCGCGATCCTCGATCAGCTTGATCAGGTCGAGCGGCAGGCACCGGCGGTTGCCGGTCGCCTCGATCACACTCGGGTCGCCGTGGCGGGACATTCCTTTGGTGGGCATACGTGTAGCCTTCTGCTCGGGGCGCGCCTTGACGGAGAGGATTTTTCCGACCCGCGCATCGGCGCCGGGGTGTTGCTGACGGCGCCTGGGCGTGGGGGCGCGGATCTGACTCCCGAGAATGCGGAACGGTTTCCGTTCTTCGATCTGGACTTCGGGCATATCGAAACGCCGACGCTGGTGGTCTGCGGGGCAGAGGACGACCCCCATTTCACCCCACGTGGCCCCGAATGGCACGCCGACGCCTTTTACGATGCGCCGGGCGCCGAGGCATTGCTGACACTTCAAAATGTCGGGCACGGGCTGGGTGGAATCGCGGGATTGGACGCCAAGGAAACGGAGAGCGAAGATCCCGATGCGCTTGAAATCACGCGGCGACTGACGCTGGCATGGTTGCGCAGCAAGTTCGTCATCGGGCCGGATGATTGGGAGAAATCGCGGGGCGTGCTGGAAAGTCTTGGTCAAGACGCCGGCGCAAAAGTGGCCGCAAAGGCGCAATAGGATCGCGTCAGTGCGTCTCAACAGCCTTCGTTCCACGTGCAGGCCTTGCACGATCAGGAACGCGAGCTTGGAGACGGGCAATGACTTTGCCCGTCTTCTTATGTGTTGCCTGCTTGTACTTTTAAATCAATTGGTTACGTTTTCCGGGCGTGGGCGATACCGTCCTGGATGCGGACGGCGATTTCTCGAAAGATATCCGCAGCGCGCTGGTTGAGTCGTTTCCTGAGCCGGAGGAATCGACGGGTATGACCCTCCAGCGATCCACCGTGGGAGGCTCCAAACCTAAATCGCGGCGCATTCGTGCAGGGTCGATATTTTCGGCGGTTACATGGCGGCAGGCATCGCCAGGTGCCTTGGGCAAGCGTTGACGATACAGGGCACGGTGGAAGGGGGCGCAGCCTGCGAGGCGTCACGGGCGTGAATGCAGGTCTGCGTAGGTATAGCCGTCGGGCCATATGCCGATCCACAGGAAGCGTTTTCGGTGCAGCAGCTGCGTGGTGACATGTCCCAGGTGCCCGATATCCAGCCAGAGGCGGATCGTCTGATCCGCTTCCTTGAAGTAGGGTGGCCTCAATTCGGATGGGGGACGAAACCGGATGATCCCACGGCACACGGTGCTGGACGGTGTCGCCAGGC
Source organism: Pseudooceanicola sediminis (assembly GCF_003575965.1). Taxonomy (GTDB): domain Bacteria; phylum Pseudomonadota; class Alphaproteobacteria; order Rhodobacterales; family Rhodobacteraceae; genus Pseudooceanicola; species Pseudooceanicola sediminis. The sequence goes on along the minus strand of NZ_QWJJ01000001.1, from coordinate 395,975 downwards.
CGTAAACCTCGATCTGTGCCAGTGACCGCACGGAGCCGCGGGATTCCGCGCCGGTGGTGTGGATCACGTCATTGATGAACAGGATCTCACGGCGCACCTGATCCACACCCGACGAGGCCTGAGGTTCAGCCTCCATCGCCGTGATCCGCTGGTCGATCTCTTCTTCTATGTTCAGGGCCATGGGGTCTGCCCTCCTTGGACGGTAAGATGCGTAGGTTGCCAGGACAAACCACGCACCCCATGCAGACCCCGGGGCCTGTTACCCCTTGGTCAGCGCATCCAGCACGCGAGCCCAGCTTCTTATTCCTTTATGAAAAGAGTTAAGGTCGTATTTCTCGTTTGGAGAATGGATCTGGTCGTCGTCCTTGCCAAAGCCGATAAGCATCGCGTCGGTGCCGAGTATCTTCTTGAAGTGGCCGGCAATCGGGATCGACCCGCCGCATCCCACGTAGGCGGCTGCCTCGGGCCATTCGTCGGACAGGGCGACGCGGGCCTTTTCGAACGCAGGATCGGTGATTTCCATCTGGCTGGCACTGCTTGCGCCGTGGGCCTTGAACTCTACGGTGCAATCTTCCGGAAGCATCGACTGGACATAGGCACGAAAGTTTTCGCGAATGGCGTGGGGATCTTGGGTGCCGACCAGGCGGAAGGAAATCTTCGCATGTGCCTCGGCAGGCAGCACGGTCTTGAAGCCGTCGCCCGTATAGCCGGACCAGATGCCGTTCACCTCGCAGGTGGGGCGCGACCAGATCATCTCAAGCCCGGTGCGTTCCTGTTCGCCGGCCGGCTTGCCCAGGCCGACTTCGCCAAGAAAGGCGGTCTCGTCGAAATTCAGACCGTCCCACTGCTCTTTGATTTCGGGGGCGAGTTCCGGCACACCTTCGTAGAAATTGGGCACGGTGATATGGCCGGACTCATCATGCAGCCCGGCAATGATGCGTGCAAGGACCCGCGCAGGGTTCATCGAGATGCCGCCATACATGCCGGAATGCAGATCCTTGGACGCGCCCTTGATCGTCAGCTCTTCGCCCAACAGGCCGCGCAGCATCGTCACGATCGCGGGGGTCTGTTCGCCGAACATGCCGGTGTCGCAGATCAGCGCAATATCCGATGTCAATTCCTGCGCATTCTCCTTCATGAAGGGAACGAGGGAGGGAGAGCCGGATTCTTCTTCGCCCTCGAAGAAGAAGGTGATCTTGCAGGGCAGGGTGCCATTGACGGCCTTCCAGGCGCGGCATGCTTCGACAAAGGTCATAAGCTGCCCCTTGTCATCGGCTGCGCCCCGGCCGCGGATGACGCGGCCTTTCGGGGTGTCCTGGACTTCGGGGTCAAACGGGTCGCGGTCCCAGAGGTTGAGGGGGTCGACAGGCTGTACGTCGTAGTGGCCGTAAAACAGCAGGTGCGGGCCATCACCATCGACGTGGCCCACGACCATCGGGTGCCCGGGTGTCGGACGCTTGGTTGCATCGACGCCGAGGGATTGCAGATCGGCCACCAACCAGTCTGCCGCTGTTTCGCAGTCGCCCTTGTAGGCGGGGTCGGTCGAGATTGACGGGATGCGGAGCAGCTCCAGCAGACGCTCGGTTGCATGGGGCAGGTCGGAATCAATGCGCGACAGGACGGGATCTAGGGACATGGTGCCTCCGGTGTTCAGGTTTGGCGCGAAGGTAACAGGCCGAAGCGGCTTGTCCAGCCGGGCCGGTTTGTCGCCGCGATTGCCATGGTGGGGCTCTGCTTCACGCCAAGTTGACCAGGCCGGGGCGGCATCGCCGCATCAAAGACCCTAAATCAGGTGGGTGGCCACGTCTTCCCCGCCGTGGTCAATGAAAAGCCCCGCCGCGCGATCCCTTTCGGGGGCAAGCGGCGGGGCCGGAAAATGTCTTTCGGTCAACGCTGACATGAGAGATGTTTTTTAAAATACAACTTGAAAAGCACCTAACTTATGATTGGTGGCTGGAGGTGCCGTAAAGTAAGCTTTGCCTCGTATCGGCGCGAGTTTTCAATATGGCGACATTTTTGGCGGCAAAACATCACGCAAGTCCAAGCCCTGTGCACAAGTTGACCGAGATCAAGGCGGCAGGGGGGCGGCAATTTGTAACCTGTCTGCCAATGGCGTGGTGATTTATTACCATTCCAATATGCAGATTGGGATGCTAGACCACTTCGGCCCGCACCCCGAAGATCAGACTAAGAAAGAGGGTCGCCCGTGACTTACGAAGCCCAGTTGGATCAGGCCATCGGCAAATTGCACGACGAAGGCCGTTATCGCACGTTCATTGATATCGTGCGGCACAAGGGGCAATTCCCCCATGCAACATGGCGTCGTCCCGATGGCAGCGAACAATCGGTCACAGTGTGGTGCGGCAACGACTATCTCGGCATGGGACAGCATCCCGTCGTTCTGAATGCGATGCACGAAGCCCTTGATGCGACCGGCGCGGGGTCTGGCGGCACGCGCAATATCTCTGGCACAACCATCTACCACAAGCAGCTTGAGGCCGAGCTGGCGGATCTGCACCGCAAGGAAGCCTCGCTGCTGTTCACCAGTGCCTACATCGCCAACGACGCGACGCTGAGCACACTGCCAAAGCTTTTTCCGGGTTTGATCATCTATTCGGACGCGTTGAACCATGCCTCGATGATCGAGGGTGTGCGCCGCAACGGTGGGGCCAAGCGGATCTTTCGCCACAACGATGTCGCCCACCTTCGCGAACTGCTTGAAGCGGACGACGCAAAGGCGCCCAAGCTGATCGCCTTCGAGTCGATCTATTCGATGGACGGTGATTTCGGCCCCATCAAGGACATCTGTGATCTGGCAGATGAATTTGGCGCGCTGACCTACCTCGACGAAGTGCACGCCGTCGGCATGTACGGGCCGCGCGGCGGCGGTGTGACCGAGCGGGACAATCTGGCGCATCGCATCGATATCATCAACGGCACGCTGGCCAAGGCATACGGCGTGATGGGCGGCTATATCGCCGCGTCGGCCAAGATGTGCGACGCCATTCGGTCTTACGCACCCGGATTCATCTTTACCACGTCGCTTCCGCCGGCGGTGGCGGCAGGGGCGGCGGCATCGGTGGCGCACCTCAAGACGGACCAGGCCCTGCGGGACAAGCACCAGGAAAACGCCCGCATCCTAAAGACCAGGCTTAAGGGGATGGGAATGCCGCTGATCGATCACGGCAGCCATATCGTGCCGGTCATCGTGGGCAATCCGGTGCACACCAAGCTGCTGTCGGACATGCTGTTGCAGGACAACGGTATCTATGTGCAGCCGATCAACTATCCGACCGTGCCGCGCGGTACGGAGCGGTTGCGTTTCACGCCGTCGCCGGTGCATGGGCCGATGGAAATCGAAAAGCTGATCCGCGCAATGGATGCGCTGTGGTCGCATTGTGCCCTGAACCGTCAGGATATGGCCGGCTGAGCGCACTTTGCAGCGGCGCTATCTGACCAGATTTTGAAAGCCCGGCAACTCAGCCGGGCTTTTTCTTTGTGCCGGTAGGCGCTTGGGAAAGGTATGACAGGGCAGGCGGCAGCTATCTGTTCGCCATGCCCGTAAATACGTGCTACAACTAAGGGGAGAGTTGGCGCGGCATTCCCCTCTTTCTATGCAGGTTGCGCGGCAAAACGCCTAAATGTAGTTAGAGGTGGGTCTTTCCAGTCAATTCTCCTTGAAACGTGTTAGCCTCTTGTAAAGAAAGAGTGTGACTCGAATCGGGGATGATAACGGGTCGGCGGATCGCAGATGGGGCAGCGATATGATGCGGCGTAAGGGAAAGCCTGAGCAGGGCCAAGCCACAGATCAACCTAAAGGGTATGATGACTTCGAGGTCAAACTTGGAGACATGATGCGTGGTGAGCGGGCGACTCTGGGCAAATCCCTGTTGGATGTTCAGCGTGAATTGCGCATCAAGGCAAATTACATTGCCGCGATCGAGAATTGCGACCCCGAAGCCTTCGACACACCTGGGTTCATTGCCGGATACGTGCGGTCCTATTCCCGTTACCTCGGGATGGACCCGGACAGCACCTACGCGAAGTTCTGTGCCGAGAGCGGTTTCATCACCGCCCACGGCATGTCGGCCGATGCGTCGTCGCGCCGGCAAGAGGCGCTGGTGCAGCAAAAGAAAGCCGCGCCGAAAGATCCCTTCATCACGCCCAACACGCCCTTCATTCCTGCGGGGGAAAGTTTCCTTGCGCGCATCGAACCTGCGGCCGTGGGGTCCGGTCTGGTGCTGCTGGCGTTGATTGGCGGGCTGGCCTACGGTGGATATGCTGTTCTGAACGAAGTGCAGCGGGTGCAATTCGCGCCGGTGGAAAATACGCCGGATGTCCTTGCCGACCTCGATCCGCTGGCAGGCGCGACCCGTGTTGTCGAAGACCCCGTGCCGCAGAACGATGCCTCTGCTTCGGGTGTCTTTACCCCGCCACGCAATAGCATGGATCGTCTGTATCGGCCCAAGGCGCTGGATGTGCCTGTCGTCGTCTCGCGGGATGCGCCGATCTCGACACTGAACCCATCGCGTGTCGGCACCTTCATGGCCGAGGCCGATACGACTTCGTCTACCATTCCCGCCAGCGTCAGTGACACGACGGCAGAAGATCGCGCCGTCGCCGAAGCTCTGGGTGTCGAGGTGGCCGGTGGATCATCCAACATGCCGCAGGTTGTCGCCGCGGCGAAACCTGGGGTATCGCTGGTTGCCGTGCGCCCCGCATGGGTGCGTGTGCAAAGTCAGGACGGGACGATCCTGTTCGAAAAGATCCTCGACGCGGGTGAGAGCTACGATCTGCCCAAGACGGAAGATGCCCCCGTGCTGCGCGCGGGCATGTCGGGATCGCTCTATTTCCAGGTCGATGGCAATTTCTACGGCCCGGCAGGCAAGGGGACGAACGCAGTCCGCAATGTCGGCCTGGCTGCGGATGATCTGAAAACCTCCTTTGCGCTGGCCGATCTGACGCTCGACCCAGAAGCCGAGCGGGTCATTTCCGTGGCCCAGGCCGATCTGGGGCAGGTTCCGCAGGCTGACTGATCAATCATTGCAAATTTACCCGGTCGCCCGGCGGTCCAATGGGGCAGCCGGGCGTTTTCGTCTTGTGGCATCCGCTTTTTTTGCGGCCCAGATTGAAACAGCGCGGCTGAGGGTGTGCCGACGCATTGTTCTCGGCTGCGGTGCGGGTTATGTAGGGGCCGAGCGCCGATTGAGAGGACCCTCCGATGTCGCACAATCCCATTCGCCCCTGGCGTAGCATCGAGCGGCGCAAGAGCCGCCAGATCATGGTCGGCAACGTACCCGTCGGCGGCGATGCCCCGATAAGCGTGCAGACCATGACCAACACCGATTCCGGTGATGTCAAGGCAACCCTGGATCAGGTGATCCGCGCGGCCGAGGCCGGCGCGGATATCGTGCGTATTTCGATCCCGGATCAGGCTGCCAGCCGCGCCTTGAAAGAGATCACGCGTGAGAGCCCGGTCCCCATCGTGGCGGACATCCACTTTCACTACAAGCGCGCTATCGAGGCTGCCGAGGCGGGCGCGGCCTGTCTGCGCATAAATCCCGGAAATATCGGTGACGCCAGCCGGGTGCGCGAAGTGGTCAATGCAGCGCGCGACCACGGGTGTTCCATCCGCATCGGCGTGAATGCCGGCTCGCTGGAAAAACATCTGTTGGAGAAATACGGCGAACCTTGTCCCGCTGCGATGGTCGAGAGCGGGATGGATCACATTCGCATCCTGCAAGACCATGATTTTCATGAATTCAAGATTTCGGTCAAGGCGTCGGATGTGTTCATGGCCGCCGCAGCCTATCAACAGTTGGCCGATGCCACAGATGCACCGATCCACCTCGGGATCACCGAGGCCGGCGGGCTGATGACGGGAACGATCAAGAGCGCGATCGGAATGGGCAACCTGCTTTGGATGGGCATCGGCGATACGCTGCGCGTCAGCCTCAGCGCCGATCCGGTTGAAGAGGTCAAGGTTGGCTATGAAATCCTGAAGGGCCTGGGATTGCGGCACCGTGGGGTCAACATCATTTCATGCCCGTCTTGTGCGCGGCAGGGCTTCGATGTGATCAAGACAGTCGAGACCCTGGAAAAGCGGCTAGAGCACATCAAGACACCGATGAGCCTGTCCATCATCGGCTGTGTCGTCAATGGCCCCGGCGAAGCGTTGATGACCGACGTCGGCTTTACCGGCGGCGGTGCGGGGTCGGGCATGGTCTATCTGGCGGGCAAGCAGAGTCACAAGATGTCCAATGACCAGATGATCAACCACATCGTCGAAGAGGTCGAAAAGCGCGCCGCTGCCATCGAGGCGGGCGTGGTTCAGGACATGGCGGCAGCGGAATAAAACTAGGGCCGCCGGGCGAGGTACCTGGCCAACACGACGGACGGCATGTGGCCGCGGATCAACATCCGCGGCATCACGTAGCTGGGGGCGGTGTCCAGCCCCAGCGTGTTGAACATGCGCACCTGTGCTTTCAGCGCGTCCATCGTTTCTGGTGACTCTGCGCTACGGCGCAAGGTTTGCGCATCGAGACCCTGCTGATCGATCAGCGCCATCAGGTGCGCCTCGTCGGTGTTGGCGCTGCTGTTGACGGCATCGCGAAACCGCGCGCAGGCTTGGGCGCCTAGGTCGCGGGCAATGACGTAGGACAGGCGATCGGGCAGCGCGGTGGACCGGCTGCGAAGTTCTACCCTGAGGTCAGGATGCTGGTCGGCAAGTTCGCGCAACTCTGCCTCGGCACGGGCGCATTTTGCGCAGGCGAGCTGCGTGAACAGGGTGATACGGGCCGATTCCTGTGCTCCAAACCCTTGGTGGGTTTGGGAAAACAGGTCATCAGACAATTCGGCGATCCGAGACAGGTCCGTCTCGATCTCGTTTTGAAGGGGCGACCAGACCGCCTGGTTGCGCAGATCTGCGCCATGGGCCAGTGCGCTTGCCAGAATATCGGGTTCGTCATGCAGCAGCATCCGCAGCTCTTCGTTCAAGAGATAGGGATTGTCCGCAAGCGCATCGCGAAACGGTTCAGCGTTTGTTGATCCCGGCAGACCAACAGCGCCCAGCAGCACGAAGAGAGGCCAGCGCATTACTTGTCGCGCGCTTCGGCCACCAGTTGCTGCATCCCGGCCAGAGGCACGTAGCCACGCAGCATCGTCTCCGGCAGGATGAACGTCGGTGTCCCGTTGATCTGCAATTGCTGTGCAAGCGCGTGGTTTTCGGCGATGATGCTTGTCACCTCGTCGCTGTCCATGCGATCCAGGATCGGTTCCGGGTCCAGGTCCAGACCAGACAGGATACGGGTCATCGCTGTTTCGTCGAAGCCGCCGTTATAGCTCATCAGGGCGTCATGCAGGCTCTTGTAGGCGTCATCTCCCGCTTCCAGCTGCGTCGAGATCGCCAAGCGAGAAGCCATCACGGAGTCTTCGCCCAGAATCGGAAATTCTTTCAGGACAAAGCGGATATTCCCGTCACCCGCGACAAGGTCTTCCACCTCTTGAAATGCCTTGCGGCAGTAGCCGCAGCGATAATCCATGAATTCGACCAGGGTGATATCACCGTCGGGATTCCCGCCCACCCAGGAATGATCATCGTTGAAGATCTCTGCCGTGTTGGCCTTGACCAGGTCGACGTCGGCCTGCGCCTTCTGATCCGCCTGTCTGGATTCCAGCGATTGCACGGCCTCGAGGATCACCTCCGGGTGGTCCATAAGGTAGGCGCGCACTTCCTCGCGAAAATCGGCGCGCTCGGCATCGCTCATCTCGGCTTGGGCTGCAAGGGGCGACAGGGTCAGGGCAGCTGCCCCGGCAATCATCATCGAACGAAGGGTCATCGGAGGAGGCTCCTAACTGGGTAATTCATTGCGGCGCGTCAGGGGTACTGTGCGGCCTGTGCCACGGACCTGCAAGCGCGTCCTCATTGCTGAGCGTTTCTGGCGGCATTGAGCACATCCTGCGCCCTTTGCCAACCGGGCGACCCGTTTGGCAGCATGTCGACGGCCCGCTGCGCCTGAATGCGTGCATCCTTCATCCGACCGGCGAGCGCGTGATATTCCGCGACCGTCAGCGCGGCATTGCCCGGCTGATTCAATTGGGCGTAGGCCGACCCAAGATCGCGCAAGACCGAACCATTTCGATAGTCACCGGCCCGGGCACGCTCCAGCACGGGCAGGGCCTGTTGCAGGCGCTGCGAGCCGCCCTGGACAACCATGGAATGCCCCAGTGAGGCGAGGATCAGGGGATTGCCGGGGGCAAGGTCAGCGGCGCGGCGATAGGCGGCCTGGGACGCCGCGAACTGGCGCCCCTCCAGCAGGATCTGGCCTTTCAGTTCAAAGTACCACGGATCGTTCGGTCGTATGGCCTGGGCACGCGCAAGCAGGTCCACGGCGCCGCGCCAATCGGCATCGCGGTGTTGGGCAATGGCCAAGCGCATCCATGCGATATCCTTTGCGACACTTTCGTCCGCCCGGGCCCGGGTCCATTTTGGCGCACGCAGAAAGGCTGAAAGCTTGCCACGGGCGCGGTCGAACCAATAGGTGTCCTGATCCCGGTTGCCGGTGGGCGCCAGCCCGTAGGTGCCCGCCAGTGCCGTCAGGCGGCGCAACCTGTCGCGCGACAGGGGATGAGACTGCACATATGGATCCTGACGGCCCTCACTGATCAGTTCCTGTCCTGCAAAGATCTGCGTGACATCCAACGCACCTTGCGTCCCGACGCCTGCCAGCGCCATGAAACGGATGCCACTTTGATCTGCCGAACTTTCCTCGGCCTGGGTATGCGAAAAATAGGACCGCTGCGCCGAGTTCGCCACGCCAAGCGCGGCAAGGCCAAGTTTGCCGTTGCCCGTTCCGGCGGCCGTGGCAACGGCAAGCGCCATCCCCAGGCCCGCGATGCGCGACACGTGTTGCGCCGTCAGCGCGCGGCTGGTGACATGGCCATTGACGATATGGGCGGCCTCATGCGCGATGACGAATTGCAATTCGGCTGCCGAGGTGGTGCGCAGGATCAGCCCGGCGTTGATGTAGATCGCGTTCGTGTCGACGACGAAGGCATTCAGGGACTGATCATTCACCACGAGGACAGGCGTTGCGCCGGACAAACCCGCGGCCGTCAGCACCGGACGCGCCATCTGGTTCAGGGCGTTTTCGATGTCGGGATCGCGCAAAAGCGACACAGCTTGTGCGGGAACAGCAAGCATAACGAGGAATAGTGCCAAAACTGTGCGCAAGCGCACCAGATAGCATGCCATTCTGCTGCCCCCCTCCATTGACCTTGTCTTGGCAGGCTGTTGAAACCACAGGTAATGCGCAGCCACAATCGGAGATGCCCATGAGAGTTTCAAGTCGCGGAAAAGTTGATCCCTTTATTGTGATGGACGTGATGACGCGGGCGGCCGAACTGGAAGCCGAGGGGCGGCGGATCATTCACATGGAAGTCGGTCAACCCGGCACGCCAGCCCCTGCGGGGGCACGTGTGGCCCTCAAAACCGCGCTGGACGAGGACGCTCTGGGGTATTCGCTGACGCTGGGACTTCCGGCTTTGCGCACGCGCATCGCCAGGCTGTATGGCGATTGGTACAATGTCGATCTGAACCCTGATCGAGTGGTGGTGACAACCGGGTCTTCTGCGGGCTTTCTGCTGACCTTTGCATCGTTGTTCGACGCGGGGGCGCGGGTGGGGATCGGTGCGCCGGGCTATCCCTCCTATCTGCAACTGCTCAAGGCGATGGACCTTGATCCGGTGATCCTGCAAACGACGCCACAGGCGCGATATCAGCCGCGTCCCGAGGATATTCGCGGGCAGGGTTTGAACGGGTTGATGATTGCTTCGCCGGGGAACCCATCGGGCACCATGCTGACGCGTCGAGCTCTCAGCGATTTGATGGAGGCCGCGGCCGACGAGGGGATCAGCCTGATCTCCGACGAAATCTATCACGGGCTGCACTACGAAGAGCGCGCGGTGTCTGCGCTGGAAATCTCGGACGAAACCTATGTGATCAATTCCTTTTCAAAGTATTTCAGCATGACCGGCTGGCGGGTTGGCTGGATGGTCGTGCCCGAAGCGCATGTGCGCCGTGTCGAACGCCTTGCCCAGCACATGTTCATCTGCGCGCCCACGGCCAGCCAGGTCGCCGCGCTTGGCGCGCTTGATTGCGCTGAGGAACTGGAAGCGAACCTTGCAGTCTATGCGAGGAATCGGCGCCTGCTGCTGGAACATCTGCCGCAGGCGGGCTTTACCCGGATCGCGCCGCCTGACGGGGGCTTCTACCTTTATGCCGATGTGAGTGATCTGACATCCGATTCCCGCGTTTTCGCTGGCGAGATCCTGGAACAGGCGGGGGTGGCGGTGACGCCGGGGCTTGATTTCGACCGGGCGCGCGGTGGCGGCACCTTGCGCTTTTCCTACGCCGGCGCCACCGAGGATCTGCAAGAGGGCATGCGGCGGCTGAAAGCGTTCATGGCCGAACGGCATGTCAGTGCGGGCGCGTAAGGTGTACCTGGCCGCAGGCGTCTGAAAACGCGGTACGTCTGCAGGAAAACTTTCCTAGCGAAAGGGATGATCCATCCGCAGCAGGCGGCGGTGAAAGGGCGGGATCTGGTCATTTTCGATCAACCCGGCCTGACGCGCCGTTTTCAGGATCGCATTCGTGTTCGTGCCCAGATGTTCATAGACCATCCGCGAGGCGCGCGGGCCAGAGATCGCCTCGCGGATCGTGCGGGTGACGTAGCCTTCCCAGAAATTGTTGTCGAACGTGGCAACTTTCGACAGGAAGTTGAAGGAACAGGTGACAGCCCCGCGCCGCGCGATAAGAGCGGCAACGCCATCTTCCTGGGCCAGGAAAATCCCGCGAAACTCGCGGTTGGTGCCGTCCTCGGGCAGGCCTTGCTGGCGCATCGCCTCGCGTGCCTCAAAGCCGCGCACAAAGGCAAAACCATCTGTCCGATAAACCAGAACAAGCCCCAGAATGGCCTTGGTATTGTCGATGAAGCTTTGCCGCGTGAACCGGTAAAAGCCGGAGGGCAGCAGGGATTCATCGAAATTTGTCGCCGACTGGCCCATGAAGCTGGAAATTTCGGGGTGGTTCAGCAGGTCGCGGCTGACAGGTTTTACGCTATCGACAGGTTCCAGCAGGATCCGGGCATCGGTGCCGAAAAACTGGCAAATACGGTGCAGCACATCGGGACGGGGAAAGCTTTCGCCGGACAGATACCGATTGAATTGGGTCCGGTTTATTCCCAGGTCCCTGCACAGACCGGCGATTGAGGGGTATCTGGCGCTAAGTTGGCGCAAATTGGCGCCAAATATGTTCCGGATCTCGACAGGTTTAAGTGCAGATTGATCAGAAGCCTGGCTTGAATCACCCACCGATGAACGTCCCGGACGCAAAAACATAAAGGATTTTCATGTCTTACCACCCCTTGAGGTATTGAGTATGCTGCATTTGACGCTGAACCACGTCACATCTGTATCTGTATAACGTCATTTTTGGATTTGCGCGACACAAAATCTGAAATGGCGACACGGAAAAAGGCATGTGAAAGGCGCCAAAACTGACCCATCCTTTTCAGGAAGATTGTTGCCGACAGTGATCGGGAGACGCGGATGTTTGGCATTGTGCTTTGGAGTGCGGCCGACGACAGCAAAGCGGTCGTATGGTGCGAAGATCATGGCGATCTTGCGTTTTTGCACGCAAAATCAGATAGTAAGGCGAATAGCCTGATTGGTTTGGAACAGGGCGACCTGTTGCAATTCGATGTGGCAGAGCAGGGCGACATGCGCCTCGTCCAAAATGCTCGGCTGGTGGCGGAAAACCACTGTCCGTCGTTGGCCAACCGGCTGAAGGAAAGCGACGCTATTTCCAAAGCTGCGTCCGAAAAACCACACAGCGGAACCCCGCGTGCGGCCGAGCGTGCCATCGTCGTGCCCTTTCCCGGACCGCCCGCACCGCGCTCCGTGCAGCGATTTCGCCAGTTTTCCTGACCTGCGGCCAGGTGCCCAAACGGATCAGACAGTCCTGAAACACGAAAGGCCGGGCAGGGGTGCTGCTCGGCCTTCGTGCGTTTCGCGATTTGGTTGAGGGTCAGTCTTCGCCGCGACGCAGGGCGGCGACACCGGTGCGCGCCACCTCGGACAGGCCGATCGGGCGCATCAGGTCGGCAAAGGCATCAATCTTGTCAGGTGTGCCTGTCAGCTCGAAAACGAAGCTGCTCAAGGTGCTGTCCACGACCTTGGCGCGAAAGATGTCTGCAAGGCGCAGCGCCTCGACACGCTTTTCGCCTTCGGAAGTGACCTTGATCAGCGCCAGCTCACGCTCGACCGAGGGGCCCTCGACCGTCAGGTCGTTCACGGTGTGCACGGGCACGATGCGGCCCAGCTGTGCCTTGATCTGTTCAATGACCTGAGGCGTGCCGCGTGTGACGATGGTGATGCGGCTGAGGTGCCCGGATCGATCGACCTCGGCCACGGTCAGGCTGTCGATGTTGTAGCCCCGCCCCGAAAACAGACCGATGACACGGGCCAGAACCCCGGCTTCGTTATCGACCAGAACGGCCAGGGTATGCTGCTCGACCGCGTCGGAAAACGTCGGGCGCAGGTTGTAGGCGGAATGTTTGTTCGCGCCCTTCTTGATCTGTAGTGCGTTCATTTGCCTATCCTTTTGATCGGCTGACTCTGGATGTGGGCGTCGCGCTCGGTGCAAATCGCAGAACCGGCAATGCCCCAGGATGGTGTCGGAACTCTCTCCGCCGCACCCTCAGACCAGAACCGCGCCCCCCTCCTTGATCGCATCTTTCGTGGACACGTCGCCCATGAGCATCTTGTTATGTGCCGCACCCGACGGAATCATGGGAAAGCAATTCTCATGTTTCTCGACAAGGCAATCAAAGATCACCGGACCGTCGTGCTTGATCATGTCCATGATCGCGTCGTCGAGATCGGCCGGATCAGAACAGATGATCCCCTTCGCACCGAACGCCTCGGCCAGTTTGACGAAGTCGGGCAGGGCCTGCGACCAGGATTGGCTGTAGCGTTCGCCGTGCAGCAATTCCTGCCACTGACGCACCATCCCAAGACGTTCGTTGTTCAGGATGAACTGCTTGACCGGCAGGTTGAACTGCATGGCCGTGCCCATTTCCTGCATGTTCATCAGCCACGATGCCTCGCCGGCGACGTTGATGACCAAGGCATCGCGATGCGCCATCTGCACACCGATCGAGGCCGGAAACCCGTAGCCCATCGTCCCGAGGCCGCCGGAGGTCATCCAGCGATGCGGGTCTTCGAAATTCAGATACTGCGCGGCCCACATCTGGTGCTGGCCAACCTCGGTCGTGACATAGCGGTCCATGCCCTTTGTCAGGGCCTCAAGCCGCTGGAGCGCGTACTGAGGTTTGATGACCTTGGAATCATCTTTGTAATTCAAGCAGTTGACCGCCTGCCATTCATTGATCTGCGCCCACCATTTTGCCACGGCTTCGCGGTTCATCTTGCGCCCGCGCGCCTTCCAGATGCGCAACATATCCTCGAGGACATGCGCCACATCACCGACGATGGGGATGTCGATATGGATGATCTTGTTGATCGAGCTGGGGTCGATATCGATATGGGCCTTCAGCGAATGCGGGCTGAACGCATCGATGCGACCGGTGATGCGGTCGTCGAAACGGGCGCCGACGCAGATCATCAGGTCGCAGTCGTGCATGGCCATGTTGGCTTCGTACAGGCCGTGCATCCCCAGCATCCCGAGCCATTTGTCACCCGAGGCCGGATAGGCGCCGAGGCCCATCAGCGTCGACGTGATCGGCGCGCCCGTGGCCTCGACCAGCTCTCTGAGCAACTGGCTTGCCGCCGGACCGGAGTTGATGACGCCGCCCCCGGTGTAGAAGATCGGCTTTTTAGCGGTCTCCAGCGCGGTGACCAGAGCCGTGATGGCGTCCTGGTCGCCCTTGACGGGCGGGTTGTAGCGATAGGACGATTTCTTCGGGGCGTCCGAGTAGTTGGCCGTGGCGAATTGTACGTCCTTGGGGATGTCGATCAGCACCGGTCCAGGGCGGCCCGTGGTGGCGACATGAAAGGCGCGATGCAGGATCTGCGGCAGATCGGAGGTTTCCTTGACCAGCCAGTTGTGCTTGGTGCAGGGGCGGGTAATGCCAACAGTATCAGCCTCTTGGAAGGCGTCAGTGCCGATCATGAAGGTCGGAACCTGGCCCGACAGCACGATGATCGGGATGGAATCGAGCAGCGCATCGGTGAGGCCGGTGACCGCATTCGTGGCGCCGGGGCCGGACGTGACGAGCGCGACGCCGGGCTTGCCAGTCGAGCGGGCGTAGCCTTCGGCGGCATGGATCGCGGCCTGTTCGTGGCGCACGAGGATGTGCTGAATATCGTTCTGCTGGAAGATTTCGTCGTAAATTGGCAGGACCGCGCCGCCCGGATAGCCGAATACCGTGTCCACGCCCTGATCCCTCAGTGCCTGAACCACCATTTTCGCACCTGTCATCTGACGTGCCATCTGTATTCTCCGTATCGAGCCGCAAGAGCGCGGCGGGCTCCGAGTCGCGCCGCGGGGTTGCGGCAAGTCGTTGTCGGCAAACAAAAAAGCCCCCGGTGATTTTCCGGGGGCGCATGGGATCCTGTCAGGGTGTCCGGTGTTACCGGCCCATGCGCCTTACTCCTACGATGACGATTAGAGTTGTCATTCCCGAGGGCTCCTGTTCACTCATTTGGGTTGATATGGGGTGATACCCGTAAGGTCAACCGTATTTATCGCCCTAAAATGTCGTGCAGCGCATTTTTTCTTTTCGAAAGTTGCGCGTGAAGGCGAAAAAGTTTCCGAAATCACTTGCGATGCCGTGGCGTGTGCCGCGATTCCAGATGATGACGCCCTGGCGAGGCAGAGTCGCGATGGCCAGCCGTGGCAATATCGTTTGGCATCGCAGGGGGCATCGCAGGGCGGGAACGGCGCAATTTGGCACGTCGGTATCCTGTCGGTACCAGTGTCGGTATCCGGGCGGTGTTTGGGAACGGTTTTCCCGACGGCGGCCAGAGAGGACGCAGATTGGCACGTCGGTATCCTGTCGGTACCAATGTCGGTATCCGGGCGGTGTTTGGGAACGGTTTTCCCGACGGCGGCCAGAGAGGACGCAATTTGGCACGTCGGTATCCTGTCGGTACCAATGTCGGTATCCGGGCGGTGTTTGCGGGGCGTGACGCGCCTGATGTGCGGACATGTCTGATTTGACGACGGGCCGGGATATGGCCGAGCGGGTTCGCAGATGGCGGGGTGCGGCGCTGAGGCGGATGCCGGGAGAGACCCCGATGGTCTCGGATCGGCGCAGAAGGTCAGTCAGCCCGAGGCCTGACGAGCCCTGCTGGTATCCGGGTCGGGGCCGACCTTTTGCGAGCGTCGCGCCGGACGCGCGCTATGGGATGGGGGCCAGAAGCTCGGGTGCGGTGACGAGGGGGCGGACACCGTGGGAATGATCCTCCTGAAAGACATTGCCGTCCATGCCCCAGCGGTAGAGCGACGAGATATCGAGGCGTGCGCAATTGGGGCGGACGGACCAGGTGACCTGAAGCGGTGAGCAGATGGCCTGCGTGTAACTGGGGCCGGTGGTCGAACCGCGAAAGACGACCGGGGCGCCGGTGTTGGCGGGCAGGGACATCGGCTGCGGATGCCCCGCCGCGACATGCCCCTTGTGATCGTAATTGGCAAAGTCGAGGGCGAAGGGATCGTTGACCAGCAGAAAGACCTGGGATTCGACGCGCAACGTCGGGTTCGCGCAGGCGTCTGACAGGCAGGCCCCCAACCCCTTGCCCGGTGTCACGTCACAGGAGGAGTAGACCCAGTGCACCTCGATCGTGTCGCCGGGTTTGACGCCGTGAAACGGACCGTGCCCGAAGGCGGGGTCGCGCAATTCCTCCTGCGTCAACAGATCGCCCCTGTCGCATTGGTAGCCGCCGGCATCCGGATCGCGCGAGACGATCGAAAACCCCGGCCCCTTGTGTTCGGCATTGGTGTGGGTGTGGATGTTGCACAGGTTCATCTGGTCGGCAGGCGGGGCGAGCGGAAAGACCTGCCGGTTCAGTCCGACAGGCGATGCGATGTCGCGCGGGGTCTGAGGGCCGAACCCGGTGCAAAGGCCGCCTTCGGGGGGCGGGGCGAGGGCATGGGCACCCGATTGCGCCGACGCGGTTTGCGGGGCGGGGGTATGGCCCTGGCCTTGGGCCGGAACTGGCGCAGGGGCACTGGCATGGGCCGTTCCGGTGTGGGTCCCGGCGGCGGGCGCGGGGTCATGTGCGGGCGCGGAGGCCCGCGCGGGCGCAAGCGCCAGCACTGCACTGGACAGCACCGTCAGGGTGCCGAGCAGCAGCGCCCGGTGCCGCTGCGACATCTGCGCCAAGACGCGAGAGCAGGGGGGGCCGCCGGACCCGGGGCCGTGGCAGCCCGCGATAACCGGAGCGGGAACAGGGCCAGCAGGTTGCCCAGATGGGCGTCGGGCAGGTCGGCGCGAGGGCGGTGCGGGAAAAGACGGCTGAGGCATGACGAATCCGATCCGGGTCAGGGCCTCGTCTGTCTAGGCGTCAGAGCTTTCCATTCAGTTGCGCGGTGCCAGTGTGGTTAACGCATGAGCATCGGCCCGTAGAAGTTTGATTGTAGGTCAGAATGTCTGGCCCGTGCCTTGCAGGACGCCGTGTTCCAGAGCGTAGCGGGTCAGGCCGGCCGTCGAGGAAATGCCAAGCTTTTTCTTGATATTCTTGCGATGCGTTTCGACCGTGCGGACCGAGATGTCGAGGGTCAGCGCGACCTCCTTGTTGGATTGGCCCTGTGCCAGTTGCAACAGGATGGTCTGTTCTCGGTTGGTCAGATGCCCGGCACCCGGCTGTGGCGTGAGCGAGCCCTGCGCCCCGGTGCAAAGGTATTGTTCGCCGCGCATCACGGCGTCGATGGCGCGCTTGATCTCGTCCGTCGGTACGTCCTTGAGGACATAGCCGAGCGCGCCGTGATCCAGCGCGGTCGAGATATATTCGGGGCTGTCGTGCATCGACAGGATCAGGATGCGCAGGTCGGGGTGATTTTCGAGCAGGATCTCGCAGGCGGTCAGGCCGCCCATCTCGGGCATGTTGAGATCAAGCAGGATGACATCGGGGTTCAGGGTGGGCACCGCCTCGATGATGGCGCGGCCATTGGAAAAGGTGCCGACGACCTCGAGATCGGGGAAGCTGTCGAGGATGGCCTCGATCCCTTCGGCGACGAGGGGGTGATCGTCGACGATCGCCACGCGGGTGGCGGGGGCCTTGGCGGGGGCCTTGGCCGGGGCGGGGGGCGTCGTCGGGTCATGCAGGTCGCTGGTGCTGGCGGGCTGGTCGGTCATCCGCTGTCCTTTCGTCTGGTCCGGCCACCGTCGGGTGCCGGGGAAATCATTTGGCCCCCGAAAGACCGGGGGCAGGCGTGCGCGCCGTCGGGTCGACGATATGCGACAGGGGCACCTGCACCTCGATCACCGTGCCGGAGCGGGTCGACTGGATGCGCAGGCTGCCATCCATCTGGTCGACCCGTTCCTGCATGTTGCGCAGGCCGATGCCCTGGCGCGCGACCTTGCCCGACGCACCCAGGGAGGCCGCACCGGGCGGTGCGATGCCCCGGCCGTTGTCGGATATGCGCAAGGTGGCCCCGTTGCGGTGGCCGCGCAGATCGACGGACAGGCGGGTCGCCCCCGAGTGGCGTTCGACGTTGGTCAGGGCCTCTTGTGCGATACGGTAGAGCGATATCTTGGTGTCGTTGTCCAGCCGGTTGCGAAAGACCACGGTATCAAACGCGGTCTCGATCCCGGTGCGTGCCCCGAAATCGACCACAAGGGCCTTGAGCGCGGGCCCGAGGCCGAGGTCGTCCAGCACGCCGGGGCGCAGGTCGCGGGAGATGCGGCGGACCTCCTGGATGGCGTCGGACAGGCTGGTCATGCCCCGGTCGAGCGTTTCGGAGGCGCGCGCGTCGCCGGCATCGAACCGGCGCCGCGCGCTGTCCAGCGCGTAGCGGACCCCGACGAGCAGTTGGGAAATGCCGTCATGCAGTTCGCGTGCGACGCGTCCGCGCTCTTCCTCCTGGGCATCGAAGACGCGCTGCGTCAGCTCCTTGAGCTTGGCATCGGCAAGGCGGCGTTCGCGGATGTTGAGGAACATGCCCGAGGCAAAGACGGCGATCAGCGCGGCGGCGGTGATCGCGCCGATGTAGAAGAAGGTTCGGCGCACGCGGGCCTCGACATCGGCGCGGGCGGCGGCCGTCGTGGCCAGCACATCGTCGATGAAGACTCCGGTGCCCATGGCCCATTTCCACGAATGCAGGGCGGTGACGTAGGACACCATCAGCGCCTCTTCGCCCGTTGCCGGTTTGGGCCACAGGTGGGTGACCCAGCCGGTGCCTTCGCGCGCGGTGTCGATGAAATCGCGCACGACGTGGCGGCCGTCGCCATCGGTCAGGTCCCACCAGTTGCGGTTGATCATGTCGGTCTGGCGCGGCGAGACGAGGTTGGTGCCGTCGTAGTCGTAGACGAAGAAGAAACCATCCTCGCCGTAGGTCATGGCGGACAGGATCTGCTTGACCCGGCGGCGCGCCTCGAGGTTGTCGGGACCGGCCATGCCGTAGATGTAGTTCAGCCCGTTGCGCGCCTGGGTGACGTAGTTGCGCAGCTCGGCCTTTTTCGCCTCGATCATCTGGCGTTCGAGGGCGGCGATTTCGCGTTCGGCCAGCGCGCGCGACTGATCGGCCACCAGGGCAGAGATCGCCGTAACTGCCAGGATGAGCGGAAGCGTGGCCAGAAGGAACAGCTTCTGTCCGTAACTGGGCGCGATCCGGGGCAGCACGAGGCGTTTCATGACAGTTAGCTTTAGGGAGTCGGCGGTGCGATTTCCAGCCGCTTGCAATGCAGCGCGGCGCAAAAGCGCGCCGGAATTCGGAAATATGATACGTGCGCCTATAATTTTCGCCAAGAAATTTCGGTTCGGCGCGCAATTTCCGCAAAGTATTCGGTCAATCTACGTAATCCTTGGTATTTCGCGGCCCCGCCGCCGCGGCTAGGGTCCTTCCTCACTGCAACGATCCGCGCCGGGCAAAGGGAGGTCAGGCGCGTTCACTTACCGGGAGGAGAAATAAATGGATCGTCGTTCCTTTTTGAAAACATCCGCACTGGGCGGGTCCGCGGCTGCGGCCACGTCGCTGGCGGCACCAGCGCGGGCGCAGGGGCAGGTCAAGCTGACCATGGTCACGACCTGGCCACGCGGGCTGGCCGGGGTCTGGGATTCCGTCGAACGTTTTGCCAACAGCGTCAACGAAATGTCCGATGGCCAGTTGATCATCGAACCGAAGGCGGCTGGTGAACTGGTCGGCGCGCTGGAGGTCTTTGATGCCGTGACCAGCGGTCAGGCCGACATGTACCACGGGGCCGATTACTATTTCGTCGGCCAGCACCCCGCATGGGCGTATTTCACCACCGTGCCCTTCGGCATGACCGCACCTGAGATGATGACGTGGTATTATGCCAACGGCGGCATGGCCCTGCATCACGAGCTGGGCGAAATCTTTGGCCTGAAGAGCTTTATCGCCGGTCAGACGGCGGCACAGGGCGGTGGCTGGTTCCGCAACCCGATCAATTCGGCGGATGATTTCAAGGGTCTGAAATTCCGTATGCCGGGCCTTGGCGGGCAGGCGCTGGCGAAACTGGGGGCCTCGGTGCAGGTTCTGCCGGGTGGCGAGATCTATCAGGCGCTGTCGACCGGCGCGCTGGATGGCACCGAGTGGATCGGCCCGTGGTCGGACGAAAAGCTGGGCCTGCAGGAGGTCTGCAAGAACTACTATCCCGCCGGGTTCCACGAGCCGGGCGCGGCGCTGTCCGTGGCCTGCAACCTTGAGGTTTTCGAGGGGCTGACCCCGTCGCAGCAAAAGATCATCGAGATCGCGGCAGGCGATGCGCACCAGCACAACTATGCGCTGTTCATTGCCAACAACGGCCCGGCGCTGGCGCGTCTGAAATCTTCCGGTGTGCAGGTGCAGGAATTCCCCGACGACGTCTGGGATGCCTTCGGCTCGGCGTCGAAAGAGGTGCTGGACGGCTTCATGGACGACGAGATCTTTGCCAAGATCCGCGAGTCCGCGGAGGCGTCGATGAAATCGGCCTCTGGTTGGATGTCGGTCTCTGACAGCTTTTACACCGCCCAGCGGAACCGCGTCGACGGGTGATCGAGCGCCACGTGGCGTCGGCCACGGCGCGGATCAGGACGCGCCGTGGCCCGCGATGGCATGGCCGAGACATGGCAAGGCTTAGGCGTGGCAAGGCTGAGGCATGGCAAGGCTGAGGCATGGCGTTGACTGAGATATGGCGGGCTGCGCACCTGACCCGGTGCGCAGCCCCTTGCGAAAAGGGGGGGAAGCGATGCTGAACGGTCTGATCTGGCTGGTCACTGAAATCGCGCGCGGGTTTTATCACATCGGATACGCGCTGAGCCATCCGGGCCTGTGGCTCGACTGGTCGGACAAGGAGGCACTGATCCGGTTCCTGTATTATGGCGGGTCGGTGCAGTTCTTTTTCGCGGTGCTCGACATCTTTATCGTGGTGACGATTGCCGGGCTGATCTGGCGTCCGTTCATGTGGCGCTGCGTGCGCGTGCTGGAGGGGTTTGCCAACGTGGTCGGGCGCACCGCCGCTTGGGCGGGTCTGATCATGGTGGCGCAACAGATCATCGTGGTGTTCCTGCAAAGCATCTTTCGCCTGGGCGAGATCAGCCTTTCGCCGCTGGGGGTCGGGTTCACGCAATCCGTCGGCTGGTATGCCGAGGGGTTGAAGCTGTGGAACGCGGCCGTGGTCGCGCTGTGCGTGTCCTACGCCTTTGTTCAGGGCAGCCACGTGCGGGTCGATCTGATCTATGCGCCGATCAGCTATCGCGCGAAACGTGTGGTGGACATGTTCGGGGCGCTGTTCTTCATGATGCCCGTCGTCGTGCTGGTCTGGATGTATTCGTGGTTCTTCCTGTGGCGGCATCTGATCACGCCCAAGGTTTCGGCCAGTGACAAGCTGGACCTGCTGATGCGCAAGGCGCGTATCGTGAAATGGAACGTCGAGACCATCGGGTTCAGTCCCGACGGATTCAACGGCTATTTCCTGTTCAAGATCCTCATCCTGTGTTTCGTCGGGCTGGTTTTCCTGCAGGCGGTCGCGTTTTTCTACCGGTCGTTCCTGGAGTTCAGCGAAGGCGAGGAGAGCGCGGAGAAATACCTGGACCGCGATACGCTGGGCGCCGGGGAAGAAGCCTATGAAGGCACGCATTAAGGGGGCATGGGGATAATGTTTTTCGGATTGGATGGGGTCGAGATCGGCCTGATCATCGTCTTTCTCAGCCTGTTCGCGGGTATCCTTTCGGGCTTTCCGGTGGCATTCGCCATTCCGGGGGCGGGGCTGTTCGCCTTTGCCATCATCGCCTGGCTGGATGCGGGCGGTCTGCTGATCCACAACGCGATCGACGCCAGCAGCGAGGGCTATCGCGCGCTGATCGGGTCCGGGGTGAACCCGGACACGATTTCGATCTTTCGCTATCCGGACCTGCCGACGATGGCGCAGCCGGTGTTTGATCGCGGCTGGGAAACGGCGATGGATCGCAACCTGTCGTTCATCGTGAACCGGATGAACGAACGCGTGTTCGCGGGCCAGTCGATCGAGACGCTGCTGGCGGTGCTGATGTTCGTGATGATGGGCATCACGCTGGAGCGGTCGAAGATCGCCAACGACCTGCTGACGACCATGGCGCGGGTGTTCGGCCCGCTGCCGGGGGGGCTGGCGGTGTCGGTGGTCGTGGTGGGGGCGTTTCTGGCGGCCTCGACCGGGATCGTCGGTGCGACGGTGGTGACCATGGGGTTGCTGAGCCTGCCGACGATGCTGCGCAACGGCTATTCGCCGGAACTGTCGACGGGGGTGATCGCGGCGTCGGGCACGCTGGGGCAGATCATTCCGCCCTCGATCGTGATCGTGCTGCTAGGCACGCTGGCGGGCGATCTGTATTCCGCCGCTCAGGAGGCGCGGGCGCAGTCGCTGGGCTGTTCGGACGCGCTGACCTATCTGGGCAAGCCTGCCGTGGTGTCGGTGGGCACGTTGTTCCAGGCGGCGCTGCTGCCGGGGATCCTGCTGGCGGTTCTCTATGCGCTCTATGCCTTTGGCTATGCCGTGCTGAACCCGTCCAAGGCGCCCGCGGTCGCGGTCGAGCACGACGGCAGGGGGGAGGTGATCACCCGCCGCGAGGGGCTGACCTGGTTCGTGTTCGCGCCGGTTGCGATCATCGCCGGGGTGCTGCTGATGGCCGAGGTCGGGATGGTCGGGTCGCAGAACCTGCGCGTGTCGAACTTTTCCGAAATGGGCGAGGGCGCCAGCCTGCGCACCAATGTCAGCGACAGTTGCAAGGCTGCGATGATCGATCTGCATGGTCAGGCCCGCTGGGATGCGGCCGTTGCCGAAACGCAGGCGATTGCGGCCTCGGGCGGGCTGGATACCGGGCACAGGCTGAACGACGCAGAAATCGCGGCGGCGGTCGATGCCAAGGCGGATCGGGCTGCGCCCATCGGCACCGGCGTCGCCACCATCGTGGTGCTTCTGGCGCTGGTGCTGATGCTGGCGCGCGGGGTGAAACCGGGCGACAGTGCGGCGCCGCTGGCGGTGGGGGGATTTGGCCTGGCGCTGGTGGTGCTGGTCGACGTGCTGTTCATCGGGCCGCGCACGACGCCGGGCGCAACGGTGCTGTTGCTGGCGATCCCGTTGGCGATCACCTTCTGGTCGCTGCGCCATGCCGCCGCGCGGCTGGCCCAGAACGAGCTGGTGCGGGTGGTATTTCCGCCGCTGATGCTGATCGTGGCCGTGCTCGGCTCGATCCTGGGCGGGATCACCAACCCGACGCCTGCGGCGGCGCTCGGGGCCGGTGGCGCGATGATGCTGGCCGCCTATCGCAAGCTGCGCGAAGAGGGGCGCGACCCCAAGGTGATCATCTGGGCAACCATTGCCCTGGGCGCGATGATCCTGCTGGGCGCGAATTTCGATCTGCGCATCAACCAGGATGTCGTCACGGCCGAGAACTGGATTGCCTATCTTGCGGCGGCGGCGGCCTACATGATCGCCGGGTTCGGGATGATCTATTCGGGATGGGTGCTGTTTCGCACACGGGTTCTGACACCCATCGTGCGCGAAACGGCCAAGGTGACCTCGATGGTGTTCACCATTCTGGTCGGCAGCCAGCTGCTGAACCTTGTCGTGATCTCGTTCGGGGGGGAGCATTACATCCAGGACTTCCTGCGCAGTTTCGACAACGAGTTCACGGTCTTTCTGATCGTGATGCTGGTGTTGTTCGTGCTGGGCTTCGTGCTGGATTTCCTGGAGATCATCTACATCGTCATCCCGATCGTCGGCCCCGTCATCTATGGCGGGACGTTCGATCCGAAGTGGGTGACGATCATGATCGCGGTGAACCTGCAAACGTCGTTCCTGACGCCGCCGTTCGGGTTTGCCCTGTTCTATCTGCGCGGGGTGGCCCCGGCCAGCGTGACGACCGGCCATATCTATCGCGGTATCATCCCCTTTGTCGGCATTCAGGTGCTGGGGCTGGCGCTGCTGTGGTTCGTGCCGCAGATCGTGACGATCGTTCCGGCGCTGATGGGCGGCTGATCCGATGTGAAAATGGCCTGCCCCCGGAGGGTGGGGGCGGGCCAAAAAGGCAAAGGCCGCGATCCCCGAGGGGGCCGCGGCCTTTTGTCATCTATCGGTCCGGTGACGTGCCTGCCCGCTGCGGGCAGACGTGCCGGGCCGCAGGGTCAGCTGTCGGAACGGGCCTTGTCATGCGGCGGCCAGATCACCGGCGTGCCGGTTTCGCGGTTGCTGCGGGATTTGGCGGGGGGAACGCCGCGCGTCGGGGTTTTCGTGAACTGCACCAGATCCCAGCGGTTGCCGAACGGGTCGCACCAGACGGCGACAATGCCATAGGGTTCGGTGCGGGGCTGTTCCTCGAAATGCACACCGGCGGCGACCATGCGGGCATGGTCCCCGGCGAAATCATCGGTTTGCAGGAAAAAGGCCACGCGGCCCCCCGCCTGCCTGCCGATGGCGGCACGTTGTTCGGGGGTCGCGGCAAGGGCCAGCAAAAGACAGGTCTGCGCGCCCTTCGGCGCAATCAGCACCCAGCGTTTGGTGTCTGACAGTGCAGTATCCTCGACCAGGTCGAAGCCAAGCGTGTCGACGTAAAAGGCGATCCCGGCATCATAGTCGGGCACCACCAGCGTCGCGGCAAAAAGGTTTTGTGTCATTTCAGGGCGCGCGCGTGTCTGGCAGGGAAATATTGGCAACCTGTTCTGCGATCGGATCGCTTTTGAGCGGATGGGTGGTGGCATCGTAATCGTGTGGGTCGCGCATCCGGTCCCATTTTCCGCCATGGTAGAGCTCAAGCCCCGTGAACTTGCACTTGTAGCCCATCTTGGGAGAGCCGGGCACCCAGTACCCGAGGTAGACATAGGGCAGACCGGCATTCCGCGCGATCTCGATATGATCGAGGATCAGGTAGGTGCCGAGCGAATTCTTTTCCAGCGCAGGGTCATAGAAGCTGTAGACCATCGAAACGCCATCATCCAGCACATCGGTCAGCGACGCGGCCTTGAGGCCGCTGTCGGGGTCGAGATATTCGACCACGCGGGACCGGATCGGCGTTTCCTCGATCATCGCGGCGAATTCGAAGACATCCATGTCGGCCATGCCGCCGTCGGCGTGGCGGCTGTCGAGGTAGCGCCGGAACAGCGCGTATTGATCTTCGGTGGCCCAGGGAGAGGTGGCGCGCCGTTCCAGGTGGGCATTGCGCCGCAGGGTGCGGCGCTGGCTGCGCGACGGGGTAAAGTCGGCAACGTTGATGCGCGCCGAAAGGCAGGCCGCGCAATCGGCACAGGACGGCCGGTACAACACGTTCTGGGACCGCCGAAACCCCTGTTTCGACAATGCGTTGTTCAGCTGCTCGGCGGATTCCCCTTGCAACGAGGTGAACAGCTTGCGCTCCATCCGGCCCGGCAGATAGGGGCAGGGCTGTGGCGCTGTCACGTAGAATTGCGGTGCAAGAGGCAGGGAATGGCGCATGAAAACCAGCTTGGAGCATCGGGTGAATGGCGCGGCCCGCAGGCCGGAGGTTCGGGAACGATAACAACGAAGTTCCCGAGCGCCAAGCCCCGTGGGCGCGTTCGATCACCGCAGGCTGCGTTTTTGCGCGTTCAGGCCCGGCGATTGACGGCGGTGGTTCCCAGAACATGGTCGGTCAGACCCTGGCCGTACCGCGAGGTCAGCATCAGCACGACCGAGATCACCTGAAGGATCGGCAGCGCAAAGCTGACGGTAAAGCCCAACGTGTGCAGCAGCGATTCCAGCGGGGTAAGGCGGTGCCCCTCGGTGCTGCGCAACTCGATCGACATCAGGCGCATGCCCCAGGTGGCGGAGCGTCCCGCGATGGTCATCCAGCGATAGAAAAAGCTGACCGTAAGCAGCAGGACGGGAAAGAAGAACGCACCGATAAAGGCCGTCAGCGGGACGATCACCAGCGCGATCAGGGTGATCACGATGGCATCGACAATCCAGGCAAAGCCGCGCTTCATCGCGACACTGTCGTAGAATTCGGGGCTGTGATCGGGATCGGGGAGGGGCAGGCTCATCTGGTCCGGTATCCTGTGAAAGCGGAATTGGGCGGCGTGGCAACGGCCCCGGTGGGGCCGTGCGGTGCAATGGTGGCGGCCCGGCGCTGAGCAGGCCCGCGGGACGGGACATATGCGCGGTTGGCGCCGGGACATGTGCACCGGGACATATGCGCCGTGGGCGCGCCGGGTCGGGGCGCGCCGGGCGGCAGGCAGGGGCGATCAGGCCCGGTCGTGGTCGCCGGTGTCGGCGGACTGATGATCGGCCTCACGGTCGGCACGCGCCTTTTTGGAGCGGTCTTCCATGAACTGATCGAACTCGGCCTTGTCCTTGGCGGCGCGCAGGCGTTCCAGGAAACCCTCGAAGCTGTTCTGCTCCTCTTCGAGGCGTTGCAGCGTCTCGGTCTTGTAGGCATCGAAGGCGGTGTTGCCGCTGGATTTCATCGCGGCGTAACCGGTGCGGCGCATGTCGTTGTAACGTGAGTGACGGCAGGATTTTCCGAACATTTTCTTACCCCAGATCATGTAGAAGAGAATGGCAAGGCCGACCGGCCAGAAGAACACGAAACCCAGCACCATCGCGGTGATCCATGCGGGTTTGCCCTTGCTGTCCATCCAGGCCTCAGCGCGACGCAGCCAGGAGGCGGGGCGCGTGGCCGGGCCCTGGTGGTCGTACATTTGAGCGGTGGCGGGTGTCATGTCTGTCTCCGTAACTTGGTTCTTGTTGCTATGTGAATGTCTTTCACATTACCTAGATCGGAAGTCCGCCCCTCAACCGCAAGGGGGTCATGTGAATGTTTTTTACATTAGTTTGTCTTCGCGTGTGAATTCAGCGACTTGGGCCCCTGTCATGGGCTGCAAAAGCTGTGGTGGCAGGCCGAAAAGATGGCGCGGGGTGCCGGCGGCGGCCCAGATCCGGTCAAAGTCGAGGAGGCGCGGGTCCAGAAAGGCGCGGATCGGGTTCAGGTGGCCGACGGGCGACACGCCCCCGATGGCAAATCCGGTCTGGGCGCGGATCAGGGCGGCATCGGCCTTGCCCAACGGCTCGCCTGCGACCTCGCTGGCGCGAAGGGCATCGACCTGGTTGCCGCCTGCGGTCAGGAACAGGATCGCCTCGCCGCTGTGTTCGCCGCGAAAGATGATCGACTTGGCGATCTGATCAAGTGCGCAGCCGACGGTATCGGCGGCCTGTTGCGCGGTGCGGCACTCTCCCAGTTCCTGGATTTGGGTGTCGACGCCGGCGTCCTGCAACGCGCGGGCGACGCGCTTCATGCTCTTGCTCATTCGCACTCTCCCTTGCGGTCAGGGCAATCTGCCAAGCTGCGCCGGGATTGACCAGAGGCGGCACGCATGAGGGATTGACCGGGGCGGCCCTGCGCCGCACTTTCCGCGCATGAGCGATACATTGATCCCGACCCGCCTGCCACGCCCCTTTGACCCTGACCGTGGCCGCGAGGCGCGCGCGCTGTTTCCCGATCTGGACGGCGACCTGGCCGCGTTGATCGAGGGCACGGCGGGATGCAGCCCCTACCTGGCGGGGCTGATGGCGCGCGAGGCCGACTGGTTGCCCGGCGCGTTGAGCGCGCCGCTTGCGGCACTTGCCGCGGAACGGGACCGCCTGTCCGGCATCGCCCCGGACCAGATCGCGCCCGAGCTGCGGCGGGGCAAGCGGCGCATGGCGCTGCTGGTGGCACTGGCCGACCTGGCGGGGGCCTGGCCGCTTGAGACCGTCACCGAAAGCCTGAGCGCATTCGCGGATCATTGCGTGGCGCTGGCGATGCGGGCGGCGCTGACAGCCGAGATCAGGCGCGCCAAGCTGCCGGGCATGCAGGAGGACGACCTTGAAACGGGGTGCGGCCTGGTGGCGCTGGCCATGGGCAAGATGGGCGCGGGAGAGTTGAACTATTCCTCGGATATCGACCTGATCGTGCTGTATGACGAGGGCCGCTATGGCGGCGACGCGGTGCTGGAGGCACGCCCGGCCCTGATCCGGGCCACGCGCAGGATGACCGCGACGCTGAACGACATCACAGACGAGGGATACGTCTTTCGCACCGACCTGCGGCTGCGTCCCGACCCCGGCGTGACGCCGGTCTGCATGGGGATGGCGGCGGCCGAGCGATACTACGAACGCCTCGGGCGCACCTGGGAACGCGCCGCTTATATCAAGGCGCGCCCCGCTGCCGGCGACATTGCCGCAGGCGCGCGCTTTCTCGAGGATCTGCGGCCCTTTGTCTGGCGGCGGCATCTGGATTTCGCGGCCATTCAGGATGCCCATGACGTGCGCCTGGCGATCCGGCGCAACAAGGGGTTCTTTGGCCCGATCCAGCTGGCCGGGCACGACATGAAGCTGGGGCGCGGCGGCATCCGGGAGATCGAGTTCTTTGCCCAGTTCCACCAGATCGTCGCCGGGGGGCGTGATCCGTCGCTGCGGCTGCCGGGCACGGTGCCCGCGCTTGGGCAACTGGCAGAACGGGGCTGGATTCCGCAGGACACGGCGAACGTGCTGGCGCGCCACTATCGGTCGCACAGGGAGGTCGAGCATCGGGTCCAGATGATCAATGACGCACAGACCCATCAGCTGCCTGGCGGTGCCGAGGGGTTGTCGCGGCTGGCGGCATTCATGGGACGGGACGCCGAGGAGCTGGGGCGCGAGATCAAGGACCGCCTGGAGGAGGTCCATGGCGTCACGGAGGCGTTCTTTGCCCCCGACACGCCCGGCGAAAAGGCCCCCGGAACCCCGGGCGCGATACCCGCCGCGGGCGCGGATGGACACCGCAAGGACGGGACCCGCACGGTGGGACAGGATCCGGCAGGGGCCGCCGCGGGGCAGGCCGAGGTTGAAATAGCCATCGACGAGGCGCTGGTGGCCCGCTGGCGCGCCTATCCCGCGCTGAGTTCGGAACGCGCGAGACAGATTTTCGACCGGCTGCGTCCGCAGCTGTTGCACAGCCTGTCCCGCGCCGCCCGCCCGGACGAAGCCCTGGTGGCCTTTGACGGATTTCTGCGGGGATTGCCGGCGGGCGTGCAGCTGTTCTCGATGTTCCAGGCCAATCCGCAACTGATTGACCTGCTGGGCGACATCACGGGGACGGCGCCGGATCTGGCGCTGTACCTCAGCCGCAATTCGGCGGTGTTCGACGCGGTGATCGGGGGCGGCTTTTTCACCGAGTGGCCCGGTGAGGATGCGCTTTGCAAAGAGCTGAGCCGTGTTTTGCAAATCGAAGAAGACTATGAGCGCAAGCTGGATGCGGCGCGTCGCTGGGTCAAGGAATGGCATTTCCGCATCGGCGTGCATCACCTGCGCGGGCTGGTCGCCCCGAAGGAGGCGGGGCACGAATATGCGGAACTGGCCAGCGTGGTGCTGCGGGTTCTGTGGCCGGTCGTGCAGACCGAATTCGCCACGCGGCATGGGCCGCCGCCGGGGCGCGGCGCGGCGGTGATGGGGATGGGGTCGATGGGCGCAGGGCGGCTGAACGCACGTTCGGACCTGGACCTGATCGTGATCTACGACGCGGCGGGCCAGGAGACGTCGCAAGGCCGTCGCCCGCTGGCGTCCCGCACCTATTATGCCCGTCTGACGCAGGCGCTGGTCACGGCGCTGTCGGCGCCCATGGCCGAGGGACGGCTGTATGAGGTCGACATGCGGTTGCGCCCGTCGGGCAGCCAGGGACCGGTTGCGACCAGCTGGCAAAGCTTTCGCGACTACCAGGAGACCCAGGCCTGGACCTGGGAACATCTTGCGCTGACGCGGGCAAGGGTGATCGCCGGGCCAGAGGCATTGTCGAACGATATCATGACATTCCGGCGCGATCTTATCGCGCGCGGGCGCGCCTCTGGGCCGGTGTTGAGGGACGTGGCCGAGATGCGGTCGCGCATAGCTGCCGCCAAGGGCACCCGCACGATCTGGGACGTCAAGACAGGCCCCGGTCGCAACCAGGAAATCGAGCTGATGGCGCAGGCCGGCGGCCTGATTGCCGGGGATCCCGACGGCTGGATCGGAGAGGGCCTGAACCTGGCGGTCAAAAGCGGCTGGATGCGTACGGCGGAAAGCGATGCCCTGCTCTCGACTTACCGGTTGCTGTGGAATATCGGACAGGTCGGAAAGCTGCTGAGCGGCAAGGCGCTGGACCCCGACGAGATCGGCGAGGGCGGTCGCGCCCTGTTGCTGCGCGATACCGGCGCCGAGACGATCGAGGCGCTTCAGGCGCAGGTCGCGGCGTCAACCGAGGCGGCGGCAGCGGCCATTGACGCGATTTTGGAACGAGAGGCGGACACATGATTGGAGTGGTCATGAAAGGTGATGCAACGGACCCGAAGGCCCTGATCCGCGAGGCCTATCGAATCGAGGGGATCGACGACCCCGAGTGCCGTTCCGTGCTGATGGACTGGGCGCTGAGCCTGGACGACGGCCAGGATCAGAAAGCCGCGCTTGAGGCGCTGATGGAGCAATACGGCAGGCACGCGCCGGATCATCCGATGACGGCGCTGTTGAAGGACGGTCTGCGCAGCCTGACACCGATGGGACGGCGCGGCGGTTCGCGCGGGCGAACGCCGCACTAAGGATCTTGATGCAAGACATGAAGAAGGCGCGCCAAGATACTGGCGCGCCTTTTCTTTTTGTTCCTGTGGGTATCAGCCGCGCAGGGCTGCGGCCTCGCGCGCCAGCTCCTCGATCGCGGCCCAGTCTTTTGCATCGATCAGGGATTGCGGTGCCACCCAGGACCCGCCGACGCAGATGATGTTCTTCATCGACAGGTATTCGGGTGCGTTTTCCGGGGTGACGCCGCCGGTCGGGCAGAACATCACGTCGGGGATGGGCGCGCCGATGGCCTTGATGGCGGGCGCGCCGCCGTTGATCGATGCGGGAAAGAATTTCTGCACGCGGTAACCGCGTTCCAGCAGGGCCATCACCTCGGAGGCAGTGGCAGCCCCCGGCAGCATCGGCAGGTCGGCCTGTTCAGCGGCGGTCAGCACCGTGTCGGTGGCCCCGGGGGAAACGCCGAACCTGGCGCCTGCCGCGACAACCTGGGTAACGGCGGCGGGGGTCAGGATCGACCCTGCACCGACAACGCCCCCCTCGACCTGGGCCATTTCGCGGATCACGTCCAGCGCGGCGGGGGTGCGCAATGTCACCTCGAGGGCGGGCAGCCCTCCGGCAACAAGGGCTTCGGCCAAGGGGCGCGCAATCGAGGCGTCATGGACGACAAGCACGGGAACGACGGGCGCAAGGCGGCAGATCCTGGAGGCTTCGGCGGTGGCGGTTTCGGGGGTCATGACGGGCTCCGTTTCAGGGGATCAGACGATATTGGAGGCGCCGGCGCTGGAGGCCGAGGCATTCTGGCGGAAGGTCTCGAACAACTCGCGGCCAATGCCGTGCTTGTTGGCCGACAGGTCCGGTGTGGCGGGGGCGCGGCCGGTCAGATCCGGGCAGGTGATGGTGCCGTTGACGGCATCCAGCTTGACCACGTCGCCATCGCGCAGCAGGGCAATCGGCCCGCCGTCTGCCGCCTCGGGGGCGAGGTGAATGGCGGCGGGCACCTTGCCCGATGCGCCCGACATGCGACCGTCGGTCAGCAGCGCCACCTTGAGCCCGCGATCCAGCAGCACGGCCAGCGTCGGCGTCAGCGAATGCAGTTCCGGCATGCCGTTCGCCTTCGGCCCCTGAAAGCGCACGACGACGATGGTGTCTTCGGTGAACTCACCGGCCTTGAACGCGGTCTTGACGTCGGCCTGATCGTGAAAGATGCGCACGGGCGCCTCGATCACGTGGTTTTCCGGCTTGACGGCCGACACCTTCATGATGGCGCGGCCCAGCGTGCCGGACAGGTGCTTCAACCCACCGGATTTCTGGAAGGGATCAGAGGCCGGGCGCAGGATCTTGTCGTTCAGCGACTCCCTGGCGCCGGGTTCATAGACGATGCGGCCCTCGCGCAGCTTGGGTTCCTGGGTATAGAGTTCCAGGCCGTCGCCGGCGACGGTCTTGGTATCGGGGTGGAGCAACCCGTCGTTCAGCAGCTGGCCGATCATGTAGCCGAGGCCACCCGCAGCGTGGAAATGGTTCACGTCGGCCAGACCGTTGGGATAGACCTTGGCCATCAGCGGCGTGATCGAAGAGATCGTATCGAAATCCTCGGGGTCCAGGATGATGCCGGCGGCCCGCGCCATGGCGGGCATGTGCAGCACCAGGTTGGTGGACCCACCGGTCGCCATCAGGCCGACGATGCCGTTGACGAAGGCCTTTTCATCGAGGATCTCGCCTGCCGGACGGAATTCGTTTCCGAGGGCCGTGATCGCCAGCGCGCGTTCGGTGCCCGCGACGGTCAGCGCCTCGCGCATCGGGGTATTGGGGTTGACAAAGCTGGCACCCGGCAGGTGCAACCCCATGAATTCCATCAGCATCTGGTTGGTATTGGCGGTGCCGTAAAAGGTGCAGGTGCCGGGCGAGTGGTAGGAGGCAAGCTCGGCCTCCATCAGCTTGTCGCGGCCGACCTCGCCGTTGGCGTATTGCTGGCGCACGCGGGCCTTTTCGTCGTTCGGCAGCCCCGAGGGC
Organism: Pseudooceanicola sediminis; assembly: GCF_003575965.1. Lineage (GTDB taxonomy): Bacteria > Pseudomonadota > Alphaproteobacteria > Rhodobacterales > Rhodobacteraceae > Pseudooceanicola > Pseudooceanicola sediminis. The sequence continues at coordinate 363,735 of NZ_QWJJ01000001.1, read as the reverse complement.
ATTGGCCCGGCAGGCAGGAAGACGGCAGGGATATGGCCAAAGGTCGCGGCGGCCATGACGAGGCCCGGCACGATCTTGTCGCAGACGCCGAGGTAAAGCGCGGCGTCGAAGCAGTTGTGCGACAGGGCAATGCCCGCCGCCATGGCAATCACGTCGCGCGAAAACAGCGACAGTTCCATGCCGGGCTGGCCCTGGGTCACGCCGTCGCACATGGCGGGTACACCGCCGGCGACCTGCGCCGTTGCGCCCTGCGCGCGGGCAGCCTTGCGGATCAGTTCGGGGAAATGTTCATAGGGTTGGTGGGCCGACAGCATGTCGTTGTAGGCGGTGACGATGCCCAGGTTGGCGGCGCGTCCCTTTGACAGCGCCTCCTGGTCGGTGGGCATACCGGCATAGGCATGGGCCTGGTTGCCGCAGGTCAGGTGGGCGCGAACCGGCCCGGCATCCGCGGCGCGTCCGATACGCTCCAGGTATTGGTCGCGGCTGCCTTGGGATCTTTCGCGGATCCGGTCGGTTACATCTGCAATTGTCTGGTTCAGGGCCATGGGTCGAAGCCTCCAATCTGGCTGCGTCGCTGATCGTTGGGTTATGCCGTTCGCGGAGGGCGCGGCGCGGGCGCCTCCTCGGGTCGGGGCCAGTTTAGCGCTAACAGTCGCAGATGCCAGCCCATAAAACGGACCGTCACCGCGAAACAACTCTTCACCTGCCGCAACCTGCCTGATTTGTCTGCGAATGCCCATCCGTCTTGCGATGAAAGCTGGTCACGCCGGATCGCGGGGCAAGGCTGGTCGCGGGGGGCGGGGTCGGGCTAGGGTTTGCAAAGTCAGATGTATGTATTTGCAGAGTAATTGCAAATCTGTGCTTGGCATGGCGCGGCCTGATCCGCAGAGGAGACCACTCGCGGTGGCCTGCCGGGGGGGCCTGCGGTTGGGGGGCCGCGAGAGTTTTGCGGCCGAATGACCGGCATTTCGTCGCTTTGGGCGCGCAGGACGGGGCGTTGGTCCGGCCGGGGCCTGCGCCGGAAAGGTATCGGGTGCGCTGCTCCGGGGGAGCTACTTGTTGGATTTGCGCGACGCCTTGCGCGTGCCGGCTTCCCCCGGATCGGGGAAGTCGCTAGGAGAGGGGAATGCAATCACATGACACCCTTCCCGCCACCGATCCTGCGACCCTGCCAACCGTGCGCATGAAGCCAAAGACGGATGCCCGCCGCATCCGCCACGGCTTTCCCTGGGTCTATGGCAACGAACTTGTCACCGATCGGCGCACCAAGGCGCTGACGCCCGGCGCGCTGGCCATTCTCGAGGATGAGAACCGGACGCCGCTGGCACTGGTCACCGTCAACCCCGAAAGCCGGATCATGGCGCGGGTGCTGGACGCCGTCGATGGTGGCCCGGTCGACCAGGCCTGGTTTGCGGCACGCTTTGCCAAGGCGCTGAGCTTGCGCGAGCGCCTGTTCGACGCGCCCTTCTACCGCCTGATCCATGCCGAGGCCGATGGCCTGCCTGGTGTCATCATCGACCGTTTCGGCGATACTGCCGTGGTTCAGCCCAATGCCGCCTGGGCCGAGGCCCTGATCGAACCGCTGTGCGCCGCGCTGGTCGAGGTCACGGGCGTGACCTGCGTGCTGAAAAGCGCCTCGGGGCGCGCGCGCAGCCTGGAAGGGCTGGATGACGTGTCGGGCGTGTTGCTGGGCACCGCACCCGAGGGGCCGGTGCCGGTCGAGATGAACGGCGCAACCTACATGGCCGACCTGATGGGCGGTCAAAAGACCGGCCTGTTCTACGACCAGCGTCCCAACCATGCCTTTGCGGCCCGCCTGGCCAGGGGCGCGCGGGTGCTGGACCTGTTTTCGCATGTCGGGGGCTTCGGGCTGGCCTGCCTGGCGAACGGTGCGACGTCCGCGCTGGCGGTCGACGGATCCGCCCCGGCGCTTGAGCTGGCCGAGCAGGGCGCGGCGGCCATGGGCGCCTCGGCGCGTTTTTCCACCCGTCAGGGCGATGCTTTCGAGACGTTGGAGGCGCTGGCCGAAGAGGGCGCGCAATTTGACGTGGTCATCTGCGATCCGCCCGCCTTTGCCCCGGCGCGTCAGTCGCTCGAGGCGGGCTTGCGGGCCTATGAACGGCTGGCAAAGCTGGCCGCGCCGCTGGTGGCACCGGGCGGATACCTTGGGTTGTGCTCCTGCTCTCATGCTGCGGACCTGGCCAAGTTCCGCACGGCCTGCATCCGGGGTATCGGGCGCGCGGGTCGCGACTCGGCCTTGCTGCACACGGGCTTTGCCGGGGCGGATCACCCGATGCACCCGCACCTGGCGGAAAGCGGCTATCTCAAGGCGCTGTTCTTTCGGGTCTGAGGCATGAAGGCGCTTCTCGATGCCTGCGTCCTGTATCCGACGGTGATGCGTGAAATGCTGTTGGGCGCGGCCGGGCAGGGGATGTTCACCCCTGTCTGGTCCGATCGCATTCTGGAGGAATGGGCGCGGGCCGCCGCCAAGCTGGGGGACGAGGGCGAGGCGCAGGCCCGCGCCGAAGTGGCGATGACGCGTGTCGCCTTTCCCAAGGCCGAGGTGCGGTTTCCCGCGGAGCTGGTAAAGCGCCTGTGGCTGCCCGATCCGGGTGATCTGCATGTGCTGGCAGCGGCGATTGCCAGTTCCGCCGATGCCATCGTGACCGTCAACGCAAAGGATTTCCCGCGCCATATCCTGGCGGAAGAGGGGCTGAGCCGCGCCGACCCCGACGCGCTGCTGGTCGGATTTGCCGAGGCCAGCCCTGCCGCGATGATCCCCGTCGCGACCCGCGTTCTGGCGCAGGCCCGCGCCATGTCGGATCCGGGCTGGCGCATACGGGCACTGATGCGCAAGGCGCGGCTGCCGCGCCTTGGCAAGGCCCTTGAGGGGCTCGGCGTCTGACACCGCCCGCAAATGGGCGGGCGGCGCGGGCGGCTCAGCTTGCCTCGTGGCCAAGCGCCTGCAGTTGCTCGGCGGCGATCTGAAAGCTCTTGATCCGTTTGGCATTGTCGTGGATCTGACCGGCGATGATGACCTCGTCCGGGCGGAAACGGTCGATCAGGTCTGCCAGTTGCCGACGCACCGTCTCGGGCGCGCCCGTGGCGGAAACAGACCCCGCCTGATTGACGCCAGCCAGAATATGCGCCGGCACCAGGTCTTCGATATTGTCGACCGGTCGCGGCAACTTGCTGGGCATACCGGTGCGCAGGCGGACGAAGGCCTGCTGCATGGAGGAGCGCAGATAGGCGCCCTCGGCGTCCGTATCCCCGGCGTAGACGTTCAACGCCATCATGAAATAGGGGGCCTCGCAGACCTCTGAGGGACGAAAGCTGCGGCGATAGATTTCGGAGGCCTGTTCCAACGCATCGGGCGCGAAATGCGACGCAAACGCATAGGGCAGACCCGCCTGCGCGGCCAGTTGCGCACCATAGAGGGAACTGCCGAGGATCCAGACCGGCACCTTTGTGCCCTCGCCCGGATAGGCATGCACGCGCTGGCCGTCGACGGGGTCGTCCAGATAGGCCATCAGTTCGCCCACATCGCGGGGAAAGGTATCCTGCTGGCCCATGTGGCGGCGCAGGGCGCGGGCGGTTTCCTGATCCGTGCCCGGTGCGCGCCCCAGCCCCAGATCGATACGGCCGGGGTAGAGCGAGGCAAGCGTGCCGAATTGTTCGGCAATCACCAGCGGCGAATGGTTCGGCAACATGATGCCGCCGGATCCGACGCGGATGCGGCTGGTGGCCCCCGCGATATGCCCGATCATCACGGCCGTGGCGGAGGAGGCAATGCCGGGCATGTTGTGGTGTTCCGCCAGCCAGTGCCGGTGGTATCCTGCGGCCTCGGCGGCCTGCGCCAGCGCCACGGAATTTGCCATCGCCTCGGCGGTGGTGCTGCCCTCGGGGACGGGGGCAAGATCCAATAGGGAGTATTTCATCTGGGGTCCTTTCAGTCGCGCGCGTTCCAGCCCTTGTCGAGGGCCCGGATGGCGGCAATTCGTTCGGCGGTGGCCGGGTGGCTGTGCAGCCAGGCGGTGCTTTGTGCGCCGCGTGCGCCTGACAGTGCTTCGAGCTTGGTAAACAGGCTGATCTGCGGGCCGACACCGATCCCGGCCTTGCTGAGCAGGGCAGCGGCATAGGCATCGGCTTCGTATTCATCCTTGCGGGACAGTTTTGCAGTCAGCAGCGACATGGCGGCATTGACGAGCATCGGTCCGACAAAGGGAATGAACCGTCCGATCACCATCGTCAGCCCCATGCGCAGGGCGTTCTGGCCGGAAAAGTCGATCATGCGGCGGCGCGAATGACCAAGGGCGACATGCCCCAGCTCATGCGCGATGACGCTGGCCAGTTCCTCGGCCGTGACCTGGCCCTGGCGGTAGGCATTGTAGAAACCGCGGGTCAGGAAAATCCGCCCATCCGGCGCTGCCAGCCCGTTGATTGCGGGAATTTCGTAGAGATTGACGCGAATGCGGGGCAGGTCCAGCGCCTGTGCCATCTGCCTGGTCAGGGCATGCAGGCGGGGGTCTGCCAGCTCGCTCGATTTTTCGTCCAGCTCCCGTTTCAGGCGCCACGTGGAAAACCGCCAGGCGACAAGCCCGTAGATCAGCGCCAGCAAAAGGGGGGTGAACTTCAGCATAGCACGGATATGTGCCGTCTTGTGCGGCTGTGCAAGCGATGGCAGCCGGGAAACGTCGCGGCAGAGCAGGCGCGGGGCAGTGCAGGCAAAGACAAAGGGCCGCCGACAGTGCAGTAGGCGACCCTTTTTGAGGTGTTAACGCTATTTAGAGCGCGGAATTTACGCCAATTTTGCCGTCAGCGTGATTTCGGCGCCGGTCAGAAGTTTCGACACCGGGCAATTTTCCTTGGCGGTTTTTGCGACCTCCTGGAACACTTCCTCGGTCGCGCCGGGGATCTTGGCCGTCAGGTCCAGATGAATCTTGGTGATCGCGAAACCGCCATCCTGTTGTTCCATCATCACCGTCGCCGTGGTGGCGATATCCTCGGCCACCAGATCCTTGTCGCCAAGGATATTGGACAGCGCCATCGAGAAGCATCCGGCGTGGGCCGCGCCGATCAGTTCTTCGGGGTTGGTCCCCTTGCCGTCCTCAAAGCGGGTGTTGAAGCCGTAAGGCTGGTCGCTCAATGCGCCGGATTGGGTCGAGACATACCCTTTGCCGTCTTTCAGACCGCCGCTCCATTTTGCCGAGCCTGTTTTCTTGATCATGGGTCCGTCCTTTCCTTGAATGACTTGTCCCGACCCAACGATCCAGCCTGCGGGGAAGTTCCTGCCTGCGTCCCGTCGCGCGCGCCATTGTGATCGGTGACATCGGGGGCGTGGCCTGGCAGGGCATCGCCACTGCTGCGCTGGCGATTGCGATGAGTGCGCCACAGCCAGTATCCAAGCCCCGCCGCCGCCGTCAGCGCCGTCAGCAGACCCGTCAGATCGGATGCGATCCGCAAGACGGCCTCAAGGTGGGCCTCGGCGACGTAGCCCAGCCCGAGATAGAGCGAGACCCAGATCAGTTCGCCCAGCAGGATGAAGGGCGTGAATTTCAACAAGGGCATCTGCGCCGCGCCTGCCGCAAAGTTTACATAAGGCCCGAGGGGCGACAGGGGAAACCGCGACAACAGCACCGCCAGGCCGCCGCGCCGGATCAGGAAGCCGCGCGCGTCGTCCATCGTTGCGGCGGCGCGCTTGCCCGGTTTCAGGCGGCGTCGCAGGGCCCCCTGAAGGCCGCGCCCCAGCATCAGCCCGATGTGGTCACCGATGATTGCACCGGCAAAGGCGGCCGCCACCAGCACGGCAAACGGCAGGTCGCCCGCTGCCGCCAGTGCCCCGGCGCCCAGCATGATCAATGACGCCGGCACCGGCAGGGCAAGGCAGCTGGCCAGCGTCGCGGCAAATACCAGCGGCGCGCCGTAACTGGCCAGCAGCTCCATCAGTTCTTCGTTCATGCGGCGGCCCTTCTGCTCAGCGGGCGGCGGGACGACACGTAAGACGGGAACAGGCAAGACGGCGACGGGCAAGACTGGGACAGGCAAGACTGGGACGGGCAAGACGGGGACAGGCAAGGGGTCGGCACGGCATCCCGCAGCATCGGACAGGGCGCGGCATAGCGCAGGGCATCGGGCACGGCTGCACGCCGGGCAGGGGACAGCACAACGGGCATCAGTCCGCCGTGCCCGTCGATTGTGGCGCGTGCTCCGCTTCGGACGGCAGGTTTATGGTGCTGCCCGTGGCCGGATTGGCCAGCTTCCATTCCAGAAGCCAGATGTTGAGGCGGGTCAACAGCTCGTCCTCGCTCATTCCCTGGCGTTCCGCGATTTCGGACAGGGTCAGCGCGTGATCGGGACGGGCGCGATAGCTGAGAAACCGATAAACCTGGGGGCGTGGCACGTGCCAGGCGTGCGCCACGAAGGCGGGAGTCATCCAGGCTTCGGGCACCGGATTGCGCCAGTCGCCGTCGCGATAGTGCATCGAAAACAGCATAAGGCGCAGCGCGAACAGCACCACCAGCACCATGGCTGCCAGAAAGGCGATCGTGCCAAGCCTGTGATCATGCCACATGTGCCGCAGGAAACCGCCGAATGTGCTGTCGGGGGGCGGGCCGTCTGATACCCGGCCTTCGGGGTCGCTCACCGTGTCAGCTCGCGCATGCCGGCCTCAAGGCCCTGAAGCGTCATCGGCACCATGCGATTTTCGAAGATCTGCGAGATCATGCCGATTGAGTGGGTGTAGCCCCAGTATTTCTGCGGCACCGGATTGATCCACAGATGATCGGGCCATTGTGCCCGCGCCCGCTCCAGCCAGGTCTGGCCCGCCTCGGGGTTCCAGTGTTCGTTCGCACCACCGGGGTGGGCGATTTCATAGGGGCTCATCGATGCGTCACCGACAAAGATGCACTTGTAGTCGCTGCCATAGGTGCGCAGCACGTCCCATGTCGGCATCTGCGCATCCCAGCGGCGGCGGTTGTCCTTCCAGACGCCTTCGTACAGGCAGTTGTGGAAATAGAAATGCTCCAGGTGCTTGAATTCGCTGCGCGCGGCGCTGAACAGCTCCTCGACCACCTTGATATGCGGATCCATGCTGCCGCCCACATCAAGAAACAACAGCACCTTGACCGCATTGCGCCGCTCGGGCCGGGTCACCACGTCAAGATAGCCATGTTCGGCCGTGGCGCGGATCGTGCCGTCCAGGTCCAGCTCCTCGTGTGCGCCATCGCGGGCCCATTTGCGCAGCCGTTTCAGCGCCACCTTGATATTGCGCGTGCCCAATTCGACCTGATCGTCGAAATTGCGGAATTCGCGCTTGTCCCACACTTTCACGGCGCGCTGGTGGCGGGCCTTTTCCTGCCCGATCCGCACACCCTCGGGGTTGTAGCCATCGGCGCCAAAGGGCGAGGTGCCCCCCGTGCCGACCCATTTGTTGCCACCCTGATGGCGGCCTTTCTGCTCTTCAAGCCGCTTTTTCAGCGTCTCCATCAAGGCCTCGAAACCGCCGAGCGCCTCGATCTCGGCCTTTTCTTCCTCGCTCAGATGCTTTTCCGCCATCGAGCGAAGCCAGTCGCCGGGGATCTCGACCTTGTCCAGCACCTGGTCGAAAGTGATCTGCTCCAACCCTTCAAAACTGGCGGCAAAGGCGCGGTCGAACCGGTCGATGTTACGTTCGTCCTTCACCATGCTGGCGCGGGCAAGGTAATAGAACCCCTCGGCGTCATAGGTGACCAGATTGGCCTTCAGCGCTTCCAGAAAGGTCAGGTATTCGCGCAGCGACACGGGCACGGCATGGGCGCGCAAGGCCTCGAAAAACGAAATGAACATGCTGGTTACGATCCTGTCTCAGGGGTCTTTTCGCAGGGTCGCGGTGCTGCCTCAGCCAATCATGCGATTCAGGATGACAGTCGCGAACAATCCGATGATTGCGAACAGCATCGCATGAACCGCCGCGTATTGCCAAATGTCCTTGGCATTGCCGCCGCGCTTGCGCGCCCGTACGGCCCCGAAAATGGCGCCCAGAACCAGACCTGCCAAAATGAACATCGCACACCCTTCGCGTTTTGCCGTGGCGATCCCCGGTCGTGCCGGCCGATGGTCAGCCCGCCCCCGGTTCCGATGTCGTGTCGGGGGGCAGATCGGCCACGTCCTGAAGCTTGGCCAGGATCGCCCAAGTTGGGCCAAAGCCGTATCTTGCCCAGCCCAGACTGTCCAGCCGGGCAGCCCGCGCCAGATCGTCCCGGCCCTGCATCGCATGGGCCTCAGCCTGTAGCATCAGAACCTGCGCCAGCAGCGATGCGTTTTGGTTGGCCTCTGCCAGGGCGGGCAGATCCTGCAACAGCGCCAGGCAAGCCTGTGCATCGCCGCGTCGCAACGCGTCGCGGGCCAGCGCCACGCCGGTTTGTGCCGCGTACAGGCGTGTTGCCGGGGTGGCGGAATACACGGCATGGGCGCGGCGCATATGGGCCAGCGCCGCGTTCGGATCACGCGCCTCGAGCAACCGGCCCAGGATATATTCGGAAAAGCCCATCCGATGATCGCGCCAGCCCTGTTGCCCGGCAATCGCCAGCGCAGCCTGAGCACCGCGCAACCGCGCCGCGGGGGAACCGCCCGCACCCAAGGCCTGTTGGACGGCGGCGCGCCATTCCGGCGTGGTCTGCGGCAGGGGGGTGGGTGTCAAACGCTGGCCTTCGGGGTTCAGGCGCGCCAGCAGCGCGGGCAACTGGGCGGCGACCTGAGCCTTGGTCATGCCGCTGTGCAGTTCGGGGGCGTAGGTGATGCGCAGCACCAGCATGTCGAAACCGGTCAGCACGGAATGGACGTTGTCGTCGTTGAAGATGCTGTCGTTCAGGCGAAACAGGTCGTTCAGCGGGCCAAGCGCCTGCGCCAGTTCCTCGTGCATGCAATCGCGGGTTTCCTGCGGCGCGGCGTCGTTGGGCACGAAGATCGCAAGCTGGCTGCGGGTGGTCAGCTTGGCCCAGTCCGACCGATCCTGCCGCCGCGCGCCGTGAAATTCGCTCAGATTGCGGATACCGGGGATCACGAAGCAGGCCGCATCGGGCAATTCGCCGCGGATATCGTCGCCGCTGACGGGTTGAATGGTGATCATGTTTACCGGAGCCGTGCCGCCGCCGGTCCCGGTGGCTCCGGTGGCGGGCGGCGGGCCTGACGCGTCGGGCGCGCTGCCGGTGCCTTTGCCGGCCTCGGAGGCGCTGTCGGGTGCGGTGGGGGGCGCTGTGGGGGCCAGGGCGATGTCGATGCCGGCCTCGTCCTGCAAACGGCTGATCAGCGCGGTCAGATCACGCATCATGCCCGGCGGTGTCGCGCCCTGAACCGTCACGCGCACCGGCCCTTCGAACCGCGTCAGAACGGGCAGGGCCCGGCCGGATTCAAGTTGAAACGTCAGGTCCAGGAAATCACGCGCCAGATCGGCATTGGCGATATGGGGCGCCTCGGGCACATAGACGCCGAAATGACGGACCGGCGGCAGTTGCGGCCGCATCGAATGGGTCGTCGGACCGGGGGCCTTGTCGGGTGCCGGCGGTGTCGGCGCCGGCGCACAGGCCGCCAGCAACAGCCCCGCACCCAACGCCATCCGGCGAAACGCTCCGGCACCGCAGGTCATTCAGGCCACACCCGTGCAAAGGTTGGAACAGGGGCGGTGCCGGTCATCCGAAGTCATCCTCTTGCCGCTGAACGGGCGCGGCGCCCGGCATACAGAAAATACGGAACGGGCGGAACAGGCAAGGCCCCGCCGCCCCTGATCGGCGAAGCCACGCGCAGGGGGCGCACGGACTGGACTGGCACAGCACGCTGGCACAAGGGTCAGGCGCAGCGGCTGGGATCAGCGCCGCTGGCCCCGCGCCATGAAGGCCAGGCGTTCGAACAGATGCACGTCCTGTTCGTTTTTCAACAGCGCACCATGCAGTTTCGGCAGCGCATTTGCCCCGTCGCGCTTGAGGTCCTCGGCGCTCATGTCCTCGGCCAGCAGCAGCTTCAGCCAATCCAGGACTTCGCTGGTCGATGGCTTTTTCTTCAGGCCCGAGGTTTCGCGCAGCTCAAAGAACTGCGTCAGCGCGGCGGTCAGCAGCTGCGGTTTGATACCCGGATGGTGCACCTCGACGATCTGCTTCATCGTCTCCATGTCGGGAAAGCGGATATAGTGGAAAAAGCAGCGCCGCAGAAAGGCGTCCGGCAGTTCCTTTTCGTTGTTCGACGTGATGATGACGATGGGACGCACACGTGCGGCAATGGTCTCTCCCGTCTCGTAGACATGGAATTCCATCCGGTCCAGTTCCTGCAACAGGTCGTTGGGGAATTCGATATCGGCCTTGTCGACCTCGTCGATCAGCAGAACCACCTTGCGGTCGGCCTCGAACGCCTGCCACAGCTTGCCCCGGCGGATGTAATTGGCCACGTCATGCACGCGCGCCTCGCCCAGCTGACTGTCCCGCAAGCGGCTTACAGCGTCGTATTCATACAGGCCCTGTTGCGCTTTCGTGGTGGATTTTATGTTCCACTCGATCATCTCCAGGCCCAAAGATTGGGCAACCTGACGGGCCAGCTCGGTCTTGCCGGTGCCCGGTTCGCCCTTGACCAGCAGGGGACGCTCCAGTGTTACCGCCGCGTTCACCGCGACCTTAAGGTCTTCTGTCGCAACATAAGTTTCCGTGCCGTCGAAATGCATTGAGTCATCGCCCCTGATCGCGCCAATTCCGCGGAACGATAAAGTTTTCCGCAGTTTGGTGCAATGCAAAGTGGTTAACTGGATTTCTGTAGTGACAACCATATGCGAACAGTTTAAGTCCCCGCAGCAGGGGACCCTGTTGCCCGGAATTGCGTATCGCGCCCCGGGCTTAGGACTAGTTTGGGAGCCGCTGATGAAAGCTGAATCTTTCCTTGAAGACGATTATCGTCCGGCTGAGGGCGAGCCGTTCATGAACGAGCGTCAGCTCGAATATTTCCGCCGCAAATTGCTTTCCTGGCGCGAAGATCTGCTGGCCGACAGCCGCGACACTGTTGAAGGTCTGCAGGAAAATACCCGGAACATTCCGGATGTTGCCGACCGTGCCAGCGAAGAAACCGACCGCGCACTGGAACTGCGCACCCGTGATCGCCAGCGCAAGCTGGTGTCGAAAATCGACGCGGCCCTGCGCCGCATCGAAGAGGGTGAATATGGCTATTGCGAAGTGACCGGTGAGCCGATCAGCCTGAAACGGCTCGACGCGCGCCCCATCGCCACGATGAGCCTTGAGGCACAGGAACGTCATGAGCGGCGCGAGCGCGTGCACCGCGACGACTGACCGGCTGCATCGGGGATCTGATCGGGGATTTGGCCGAGCGATCGCGCCCCGAACAACGCGGTCCATGCCTGCGCCGCGCAGGGCGTAAGCGACGTTCGGCGTCGGCTGACAGGCGTGGAGGAGACGACGCCGGGGCCTGACATCAATGTGATACGGGATTTGACGACGCCGGGGCCCAGCCTCGGCGTTGTCGCTTGCAAAGCGGCCGTCTGACGGGCCATATCACGGCGCTTTCGAATTGCATCGACCTGTATGCGAATCCCGATACCTTTGCGCGACAGGAGACGTCCTTGGCCTTGCGAGATCTCAAGATAGCTGTGATCGGCGCCGGAATCGGTGGCCTCGCGGCTGCGCGGGCGCTGGCGCTGCGGGGGGCCGACGTCACCATCCTGGAACAGGCCGGCGCCATCCGAGAGGTCGGGGCGGGGCTTCAGATCAGCCCGAACGGCGCTGCCGTGTTGCGCGGGCTTGGCCTGGACGTGGCGCAGATCGGACAGGCGGGCAGGGCGCTGAATTTGCTGGACTATCGCGGACGCAGCGCGTTGCGCATGGACCTGACGCCGCGGGACGGTGCGCCGGGATACTATTTCTGTCATCGGGCCGATGTTATCTCTGCGCTGGCGGAATCCGCGCGCCAGGCAGGGGTGCGCATCCGGCTGCTGCAATGTGTCGACACGGTCGATGTCAGCGATACCCCGGAAATCCGCACCTGCACCCAGACCCGCATTCGTCCCGATCTCGTGGTCGGGGCCGATGGTCTTCATTCGCGTTTGCGCGCAGCGCTTCTGGGCGAGGCGCAGGCGAGATTTTCCGGTCAGGTTGCCTGGCGTGCGGTTGTGCCTGTGCCCGCCAACCGTCCCGGGCCACCGTCCGAGGCGCGTCTGTTCATGGGGCCGGGGCGCCACCTGGTGACCTATCCGCTGCGCGGCGGCCGGGCCCAGAACATCGTGGCGGTCGAGGAACGGCGCGAATGGGCGCCCGACAGCTGGTCACACCAGGATGATCCAAAGGCGCTGCGCCGTGCCTTCGCGGGGTTCTGCCCCGAGGTGAAAGATCTGCTGGGGCGCGTAACCACCGTCAACCTCTGGGGGTTGCACAGCCACCCCATCGCCCCGGAATGGCACCGCGATCATTGCGTCCTGCTGGGGGATGCGGCGCATCCGACACTGCCGTTTCTGGCGCAGGGCGCGAACATGGCGCTGGAAGACGCCTGGGTGCTGGCCGCGGCGCTCGACACGGCCGACACCGTTCCCGACGGGTTGGCCCAGTACCAGGCCCTGCGCAAGGCACGCGTGACCCGTGCGATCACCGCCGCCAATCGCAACGCCTGGAAATATCACCTGCGCTTTGCCCCGCTGCGCGCCGTGGCGCACAGCGTGCTGCGCCTGTCGGATCGCGTGGCGCCGTCCTTCATGAAACACCAGTTCGACTGGCTGTATGATCATGACGTCACGGGCGGCGAAACCCTGTCAGAGATCGATGTCCGCCCATAGCGGCACGTGATCCGATGGCTTCTCGCGGCCGCGGATCTCGGAATCGATGCCGCATTCCGTCACCAGGTCGGCGCATTGCGGTGTCATCAGCATATGGTCGATACGGATGCCGTCGTTCTTGTTCCAGGCGCCGGCCTGATAATCCCAGAATGTATAATGGCCCGGTGCCGCATTCCGGGTGCGAAAGATCTCGGTAAAGCCCAGGTTCAGCACCCGGCGATACGCAGCACGGCTTTCGGGGCGAAACAGGGCGTCGTCGCGCCATTTCGCAGGGTTGGCGGCATCTTCTTCCTGCGGGATGATGTTGTAATCCCCCAGCATCACCGCCGGTTCCTCGGCGGCCAGCAAAGCGGCGGCGCGGTCGCGCAGGCGGTCCATCCAGCCCAGCTTGTAGGCGTACTTGCCACCCTCCACAGGCTGCCCGTCGGGGGTCAGCTCGACCGGGTTGCCGTTGGGCAGGTAGAGCCCGCAAATCCGCAATGCGGCCTTGTCGCCGACCACGGTTGCCTCGATCCAGCGGGCCTGTTCATCGGCGTCATCACCGGGCAGGCCGCGCGTGACGTCCTCCAGCGGCAGTTTCGACAGGATCGCAACGCCATTGAAACTTTTCTGGCCGTGGGTTTCGACCTGATAGCCGCGATCCTCGAACAGCTCGCGGGGAAAGCCCTCGTCGACGGACTTGATCTCCTGCAACACCACGACATCGGGCTGCGCCTCGTCCAGCCAGTCACACAGGGCCTGTGCCCGCGCCTTGATTCCGTTGATGTTGAACGTGGCGAGTTTCATGCCGGGCAGCCCTTTTTCCTGGTCCATCGTGGCGGTCGCGGTCCGGCCGACGGCCTGGGCCGGGCCCGGCCCGTGCCGGTGTCAGGGCCGTTCTAGACCATTTCAAACGCCGATGCGCCCCCGGATTTTCACGCCCGACCGCTGTTCCCTGGGGTCGAATCGTCCGGGTTTCGTCCGCAAAGGCGACTCATTTCGACCGAGGAGTCGCCGCAGTTGCACGAATCATGCTCGTTCAGGGCCGAGTGTTCGCTTTGTGTTCTCGCTGTGTAGCATTTTGCAAAGGTGGGAAATCATAATTGTGTCAAGAATGTGTTAAGAATTCGGAAGCAATCCCGTGCGCGTCAAAGCTCATGTGGTCGGTTTTTTCTTGACACGTTAAAATTGAATTTTCGTTTTGACGAAATCGCTGTGCGTGCACAGCGTTGGTCATCGCCAAACAAAATCGAAAACCATTGACCACATACCGGGAGACGACCATGACCGCTATTCGTAAATCCATGTTCCAAAACGATATTTCCAAATCCATTGCTGATACCATGCTGGACGGCGAGGGCCTTGAGATGTTCTCCTCCGGCTCTGCTCCCACCCTTTCCAACAGCCTTCTGGGCGGTGACGGCCTTTCGATGTTTTCCTCCGGCTCCGCTCCGCTGACCACCGCCACGCTTTCCGGCGACGCGGTCGAGGCGTTCTCCTCCGGCTCCGCCCCTGTGACCACCGCCGCGCTCTCCGGCGACGCGGTCGAGGCGTTTTCCTCCGGCTCCGCCCCTGTGACGGCGGGTGCCGAAACCGGTGCCTTCTCCTCCGGTTCTGCGCCGGTTGGCGCGACGGACGCCCAGATGGGCGATGCGGTGCACAGCTTCTCTTCGGGTAGCTGATCGCACGCCAGATGCGCCCGGGTCGCGGTGGGGCATGTCCCCGCCGCGCCGCCCGGATCCGCCCAGACGGATAGGAGAATCCCATGTCCAACCCCGCTTCGAACGTTGTGCAGCTGTCCTTCCCCAGCCGTGCCCAGACGCGCGGCGCCCGCCGCGCGACCCTGCTGCGGGGCTTTGCCAAGGGCCGTCGCGACGAAGGCGACGTCTACTGGCTCAAGGAAAATGCCGAAGTCCTGAACATCTTCGAATGCACGGGGCAGAGCCTGCCCGACGATGCGCTCAGCGCCCACCAGGACCTCTATGACTCCATCGAAAAACGTCTCGGGTTCTTTCCGCAATATTACCGCTTTTTTCTCTCGATCTGCCTCGACCTCGAAGATCTCGGGATGCCCGGGTCAAAGGGGCAGGCGCTGGTTGATTGGGCACTCATGCAGGATCTTCCGGCGGCGGAACTGTCGGACCTGCAACGCGCAGAGGCCCGCCGCCTGATGCTGCGCCGAGGCCGCGACCCCTATTTCGGCTCCGACGATCTGACCGAAAGACTGCATGCTTTCATATCCCGGCCCGCCACTTTCGTGATGCCGAACAAGAAAGCCGCCTATGAATTGACCCATACGCTGTTCTACCTGAGCGAGTATGGCCGAAAAATTCCGCAATTGCCGGAGCGCACCAAAGAAAGCCTTAACTTTGCCGGAACTCTGGCATATCTTGATTGTAATGCAGACCTTTTGGCCGAAATCTGTGTCGCGATGCGTCACGCTGGCCTCGTTCCTCCACAACTGTGGGAGGATTGGTTGGTGGGCGAAACACACGGCTTTGCCGTCGACAGGGGAGAGGGAGGTCCGGCGCAAGACGATTACCACGAATACCTCGTGAGCAATTGGGCGCTGGCCACAGCTGGCCATGACGCATTTCCCCACAAGATCCCAGAGGGCAGCGCGCGGTTTCATGCGCGTGCGGACCGCGCCGGGCCGCTGCGTCTCATGTCGCAATGCCTGCTGTCGCTGGACGGCGCGCGCAGCGGCGACTGGCATCACATGCGCGACCGGATGTTCCAGGCCCTGGGGGATGACGACCAGATCCTCCACCTTCAGTCGGCCGAAGAATCCTGCACTGATTTCAATGACTTTTTCGCGGGATTTGCCCGCACCAACATGGTCCTGAGGGCCTCATGACGTGACTGCGGGGAAACGGGTGTGACAGCAGAAATGGCGCGACGGGCGACCCTGTTCGGGGTGGCGATGGTTCTGATCTACACGGCGCTGATTTCGTCCGCCGATGCGATCACCAAGTTCATTGCAGGCGGCTATGCCGCGCCCCAGCTCTATGCCATCTCGGGGGGGCTTGTTGCGCTGTTCTGCCTTCTGGCCGAGTCGCTGTCGAACCGCAGCGGCCTCGTCGCGGCGGTGCGCACCACCCAGGTGCCGGCCATGGCGGTGCGTTCCATCGCCACGGTGATCGCCGCCACCTGCTTCTTCTACGCATTCAAGCTGCTGCCCTTTGCCGAGGTCTTTGTCTTCGTCGGGCTGATGCCGATCTTCGCCGGTCTGATGTCGGGCCCGATCCTGCGGGAAAAGGTCAGCCTTGCGGTGTGGATCTCGCTTGCGGCGGGGTTCGTCGGGGTCATCTGCCTGTTTCCCGGCGGCATCCATTCCATTTCGGCCGGCCACCTGATTGCCCTGTCCGCCTCCTTGTCCGGGACCACCTCGATGGTGATGGCCCGCTATATCGGGCGCCACGAAACCAACGCGCTGGCGCAGGTTTTCTGGCCGAACGTCACGATCATGCTGGTGATGGGGTGTGCCTTGCCCTTTGTCTACAAGCCGATGCCGCTGATCGATGTCGGCTGGGCCGCCGCCTATGCCGGGTTCCTGTTTCTGGCCCGCTGGGTGCTGGTGGTGGCGCTGCGCCAGATGGCGGCCTATGTCGTGACGCCGCTGATGAACCTGCAATTCGTCTGGATGGTGATCCTGGGGGCGCTGTTCTTCGGTGAAATCCCGGGGGCGCATATCTATCTGGGCGTCACCTTCGTGATGGGGTCGGGCCTCTACCTGATCTATGAACAATTCGCCCGCAGCACGATTGTCCAACAGGACGCGGTGCGCGTCATGACCGGATCGCTCAAGGCGTCACCGGCCCCCGCCACGGGCACCCCCGCCGAATAGGCCGCCGTCGGTCGGGGCCACGCCGCACGGTGCGCCAGGCAGGATACCTCACGCCAGAGATGAAAAAGGCCGCCCCTCGGGCGGCCCGTCTTTCGCGCTCACGCGGGTCAGGCTACATCGAAAACGATGTGCCGCAGCCGCAGGACGACGTGGCGTTCGGGTTCTCGATCACGAAACGCGCGCCGATCAGCTCTTCGGTGAAATCGATCACGGCACCGGACAGAAAGGGCAGGGACACGCTGTCCACGATCACTTTCTGGCCCTGACCTTCCAGCACCAGATCATCCTCGGCAATATCGTCCAGCTTGATGTCGTACTGAAAGCCGGAACACCCGCCGCCCTCGACGGCAACGCGCAGCGCTTGGGCGCCGGGCGCGATCTCGGCCAGGCGGGCAAAGGCGCGGTCAGTGACTTTCGGTGGCAAATTCATCGCATGTACTCCTGACATTTTGCATGTCGTTCCCAGCCAATATAAGGACAATGGCAAAAGGCGACAAGAAGCCGAAGGGACCAAACACATGCGCGCGATCTATGCCTCCGACCCCGCCCAGTCGCGGGGCAGGCTCTATCCCGAAGACGAAAGCCATTTTCGCTCGTGTTTCCAGCGCGATCGAGATCGGATCATCCACGCCTCGGCGTTTCGCCGCCTGAAACACAAGACACAGGTCTTTATCGAACACGAAGGCGATTATTTCCGCACCCGCCTGACCCATTCGATCGAGGTGGCGCAAGTGGCGCGCACCATCGCAGGCGCGCTGAACCTGAACGATGAACTGACCGAGGCGGTCGCCCTGGCCCATGACCTCGGGCATCCGCCCTTCGGTCACACGGGCGAAGATGCGCTGGCGGCGTTGATGAAACCCTACGGCGGCTTCGATCACAACGCCCAGGCAATCCGCATCGTCACCGCGCTGGAACGCCACTATGCCGAATGGGACGGCCTCAACCTGACGTGGGAAACCCTCGAAGGCATCGCCAAGCACAACGGACCGGTCACGGGGGACATTCCCTTTGCGCTGGCCGATTACAACCGCAGGCACGATCTGGAACTGCACACCCACGCAAGCGCGGAGGCGCAGGTTGCCGCGCTGTCCGATGACATCGCCTACAACAACCACGACCTGCACGACGGTTTGCGGGCCGAGCTGTTCTCGACCGATGAACTGGCCGAGCTGCCGATCCTGCGCGATTGCTTCGCCCGCGTCGATCAGCTCTATCCCGGCCTCAACTACTACCGCCGCCGGCACGAGGCGCTGCGCCGCTTCTTCGGCATCCTGGTCGAGGACGTGATCGAGGTGTCGCGGGCGAATATCGCGGCGCTCAACCCGCAGAGCGTGACCGACATCCGGCTTGCGGGCCGCATGATGGTGCAGTTTTCGCCCGCCGTCTGGGCCGACCTCAAGCAAATCCGCGAATTCCTGTTCCATCGCATGTATCGCGCGCCCGAGGTCGTCGAGATGCGCAAGAAAGTCACCCGCATCGTGCAGGAGCTGTTTCCCCTGTTTATGCAGCGCCCCGAGGTGCTGCCAAAGCAATGGCGCCGCGATATCGAAGATATCGGCGATGACAAGGTCGCCCTGGCGCGGCTGGTCGGTGACTATATCTCGGGCATGACCGACCGTTTCGCCATTGTCGAACACGCCCGTCTGATGGGGCACGATCCCGAGCCGGGGCTGCGTGCCTCTGGCCCCGGTCATATCCGCTACGCCGACCGGGTCGAGGAGTAGGCCTGAGTGGTGCCGCACCGTGCGCGCGGCACCACTCAGGCCACATCGGGGCAGGCGGGGTGACACCCGCGCCTCGGAAGGGGGGGGGGCAAGACGGCCTCCTCCATTGACCTTCGATACCGCAATGATAAACCCGGCCGGAACGTGTCGAGCCTGCCGGACCTCTCCGGCCCGCCCGAAATCTCAGGAAAGCGCCATGAACCTCTTTACCGATATCCGCAGCCTCGTTCTGGACAGCCTCGCCGCCATGCAGGCCGCAGGCGATCTGCCCGGGGGGCTTTCCTTCGACAACGTCACGGTCGAGCCGCCGCGCGACGCGGCCCATGGCGACATGGCCACCAATGCCGCGATGGTGCTGGCCAAACCCGCCGCGCTCAAGCCGCGCGACATCGCCGAGGCGCTGGCCACCCGGCTTGCCGCCGATGACCGCATCGCGCTGGCCGAGGTCGCGGGCCCGGGCTTTCTCAACCTGCGGCTGGCCAATCCTCTTTGGCAGGGCGTCGTCAGGGCGGCGCTGAACGACGGCACCGCTTACGGGCGCTCCGACATGGGGCAGGGCGCAAAGGTAAACGTCGAATATGTTTCGGCAAATCCTACCGGCCCGTTGCATGTCGGCCACACTCGCGGCGCCGTCTTCGGCGATGCCCTGGCCTCGTTGCTGGCCTACGCGGGCTACGACGTGACGCGTGAATACTATATCAACGACGGCGGTGCGCAGGTCGATGTCCTCGCCCGCTCCGTCTATCTGCGCTACCTCGAAGCACACGGCCAGGAGGTCGCGTTCGAGGATGGCACCTATCCCGGTGACTATCTGATCGAGGTGGGAGAGGCGCTCAAGGCCAAGGTGGGCGACGCTTATGTCGATCAACCCGAATCCGTCTGGCTGGCCGATGTGCGCACCTTCGGAACCGAGGCGATGATGGCCCTGATCCGGTCCGACCTGGCGCTGCTCGGGGTCAAGATGGACGTCTTCTTCTCCGAAAAATCGCTCTATGGCACCGGGCGCATCGAGGCGGCCATCGATTCCCTGCGCGCCAAGGGGCTGATCTATCGCGGCACCCTGGAGCCGCCCAAGGGCAAGCTGCCGGAAGATTGGGAACCCCGCGAACAGACCCTGTTCAAGTCCACCGAGCATGGCGATGACGTGGATCGCCCGATCCAGAAATCCGACGGCGACTGGACCTATTTCGCGCCTGACATCGCCTATCATTATGACAAGGTTTCCAGGGGCTTCGACGCCCTTATTGATGTGTTTGGCGCGGATCACGGCGGCTATGTCAAACGCATGAAGGCGGCCGTTTCCGCGCTTTCGGGCGGCACCGTGCCGCTCGATATCAAGCTCTGCCAACTGGTCAAACTGTTCAAGAACGGCGAGCCGTTCAAGATGTCCAAGCGTGCCGGCACCTTCATCATGCTGCGCGATCTGGTCGAACAGGTTGGCCCTGACGTGACCCGTTTCGTCATGCTGACGCGCAAGAACGACGCCCCGCTGGATTTCGATTTCGACAAGGTGATGGAACAGTCGCGCGACAACCCGGTGTTCTACGTTCAATACGCCCATGCCCGCGTCTGCTCGGCGCTGCGTCGCGCGGACGAGGCAGGGATCGCCACCGACGATGCCACGCTGGCCGCCGCCGATCTGTCCGCCATGACGCATGAGTCCGAGCTGGCGGTTGCGCGCAAACTTGCCGAATGGCCGCGCCACGTCGAGCTGGCCGCGCGCACCAACGAACCGCACCGCATCGCCTTTTTCCTCTATGAACTGGCGTCGGATCTGCACGGTCTCTACAATCGCGGCAACGAAGAACACCAGTTGCGCTTCGTCCAGGAAGACGCCCCCGAGGTGTCTCAGGCAAAATTGGCGCTGGCGCGTGCCGTGGCCGTTGTCATTTCCGCAGGTCTTGGTATCCTTGGCGTCACTCCGGCGGAAGAAATGCGATAACGCAGCGCGCCGGGGCCCGAGCAGGCAATAATTCCGTTCGCGAACCGTGACACGACAAGACCGGGCGTCAAAGCCCCGGCGTGCGAGGCAGTATGGCAGACTTTCAGGCAGACGGGCATTTTGCGCCCGTCAATTACGGCACCCGTTCCAATCGCGGCCAGGGCTATGGCCACAACCAGGGCCACAACCAAGGCCAGTACCCGCGTGGTCAGGCCCAGCCCTACGACAACGGCCAGCCCTACGGCAACAGCCAGCCCTACGGCTATGGCCCCGACGATGAGGGCGGCTATGACGCCGGGTCCTACGATCATCCCCCCCACGATCACGGCGCCGATCTGCGCGATGGCGCCTCCTTTGGCACCATGTTCACCTGGGTCGGCGGCGTCGTCTCGCTGGCGCTGGTCGCGGGCATCGGCCTCTGGGGCTACCAGATGGTCATGCGCGACGTCAGCGGTGTGCCCGTGGTGCGCGCCATGACGGGCGAGGTGCGGCGCGTGCCCACCGACGCCGGGGGCCAGACCGCCGATTTCCTTGGCCTGTCGGTCAATCACGTCGCCGCCGCGAAAGAGGCCGCCTCGGCCCCGGATCAGGTCACCCTGGCCCCGAATGGCATCGCCCTGGGCGACGACGCCCTTACCGAAGAGGAACTGGCCGCGCGTTCGGCCATCCCCGCCAGTGCCACCATGTCGCTGGACGGCGCGGTGCTCGATACCGGCGAAACCGACGGCACCGGCCAGGACGCCGCCGCCATCGCGCGCCTGCGTGCCGACGGCGAAGGGACCAGCCAGGGGGCGAGCGACGACCGCGCCGAGGCCTCCGGCACCACCATTCGACCGCGCGCGCGCCCGGCCAGCCTGACCGCGCTGGCCAGCGTCGTTCAGGCCTCGGCCTCCTCCGCCGATATCGTGGCCTCGGCGCCGCCGGCGGAAACCGTGACCAACATTGCCGCCGACGCCGTGCCCCCCGGCACCCAGCTCGCCCAGCTCGGCGCCTTTGCCTCCGAGGATGTCGCCCTGTCCGAATGGACCCGCCTGTCCAAGCAGTTCGACATCTACCTCGCCGGCAAGGCCCGCGTGATCCAAAAGGCCGAAACCGGTGGGCGCACCTTCTATCGCCTGCGCGCCATGGGCTTTGCGGATCTGTCCGACACCCGCCGTTTCTGCGCAGCACTGGTGGCCGACAAGGCCGATTGCATCCCCGTCCTGACCAAGTAACCGCGACCCGCGCCCGCCCTTCGGGGATGGGCGCGGCGGCCCCACTCGCCCCCGGATGCGCGCCATCCGCAACAGGCAACAGCGACAGTTGCCGTCAGAGGTTAGCATGGCCTTCGGAGCCACCATTCTCGACCCCACCGGCACCACGCTGACGCCCGAGGAAAAGCGCGTGTTCCGCAGCGCCGATCCCTTTGCCTTCATCCTGTTCGCCCGCAATATCGAAACGCCCGAACAGACGGCCGCCCTGTGCGCCGAGCTGCGCGAGGCCGTTGGCCGCAACGCCCCGATCCTGCTGGACCAGGAAGGCGGGCGGGTACAGCGCCTTGGCCCGCCGCACTTTCGCCAATGGGACGCACCGCTCGATTTCGTCGCGCGCGCCTCAGATCCCATCGCGGCCATGTACCTGCGCTATGCCATCATCGCGGCGGAAATGCGCAGCGTCGGCATCGACACCAATTGCGCGCCGCTGGTCGACGTGGCCGATGACAGCACCCACCCGTTTCTGCGCAACCGGTGCTATGGCACCGATGCCGCCACGGTCGCGGGCCTTGGCCGCGCCGTCTCGATGGGCCTGCTGGCCGGTGGCGTGCTGCCGGTGATCAAGCATATCCCCGGCCATGGCCGGGCCCGTGCCGACAGCCACATGGAACTGCCGCGTGTCACCGCCTCGCTGGCCGAACTGGACGCGGTCGACCTCGCGCCGTTCAAGGTGCTGAACGATCAGCCGATGGCGATGACCGCGCATATCGTCTACGACGCGCTTGACCCCGATCAGCCGGCCACCCTGTCGCCGCGCGGGATCCAGATGATCCGCAACCAGATCGGCTTCGACAACCTGCTGATGACCGATGATATCTCGATGAAGGCGCTCTCGGGCAGCCTGACCGACATCGCGCGGGGCTCTCTTGCCGCGGGCTGCGACGTCGTGCTGCTGTGCAACGCCGACCTCAAGGACCGCATGGAGGTGGCCGAGGCGGCCGGTTTCATGACCCCCGCCGCGCAGCAACGCGCCGAACGTGCCCTCTCGATGCGCCCCGATACCGCCCCCGCGCTTGACTTTGACGCCATGGAGGCCAAGCTGTCCGCTCTGCTGGACGGACCGCTCTATGGCTGAAAAAGACCTGTTTCAGGAAGACCCCGATAGCGTCTCCGAACGCCTTGCGGCCGAGGCGCTGATTGTCGATGTCGATGGTTTCGAGGGGCCGCTCGACCTGTTGCTGACGCTGTCGCGCACGCAAAAGGTCGACCTGCGGCGGATCTCCATCCTGATGCTGGCCCAGCAATACCTGGCCTTTGTCGAACGCGCCAAGAAACTGCGCATCGAACTGGCCGCCGACTATCTTGTGATGGCCGCCTGGCTGGCGTTTCTGAAATCGCGCCTGCTGCTGCCGCCCGACCCGACCGAAGAGGGCCCCTCGGGCGAAGAACTCGCCGCGCACCTGGCGTTCCAGCTCGAACGCCTTCAGGCCATGCGCGATGCCGCCGCCCGCCTGATGGCGCGCGACCAGCGGGGCCGCGATTTCTTTGTGCGCGGCCTTCCCGAAGACGTCACACGCGTGCGCCGCGTCAGCTACTCCGCGACGCTGCTGGACCTGATGCAGGCCTATGCGCGCATCCGTACCCGCGACGAATTCCGCCCCTTCGTGATGGATCGTGACAATGTCTTCACCATGGAACAGGCACTGGCTCACATGCGCGGCATGATCGCCTATGCTGGCAGCTGGACCGATCTTTCGGCCTACATGCCCCCGGGCTGGACCTCGGACCCGATGCGCCGCCGCTCGGTCACCGCCGCCACCTTCGCCGCCTCGCTTGAGCTGGCCAAGGAAGGCAAGCTGGAAATCCGCCAGTCCGATACCTTTGAACCGATCCACCTGCGCCGCAGGGACAGGGGCGACAATGTCTGACACACCCCCCGATCCCGCGGATGACGGCCCGCGCGCCGCGCCGGGCCCCGCCTTTCACAGCACCCGAAATGACACCGTTCGGATACCGCTCCGACACCGTTCAGATACCGACGTTGAAAATCCATTGAATCAAGACCTTAGCGCAGATCAATCCGCCGATACCGACACCGACGTGCCCACCGGGCGCGACGCGCCCCGTGACAGCCTGTTCGAGGCCCCCCCGATGGGCGAGCAGGAGCGCATGGTCGAAGCGATCCTGTTCGCCTCTACCGAACCTGTTTCCGTGGCCGAACTGAACGCACGCATGCCCCATGGATGCGATGGCGCGGCGGCGCTGGTCAATCTGGCAAAACGCTATGAGGGCAGGGGCGTCAACATCGTCCGGGTGGGCGAGGCCTGGGCCATCCGCACCGCGCCCGACCTCGGATTTCTGATGCAGAAAGAGACGGTTGAAACGCGCAAGCTGTCCCGCGCCGCGATCGAGACTCTGGCAATCATCGCCTATCATCAGCCCGTCACCCGTGCCGAGATAGAAGAGATCCGGGGCGTGTCCGTGTCGCGGGGCACCGTCGACCAACTGCTTGAAATGGAATGGATTCGCTTTGGCCGCCGCCGCATGACGCCCGGCCGTCCGGTGACATTCGTGGTGACGCCGTCGTTCCTGGATCACTTCGGCCTCGAGTCGCCGCGCGATCTGCCAGGCCTCAAGGATCTGCGCGCCGCCGGTCTGCTCGACAATCGTCCACCGCCGGGCCGCGCGATCCCTGACGAGGACGACCCCACCGACGACGACCAGCCCGACATGTTCGAGGACGAAGCGTAACCCAATCGCGCACCGGGCCCGATGCGACGGTGCGATGCAACGCCCGGACGGTCAAACCAAGGGGGCACCGTGCCGGGCGATCGCGCGGCGCAACACCCTCGGCCATGTGTTATACTGTGTCGAAATTTCGCCCTTAAAGCGCCGCCAGTGAACGCCGCACGTTTGTTCCACGGCATTGCGCGCAGGGTCCTGCGCAAAGCCGTCGCCAAGGGTCCGCATCAACGGGCCGGCGGCACGCCCCAGGGACGCAAGCACACCGCACAAATGAGACTGTGCACACGAAAAAGATTGCGGATCACACACGGAAAGTGCGCCGCCTGATCCGTTAGGAAAGATTAGCTTCGCGGCGCAAGCCTTTGGGGATAAACACATTCCACCAATGCTATCGCCGCCACGATGGCCGAAACGGTGTTGCAGATTGCAAAGCCGCTCACCTCGTAGGGATGCCGGAACGCCAGCGCCCCGCCAAACACTGCCAGATAGGTTACCGAAGAGTTAAGGCCGAGGATTGCGCCCCGCTGGCTCGGGTCCAGCGACGACAGCCGCGACACCACAAAGTTCAGCGCCAGGTGCTGCGCCATGCCCCACAGCACGGCCAGCCCCGCCAGCAGCCACAGGTTCGTGCCCAGTAGGGCCAGTAACGCATAGATCACTGTCAGCGCCGCGAACGACAGCGCGCCCGCCAATCCGGGCCGCAGCCTGTCAAAGTACCTGTCCAGCAGGGCAGAGATCCCGAAACCTGTTCCATAACAAAGCGTTATGATCCCGGCGACGTCGGTGCCGCGACCCAGGGCATCAGCCACATGGGCCCCGACAAAGGCATAGGTGCCATAAAAGCTCAGCATCAGCATCAGCGCGGAAAACAAGGCCCGCGTGATCCCGGGCACCCGCAGCGCCGTCAGAGGAGAGGTCGCGCTGGTCGCAATGCGCGGCACCCTCAGATCTGTGCGACGCATCGCAATCCACAGACCCGCCATCAGCAGACCCAGGACCACGTAAACCGCGCGCCATCCGGCCCATTCGGCAAGAAAGCCCGACCCCGCGACACCGGCCACCAGGGCAAGCGTCCAGCCGCTCAGCACCAGGCCCATCGTGCGCTTTTCCTCGCCCCGGGGGCCCAGCTGCGGCGCCAGCACATAGATCGCGGGAATGGCCATGCCCGCGCCCAGCCCGCCGATGGCCTGCGCGCCGATCAGCGCCCATTTGCTCGGGGCCAATACGGACGCAACCAGCGAAAGAATAAGGATAATCACCGCCTGGTTCAGGGCGCGATCCGCGCCGATGGTATCCGACCGCGGCGCCAGAAACATCGCGGATACAGCGGTCGTCAGGCCATAGGCGGCGGCGGCCTGGACGATTTCCGCCGGGTCTCCGCCCAGGTCGCGCGCGACTGCCGCCGTGATCGGCGCCAGCACCATGGAATTCGCGCCGACCACGGCAATGGCGCCGGTCAGCAAGGCAACAGCACGGTTCATCTTAACCGGCCCGGAAATGCTTCGACAGCTTCAGCCCCTGACCCTGGTAATTCGAGGCGATTCCAGTGCCATAGAGCGTCTCTGGCCGCTCCGACATGCGCTCGAACACCAGACGGCCAACCACCTGCCCATGTTCCAGCACAAAGGGCGCCTCGTGGCAGCGCACCTCGAGCACGCCGCGCGATCCGGCGCCACCCGCCTCGGCATAGCCGAAGCCAGGGTCGAAAAAGCCCGCATAGTGCACGCGGAACTCTCCCACCATGGCAAGGTAGGGCGCCATCTCGGCTGCGTAATCTGGTGGAATCGTGACAGATTCCCGGCTGACAAGGATGTAGAACGCGCCGGGATCAAGGATGATCTGCTGCGCGTCCGTACGCACCTCTTCCCAATAATCGCTGGCGTCATAGTGGTTCAGAAGATCCAGATCTATGACGCCCGTGTGCGGTTTGGCGCGATACCCCACCAGCTTGTCTGCGCCCGGGCGCAGGTCGACGGAAAAGCCGAGCCCCTGTTCGATCACCGCGATCCCGTCGACCAGGGGTGTCTGCGCATGCAGGGCACGCAGGGCATCATCGCTCAACCCGGCCTGACCGGCGCGGAACCGGATCTGGTTCAGGCGCATTCCGGGGCGGACCAGCACCGAAAAGCTGCGCGGGCAAATTTCAGCGTACAGAGGCCCGGTGTACCCGCTGGGGATACGGTCGAATTCCGTGCCGCCGTCGGTGATCAGACGCGTCAGGAGATCCAGTCGCCCGGTCGAGCTTTTGGCATTGGCCATCGCCGCGATGTCGTCGGGCAAGGCCAGATGCTCCATCAGCGGAACGACGTAGACGCAGCCCTTTTCCAGCACGGCACCCTGCGACAGGTCCACCTTGTGCATTTCGAATTCGTTCAGCCGCTCCTGTACCGTGCGGCCTTCGCCAGCCAGGAACGATGCGCGCACCCGCCAGGCCGTCATGCCAAGCCGCAGGTCAAGGCTGGCCGGCTGGATCTGCGCGTCGATGACGGCAGGGGCCGCCGCGATCTCGCCCTTGGCAATCATGCGTTTCAGATGTTGGCTGGCCAGAATGCCGGTCATAGCGTGTCCTTAGCGGTGTGATGCCCGAGATTAGGACGCAGAGCGCGCGAAGGAAAGCCGCAACAGCGGTAAAAAGGCCCGTAAATCAAGGCTTAAAACACCAAATCCGCCGAGCTTTCGCTGCGGCGGATTTGGCTATCGGGGAATTTTTGGTCGGGCTAGCAGGACTCGAACCTGCGACCTTCCGTCCCCCAGACGGACGCGCTACCAGGCTGCGCTATAGCCCGAATGTCCGGGTGTAATATCCGATCTGACCGCGAGGGCAAGAGGTTTTTCCAGCGTCCAGACCAAAATTCTGCGGGGCCGGTCAGGGGCGTTCAAACGCAGGATCAGGTGAGCGTTCGGGTCAGCTTGCGGGCCAGCATCCAGGCCTCCATGGCGACGTCCGTCGGCATGGAGGTACGGCGCGCAGCCAGCAGTTCAAGGATACCGGGGGCAACGTCATAGGCGTCGTCCTCGGGGTCTTGGGGCAGCGCGAAGGGGAGGCCGGCGGGCGCATCAGCAGACATATCGGTATTCTCTTCCGCGGCATGCGCAGGGGGGTGTTCGTCGGGGGGCGAGTCGGCAGGTATTTGGGCCTTGAGGGCGGCGGTTTCAGGCGCCTGTTCCGGCGAGGTGCCCTCGCTGGCAACTGCCATCCGCGATGCGACTTCTGTCGTTTCCGGCGCGGCAGGGCGGCGCAGCGGCACGATCTCGGCTTGCAGGGGGGCGGCCATGTCCTCAAGCGGTGGCGACATCGCGGCGACATGGGCAATCCCCTGATCGCGCAGCATCTTTTGCACACCCTTGATGGTCATGCCTTCGTCATGCAGCAGCCGTTTGATGCCGCCCAGCAGCTCCATATCGGTGGGGCGATAGTACCGTCGTCCGCCCGCCCGTTTGACCGGTTTGACCTGGCTGAATTTGCTCTCCCAGAAACGCAGGACATGCGCAGGGGTTTCCAGCCATTCGGCGACTTCGCTGATGGTCCGGAAAGCGTCGGCGCTCTTAACCATAGTTGTGCCTTAGCTCTTGTTTCCGGCGGCGACGCGATCTTTCATCAGGTGCGACGGACGGAAGGTCAGAACCCGGCGAGGGTTGATCGGCACCTCTTCCCCGGTCTTGGGGTTGCGCCCGATCCGGGCCGCTTTTTCGCGCACCGAAAAGGTGCCGAAAGACGAAATCTTGACCTGCTCACCTTTGACCAAGGCATCTGACATATGCGCCAGTACGGTCTCGACCAATTGTGCTGAATCGTTGCGCGACAGGCCGACCTCACGGAAGACTGCTTCGCTAAGGTCCATGCGCGTCAATGTTTTTTCACTCATTCCCCGTCCCTCTCTGGTTGCGTCAGAATAGGCGTGCTGCATTTTCCGAGTCAATATCAATGGTTTGTGACGATGGGCCTAACGGCCTTAATCGACCTTACCAGCGCAGTACGACCGATCCCCAGGCCAGTCCACCGCCAATTGCCTCGGCAACGAGCAGCTGGCCCTGACGAATCTTGCCCTCCGCCACGCCGACAGACAGGGCGAGGGGAATCGATGCCGCAGAGGTGTTGCCGTGATCCTGTACGGTCACGATCACCTTGTCCATCGACACTCCCATGCGTTTTGCGGTGCCCTGGATGATGCGGATGTTGGCCTGGTGCGGCACGATCCAATCTACGTCGGTCCCGCTCAGACCTGCCTTGCCCAGTGCGGCTTCTGCGGTATCGGCCAGTTTTCCGACGGCCTGCCGGAACAGGGGGTTACCCTGCATGCGTAACTTGCCCGAGTCCCCTGAGGTGGAAACACCCCCGTCAACGTAAAGCATTTCGCGGTAACGACCGTCCGAGTTCAGGTCGCTGGACAGGATGCCGCGATCATCGGAGGATCCGCTGCCGTTGCGCGCCTCGAGCACGACCGCACCGGCGCCATCACCGAACAGCACACAGGTCGACCTGTCGGTCCAGTCCATGATCCGAGAGAAGGTCTCCGCGCCGATCACCAGCACCCGTTCGGCCTGGCCTGACAGGATCAGCCCATTGGCATTCGCCATCGCAAAGATGAACCCGGCGCAGACTGCCTGAACGTCGTAGGCAAAGCCACGTGTCATGCCCAGCCCGTTCTGCACCATGGTGCCGACCGAGGGAAAGGTCAGATCGGGGGTCGAGGTTGCGACGACAATCGCATCTATGTCATCTGGCGTCAGCCCGGCCATCTCAAGCGCGTTGCGCGCCGCAGCGGTAGCCATCTGAGAGGTGGTTTCGCCTTCGGCTGCAAAATGACGACGCTCGATGCCCGACCGGGTGCGAATCCATTCGTCCGACGTGTCCAGGCTCTTTTCGAATTCGCTGTTCGGAACCACTCGTTCTGGCAGATAGTGCCCGACGCCTGTTGCAACTGAGCGAAGTGTCATTCCGTTCCCGTCTCCCGTTCCGCGGCATCCTGTGCCAGCGAAACGGCAGATGCAACCCGTGCAGCGATTTTGTCCTGAAACCCGGACAGCGCCAGCTGATAGGCCAGTTTGATGGCGGCGGAAACCCCTGTCGCGTCAGCAGACCCGTGCGACTTCACGACCGGTCCGTTCAGGCCCAGGAACACGCCACCGTTGACCCGGCGCGGATCGATGCGCTTTTTCAGACGTCGCATCGAGGTCAGCGCCAGAACGGCGGCGATCCGCGACAAGGGTGTGAATTTGAACGCTTCTTTCAGCAGATCACCGATCAGGCTCGCTGTGCCTTCGCCGGTTTTCAGGGCCACGTTGCCGGTAAACCCATCCGTCACGATCACATCGCAGCGATCACCGGGAATATCGCCGCCTTCGACAAAGCCGACGAATTCGAAATTCGCCGCTTCCGATGCGGTCTGGATCATCTCATGCGCGGCTTTCAGCTCGGTCCGGCCCTTGTGCTCCTCGGTGCCGACGTTCAGCAGGCCTACGCGAGGGCGGGGGAGGTGCAAGCCGTTGCGCGCATAGGACGAACCCATCAGCGCATATTGCAGCAGGTCGCTCTCGTCGGCGCGAATATCCGCGCCGACATCCAGCATGACATTGAAACCCTGCGGATTGCGCGATGGCCACAGAACGGCAATGGCCGGCCGGTTGACCCCCGGCAGCTTGCGCAGGCGCATCATCGACAGCGCCATCAGCGCCCCGGTGTTGCCACAGGATACGCAAACAGAGGCATCGCCAGCGCGCACAGCATCCAGGGCAGACCACATCGAGGTTTGCTTGCCGTGCCGCACGACCTGGCTCGGCTTGTCGTCCATCGTCACGACGTCGGAGGCATCCCGGATCTCGACCCGGTCGGCCAGATAGCGTCGCTTTCCCACCAGCTTTTCCAGCTCGGCCCGTGGGCCGTGCAGGATAAAGTTGATATCGGGATTCTTGCGCGCAGAACGCGCCATGCCGGCGACAACCGTCGCCGGCCCACGATCGCCACCCATGGCGTCAATGGAAAGAACGATCCGGCCTTTGGGCTCGGGCGCTTGCACCGCTGAAACTGGCGTATCCGTCTCAGACATAGAAGACGACCAGCCCTCCCGAACCCGACTTATGCCGCGTCTTCGTCGAGATCGACTTCATCGACCATGGCGATAACTTCACGGTCGGCATAGTTGCCGCAGGACGGGCACACGTGGTGCGGGCGTTTCAGCTCGCCACAGGAGGGGCACTCGTTCGGGTTTGCAGCCACGAGGGAGTCATGCGCACGACGGTTGTTGCGGCGCGACTTGGAGACTTTGTTCTGTTGGACAGCCATGTCACAACCTTATCTGTAATTCGGGGGCACATCGGCCCGGTTTCAGTCGGATGCGAGGCTCATAGTCGGACCCGGCCTCTGCATTCAACCCAAAATTCGGATGGAGGCGCGAAAATACTTCTAAATCTTGCCGGCGCAAGCGATTCTTTGCCTCTTTCCAGAGGTGTGATCACGCCTTGCCGTCGTCGTCGTCTTTTGCCGCGTTTGGGTCAAGCTCCGACATCAGGCCTGCCAGGCCGGCAAACGGTTTCGCGTCCTCGTCGGTCATCGGCGCGCGCCCCGGCTCCGTAACCGCGATCTCGACCGGCGCCACCCCCTCGGCCCGCGGATACAGCGGAAGCGCCAGGGCCAGCTCCTCCTCCATCACGCTGCTCGGGTCGATATGGGTGCCGAGCTTTTCCAGCGTTTCGTCCTCCGGCATCTCGATTTCGTCGGAATCGCCCTCCTCGTCGGGCAGCGTCGGCGTAAATCGGCGCAAGACCGGCTGGTCGATACGGGTGGTGACGGGCTCCAAAGTGACCGAACAGGGCTGGACGACCGTCGCACCCAACTGCCCTTTCAGCAGCCAGTCCGCCTTGCCGTCCGCGCGCACATCGCCACGAAAGCTCAGCTTGCGCAGGCCGATCAGCTCAAGGCGCCCGGCAATCTGGCCCAGCAGCTCGGCATCGGGGCGCACCTCGAACGGGGTTGCTGTGGTCTTTGACAGTGTCGAGACGCGCAGGGCGTCCGCTGTGGGATCGGTCATGGCTTCCTTTCTTGAACAGGCCGCGTTCCTTCTGTAAGCGAGGTAAAAGCCTGTGCGGTTGAATACAAGAGGGGCAAAGATGGGGCGCAACAAGATCAGGGCAGGGTGGCTGGTGTCGCTCGTCGCCATTGTCGGCCTGTCGGCCTGCTCGGCGCAATACCGCAATCACGGATATATGCCCGACGAAGGACAGCTTTCCCAGATCACCGTCGGTGTCGATACCCGCGACACCGTGGAAGAGGTCGCGGGTCCGCCGACCACGGCGGGCGTGCTCAAGGACAGCAGCCTGTACTACGTCCGCTCGCGGGTGCGCCACTACGCCTTCCTGCGGCCAACAGTGGTGTCACGCGAAGTGCTGGCCATCAGCTTTGCGCCCTCCGGCACCGTCAGCAACATCGAAACCTTCGGCCTCGATCAGGGCCGTGTGGTGCCTCTGACCCGTCGGGTGACCGATTCCTCGACCGCCGACAAGACATTCATACGCCAGTTGCTGGGCAACCTCGGCACCTTTGACGCTGCCTCCGTGCTCGGTGCGGAATAGGCCTCGGGCGCCGGTAAGGCGCCCTCTATTCGCCGGACGTTGCCGGAAATCGCGCAGCGGAACCTTCCTTCTGTCACGCTGAGGTCACATCTGACATGGTAACCGGGGCCTATCATGCCTCGGGGTCCTGTCGGAGCAACAAGAATGCTGACACTGAAGAAGGGGCGCTACGCCGCCCGCATCGCTGAAACGGAGGCGGACGTGCAATCCGCGCAGCACCTGCGATCCCTGGCGTTTTTCGGCGCGCCGGACGGGGCCTCTGCCGCGCCCCGCGACATCGACGATTTTGACAGGATCTGCACCCATGTGCTGGTGGAGGATCAGCGCGACGGCACGCTGGTCTGCTGTTTCCGCATTCTCCCGCTCAGCGCAGGCCGAGAGATCGGGCGCAGCTATTCGGCACAATATTACGAACTCTCCAGCCTCGAATCCTTCGAAGGTCCGATGGTCGAAATGGGGCGATTCTGCATTCATCCCGACCACCACGACGCCGATATCCTGCGCGTTGCCTGGGCCGCAATGACCGCCTATGTCGATGACAACGGCGTCGAGATGCTCTTTGGCTGCTCCTCCTTCAAGGGCACCGATGCCGACGCCTATCTCGATGCCTTCGCCGTTCTCAAGGAACGCCATCTCGCCCCGAAACGATGGCTGCCGCGGGTCAAGGCGCCGCGCGTCTTCCGCTTTGCCCAGAAACTGCGTCGCACGCCGGATCGCAAACGCGCCGTTCTGGGAATGCCGCCACTGCTGCGCACATATCTGCTCATGGGCGGCTGGGTGTCCGATCATGCCGTGGTCGATGCCCGGATGAACACGCTGCATGTCTTCACCGGGCTCGAGATCCGCGCCATTCCCGCCGCCCGCAAACGGCTGCTGCGTCTCTCCGCCAATTGACGCGCCAGCCCAGGCGATGTATCTGGTTCCCCTGCATCCTCTCCCTGTCATCTGGCTTCCCTGTCATCTGGCCGAAAATACCCCGGGGGAGGCGCGCGGCACGCGCGGCGGGGGCAGAGCCCCCTTCGAGCCAGCCTCCGCCCAGCCCGCGCCCCATATCAGCCCAGCCTCTGCACAGGCCCTGCCCAGGCCAGCCTGCAAAGCACCGCTTGACGCCGACCCGCCGCCTGATTAGCTGCCGCACATGGCACAGGCACCCCTTCTCCAACTTTCCGGCATCTCCCTGACTTTCGGTGGCGATCCCGTTTTCGATGACCTTTCCCTGACCGTTCAGCAAGGCGACCGTGTCGCCCTTGTCGGGCGCAACGGCTCTGGCAAATCAACCCTGATGAAAGTCATGGCCGGCTTCGTCGAGGCTGACCGCGGCGATGTCGTCATGGCGCCCGGGACCGCCGTTGGCTACATGGAACAGGAACCGGACATGTCCGGCTTCGCGACCCTCGGCGATTTTGCCATGTCGCGCCTCGACATTTCCGAACAATACAAGGTCGAGATCGCGGGCGAGGGTCTGAAATTCGATCCCTCCCGCCCGGTCGATACTGCCTCGGGTGGGGAACGTCGCCGGGCCGCCTTGGCAAAATTGATGGCCGAAGCGCCTGAGCTGATGCTGCTCGACGAACCGACCAACCACCTCGACATCGAGGCGATCGCCTGGCTCGAGGCCGAACTTGCCCAGACCCGCACCGCCTATGTGCTGATTTCGCACGACCGGGCGTTTCTGCGCAACCTGACCCGCGCCACGCTTTGGATCGACCGGGGCCAGGTGCGTCGTCAGGAAAAGGGATTCGAGAATTTCGAGCTCTGGCGCGACAAGGTCTGGGAGGACGAGGACGTCGCCCGCCACAAGCTGAACCGCAAGATCAAGGCCGAAGCGAAATGGGCGGTCGAAGGCATCAGCGCCCGGCGCAAGCGCAATCAGGGCCGGGTGCGCGCGCTGCAGGACCTGCGCGCTGAAAGCGCCGGCCAGATCCGCCGCCAGGGCACCGCCGCAATGGCCTTTGACAGCGGCCAGCAATCCGGGCGCAAGGTCATCGAGGCCGAGGGCCTGCAAAAATCGTTTGGTGGCAAGCAGATCGTCAGCGGTTTCGACCTCAAGATCAACCGTGGCGATCGGGTGGCCTTTGTCGGACCGAACGGCGTTGGCAAGACGACCCTGCTGAAAATGCTGATGGGCGAAGAGGCACCGGATTCCGGCACGGTCAAGCTTGGCTCCAACCTGTTGCCGGCGATCTTCGATCAGAGCCGCGCGGCGCTGGACCCCAAGATGACGCTGTGGGAGAGCCTTACCGGCGACAAGGACATGCGGGTGTCGGGGCAGGCGGATCAGGTAATGGTGCGTGGCACGCCCAAGCACGTGGTGGCCTATCTCAAGGATTTCCTGTTCGACGAGGCGCAGGCACGTGCCCCTGTCCGGTCACTGTCGGGTGGGGAAAAGGCGCGGCTGCTGCTGGCCAAGCTGATGGCCCGGGAATCCAACCTGCTGGTGATGGACGAACCGACCAACGATCTGGATGTCGAGACGCTGGACCTGTTGCAGGAACTGCTGGACGATTACGATGGCACCGTTCTGCTGGTCAGCCACGACCGGGATTTTCTGGATCGGGTGGCCTCGACGACGGTGGCGATGGAGGGGGATGGCCGGGCCACGGTGTATGCCGGCGGCTGGACCGACTACCAGGCGCAGCGCAAGGAGGTTGCGGCAGAAGCTGAATCCCGTGCCAAGGCAGCCCCGAGAGCCCCGGCTCAGCCCTCAAAAGACAGTGGCAAAGGCAAGAAATCGGGTCTTTCGTTTACCGAGCGGCATCGCCTCGAGGAACTGCCCGCGGTCATCGAAAAGCTTGAGGCCGAGATCGCCAAGCTGGAAGAATTCCTGGCCCAGCCGGATCTTTACCAAAAAGAACCGGTAAAGTTTTCCAAGGGTACCGAGGCCCTGACGGCGCGCCAGGCGGATCTGTCGCGTGCCGAAGCCGAATGGATGCAGCTGGAAGAAAAAGCCGAAAGCTAGGACTGGCCCGGATCCTGCCGTTCGGCGGGGGCCGGGAACCATTGCCGGCGTTTCGCCACGCCCAGCATCGCCACGGTCAGGATGATCCGGTAGAGATGGTGCAGCGTGACCACCGCCGGATTTGCGTTCAGGCTGAGGGCGATCAGCGCCATTTCGGTCACGCCGCCGGGCGAAAACGAAATCAGCAAGACGTCCATGTGCTGCCCGGTGATCGGTGCGATGCTGAGCGCCATGGCAAGGCCCACGGCCACCATCGTGCCGACCGACAGCAGGCTGAGCCCGGTCGCCCGAACCAGCCGCCCCAGGTTCATCCCGGCAAAACGTGTCCCGAGAGATGCGCCGATCACCACCTGGCAGCCACTGATCAACCAGGACGGCGCCTGGATCACCGCCAACCCTGACAGCGTCACGATTGCGGCACAGATCAGCGGCCCGATCAATTGCGACGCGGGGATCTTGAGGCGGCGAAAGATCAGCAACCCGAGGATGGCAACCGCAAGAACCTCCGGGATATGTTCGGCCCCGACCGCGGTGCGGTTCAACGACATGCCGGCGGCCGAACCGACAGGGTGGCCATAGTACAGCGACAGGCCGATGGGCAGGCAGGTCACCACCATGATGATACGCAGGAATTGCTGCACGGCCAGGATGCGCACATCCGCGCCCGCCGCTTCGCCCGAGACGATGGCCTCGATCAGGCCGCCGGGTGATCCCGAGAAAAAGGCTGTCGGGCGATCGTAGCGGCCTATCTTGTGGAAAATCAAGAAGTTGAGCCATTGTGTCAGCGGCACGAACAGGGTCAGCGCGGCCATCGACAGCGCCACTTGCGGCAATTGCGCCAGCACGTCCCACGTGATCTTGGCGCCGATGGTGGCACCGATCATGCCGATGAAGATGGAGCGGAAATGTTCGGGAAAGCGGTAGTTCTGCGGCAGGAGCCCCGGCATCAGGCCGGTCACGAGTGCAACGCAGAACAACGAGCCGAGCATGTAGGGCAGCGGCGCATGGGCGTAGTGGGCAATCATCCCGCCGACCAGGCCCAAAACACAGATACCGAGAGCGAGGGGCAGGGATTTCAGGAAAGCGTTCAAGTCATTCTAGGCCGGTCTTGGCGCGAAACGCCACCGAGGCCATGGCGTTGAACGGGCCGAAGCGATCCGGGCGGAAAAGAACTGGAGCGGGTGAAGGGAATCGAACCCTCGTCACTTGCTTGGGAAGCAAAAGCTCTACCATTGAGCTACACCCGCCGCGCGAGGACCGAGCTAATTCAAGGTGTTTGCCCCGTCAAGTTGAAAGAGCAGATCACGCGCCTGATTTCCCGATACTGCGCAGAGAAGATGTTAAAAAGAGTTACCGGCGCGCGCGATCCGTCCCGTCGCAGCCCTTTCTCAGCCTCGCCGCCGCCCGCGCCGGGTGCGTCCCCCGCCGTCTTCACCGCCGGAATTGAAGCTGACGGCGGGCAGGGTGACGATCCGGGCGAGTTCCGGGAAGGGGGCGGTTGCATGGGGGATCGCGTTTGCCGAGACGAAGTGTTCCTGGAAGGCGGGGGCGATGGCGGTTTCGACCTTGGTGATCTTGCTGACATTGGCCTCGATCGCCTTGCGGGCAGCGATGTTGCACAGCGCAATGCGCGCGCCTGTCCCTGCGGCGTTGCCGGCCGAGGAGACCTTGTTGAGCGGGGCGTCGGGGATCATGCCCAGCACCATCGCATGCTTTGACGAGATATGCGCGCCGAAGGCCCCGGCCAGAACGATACGATCGACCTTGTCGACACCCATTTCATCCATCAGCAACCGCGCACCGGCATAAAGCGCTGATTTCGCAAGCTGAATGGCGCGGATGTCGCCCTGGGTGACACTGATCAGGGGGCCGTTGTCGGCGGTCGCGTCATGTAGCACGTAGGAATGCGTGCGCCCCTCTGCGATGCACCGGGGGGTGCCGGTCTGGCTGGCCGAGCCGATCAGGCCGGAGGCGTCGAGAATACCCGCCATGCGCATTTCGGCCACGGCCTCGATGATGCCCGAGCCGCAGATGCCAGTGATGCCGGAGGCGCCGACGGCCTCGGCAAAGGCAGGGTCGTCGGACCAGATGTCGGAGCCGATGACGCGAAAGCGCGGTTCTTTCGTGTCGGGGTCGATCTCGACCCGCTCGATGGCGCCGGGGGCGGCGCGCTGGCCCGAGGAAATCTGCGCACCCTCAAAGGCGGGGCCGGTGGGCGAGGAGCAGGCAAGCACGCGCGTGGTATTGCCGAGCAGGATTTCCGCATTGGTGCCGACATCGATGATCAGCACAAGATCCTCTGATTTTTCAGGGGCTTCCGAGAGGGCGACGGCGGCGGCATCGGCCCCGACGTGGCCCGCGATGCAGGGCAGGATATAGCCGCGCGCCCGGGGGTTGATGGAGGTGATATCGAGTTCGGCCATGGCCAGTGACATCGACGAGGAGGTCGCGAGGGCAAAGGGGGCCTGGCCCAGTTCCACCGGGTCGATGCCGAGAAACAGGTGGTGCATCACGGGGTTGCAGACCACGACCGCCTCGACGATGAGATCGGGCGAGATGTCTGCTTCGGCGGCCAGTTCCATCGCGAGTTGAGAGAGAGCCTCGCGCACGGCGCGCGTCATTTCGCGGTCACCGCCGGGGTTCATCATGACGTAGGAGACCCGGCTCATCAGGTCTTCGCCAAAGCGGATCTGCGGGTTCATCAGGCCCGAGGCGGCCTTGACCTCGCCCGTTTCAAGATCGGTCAGG
Source organism: Pseudooceanicola sediminis (assembly GCF_003575965.1). GTDB lineage: Bacteria > Pseudomonadota > Alphaproteobacteria > Rhodobacterales > Rhodobacteraceae > Pseudooceanicola > Pseudooceanicola sediminis. The sequence goes on along the minus strand of NZ_QWJJ01000001.1, from coordinate 326,233 downwards.
TGGGCGGCGATGGTGGTCGAGCCGAGGTCGATGGCCAGCCCGTAGAGGCCGGATTCATGCAGGCCGGGCCAGATTTCGACCAGCCGCGGCGCGGCGCCGGTATGGTCGTGATGCACGGCGAGCGTGACCTGCCATTTGCCCTTGCGCAGCACCGGTTGCAGTTTCGCCATCATGCTGAGATCGGCGATCAACCCGTTGATTTTCCACTGGTCCGCGAGGGCGGCGGCGATGCGTTCGAAGTCACCGGAGGGTTCGTGCATGTCCGGTTCGAGCACCTCGACGAAGTAGAGGCGGGTGGCGGGATCCATCACGATGGCGCGGGTATCGGCGCGTTTGCGGATGACCTGCTTGTGCACCTGGCTTTCGGCGGGAACATCGATCACCACGTCGCGCAGGATCTGCGCCTGGCAGCCGAGACGGCGGCCGGGTTTGAGGCCGCGTTTGTCCTCGTAGCGCTGTTCGACCTTGTTCCATTCGGACAGGGCGTCGTCATGCACGGTGACGCCATGCTTGGAGAAGTCACCATAGCTCGGGGTGATCTGGCATTTGGAGCAGATGCCGCGGCCGCCGCAGACCGAATCTAGGTCGACGCCGAGAGACCGGGCGGCATGAAGGACGGGGGTTCCGGCGGGAAAGCGTCCGCGTTTGCCGGAAGGGGTGAAGATCACCAGGGGGTCCTGTTCGCTCATGCTGTCCTCGATCTCGGGTTCGGTGCACTCTAGGCAAAACGGGGGGGAAGCAAAAGGGGGCGCACCTACGTGGCGGTATGAAACCGCTAAGTCTTTGAAATAACGCAATTCCGACGTCGGTATTTGAACGGTATCCGGGCGGTGTCCGAACGGTGCGTCGGGGGGCCGGCGGGGTGATGGACGCAGGCCGGGGCTGCGGGCTGTGCCCGCGGGTATTTTGGGCCAGATGAGAAAGCCGGTTGCGCCTGAGGACGAGGGTTCGGGCTGCGCGTTTTGGGGGCGTGCGTTGATGTGGCGATTCCTGTCAGATGATGGGAACGGTGCGTGGTTGCACGCGGTGTCGCGCTCTCTTTTGATCTTTCGCCTGACCTGCATCCGTGTAATAGGGAAGCGCCAAGTGAACTGACCCATGGAGAGACCCGATGGAGATTCGCGAGGCTTTGACCTTCGATGACGTACTGCTTGTTCCTGCTGCTTCTTCGGTATTGCCGTCGACGGCGGATACGCGGACGCGGGTCACGAAGAGCATTTCCCTGAACATTCCGCTGCTGAGTTCGGCCATGGACACCGTGACCGAAAGCCGTATGGCGATCTGCCTGGCGCAGGCGGGGGGCATGGGGGTGATTCATCGCAACCTGAGCATTGACGAACAGGCCGCGGAAGTGCGCCGCGTCAAGCGGTTCGAGAGCGGGATCGTCTACAACCCGATCACCCTGCGGCCCGACCAGACGCTGGCGGATGCCAATGCGTTGCGCGAGCAATACAAGATTTCAGGATTTCCCGTGGTGGACGAGAAGGGCCGGGTGCTGGGGATCGTGACCAACCGCGACATGCGCTTTGCCCAGGATGAGCGGACGCCTGTTTCGGCGATGATGACCGGGGCGGACCTGGCGATCCTGCATGAGCCGGCGGACCGGGATCAGGCCATCGGCATGATGAAGGAACGTCGGATCGAGAAATTGCTGGTGACCGACGCCACCGGCAAGCTGACGGGCCTGCTGACGCTGAAGGATACCGAGCAGGCGGTGCTGAACCCGACGGCGTGCAAGGATGACCTGGGACGCTTGCGGGTGGCGGCGGCGACGACCGTGGGCGATGCCGGGTTCGAGCGCAGCCAGGCGCTGATCGATGCGGGCTGTGACCTGATCGTGATCGACACGGCGCATGGGCATTCAGAAGGCGTGGCGCGGGCGGTCGAGCGGGTCAAGATGATCTCGAACAGCGTGCAGGTGGTGGCGGGCAACGTGGCCACGGCCTCGGCCACGCGGGCATTGATCGATGCGGGTGCGGATGCCATCAAGGTGGGCATCGGGCCTGGGTCGATCTGTACCACGCGGATGGTTGCCGGTGTCGGCGTGCCGCAGCTGACCGCGATCATGGATTGTGCGGGTGCGGCGGGTGATGTGCCGGTGATCGCCGATGGTGGCATCAAGTTTTCCGGCGATTTCGCAAAGGCGATTGCGGCGGGTGCCAGTGTCGCCATGGTCGGCAGCATGATCGCCGGGACCGACGAGAGCCCGGGCGAGGTGATCCTGTACCAGGGCCGGACCTACAAGAGCTATCGTGGCATGGGCAGCCTGGGTGCGATGGCGCGCGGGTCGGCCGATCGGTATTTCCAGAAGGATGCCGCCAGTGACAAGCTGGTGCCCGAGGGCATCGAGGGGCAGGTGCCCTACAAGGGGTCGGCGGGCGCGGTGTTGCACCAGCTGGTCGGCGGTCTGCGCGCCGCCATGGGCTATACCGGCTGCGCGACGGTGGCCGAGATGAACAGCAATTGCAATTTCGTCAAGATCACCGGCGCGGGCCTGAGCGAGAGTCATGTGCACGATGTGCAGATCACCCGCGAAAGCCCGAACTACCGGATCGGCTGAGGCGGATCGGCTGGGGCGGATCGGCTGGGGCGGATCGGCTGGGGAGGATCGGCTGGGGAGGGTCCGTTCAGGCGGATCCTTCGGGGCGGGTTGGATCGTGGGAAAGCGCGCCTCCGGATCGACATTCGGGGGCGTTTGCATGTCTGGGGGCATGGTCAGGGCGGTCGGAAAGGGGCGTGATGCGGGGCGATTTCGATCTGGTGATCTTTGATTTCGACGGGGTGCTGGTGGACAGCGAGGTGATCAGCGCGCGGATGCTGGTGGCCGAGCTGGCACGTCATCGGATCGAGGTCGATCTGGCCTATATCGCGCGGCACTTCCTGGGGCGGTCCTATCCTGTCGTGCTGGCGCAGATCCGCGCCGAATTCGGCATCGACCTGCCCGAGGGGTTCGAGGCGGCCTATCGGGCGCGCCTGTTGGCGGCCTTTGCCGAGGAGCTGGTGATCATGCCGGGCGTGCGGGCCGTGCTGGAGCGTATGGTGGTGCCCTTCTGCATCGCGACCTCGTCGAGCGAGCAGCGGGTGCGCAGTTCGATGCGGATGGTGGGCCTGACGGAGCTGTTCGGGGATCGCTTTACCACCGCATCGGAGGTGACGCGTGGCAAGCCGGCGCCGGACCTGTTCCTGCGCGCGGCGGAAAAGGCCGGGGTGGCGCCGTCGCGCTGCCTGGTGATCGAGGACAGCCTGCCGGGCATTCGCGGCGCCTTGGCGGCGGGGATGCAGGTCTGGCATTTTCGCGGCGGCAGCCACCTGGCGGGGCTGGACCTGGCGCGCGAATTGCAGGTTGCGCCGCAAAGCCACTTTGCACATTTCGATGAATTGCCGCATCTTGCGCCCGGTCTGTTCCGGACAGGCGCGTAAGGGAAACGGGTGGTCATGGCGAACGGCAGCATCGAGGATACGGACAGGGCGCTGAAGGATGACGCGGCGCGGGCGGCGTGGTTGTACTATGTCGGGGGGATGCGGCAGGACCTGATCGCGGAGGAAATGGGGATTTCCCGGCAGCGCGCGCAGCGGCTGGTGGCGCGTGCGGTGCAGGAGGGGTTGATCCGGGTGCGCATCGACCACCCCATCGGGGCCTGCCTGGACCTGGAGCGACAGTTGAAACGCAAGTTCGCCCTCGACCTGGTGCGGGTGGCGCCGTCGCTGGGGGGGGACGGCGACGCGTTGAAGGCAATCGCGCCGGTGGCTGCCGCCGAGGTCGAGCGGATCTTTCGCGACGAGGTGCCGCAGATCATCGGCCTGGGGACCGGGCGCACCCTGCGCTACGTGGTCGAAAACATGCAGGCCGTGCAAGGGATGCAGCACAAGCTGGTGTCGCTGATCGGCAATGTCGCCCCCGATGGCTCTGCCAGCTTTTACGAGGTGCTGATGCGATTCGCGGATCGCACGGGGGCGGCGCATTATCCGATGTCGGTTCCGGTCATGGCACGCGATTCGGACGAGCTTTCTCTCTACCGGACATTGCCGCATGTGCGAAACTCGCGTGCGCTGGCGGCGGCGGCGGGCAGGGTCATCGTCGGGATCGGTCAGATGGGGGACGACGCCCCGCTTTTCATGGATGGATTCATCACGGCGCAGGAGCTGGCGAGCCTTCGGGCCGCCGGGGCGGCGGGGGAAATCTGCGGCCACGTCTTTGATGACGAGGGGCGCTACCTCGATCACTCGATCAACCGCATGATGGTCGGCGTCCGGGTGCCCGAACAGGGGGACACGACGCTGTGCATCGGGGGGGGTGCCAAGAAAATCAAGGCTTTGCGGGCCGCTCTGAAAGGGCGACTGGTTGCCAGCCTGGTGACGGACGAAATCTCGGCAGAGGCGCTGTTGCAGGCTTGACAACCCGGCGGCAGGCAAAGGCCCGCAGGGTCGCGCCAGGGAGACCGCTGCGCTGCGGCGGAAAAGGTTCTTGACTTGAGCTGCGCTGTATTGTGAGAAATAGTTCATCAACTGGGCAGAAGCTCAGGAGAGCTTTGGGAGGAAACCATGACTTTCACGATCCGTGCCGGGCTTATGGCCTGTGCCGCCTCTGCGCTTGTCGCATCCGCCGCGAGCGGTGAGACGATCACCATCGCCACCGTGAACAACGGCGACATGATCCGCATGCAGGGGCTGACCGACGACTTTACGAAAAGCCATCCCGATATCGAACTGGAGTGGGTCACGCTGGAGGAAAACGTCCTTCGTCAGCGCGTCACGCAGGACGTCGCCACCAAGGGCGGCCAGTTCGATGTCATGACCATCGGCACCTACGAGGTTCCGATCTGGTCCAAGCAGGGCTGGCTGCTGCCGCTGACCGACATGCCCGACGGCTATGATGCCGACGACCTGCTGCCTGCCATCGCGGGCGGTCTGACGACCGACGGCGAGCTGTATGCCGCGCCGTTCTACGGCGAAAGCTCCATGGTCATGTATCGCAAGGACCTGATGGAGAAGGCCGGGCTGGAAATGCCTGATGCCCCCACCTGGGACGAGATCAAGGAAGCCGCGGCGGCAATGACCGACAAGGACGGCGAGATCTACGGCATCTGCCTGCGTGGCAAGGCCGGCTGGGGCGAGAACATGGCGTTCCTGACTGCCATGGCGAACTCCTATGGTGCCAAGTGGTTCGACATGGACTGGAACGCCCAGTTCGACAGCCCCGAGTGGAAAGCCACCCTGACCGATTATCTGGACCTGATGAACAACTACGGTCCTCCGGGCGCGTCCTCGAACGGCTTCAACGAGAACCTGGCGCTGTTCCAGCAGGGCAAATGCGGCATGTGGATCGACGCGACCGTCGCGGCGTCCTTCGTGACCAACCCCACCGACAGCACCGTGGCCGACAAGGTCGGCTTTGCGCTGGCACCCGACAAGGGCCTGGGCAAGCGCGGCAACTGGCTGTGGGCATGGAACCTGGGGATCCCCGCGGGCACCGAAAAGGAAGACGCTGCCAAGGCTTTCGTCGCCTGGGCGACGAGCAAGCAGTACACCGAGCTGGTCGCGGCCAATGAAGGCTGGGCGAACGTGCCGCCGGGCACCCGCACCTCGCTGTACGAAAACCAGGAATACCTGGATGCGGCGCCTTTCGCGAAAATGACGCTGGAGTCCATCCAGGCGGCAGATCCGCAGAACCCGACCGTGGACGAAGTGCCCTACGTCGGCGTGCAGTTCGTCGCCATCCCGGAATTCCAGGGCATCGGTACGGCTGTGGGTCAGCAATTCTCGGCCGCGCTGGCCGGGCAGGTCACGGCGGATGAAGCCCTGGCAAACGCGCAGGCACTGACCTCGCGCGAAATGAAGCGCTCAGGCTACCAGGACTGACGCTTTTCCTTGCGGTCGGGGGCACGACGTTTGCCTCCGGCCGCCTTTTCCTGACGATCACACCATTACCGATCAGACATTTCGCTGAGGGAGGCTGAGATGGCCACACAGCATTCGCGCGCCGCGGCGCGGTTCATGATTTCGCCGTCCGTTCTGTTGCTGCTGGGGTGGATGCTGATCCCGCTGGGGATGACGATCTATTTCTCGCTGCTGCGCTACAACCTGCTGATGCCCGGCGAGCATCCCTTTGTCGGTTGGGAGAACTACAGTTATTTCCTGAGCGATCCGGCGTTCAAGATCGCGCTGGTCAATACGCTGCTGCTGGTGGGCGGGGTGCTGATCATCACCGTCATCGGGGGCGTTCTGCTGGGCCTGTTGCTGGACCAGGTGATGTGGGGACAGGGGATCGTGCGGATCCTGGTGATCGCGCCGTTCTTCGTGATGCCGACGGTCAGCGCGCTGGTCTGGAAGAACATGTTCATGAACCCGGTGAACGGGCTGTTCGCCTATCTTGCCAAGTTCCTGGGACTGCAACCGATCGATTTCCTGGCGCAGGCGCCGTTGATGTCGATCATCGGCATCGTCAGCTGGCAATGGCTGCCGTTCGCCACGCTGATCCTGCTGACCGCGATGCAATCGCTGGACCAGGAGCAGCTGGAGGCCGCTGAAATGGACGGCGCAGGCCCGTTCAGCCGCTTTTTCTACATCGTCGTGCCGCACCTGTCGCGCGCTGTCACCGTCGTCATCCTGATCCAGACGATCTTTCTGCTGTCGGTGTTCGCCGAGATCCTGGTGACCACGAACGGCGGGCCGGGCAATGCCTCGACCAACCTGACCTACCTTGTCTATGCCGAGAGCCTGTTGCGGTTCGATGTCGGCACCGGGTCTGCCGGGGGCGTGGTGGCGATCGTGCTGGCCAATATCGTTGCGATCTTCCTGATGCGGATGATCGGCAAGAACCTGGACGCCTGAGGGGGGATGGACATGTGGTTTTCGCATCAGCCGGGTAAGGGGCGCTGCCCCTCTGGGCCTTCGGCCCATTCACCCCGGAGTATTTCTGGCCAGATGACAGGGAGGCCGTGTCATGGCACGTAAGGTTTCCACACGGCGCAAGGCGGTCAATACCGGGATCGCCTGGACGGTGGGTCTGCTGATCTTTTTCCCGATCCTGTGGACCGTCCTGACCAGTTTCAAGACCGAGGCGCAGGCGATTGCCGATCCGCCGATCTGGTTCAACTTTCACTGGACGCTGGAGAATTATGTCACGGTGCAGGAGCGGTCGAATTATTTCCGCCACTTCTGGAATTCGGTGGTGATCTCGGTCGGCTCGACCCTGATCGGGCTGGCGATCGCGGTGCCGGCGGCCTGGGCCATGGCCTTTGTGCCCGGCAAGCGCACCAAGGATCTGCTGATGTGGATGCTGTCGACCAAGATGCTGCCCCCCGTGGGTGTGCTGGTGCCGATCTACCTGCTGTTTCAGCGGTTCGGATTGCTGGACACGCAGGTCGGGCTGATCATCGTGCTGACGCTGATCAACCTGCCGATCATCGTCTGGATGCTGTACACCTATTTCCGCGAGATCCCGGTCGATATCCTGGAAGCGGCGCGGATGGACGGGGCGGGCCTGAAGGACGAGGTGATTTCCGTGCTGCTGCCGATGGCGGTGCCCGGGATGGCCAGCACCGTTCTGCTGAACATCATCCTGGCGTGGAACGAGGCGTTTTGGACGCTGAACCTGACGGCGGCCAAGGCGGCCCCGCTGACGGCCTTCATTGCCAGCTATTCCAGCCCCGAGGGGCTGTTCTACGCCAAGCTTTCGGCCGCGTCGACCATGGCCATCGCGCCGATCCTGATCATGGGCTGGTTCAGCCAGAAACAACTCGTCCGCGGCCTGACCTTTGGCGCGGTTAAGTAAGGAAGACCTCAATGGGACGTATCACACTTGATAAGGTGACCAAGAGCTTTGGCGAGGTGCAGGTCATTCCGCCGCTGGATCTGACCATCGACGATGGCGAGTTCGTGGTGTTTGTCGGGCCGTCGGGCTGCGGGAAGTCGACGTTGCTGCGGCTGATTGCGGGGCTGGAGGACATCACCTCGGGTCAGATCCGCATCGACCGGGAGGACGCGACGCATGTGCCACCGGCAAAACGCGGGCTGGCGATGGTGTTTCAGAGCTATGCCCTGTATCCGCACATGTCGGTGCGCAAGAACATCGCCTTTCCGCTGAAGATGGCCAAGATGGATGCCGCCGAGCGCGACAAGCGTGTCGATTACGCGGCTTCGGTGCTGAACCTGACCGACTACCTGGACCGGCGGCCCGGGCAATTGTCGGGGGGCCAGCGGCAGCGTGTCGCCATCGGGCGTGCCATCGTGCGTGAACCGGCGGCGTTCCTGTTCGATGAGCCGTTGTCCAACCTGGATGCGGCGCTGCGGGTCAACATGCGGCTGGAGATTTCCGAGCTGCACAACACGCTGAAGACGACGATGGTCTACGTCACCCACGACCAGGTCGAGGCGATGACGATGGCGGACAAGATCGTCGTGCTGCATGCCGGGCGGATCGAGCAGGTGGGCAGCCCGCTGGAGCTGTATCACACGCCGCGCAACACCTTCGTGGCAGGCTTCATCGGCTCTCCCAAGATGAACCTGATCGAGGGGCCGGAAGCGGCCAAGCACGCCGCCCATACCATCGGCATTCGCCCCGAGCACCTGGATACCTCGGCCGAGGCCGGGACCTGGGAAGGGCGCGTGGGCGTCAGCGAGCACCTGGGGTCGGACACGTTCTTTCACGTGCATGACACCGGGCTGGCCGAGACGCTGACGGTGCGGGCCAGCGGTGAGGTGGCCCTGCGCCATGGCGACCGCATCTTTCTGACGCCGCAGATGGACAAGCTGCACCGCTTCGATGCCGAGGGGCTGCGGATCGCATGACCCGTCTGGCAGGGAAATCTGCCCTGATCACCGGGGCGGCGCGCGGTATCGGCAAGGCCTTTGCGCGCGCCTATCTTGGCGAAGGGGCGCAGGTGGCGATCGCTGATATCGATGGCGATGCCGCGCAGCGGGCCGCGATGGACCTGGGGCCGGGGGCCTATGGCGTGCAGATGGATGTCTGCGACCAGGCGAGCATCGAGGCGGGTGTCGCCCAGGTGGTCGCGACCGCGGGCAAGATCGACATCCTGGTCAACAATGCCGCGCTGTTCGACCTGGCCGGCATCGCCGAGATCACCCGCGAAAGCTATGACCGGCTGTTTGCCGTGAACGTGGGTGGAACGCTGTTCACCATGCAGGCCGTGGCGCGGCAGATGGTGACGCAAGGCACCGGCGGAAAGATCATCAACATGGCAAGCCAGGCCGGGCGGCGTGGCGAATCTCTGGTCGGGGTCTATTGCGCCACCAAGGCGGCGGTCATTTCGCTGACGCAGAGTGCCGGGCTGAACCTGATCGACCGGGGTATCAACGTCAATGCCATCGCGCCCGGCGTGGTGGATGGCGATCATTGGGATGCGGTGGACGCAAAGTTCGCCGCCGCCGAAGGGCTGGCGCCGGGCGAAAAGAAGCGGCAGGTCGGCGCTGCCGTTCCCTTTGGCCGCATGGGCCGGGCCGAGGACCTGACCGGCATGGCCGTTTTCCTGGCCACGCCCGAGGCCGATTACATCGTCGCGCAGACCTATAACGTCGACGGCGGAAACTGGATGAGCTGAGTCGCGCAGGCGGCTGATAATAATGATAATTCGGAGGCGAAGGCCATGAAACTGGCAGCGGATACGCTGGGGAATCTCAGCCCTGAAATCGTCGTGCCCGGATATGACCGGGCCGCCTTGAGCCATGGCATCGTGCATGTCGGTCTGGGCAATTTTCATCGCGCGCACCAGGCGGTGTACCTGGATGACCTGTTTGCCAAGGGGCTGGATCACGACTGGGCCCTGACCGGCGCCGGTGTGCGCGCCCCGGACGGGGCAATGCGCCAGATGCTGAAGGAACAGGATTTCCTGTCGACGGTGATCGAGCTGGACCCGGCAGGCACGCGCGCCCGGGTCATCGGCGCGATGATCGATTTCATCGAGGTCGACGCGGACAACGGGCCGCTGATCGACAGGATGACGGACGAAGCGACGCGCATCGTGTCCCTGACGGTGACCGAGGGGGGATACTTCGTTTCTGCCGACACCGGCACCTTTGATCCCTCGCACCCCGATATCGTTGCGGATGCGGCCCGTCCCGAGGCGCCACACACGGTTTTCGGGGCCATCGTCGCGGCACTGAAAGCGCGGCGGGCGGCGGGTCTCGCGCCCTTCACGGTGATGTCCTGCGACAACCTGCCGGGCAATGGTGACGTGACGCGCGATGCCGTCGTGGGGTTTGCGCAGCTGATCGACCTGGACCTGGCGGACTGGATCGAGGGGCAGGTGGCCTTTCCCAACGGCATGGTCGACCGCATCACCCCTGCCACGGGCGAGGGAGAGCGCGCGCTGGCCGCCAGATTCGGACTGGACGATCCGGTGCCGGTGACCTGCGAGCCGTTTCGCCAGTGGGTGCTGGAAGACAAGTTTCCACTGGGGCGCCCCCGCCTGGAAGAGGTGGGCGTGACCTTTACCGACGACGTGCACGCCTATGAACGGATGAAGATCCGTATCCTGAACGGGGGACATGCGGTGATCGCCTATCCCGGCGCGTTGCTGGGGTGCGAGCTGGCGCATGATGCGATGGCGCATCCGCTGGTGCACGCGTTCTTTCGCAAGGTAGAGGCAGAGGAGATCCTGCCGCATGTCCACGCAGTGCCGGAATTCACGCCTGAGCAGTATCTTGAGCTGATCGACGCGCGGTTTTCCAACCCCGCGATCAAGGACACGACGCGGCGGTTGTGCCTGGATGGATCGAACAGGCAGCCGAAATTCATCGTGCCCTCCGTTCGCGATGGTCTTGCCGCGGGCATCTCGGTCGACGGTCTGGCCCTGCTGTCGGCGTTGTGGTGCCGCTATTGCATCGGCCATATCGAGGATGGCACCGCGGTCGCGCCGAACGACCCGAGTTGGGAGCGGTTGACCGCAACCGCCGCCCGGGCCAAGGATACGCCGATGGCCTGGCTGGAAATGCGCGATGTCTACGGCGATCTCGCGCAGGTTCCTGCCTTTGCCGGGCGCTTTGCCGATTGGCTGGGCCTGATCTGGGCGCAGGGGACGGAGGCGGCGCTGAACGCCTATCTTAAGGAGCAGTAATGGCGAATGCATTGGGGTTGGACCTTGGCACATCTGGGCTGAGGGCGCTGCTGATCGACGAGAGCGGGGCGGTGATCGGCGCGGCGGAAAGCCCGTGCCGGGTCAGCAACCCGCATCCCGGATGGTCCGAACAGAACCCGGCTGAATGGGTCGTGGCGCTGGAAGCGGCGCTGGCCGAGCTGAAAGAGGCGCATCCTGCGGAACTGGCGGCGGTGACCGGCATTGGCGTGGCCGGGCATATGCACGGCGCCACCCTGTTGGATGCGGCGGGCGAGGTGATCCGGCCCTGCATCCTGTGGAACGATACGCGGTCGCATGTGGAGGCCGCGCGTCTGGACGGTTTGCCGGGCGTGCGCGATCTGTCGGGCAATATCGTGTTTCCCGGTTTCACAGCCCCGAAGCTGGATTGGGTGCGGCAGCACGAACCGGACAATTTTGCGCGCGTTGCCAAGGTGTTATTGCCCGCAGCTTATCTGAACTATTATCTGACCGGCGACTATGTGGCGGATATGTCGGACAGCGCGGGCACGTCCTGGCTGGACGTCGGTGCGCGTGATTGGTCGGAGGTCCTGCTGGACGCCGGACATATGCGTCGCGATCAGATGCCTGCACTGGTGGAGGGCTGCGACGCCGCCGGTGGCCTGCGCGCCGAGCTGGCGCAGAAATGGGGCATGGGCAAGGTGACCGTTGCAGGGGGAGCGGGTGACAACGCCGCTGCGGCCTGCGGCACTGGCTGCCTGGCCGAGGGCGAGGGCTTCGTCTCGCTCGGCACGTCGGGCGTGTTGTTGGCGGCGCGCGACGGCTATGCGCCGGATGCGGCCAGCGCTTTGCACACGTTTTGCCACGCGGTGCCGGGGCGCTGGTACCAGATGGGCGTGATGCTGTCGGCAACCGACAGTCTGAACTGGCTGGCCCGCATCAGCGGCCGCCGCCCTGCCGAGCTGACCTCGGTTCTGGGCGATGTCCGGGCGCCGGGGCGGGAACAGTTTCTGCCGTATCTCGCGGGCGAACGGACGCCGCACAATGACGCGGCGATCCGGGGCGCCTTTACCGGGCTGGGGACAGAAACTGCGCTGGAGGACATGACCCGCGCGGTGCTGGAGGGCGTGGCCTACGGGCTGCGCGACACGGCGGAGGCGCTGAAGGGCGTCGGCGCGCGGCCTGAGGCACTGCTGGCGATCGGCGGCGGTTCGGCGTCGCCCTATTGGGTCAAGCTGATCGCGACGGTGCTGGACGTGCCGCTGATGCTGCCTGCGAAGGGCGAGTTTGGCGCAGCCTTGGGCGCGGCGCGGCTTGGTCTGGTCGCGGCAGGCGAAGCAGAGGCGCAAGAGGTAATGACACGGCCCGAGATCGGGTCCGTGGTCGAGCCGGATAGGGCGTTGAGCGATGCCTTCGAATCGGGATATGCACGGTTTCGGGCGGCTTATCCCGGCCTTAAATCCATCCAGTAACGGTTTGATTATCAAAGAAAAGGGCGCCGCATTGGCGCCCTTTTTGCAGGTCAGTTCGGCACTTCGCTGCGCCAGGGCGGATTGGCCCCGGCACGTGAGACGGTTACCGCCGCAACCCGGGCGCCGAACCCGAGGGCGTCGGACAATGCGCCGGTGTCGATGTCGCGCAGCGCGGCCTTGTTGAGCAGGCCGAGTTCGGACAGGCGGAACAGGACACCTGCGTTGAAGGTGTCGCCAGCCCCGACGGTGTCCACCACCTGGGCGGGGCGCGCGGGGACATGCAGGCTGCGACCGTCCCCGAAATAGGCGGAGGCACCGTCGCGGCCGCGGGTCAGTATCACCACCGCCGGACCGCTTTCGCACAGGGAAAAGGCCTTTTCGTCCAGCGGTGCGGATTCGGGACGCAACCAGTCGAGATCTTCGTCAGAGATCTTGATGATGTCGCTTTGGCCCAGCATTGCGTCCAGGCGCGCGCGAAAGCGGTCCTGATCGCGAATGAAGCCGGGGCGGATATTGGGGTCGATCATCACGACGTGATCGGTATGCACGCGATCGCAGAGCGCGGCATAGGCGTCGGCACCGGGTTCACAGGCCAGCGAAATGCCACCGAAATAGAAAGCCTCGATGGAGTCGGACAGCGTCTCGGGCAGATCTGACGGAGTGATCATGCGACCGGCGGAATTTTCATCGTAGAAATTGTAGCTGGCCTTGCCGTCAACCAGCGTGACGAACGCCATCGTGGTCGGACGGTCCGAGCGGATCAGCATGTCCGTCGAAACATGTGCCCCCGACAGCGCATCGGCCAGTCGCTGACCGAACAGGTCGGTCGACACCCCGGAGAGCATGGCGCTGTTGGCGCCGAGGCGTCCGAGCGCGATGGCGGTATTGAAAATCGCCCCGCCGCAATGGGGCACAAAGCCATCCGGACCTTCGACAGTGGGCGTAGGGATCATGTCGATCAGGGCTTCACCGCAGCAAATCAGCACAGGTATTTCCTTTTGTAACGGAGAGTCCGGCGTTTGCCGCCGGCCTGGTGCGAGTCACCGATGTGTGCTGCGCCCATGACTGTAATCGTTAGGAGATTTGCGCTTTCAAGTCGAGCGCGTTGCGATGCCGCAGCAGAATATTTCCGGTGAAAACAGACTGTCGGGCCGAATTATTTACCTCATGGTCACCTCGGCGCGCAGACGGGGTCGATGTCGGGGTCGACGTCGGGGGCGACGCAGTGAGAACGGCAGGGATGTCGCATCGCCATTGCCAGAATTCCGGGGGAGCATAAGGTGAGAGTATGGAAGAAGGAGCATGAACATGACCCAGAGAACAACCCGTGGACGCGGCACCCGCTATGCGTCGATCCTGGAGACGGTCGGCAATACACCGGTGGTGCGGATCAACAACCTGGCGCCCGAGGGGGTGGAGATCTACGTCAAGGCCGAGTTCTTCAACCCCGCGGCGTCGGTCAAGGACCGGCTGGCGCTGAGCATCATCGAGACGGCAGAGCAGAGCGGTGCACTGAAGCCGGGGCAGACCGTGGTCGAGGCGACCAGCGGCAACACAGGTATCGGCCTGGCGATGGTCTGCGCCCAGAAGGGATATCCCCTGGTGATCACCATGGCCGAAAGCTTTTCCGTGGAGCGGCGACGCCTGATGCGGATGATGGGGGCAAAGGTGGTGCTGACGCCAAAGGCTGAAAAGGGTCTGGGGATGTATCGCAAGGCTGTCGAGCTGGCGGAAAAGAACGGCTGGTTCCTGGCGCACCAGTTCGAGACGGAGGCAAACGCCACCATTCACGAACATACCACGGCGGCCGAGATCCTGGGCGACTTCGAGGGGCACCGGCTGGACGCCGTGGTCACGGGATACGGCACCGGCGGGACGGCCACGGGCCTGGGGCGTCGGCTGAAGGCGGAGCGCCCCGAGATACGCATCGTGCTGAGCGAGCCGTCGAACGCCCCCCTGGTCGGCAGCGGCGTGACGCAGGACCGCGATTCCGATGGCGCCCCGGCCGTGAGCCACAGCGCCTTTCAACCGCATCCCATTCAGGGTTGGACGCCGGATTTCATTCCGTTGGTGTTGCAGGAGGCGCTGGACCAGCGGACGTTTGACGAGCTTGTCCCCGTGGCAGGCGAAGACGGGATCGCCTGGGCGCGCAAACTGGCGGCGCGAGAGGGGATCCTGACCGGAATTTCAGGCGGATCCACCTTTGCCGTCGCGATGCAGATGGCCGAGACGGCCCCGCCGGGAACGGTGATCCTGGTAATGCTGCCCGACACCGGCGAACGGTACATGAGCACCCCGCTGTTCGAGGCCATCGACGCCGAGATGGACGCCGAGGAACTGGCCATTTCAACCTCGACCCCCGGGTACCAGATGAGCTGAGACGAGCGGCCCCGCGTTATCCACGCGGGGCTGGCAAGTCATGGAAAGCGCACGTAAAAGTCTGTGGATAAGTCTGGGGAGACTTGTCACCTTGCGGGGTGGACAGGTTTCATTTCTGTCATATGGCCGTGCCGGACACCGAGGGATTAATGTTGTATCGCACTCTCGCTGTGCGAAAGTCTGGAGTGGTGTCAATATCTATCGAATTCAGGTATTTCAATATCTTGAACTTCATATCTAACGTTTTTCTTTAGGTTTCAGGATGTTGCCCCCGGATGAGTGGTTCTATTTAAGGTTGTGGCGCAGGGTCTTCTGACGGGGCCGGTCAAGGGTCTTGGGGACAGCGAGTTGTTCAGTGGATATGTTTGCGAAGATCTCTGCCGTGCTGCGGATTTCCGGGACCGGTGATGGTGCCGATGGTCCGGTGCCAGGCCCCTTACTGCTCTGGTTCATATAGGGGGTGTGATGCGGTGCAGGTTCCTTTGGCGTGGCCGATGATCGCCGCATGGCCGGCCGATCAGTGGTGCGGGGCGCGCGGTGGTGCGCACCTTGCCTGCATCGGCTGTGGGGGGTAGGAAAAGACATTCCCCTGCGGAGTGTTACGAGTCGTTGGCGCGGTTGATGGTGCGGCGTCCCGGCGCGGGGCAGGTTCCCAATTTGCCGGAGGTTTTGGCCATGAATGCGATCGTGAAACCTGCAGAGGCTTCGCTGGATGCGGTGCGCGCGACGTTGAGCGCCCTTTTGGGCGACCGGCTTCAGACGTCGGCGGCGCTGTGCGCGCAACATGCGAATACGGCGACAGGGCGCGGAACGCAGGCCCCTGACCTGGTGGTTTATCCGCTGGACACGCAGGAGGTCTCGGCCATCCTGCGCTGCTGCTGGCAGCATGGCGTACCTGTCATCGCCTTTGGCGCCGGATCATCGCTGGAGGGGCAGTTGAATGCGCCGCTGGGGGGGGTGTCTGTCGATATGAGCCGCATGAACCAATTGCTGGAGGTGCGCGCCGAGGATCTGCTGGCGGTGACCCAGCCCGGCATCACGCGCAAGGCGCTGAACCACGAATTGCGGGCGACAGGGTTGCAGTTTCCGATCGATCCGGGGGCCGATGCTTCGGTCGGGGGCATGTGCGCGACGCGGGCCTCGGGGACGAATGCGGTGCGATATGGCACGATGGCCGAGAATGTTCTGGCGCTGGAGGTGGTTCTGGCGGACGGAACCGTGATCCGCACGGGATCTCGGGCGGCCAAGAGCGCGGCAGGCTATGATCTGACGCGGCTGATGATCGGCAGCGAGGGGACGCTGGGGATCATTACCGAAGTGACGCTGCGCCTGCGTGGCATCCCCGAGGAAACTCTGGGCGGTGTCGCGGCGTTCCCCGACCTGGACAGCGCCTGTGCGGCCGTGATCGTGATGGTTCAGGTCGGGCTGGAGGTCGGGCGGGTCGAGTTGCTGGATGCCGCTCAGATCCGTGCCTGCAATGCCTATTCAAAGCTGGATCTGGCAGAGGTGCCGACCCTGTTCTTTGAATGCTCGGGCAGCGACACGTCGGCCCGTGACGCCGCACAGACCTTTGCCGATATCGCAGAGGAACATGGCGCGACGGCAATCAACTGGTCATCGGACCGCGATACCCGCAGCAGGTTGTGGCAGGCGCGCCATGACAGTTACTGGGCGGCGCTGGCGCTGCGACCGGGATGCAAGGGGCTGGTCAGTGATGCCTGCGTCCCGATTTCGGCGCTGGCCGAAAACATCGCGGCGGCGCAGGCCGACCTGGTGGAAAAGGCGCTGATCGGCACCATCCTCGGGCATGTCGGCGACGGGAACTTTCATGTGGTGCTGATGACCGACCCCGAGGACACGGCAGAGGCTGAGAAGGTTTCGGCGTTTTTGAAAGGCATTACGCAGCGGGCGCAGGACGCGGGGGGCACCTGTACCGGGGAACATGGTATCGGGCAGGGCAAGATGGCTGCTCTGGCCGCCGAGGCAGGTGCGTCGCTGGACGTGATGCGCGCGATCAAGCTGGCGCTGGATCCACGCCAGATCCTGAACCCCGGCAAGCTGTTCGGGGCTGTGCAATGACCCCGGCGGCACGTATCGCCACGGCGGCGGAACTGCTGGACGAGGTTCTGGAGGGCGCGGCGGCGGAAAAGGTGCTGACCAGTTGGGCGCGCCGGTCGCGCTTTGCCGGGTCAAAGGATCGCGCGGCGGTGCGGGACCATGTCTTTGATGCCCTGCGTTGCCTGCGCAGCTTTGCCGCCCTTGGCGGTGCGATGACAGGGCGCGGGCTGATGATCGGCATGGCCCGGAGCACGGAAACAGACCCGGAGACGATCTTTACCGGCGAAGGCCACGGTGCCGCCGCGCTAAGCGACGCCGAGCGCGCCGCGGGCCAGCCCCCCGTAAGCGACGCCGAGGCGGGCGATATGCCGGAGTGGCTCTGGCCGCATCTGACACGTGCACTGGCAGACGAGGCCGCCGCCGTGGCCGAGGTTCTGCGCCACCGGGCCCCGGTCTATATCCGCGTCAATACCAGCCTGATCAGTGCCGATGCCTTGGCGCGCGAACTGGCGGCGGAAGGCATTCTGACCACGCCGGGCCCGCTGGTGGCAACGGCGCTTGAGGTCACGGAAGGCGCCCGTCGCCTGGCGTCGACCATCGCCTTTGGCGAAGGACGGTTCGAGATGCAGGACGCGGCCAGCCAGGCCATCTGTGCCGCGATACCGGTGCAGGACGGGCACAGCGTGCTGGATTACTGCGCCGGGGGCGGTGGCAAGACGCTGGCGCTTGGGGCGCGGGCCACGCTGCACCTGACAGCGCATGACGTGGCGCCCGAACGGATGCGGGATCTGCCTGTGCGGGCCCGCCGCGCCGGGATCGATGTTCACCTGGCCGAGCGGGGCGAGCTGGCGGGGCTGGCCCCTTTCGATGTCGTGCTGTGCGACGTGCCCTGTTCCGGCAGCGGTGCCTGGCGGCGCGCGCCCGAAGGAAAATGGCGGCTGACCGAGGACCGCCTTGAGCAACTGCTGGGCATACAGGCGCAGATCCTGGACGAGGCGGCATCGCTTGTGGCGGCGGGGGGCCTGTTGGCCTATGCGACATGTTCTCTGTTCGAGGCGGAAAACGGCGACCAGATCGCGGCGTTCCTTGCGCGCAATCCGGGGTGGCAGGTCGAGACGACGCGACGCCTGACACCGCTTGATGGGGGCGATGGTTTCTTTCTTGCCTGTCTGCGCCGCATCTGAAAGCGGAGAGTCTGCCAATCAGGGTGCTATGATTTTTTCCGCGTCGTTGTTAACCTCTCGTTAAGCTGGTGCGTCCCACAAGAATGCGTCGACACCTAGGCTAGGAGGGCGGGGGTGGCTCAGTCGGATTTGAGTTTGAATGCTGGCGCGATTGCCTGGCACAAGCTGGGCACGCGGACCAGCCTGCTGATGTTGCTTTGTTGCGCCTTCGTCAGTCTTGCCCTCCTGATCGAACATCGTGTCACATCGCTGGCGCTGCTGCTGAGCGGTGTCACACTTGTCCTCGTGATCGTGCTGCTGAGGCGTGAGCCGCGCCGGATTGCCGGCGCTGCGACGGCCGAAACCGGGATGCTGACCGGGCTGCTGTCCGGTGACCCCACCCCGGCGATGATCTCTCAGCCCGACGGCACATTGGGCTTTCGCAACCCCGCTGCGCTGGAGCTGACGGGGCACGAAGACTGCGCAACGGTCGTTGCTGCGCTGGCCTCTCGCTTCAACAACGCCGAGGCGCTTGTGCGTCGCCTGTCGCGCCGGGCCCAGACCGAAGGCGCGTTGCGGGAAGACCTGGTCAGTGCCAATGGCCATGTCAGGCTGAGTGTTCAGTCGCTGGATTGCGGCAACCTGCTGTGGCGGATCGAGCAATTTTCGGTGGCAGCCCCGGATGAGGATGTCGAGGCGCAGGTGCCCTTGATTTCGGTCGGCCGCGGGCAGGCGATCCTGTACATGAACACCGCGGCGCGCAAGTTGATCGGCAACCGTCCGCGACGGATGGACGATCTGCTGACGCGGCCGTTGAAGGATGGGGATGATCTGGCCGAAATCCGGACCAGTTCGGGAACCGCAACATGCCGCGTGACCGAGATTGCCAATGCGGCAGGACGATCGGAATTTCTGTTCATTCCGGTTCAGGGCGAACACAATATCTCAGAGAGTCCCGCCGCCGCCGCAGGGCAGGAGGAAAGCGTCTGGAAGGCCATCGACGATTTGCCTGTACCGATGCTGCGTCTTGCGGCCTCGGGCATGATCGAGCTGGCGAACGGTGCGGCCCAGCAGCTGCTGTCGATCGAGCGTGAGCCGGAGATGCCGCTATCGGGGCTGATGGAGGGCCTTGGGCGGTCGATCAACGAATGGCTGGCCGAGGCCGCCACGGCGGCAATGGAACACGGTGCGAAACCGCATTCGGAATTCCTGCGCCTGTCCCGGTCCGAACGCGAGGTCTTCGTGCAGGTGGCGATCAAGCCGATCCGCCACGAAGGCCGGGTCGCTTTGATTGCCATGCTGAGTGACGCAACTGAGCTGAAGACCCTTGAGGCGCAGTTCGTCCAGAGCCAGAAAATGCAGGCGATCGGCCAGCTGGCGGGCGGGGTGGCGCATGATTTCAATAACCTTTTGACAGC
Organism: Pseudooceanicola sediminis; assembly: GCF_003575965.1. Taxonomy (GTDB): domain Bacteria; phylum Pseudomonadota; class Alphaproteobacteria; order Rhodobacterales; family Rhodobacteraceae; genus Pseudooceanicola; species Pseudooceanicola sediminis. The sequence continues at coordinate 306,689 of NZ_QWJJ01000001.1, read as the reverse complement.
AATTTCAGGGCATTGCGATCTGTTGTTATTGCGCCACGACCACGGCGACCCCGACTATGGCGACCTGATACAGATCAACCAGAATGCCAACCGCGCGGCCTCGCTCGTCGGGCAATTGCTGGCGTTTTCGCGCAAGCAGACGCTGCGCCCCGAAACCCTCGACCTGCCGAATACATTGTCGGACCTGACGCATCTGCTGAACCGGCTGGTGGGCGAAAAGGTGACGCTGGTGTTGCGCCACGATCCCGTTCTGCCCAAGATTCGCGCAGACAAGCGGCAGCTGGAACAGGTTCTGATGAACCTCGTCGTGAATGCGCGCGATGCGATGCCGAATGGCGGCGAAATCCAGATCGTGACCGAGACCCTGCACCTGACCGAAGAAATCCAGCGTGATCGTGCCTCGCTCGTTCCGGGCGAATATGTGATCGTGACGGTGACCGACACGGGCGTCGGCATTCCCCCGGACAAGTTGCCCAAGGTGTTCGAACCGTTCTTTACCACCAAGCGTGTGGGCGAGGGGACGGGGCTGGGCCTGTCGACGGCCTATGGCATCGTCAAGCAGTCGGGCGGGTTCATCTTTGTCGACAGCACACCGGGCGAGGGCACCTGTTTCACCCTGATGTTCCCGGCGCAGCGGGACGACGACGTTGTCCTCGAACTGCCGGCCCCGATTGTCGAAGAGGATGCGCCGACCCACGCCGATGGGGTGGTGCTGCTGGTCGAGGATGAGGCGCCAGTACGGGCCTTTGCATCGCGGGCGCTGCGTTTGCGCGGCTATACGGTGCTTGAGGCCGACAGTGCGGAGCAGGCGCTGGAGATGCTTGAGAGCTGCGAGATGAAGATAGACGTCTTTGTTACCGACGTGATCATGCCGGGCATGGACGGCCCAACCTGGGTGCGCAAGGCGCGCGAAACCTATCCCGATGTGCGTGTGGTCTTTGTATCGGGCTATGCGGAGGACAGCTTCCGCGATTCCAACTCCAAGATTCCGAATTCGGTCTTTCTGCCCAAGCCGTTTTCCCTGGCCGAACTGACCGAGACGGTGCGTCGGCAGATCCGATGATCACGCAAGAGAGGCGTAGAGGGCGAATTCATCGGCATGTCTGTGGCGCAGTCGGTCCTCGATTTCCGGGGCCAGACCAAGCGGAATCTCGGGAGAGACATTTTTCCGAGACAGATCAAGTTTCGCTTCCAGGCGCTCTTCCAGAAAGGCGATCAGCTGCGGCTGGTCTTCGTACCGAAAGATCCGGCTCACGCGGGTGCCGCTGCGGGTTGGCTCCAGGAATTTCGCTTGGCTACCCACGTTGGCAAAGGGCGGCCGGGTCTGCTGGCAATAGGCCGCGACGAATGCATCGAAGCTGAGGTCATGCGTGCCGTTCGGATGCCCATGCAGAAAGGACCGCTGGCGGTAGCGAAACCAGCTGCCAAGCCAGGATACCGGTTCGCGCATAACCGCGATGACGTCGATGTCAGGGCCGATGAATTTCTCGAGCGCAGGTCGAAAAAACCGGTTGTAACGATAGAGCGGCGTATGTTTCAGCTCAGGTGGATCGCTGATAATCATCGAGGCCAGGGGCGATAGGGCGGTTTCATAGGCAGTTGTTCCGGTTTTTGGAACCGATAGAAACACCAGTCGCGCCTTGGAAAATACCAGCATTCTCAGACCCTTCGCAGAAAATGCAGTTGAGCATTCAGGTGTAAACTACTCCTTAACCCGCGCCCCGCAAAGTCGATTTACCAAGAATTTGATTGAAATGTTCTTGTTTTAGCCTCATATGTGTCTGGAACAAGAGGCGAACATCGGCAATCATTGCCGCTCACCTGCGGGTGTGAAATAAGGGTGCAGAAAATGGCAACGGCAGATCTATTATCCATGGATAGCAAAAAAGACCCCAACAAGCAGAAGGCCCTGGACAGCGCGTTGGCGCAGATCGAACGTCAGTTCGGCAAGGGCTCCATCATGACGCTGGGGGGCAAGGGTGCCATCCAGGAAATCGAGGCGACCTCGACCGGCTCGCTCGGTCTCGACATCGCGCTCGGGATCGGGGGTCTGCCCAAGGGGCGGATCATTGAAATCTACGGGCCAGAGAGTTCGGGCAAGACCACACTGACGCTGCATTGCGTGGCCGAAGAGCAGAAAAAGGGCGGTGTCTGCGCCTTTGTCGATGCGGAACACGCGCTCGATCCCCTCTATGCCCGCAAGCTGGGTGTCGATCTGGATGAATTGCTGATCTCTCAGCCCGACACGGGCGAGCAGGCGCTGGAGATCGTCGATACGCTGGTACGCTCGGGCGCGGTCTCCATGGTCGTGGTCGACTCGGTCGCGGCGCTGACGCCGAAATCCGAGCTGGAAGGCGACATGGGCGACAGCAGCGTTGGGGTTCATGCCCGGCTGATGAGCCAGGCAATGCGCAAACTGACAGGTTCGATCAGCCGGTCCAAATGCATGGTGGTGTTCATCAACCAGATTCGCATGAAGATCGGCGTGATGTTCGGCTCGCCCGAAACCACGACGGGCGGGAACGCGCTGAAGTTCTATTCCTCCGTGCGCCTGGATATTCGCCGCATCGGTGCGATCAAGGATCGTGACGAGGTCGTCGGCAACTCGACCCGCGTCAAGGTCGTGAAGAACAAGGTCGCACCGCCCTTCAAACAGGTCGAATTCGACATCATGTACGGCGAAGGCATCTCCAAGACGGGGGAGTTGCTGGATCTTGGCGTCAAGGCTGGCGTGGTCGAAAAGTCGGGTTCCTGGTATTCCTATGGGGATGAACGGATCGGGCAGGGGCGTGAAAATGCCAAGATCTTCATGAAGGAGAACCCGGATCTTGCCTTCGAGATCGAGGACAAGATCAGGGCGGCGCATGGCCTGGATTTCGGCAATGGATTCAAGGAAGACAGCGACGACGACGTGATGGAAAGCTGAGGCGTTTCACCCCGGCCGTTCGACTGGCCGGGGTGATTTCCGTTCGTGGCCTTGGCGCCATGCGCGTCGATTGTGAAGAACCCGAAGGGGTGGTCATATGGCCACCCTTTTTCCGTTGTTGACCTGGCGGCTTGCCAACTCCGGCATGTCGGACCCCTTGGCGAGGTGTGCACTGTTGCAAGCGTGTCGCGTGATACGGCGCAGACCCGGTGGACACCGCCGCCCGCCCCGGCTAAATCAGCAAGACCGTCAGGCAACCGAAAAAGGCCGCCCCTATGCAGTCGTTGAACGATATCCGCAGCACTTTCCTTGACTACTTCAAACGGCAGGGGCACGAGGTCGTGCCGTCCAGCCCGCTGGTGCCGCGTAACGATCCGACGCTGATGTTCGCGAACTCCGGTATGGTGCAGTTCAAGAACCTGTTCACCGGGGTCGAGCATCGCGACTACACGCGTGCCACCTCGGCACAGAAATGCGTGCGCGCGGGTGGCAAGCACAACGACCTCGACAATGTTGGTTACACCAACCGGCACCACACCTTTTTCGAAATGCTGGGCAACTTTTCCTTTGGCGATTACTTCAAGTCCGAAGCGATCCCCTTCGCCTGGGAATTGATCACGAAGGAACTGGGTATTCCCAAGGAAAAGCTGCTGGTCACGGTCTATCACACCGACGACGAAGCGGCGGACATGTGGAAAAAGGTCGCGGGATTGTCCGACGATCGGATCATCCGCATCCCGACCTCCGACAACTTCTGGCAGATGGGCCCGACTGGACCCTGTGGGCCCTGCACCGAGATCTTCTATGATCACGGCGATAAATTCTGGGGTGGCCCTCCGGGTTCGCCGGATGAGGATGGCGATCGCTTCATCGAGATATGGAACGTCGTGTTCATGCAGAACGAGCAGTTCGAGGATGGCACGATGCGCGCCCTCGATATGCAATCGATCGACACCGGTATGGGGATCGAGCGGGTCGCCGCGTTGCTTCAGGGCACCAACGACAACTATGCGACCGATCTGATGCGGGCCCTGATCGAGGCCTCGGCCCATGCAACCAGCAGCGATCCGGATGGTCCCGGGCGCACCCATCACCGGGTGATCGCGGATCACCTGCGCTCTACCTCCTTCCTGATTGCGGATGGCGTGATGCCGTCGAATGACGGGCGCGGTTACGTGCTGCGTCGGATCATGCGCCGGGCCATGCGCCATGCGCACCTGTTGGGCAGCCAGGACCCGCTGATGTACCGTCTTGTGCCCGAACTGGTGCGCCAGATGGGCGAAGCCTATCCCGAGCTGCGCCGTGCGCAGGCGATGATCGAAGAAACGCTGAAGCTGGAAGAAACCCGGTTCAAGCAAACGCTGGACCGTGGCCTGAAACTGCTGGACGACGAGCTGATGGGGCTGGGGCAGGAAGCCGCCCTGCCAGGTGCGTCGGCCTTCAAGCTGTATGATACCTATGGTTTTCCGCTGGACCTGACGCAGGATGCACTGCGCGAAAAAGGCCGCACCGTTGATACCGCTGGTTTCGACGCCGCAATGGCCGAACAGAAAGCCAAGGCGCGCGCGGCCTGGTCCGGTACTGGCGAAAGCGCCGACGCGGCGATCTGGTTCGACCTGGCAGACAAGCATGGTGCGACCGAATTCCTTGGCTATGACACTGAAACTGCCGAGGGCCAGATCCTGGCCCTGGTCAAGGACGGCACGGAAATTGCCGCGGCTGGTCCGACGGATACGGTCACGGTTGTTCTGAACCAGACGCCGTTCTACGGCGAAAGTGGCGGCCAGGTCGGAGATACGGGTGAAATTCGCACGGACTCCGCCAAGGTGCGGGTGACCGACACCAAGAAAGTGTCGGGCATCTTCATGCACATCGGCGAGGTTGTCGAGGGCACGCTGAAACCCGGCGAAGCGGCAATTCTGGAGGTTGACCATGCGCGCCGTGGCACGATCCGGGCCAATCACTCGGCGACGCACCTGCTGCACGAAGCCCTGCGGGAGGCGCTTGGCGATCACGTGGCGCAGCGCGGTTCGCTGAATGCCCCGGATCGGTTGCGGTTCGATTTCAGTCATTCGCAGGCGCTGAGTGCCGACGAAATGACCCGCGTCGAGGCCGACGTGAACCGCTATATCCGTCAGAATACCCCTGTCGAGACGCGCATCATGACGCCCGACGATGCCCGCGCCATCGGCGCCCAGGCTCTGTTTGGGGAAAAATATGGTGACGAGGTTCGCGTCGTTTCAATGGGGCGCGCGGAAACCGGCAAGGGGCACGATGGAAAGACCTATTCCCTGGAACTCTGCGGTGGCACACATGTGGCGCAGACGGGGGATATCGGCCTTTGCGTGATCCTGGGCGATTCAGCATCCTCTGCCGGTGTGCGCCGGATCGAGGCGCTGACAGGGCAGGCGGCGCTGGATCACCTTGGTGCACAGGCGGAACGCGTGTCGGAAATCGCCGCGCTGCTGAAGGCGCCTGCGAACGAAGTTGTTGAACGCGTCAAGGCGCTGTCGGATGAACGCAAGGCCCTGACCAACGAGGTTGCCCAACTGCGGCGCGAGCTGGCGATGTCCGGTGGCAACGGGCAGGGCGCTGGCCCCGAAGCGATCGAGGTCAATGGCGTCAAGTTCCTGGCGCAGGTGCTCAGCGGTGTTTCGGGCAAGGATCTTCCGGCTCTCATTGATGCGCACAAGGATCGGCTGGGCTCCGGCGCGGTCCTGTTGATCGCGGATGCGGATGGCAAGGCGGCAGTGGCCGCGGGTGTCACCGCCGATCTGACCGACCGGGTGTCTGCCGTTGATCTGGTCCGTGCGGCTGTTCCGGCCTTGGGCGGAAAGGGCGGTGGCGGACGGGCCGATATGGCGCAGGGTGGCGCGAAGGATGCCGCCAACTCCGCCGAGGCTATTTCTGCCGCCAAAGCTGTCATCGAAGGATAAGCAAAATGCCCCAAGCCTATTGGATCGCTCACGTCACCGTCACGGATGAAGAGGCCTATGGCCGATATGCAAAGCTGGCCGGCCCGGCCATCGCCAAGCATGGCGGCAAGTTTCTGGCCCGTGGCGGGCGTTATGTCTCGCTCGAGGGGACAGAACATGCCCGCAACGTCGTGGCGTTGTTTCCCAGCCTCGAGGATGCCGAGGCCTGCTACCGCGGGCCGGATTATCAGGAAGCCCTTGCGCATGCACGCGGTGCATCCGAGCGGGATCTGATAATCATCGAAGCATTGGACTGATTGCCGATCATGGTCGCGTACCTTGCGCCGGTTCTTCTGCTTGTCGCGTCGAACCTGTTCATGACGCTGGCCTGGTATGGCCATCTGAAATTTACCGACAGGCCGCTTTTTCTGGTGATCCTGGTCAGTTGGGGTATCGCGTTGCTGGAGTACTGCCTTGCAGTGCCTGCCAACCGGATCGGTCATGCCGTCTATTCCACGGCCCAGCTCAAAACCATTCAGGAGGTGATAACCCTGACGGTTTTCGCGGCCTTCTCAGTGATTTACCTGAAAGAATCGCTGACGATAAATCATCTGGTCGGGTTCGCGCTGATTTTTGCCGGGGCCGTCGTGATATTTCGGGGGCCGTTCTGAAGCGGCCCTGAGCAGCAACCTCGGGACATGAAAAAGGCGGCGCAAACAGCGCCGCCTTTTTTGTTTATTGCGTTGTGCCTTATTGGCCGCGCGAGTGGCGCTTGCGCTCATGCGGGTCAAGGAAGCGCTTGCGAATGCGGATCGAAAGCGGCGTGACTTCGACCAGTTCGTCATCGTTGATGTAGGCGATCGCCTCTTCCAGCGACAGGGTGACCGGGGTCGTCAGGCGAACCGCATCATCGGTACCCGAGGCGCGTACGTTGGTCAGTTGCTTGCCCTTCAGCGGGTTCACTTCCAGGTCGTTTTCACGGCTGTGTTCGCCGATGACCATCCCCTGGTAGACGGGGGCCTGCGCACCGATGAAGAACTTGCCGCGATCTTCCAGTTTCCAAAGGGCGTAGGCAACTGCGGTGCCATCGTCCATGGAGATCAGAACGCCCGCGCGGCGGCCCGGGATCGCACCCTTGTGCGGTGCCCAGCTGTGGAACACGCGGTTCAACACGCCGGTACCGCGCGTGTCGGTCAGGAACTCACCATGATAGCCGATCAGGCCGCGAGACGGGACATGCGCGATGATCCGCGTCTTGCCGGCGCCGGCCTGTTTCATCTCGGTCAGGTCGCCCTTGCGCGCGCCAGTGATCTTTTCGATCACGGCCCCGGAGTATTCATCGTCGACGTCAATGGTGACTTCTTCGATCGGCTCCAGTTTTTCGCCGTTCTCGCCTTCCTTCATGATCACCTGCGGACGCGAGATCGAAAGCTCGAACCCTTCGCGGCGCATGTTCTCGATCAGGACGCCCATCTGAAGTTCGCCACGGCCGGAAACTTCGAATGCCTCGCCGCCGGGGGTGTCCTTGACCTTGATGGCGACGTTCGATTCGGCCTCTTTCATCAGGCGCTCGCGAATGACGCGGGACTGCACCTTCTTGCCATCCCGGCCAGCCAGCGGCGAATCGTTTATGCCGAAGGTCACTGTGATGGTCGGCGGGTCGATCGGTTGTGCATCCAGCGGCGTCTCGACGGCCAGGGCGCAGATCGTGTCGGCCACGGTCGCCTTGGTCATGCCGGCGATGGAAACGATATCGCCTGCCTGTGCCTCGTCGATGTCCTGCTGACCAAGGCCACGGAACGCCTGGATCTTGGTGACGCGGAACTGTTCGATCTTTTGGCCGATGCGCGACAAGGCCTGCACGGTCGCGCCGACTTTCAGTTTGCCGGATTCGACACGGCCCGTCAGGATGCGACCCACGAAGGGGTCGGAGCCGAGGGTCGTGGCCAGCATGGTAAAGTCTTCGTCCTGGCGCGCGACCTGTTTCGGGCGCGGCACGTGGTTGACGACCAGGTTGAACAGGGCCGAGAGGTCCTTGCGCGGGCCGTCCAGCTCGGCATCGCACCAGCCGTTGCGGCCAGAGGCATAAAGATGCGGAAAATCAAGCTGATCGTCGTTCGCGCCGAGGCTTGCGAACAGGTCGAAGCATTCGTCGAGCGCGCGGTCGGGCTCGGCATCGGGCTTGTCGACCTTGTTCAGGACAACGATCGGGCGCAGCCCAAGGGCCAGCGCCTTGGAGGTCACGAATTTTGTCTGGGGCATCGGGCCTTCGGCCGCGTCGACCAGCAGGACGACACCGTCGACCATCGACAGGATACGTTCGACTTCACCGCCGAAATCGGCGTGGCCGGGCGTATCGACGATGTTGATCCGCAGGCCCTTCCATTCGACCGAGGTCGCCTTGGCGAGGATGGTGATGCCCCGTTCACGTTCGAGGTCGTTCGAGTCCATCGCACGTTCGGCCACGGCCTGGTTGGCGCGGAAAGCACCCGACTGTTTCAGAAGCTCATCCACAAGCGTGGTTTTACCGTGGTCCACGTGAGCGATGATGGCGATGTTGCGCAGGTCCATTGGACATCCCTTATTAGCTTGCGCTCGCGCCTATACCGGCTCGGCGAGAATTGCCAGAGGAAAGGCGAGAACTCAGCCGATCAGCCGCCCAAGGGGGGCGGTTGCGCGACTATAGAGCCACGTGTGGCCCGATTGTTCGCATCTGGCGCCTGTGCCCAGCTTGAACCGCGCCAGGCCTGCGCTGCGCACCGTGTCGACCACCCCGAGATCCAGTTGCGTGAAGCCGCGCGCGTTCAGCCAACAGCTCGCCTGCCAGATCAGCAGGTTTTGCGCAGAGGCCGCGCGTCCTTCCCATCCGCTCCAGCCGATGTGATAGGTGGCGCCGGGGTGGTGCAGCAGGAGGAGCAGGGCGGCAATTGGCGTGCCACGCGATCTTGCAACGAACAACCGGCTGTCTGGCCAGCTGAGAGCAAAGCTGTGGGGCAGGGCGCGGTAGCCCCTTTGCTGACGTTGCGCGCGATCCAGGGGCAACAGCCAATGGCCCGGCGCAGCGCCAAACCGGCTGTGGGTGACGGTAAGCGACTTGCGTTCGCCGGACGACAGACGGTTGCGCCATTTCTGGTGCATGCCGCTGCGGCGCAGGTCGTCGGGTCGTGCCAGGTCGAGCACGGCATGTGTTTGCGGCGTCATGACAGGGATCGCGCCGGTGCCGCGCAAGGCGGCGTCCATCGACATGTCCCTTGCGCTGAGCAACGTGATCCGGTGGAGCTTTGTGAAATCCGGCAACCTGCGCGGTGCCGGCAGCCAGGACAGCCACAGGGGGCCGATGCGACGTTCGACGACGAGAGTTGTCCCATCATCCTCAAGCACACCGACCTGTGCCCCCAGGGCTGCCAGCGTCGTCGCGTAGAAGGGATGCTGCTGTAGACGCACTGCATCAGCCGCGGGCCGGGCCACAGCGGCCTCTTTCGTTGTTTCGAAACCGGCAAATCCATCAGCTTTCATAGACCTGTTAAGACTGTGAAAACCTTATTTATGGTTAATGCTGGCCATGACGCTGAATATTTCCGACCTCAGAATAGAACAAAGCCGCCCGACATGGCAGGCGGCCTTGCTTGTGTTCATCGGTCTGGCAGCGCCGGTCTTTGTTGTTCTGACCCTGCTGGACTGGATGCTATGGGCGGCGCCGGCCGCCGATCAGAACGGGATTTCGTCGTCGATATCGCGGTTGGGGGTACCACCGCCACCGCCGCTGCCGCCACCGTAGCCGCCGCCCGAGCCGCCACGGTCGTCATAGCCGCCACCCGAACCACCACGGTCATCGTAGCCACCGCCACCACCGCCGCCAAAGGAACCGCCGCCACCGCCGCTGCCGCCTTCGTTACGGCCATCCAGCATGGTCAGTTCGGATTTGAAGGGGCGCAACACGATTTCGGTCGAATACTTGTCGACGCCGCTTTGATCCTGCCACTTGCGGGTTTCAAGCTGGCCTTCGATATAGACCTTGGATCCCTTGCGCAGGTATTGTTCCGCGACGCGCACCAGGGGTTCGGAAAAGATGGCGACGGAATGCCATTCCGTCCGCTCACGGCGTTCGCCACTGTTGCGGTCTTTCCACGTCTCGGACGTGGCAATCCGCAGGTTGCAGACCTTGCCGCCATTGGCAAAGTTCCGCACTTCGGGGTCGCGCCCCAGATTGCCGATCAGGATGACCTTGTTGACAGATCCAGCCATGTCGCAATTCCCCTTCGTTCGAAAAGCGTATCCGTTAAACCATATGGCAGACCGCGAATCCGCAGCAGCCGTTTGCAGGGTTACAACAGAGCGACGACGAAAGGTAAAGTTTCAGAAAAGTTCCCTGAAAATATCTCCCGTCGGGCACGATGGGCGGGCCGCTGCCGATGTTGACGTAAAGGGGTGCAATTTTTCAAGCCTCCGCGCTAAGGTGCACGCCGAAAACGATGACCCGATGTCCTTTGGGGGGATGGCGGGTGGGACAGGTAAAAGGGGATGCGGGTGAAGCTGCACATTTTGTTCTGCGCCACGGCGATGGCGCTTGCCCTGCCGATAGCGGTTTCCGCGGACGTTCTGGCCTCCAAGGCGCGCAAGGCACAGTTCAGCGCACAGACAAGGGTTCTCGACACCCGCTCCGCGCAGCAATATTCGGCCTCGGTCCGCCTGCAACCTCAGGCTTTCGAAGCACCGACCAAATGGGGCACGGCCCTCTACAAAGGTCGTTACAACGGTCCGTACCTGGACATGGCGCGCTCGGCCGCTCGGCGGCATGGGGTGCCCGAGGGGCTCTTTTTGCGGCTCGTGCAGCAGGAGAGCGGCTGGAGCGCAACGGCGCAATCCGTCAAGGGGGCCTTCGGTCTGGCCCAGCTGATGCCTGACACCGCCCGCGTCCTCAACGTCGATGCCAGTGATCCATATGAAAACCTGGACGGCGGCGCGCGATACCTGGCGCTTCAATACCGTGAATTCGGTTCCTGGCCCCTGGCGCTTGCCGCCTATAACGCGGGTCCGAAAGTGGTCAAGCGGTACGGCGGTATCCCCCCCTATGCCGAAACGCAGAACTACGTGAAGGTCATCTGGGGCGGCTGAGACGCGCCCGCACTTTCCCGCACTCAGATCACCGCTGCGAAATCAGGCCGCCGGCACGCCTTGGGCAGGGGCCGCAGATCACTCTGCTGCGGTCCTGATGACCGGTTCCATCTGCTGAAACTGTGCATCCGCCAGGTGGCACTTGATTTCATGCCCGTCGGCAATCGTGCGGCGGGGGGGGACCTCGCGGTCACACAGGTCGTCCGGCACCATGGATTTCCAGCGACACCGCGTCTGAAACGGGCATCCGGTCGGCGGATTCATCGCAGAGGGAATATCCCCCTCCAGCACGATATGTGCCTTTTCAACTGTCGTATCGGCAATCGGCACGGCAGACAAAAGGGCCTCGGTGTAGGGGTGATAGGGCGGGGCAAAGACCTGATCCGTTGTCCCGATCTCGACCACATGGCCAAGGTACATGACCAGCACGCGGTCGCTGAGATAGCGCACGATCGACAGATCATGAGAGATAAACAGCAGAGTGGTCTTTTCCTCGCGCTGAATTTCCATCAGCAGATCCGTCACAGCGGCCTGTACCGACACGTCCAGCGCCGAAACCGGTTCATCCGCCACCACGATCCGTGCACCACCTGCAAAGGCCCGTGCTATCCCGACCCGCTGCTTTTGCCCCCCCGACAGTTGTCGCGGCATGCGGTCGGCAAAGGCGCGCGGCAGTTTCACCAGGTCGAGCAGCGTCAGCATTCGCTCCCGTCGGGCCGCGTTGCTGTCTCCGATGCCGAAAACCTCCAACGCGCGGGTGATCTGCCGTCCCACGGTCATCGACGGGTTCAGCGTGTCAAAGGGGTTCTGAAACACCATCTGCACATCTGCAATCGTGCGGGCCCCGCGCTTTTCGATCGCCGTGTTCTGAATTTCGCGATCATCCAGCAGAATCGTGCCAGAGGTCGCTGTTTCCAGCCCCAACAGCACCTTGGCCAGGGTGGACTTGCCGCAACCGCTCTCGCCGACAATCGCCAGGGTCTCGCTTTCGCGGGCCTCGAAACTCAGGGTTTCATTGGCCTTCACGACCTTCCTTTCGCCCCGGCCAAACAAAGCCGAGGCCGCGACCTCGTAATATTTCTTCAGATCCTGAACCTTCAGCACCGTGCGCCCGATCTCGCCCTTGGTGTTCTGCGTGCCCGCGCCATAATCGGCGTGCCAGTCAATCTCGTCATGTCGCAGGCACCGCGTGGTATGCGCCGCGTCGCCTGTGACAGGCGCCATCGGAATGTCCTGCACATCACATCGTCCAGCTTCGAAATAGTCGCAACGGGGGCCGAAGTTGCACCCGGGCGGGCGCTCATGCGGCAGGGGGAAATTGCCCGGAATGGCTTTTAGCGGTCGCGCTGTCTTGTCGGCCCCGGGCAGCGGAATGGACCGGAACAGCGCTTGTGTATAGGGATGGCGCATGCTGTCGAAGACATCTCCGATCGACCCACGCTCCACCGCCTCGCCGGAATACATCACGCAGATCTTGTCACAGGTCTCCAGCACCAGGCCAAGGTTGTGGCTGATGAACAGCATTGATGTTCCGTATTTCTTGCCAAGATCCCGCACCAGTTCGACAATGGCGGCCTCCACGGTCACGTCCAGCGCCGTCGTCGGCTCGTCCAGGATCAACAGGGCGGGTTTCGACATCAGCGCCATGGCAATGACGATGCGCTGCTGCTGGCCCCCCGACAGCTGGTGTGGAAAGGCTTTCAGGATCCGCTCGGGGTCGGGCAGCTTGACATCCGTCACCACCTGAAGCGCCCTTGCCCGCGCCTCTTTCGCGCCGATCCCCTCATGGATCATCGGCACTTCCATCAACTGCTGGCCGATGCGCATCGCGGGGTTCAGGCTGGCCATCGGCTCTTGATAGATCATGGCAATCTCGCTGCCGCGGATTGCCCGCAATTCGCCGTCGCTCATCGCGCCAAGATCGCGCCCCTTGAACCTGATCGTCCCTCCGACGACCCTGCCGTTCACCCCCAGATCCTGCATCACTCCCAAAGCTACCGTCGACTTGCCACAGCCACTTTCCCCGACCAGCCCGACTGCCTCACCAGGGCGTACGGAAACGGAAAAATCCATGACCGCCGGGATCTCTCTCAGCCGCGTGAAAAAGGAAATCGACAGGTTGTCGATCTCCAGAATGGGTCCGTCATACGCGTCGTCCATGACACCTCTCCCGGGGTTTGTGGGCCCCTGTTTCAATCGCGGCGGGCAGGTCTGCCCTGGTTTCCCTGTTGCAAAATATCCCGGGGGTCCGGGGGCTGGCCCCCGGTCCGGAACCTGTAATCAGTCCCTGAGGCTTTCTTCCCGCAACCCGTCTGCCAACAGGTTCAGGCCCAGCACAAGGCTCAGCAGCGCCACGGCGGGCACGATTGCGGCATGGGGATAGATCGACAGCAACTTGCGCCCCTGGTTGATGGTGCTGCCCCAGTCCGGGCTCTCGGGGGGCAAGCCCAGTCCGAAAAAACCCAGCGTACCGAGCAAGATCGTCGTATACCCGATGCGAAGGCAGAAATCGACGATCAGCGGCCCGCGCGCGTTTGGCAGGATCTCCCACAACATGATGTACCATGGGCCCTCGCCACGGGTCTGGGCCGCGGCCACGTAGTCGCGCGTCTTGATGTCCAGCGTCAGCCCCCGCACGATGCGAAACACGGTTGGCGCGTTGACGAAGACGACCGAGACGAACACCACCAGTATCCCGGCCGGCACGTTGAACAGATCCAGCTCGCTTGGCCAGAACCGCACCACCGTTATCGGGTCCGAAATCAACGACAGATACAACCAGCCCAACACGACCAGCAGCACCACAAGGATGATATTGCGCCGTGTGGGCTGCGTATGGAACCGTGCATTGATCAGCACGATCAGGAAAACGATGGGAAACAGGAACAGCACGATGGCCATGTAGCTCGGGATGCCGGTTTCGACCATTTCGGGTGTCACCAGCAGATAGAACAGCAAGATCACGGGAAACGCCAGGATCAGGTTGGCCAGAAAACTCAACCCGGTGTCCAGCTTGCCGCCGATATAGCCTGCCGGCAGTCCCAGCGTGATCCCGACCATGAAGGAAAACAGTGTCGCCAGCGGCGCGATGCGGATCACCACCCAGGCGCCCTCGATCATCCGGCTGAACACATCCCGCGCCAGCGTGTCGCCACCCAGCAGGTAATAGGGATATTCCCCCTCGGCGGCGCCGCGGAGCGGGGTGCCGGGCAGCTTGTTCTTCATGCCGGTCGCCGCCGACAGTGGATCATGCGTCACGATCCAGTCGAACAGTCCCACAGCCAGTGCCGTATACACCCAGAACATCACCAGCCCGAAACCCACCGCGCCGATGGTATTGTCGAACAGCTTGCCATACAGGCCCAGCCGCCGCTTGAAGGCGATCGACAGGCCGAATGTAACAGCCAACGCGATCCACACGGGGATGAAGCGGATGAGGATGCGCAGAATGATCGCGCCCCAGGACAGGTCTTCCATGGTTTCGATCCTCCTCAGGACATCCGGATGCGCGGATTCAGGTAGACATAGCCGATATCCGAAATCAGCTGCGTCACCAGGACCACGATCACCGAAACCACCGAAATGCCCAGCAGCAGGTCGATGTCATTGTTCCCGGCGGCTTGAACCAAAGCCCAGCCCAGCCCCTTGAAATTGAACAACGTTTCGACAATCACCACTCCGTTCAGCAACCATGGAAATTGCAGCATGATCACTGTGAAGGGGGCAATCAGGGCATTCCTCAGGGCATGTTTCAGCACGATGTTGCGAAACGACACGCCTTTCAGGCGCGCGGTCCGCACGTATTGTGCCGTCATCACCTCGGCCATCGACGCCCGCGTCATCCGTGCGACATAGCCCGTGCCATAAAGCGCGATGGTCAGTACCGGCAGAAAGAAATTCTCGAAATTCGCGCCATCCATGGCCGATGTCGCCGTGCCCTTGAACCATTTCAGCCCCACGGCAGAGGAGGCAAACACGGCAATCAGGATCACCCCCGAGACGTATTCCGGTGTCGCCGTGGTCATGATGGAAACCGTCGACAACGCGCGGTCCAGCTTCGACCCCTCTCGCATGCCGGCCAGAACGCCGATCAGCAGCGCCATCGGCACCATCATCAGCATCACCCAGAACATCAGCTTGCCGGTCTGCGCCAGCCGGATCGCAACGATATGGCTGACATCCTCGCGGAACACCGTACTGCGGCCCCAGTTGCCTTGCAGGATGCCGCAGAACCGTGGCGCGGTGTCGGCGCTCTCTCCTGTCCCGATGCAGCGCCCGGTTGTCGTGCCGTCGCGCTCGTCTGTCCATCCGGGCACGACCCCGAGCCACTCTCCGTAGCGGACGTAGGTCGGACGGGTATAGCCATTATGATCCAGCCAGCGTGCGACCTCTTCGTCGGTCATCCGGCTGTTGCCCTGAAATTTAGCGACCTTCTCAAGGTTCGGCGGCAGATTGGTCAGGTAGAAGACGATGAAGCTGAGGCACAGGGCCGTCAGGATCATCGTCGCCGTCCGTCGCAAGAGGAAGAAGATCATACACTATCCCTGTCAGTGGCGGTGGGGCATCGATGGCCCCTTATTGTTCTGGCGTCCGCAGGAGGTGGAAGCACTATGATCGCCGGGGCCAGCTGTCAGCGGCGGCCCCGGCAGCGGGATCAGGCGTCGATCCACCATTTGTAGTGATGCAGCTCGATCGAGGGGTGCATGTCTGCCCCCATCACCTCGGGCTTGGCGTGGTTGTAGAGAGACCGCCAGTAAGGCTGGATCATCACGCCTTCATCCAGCATGATCTGCTCCAGCTTGGCCATCACGTCCTTGCGCTTGTCGGCGTCGGCGATCGACAGGGCCTCGGCCAGCAGCGCATCGAACTCCGGGTTCGACATCGCGGATTCGTTCCACGGCACGCCTGACTTGTAGGCCAGCGACAGCACCTGAACGCCCAGTGGACGCATGGCCCAGTCGGTCGCGGACCACGGGTAGGACAGCCAGTCATTCCAGAATGTCGAACCGGGCAGGATCTTGCGTTCGATGTTGATACCGGCATCGCGCACCTGGGCCGCGACCGCGTCGCAGGTTTCGGAAATCCACTGATCGTCGATCGAAATCAGCTCGAACACCGTATCGGCATGTCCTGCCTCTTCCAGCATTGCGCGGGCTTTTTCGGTGTCGGTCGGGATTGCCGGGATCTCGGCATAATCGGGGTGTACCGGGCAGACGTGGTGATTTTCCGCGACGGTGCCATAGCCCGCATAGCCAAGTTCCAGAACAACGGCGTTGTCGACGGCCATGGTCAGTGCCTGCCGCACCTTGACGTCGTCATATGGTGCGTTGGTCTGGTTGAACCGGATGGCCAGCGTCGCGGCAGTGATCGCCTCGGATTGTTTCCAGTCCATCGCCGTCAGCACTTCGATGAATTCGCCGGTTGACTGGTAGGTCATGTCGATCTCGTCGGCATCCGCCGCTGCCACCCACGACGCCATGTCGGAGCCGAAATCGATGAATTCGATCCGGTCCAGATAGGCACCTGTACCCCACCAGTCGTGATCGGTGTTCTTGATCAGCACCTGTTTGACGCCAACCTCGTTGGCTTCGGGCAGGAAGGGGCCGGTGCCGATGGGGTTTTCCGACGGATCGCCGCCATCGTAGCTCTGGTGCACGATGGCTGCGGGATAGTCGGCAAAGTTCGCGATGATCGTGATGTCGGGCACCGAGCAGACCAGCTTGACGGTTTGGTCGTCGACAACCGTAATCGCATCATCCCGCGCCATGCCCGTCTCTTCATCGATCAGCGACGACATGCGCGATGCCATGGAGTTGCCCTCGGCATTGGCTTCGCACCAGCGCGCGATGTTGAATGCCACGTCTTCTGCGGTAAAGGGATCACCGTTATTCCATGTCACGCCCGGGCGCACATGCAGCAGGTATTCGGTGGCGTCGTCATTTACGTCCCAGCTCTCCAGCAGCATCGGGTCGAAGGAGCCGTCTTTCTGGTACTCGACGAGGTACTCCAGCCAGCCGCGCGAAAAGTTGGCCATTTCCGACCAGTCATAGCTGCGGGGGTCCTTCAATGCGCGCGTCTGCATGTTCATGCGCAGCGTGCCCCCCATCTTCGGCTCGGCTGTCTGGGCCTGTGCCTCTTGTGCGATGCCGCCAAGGGCATAGGCGGTTGTCGTGGCGACGCCCAGTGCAGAGGCGCGGGTCAGAAATTCACGGCGGCTCAGCTTGCCTGCCTTGAATTCATCGGCGTACATGCTGGCCGCCGGGTGAACCCGCCCCAGCGGTGTATTGCGATACGTCATGCTATTCTCCCTGTGACTTTCAAATTCTCATGCCGGGGATCTAGGTCCTTTCGGCGCGATGTCCTTGTCTATTTCGGACCGTCTTGTGCGGACCGTTTCTGTTCTTGCATTGCGCACGCAAACGGGCGGCAGGTCAATTCGCGTGTCGCCATTCGCGGACCTGAAAACGACATTGGTGCAATTCAAATGCGACATGTCCGAAAGCGCAAGCCGAAAGCCGCGTGTCGCGGGGTTTCGCAGGGGTAGCGTGGCAGTATGACAGGGGTATTTCCAGCCTATTTCGGGGCACGGCATGTCGCGCGTTTTCGCCTTGTACCAAAGGAAAGCGAAGGAACGGCGACACAGCTGTCATGGGTGCACGGGTCGCCGCGCCGGGTCAATCAAGCGGGGTGGCGGCGGTCCGACGATATCAGGGCGTTATGGCGGTCCAGGTTGTCATGCGGGCGCGAAACCACGTGCGCTGGCGCTTGGCAAACTGGCGCGTGGCGATGACGGCAGCCTCGCGCGCGGCGTCCAGCGTCATCTCGCCTCGCAGATGCGCGATCAGCTCCGGGGCACCGATCGCCTTGCTTGATGGAAGCGCAGGATCCCAGCCCGGCAGATTGGCACGCGCTTCCTCCAGCGCGCCCTGCGCCAGCATCAGGTCAAAGCGGTTCTCGATGCGCGGGCTCAGCCAGTCTTTGGGCGCATCCAGAACCAGTCGCTCGGTGGCACTGTCGGGCAGCAACGGGGCAGGGGTTGCGTCCTGCCATGCGGCGATGCCCCGACCGGTGGCGCGCAGCACCTCCCAGGCGCGCTGAACCCGCGCCGGGTTGGCCATGTCGATACGCGCCGCGCTTGCCGGGTCGATCTCTTCGCGCATCTGCGCCAGGGCCCCTTGTTCGCGCAAGGCATCACCCGCAGACCGCACCGCCGCGGGAATCGGTGGGATTTCCGCCAGACCTTCGGTCAGCGCCCGAAAATACAGTCCCGTGCCCCCGATGATGATCAACCGATCAGGTCCTTGCAACAGGCTCTCCACCTCACGCAGCCACTCCCCGACACTATAGGAATGATCCGCCGCGACATGACCGAACAGCCTGTGGGGATGGGCATCTTCATCGGCCTGGCTGGGCCGCGCGGTCAGCACCCGCCAGTTGGCATAGACCTGTATGGCATCTGCATTCACGATGACGCCGCCATCCTGTGCCGCGATCCGCATGGCCAGCGCCGATTTTCCCGACGCGGTCGGTCCCGCGATAAGTATCGGGCGTTCTACGGAAAGGCCCTGGACCCGGTTGATCTGCAAAACGCTCTTTCTCCTCTCGGTCAGGCCATTTCGCGCATTGAACCTGACCGGCTTTTCAGACATTTTGCGCCCGATCCTATTACCCCGTCACGCAGGAGTGCAACATGGCCGAAAGTGTTCAGGAGCCCACCTACAAGCGGGTCTTGTTGAAAATCTCAGGCGAGGCTCTGATGGGTCCGCAAGGCTACGGCCTGCATCCGCCCACTGTCGAACGGATTGCCCGAGAGGTAAAGTCGGTCAGCGACCTGGGTGTCGAGATCTGCATGGTCATCGGTGGCGGCAATATCTTTCGCGGCCTGGCCGGATCGGCGCAGGGCATGGAACGCACGACAGCCGATTACATGGGGATGCTGGCAACGGTGATGAACGCGCTGGCGATGCAATCCTCGCTTGAGGAGATCGGGGTGTTCACCCGCGTGATCAGCGCCATTCGCATGGATGAAGTGGCCGAACCCTACATTCGCCGTCGCGCCGTGCGTCACCTTGAGAAAAAGCGCGTCTGCATCTTTGCCGCCGGAACGGGAAACCCTTATTTCACCACCGACACTGCGGCGACGCTGCGCGCAAACGAAATGGCCTGCGAGGCGATCTTCAAAGGCACGAAGGTTGATGGCGTCTACGACAAGGATCCGATGAAGCACGCAGACGCCAAACGCTATGACACGGTGACCTACGACGAAGTGCTCGCGCAGCACCTGAACGTCATGGACGCATCGGCAATCGCGCTGGCACGCGACAACCGCAAGCCGATCATCGTCTTTTCGCTGGACGAGCCGGGCGGGTTCCGTGGCATCCTTGCGGGGCAGGGCACCTATACCAAGGTGCAGGAATAAGCCGACGTCGACACGAAGTGGGGCGGCTGGGCGTCGCGATCATCGCTGCGCCTTGTGCACCGCACCCGGCCTGCGTGCAATTCGTGGGCCGCAGTCTATACAAACTCTGCCCGGTGACGATATAGATGCACCGGATAAGACGACTTGAGGGAATGACAAATGGCCGATGATTTCGAGCTGGATACCGACGACCTGTCCCGGCGCATGGACGGCGCAATCTCCAGCCTCAGAACCGAATTCGCCTCGTTGCGCACTGGCCGGGCCTCCGGTTCGATGTTGGAGCCGATCATGGTCGATGCCTACGGCAGCCCGACCCCGATCAACCAGGTCGGCACCGTCAACGTGCCTGAACCGCGCATGGTTACGATCAACGTCTGGGACAAGGGCCTTGTGAACAAGGTCGAAAAGGCGATCCGCGAGAGCGGCCTGGGCATCAACCCGCAGATGAATGGCACCATCATCATGCTGCCGATCCCGGAGCTGAACGAGGAACGCCGCCGAGAACTGACCAAGGTCGCCGCGCAATATGCCGAACATTGCCGCGTTGCCGTGCGCAACCTGCGCCGTGACGGCATGGACAAGATCAAGAAGGCCAAGGCCGATGGTCTGTCCGAGGACGACCAGAAATTCTGGGAGCAGGAAGTGCAGGATCTGACGAACGCCTATATCGCCAAGGTCGACGAGGCGCTCGAGACGAAGCAAGCCGAGATCATGCAGGTCTGATAGGACACGCCACGCCCCGGTTCGCGCGCAGTCTGCGACCGGGGGGCAGTGGCCATGAAGGGGAGTGCATATGGCGCAGGATGAAGCCACCGTTCCCGCTATGGGACCGCGCCATGTCGCTATCATCATGGATGGTAACGGACGCTGGGCGAAAATGCGGGGGCGGCCGCGTCTGTTTGGCCACCACGCGGGTGCGCGTCGTGTGCGAGAGATCGTCGAGGCCTGCCCCGGTCTGGGCATCGAATACCTGACCATCTTTGCGTTCTCGACCGAGAACTGGAAGAGAACCCAGATCGAGGTTGCCGGTCTGATGAGCCTGTTTCGGTCCTACATCCGCAAGGAAGCGCGCGCGCTTCGGTCGCGCAATGTCTGTGTGCGCTTCATCGGTGATCGTCCCGGTCTTGACGCCAAGCTCCAGCTGTTGATGGACGAGCTTGAGGAAATGACATCGGGGTGCACGGGCACGAACCTGACAATCGCCCTGAACTACGGCGGTCGCGACGAGGTGGCCCGCGCCACCAAGCGGCTGGCCGAAGATGTCGCTGCCGGGCGGCTGGATCCGGGGGCGATCGACGAAGAAACCCTGCCGAGATACCTCGACACATGCGTGTTGCCCGATCCCGACCTGGTCATCCGCACCAGCGGAGAGGCGCGGATCTCGAATTTCCTGCTCTGGCAGTCGGCCTATGCAGAGTATGAGTTCATCGACACGCTATGGCCCGATTTTACCCCTGGTGTGCTGGCCGAAGTGATTGCCAGCTATGCCAGCCGCGATCGTCGCTTTGGCGGCGCGAAAGGCTGAGTGATGGCACAACGCAATTGGTCCGATCTTGCGCCGCGCATGATCTCCGGTGTGGCTATGGTTCTGATCGGCATGACGTTGATCTGGATCGGCGGGCATTGGTTCCGCCTGTCCATTGCCCTGGTTTCGGGCGGCATGGTGTGGGAACTGGCGCGCATGATCGCGCCCGAAAATCGCGCGATGCCGTTGCAGATGGGCGGCATTGCCGGTCTTTGCCTGGCGCTGTCGCTGTATCTGCCGGGGGGGCTGGCGCTGCCGTTTCTGCTAGCACCGTCGATGGTGGGGATCTCGCTGGTGCCGCATCGGCGCACGATGTTCCTGACATTCTGCGCCATGATCCTCTTGTCCGGTTACGGGATGGTACGCCTGCGCGATGACCAGGGCATCATCTGGCTGGGCTGGCTGGTGGCCGTGGTGGTTGTGACCGATGTGGCGGGCTATTTCGCCGGTCGTCTGATCGGCGGGCCAAAGTTCTGGCCCCGCGTCAGCCCGAAAAAGACGTGGTCGGGCACTGCGGCAGGCTGGGTCGCGGCGGCCGTCATCGGTGTCATTTTCGGCATCTGGACCGGTGAAGGCATCCAGATGGCGGGTATCTCGGTTGCGCTGTCGATGGCCTCGCAGATGGGGGACATGGCCGAAAGTGCCGCGAAACGCCGCGTCGGGATCAAGGACAGCTCGAACCTCATTCCCGGACATGGCGGCCTGCTCGATCGCTTTGACGGGATGCTCGGCGCGTCGCTGATGCTGCTGATCACCGGACCCTGGACGGGGTTGTTCTTCATCGTAGGATAAACCATGCGACGCATTTCCATCCTCGGGGCCACCGGGTCTATCGGGCAGAGTACCATTGACCTGATCGCCCGGCGGCCCGAGGCCTTTGCGGTTGAGGCGCTGACCGGTGGCCACAACATCGCACAGCTGGCCCGCGATGCCGTCGCTCTGAACGCCCGCATCGCCGTCACCGCGCACGAGGCGCACCTGGAGGATCTGCGCGCCGCCCTGTCTGGCAGCGGGATCGAGGCAGCGGCAGGCACACAGGCACTTCATGAGGCTGGCGGCCGTCCGGCCGATCTGGTGATGTCGGCCATTGTTGGTGCCGCAGGGTTGGCGCCGGGCCTGGCGGCGCTGCGAAACGGGGCCACGCTGGCACTGGCGAACAAGGAAAGCCTGGTCTGCGCCGGGCCGCTTGTGTTGGCCGAGGCTGCGCGTCACGATGCAACCCTGCTGCCGGTGGACAGCGAACATTCCGCCGTGTTCCAGGCCCTGCAAGGGGAGAGCATCGACAGCGTCGAACGTGTGATCTTGACCGCTTCGGGGGGGGCATTCAGGGATTGGCCGCTCGACGCGCTGGCGCGGGCCACGCCGGAACAGGCCGCGACCCACCCGAACTGGGACATGGGACAGCGCATCACGATCGACAGCGCCTCGATGTTCAACAAGGCATTGGAAGTCATTGAAGCCAAAGAATTCTTTGGTCTGAAACCGGACCAGATAGAGGTGCTTGTCCATCCCGAAAGCCTGGTGCATGCGCTGGTCGGGCATGTCGATGGTGGCATCCTCGCTCACCTCGGCGCACCTGATATGCGCCATGCCATCGGCTATGCGCTCAACTGGCCCGAGCGGGTCGACCTGCCAGTAGAACGTCTTGACCTGGGCCGCGTGGCCAGCCTGACGTTCCGCGCGCCTGATCCCGCCCGCTATCCTGCGCTTGCCATCGCTCAGCGCGTGATGCAGCGCGGCGGAATGTCCGGCGCCGCGATGAACGCGGCCAAGGAGGTGGCGCTGGATGCCTTCATCGACCGGCGTATCGGTTTCATGCAGATGGCCGAGCTCGTCTCGCGCGTTCTTGATCGTCTGGATGCGGACGTGGCCTTGATCGATGCGGATTTCACCCTTGATAACGTCATGGCGGTGGATCACATCGCGCGAACATACGCGGGCGAATGCGTGTCCACCACAGCCAATGCAGGGATGAGTTGATGAATTTTTTGCCAGAGTTCGGCAGTACGCTTTATACCCTGCTGGCTTTCGTGGTCGCCCTTTCGATCATCGTCGCCATCCATGAATACGGTCACTACATCATCGGCCGCGTCTCGGGCATCAAGGCCGAGGTGTTTTCGTTGGGCTTCGGGCCGGTGCTGTTTTCGCGCGTCGACAGGCACGGCACACGCTGGCAATTCGCGGCGCTGCCCTTCGGTGGCTACGTCAAGTTCCTTGGCGATGCCGATGCAGCCTCGGCGGGCAGCGACGGAGAGGCAATCCGCGCGATGAGCGCGCAGGACCGTCGCGCGACAATGCAGGGAGCCCCCCTTTGGGCGCGCGCTGCGACGGTCGCGGCCGGCCCGGTGTTCAACTTCATCCTCTCGACGGTGCTGTTTGCCGTCTTGTTGTTTGCGCGTGGCGACGTGGCGGAACCGATGGCGGTCGGAGCAATGCGTCCGCTGCCCGCCGTTGCGGGCGCGGCGCAACAACCCGATCTGCGTGCGGGCGACGAAATCCGTGCCATCGGTGGCGTCGCCGTTCCAGATTTCAGCGATGCCACCGCGATGAGCCAGTTTGGCGACACCCTTCCCATGGCACCCGTGCTGGACTATGCCGTCACCCGCGAGGGCAGGGAAATCACCGTACCCGGTCCCTATCCCTATCCGCCGATCATCACGCAGCTGTCGCCGAACTCGGCCGCCTACGATATCGGGCTGGAAAAGGGCGACGTGATCACTGCGGTCGACGGAACCTCCATCTTCTCGTTCGAGCAACTGAAGAACAGCGTCAAAGCGTCCAGCGGCGCGCCTTTGCTGCTGAACGTTTGGCGTCCGGGCACCGATACCGCCCTGGAATTCGCCCTGACACCGCGCCGCGTCGACGAACCCGATCCCGCGGGTGGGTTCCGCACGGAATGGCGGATCGGCATCGCCGGTGGAATGGCGTTCGAACTGGCCACCACCCGAGTCGGCGTCCTCGACAGCATCCAGGGCGGTCTGGTGCAGACCTGGCAGGTCATCGTCAGCTCTCTTTCAGGGTTGTATCATATCGCGACCGGCGCGATTTCATCGTGCAACATGACCGGCCCCATCGGCATCGCCAAGACGTCGGGCGCCATGGCAAGTCAGGGCGTCGTCAGCTTTGTGTGGTTCGTAGCGGCACTGTCCACGGGCGTCGGCCTGCTGAACCTGTTTCCGGTGCCGGTGCTGGATGGCGGACACCTGGTGTTTCATGCCTACGAAGCCGTCGCGGGGCGTCCACCTTCCGACCGCGCGCTGCGTGTGCTGATGTTCGCGGGTCTGACCATCGTGCTGGGTGTCATGCTGTTCGCCCTTACGAACGACGTGTTTTGCCCCTGAACATCCCGTGTTGGCCGCCGGCTGCATGTCGCAGGCGGCGGGCCTGAATTGCGATGACATAGGCGGATTTTCACCGGCCCCGGCAGCGCGGATCGGCCATTCCTGCTGGAAACTACATCGGCCATGCGCAGCACCGCGACCCACAACCGATTGGGCGCCATGGCGTTTTGACAAGTGGTTTCTTTCCCGATACTCACGTCTTGAATAGGATGTCTGAGTGGGTCTGGCGCATGAACAAGTACTTTAAAATCGGGGCTGCCAGCATGGATCGCACCCGTACGGTCCTGGGGTCTACCATCCTCAGCAGTTTCGTTTTTCTTTCAGGTGCTTACGCCGTGTATCCCACGGTCGCAGTCGCCCAGACATACAGTTTCAATTCGGTGACCGTTCAGGGCAATGAACGCATCCCCACCGGGACGATCCTGTCCTACGCGGGAATCGCGCGGGGCGAGGCGACGGATGCCGGCTCCCTGAACGAAGCCTACCAGCGTATCGTGGCCTCTGGCCTGTTCGAAACCGTCGAACTGACGCCGAGCGGTGGCACACTGGTCATCAAGGTGACTGAATTCCCCACGATCAACGTCGTCAACTTCGAGGGCAACAAGCGTATCAAGGACGAGGTGCTGACCGGAATCGTGAAATCGACCTCGCGCCAGGTGTTTTCGCCATCCCAGGCCGAAGCGGACGCTGCGTTGATTTCGCAGGCCTACGCGGCGCAGGGCCGTTTGGCGGCGCGGGTAACGCCGCGCATCATCCGCCGGTCCGACAACCGGGTCGATCTGGTCTTCGAGGTGTTCGAAGGTGGTGTGACCGAGGTTGAGCGGATCTCCTTCGTCGGCAACACGAAATATTCTGATCGTCGTCTGCGACAGGTGTTGCAAAGCAAGCAGGCCGGTCTGCTGCGCGTCCTGTTCAAGAACGACACCTTCGTCGCTGACCGGGTCGAGTTCGACAAGCAGGTGCTCAAGGATTTCTATCAATCGCGCGGCTACGTCGACTTTCGCATCACCGGTGTGAACGCCGAGCTGTCGCAGGAACGGGATGGCTACCTCGTCACCTTCAACGTGCAGGAGGGGCAGCAATTCCGCCTGGGCAAGATCAGCGCGACCAGCCAATACGAAGGCGTCGACAGTGCCGTCTATCGCGATGCGCTGAACATCAAGCCGGGCACGGTCTATTCCCCCAGCCTGATCGAGAACTCGATTGCCCGCATCGAACGACTGGCCATTCGCAACGGTCTGGATTTCCTGCGCGTCGAACCTCGTGTCACCCGCAATGACCGCGACATGACCCTGGACGTGGATTTCGTGCTGACACGCGGGCCGCGCATCTTTGTCGAACGCATCGACATCGAAGGCAACACCACCACGCTGGACCGGGTCATCCGGGCCGAATTCAACACGGTCGAGGGCGATCCCTTCAATCCGCGCGAAATCCGTGAATCCGCCGAACGCATCCGCGCCCTGGGATATTTCTCCGACGCGCAGGTGAATGCCCGCGAAGGCTCCTCCAGCGATCAGGTGATCGTCGATGTGAACGTCGACGAAACCACCACCGGCTCACTATCCTTCGGTGGCACCTATTCCACAACCGATGGTTTCGGTCTGGCGATCAGCTTCAAGGAAAACAACTTCCTCGGGCGCGGCCAGTCGGTCGGCCTGACGGTGTCCGGCGCCTCGTCCGACCGCATCTACAGCCTGCGCTTTTCCGAACCGCGCTTTCTGGGCCGCGATCTCAAGTTCGATCTCAGCGGCAGCTACGAAGAAACCGAATCCGACTACGCCGCCTATGACACGACCCAGGGCGTGATCTCCACAGGTCTGACCTTTCCTGCCGGCGAAAAGTCGACGCTCAACTTCAACTACACCATCAAGGGCACGGATATTTCCTCCAACAGCGGTACGGCCATCGGCCCGCTGCTGCAGGCCGAGGCGGACCGTGACCTCGAATACTCGTCCTCGCTTGGTTACAAGTACAGCTATGACACGCGGGTCACCGGCCTGAACCCGAATGCGGGCGTCCTGCTGGAATTCAGCCAGGATTTCGCCGGTGTTGGTGGCGACATCGAATATATCCGCAGCATGGCCCGCGCCGTGGCGCAGAAAAAGGTCCTGAACGAGGAAGTGACCCTGCGCGCCACGTTGCGCGGTGGTTCGATCCAGACGCTGGGATCGTCTTCCTCACTGGTGACCGACCGTTTCCTGATCGGCGGCTCCTACATGCGCGGCTTCTCTCCCAACGGTATCGGGCCGCGCGAATACTCCGAAGGGTCCTATAATGATGCCCTTGGCGGTACCGCCTTTGCCGTCGCCCAGTTCGACATGGAATTCCCCCTCGGCCTGCCAGAGGAATACGGCATCAGCGGCGGCGTCTTCTACGATGTGGGCACGTCTTGGGGGCTTGATGAAAGCTCCTCCAACGTGCTGTATGAAGATGGTCCGATCCGTCAGGTCATCGGCATTTCCGTGTTCTGGGATACCCCCATCGGGCCGCTTCGGTTCAACTGGTCCAAGGCGCTCCAGAAAGAAACCTACGACCGCGAGCAGAGCTTCGACCTCTCCATTCGCACTGATTTCTAGGAGCAGGGGATGCGTGCCACCCGGCTGCTGACCATTGTCATCGCCGCCTGGCTCAGCCTTTTGCCGGGTCTTGCCGGGGCGCAGTCGTTCAGCGGCTTGCCCCGGTCTCCGATCCTGACGGTCGACAGCGAACGCCTGTTTTCCGACAGCCGCTATGGTGCCCGCCTGTCCAGCAAGATCGAGGCGCAGGCAAGCAGGATCGCCGCCGACAACCGCCGGATCGAAGGAGAGCTGGCCGAAGAAGAGCGTCGTCTGACCGATCTGCGCCCCAAGACGGACCCCGAAAAGTTTCGCGTCATGGCCGAGGCATTCGATGCCAAGGTGACGGATATCCGCCGCGAACGTGAAGAAATGACCAAGACGCTGGGGCAGGACAGCGATGCGGCCCGACGCGCCTTTCTCAAAGCGGCGGAACCGGTGCTCAATTCATTGATGCAGGAAGCAGGGGCCGCCGTGATCCTTGAACAGCGCAGCGTCTTTGTCGCGCGCGATATCGTCGACATCACGGACGAGGCGATCGAACGCATCGACGCGGCGCTTCTGGACGAAGACGGCGCTGTCAAAACCGACCCGGACGCCGACGCGACCCCAGATGAACCGGTCCCGTCCGACCCGGCAGATGATGCCCCGGCCGATGATGCCCCGAATGGCACAGCGCCGCAGGGTGACACGCCTGCACCGCCGTCGCCGACCTCTCCCTGACAACCTGCACCACGCTGGGTGTTGCCCCGGTGCCTGAACGGGCAACGCAGGGTGCCCGCGCGGTTGCGCCTGACCCCGAGTATGCTTGCCGCACGGCGGCTGACTTGCTAGGGACAATCCAGACCAGAAGGGCATACAGACCCTTCCTTGCGCACGAGGAAAGACCAGCATGACCGAGACGCTCCAAAGCGCCGACATCAATCGCATCACTCGCATCATTCCGCACCGCTATCCGTTCCTTCTGGTGGACAAGGTGGTCGAGATCGACGGCACGACCTCCGCGCTCGGCATCAAGAATGTCACGATGAACGAACCGCATTTCCAAGGGCATTTTCCGGCCAAGCCGATCATGCCGGGGGTCACCATCATCGAAGCGATGGCGCAGACGGCGGCGGTGATGGTCGGGGCGACACTGGGGTTCGAGGACAAGAATATCCTGATCTATTTCATGTCGATCGAGAAAAGCAAATTCCGTCGCATGGTCGTGCCCGGTGATGTGCTGGAAATGCGCGTGCAAACGCTGCGTGGCAAGCCCGGTGGCAAGGTCTGGAAATTCAGCGGTGTCGCAACCGTCGAAGGCGAGCTGGCCTGTGAATCCGAATTCATGGCGATGATCGACCAACCGGCGGAGGGATGAGCCGATGGCGATCAGTCACGAAGCGATCGTTCACCCGCTGGCCCTGGTCGAAGACGGTGCCACGATCGGCGATGGCGCGCGGATCGGCCCGTTCTGCCACATCGGCGCCGAAGTCAGCATCGGCGCGAATGTCGAGTTGATGAGCCATGTGGTGGTTCAGGGCGTGACCGAGATCGGCGCCGACACGCTGGTGCATCCCTTTGCGGTCATCGGTGGCATCCCGCAGGATCTCAAGTTCAAGGGCGAAAAGACACGGCTGGTCGTTGGTCAGCGCAACCGCATCCGCGAACATGTCACCATGAACGCCGGGACCGAAGGGGGTGGGGGCGTGACCCGCGTTGGCGACGACGGCCTGTTCATGGCCGGCTGCCACGTCGCCCATGACTGTCAGGTCGGCAACAACGTCATCATCGTCAACAATGCGGCGTTGGCCGGGCATTGCGTGATCGACGACGAAGTGATCATCGGTGGCCTTTCTGGCGTGCATCAATGGGTGCGGATCGGGCGCGGCGCCATCATCGGCGCGGTCACCATGGTGACCCACGACGTGATCCCCTACGGCCTTGTGCAAGCCGACCGCGGCAAACTCGACGGGCTGAACCTGGTGGGGTTGAAACGGCGGGGCGTTGCGCGCTCCGACATCACCGCGCTACGGGCCGCGTTTCAGATGCTGGCGCAGGGCGAAGGCGCGTTTCAGGATCGCGCGCGCCGTCTGGGTGACGAAACCGAAAGCGATTACGTCCGCACGATTGTCGATTTCGTGCTTGCTGGCAGCGACCGGTCGTTTCTGACCCCGGGCAAGCAGTAGGCGCGCCGTGGGCTGGTTGCCAGGGCGCAGGAAAACGGCTGCCAGCGGGAACGCGACAGACCAGGGTGGCGCGGTTCAGGGGCGGCTCGGCATCATCGCTGGCGGCGGCACGTTGCCGGTGCTGCTGGCTGACGCCTACCCGGATGCCTATTGCCTGACGTTCGAGGGCACGGACTGTGCCTTGCCCGACGAGATACTGACACGATACCGATACGAAAAACTCGGCTCCGTCTTCACCGCCCTGCGGGCCGAAGGCATTACGCGGATCGTGATGGCCGGCGCCACCACGCGCCCGCATCTCGACATGAAGCAGCTTGATTTTACCGTCATGTCGCTTGCGCCGCGGGTGATGAAGGCGATGGGAACCGGCCGCGACGACGCCCTGCTGCGGCTGGTGATTTCCGTTTTCGAGGAACAGGGTTTTAGCGTTGTCGGCGCCCACGACCTGCTGCCCGCACTGACCGCCTCGGCTGGTCTCCTCAGTGGGGCACCGTTGTCGAAGGAGGCCCGCGTCGACAGCGCGCGCGGCCGCGATATCCTCGAAGGGCTGGCGCCGCTGGATGTCAGCCAAGGCTGCGTCGTGGCCGGTGGTCTGTGCCTCGGGATTGAGACGATCCAGGGAACCGATGCCATGTTGCGCTTTGTGGCACAGACGCCGGATCGCTTGCGTCGCGGCCGGGGCGTTCTGTGCAAGTTCCCGAAATCAGGGCAGGATTTGCGTGTCGACATGCCCGCCATCGGTCCCGATACCCTGCGCCGCGCCGCCGAGGCAGGGCTGGAAGGTATCGTGATCGCCGCAGGGCGTGTTCTCCTGATCGATCGCGACGTCCTGCTCCCGCTTGCTGATGAGCTGGGCCTCACCATCCTTGCGGAGGAAGTCTGATGCGTATCTTCGTGATTGCCGGTGAACCCTCGGGGGATTCCCTCGGGGCGGCGGTGATGGCCGGTCTCAGGGCGCTTGTCCCCGACATCCGCTTTGACGGGGTTGGCGGCGCAAAGATGCAGGCCGAAGGGCTGACAAGCCGCTTTCCGATGGACGAATTGTCGGTGATGGGGCTGGCCGAAATTGCGCCGAAGTACTTTCATCTCAAGCGCCGGATCCGCGAATGCGCGGATGCAGTGCTGGCCGATCCGCCGGATCTGCTGCTGACAATCGACAGCCCGGATTTCTGTCTACGCGTGGCCGGGCTGGTCAAGCAACGTTCCGACATCCGCACCGTTCACTATGTTGCGCCGACCGTCTGGGCGTGGCGCCCCAAACGCGCGGAAAAGATGGCCAGGGTCATCGACCACGTGCTGGCGCTGTTCCCGTTTGAACCGCCCTATATGCAACGTGCTGGGATGGCGTGTGATTTTGTTGGCCATCCGGTGGTCACCGAACCTGTCGCGACGACAGAGGAGGTCGCGTCATTCCGTGCGCGCCACGGCATAGGAGAGGCCCCTTTGCTGCTGGTTCTGCCTGGTTCCCGCCGCGGCGAGGTCGCAAAGCTCGGCCCGATCTTTTCCGACGTTCTGGCGCGGGCCAAGGCCGCGCATCCGGATCTTCGGTTGGTGTTGCCTGCGGCCGACCACGTGGCGCAGACGGTACAGGATATGGTGGCAACCTGGCCAGTGCCGCCGATCGTCCTGGACCCGCGCGGCGTCGACCGCACCACCTTTGCCGCTGAAAAGCGTGCCGCATTCAAGGCCGCCGACGTCGCCCTTGCCGCATCGGGCACGGTGTCTCTTGAATTGGCCGCGGCGGCGACGCCCATGGTGATCGCCTACGACATGCATTGGCTGACCCGCCGGATCATCCAACGCATGTTGCTGACCGACACGGTGACCCTGGTCAATCTGGTCTCGGACACGCGCACGATACCCGAGTTCATTGCCGATGATTGCAGGGCAGAGTTGATAGCACCGGCGATCACGGGCGTTCTGGAAACACCGCAGGCACAACTGTCTGCGATGGCGCTGACGATGGACCGGCTGGGCAAGACCGGCGAGGCGCCGGGCCTGAGGGCGGCCCGGGCGATTCTGGACCGTCTCTAGCCGCGCCAGATCCAGCCGCCACCAAGAATCCGGGTGCCGCCAGTCTCATAAAACACGCAGGCCTGGCCCGGTGAAACGCCTTCCTCGGGTGTCAGCAGTTCGACCTCGGCCTCGGTTGGCGAAATCGGGCGCAGGATCGCTTCGCGGGGTGGGCGGGTCGAACGGACCTTCACCGAAATCTCGTAACTTTCACGGTCGGTCAATGCACCATCGCCCAGCCAATTGATCTCACGCACCGGAATGGTACGGGTCGACAGCAACTCTTTCGGGCCGACGATCACCTTGCGGTTGTCAACGTCCAGCTTAACCACGTACAGCGGATCGGCCAGCCCGCCGATGCCCAGACCGCGCCGTTGACCGATGGTATAATGGATCACCCCGTTGTGCGTGCCCAACACATTGCCATCGACATCGACGATATCACCGGGCTCGGCCGCGCCGGGACGCAGCTTTTCGATCACGCTGGCGTAATCTCCGTTCGGAACAAAGCAGATGTCCTGGCTGTCGGGCTTGTCGGCCACTGCAAGGCCGTATTGCGCGGCAAGCGCACGTGTTTCCGCCTTTGAGGCGAGGTGCCCCAAGGGAAATCTCAAAAATTCTAACTGTTCCGGCGTTGTCGAGAAGAGGAAATAGCTCTGATCGCGATTCGCGTCCTCGGCGCTGTGCAGTTCGGGACCGTTGACGCCCATCTTGCGCTGGATGTAGTGACCGGTCGCCATGCAATCGGCATCAAGATCACGTGCGGTTTCCAGAAGATCCTTGAACTTGACGCGTTCGTTGCACCGGATACAGGGCACCGGTGTCGCGCCGGCCAGATAGCTGTCGGCGAATTCGTCTATTACCGCGTCTTTGAAAATGTTTTCATAATCAAGAACATAGTGTGGGAAACCCATCTCTTCGGCCACCCGGCGCGCGTCGTGAATATCCAATCCCGCGCAGCAGGCACCCTTCTTGGCCAATGCAGCCCCGTGATCATAGAGCTGCAAAGTCACCCCGACCACATCATAGCCCTCTTCCGCCAGCTTTGCCGCGACGACGGAACTGTCGACGCCACCAGACATGGCGACGACCACGCGCGTCTGCTGCGGGGGCTTGGGAAATCCCAGCGAATTCAGTCCGATTTCAGCGTCCAAGGCCATGATTGCTCCTGATCTGCCCCGGCAGGGGGCGCAAGACCATCTGAATATAGGAAAATGCGAGACACTCTCAACCCGCTGTTTCACCCGGCGTTAAAACACAAGGCCAAGGATACACGCGAGTGAACGAGGATCAGAGCGATGTATCTGAAAAAAGTACAGGGGCCGCGGGCGATAACCTTGCCCGATGGTCGTGTCATGACCCGGGCCGACCTGCCGCCGGCCGAGACGCGACGCTGGGTGGCGTCACGCAAGGCGGCGGTCGTGCGCGGCGTCGTGCACGGTCTGATCACACAGGACGAAGCCTTGGAACGATATGAAATTTCAGCCGAAGAGTTTCTGGAATGGGTAAGTGCCGTCGCCAATCATGGTGAAGAGGCGCTGAAGGCGACTGCGCTTCAAAAGTTTCGTCAACCATGAGTTGTTGCTGGAAAGCGTCATATGCGGTAACTTAAGATTAACCAAATGGCGTCAGGGTCGTTTACGTCTAGGGGATAAACGGAGAAAACTCGGTATGCGTGTGCTTTTGGTTGAAGATGATCCGACGACGTCGAAGAGTATCGAGTTGATGCTGACCCATGCCAATCTCAACGTCTACACGACGGACTTGGGGGAAGAGGGGATCGATCTTGCGAAGCTTTATGATTACGACCTGATCCTGCTGGATCTCGGTCTTCCGGACATGAACGGCCACGAGGTGCTGCGTCAATTGCGCCTGGCCAGGATCGAAACGCCGATCCTGATCCTCTCGGGTGCAGACGACACGGAAAACAAGCTCAAGGGCTTCGGGTTCGGCGCTGACGACTATCTTACGAAACCCTTCCACCGAGAAGAGCTGGTCGCGCGCATACATGCGATCATCCGTCGCTCCAAGGGCCATTCGCAGTCGGTCATCAGTACCGGCCGGATCGAGGTCAATCTCGACGCGAAGACTGTCGAGGCGGACGGCAAGCCGGTCCATCTGACGGGCAAGGAATACCAGATGCTTGAGTTGCTCAGCCTGCGGAAGGGGACGACCCTGACAAAGGAAATGTTCCTGAACCATCTGTACGGCGGCATGGATGAACCCGAGCTGAAGATCATCGATGTCTTCATCTGCAAACTACGCAAGAAACTGTCTACGGCTACCGAAGGCGACAATTACATCGAAACCGTCTGGGGCCGCGGCTATGTGCTTCGTGACCCCGAGCCGGGGCAGATGGACGAAAAGCGTATGGCCATCGGCGCTGCAAGCTGACGACTGACCAAGGGGAAGTCGGTCCCCCCGCGCCACCACTCACGACTGGACCTTGCTAAAGACGCCCCCTATCACTTCTCGAAACGACCCTCGGGTCGGCCGAGAGTGTGAATCAAGGGGGCGTTCTTCATGACCGCGCAACAGGAACCGACATCCGATACTTCCGATGACCTGGCACCCGAGGCCATGACCGAGGCGCAGGCACGACAGGCGCTTGCCGATCTCGCGCTCAAGCTGGCGCAGGCCAACCTTGCCTATCACCAGGACGATACGCCGGAAATTTCCGATGCGGAATATGACCGGCTCAAACGCCGAAATGCAGCGATCGAGGCGCGCTTTCCCGCACTCAAGCGGGACGACAGCCCCAGTGATCAGGTGGGCGCCGCCCCGGCTGACGGGTTTGGCAAGATCCGCCACGAACAACGTATGCTGTCGCTTGCCAACGCTTTTTCAGACGAGGATATCACTGATTTCGATCAGCGGATTCGCCGCTATCTGAACCTGCAATCCGACGCACAGCTGGTCTTTACCGCGGAACCCAAGATCGACGGGCTCAGCCTGTCTTTGCTCTACGAAAAGGGCAAGCTGGTACGCGCGGCGACGCGCGGTGACGGCGAGGTGGGTGAAAACGTGACCGCCAATGCGCTGACAATCGACGATATCCCCAGCCAGATTTCAGGCGCCCCGGATCGCGTCGAGGTGCGTGGCGAAGTCTACATGAGCCACGCTGATTTCCAGTCCCTGAACGACAGACAAGCCGAAGCGGGCGCCAAGACCTTTGCCAATCCGCGAAACGCAGCCGCCGGATCTCTGCGCCAACTTGATGCGGCGATCACCAGATCGCGGCCCCTGCGCTTTTTCGCTTATGCCTGGGGTGTTCTTTCGGCACCCTTGGCCGATACGCAGATGGGCGCAATCCAGCGGTTGCAGGCGCTCGGTTTCCAGACAAATCCACTGACCGCGCTCTGCGATGGTCCGACCGAAATGGTCGCGCATTACCGCAAGATCGAAACGCAGCGGGCCACTCTGGGCTATGATATCGATGGTGTCGTCTACAAGGTTAACGATCTTGCACTGCAATCGCGCCTCGGGTTCCGATCGACCACTCCCCGTTGGGCGATTGCTCATAAATTCCCAGCCGAACTGGCCTGGACGACGCTTGAGGCGATTGACATTCAGGTCGGCCGGACCGGGGCACTCAGCCCGGTTGCGCGGCTCTTGCCCGTGACTGTTGGCGGTGTCGTCGTCTCGAACGCGACGCTTCACAATGAAGATTACATCGCAGGGCGCGACAGCAAGGGCGATGAGATCCGAGAGGGTAAGGATATTCGGGTCGGGGATTGGGTGCAGATTTACCGTGCCGGCGACGTCATCCCAAAGATTGCGGATGTGGATTTGTCCAGACGTCCGGCCGACACCCATGCCTTTCAGTTCCCGACGACATGTCCGGAATGCGAGTCAGATGCGATACGCGAACCCGGCGACGCTGTGCGTCGTTGCAGCGGTGGCTTGATTTGTCCGGCGCAGGCCGTAGAAAAATTGAAACATTTCGTGTCGCGCGGGGCCTTCGATATTGAGGGGTTGGGGGCCAAGCAGGTGGAGCAATTTTATCGCGATGAGTGGATACGCGAGCCCGCCGACATCTTTCTGCTGCGCCAACGCTATGGCACGGGCCTGCAACAACTCAAGAACCGCGAAGGCTGGGGCGAAAAGAGTGCAGCGAACCTTTTCGATGCCATCGACACAAGCCGCGCCATCGGCCTCGACAAGCTTTTGTTCGCCTTGGGGATCCGGCATTTGGGCGAGGCCGCATCGCGACTGATCGCCCAGCATTACGGCAGCTGGCAGGCGCTGGAGGCCGGCGTCCTGGCGGCGCAGGATGGCGGCGATGCGCTTGACGATCTCTTGGGAATCGACGGCGTCGGCACTGTCATGGCGACCTCTCTCGTGGCGAGTTTCGCACAAGAGGCCGAGCGGGCGTCGATCGACCGCCTGATCGCGCAACTGGATGTGCAGGATATCACACCGCCCGACACCAGTGGCAGCCCCGTGGCGGGCAAGACGGTGGTGTTTACCGGGACCCTGGAAAAGATGACCCGATCCGAGGCAAAGGCCCGTGCAGAGGCGCTTGGTGCCAAGGTTGCGGGTTCCGTTTCGGCCAAGACCGACATCCTGGTCGCTGGTCCGGGGGCGGGCTCCAAGGCCAGGAAAGCGGCGGAGCTCGGCGTGGAAACCATGGACGAAGATGGCTGGCTGGCCCTGATCGGCGACGCATGAGCACTCGGCCCGAAGTTCTCTTTCCGCTGTTTGCCAAGTTGGAAAGTCTTGAGGGGATTGGCCCTAAGACGGCGCGGAACATGGAAGGGTTACGTGTTTTTGTACCGCGTGACCTTCTGTTCGTTCTGCCCCAGGGCGCCATTGATCGCCGTCGTCGCGACACGATTGCGGGCCTTGTCCTGCCGGCCGTTGCCACGGTCGAAGTGACCGTCATGCGCCATATTCCACCTCGTTCACGCGGCGCCTACCGCGTTCAGGTTGCCGACGCTGAGGTGACGTTCGATCTTATTTTCTTTCACGCAAAGGCGCCCTACCTCGAACGCATCCTGCCAGTCGGCGCACGACGACTGATCTCCGGGCGGCTGGAACTCTACGACGGTTTGGCGCAGATGCCGCATCCCGATCATATCCTGGCCGAGGATGAGGCAGACGAAATTCCCGATTTCGAGCCGGTGTATCCGTTGACCGCGGGTGTTACGCAGAAAATGATGGCGAAGGCAGCCGCTTCGGCGCTCTCAATGGCACCTGAGTTGCCCGAATGGATCGATCCGTCTCAGAAATCGACAGCCGAATGGCCGGACTGGCGCGCCGCGCTGCATCAGGCCCACACTCCCGACAGCATCGCCTCGGTCAGCCTCTTTGATCCTGCGCGCACGCGGTTGGCCTACGATGAATTTCTGGCGCACCAACTGACGCTGGCTTTGGCCCGGATGCGCGAACGCAAGACGAGGGGGCGCAGCAGCGTCGGCACTGGCCACTGCCGTGAAAAGGTGCTGGCGGCCATACCCTACAACCCGACCGGCGCCCAACGTCGTGCCGTCGCCGAAATTGCGGCGGACATGGCCGCGCCGCTGCGCATGTCGCGCCTTTTGCAGGGCGATGTCGGGTCGGGCAAGACGCTGGTCGGCCTGCTGTCACTGTTGATCGCGGTCGAGGCGGGCGGGCAGGGTGTCATGATGGCGCCGACGGAAATCCTTGCGCGTCAACATCTTGAGGGGTTGGCGCCGCTTGCCGCATCGGCGGGTGTGCGACTGGATATCCTGACGGGGCGCGACAAGGGGGCTGAACGCCGGGCCAAGCTTGCTGCCCTCGCCGCCGGCGATATCAACATCCTTGTCGGCACCCATGCCGTGTTTCAGGAGGACGTGACCTTTTCCGATCTGCGTCTTGCGATCATTGATGAACAGCACAAGTTCGGCGTGCGCCAACGCCTTCAGCTGGGCCAGAAGGGGCAGGGCGTCGACATTCTGGTGATGACCGCAACGCCGATCCCGCGCAGCCTTTCGCTTGCGCAATATGGCGATATGGATATCTCGGTGCTGGATGAAAAACCGCCAGGTCGCAAGCCGGTTCAGACCTCTCTCGCGTCGACCGAGCGGATGGACGAGGTGATCGACCATCTTGATCGCGCCACCCGCGATGGCAAACAGGCCTACTGGGTCTGCCCGCTGGTGGAAGAAAGCGAAAGCGTCGATCTCACGTCGGCAGAGCAACGCTTCAAACATCTGCGCGCCCGGCTGGGCGAAGGTCGCGTCGGATTGGTTCACGGCCAGATGCCGCCCGATCAGAAAGATGCTGCCATGGCGGCCTTCCAGCGCGGCGAAACGGATATCCTCGTTGCCACCACGGTGATCGAGGTTGGTGTCAATGTGCCCAATGCGTCGATCATGGTGATTGAACGGGCCGAGATTTTCGGCCTGGCGCAGTTGCACCAACTGCGCGGTCGCGTCGGGCGCGGGTCGGCGCAATCGACCTGCCTGCTGATGTACCAGCCCCCGATGGCCGAGGCCGGTCAGAAACGCCTGACTCTGCTGCGGGAAACCGAGGACGGCTTTCGCATTGCCGAGGCTGATCTGGCGATGCGCGGCGCCGGGG
This sequence comes from Pseudooceanicola sediminis, assembly GCF_003575965.1. GTDB lineage: Bacteria > Pseudomonadota > Alphaproteobacteria > Rhodobacterales > Rhodobacteraceae > Pseudooceanicola > Pseudooceanicola sediminis. Next base: position 269,163 of record NZ_QWJJ01000001.1, on the reverse strand, counting down.
ATCTGATTGGCACGGCACAAAGCGGCCTGCCACGCTTTCGCATCGCCGATCTGGAACACCAGACGGACCTGATGGCGATTGCCCAAACCGACGCCCGCTCGCTGCTGGCCCGAGATCCAAAGCTGGAAAGTGATCGGGGCAAGGCCGCTCGCTCACTTTTGTGGCTCATGGGGCAAGACGAGGCAATTCGTCTGATTTCAGTAGGTTAGTCCCTCTGTCGCGCCAGTAATCGCACTTTGTTCACCTATGTTCTTAAAAAGTTCTTTACGTGGGGCAATCTATGTGAGAACAAAGAAGCAACACTAGCGATGATGGAAAGGAACTGGACGATGCTGAACGATATTCTCAATGCCGCAAGGCGCTCTCGTGCCACTTTGCTAGAGGATCTGCTTGGCGCCATTGCGCTGACCGTTCTGCTGGTCGGATCCCTGTTCCTGCCTGTCCTGACCTGAGGTTTCTGCCTGCAAGTCGTTCATGACGCGGCCGCTTCCCCAGCGGTTTCCTCCGGGATTGCCTGTCCCCGAGGATCGGAAGTGCCTCTTCCCGATACCCGCGTCTGGTCCCAAGCGACATTGCATCACTGGCCGCCGCATCCCGAGTGATGCGGCGGCATTTTTGTTATTTATGGGTTTTTGGCCTTTAACAGTGTCTGTCTCTCGAACGGCCCGCCGATATCGGGTTTCGGGGCCGGGCTGATCGGGGTAGGGAGCAGGGGGATCAGAACTGAAACGCCAGGCGCAGACCTCCCCAATGACGATTCTTGACAAAGATCGGCGCCGAGAGATCCTTCATCAACATGAATTCTCCGCCGCCCATATCGCGGCGATAGACCTGCATCAGGAAAGGTGTCTTGTTGCGGCCCGCTTTCAGCCCGACACGGTCATCGAAAATACGCCTGTTCCGGCTATGCGCCATGTTCCAGACGGGGTCATCACCCTGCGGTTCGGAAAATTTGCGATTGTGCGTCGGTAGATAGCCATTGCGATCGACAGCGGCGCAAAACACGATCCTTTCATCCAGATCCAGCGCCGTTTCCAGTATTTCCGGCAGCAGCGAGTCTGTCAGCGCGGTAAACGGCGCCATCAGCTGTTCGGGATTCGTGCGAGGGATGCTGCGATACTCCTCGTCGAACATGTCCTCGAAACTGATCCGCCCAGAGTCTATCGCGTCATTGAACAGCTGGGTAATCTGGCTGGCGCGCGCCTGCACCGCGCGGATCAGGGGCAGATCGCTGGCGCCACCACCGGCCATCACGCTGTCCTGTACCAGCGTTTCCGACAAATCGACCAGATCATGAACCCTGTCGTGAACTTCGGCCACAGCGTCTGCGCTCTCACGCACGATATTGAAGGTCTCCTCGATTTGCGGAGAGAATACACGCAGGGCGCGGTCTGCCTCGACGGCATCGTCGCGCACCAGCTTCATGCGCCCGACGGTCAGATCAAGCGCGTCACGCACCTGAATCGTCAATTCCTGCGACATCTTGCTGACACCGGACAGGGTTTGCGACGTCTTCGCGACACTGCCGGTTTCCTTTTGCAACTGGATGATCCAGTCCACCAGGCGCTGAACGTTTTCGCTGATCAGGTCGGCGGCGACCCCGGTCTGCTGTGACAAGGCATTGATTGCATCGGCGACGACGGAAAACCCACGGCCGGCCTCGCCTGCACGGGCGGCCTCGATCTTGGCATTGATCGCCAGCATGTTGACCTGCGTGGCGATGGCGGCCACCTGATTGTTGCTTTGCTGTACGTCCGTCAGGATCTGCCCGACGTTGCCGGTGCGCCGTTCCAGAGTGTCGATCCAGTCCGTCACCTGGCGCCCCAGTTCACCGGCCTGACGGGTCTTGGCGTGACCGTCCAGAAAGCGCGCCTGGGTCTGCTCAAGCTCGGCATAGGCCTCCTGGATGGTGACCATGACACTGGCGTTCATCTGCAGCACCGTGCCGGTGCCCTTGCGGACATTACGCAGCTCGGCCAGCAGGTCGCCCGTGCGCTGGTTCAGGTCCTCCAGGAACCCCTCGACATCCACCACTTCCTGGCCGAGCGAGGCGGCATTTTCCGCCAGCCGGTCGAGAGATGCGCCCACCGGCGACGGATCATGAAATGTTGATGTCTGTTCCATATTTGCCCAGAGAGATCGTCTGACCTTCAGGCATAGGGGCGATGTCCAAACAACCCGTTAAGCGCAATCGACTAAGCGCAGTCGACCCTGGCCACTTCGTCCATCGCCTCGCAAAGCGCGTCCAGTGACAGCAGGATCGAGGCATGGCGATTCTTGTAATCGCGCGCCGGGCCCAGAACCTCCAACCCGTCAAAGGGGGCCGGCGGCGTCGGTCCGCCTTCCTTCAGCATGGCCCGCAGCGCATCGCGCGCGGCGTGCACCTCGGCCCGTGTCTGCCCCAATATCCCGCCCCCGACGATGCTTGCGGCGGCCTGACCCAAGGCGCAGGCGCGCACCTCCTGGCCGTAATCGACGATCCTGCCATCCTCGACGCGGACATCGACCGTCACGGTCGAGCCACACAGTGGGGCACGTTTGCGCACCGTGGCGTCCGGCGCCTCCAACCTGGTCTGACGCGGAATATCCGCCGCCAGCGCGAGGATGCGGTTGGAATAGAGTTTGATCAGGTCCGTCTCGCTCATGCCGCATCCTTTCTGCGCTGTTCTTCAGGCTGCTTATGTCCTAGATAGGCGCCGGTTTCCCGGATGCAAAGGGTTTGTGGATGCGCTTTGATGCCTCGACACTCAACTACGATGAAAAAGGCCTGATTCCCGCCATTGCGCAGGACGCCGACACCGGCGAAGTGCTGATGATGGCCTGGATGAATGCGGCTTCGGTCGACATGACGCTGGAGACTGGCAAGGTGACCTACTGGTCGCGCTCGCGGCAGAGCTTCTGGATCAAGGGTGAAACTTCCGGTCACCTTCAGTCCCTGGTCGAGATGCGGGTCGATTGCGACCGCGACTGCCTGCTGATCCAGGTGCGCCAGACCGGCCCGGCCTGCCATACCAACCGGCGAAGCTGCTTTTACACGGCCCTGCGTGATGGCGAAGAGGTCGAACTGATGCAGCCGATGGTCTAGAGCCCGACCATCGCGCGGAGATCATCGGGGCGGGCGCCCTCGGCCCGATAGGTGGCGATCGCGCGTGCATCGTCGCGCTTGGCCAGCCGCTTGCCCGCAGCGTCGCGGATCAGGCGATGATGGTGATACCGTGGCGTCGGGTGGCCCAGCAGGCGCTGCAATAGCACATGGATCGCCGTCGCTTCGAACAGATCCTGGCCGCGAACAACGTCGCTGACCTGTTGCGCGGCGTCATCGCAAACCACCGACAGATGATAGGACGTCCCCATGTCGCGCCGTGCCAGCACGACGTCGCCGATCGCGTGGATCATGTGGTCGGGGGGGATGCGGATGGTGCCGGTTTGCCCTTCCGGCCCGTGGCCGCATTCGTCAAAGCAAGCGTCTTGCTGCGCCACGGCGCGCGCCATGTTCAGCCGCAGCGGCAGGTCTGTGGGGATCGTGCCCGTGGGCGGGCGCAAGGGGCGGCAGGTCCCGGGGTAGACCGGGCCGTCGGGTCCGACCGTTGGCCCAGAAACCTTTGGTTCTGCACACTCTTGCGGTGCAGACAGCGCCTCGGCGATGTCACGCCGGGAACACTGGCACGGGTATAGCAACCCCATGTCCCAAAGGCTTTGCAAAGCGTCGCGATAGATTTGCAAACGTTCTGACTGGCGCATCACCGGCTCCGGCCATTGCAGGCCAAGCCAATGCAGATCGTCAAAAATCTGTGTTTCCCACTCGGCACGCGCGCGGGATTGATCAATGTCTTCGATGCGCAACAGAAATGTGCCACCGCCAGAGCGCGCGATCCTCTGGGACATCAGGGCAGAAAAGGCGTGACCCAGATGCAATGGCCCCGTGGGGGATGGTGCAAACCGGGTCACAATCATTTCATGTCAGTCGCTTGCAAGGTGGTCTTCGCGCGCGGCATCGGGCATCGCACTCCCTTGTGCGTCCAGCCAGCCTTGCCACAATTCCTTGGCGCGATCGGTATAGGCCTTGTAACGATCCTTGCGGCCACGGCGGCCGCCTTTCAGCCCGTCGACCGGTGGAAACAGGCCGAAATTCACGTTCATCGGCTGAAAGGTCTTTGCCTCCGCGCCGCCAGTGATATGCGTGACGAGCGCGCCGAGCGCGGTTTCCGGCGGCGGTGGCAACAGTTCCCGCCCCGCGATTTCGGCCGCCGCCATGCGGCCGGCCAGCAGGCCCATTGCCGCGCTTTCAACATATCCCTCGACGCCTGTGATCTGCCCGGCAAAGCGAATATTGGGGCAGGACCGCAGGCGCATCTGGCCATCAAGCAGCGTGGGCGAGTTGATAAAGGTGTTCCGGTGGATGCCGCCAAGGCGGGCGAACCGCGCGTCCTCCAGACCGGGAATCATCCTGAAAACATCAGCTTGTGCGCCATACTTCATCTTAGTCTGAAAGCCGACGATGTTGTAGAGCGTGCCAAGGGCATTATCTCGGCGCAGCTGCACCACCGCATAAGGCTTGTCTTCGGGCTTGTGGGCATTGGTCAGGCCGACGGGCTTCATCGGTCCGTGACGCAGGGTTTCGCGGCCACGCTCCGCCATGACTTCGATGGGCAGGCAGCCGTCGAAGTAACCTGCGGTTTCGCCCTCGTGGAACGCGGCCTTGTCGGCGTCCAGCAGGGCGTCCATGAAGGCTTCATAGTCGGCCTTGGTCATCGGGCAATTCAGGTAGGCGCGCTGTTCTTCCTCGGTTTCGCCCTTGTCATAGCGCGACTGCATCCACGCGATGTCCATGTTGATGCTGTCGGCATAGACGATGGGCGCGATGGCATCAAAGAACGCCAGCGCCTCGGTGCCGGTCTCCGCCTGGATCGCGCGGCCCAGCCCTTCGGATGTCAGCGGGCCGGTGGCAATGATCCAGTGGCCCTCGCGTGGCAGTTCCGTGATTTCACCGTATTCCACTTCGATAAGGGGATGGCTCATCAGGGTTTCGGTCACCGCGGCGGCAAAGGGGTCGCGGTCGACCGCCAGCGCGCCACCGGCTGGCAGGCGGTGCCTGTCGGCCGTGGCCATGATGATGCCGCCGGCGGCGCGCATTTCCCAGTGCAGCAGCCCGACGGCATTCTGTTCGCTGTCGTCCGACCGGAACGAGTTCGAACAGACCATCTCGGCCAGGTTGCCAGTGCGATGTGCAAAGGTCTCGACGGTCGGGCGCATCTCGTGAATGACCACGGGACAACCGGCTTGCGCGGCCTGCCATGCGGCCTCGGATCCGGCCATGCCGCCGCCGATGATATGGAGCTTTTGTGTCATGCCCGCGATCTAAGGCATCGCCGCGATGAAGGCAAAGGCATTTGATATTCCCCGGGTCTGCGAGCGGCGCTGTCTTGGTGTCGCACCGGCGTCTGAGCCGGATTTGCAAATCAAATGCCGTGACGTTGCAAACCCGGCGGGTTGAGTTGCGGCGTCTCATGGTAAATCGTGGCGCGTGGTCCGGCCCGTTTGGGGCAGGGGCCATACATGTCCTTTGGGAGGAGGTCACGAGATGGCGGTAAAGATGGATGCAGAGGCCCTTTCGGCCTTTCTGGTCGAGGTGTTCCCGCAGGTTCACGCGGATTTCGTGATCGAGGACGTACAGGATATGGCGCTGCGCGTGCGCCTGAAGGTGGCGGAGCGTCATCTGCGTCCGGGCGGCACCGTCTCGGGCCCCTCGATGTTCGCGCTCGCCGATGTGGCGGTCTATCTTGCCGTGCTTGCGATGATCGGACCCAAGGCTCTGACGGTGACGACAAGCTGTTCGATGGACTTCATGCGCAAGCCGCGCGCCAATGCCGACCTGATCGGTCGGTGCACATTGCTCAAGCTCGGCCGCAGTCTTGCCGTCGGCGATGTGCTGTTGTTCTCAGAAGGGGCCGAAGCCCCGGTCGCGCGCGCCACGATGACCTACGCGATACCGTCCTGATACCGACGTTGATACCGCCACCTGCGGCGCGGGTCTCAACCTGCCCGAAATCGGGTGAGGGTAAGCAGGAAAATATGGGGTATTCTGATACCTAAATTGTAAGTAGTTGATTTCGATGATATTTTCGGAAGTGATGTCGCTTGACTGGCTCTGGTTCCGCTGTATAACCGCCCAATCAATTCGCCCGCCAAGCGTTCGCCGCGCGGGCTGCCAATCTTAAAGGGCACCCAAATGAAAACCTTCTCTGCAACACCTGCAGACATCGACAAGAAGTGGATCCTGATCGACGCTGAAGGCGTTGTTCTCGGCCGTCTTGCATCGATCGTCGCCATGCGCCTGCGTGGCAAGCACAAACCGTCGTTCACGCCACACATGGATATGGGCGACAACGTGATTATCATCAACGCTGACAAGATCCAGCTGACCGGTAAGAAGCGTACGGACAAGACCTATTACTGGCACACTGGCCACCCGGGCGGTATCAAGAACCGCACCGCCTCCCAGATCTTGGAAGGTGCGCACCCGGAGCGCGTTGTGACTGCAGCCGTCAAACGTATGCTGCCGGGCAACCGCCTGAGCCGCCAGCAGATGACCAACCTGCGCGTCTACGCCGGAGCAGAGCATCCGCACGAGGCGCAAGCGCCCGACGTGCTGGACGTAAAATCCATGAACTCCAAGAACACGCGGAGCTGATAGATGGCTGATCAAATCAATTCGCTCGAAGAGCTGAAGGGCACCGTAACCGCCAACGCCGGTTCCGTTGCTGCAGCGCTCGACTCCGACGCTCTGCCCGAACCGACACGCGATGAACTGGGCCGTTCCTACGCCACCGGCAAACGCAAGGATGCCGTTGCTCGTGTTTGGATCAAACCGGGTTCCGGCAAGGTCACCGTCAACGGTAAGGACATGAACGCCTATTTCGCGCGTCCGGTTCTGCAAATGATCCTGGCGCAGCCGTTCTCGATCGCAGGTGTCGAAGGTGAATTCGACGTCATGGCGACCGTCAAGGGTGGTGGGCTTTCTGGGCAGGCCGGTGCAGTCAAGCACGGCATTTCGAAAGCGCTGCAGTTGTATAATCCGAGCCTGCGTGGCGCTTTGAAAGCAGCTGGCTTCCTCACGCGCGACAGCCGTGTGGTAGAGCGTAAGAAATATGGTAAGGCCAAGGCCCGCCGTAGCTTCCAGTTCTCCAAACGGTGATCGAACTTTTTTGGTTTTTGGAAAGGCCGCCCCTTGGGCGGCCTTTTCGTTTGTTTCAGGTCTTACCGGTTTTGGCTATCAGGGACGAAGTCACAGGGGCGTGGCAACCTAATCCCACCTAGGGGTGAGAAACTGGGCTAGCTCACTTTCCTGACTGTCTTTTCTACTGACCAGGAAGCCTCGTGTTTCGCGAAGTGCTTTGGTGCTGCTGCGCTGGTTTGCCTTATCCTGAACTGCCCCACCCGATCAGCAAGTACCTCTGCGGTTTCGAAGAGAACTGCATTGGCGGCGATGGTCTCCTCGAAAATGGCTGCGTTTTGCTGGGCGAAAGCCTCCAAATTCTTGATGGCCGTATTCACTTCTGTAAGGCCTTTTGATTGCTCCGATGTCGCCTCTGCGACCGCCTGCATTCGCTCGGCTGTCAGGGTGACGGCATTTCGAATGCTCTCAAGCGCGCTACCCGTTGTTTTCACCAGGCCCACGCCATTCATGACATGTGTGGCGCTACCGTTTATCAGCGCATCAATTTCCTTGGCGGCTTCTGAACTGCGCTGTGCCAAGGCGCGAACTTCGTTCGCCACCACCGCGAAACCACGCCCCGCCTCACCAGCCCGCGCGGCCTCTACACCGGCGTTCAGCGCAAGCAGGTTGGTTTGAAATGCTATATCGTCGATAACCGTGATGATTTTTCGTATTTCCGAAGAAGATCCTTCGATCTGGTCCATGGCCGTGACCGTCTTGCCCATGACGTCGGTTCCAGAAGTCGCCTCGACCTTGGTTTCATCTGTTGCGGTCCGGGCTGCACCTGTATCGCGCGCGATATCGCGGATCAAAAGCGTCAATTGTGAAAGGGTTGACGCCGTTTCGGTAAGGGTACTGACCTGTTTTTCAGTACGCTTTCCCAGATCCTCTGCCGCGCCATTTATTTCCTGTGACTGGCGCTGGATCGAAAGCACTTCCTCCTGAACTGCGACGAGAGCATCTTCCAGGCGTGCGACGCCAGTGTTGAAGCTGCGGGATAGATCGGAAAACGCCACGGGGAGGGGACGGTCAATACGTGTTGTCAGATCGCCCTCGGCAACGAGAGCGAGCTTTTCCTGAAGGTGGTCAATGACTTCTGCCACCTCTTGTTCATGTTTCTGGCGCATTTCGGCAGTTTCTGCCTGTGCCAGGACGGCGGCGCTGGCATTGTCTTCGGCGCGCTTGAGGGCGGTTTCAGCTTCTGTTCGGGCGGCCATGGCTGAGGCGGTGGCTTGCTCGGCCAACACCTGTGCCTGTCGCGCGGCCTCGTGTTGACGTTCGGCCTGAGCGAGCGCCGATTTGACATCTTTCATTGCCTCCTCGAGCTTCACAGCGCGACGCTCCGAGAACACTGTTTGCAGCAGGCGAATATTCACAATCAGCAGCAGGTTCCCCACAGCCAACGCTACCGCTACGGCGTGATACCCTGAGCGTATAAGGTTGAATGAGATGTCGGCTGTCAGAAACGTGAGGGATGGCAAAAGAAGCGTGGTCAAGAGATGGTGGGCAACGATCAGAGCCAAAGATGCCAGCAGAGCAGGGCGAGAGCTGAGAGTCGCAATTGCCGTGAGGGCGGTGAAATACAACATATGGCTATCCGGTTGCATCGGATGGCCCATCATTGCGGCGTTCATCAGAAAACACTGTGCAATCAGGGCCAAGGAAAGGAGGACACGACCAATTTTTCCCGGCATCCTGGAGGTTGCGGCGCCAAACGCCGCCAGAAGGATCGTCGCGATCAACACCGGCCAGAACATGCCTCCACCGGTCAGAAAGGCAGCGCCCGCTACGGCCGGCGCCGAGAGGTAGACGACCCAGCGAACGATACGGGTGGCAAGGCGTCGATGAGATTCGAACCGCTGCCCAAGCGTGTCGGCATTGAATTCAATTTTTTCAGATGATTGCGACACGGTGGACAAGCGACCCCCAACCTTGAGCAGTTTGTCCGGGGTCTGACAGATTCGTCTTTCGCCTGACTTAACGTCGCTACTTATCCGGAGCGATCAGGCCAAGGCCGCGCAGATAGACCCCGATCCCTGTCTCCAGCAGGTCTTCGGCGGCAAAGGCACTTTGCTTTCCGGGAGAATTTCGTGCGAACAATTCCACGACACCGTGGCTCATCGCCCAGATGTGGGCCGAAAACATCGATGCGGGTGGGCGCTTTTCCGCAGGAATATGCTGCGACAGATCTTCGGCGGCGCGCTCCAGCACGTCCCAGGCGTGACGCGCCACCTTGGCCAGATCGGGATTGCGATTGACCGAAATCCCGCTTTCGAACATCGCAATATAATGCCCGGGGTATCGACGTGCAAAGGCCAGGTAGGCCCGCCCCGTCGCCTCGAAAGCAGCAAGCGCAGAGGGTTGTCCGGACTGATAGGCATAGTCGATGACGTCGGCAAAAATTTCATAGCCTTGGCGCGCAGCTTCGGCGATCAGATCTTCGCGCCCTTCGAAGTGCCGGTAAACAGCCGCTGGCGTGACACCCGCCTGCTTGGCAGCTTCGGACAGTGTGAAACCCGTTGGCCCCTTTGCCTCGATCAGGTCCAGCGCCGCCTCAACCAGCGCCTGACGCAGGTTTCCGTGGTGATATCCGCGTTTCTTAGGCATCCCAAATTTCCGGGCCGCCGCAGATTTTTGTGTCGATCGGGCCAATGGATGCCGCTGATTTGCGGTCGTAATCAAGGGCGCTGACAACCTTGCGGATCGCCGCCAGACGGGCGCGCCGTTTGTCATCCGATCTGATCACCGTCCATGGTGCAAAGGGCGCGTGTGTGCGCAGAAATGTTTCTGCGATGGCCTTTGAATATTCCTGCCATTTTGGCAGGCCGTTCACATCGATCGTACTGATCTTCCATTGTTTCAGCGGATCCTGCTCGCGATCGATAAATCGGCGCAATTGTTCCGCGCGACCGACATTCAGCCAGAATTTGAACAGGTGGATGCCGTCCGTGACCAGCATCTTCTCCAGATCCCCAACCTGGGCAAAAAACCGTTCTCGTTCTGCCGGGGTGCAAAAGCCAAAGACGTCTTCGACCACCGCGCGATTGTACCATGAGCGATCATAAAAGACGATTTCGCCGGGCGCGGGCAGGTGGTCGATATAGCGTTGAAAATACCATTGGCCCTGTTCGCGGTTGCTCGGCGTTGGCAATGCGACGACGTTCGCGCCGCGCGGGTTCAGGTTTTCGCGGAAACGCTTGATCGTGCCCCCCTTGCCGGCCGCATCCCGACCTTCGAACAGGCAGACGATGCGCGCGCCGGTTTCCTTTGCCCATGCCTGCATCTTGACCAGTTCAATCTGCAGGATCCGCAGTTCCTTGTTGTAGGTCTTGGCGGACAGACGTTCGGAGTAGGGGAACGACGGGTCGAGGATATCGCCTCGTTCATAGCGCTTGATTGCCTGACGGATCGCCTCTGGGGCTTCATTCTCGAAATAGCGACTGATCGCACCGTCGAAGGGCAAGTCCATGGGGGTATCCTTTTGATACAATATGGAACTCTTACCAGCTCAGCGCAATCCGGCGCGCGTGGCAGCACGTCGGATTGCATCGATTACGGCGGGTTCATCGACATGATGCGGCATGTGACCAACGCCATTCAGGCGGGTAAGATGGGCCGATTGCGCGTCACGTTCCAAGGCTGCGGAATGTATCTCCGGATCGACGGTCTTGTCTGCTGTCCCGTGAAGGATCTCGATTGGTATTGCGATGGTTGCATAAGACTTGCTGAGGCTGCGCAGCTGCGCGCGCAGGTCCGTTCGTTGCTGCGCATTTGCCACCAGGCTCTCTGGCCGCAAGTTCAGTTCGGCGCCGATATGATCCGCGTATCCGACGGGGGCGTGTTGGGGCAAGAAAACGCCTTCTACCTCGCCGCGAACATAGCTTCGGGGCACCCAGGCACTCAGGATATTGGCGATAATCGGCCCTAGAACAGGGCGTGACAGCAGCTTGTAGAAACCATCGAGTTTACCCGGCCAGGGATAGGTTGCCCCCGAAATCGAAACGGCTGCGGCAATCCGATCAGGGTGATTTACGGCCCAGCTCATCACCAAGGCACCGCCAAAGCTGTGACCAACGACAATCGGCGTATCAATCCCCATCTGCAGACTGGCCCTGACCAATAGATCAGTCTGCGCGTTCAGCGTGACACATTGCGGCGCCAGTGCGGGCGTATATCCCAAGCCAGGACGATCGAACATCGTGACGCGAAATTCTTCGGCGAGCTTTGACGCCAAAGAGAAGGTGAAATCCCGCGTACTGCCCGATGCGCCATGGATCAGCACCACGTCCGGCCCTGACCCCATCTGAAGGGAGTGGACGGTATGCCCGTCCACATTCAGGAACTGCCCCTCGGCTGGATACTCGGCCTCAATCGCAATTCGACGCTGCGCGCTCCGCACGATCGTTGCAACGGCGAAACACAGCAGGAGGATGGCGATGGTCAAAATCAGTTTAGCCAACGTCGCCGCCCGTCGCCCCGATCTTGGTCATGTCGAACGGTGTGGTCTGGTAAATCTGGTTGATCCAGTTGCCATAGAGCAGATGCGCGTGACTGCGCCATCGGTTTTGCGGCCGCCGGCTGGGGTCATCGCTGGGGTAGTAATTCAATGGGACGCCAATCGCCTTTCCTTCGGCGATGTCGCGATCAAATTCCTGCTTCAGTGTGTCGCTGTCATATTCAAAGTGATTGAAAACGTAGACAGCACGATGTCCGGGGTCCTCGACAAGGCACGGCCCGGTTTCCTCGTCGCCCAGCAGGGTATTCAACCCACCAGCGGCAAGGATGTCTGATTGACGAACTTCGGTCCAACGGCTGACCGGGACGGTGCAGATGTCCGAAAACCCCCGAAGGTAGGGGGACGCTGGGTCGAGGTTGGTTTGCGGAAAGCATCCGAAATACTTGCTGTCCAGCATATGCTTGGGAACGCCGTGGAAATAGTTGATCATGGCCATGCCACCCCAGCATACGCCAAAGGTCGATTGCACATGTGTCTGGGTCCATTCGAACACTTGACAGATTTCGTCCCAGTAGGTGACATCCTCGAACTCAAGGTGCTCGATCGGGGCGCCGGTGATGATAAAGCCGTCGAACTTCTCTCCCGTTGCGGCGACCTCGGAAAATGGCCGGTAAAAGCTTTCCATATGTTCGGCAGCAGTATTCTTGGTCTGATGCTCGGTCATGCGGATCAAGCTCAGTTCGATTTGCAGCGGTGTTGCTCCGATCAGGCGGGCAAACTGGTTTTCCGTCTGAATTTTCTTGGGCATCAGGTTCAGCAAGCCGATCCGAAGCGGGCGAATATCCTGCAGGGCTGCCTGGCCTTCGGACATGACCATGACGCCCTCGCGGGTGAGAACATCGTAGGCGGGCAGGTCTTCGGGAATCTTGATGGGCATGGACAGTCCTGAGTCTTGGCCGGAACGGCGGCCTGATTAATTAATATCCGGCACGCGCCGTGCAAGAGCATCCGCGATCAAGGTTTCGAAATCCTCAGCGGTTTTGACGGCCGCGATCTCGTCCGCCAGAACGGTCACGCCGCGCTTGGCCATGGCGGCATAGCGGGGCTGACGGTGCGCAAGGGCGCGCGCATATGTCCAGCGCACGAAGGCGTCGGGGTCCACTGCATCTGGCAGCAGATCATTACTGGCCAGGTAATCCTGCCAAGCTTGCCGCAAAAACGTGGGCTCGTAGTACATCGGTTTGGGCGCGCGGTCAAAACGGCGCACCAATTGTTCGGTATGCGCGTCATCGCCCTTGATCCAGACCATCAGCGTGGTCGCTTCCAGCGCTTTGAGAACTTCGTCCTCGGGGTCGTCCGGATCGACAACCTCGCAGATCGAACCGCCGCTGTCGCAGACGAAGTTCGGGTAACCATAGAGCGTCAGGGACCGCCGCGCAAAGCGGTCCGTGTCGAGCAGCGAGGCGATTTCGGCCACGCGATGCTGTTCCTGGCGGGTCATGTATTCTTCGAAACTCAAACCGCCCTTGCTGGGCTCGCCGGGCTTGCCCAGGTATGTCGAAAGGGGCGCAAGATTGTTGAAAGTGATATTCGAGCCGATGTAAATCGAATCCGTCATCAGCAATTCGCGCAGAAACGGTACCTTCATGGCGTGGCGTTTGGCGTTGTCCGCGATATGTTCGCCCATGTGCCGGGTGCCGATCCGATAGTCGATGGAATAGTGAAACCATCCGCCATCGTCACGTAGCAGGTTCGACACATGGGTCTTGCCCAGGCCGGACATGCCAAACAGCAGAACGCGCTTTTCTTCGGCGTCACGCCAATCTTGGGCCGAATTGTAGAGCATTGGTTTCCCTCAGTATCCCATGTCCGGAGTCGGGCCATGGGTAGGCGAGGCATGGCGGGGGGTCAAATCCTAATGCGACTTGCCATAGCCCGTGTCGGCGACGAAAAAGCCCGACCCTCGTGAAAAGGTCGGGCCGTGAGCATTCTCAGCCTTGTTCAGCGGAGCAACTTAGAACGAATAGGTCACTTTCAGACCCAGGGCCGTTGCGGAGTTGTCGGTGAAATCCGCGCGCGCTGTGCCGCCTGTCTGTGGTGTTGCATCCCCGATCCAGGTCTGGCTGATACCACCGCCGATTTCGACCTGCTCCGACACCTTGTAGGAAACGCCAAGTGTCAGCGACGTCATACCGGTGCTGGGGGCGAGGGGAGAGACCAGCGGATCGCCCTCTTTTTCGTAGCCGACCATGATCGAACCGGACAGACGGTCATTGAAACGGCGGCCAACACCAAGGCGATACGTGGTCGTGTCTTCGAGGTTAACCAGGCCTTCCGGGCGGAAGTTCGAGAAGACGGCGGGCGTCACCTTGAATTCGGAATGCTTGACGTAGCGGATGGAGCCCATCAGCAACGTATCGGCCGCGATGCCCGTCTGGAATTCGAGGTTCCACGACGACGGCGTCTTGGTTTTGGTCGTGCTTGTCATGGTCGGCGCGACGTTTTCAACCGTATCGAATTCATGTTCGATCGCCGAGTTGTAGGTCAGCGCCACGCGCATCGCGATGTCGGGAATTTCGTACGCGGCGCCCAGCACGTAGCCAACTGCCGTATCTTCGGCCAGATCGACCGAGTACCCGGACAATGCACCATACGCCAGTCCGTTCAGGGTGATCTCCCCGCTCGCTTTCTGAACGCGAAGACCGCCGAAAACGCTGGCCTGTTCGGTGAACTGATACTTGCCGAGCGCGGTCAGTGTATCGGTGGTCGAGCTTGCCATCGTGCCACCCAGCATCGGGTTCGACGGGTATTCGATATCCGCAGCAAAGGGCCGGTCATAGATCAACGCGAAGGCAAGTTTTTCATTCACGTCCATCTTCAGAGCAAAGGACGGTACCGAGAAATCGTTGGCAACATTGTCGATCGGCGCGACGACTGTCCGGCTGGTTCCGCTCAGGCTGGGTTGCACGAAGCCATAGCTCAGTTCGACCCGATTTCCTTCGGAATACAATATCATGGCGGATTGTGTGGTACGTTCTATTCCGCCAGCGTATGCTGCGGATGCACTGATACAGACCAGTGCGACACCGGCTTGAAGTTTCATGTCGACCTCCTCCCTAAAGATTACGACGTACTAAGATTTGTCATACTGACATGTTTGTCTTGGCAATCAATCGGTCTTGTAAGTTGACGTTGCGGGATGGTCGCGTAAACGCCGCGTCACCCGTCCTGCGTGACGTGTGATCAGCTGTAATTCAGCGGGGCCTTTCGGGGGGAAACGGTCTCAGACGGAATCAGCGACGGTCAGCGGTCGTGTTTCGGACCAGATATTCAGATAGTTTCCTGCAAAGATCACGCAGGCACCTGCCAGGACCCAGAGATCGATTCTGTCACCCAGAAAGAGGGCGCCGATGATCGCGGCAAGCGGCAGGCGTGTGAAATCTATCGGTACGACAACCGTTGCGGGGGCAAACGACAGCGCAGATGTGACGCAAAAGTGCCCGAAGAGCCCTGCGCAACCGACCAGCAGCAGCAGCGGCAGGGTGGTCATATCCGGCATCGTCATATCCAGATCGTAGCCCGCACACAAAAGGCCAAACACGCTTTGGGTGACGGTCATCCAGAAGATGATGCAAAGTGTGCTGACATCACGCGTCAAGCGTTTGGTAAAGACCATGGTGAAGGCAAAGGTGATCGCCGCGACTGCCGCGGCGACAATGCCCGGTGATATCGCCTCGGCGCCGGGACGCGCGACCATCAGGATACCCGCAAATCCAAGAACGGCTGCGGCCACGCGGATCGAGGTCAGCCGTTCACCGAGGATCAGTGGAGACAGTGCGAGCACCCAGAGCGGAGATGTGAACTCCAACGCGAAAACCTGGGCAATAGGGATCAGGGTAACTGCAAAGAACCACAGGTTCTGGCCGGTGAAATGGGCAATGTTGCGCGCCACGTGCAAACCCATGTGCTCGAACTTGATCTTGTCCCAGCTGCCGCGCAGCGTCAGCACGACGACCATCACGACGACACCCGTCAGGCTGCGCCACGTCATGATCTCGAAGGTATCGAAAGTCCTGCCCAGACTGCGCCCGGCCAGCGCCATAGCGAGGAATGACACGACAGAGCCGCTCATCCAGAACACGGCACGCAGAATATCTTTGCGGGTTGTCATTCTCTCTCTCCGTACGTGCCGATAGCAGTCTTGTTCTATGACAGGACCGAAGGTTCAACCTGCGTTTTGCAGAATTCTGCATCGCATGGTCATTATGGCATGGTCATTGTTGCGCCCGATGTTCGAAAAGGGGGATGGGGTCCGGCGCGCGATCGACGGCCACTCGGACTACATCAATTCAGGTTGGCGTCCGACGCGTTTGGCCAATTTCCCAATGGTCAGACCCTGCACGACGATTGAAAAAATCACGATGCAATAGGTCGCGGCAAGGATCATCGGTTTCCATTCGCTATCGGGTAGCGACAGGGCCAGAGCAACAGAGATACCACCCTTCAAGCCACCCCAGGTCATGATCGGGATTGTTCCATTGCTGAAGTCGCGAACGATCCGCAGCATCAGGACCGGCACCGCAACGGCGACCAGCCTGGCCAGCAGGGACAGCACGATCGCCATCAGCCCGGCAAAAAGATAGCCGGTGTTCAATGCGACCGCGAAAACCTCAAATCCGATCAGCAGGAACAGCACGGCGTTCAGGATTTCGTCGATCAAGTGCCAGAAGGTTTCGACGTACTTGCGGGTGTTTTCGGACATGCCGTGACGCGCGCCGATATCCCCGATCAGCAACCCGGCGCAGACCGCCATGATCGGCGCCGACACATGCAGCGCCACCGAAAGCTCATACCCGCCGAACGCCAGGGCAAGGGTAATCAGAACCTCCAGCGACGCATCGTCGATCAGCCGCATCAACCGGAAGGTCAGATACCCCAGCAGAAGGCCCAGTACGCCGCCGCCAACGGCCTCCTGAAAGAACAGCTTTGCAGCATCTGCCAGGCCGGATGTCGCGTGGTCCGAGGCGACGGGAAAAGCCAGGCCGATCAGCACCAGGAAAACGACATACCCGACCCCGTCGTTGAACAGGCTTTCGCCCGCGATCTTGGTTTCCAGGGATTTCGGCAGCGCGGCTTCGCGCAAGACGCCCAGAACGGCGACCGGATCGGTCGGAGCAATCAAGGAACCAAAGACCAGTGCGATCAGGATCGGCATACCGGTCAGATAGCTGAATCCCGCGCCGACGATGACCGTGGACAGACCAACCCCGATCGTCGCCATCAACAGCACGATGCGCCATTGGTCGCGCAAGTCCGACAGTTTCACGTGCAGGGCGCCGGCAAACAGAAGCAATCCCAGCATGCCTTCCAGCAGCGCCTCGGAAAAGTCGATGCCGTCGATGATATACCGGACGCGATCCGCCAATTCGAAGTCGGGTAGAAAAGCATCGAACACCAGCATCGCCACGGACGTCAAAAAGGCGACCAGCAGAATTCCGATGGACGAAGGCAGGCGCAGGAAAAAGTAATTCACCGAGCCGAAAAGGGCTGCCAGCACGATCAGAAGCGAGGCGATCTGAAGCAAATTCATGAGTATACCCTATTCGGCCGGTCGAGGTCCCCTTGGCGATAGCATGCGCGGCGCTGGCTGGCTATTGCGCGCGGGGGCTGATCTCGACTGTGATGGGCAAATGGTCGGACGCGATGCGTGCCGGCTGCGCCAGATGCGGCCGCACCGGACCCGCCGTCAGATCAGGGCTGATGCTGAAGCGATCCAGCGCGGCGATTGGCCTGATGGCGGGATAGCTGGGCGGACTATGCAGCAACCGCAGCGGAGCGAGTTCCGCGTTCAGATCCGCACCGCTGCCCCATTCATTGAAATCTCCCGCGACGACCGTCGGGCGCGGCGGCAATCGCTCCATCATGCGTCTCAATGCGGCACATTGCTGGCGGCGCGACCGCGCGATCAGGCCGAGATGCACACCAACGACCCTCAATGGTCCGATCGCTGTTTCAAGGTCTGCCCGGATCGCGCCCCGGGGCTCCAGACCGGGCAGATCGATCTGGTCCGTTTCGACCACCTCGATGACGTCGCCGCGCAACAGCATGGCATTGCCGTGCCAGCCGAGGGAACCGCCCGGCGCGCCGAACTGCAGAATCTGCCATCGCTCGGCGGTCACCATGTCATGTGGCAATGCGGCGGGCCGTGGCGGCAACCGCTTGTCGGCCTCTTGCAGGACGCAGAGCACCGCACCCGTCTCCTCCAGCACCTCCAGGGACCGGCGCGGGTTCCGGCGCAGGTCCATCCCGACGCATTTCTGAAGGTTGTAGGTTGCGATCCGCAGCGAGGGTGTTTTCATGCGCACGATGTGACACGTGGATTTCGGGAAAGCAAAGATGTTCAGAGAACAAACAATCGTGACGCGGCTGATCTGGCTGTCGTTGCTTTTCTCGATAGCGGAATCGCTGGTCCTGGGTCGTTGGGCGCTGGCGTTTGTCGCCGCCGCCACGTTGGCGTTGTCGCTAGCACCGGTCTACCTGGCCCGCTGGGCGCAGGTGCGCGTGCCGCCGGGGTTTCTGACCGCCATCGTCGCCTTTATCTGGGGCACGCTGTTTCTGGGCGAGGTCTTTGATTTCTATAATAAATACTGGTGGTGGGATGTCGTGATGCATGCAGGATCAGCCGTGGGATTCGGCATGATCGGCTTTGTTCTGGTCTTTGTCATGTTCCAGGGCGACAGGTACGCGGCACCGCCCTTGGCCATTGCGTTTTTCGCCTTCTGCTTCGGGGTGTCGATGGGTGCCACGTGGGAGGTTTTTGAGTTTGCCATGGACCAATTGCTTGGCACGAACATGCAGAAATCGGGTTTGATCGACACCATGGGCGATATCATCGTCGATCACGTTGGTGCGGCCTTTGGCGCATCCGTCGGATACGGTTACCTTCGGGGGCAGGAAAAGGGCGGTCTGACGGGGCTGATCGCGGATTTCGTACACCGCAATCCCCGTTTTTTCCGCCGTCTCAAGAAATGGCCCGATAGAAACGGCTAGTCCACAAGGGGGCGCTGTCAGGTGCCGCAGAATGTCGCGGTGATTTCTTCGTCGGGGCGCGGCGGGATGGCATATTCGGAATCGTCATCGGACAGGTCGAACGGCGTGGTCAGCACGCGCTGCAAATCCTGGAAAGGCTGCATATCGCCCGTCATTGCCGCGGCAAGGGTCTGCTCGACCCGGTGATTTCGGGCAATGACAGCCGGGTTCACGGCCCGCATCCGCAGATCCGGCGACTCTTCGCGTTCGATACGCTTGTGCCAGCGGTGGCTCCAGTCGTGCAGGGCTGAAGGCTCCACGAACAATGCCTCGGCATCTTTAGCATCGCCGGACGAAAGAGCGCGGAATGTGTTGGTGAAATCTGCCCCCTGATTTGCCATCAGGGCAAGCAGTTCGTCTATCAGTGGCCGGTCGTCCACGGTGGCGTTTGCCATCCCCAGCTTGGCACCAAAGCGCTGCAACCAGGCGGCATCTATCAG
Source organism: Pseudooceanicola sediminis (assembly GCF_003575965.1). Classification (GTDB taxonomy): domain Bacteria; phylum Pseudomonadota; class Alphaproteobacteria; order Rhodobacterales; family Rhodobacteraceae; genus Pseudooceanicola; species Pseudooceanicola sediminis. The sequence goes on along the minus strand of NZ_QWJJ01000001.1, from coordinate 249,962 downwards.
GGCAGGCATTTCGTGTACCGCCTGCGTGTATGCCTGAACGGCAGTCTCAGTGTCTTCCTCCAGCAAGAGCAGTGATGACGCCAGCTGTGCCATGTTCCAAGGAAGCACGTGACGCTGGTTGTCGTAGGCATAGCGTCCTTGCCGGTCGATCGAGGAGTAGACCGTCGCCGGGTGATAACCATCCATGAAGGCGCAGGGGCCATAGTCGATCGTTTCACCGGAAATCGTCGTGTTGTCCGTGTTCATCACGCCGTGGATGAAACCGATGGACATCCAATGCGCGACCAGCTGTGCCTGCGCGGCGATGACGGCCTTGAGAAACTCCAGCGGTGTGCTGACTTGGGGATAGTGCCGCTCTGTCGCAAAACCCAGCAATTGAGACGTGCGCGCGGCGTCGCGACGGGCGGCAAAGAATTCGAAGGAACCGACGCGCAGGTGCGAGGCAGCCACACGCGTCAGAACTGCGCCGGGCAGGGGCGTTTCCCGCAGGACATCATCGCCCGTTGCAACAGCCGCCAGGGAGCGGGTCGTCGGTACACCGAGTGTAAACATCGCTTCGGAGATCAGGTATTCCCGCAGCACCGGCCCCATGGCCGCCAGGCCGTCGCCGCCGCGCGAAAACGGCGTCCGCCCCGATCCCTTCAATTGCAGATCGCGCCGCTTGCCGTGCCGATCAACCACTTCGCCGATCAAGAGGGCACGTCCATCGCCCAGTTGCGGGGAAAAGCCGCCGAATTGATGGCCCGCGTAGGCCTGCGCCAGCGGATCGGCGCCCTCGGGCAGGGCATTGCCCGAAAACGTCTCGGCCAGGCTGGCCAAATCGCTGGTCGGCGCAATCCCCAGATCCTGCGCGAGCGGAGCGTTGAAGGCCAGCAGACGCGGGTTGGAGGCCGTACGCGGCTGCATGCGCGCAAAGAAGCCTTCGGGCAGCGCGGCGTAGGAATTGTCGAATGGGATGCTGGGTTTCATGGGTACCAATCTAAGGCGCCATGGGGCGACTTTCCATAGCTCTGGCACGCCGCTTCAAAAGCGCCGGGACATCAGCATGTAGTTGTCGCGCGCGCGGAACCCGCTGAGATGGTAGAGGCGGCGCGTCTTTTCATCTTCGCGTTTGACCTCGAGATGCAGCGCCGCCAAACCAGCCTGCGCCAAGGCACGCGGCAGCGACGACAGCACTTCGGTTCCGATCCCACGGCCACGCACACCCGGACGTATCCAGATTTGTTGCAGGCTGCCATCCAGGCCACCAAACTCCAACGACCACCCGAAGGACAACGCGGCGTAACCGATCGGCGCACGGTTCGGCCCGATGATGTAAATCGCCCCATGCGGGTCGCCTTCCAGCAACGGCAAGACGGACTCGCTCAGCGCTTCGGGGGTCAACATGGCGTAGCCCAGTTCTTCGTGACAGGCACGCACCATCGGCAGGAGCCGTTCCAGGTCTGCCGCATTCGCCAAATGCAATGAGGTGGTCATAGACGGGCAAGCCGCTCTGTCAGCAGGTCGAAAAAGCCATCCGCGTCGACGTCGCCCATGAACATCGCATTCGGGGTGCGGTCGGTCACCCCCCACCAGTCGGCCACGGTCATGCCCATCGTCAGTTCGGATTTGGTTTCGATCTCGACGTTGATATGGCGACCAGAAAACAGCTCGGGCTTGATCAGATAGGCGGTCACGCAGGGATCATGCAACGGGGCGCCATCTGTGCCATATTTCTCGGCATCGAAACGCTCGAAAAAATCAGTCATCTCGGCGACGGCGATGCCGACCTTTGTGCCCAATTCACGAAAGGGGGTACTGCGCGCACGTGTGACCAGCACCTTGTGCGTCACGTCGAGCGGCATCACAACGATGGGGACGCCGGATTTGAACACGATTTCAGCAGCCTGCGGATCGACATAAATGTTGAACTCGGCCGCCGGCGTTATATTGCCCACCTCAAAATACGCGCCACCCATCAGCACGATTTCCTGCACCTTTTCCACGATATCCGGCGCCCGTTCAAAGGCAGTCGCGATATTGGTCAGTGGCCCCAGAGGACACAGCGTGACCGTGCCCGCAGGTTCGCTGCGCAGTGTGTCGATGATGAAGTCGACGCCGTGCTGGTCCTGTAGCGGCATTTCGGGATCAGGCAGGACGGGGCCATTCAGCCCGGACTGACCATGCACATGTTCGGCGGTGACAAGAACCCGACCCATCGGTTTGTCACATCCCGCAAAGACCTTTACGTCCGTGCGGTCTGCCAGCTCACAGACGATCCGGGCATTCTTTTCGGTCAGCGACAGTGGCACGTTGCCAGCGACTGCAGTGATCCCGAGGACGTCGATCTCTTCCGGGCTGGCGAGCGCAAGGAGGATGGCCACGGCATCATCCTGTCCGGGGTCTGTGTCGATGATGATCTTGCGGGCCATGGGCACTCCTGTATCGAAATCGCGGCGAATGTGGCGTGCGCCCGTGGCAATGTCCATGGGGCGAGATGAGGCCGGCGGAAATCCCGCGTGATCAGCATGCTCGCCCCTGGATCAACCGTCGAAATCGACCTCTTCCATCAGGCGCAGCGCATCCGGACGCAGCTTGGCCAGATCGATCAGGTTGACATCATCCGGCGTGAAATCCCCCCAGCTTTTGACCAGCGGTGCAGGCTCTACACCCGGAACGATGGGGTATTCGTAGTTTGCGCTGGCATAGATCTGCTGCGCCTCGGGGGATACCAGGAATTCAACAAATTTGAGCGCGTTTTCCTTATGCGGTGCCGCTTTGGTCATCGCGATCCCAGAGATGTTCACGTGCGCCCCACCGTCTTTGAAGGTCGGAAAGATCGGGCGTACGGTTTCGGCCCATTCGCGCTCGGTCGGATCTGCCAGCATCTCTCCGAGGTAGTAGGTATTGCCGATGGCGATGTCGCACTCTCCCGCCCAGATCGCCTTGACTTGCGCGCGATCGTTGCCTTGCGGCTTGCGTGCCAGGTTGGATTTCAGCGCGGTCAGCCAATCTTTCGTCTCGGCCTCGTCATGGTGGTAAAGGTAGGCCGCCGTCAGGGCGATGTTGTAGGGATGCGTACCGGACCGGGTGCAAATGCGGCCCTGCCACTTGGGGTTTGCGAGGTCTTCGTAGGTCGTGACCTCGCCATCCGCGACACGCTCCTTGCTGGCATAGACGATCCGCGCGCGCGTGGTCAGACCCCACCAATGACCTTTCGGATCGTGAAATGCCTCGGGGACCTTTTCGCGCAGCACAGTGCTTTCGATCGGTTGCGTCACACCGGCCTCGACGATGGCCGAGAGCCGCGCAATATCGACCGTCAGCACCAGGTCCGCGGGCGACCGCGCGCCTTCCGCCTTCAACCGTTCGACCATGCCCTGATCCAGGAAGGCGACATTGACGTCGATCCCGGTTTCCTTCGTGAAGGCCTCGACCAGGGGGGCAATCAGCTCGGGCTGGCGATAGGAGTAGAGGTTGACGTCATCGGCAAGCACCGGTGCCGCGCCCAGGGCGAGCGGGGCAAGAAGGAGGGGTGTGAAACGGGTGGCGGGCATCGCAGTCTTCCTGTCGGCTTGAGGGGCAGCAGGCTGCCGAGGTGTCAGTTTAAGGCAGGTGGTTATCGTGCGGTTTTTTCGCGGATCTTTGCCTGATCCCACAGCGCATCGAGTTCGGCAAGGTTGCTTTCCTGCGGCGTTCTGCCCTGCGCTGCAAGAGCATCCTCCACCGCATTGAAACGGCGGGTAAATTTTGCGTTCGCATCGCGCAGTGCCTGTTCCGGGTCCAGTTCGAGGTGACGCCCCAGGTTGGCCATGACGAACAACAGGTCGCCATATTCTTCCTCGACCTCGGCCTGTGTCAACTCGTTGCGCGCCTCGACCAGCTCGGCCGTTTCCTCGGCAATCTTGTCCAGCACGTTGGCGGCATCGGGCCAGTCGAAGCCGACGCGGGCCGCGCGATTTTGCAACTTTACCGCGCGCATCAATGCGGGAAGGCCCATGGCGACACCATCGAGCACCCGCGTGTCCTGACTGTTCGCGCGCTCGGCCGCCTTGATCTGTTCCCAGTCAACGGTCTGCTGTTCGGCACTCTTGTCACGATTCTCGCCCGCAAAGATGTGCGGATGCCGCGAGATCATCTTTTGCGCAACCCGTTCTGCAACGCTGTCGAATGTGAAAATGTCTTTCTCTTCCGCCATTTGCGCGTGGAAAACGACCTGAAGCAACAGATCGCCCAATTCGCCTTCCAACTCTCCCATCTGATCGCGCTCAATGGCGTCCGCGACCTCGTAGGCCTCTTCGATGGTATAAGGCGCGATGGAGGCAAAATCCTGTTCGATATCCCAAGGGCAGCCGGTGTCGGGATCGCGCAACCGGCGCATGATCTGCAACAGGCGCGGCAGGCCCGCGGGAACGTCATGGATCGGATCTTGGCGCGTCTCAGGCATTGCAGCCCCTCTCGGTTTCAGCTTTTCTGCACCCTGACGGCAGCATGACAAGGAGTCCAGCCGATGCCCGTGGTGAACCGAATAGCAGGCCTGGCCTCTGAAATGGAGGGGTGGCGCAAACACATCCACGCCAATCCCGAACTGGGGTTCGAATGCCACGAAACCGCGCGTTTCGTGGTGGCACGCCTGCGTGAATTCGGCGTGGACGAGATACACGAGGGAATCGCGAAGACCGGCATCGTCGCCATCGTGAACGGGCAGGGCACCGGCCCCACCATCGGTCTGCGGGCCGACATGGACGCCCTGCCGATGCAGGAGGAAACGGGGGCGGATTATGCGTCAGATGTGCCGGGGCGAATGCACGCCTGCGGACATGATGGCCATACCTCGATGTTGCTGGGGGCGGCCAAGTACCTTGCAGAGACACGAAAATTTTCCGGGCGCGTGGCGCTGATCTTTCAACCGGCAGAGGAAGACGGCGGCGGTGGCGGGCGGATGGTCGAGGCAGGTATCATGGACCGTTTCGACATTGCCCAGGTCTATGCGCTGCACAATGCGCCGGGGCTGCCCGAGGGGGCGTTCATGACCACGCCCGGTCCGATCATGGCGGCGGTCGACACGCTGCATATCCACATCAAGGGGGTCGGCGGGCACGCCGCCACACCACAGGAAACCCGCGATCCGATACCGGCGGTGATCGGCATGGTCACGGCGATACAGAACATCATCACGCGCAATCATAACCCCTTGGACGATCTGGTTATTTCCATAACCCAGATCCATACGGGGAGCGCTGAAAACGTCGTGCCCGAAACCGCCTATGTCAACGGCACCATCCGCACCTATGACCCGAAGGTGCAAGACATGGTTGAGCGGCGCCTGCACGAGATCGTGAAGGGGCAGGCAGCTGCCTATGGCGTCGAGGCGGAGCTGATCTATGAACGATGGTATCCCGCCACGGTCAACAACGCCGAGAAAGCTGCCTTTGCCGCTGATATTGCTCGGGAAATTTCGGGGCCGGACATGGTGCTGTGGGATCAGGGAAGAGAGATGGGGGCCGAGGATTTCTCGTTCATGCTGAACGCCAGACCGGGTGCCTTTCTGTTCATCGGACAGGGGGAAACGGCCGCTGTGCACCAGACCACCTATGATTTCAATGACCGGATCGCGCCAATCGGGGCCAGCTTTTTCGCACGGCTGGTCGAAACCGCGCTGCCGTATGAGCAGCATTCACGCTTGGCGGAGGAGGCCTGATCAATGGCGCTGGAAGATGCAAAAAACCAAGTCGATCAGGCTTTTACACGGGACAGCTCACGCGGCGCGAGCTTTGAGAATGCCTTTGGCGGCGCAACCAGTTTCCTGCGCCGCCGCTATACCAAGGACCTCGGCGGGTTCGACCTGGCGGTGACGGGGATTCCCTTCGACCAGGCGGTGACCAATCGCCCGGGAACGCGCCTCGGACCGCGCGCGATCCGCGAGGCATCGACCCTGCAACCCTATGATCCGCCTTATGGTTGGGGGTTCGATCCGCTGGGGGAATTTGCCATCGCGGATTACGGCGATCTGGCCTTTGATTATGCCCGGGTCGCGGAGTTTCCCGACACCCTGACCGCGCATATCAGGGGCATCCTGACACAGGGCGCGGGCAGTGTCGCACTGGGCGGCGATCACTATATTTCCTTTCCGATTCTAAAGGCTTACGCCGAGAAGTTCGGGCCGATGTCGTTGATCCATTTCGATGCCCATTCCGACACCTGGCAAGATGACGACATGGGGCGGATCGACCATGGCACGATGTTCTACAAGGCGATCAAGCTGGGGCTGATCGACCCGGCGACCAGCGTGCAGGTGGGGATCCGGACGGTGAACGACAATGCCTGGGGAATGAACATCATAGACGCCCCGGAAGTGCATGAAATCGGGGCAAAAAAGACCGCCGAACGTATTCGCGAGATTGTCGGGGACAGGCCGTGTTACCTGAGTTTCGACATTGATTGCCTGGACCCGGCCTTTGCGCCCGGCACCGGCACACCGGTCTGGGGCGGGTTGTCGAGCGCGCAGGCCGCGGCGATCCTGCGCGGAATTGCTGGCGTCAACCTGCAAGGGGGCGATATCGTTGAGGTTTCTCCGCCGTTCGACACCACTGGCGCGACAGCCATCGCCGGGGCACACGTGGCGATGGAGATCATCGCGTTGTGGTGCTGGACCCGGCGGAACGCGGCAGGTTAACGCCCGGAAAAGCGACCGCACGGCGTGTCGGTGCGCCTGCGGTGCTGTTTTGGCGAATTCTGCACGTTAACTGAGGAAATCGCGAAATCGCAACGTCGGTATCTGAACGGTATCCGAGCGGTAACTGAACGGTACTTTGCGCCGGTGTCGCGCCTCCGCAGGTAAAGGTTAACGGGGCGACCGGCGCAGCGGCCCAAGGTCCAGCCAAGGCGCCCCTGGCGGCGTCCTGCCTTGCGGGACCCGCGCTATGGCTGGCGAGTGGCGATGCGGCGTGGCAGAATGGGACGACCTTTGAAGGGGAACGCCATGCGATACGTTTGGATTGCGATGGTCGCGCTTGGGCTTGCGGTGGTGGGACTGGCGCTGTGGGTGCGGTTGGCCCCGACGGATGCCGTGGCATGGCACCGGATGCCAGACGCGGGGCACCGGGGCGAGATGGTTCGGATCGACACCGGCGCCGACGGGTTGGCGAGACTGCGTGACATCGCGCAGGCGACGCCGCGCACCCGCCCCCTGGCCGGCAGCGTCGAGAGCGGCATGATGACCTGGGTGACACGTAGCAGGCTGATGGGGTTTCCCGACTACACCACGGCGCGTCAGGACGGAGAGACGCTGTTGATATGGGCGCGCCAGCGCTATGGCACCGATGATTTCGGGGTCAACGCGGCGCGGCTAGACCACTGGCGCGAGGCCCTTGTCAGTGAGACCCAGTGAGATTTGGGGATGTCGTGAGATCTGCGACCAGGGAGGGCATGACCCGGTGGGCAGAGGCGTGACCTGGCCAGGGGGCCGCCATGGGGGAGGACGTGGGTGACGATTTGGGCGGCGATGGAGGAGCGGCCCGCGACGTCAGGCACCCCACGGCCAGCTCTCTCCACATCGGGACGTTGAGCGACATCTGGCACTGCGCGGTGAACAGGCGGCCCCCGACCTCCATGCACAGAACCTCTCCCAGTTCGATCCGGGCCCCGGTCTTGTCGGTGCAATAGCAGTCCTGCGGCTTTCGGGCGGTGCCGGTATCGGCCATGGCGGAACCGGCGGCGAATGCCACCAGAAACGGCAGGCAGGGCACGGCATGAAACGGGCGCATGAACCAGTATAGCATGGGCGGGGCCTTGACCAAAGCCCGTCGATCATGGACAGGTCGCGCCATGATTTCGGAAGACAGGCTAGCCCTCATCACGGGCCGATATGAATATCTGGAAGCGAAGATGTCGGCGGGCGGCGGGGATTTCGCCGCGCTGGCACGGGAATACGCCGAGCTGAAGCCGGTGGTCGAAGCCGTGCGCGCCTATCAGGGGCTGATCGCGGACCTGCGCGAGGCCGAGGCGATGCTGTCGGACCCGGAGATGAAGGCGCTGGCCGAGGAAGAGGTCAGCGGGCTGCGCGCACGCCTGCCCACGCTGGAACACGAGGTGCAACTGGCGCTGTTGCCGCGTGACGCCGCAGATTCGCGCCCGGCGATGATCGAGATTCGCCCCGGCACGGGCGGGGATGAGGCGGCGTTGTTCGCGGGCGACCTGCTGCGCATGTACCAACGTTACTGCGAGGCGCGCGGCTGGACCTTCGATATCGTCGAGCAGCAGATGACCGAGCTGGGCGGCATCAAGGAGCTGACGGCGGCGATCCGGGGCAGCAACGTCTTTGCCCGGTTGAAGTTCGAGAGCGGCGTGCACCGCGTTCAGCGGGTGCCCAGCACCGAGAGTGGCGGGCGCATCCATACCTCGGCGGCGACGGTGGCGGTGCTGCCCGAGGCCGAGGAGGTCGACATCAAGATCGACCCGAACGATATCCGCATCGATACCATGCGGGCGTCGGGCGCGGGCGGGCAGCACGTCAACACCACCGATTCGGCGGTGCGGATCACCCATGTTCCCAGCGGCATTGTCGTGACGTCATCGGAAAAGAGCCAGCACCAGAACCGGGCGATTGCCATGCAGGTCCTGCGCAACCGCCTGTTCGACATGGAGCGGCAGAAGGCGGATGACGCGCGGTCAGCCGATCGCAAGGCGCAGGTGGGCAGCGGCGACCGTTCAGAGCGGATCCGGACGTATAATTTCCCGCAGGGGCGGATGACGGACCATCGGATCAACCTGACGCTGTACAAGCTGGATCAGGTCATGCAGGGCGATCTGGACGAGGTGATCGATGCGCTGATCGCGGATCATCAGGCGATGCTGCTGGCCGAGGCGACGGGGTGACGCCGACGGGGATGAAGCCGACGGGGGTGGCCCTGCGCGACGCGGCGGCGCAGTTGCGCGCCGCCGGGATCGACGATGCGATGCGTGATGCGCGGCGCCTGCTGGCGCATGTGCTGGGCATCGCCCCCGAGCGGCTGGTGGTCGATATGCCGCAGCAGCTGGAGCCGACGGCGGATGCGGCCCTTGCCGCCGCCGTTGCGCGCCGTGCCGCGAGCGAACCGCTGTCCCACATCACGGGGACGCGTCTGTTCTATGGCCGCAGCTTTCACGTCAGCGCCGCGGTGCTGGACCCGCGCCCCGAAACCGAGACCCTGATTGAACTGGCGGTACGTGAGGGGTTTCGCGACGTGCTGGACCTTGGATCAGGATCGGGTTGTATCCTGCTGACATTGCTTGCGGAATGCGCCGATGCAACCGGGGTTGGGGTGGATGTGTCCGACGCCGCACTGGCGGTCGCCGCAGAAAATGCCGCCGCCCTTGGCCTCGATCGGCGGGCCCGGTTCCTGGTGTCGGACTGGTACGGCGCGGTGGCGGGGCAGTTCGACCTGATCGTGTCGAATCCCCCCTATATCTCGGAGGCGGAGATGGCCCAGCTGTCGCCCGAGGTGCTGCATGAGCCACGCCTGGCGCTGACGCCCGGGGGCGATGGTCTGGCACCTTATCACGTGATCGCGGCGGGCGCGGGGGCGCATCTGCGGCCCGGTGGGCGGCTGCTGGTCGAGATCGGCTGGCGGCAGGGCGCCGATGTCTGTGCCATTCTGGCCGGCGCGGACCTTGAAGACGTGCGCCTGCACCCCGATATCAATGGCAAGGACAGGGTTGTCAGTGCCCGGTGGGGTGCCGCGCCGCCGAAGTGAGAGTCGGACATGGATATCCGAAAGAATCTTCGGGAAATGCCGGTAATCTGCTTAAAACTGTCACTTACCTCTTGTCTTTCGCACGTTGGCATGGTTAGTCCAATGTATCCGGGACGCGGAAGCTCGTCGTTTAGCGCTCCCCTCGGATACCAAGCCAGACAAGAGCCGACACCCCCGCTTACGACGCAATGAGGCGCCGCAGGGGCGAATAGGCAGCTTAAGAGAACAAGGCTGGACAGCAGACCTTATGAGATCTTCTAAATCACGCTCGCGGAGCAAGTCCCGCAGCCGGTCCGTCGGCAATATCACCAACCGCGTCTTCGATTCGTCGGGGCCGGAGGGCAAGGTGCGCGGCACGCCGCAGCAAATCATCGACAAGTACAACCAGCTGGCGCGCGATGCGCAGCTGTCCGGTGACCGTGTTGCAACCGAGAATTTCCAGCAGCACGCGGAGCACTATCTGCGGATGCTGGCAGAGGCGCAGCGCGAGCAGGACCAGCAGCGCCGCGACCAGCAGCAGGACCAGGACAACCGTCAGCGCCAGAACAACGACCGCGACCGTCAAAATGGTAACGGGAACGGGAACGGGAATGGGAACGGGAATGGCAACCACCGCCAGGACCGCGACGGCAATGGTCATTCGGGCCAAGGTAACTCGGGCCAAAATAGCTCGGGCCAGAACAACTCGGGCCAGAATAACGGCAACAACGGCAACGGTCCGTCGGGCCAGCAGGGTGACGACGCGGGCCAGGGACGTGAGTCTCAGGGGCGCGACCAGCAGGGCCGTGACCAGCAGGGCCGGGACACCCAGGGGCGCGACCAGCAGGGCCGTGACAGCCGGGGCGACGGCAATGGCCGTCATGACAACCGCGGCGACGGCAATCGTCAGGATGGCAACACCCAGCAGGACGCGCAGCAGGATCGTGCGGTGGACGCGCCCGACGGCGGTGCGGCCTCTGCTTCGGACAAGCCGAACCGGTCGCGCGCCAATCGCAAGCCTGCCGGCGAGGGTGCCGCACCTGCAAAGACACCGCGTCGGACACGCGCCCGCAATACCGTGCAGGACGATGTGATCGACACCTCGGAAGAGAGCGAGTCGATGTTGGTCGAAACGCCCGAAAACAGCGAAAAACCCGCACCGCGCAAACGCGCCCCGCGGGCCAAGAAAGCCGCGGAGCCGGCGGCGCAGGAGCCTGCCTCGTCCGAGGATCAGGGCACCGGCGCGACCGATGCGACCGACGGAAACAAGACTGCCGCCGAATAAACGCGGCGCAGGCTGGATTTACGCAAAAGGCGGTCCCTCTGAGGGGGCCGCCTTTTGTTTTGCCTGCGAGAGAGAGAGGGCCGGCTGCGGAGCAGGGCCCGGGGGGGACCGTGACGTGACGCCGGTGGCAAGCCGCGCAAGACGCGGCGTCGGGCAGGGAGGACGGGCACGGGGCCGCGCGAGGGCGGCTCAGCTGGCCTTGATGTTGCGGGCCAGGGCGCAGAACTGTTCCAGCCCGACGGTTTCGGCCCGGTCGGTCGGCTGGATGCCAGAGGCGAGCAGCCGGTCCTCCAGATCCGGGACCAACCCCTTGAGCGCCGCGCGCAGCATCTTGCGACGCTGGTTGAAGGCACGGGCGACCACGCGTTCCAGCACCTTGGGATCGGCGGGATAGCGGGGTTCGGGCAGCGCGGTCAGATGAACCACGGCAGAGGAGACCTTGGGCGGCGGGGTGAATGCCTCGGGGGGGAGCGAGATGGCAATGCGCGCCTCGGCCCGCCACGAGACCAGCAGTGCCAGGCGCCCGTAGGCCTTGGACCCGGGGGTGGCGACGATACGTTCCGCCACCTCGCGCTGGAACATCAGGGTCAGGCTGTCCCAGAAGGGCGGCCATTCGGGCGGTGTCAGCCAGCGCACCAGAAGTTCGGTGCCGACGTTGTAGGGCAGGTTCGAGGCAATGCGGATCGGCGGCGTCAGATAGGCAAGAGGGTCGATTTCCAGCGCATCACCTTCGATCACCTGAAGGCGGCCGGGATAGTGATCGGCGATTTCGGCCAGCGCGGGCAGGCAGCGGCGATCCTTTTCGATGGCAAGAACACGGCGCGCGCCTTCGGCCAGCAACCCGCGCGTCAGGCCACCGGGGCCGGGGCCGACCTCAAGCACGTCGCAGCCTGACAGATCGCCCGCCTGGCGCGCGATCTTGGCCGTCAGGTTGAGGTCGAGCAGAAAGTTCTGACCCAGCGATTTGCGGGCGGACAGACCATGCGTGTTGATCACGTCGCGCAGCGGCGGCAGGCCGTCGATGGTGGCCATCGGTTATTCGACGATGCGCGCTTCGGCGCGCAACTGGGCAAGGTAGCCATCGGCGTAGGAGGCGAGGCGGCGGTTTTGCAACTGGGTGACGATCTGGGCGCGGTTGACCTCGCCGTTCTCGGTTGCCGGGGCATTGGCGGGGGTGCGCCCGCACAGCATCAGCAGTTCCAGCGTTTGACCGTTGTTTGCGGTCAGGTTGGTCGACGCTTCGTTTTCGTCCAGCTTGGCCAGTTCCATCGCGACGTCCTGCGGGATTTCACCGGGCGCCCTGGTTTCGCGCGTCAGCACCTGCGGCGGCTGACCCTTTGCGGTGCCGTAGAGATCGTCGCAGGTGTCGATCTGATCGGTGATCGCCTTTGCGCGGCCAAGCGCCTCGGCGGTGCGGCCGCCGTCGATGTGGTAGATGGCATAGTCGATGGCCGAGTAGGTGACCTTTGGCGCGGCGGTTTCCTGCATCCCGCGCAGCTGGAACAGCGCCAGCGCGCCATCGACGGGCAGGGGTTGGGTGACCTGGCCGGTCGACAGGCCCAGCAGGACCGATTGCAGCGCGGGCGGCAGGCTGGTGATGTTCATCCAGTCGACGCGACCGCCGTTCTGGCGGGTCGAGGCGGCCGAATATTTCGAGGCGGCGGCGGAAAACTCGGAGATCGAGCGGATCTGGCTGAGCTGATTGGCCAGCGCCTCGGCCTGGGCGGGGTTCTGGCCGGTGGGGATGAAAATTTCGGAGATCAGCACGCGCACGCCCCCGACGCTGCCCTGGCTGGCAATGGCGCGGTCGACGTCCTGTTCGGAAATCTCGACCTTGGAGCCGAAGCGCCCCCGGATCAGGGTCCGCCAGGCGACGCCGGCGGTAATGAAATCGCGGAAGGTCTGGCGGGACACGCCGTCGCTTGCCAACGCGGCGATAAACGCATCGGGTTCCATGTTGGCACGCCCGGCAAATTCCGCGATGCCGTCGGTGATCGCGGTTTCGTCCGGCTTGACCCCGAACTGTTCGGTGGCACCAAGTTTCAGGCGGTCCTCGATCAGCTGATCGCGGGCCAGGCTGCGCGGATCACCGGGGGCGTTCAACAGTTGCAGCAGGCGGATGCGCTGGTCGATTTCGTACTGGGTGATGACCTTGTCGTTGACGCGGATCACCGGCGCAAAGCTTTGCGCGGCGGCGGGCCCGGTGGTGGCGGTCAGCGCGGTCAGGCCGACAAGCAGCGCCGTGGTCATGCCATGCAGCCATTGGCGGCCGGTGGAGTGCGCAGGGCGGATAATCGGGCGGTGTGTCATTGTCATCTCTGCCTGTCTTCGATCTTGCCTGTCGGTCGGCGGGGTGCCGGGCGACGCGGGCTGTGGGGTCTGGACGCGCCCCCTGGGGCCAGTGTCGGCGGTGTGTCTGTGGGTCTTTTGCCTGTGGGTCTTGCGGTCATGTCCCTTGGCCGGCGTGCCCGCGATGCGGGGGGCGTCGTGGCCGGTTCGCAGGATGGCCGAAGCTGTGTTTCGCGGCCTTTCTATATCGTTTTGCGGCCCGGTCTCAATCAGTTCCTGCACTGGCCCTGCACCGGACCGCCGGCAGTCCCGGCGGAAAAGCCGCGCAGGCCGATGGTGAAGGCGAAGGCGGTGGACGGTGTGACCACGGTGGAGGAGGCAAAACTGCGGCTGAGCGAGAATGCGACGTCGACGCATTCGTTTACATAGGTGATCCCGAGGCCCGCCGACGCGGGGGAATCCGCGGCGACATCATAGCGGATATTCGCCGATGCGCCCCAGTTCGGGGTGACCTGGTAGGCCCCGCCGAGCGCCCATTCCGACAGGACGTCGGGGCGTTTTTCCACCGTATCGGGACCCAGCCAGATATAGGACGCGCCGATCGAGGCCTTGGCAAAGGACCACGAGGCGCGCCCTTCGGCCTTGTTTGCCTGCAATTCGGTGTCGAACAGGCCGCGCGCGGTGATCGACAGGCCGCCGGGCGTCTTGACCTGGCCGCCGATCAGAAAATCCGAGAACGTCTCTTGCAGGCCGGAGGAGCGGGTCATCGCGGAATCGGGGTGTTCCTGCACGACCTGCCCCAGAACCAGCTGGCTTTGCCATCCCGCGGGGGTAAAGCGGCTCCATTGCAGGCCATAGGCGCCGCGCCAGCCGCGTTCGCGCCGGTCGGGGGCGGCAAAGCGTGTCAGGCCCAGCAGGTTGCCTTCGTCCAGTTCGGGGCGCGTGGATTCGTCGTTGGCGATATCCAGCGCATGACCACCCGACCAGGCGATCTGGGCGACGGGTTCAAGGATATGCGTGGCGCCCGAGGCGGCGACCTTTTGCAGCGGCCAGCGCAGGGTGACGGCGCCGGTCGGGGTGACGCCGGTTTCGCTTTCGGGCAGGGATATGTCCTGGCTGGTGCGGAAGCTGTCGATGGCGATGCCGCCCAGAACCTCGGCGCGTACCCCCATCGGCAGGGTCCAGGTGCGCAGCCAGTCGGCGGTCGTGGTCAGCCGCGTGACGTCACGCCCGTCGGTGATCGTGTCCGCGTCGGTGCCGTCAAAGTCCTGATCGGAGGATCGGAAATGCCCGTGCAGATCGAAACCAAGGCGAACCTCGCCGCCCAGAGAGGTGGGAAACAACCTTTTTTCATAATCTGCATCCCCGATGATCGACGGGATGGTGGCGTTGTCCTCGGTCGTGCGCATGGAGTGGTAGAAGGTCAGCGCCGTGTGAATCCATTCGTCACGACTGGCCCGCTGGATCGCCACCTCGCTATCAAGGCGGTCCTTGTCGGAATAGTCGTAGTCGGTGAGATAGGAATCGTCGCCAACGGCCTCGATGTTGAACTTGAGTTCGAAATCGCGCGGCAGGTAGAACTTGCCCGCGGCCTCGAGATAGCCGCGCATCGGCCCCGGGCTGAGCGTATCCTTGGACAGCGCCCCGTTGATGGAGAGGGCCCCATTGGAAAAGGCCTGGCGATAGCGGTATTCCAGCGTCTTTGTCTTGGACGACACATAGGGCGTCAGTGTCAGGTCGCGCTGGTCGTCGATGCTGATGAAATAGGGCAGTTTCAGCCCGGTTTCGAGCAGCGAATTGCGCTTGATCGAGGGCAGCAGAAAGCCGGTCGCGCGCCGTTGCGAGGGGTCGGGCAGGCGCAGGTGCGGCAGGTAGAACACCGGTAGGCCCAGCACCTCGATGATGGCATTGTCGAAGTAGAGCTGACGTTCGACGGTATCGTGCACGACACGGCTGGCGCGGATCTGCCAGAGCGGAGACTTGCCATCCTGGCAGACGTGACAGGAGGAGACGGTGGTCTTGTAGAGCTGGGAATAGCGCCCCTCGACCCGCGACAGTTGCGTGGCGGCGATCTGCACCTGCTGGTCCAGCATCATGCGCGCGCCGTTCAACAGTCCGTTGCGCATGTCGCGGTCCAGTTCCCCAGAATCCGCGAGGACGATCGTGTTGACGGGGCCGTCGGGGGTGGCGGATTCCTCGGTCAGGGTGATCGGGCCTTCGAGGGTCAGGTGGTCGGTGTCCTGATCGTAGACGACGCGGCTGGCGCGCAGGCGCGAGGTGCCTTGCAGGACCTCCACGTTGCCCTCGGCAATGATACGTTCTCGTCCGTCCAGAAAGACGCGGTCGGCGATCAGCACGGCGTCATTGGCGGTCTCGCTCTGATCGGCCGTCTGGCCGGCGGTCTGGGCCTGTACCGTCAGGGGCACAATGGCGGTGCCGGACAGCAGCGCCGCGCCGAGGGCCGTAGCGCAGGCCAGCCGACGCAGGCCGCGGCGCGGCCGGGCCGTGCGCAGGGCCGTGCGCAGGGCGGGAACATGAGCGGGGGACGTGGGGCGGGGGGTCGGCATCAGCCGTCCTCCATCTGTAACAGGATACCAATTGCAAGCAGGACGGACGCCACCGGCGGGGCCCATGCGGCCAGGAGCACGGGAATCTGACCGTTCTCTCCCAGCACCTGCGCGAAGTTGCGGATGTAATAAAGCGTGAATCCAAGCAGGATCGTTGCGGTGACGGCCTCGCCCGTCTTGCCGAAGCGGGCGGGGCGCATGGTGAAGGCCGAGGCGATCAGCACCATTGCAACAAGGAACAGCGGGCGGGCAAGCTCCATCTGGAACCAGACGGAATGGCGGCGGGCCGAGAACCCGGCCTGTTCAAGCTGGGCGATATAGGCGGGCAGATCCCAGATCGCGATGGCGGAGGGTTCGCCGAAACTGTCGCGAATGCGTTCCTCGGTCAGGGCCGAGGGCAGTTCGTAGGTGCTCATCTGCTGCGCGCCTGCCTCGGAATTGACGCCGTTTTCCAGCGGCCACACCTTGACCTTTTCCAGCGCCCAGGCGCCCCGGATCAGTTGCGCCTTGGCGGCTTCGATGCGGCGGACGGGGCCACCGCCCGCACCATCGGGGGATTGCGGCGCATAGGTGAGCATCGTGACGTCGTAGAGCTCCGTCGCCTGCGGGTTGGCCCGCGCGGCGCGGATCACGGTCTGCCCATCGGTGCCGCCCTGGCGCAGCCACAGCCCCTCGGCCGAGAGCGACAGCGTATCGGCGCCACCGCTGCGGTACTGTTCGTAGAGGTCGGTATAGCGGGTGCTGGTGCTGGCGACGATCGGGTTCAGCACCGCCACGGTCAACACGCCGATCAGGAAGGCGACGATCAGCGGCGACACCAGCGTATGCAGCGCCGAGCGCCCCGCCGCCCGCACCACGACCAGTTCGGATGTGCGCCCCAAGGTCAGGAAAAGCGTCAGCGTGGCCAGGATCATGATCAGCGGAAGGATGTCGTACAACCCCTTGGGAATGTTCAGCAACACCAGCTCCAGCACGCGACCGAGGCTGACGTCGACATTGGCCAGCTTGCGCATCTGTTCGACCAGGTCGATCATGCCCGTCAACAGGAAGAACACCGCGAAGATGCCGAAGAAGACGCGCAGGAACCGGCGGGCAAAGTACAGGTGCAGGATCATGCGGGCGACCCGGTCATTTGCGCCTGGCCGCGGGGGCGCCGCGGCCGGGCGGCCCACCACAACAGCAGGCAGGATATGGCCAGCCCCAGCAGCACCGGCAGGTACAGGATGGGCCAGAGCGTGGCATCCTTGCGCACCGGGCCGGTGACCACGCCCTCGGCAAATTTCACGATGACCAGCAGCAGGATCGCAAAGACGATCTGCTTCCACACGCCGAAACGGCTGAAACCGCCGATCTGCAACGCGGCAAAGCCGATCAGGGCGGCAACGATGCAGACCAGTGCCTGGGTGACGCGGCCATGGGCCTCCTGCACGATGCGGCCGATCTGGTCGCCGGTCAGGTCCGCGACCTGTTGGGGCCGGGTCATCATCTGCCAGGTCGGCGCGGTGCGCAGCGAAATCCCGAGGTAATCCGAGGCATTGACCAGGCCCGCGATATCATAGGAGAAATCCTGGAAATGGGTGGTGAAGAGCTTGCCCGTCTCGGCATGAAAATCCTGGGCCAGCCCGTCGACCATGACCATCTTCGGCTCCGGCACGCCTTCGGGGTCGTCATTGGCGTTGATGATATAGGCGCGCGCGGCGGTATAGGTCTGCGGCTCGCCCGGAGTGCGGCGGTCCGACAGGAACACGTCGCGCAGGGTGCCATCCTCGTCGATCTCGCGGATATAGAAGGTCACACCGGCCGAGGGGTGCAGAAAGCTGCCCTCGCTCAGCAGGCGGGCGGTGACGTTCTGCGAAATCTCGTGGTTGCGGCGCTGGATCTGCTGCTGGCTGGCCGGCACCAGGAAATTGGTCATGACGGTCATCAGCACGGCTGTGATCAGCCCGAAGATCAGGGCCGGACGGGCCAGGCGCCAGGGCGAGAACCCGGTGGCCTGCATGACCACCAGTTCGCTGTCACCCGACAGGCGGTTGGTCACGTAGACGGCCGCGGCAAACACCGACATCGGCAGGGTGTTGCGGATCACGTTGGGCAGTGTCAGCGCGGTATATTCCAGAAAGACCCAGCTGGACTGATTTTCAGATATCAGCTGATCGAACAGGCGCACGGCGCTGTTGATCCAGTAGATCGCAACCAGGACGAGCGCGAAAAAGGCGAACAGCGTCATCAGTTGCGACAGCAGGTATCTGTCGAATCGCGGCACGCATATCCCCCGAGTGCAGTTATTTCGTTTCCGGCCCGTATCGGGCCTGCCATGCACCCCGGCAGGCGGTGCAGCTCACTCTAGCGGGTTTGGGGAGGGGGGAAAACTGCAATCTGGTCAATGCGGGGCCAAGGCGGTAGCCTCCCGCTCAAACAGCGCAGGCCGGGCCGCTTCGGGCCCGACACGCCCGCGCCGCAGATATATCCGAGGAGTGACGATGTGACCGATCCGCTGGCCCTGACCTTTGCCGAAACCGACCTGGATGCCATTGCCGCACAAAAGGGCCGGATCGCCGTCGTGCTTGATCCCGACGGCGGGCTGTCGGTGGTGGCGCGACGTGTCAACAAGCTGACGCGGGGCGCGCTGACCCGGCTGACCGAGGCCGCGGGTTTTGCCGACAAGAAGGCCGGAGAGGTGATCACGCTGGCCTGGCCGCAAGGTCTGGCCGCCGAGGCACTGGATGTCGTGCTGCTGCCGCGACGGGCCGAAACGGCACTGCTGCGCAAGACCGGTGGCAAACTGGCCAAGCTGCTCGGCGCAGACGGCATGTTGGTGCTGGCGGGCAATCTCAACCTGCCGGGGGAGCTGGCCCTGGGGATGATGCTGCGCGCCTACGCCTATGACGCGCAAAAGACCGAAAAGGCCACGCCCAATGGCCCGGTGCAGGTGATGTGCGCCAGGCCCGACGTCGACGTGGCAGCCCTGCAAGCGATTGCATCCGGAGTGTTCTTTACCCGGGATCTGATCAACGCCCCGGCCAACGTGCTGACCACGACCCGCTTTGCGGACCAGCTTGCCGAGCTGTCGCATCTGGGGATCGAGATCGAGGTGCTGTCCGAAGATCGCCTGCGCGACCTCGGGATGGGCGCGCTGCTCGCGGTCGGGCAGGGGTCGGACAGCCCGTCCAGCGTCGTGGTCATGCAGTGGCGCGGTGGCACAGGGGACGATGCGCCGCTGGCGCTGGTAGGCAAGGGCGTGGTGTTCGACACCGGCGGCATATCGCTGAAAGGCGCCGCCGGGATGGAGGACATGACGATGGACATGGGCGGTGCAGGCACCGTCGCGGGCACGATGAAGGCCCTGGCCCTGCGCAAGGCAGCGGCAAACGTGGTCGGCCTTGTCGGTATCGTCGAGAACATGCCCTCGGGCAGCGCGGTGCGCCCCGGTGACGTGGTGACGACGATGAAGGGCGACACGGTCGAGGTGATCAACACCGACGCCGAGGGTCGCCTCGTCTTGTGCGACGTGATGTGGTACGCGCAGGAGCGTTTCCATCCCAAGGCGATGATCGACCTCGCAACGCTGACGGGGGCCTGCATCGTGGCCCTGGGACACGAAAATGCCGGTGTCTTTTCGAACTCCGATCCGCTGTGCAACGCGTTTCTCAAGGCCGCCACCGCCGAGGGAGAAGGCGCCTGGAGATTGCCGATGGGCCAGGGCTACGACGACGCGCTGAAAAGCCGGATCGCCGATATGAAAAACGTCGGCGGGCGGCCCGGCGGGGCCATCGTGGCGGCGCAATACCTCAGGCGCTTCGTGCGCGACGAGACCCCTTGGATCCATCTGGACATCGCGGGTGTGGCTTCGCTCAAGGGGGAAACGGCGACGGCGCCCGCGGGGGCGACCGGTTGGGGCGTCATGGCGCTGAACCGCCTGGTGAAAGACGGGTTCGAGGGATGACCAGCGACGGGAGCGCATGATGGGCGAGGTCTACTTCTACCACCTGACGCATTCTTCCGTGGACGGGGCGCTGCAAAACCTGCTGCCGCGCGCCCTCGGCGCCGGCTGGCGCGTGGCGGTGCGTGGCCAGGAGGCAGAGCGACTGGACTGGCTGGACCAGAAGCTCTGGCTGGGACGGGACGACGATTTCCTGCCCCATGGCCAGGACAAGGATCCCCACCCTGAATTGCAACCTATCCTGTTGACGCTCGGAGCGGCGTCAAACGCGCCCGATTGCCTGATGAGCATCGACGGCGCCCCGCTGGACGTCGCCGAAGTCGAATCGTCAAAGCGCAGCTGCATCCTGTTTGATGGCTCGGACGAGCAAGCCGTCGCCCATGCACGGATCCAATGGAAATCGCTCACCGGCGCAGGGTGCGCCGCCGTCTACTGGTCCGAGGAATCCGGGCGATGGCAGAAAAAGGCCGAGACCGCCGGGCGATAAGCTGCCGCGGATTGTTTCCCTGTTTCAAATATCCTCCGCGAAGCGATGGCGCGGAGCGCCATGTGCCGAGGGTTTGCCGAACTGGCCCGGCTGCGCCGGTCCAGGCCTCCGGCGGGGATATTTTACACAGGGAAACGGTCAGAGATCGCGAAAACGGGCAGATTGGCGTGCTGTCCAGAGCACGTCGAACTCGATCCCGTCCTCCGTCTGGCGTTCGGCCTGTACGACACCTTCCCGAAACAGCCAGGCGCGTTCGCGCCCGGCGCTGAACGCAAGCGAGAGCGTGGTTTCATGGCGTTCCGAGGCCAGCGTGGTCGTGACCGATTCGAGCAGGCGCGGCAGGCCGGCGCCGGTGAGCGAGGAGATCGCGAGAATGCCATCTTCGCGTTCGGCGCGCAGGGCGAGGGCCTGGGCCTTTTCCTCGCCCAGAAGATCGATCTTGTTCCAGACCTCCAGGACCGGGATGGTATCGGGCATTCCCAGGTCCGACAGGATATCCTCCACATCCGCCTTCTGTTCTTCCGTTTCGGGATGAGAGATGTCGCGGACGTGCAGGATGAGATCGGCCTCGAGCACCTCTTCGAGCGTGGCGCGGAAAGAGGCGACGAGCTGTGTCGGCAGGTTGGAGATGAAGCCCACCGTATCGGACAGGATCACCTCGGCCCCGGTATCGAGCTTGACCCGGCGCATGGTCGGGTCCAGCGTCGCGAAGAGCATGTCCTTGGCGAGCACGTCGGCGCCGGTCAGACGGTTGAACAGCGTCGATTTGCCCGCGTTGGTATAGCCCACCAATGCGACGATCGGGAAGGGGACCTTGGCACGGCCGGCGCGATGCAATTCGCGGGTGCGCACGACCTTTTCCAGCTGCCGTTTCAGGCTGGTGAGCTGTTCGTCGATGGCGCGGCGGTCGGCCTCGATCTGGGTTTCGCCGGGGCCACCGACGAAACCGAGCCCGCCACGTTGCCGTTCAAGGTGGGTCCAGGCGCGCACCAGGCGCGTGCGCTGATAGGACAGGGCCGCCATTTCGACCTGGAGCACACCTTCGCGCGTGCGGGCGCGATCCGAGAAAATCTCGAGGATCAGGCCTGTCCGGTCGAGGATCTTGACGTCCCAGGCCTTTTCCAGGTTGCGTTGCTGTTTCGGGCTGACGGGGCCGTCGATCAGCACCAGTTCGGCCTCGGTGGCGGCGAACAGGGCCTTGAGCTCGTCTACCTTGCCGGAGCCGAACAGGGTCTTGGGTTGTGGTGTGGCCAGACGGACGACTTCGGAGCCAACGACTTCGAGCCCCGGCAATGCGTGGGCGAGGCTTGTGGCCTCGCCCAGTGCATATATCGGAGCATGGCGCGTGTCATCGCGCCGCATGTCGGGGTGGATCACGAAGGCGCGCGTCGACGCTGCCTCATGTGGGATCAATTGGTGTCTTCGCCTTCATAGAGAGAGATCGGCTGCGACGGCATGATCGTGGAAATCGCGTGTTTGTAAACCAGCTGTGCCTGGCCGTCACGGCGCAGCAGCACGCAGAAATTGTCGAACCAGGTGATCACGCCCTGCAGCTTGACGCCGTTGATCAGGAAGATGGTGACCGGGACCTTGGTCTTGCGGACATGATTCAGGAATGCATCCTGGAGATTCTGTCTGTCGGAAGCCATTCTCGCTAAGCCTTTTTTTCTTGTTTATTGCCGGTGGCGGCTTTTCAGATCTTTTGATTATTATGGAGTGCGGGCGGGCAAGTTTAAACCCCCCTCGGGCGCAATGTTTACCCCATCATGCCTTTGCGTCAATCGCGCCACAGATCCGGGTTGAACAGAGCGATGATCGCCAGCAGCTCCAACCGGCCGAGGATCATGATGCCGCTGAGCACAATCTTGGCCCCGGCGGGCAGAAAGGCGGTGGCGATCGGTTCGGCGCCGCCGTGGATTGTCACGGGGCCGGTGTTGGACAGCGCCGCGACGGCCAGAACGGTGGCCTGTTCGAACCCGATCCCGAACAGAGCAAGCAGGGCCATCGACGTCGCCAGGCTGAGCGCGAACAGCATGAAGAACACCCAGGCGTGAAAGGCGCCATGGCGGCGGATGCGGCGCCCGGCGATGCCCGTGCCGCTGACCGAGGAGGGATGGACCAGGCGCTCCAGCTCCTGACGGCCATTGAGGTAGAGCGCGTAGACCCGCAGCAGCTTGACGCCGCCGGCGGTGGTGGCCACGCCGCCGCCGATCATGGCAAGGCCCATCAGGATCATGCCCGGCGTAGACAGGCCCGACCAGGCCTGAGCGGTGTCCCAGTGGCTGCTTTCCCAGCCTGTCGTGGTCAGGAACGACAGCACCGTGAACATGCTGCCCCAGAGCGCGCCGAAACCCAGCCAGACATCTTCGCCCGCATTGACGTCGAAGGCGGCAATCCAGTGCCGCAGAAACAGCAGCAGCGGCACCATGACGACGATGGCCAGCCCCATGCGGAATTCCGGGTCGCGGTGCAGCCCGATGCGCGATGTGACGGTATCGGAGGAAAACGCCACGCGCGACAGGGCAAACAGCATGAACAGCGCGATGGCGATTTCACCAGATACGCCGGAGCCTGCGTTCTGCGTGCCACCGATGGGCGAGATCCCCGAGGTCGACAGGGTCGACATGGCGTGCGTCAGGGCGACCAGCGGCGTATCCCCCGCCACCAGCAATGCCACCCAGAGCGTTCCGGTCAGCGCGACGTAGATCGGCCCGAGGTGGAGGCTGCCGCGCACCATGCGGCGGATCACCCCGGCGCGCTGAAACCGGTCGATGCGGGTATCGCCCTGTTCACGCCCTGCCGCCGTGACCTCGAACCCGCCCAGCGACAGCGGGGCCATCACGGCCGCCGCCGCGACCCAGATCAGGAACCCGCCCATCCAGCCGACCTGCGCGCGCCAAAGGTGCAAGGGTGCCGACAGGCGGCGCGGGTCGTCAAAGAAGGTCATGCCCGTGGTGGTAAAGCAGGAGACCATTTCGGCATAGGCGTTGATGAAACGGGTGTCCTTGAGGCTTTCCGAAAAGGGCAGGGCGAGCAGGATCGGAAGCAGCAGAAAGGCCGCAAAGAGCGACAGAAGCGCATAGAGATCGGTGCGACCGGTGATCAGGAACGGGCGATTGCCCCGCGCCAGTGCCACCAGCACCGCGCCGGTCGTGCCCAGCAGCGAGGTGTAGAAAAAGTTGCGCGCGGTCAGGAATTCTTCCTGCACCAGCGCGACGGCGGCGGGCAGCAACATCGACAGGGACAGCACGACGAAGAGCACCAGAAAGAGCGGCAGCCCTTCTATCGTGTTATGCAATGGCTTGCGCATCGGCGGCGGGCCGGGCTCTAGAAGTAGTCGATGGAGACTTGCAGCAGTCGCTCCACCTCGGGCACGTCATTGGCGAGGGCGAAGATGACGATGGTGTCGCCTTCGTCGATGACCATGTCCGCGCTCGGCTTGATCACGTTGCCGCCCTTCATCACCGCGCCGACCAGAACGCCTTCGGGGAAGGCGATGTCGCGGATCGCCTTGCCGGTCATGGGCGAGGTCGACAGCACCTCGGCCTCGATCACCTCGGCCTCGGCATCGCCGATGGAGTAGACGCCGCGCACCCGGCCATGGCGGATGTGGCGCAGGATCGACGAAACGGTCGTGGAGCGGGGGTTGATGTAGGCGTCGATGCCAAGCGGCCCGAGCAGGGGCACCAGCGTCGGGTCGTTGATCAGGGCGATGGCCATCGGACAGCCCTGCGATTTTGCCCGCACGGCGGTCAGCATATTGGTCTTGTCGTCATCTGTGACGCAGAGAATGGCATCGGCACGGCCGATCCCGGCCTCGGCCAGCAGCGCGGAATCGAGGCCGTCGCCATTCAGGACGATGGTGCGTTCCAGTGCGTCGGCGGCGCGTTCGGCGCTTTTGCGGTTCTTTTCGATCACCTTGGCGCGAATGCGACGGCCTTTGTCCTCAAGCGCCTTGGCGACGGTGAGGCCGACATTGCCGCCGCCGACGATGACCACCCGCTCCTGCTGGCGGTTGGTCTTGCCGAAAACCTCGAGCGTGCGGGAGATGTCGTCGGTATGGGCGCAGACGTAGCATTCGTCGTTGGGAAAGATCTGGTCGTTGGGGTCGGGTGCGAACAGCCGCCCGTCGCGCCGGATGCCGACGACGACGGCCCGCAGGGTCGAAAACAGATCGGTCAACTGACGCAGGGGGGTGTTCACGACCGGGCAGTCATCGTCGATCATGATGCCCAGCAATTGCGCCTTGCCGTCGAGAAACTGTTCCACGTCGAAGGCGGCGGGCGCGGCAAGGCGTTGCAGCGCGGCCTCGGCCACCTCAAGTTCGGGCGAAATCACCACGTCGATCGGCATGTGATCGCGACGGTAGAGGTCGGCGTAGATCGCGTCGAGATAGGAGCGGGCGCGCAGGCGGGCGATCTTGCGCGGCACGGAAAACACCGAATGGGCGACCTGGCAGATCACCATGTTGACCTCGTCCGAGAAGGTCGCGGCGATGATCATGTCGGCGTCGCGCGCCCCGGCGCGATCCAGGATGTCGGGATAGGAGGCAAAGCCTGCGATGCCCTGCACATCAAGCGTGTCGGTGGCGCGTCGCACCAGATCGGGGTTGTTGTCCACAACGGTGACATCGTTGTTTTCGCCGGAAAGATGACGGGCAATTTGCCACCCCACCTGTCCGGCTCCGCAGATGATGACCTTCATGTCTTGTCGTCCCGCTGCCTCTGAAAGACCTGAATGGCAGAGAGGGGCATGGGGGTCAATTCAATTCCCCACACCCCTTGCTGCCATGCAGAAAGGGTGGCGTTTTCGCCCTGTCCGGTGTCAGAGCGTGTCGTTCAGAGTGGCCATCGCCTCGTCCGAAAGCGCAAGCGTGGCGGCCTTGATCAGGCTGTCGAGCTGGCTGCCGCTGGTGGCCGATGCGATAGGGGCGGTCACACCGGGTCTGTGCCGCAGCCAAGCGATTGCGATTTCGGCCTGCGTGGCGCCGGTGTCGGCGGCAATCGCGTCGAGGGCGGCCAGAATGCGCATCCCGCGATCATCAAGGTATTTGCCGACCATACGGGCGCGTTCACCCTTCGCATCGTCCTGGCTGCGGTACTTGCCCGACAGGAACCCCGAGGCGAGCGAGAAATAGGTGATCACGCCGATGTCGTTTTCGATGCAGTAGTCGGCCAGCGGCCCCTCGAACGTGCCACGGGCGTGCAGGTTGTATTCCGGTTGCAGCACATCGTAGCGGGGCAGGCCCGCGTCGGCGGCGGCTTTTGCCGCACGTTCCATTTGCGCACGATCGCGGTTGGACGTGCCGATGGCGCGCACCTTGCCCGCCTTGAGCAGCTTGTCGAAGGCGGTCAGGGTTTCCTCGTCCGAGGTTTCGTCGTCCGGCCAGTGCGAGAGGTAGAGGTCGATCACGTCGGTCTTGAGGCGCGACAACGAGTTTTCGACCGCCTTTTCGATCCAGTTGGCCGAGAGGCCCTTTTCACCCGGGCCGCCCATGTCGGAGCCGACCTTGGTGATCAGCACGACCTTGTCGCGCTTGCCCGGATTGGCCGCCAGCCAGTCACCGATCACGGTTTCGCTTTCACCGCCCGAATTGCCATCGGCCCAGCGGGAATAGACATCTGCGGTGTCGATGGTGTTCAGCCCGGCCTCGGCCATCTGATCGAGCAGGCGAAAGCTCTGCGATTCGTCTGCTGTCCAGCCAAAGACGTTGCCGCCGAACACGATGGGAGAGGTCATCAGACCGGTTTTGCCGAGGGGAAGGGATTTCATGACGTTCTCCTTTGAAATGGTGTCCGACCCCAGCATCTAGCGCGCCCGAGCGGGAAGCAAATGTCGCCCGCCCGTGGGACAGCGGCAGAGGCGTGACGCGTATAGATCAGGGCGTGGCGTACGGCGTGAGAGGCACAGGGAGGCAAGAAGAGGCGCGAGGTTCAGGGCGCGAGGGGGTCGAGATGGGTGATCCCGACCGCGGCGGCCCGTGCAAGTGCCGTGTCCAGGGACATCGGGATATATTCGCCACGCCGCCACAGCTGCGCGAGGTCGTCGTAATGGCGTGACAGGGGGTGGCCCGATTGCCCGGTGGAGGTGATGAAAACCGAACTGTCGGGATCCGCAAAATCGTAGACACCGCGATAACCGGCGCCGTGAACGTTCAGGAACGGGTCGGGGCCGGTGCCCTTGGTGGCGCCGCGCATCAGCGTGTTGTCGCCACCAGAGGTGCTTTGACGGATGTTCACGAAATAGCGCAGGATCGGGATATCCCCCAGCGTCGGGTGATCCTGCGCCGCCTGGTGGACGTCGCCCCACCGCAGCGATTCAAGGTTGTCGCCATAGCGTTCGGTGATCCAGATCAGCGCGGCGTCCAGGCTTTGACGGGCGATATCGGTGCAGGTTTCGGTCGCCGTCGACTGGATGATGTCGCACCAGCGCGCCGCGCCGTCGACATCGCGGAATACCCGTTCGATGAACACCGGCTGCACATGGGTGAAATCATCGGCGATCGGGCCCAGTTCATCCCGGATCAGGCGGTCCTGAAGCGTGGCGACCCAGGCCGCGTAGATCAGCGGTTCGGGCATATGTTCATTCATCTCGCCGTTCCATTCCGACAGCAGCGTCAGGGCATCCTGCCGGCGGCGTTCGGGCGTCCCTTCGGGCGCGGGATCGCCGGTGAACCACAGGTCCTTGCCGATCAGCGGCAGCAGGGTGCGCGCGGTAAAGGACACGGTGTCGAGCTGGGCTTCGATGAAGCTGTCGCGGGTGTGGACCTGGCGCGATTGCATCAGGCGTTGCAAGCGATGGATGCGCTGCGTGTCACCCCAGTCGAAGGTCACGTTATGGGGAAAGGGGCGGTCGACCATCTTGTTGTTGGTATTGCCCAGGATGCCGCTGTCGGGGGACATGACCTGCGGGTTGTCCTGATTGGGCAGGATGCCTTTCCAGCGGTTTTCGGCACGCCAGCCCAGCGTGGGCATCCGCCCCTTGCTGTCATGCGCCGGGTCACGTTCCGGCATCGCGCCGATGGTCTTGAAGGCGATGGTATCGGCGTCGGCCAGCATCAGGTTCTGCGACGGGGCGATCTGCATCTGTGTCGCCTCGATCGCCTGGTCGACATTGCGGGCATACATCAGGCCGACACCCGCGGTCAGGGTCGTGTCATGGTCCGACAGGGCGGTCCAGTTGATCGAGGCGACATGACCCGGCGGAGTGATGGTATCGAGGTTGTAGTGGCTGCCCGGCAGGACCGGGCCGTTATCGGTCCAGCGCAGGGTCAGGGTGACGGGGGCCGCGTCCTTGATCTCGATGATCGACTTGCGCGTCTTGAAGCGTTTCCAGCCGTCGGGGGTGCGATATTCCTCGGTATTCTCGGGGTTTATCTCCTCCATGTAGACATCGAGGTCGTCGAGGTAGGACGAGGTCAGCCCCCAGCCGAGGAAGTGCGAACGCCCGGTGAGAACCGAGGGGATGCCGGGAATGGTGCCGCCGATGACGCCGCCCTGGCGCAGTTCGAGCCGCGCCAGGTACCAGATGGTTGGGGCGGAAAAGCCGAGATGCGGATCGTTGGCCAGCAGGGTGCCGCCGGAGGCCGAGCGAGAGGGCGCGGCGGCAAAGGCATTCGAGGCCCCCTCCAGACCCGGTGCGGGAAACGGGCTGAGCGGGCTGTCGGGCAGACCGGGGCCGCTGACCTGGGCGAAGCGGTTGAGCTGGTCGCCGGGCACGAGGCTGGCGTAATCGGGCAGTTCGGCAATGCCCTTGCCAGGCGTGTCGGGCAGGATATCGGCCAGCATTTCCTGATCCGGCAGGGCGAGGGACACACGCGCGCGCTCGATCTCGCTCGACAGGCTGCCGGATAGCTGGACGGCCATCAGCTTGCCGATCGCGATGGAATCGGCGGGCTGCCAGGGGGCGACGGGAACGTTGAACAGGAACATCTCGGGGGCGCCGCGGCCCAGGGCGTCGCGGTTGATCTCGTCCAGGCGGGCATTGACGCCGGCAGCATAGGCATTCAGGGCGGTTGTCGTGCGCGCATCCTGGGCGGCGACGGACTTGATCGCCAGGGCATAGAGGTCATAGCGCCGCATCAGCTTGTCGATGGCCAGGGTGCGGGTACCGAACACTTCGGACAGGCGGCCCTGCACCGTGCGGCGCATGGTGATCATCTGCCACAGGCGATCCTGCGCATGGGCATACCCCAGCCCGAAATAGACGTCAGCGTCGGATTTTCCGAAGATATGCGGGACGTTGGCGTTGTCGCGCACGATTTCGACGGGCGCGGAGATGCCTTTGACGCTCAGCGTCTTGTCGTAGTCTGGCAGGGAGCGGGACGCGAGGTAGTAGACGCCGACAACGGCGAGAACTGCAAGAACGATCATGCCACCCGCGATGCGGAGAAGCCATCGGAAAACACGTCTCATTCAGATCCCTTGCCTTGTTCCGGGCAATTTCCCGGCCTGCCGCCCGGCGAACGGGCCCGGGTCTTGCGTTCCGGGCCTCGGGCCGACACTAGTTTGTGCGACTGCTGCAATACAAGGAATTGAACCATGGTGAAAGTCGCGTTTCTGGGATTGGGTGTGATGGGCTATCCTATGGCCGGGCATCTGGCCGCCAAGGGCCATGAGGTGACGGTCTACAACCGGACAGGGGCCAAGGCCGAAGCCTGGGTCGCACAGCATGGCGGCGCCTGTGCCGCCACCCCTGCCGAGGCCGCAAAGGACGCCGATTTCGTGATGACCTGCGTCGGCAATGACGATGATCTGCGGGCGGTGTGCACCGGGGCCGAGGGCGCGTTTTCGGGCATGAAGGACGGTGCGGTGCTTGTCGATCACACGACCGTCTCCGCGAAGGTCACCCGCGAGCTGTATGAGATCGCAAAGGAAAAGGGCATCGGTTATGTCGATGCGCCGATTTCAGGCGGGCAGGCGGGGGCGGAAAACGGGGCACTGTCCGTCATGTGTGGCGGGGACGCGGATGTCTTTGCCAGCGCCGAACCGGTGATCGACGCCTATGCGAAGGTCTGCCGTCTGATCGGTGACAGCGGCGCGGGCCAGATCACCAAGATGTGCAACCAGATCGCCATCGCGGGTGCGGTTCAGGGCCTGAGCGAGGCGCTGCATTTCTGCCAGAAAGCCGGTCTGGACGGCGAAAAGGTGGTCGAGGTGATCAGCGCCGGGGCGGCGGGCAGCTGGCAGATGAGCAATCGTTACAAGACCATGCTTGCCGATGAATTCGAGCACGGTTTTGCCGTCGACTGGATGCGCAAGGATCTGGGGATCTGCCTGGACACGGGGGACGAGATCGGGGCCAGCCTGCCGGTGACCGCGCTGGTCGATCAGTTCTACAAGGATGTGCAGAAACTGGGCGGCGCGCGTTGGGATACCTCAAGCCTTATCAAACGCTTGACGATGCTTGGCTGATAACGCGACCGGCCTGCCCATTTGCGGGCGGGCCGGTGGACACTGCGGCGGGGGCGTCAGTGTGGCGTGGTGTTCGACAGCAGTTGGATCACCGCAATGCCGGCAAAGATCAGCCCCATGCCGAGGATCGCGGCCAGGTCGAGTTTCTGCCCGAACACGACGAACCCGATGACGGCGATCAGGACGATGCCGAGGCCGCTCCAGAGGGCGTAGACGACGCCGACGGGCATGGTGCGCAGCGTCAGCGACAGGAAATAGAAAGCCGCCGCATAGCCGAGCACCGTGATCAGCGCGGGAATGGGCCGGGTGAACTGCTGGCTGGCCTGCAACGCCGTGGTGCCGATGGTTTCGGCCACAACCGCGATGATCAGCGTCAGATAGGTGGGCAAAGGAGTCTCCTCAGGTCGCGACGTACCAGTCTTTGCGGTGATTGATCGCGATCACCAGGTTGATGATCACGGCCCCCAGAAGCGACCATATGACAGAGGTCAGCGGCAGAACGAACAGGGCCGCGATAAAGACGCAGGCATCAAAGCAGAGCTGCGTGTAACCGGCACGAAACCCAGTCTTTTCCTGTAGATAGAGGGCAAGAATACCGACACCACCCAGCGATGCGCCGTGGCGGAACAGGGCCAGCAGACCCGCGCCCGTGATCATCCCGAAGATCACCGCGCCGGTCCAGGGTGTCAGGCTGTCAAAGACGATCTGAGTGCCGAGGAATTTCGACAGGACCGACAGCAGCGCAACGGCGATGAAGGTCTTGATCGTAAAGCGCAGACCCATGCGGCTGTATCCCAGCCAGTAAAAGGGGATGTTCAACACGAAGAAGACGGGTCCGAAGCTCCACCCGGTAACGTAGGAGATCAGAACGGCAAGGCCCGCCGTCTGTCCCGTGACCAGACCGAGGTGCGTCAGGATGACGATGCCGAGACCGGCCATGGTAGCCCCGAACAGCACGCCCTGAACGTCTTCGAGCAGCGAGTGGTTGTGCGATGTCTGGGTTGGTTCGGTCATTTTCGCCCCTCTGCGTCTTTCGCTGACTGGTAAGCGTGGGTGTGCTTTGTGTCCAGAGCTAGTCCGCGATGTAGCGGTCGCGACGATGGTTGAAGGCAATGACCCCATTCAGGATCAGCGCCCCGAACAGCGAATACCCAACGGTGCGCGTATCGAACAGAAAGAAGGCGATGGCGAAAAGCATTGCGTCAACAATGAGTTGGACATAGCCGGCCCGAAACCCGGTGCGATCCTGGATCAGCAGGGCGATCACGCCCAGCCCGCCCAGGCTGCCCTTGTGGCGAAAGACGCCCAGCAGGCCATAGCCGGTCAGCACGCCGAAGATCGCCGTGCCCAGCACGGGGTTGAGATGCTCGAACGACAGGCCCAGCGGCAGATAATCGACCGTCACCGACAGGATCGTCACGCAGAGCATTGATTTCAGTGTGAATTCCGCACCAAGACGCTTCCAGGCCAAGGCATAGAACGGCAGGTTGACCAGAAAGAAGACCGGGCCGAAAGCCCAGCCTGTGACGTAGGAGATGATCAGCGCCAGGCCAGCGGTCTGCCCCGTCAGAAATCCGAGATGCGTCAGGAAAACAAGGCCGACCGAGGCCGTCAGCAGCGCGATCGACAGGCCCTGTACATCCTCCAGCGGCGTATGGTTCTGGCGGAATTCGTTCGGAATCGTCAGCGGAGAGGGCATGGGGCACCGGATAATAGGTCAGCAATACTTCCTTTATACGGTGATGAACCCGCGGCGAACAGCGGATTCCGCCGTGCGGCGGACGTGACGTGGCGATGGAGGGATTTGTGCTGCGCAGATCAGCAGGTTCCCGCCGCCACTGTAATCGCGATGGAACGATGCGGCGCGGCAACTGTTGTGTCGACGAGGGGCAAAACGAGGCCCCGTCGCGAAGCAAAGCCTGCTTTCGTGACCACAGACTTAGACGAGAAAGGTAAAATCATGCCTAATATTACTGAAGCACGTATCCTTGTCCTTTCGACCAACGGCTTTGAGCAATCCGAGCTTGAAGTGCCCCGCGATCAGCTGCGCGCCAAGGGCGCAACGGTGCACGTCGCCACACCCGACGGCAAGGCCGTGAAGGGGTGGGACGATGGCAACTGGGGCCGTGAGGCCGAGGCCGACCTGGCGCTGAGCGCGGCCAAGGTCAGCGACTACGACGCGCTGGTCCTGCCGGGCGGCCAGATCAACCCCGACATCCTGCGCACGATCCCCGAAGCGGTGGCGCTGGTGAAGGAATTTCACAACGCCGGCAAGGTGATAGGTGCTATCTGTCACGGGCCCTGGATGCTGGTCGAAGCCGGTATCGTGAAGGACCGCGCGGTGACGTCCTATCCCTCGATCAAGACCGATGTGATCAACGCCGGTGGCAAGTGGGAAGATAGCGAAGTTGCCTGCGACAAGGGTATCGTGACCTCTCGCAATCCCGGCGATCTGGATGCCTTTGTCGGCAAGATCGTCGAAGAGATTCAAGAGGGTACGCATAACCGTCAGGCTGCTTGATCGCTGTCGCCTGATGGTTTGTCCGACCCGCAACGTGGGGTCAGACGAAAAGGCCGGTCCTGAGGGACCGGCCTTTTTTTGTGCGTGGTGACAAGCGGTTGAATGACAAAGGGTCGGCTGGCAAGGGGTTTGGAGGCGAGATTCAGCGCGCGCTCCAGACCATGCCGATCTCTTCGTCATGGGTGGTGGTGGCAAAGATCACCGGCACCGAGGGCGCGCAGCAGGCAAGCAGGGCACGCTGATGACGCATCATGCCTTCGGTCAGCGCAAGAAAGAAATCCGCGCCGCGCACCAGGGTCTCAGGCAAGGGGCGGGTGGCGATATCGGGCAGGGCGAAATCCGATAACCCCATGTTTCTACCGTGATTTGCCTGCCAGAGTTGCGCGCTGGCAAAATTTCCATCCTCGATTTCCTGTTTGAAATGGACG
The DNA here is from genome assembly GCF_003575965.1 of Pseudooceanicola sediminis. GTDB lineage: Bacteria > Pseudomonadota > Alphaproteobacteria > Rhodobacterales > Rhodobacteraceae > Pseudooceanicola > Pseudooceanicola sediminis. The sequence goes on along the minus strand of NZ_QWJJ01000001.1, from coordinate 217,340 downwards.
CGGGAAAAGGTGTTCATCCGGGCCACGACCTCGTCCGAATTGCTGCGTGTATCGGCGCTGAGCGACAGGGTGTTGCGGAACGGGTTGCAGTGCAGGGCCAGCGTCCAGACATCGGTGCTGGCGGGCATCCCGGCAGAGGCGCTGCCATGGGTCAGGGTGTGCAGGCCCTCGGTGATGGTTTCATCGATCAGGGGCGCGATCGCGGCGCTGTGCGTGCGCGGAAAATTGTGCAATGCCTGCATGTTATCCTCGTTCTGATTGCCTGCCTGTCGCCGGTAGATAGGGCCGCGACGAAGGGCGGCTAGGGTCGTGGGGCGAAAAGATGATCGTGCCGAGTGGTGTGGCGCGGCCCGACCTGCGGGCCGGGGAAGACCGGGTTTCGGTTTGGCAAATGGTGCGGCGGGGTGCACCGACGTCGGGCCTTTGCCGGTTTGCGCGAATCACCTGTTAAACAAAGGTCGGGGCGGCAAATCGCACTGTCGGTCCTACGTCGGTATCTTGACGGTATTGCGTCAGTGGACGGGCACGGCCGCCGTCGGCGTTAATACGCCGTACGCTTGTACGCCTGTGGATAAGTCAAAGGGGCGCGCCTTTCGACACGCCCCCCGGGGATGGATCGGAAAAATGGGGGGCTTAGCCCGCCAGCGCCTTGTTGAGGTTCTGGTCGACCTTTTCGAGAAAGCCGATGGTCGTCAGCCAGCCCTGATCGGGGCCGACCAGCAGCGCCAGGTCCTTGGTCATGAAACCGCCCTCGACCGTGTCGACGACGACCTTTTCCAGGGTCGTGGCAAAGGTCATCAGCGCGGCGTTGTCATCCAGCTTGGCCCGGTGTTTCAGCGCGCCGGTCCATGCGTAGATCGAGGCGATGGAGTTGGTCGAGGTCGACTTGCCCTCCTGGTGCTGACGGTAGTGGCGGGTGACGGTGCCATGCGCCGCCTCGGCCTCGATGATCTGGCCGTCGGGGGTCATCAGCTGGCTGGTCATCATGCCGAGCGAACCGAAGCCCTGCGCCACGGTGTCGGACTGCACATCGCCGTCGTAGTTCTTCAGGGCCCAGACGAACTTGCCGTTCCACTTCAGCGCGCAGGCGACCATGTCGTCGATCAGGCGGTGTTCGTACCAGATACCGGCGGCCTTGAACTGGTCCTCGAACTCGGCCTCGAAAATCTCCTGGAACAGATCCTTGAAGCGGCCGTCGTAGGCCTTGAGGATGGTGTTCTTGGTCGACAGATACACCGGCCAGCCCAGCGACAGGCCGTAGTTGAAGCTGGCGCGGGCAAAATCGCGGATCGACTGGTCGAGGTTGTACATGCCCATGTAGACCCCGGCAGAGGGCGCATCATAGACGATTTTCTCGATCTCGGTGCCGTCCTCTCCGACGAATTTCATCGTCAGCTGGCCCTTGCCCGGAAAGGTGAAATCGGTCGCCTTGTACTGATCGCCAAAGGCGTGACGGCCAACCACGATGGGCGAGGTCCATCCGGGCACGAGGCGCGGCACGTTGCGGCAGATGATCGGTTGGCGAAAGACGACGCCGCCGAGGATGTTGCGGATGGTGCCGTTGGGCGATTTCCACATCTTCTTGAGGCCGAATTCCTCGACCCGCGCTTCGTCCGGGGTGATGGTGGCGCATTTCACGCCGACGCCGATTTCCTTGATCTTGTTGGCGGCGTCGATGGTCACCTGATCTTCGGTACGGTCGCGTTCCTCGATCCCGAGGTCATAGTACAGCAGGTCGATGTCGAGATAGGGCAAGATCAGCTTTTGCTTGATGAAGTCCCAGATGATGCGGGTCATTTCATCGCCGTCGAGTTCGACGACGGGGTTCGCTACCTTGATCTTTGTCATGGGAAGGCTCCTTGCACCTGACAGGAATCGGGGTCTTTCGGGGGTTCTGCGCCTGCATAGCCTAAAGAGAGGTGTACGGAAAGCTGTGTATGCTTTTGTATACCGTGAGGTGCCTGCGACATTTGCGCCGCGCTGTTGGCGCTGGCGAAGAAAAAACGCGCGCCGGGCGGCCCGACGCGCGTTTTGGTGGCAGTTTGCGGGCGATCCTACTGGTCGCGGACGCGCTCAAGCTTGCCGACGCGCAGCATGACGGGCAGGGCGATCAGCGCAAAAATCGTGCAGGCCAGCAGTTGCGGAAAGATCGTGCCGTTGAAGGTCTGCGCGACCAGGGTCGAGACGACGGCCCCGACGACTGTGGAAATCGCCCCCATCACCGACGCGGCGAGGCCGGCGATATGGCCCAGTGGCTCCATCGCGAGGGCATTGAGGTTCCCCAGTGTCAGGCCGATCTGGTAATACAGCGCCGCCATCCAGATCATGTAGACGATGAACTGCGGCGTGCCGCCGGGGCCGAAGAAATACATCGCCATCGTGATCAGGCTGATGAGGAGAAAGCCGCCGACCGCCAGCGTGATGATCTTGCGCATACCGAAGCGCACGACGAAGATCGCGTTGACCATCGACGAGGTCGCGGCCATCGCGCCAAGGGCGAAGAACCAGTACGGAAATTCCGCCCCCCGGTCGAAGACCACCGAAAACGCCGGTTCGATCAGGCTGATCGTGGTGAACATCATCGACACCACCATGACCTGCACCAGCAGCGTCAGGCGCACCATCGGGATGGTCAGCATCTGTTTCAGGGCGATCAGCAGCTTTTTCGGGTTGAAGGGCACGCGGCGTTCCACGGGCAGCGGTTCATCGAGGCGGGTCGCCAGCCAGAGAGAACTGATGGCGGAAAAGGCAAAGAACACCAGGAACAGGCTGCGCCAGCCGTTGCCGTATTCGACGATCATCGCCCCCAGCAAGGGTGCCAGCGCGGGAAAGATGGTAAAGACCATCATGACGAAGGAGACCAGCTTCGCCATTTCACGACCCGCATACAGGTCACGGATGATGGCGATGGCGATCACCCGGGGGCCGGCGGCCCCCAGCCCCTGAAGCATCCGGGCCATGATCAGCAGCTCGAGCGAGGGCGCGCGCCATGCCAGAACAGCGCCAAGAATATAGATGGCGGCGCAGAACAGGATCACCGTCTTGCGCCCGAAACTGTCCGACAGGGGGCCGGAAAACAGCGTACCGACGCCCATGCCGATCATGAAGGCCGACAGGACGAGCTGGGCGTTGTTGGCATTGTCCGGCGTCAGCTCTGCCGCGATATCGGAGAGGGCAGGCAGCATTGAATCGATCGAGAAGGCGACGGTCGCCATCATCATCGCCATCAGGGCCACGAATTCCACCGGGTGCAATCGGCGCGCCATGGGCAGTCCTTTCAAAGTTGAATGGGCTGGCCGCTAGCAGATATTGCGCGGCCAAGCCAGACGCAGGTCGCACGGGGATGCGCGGAGCGGGCTGTGCGCAAATGAACAGCTGGCCCCGCGCGCCACGCAATCCGGCGCGGAACGGGCCAGTGCAGGCACCGCCCCATCCGGGATGACAGGCATTATTCGGGGGTGGTATCCCCGGGGCCGCGCGGCGCGGCCGTGCCGGCAGCCTCTGCGGTGTCATCTGCTGTGTCGTCTGCTGTGTCATCGGCGGCGATCTGCTGCGCGATCTCGTCGATGACCTTGAGCCAGAGTTCGACCGGCTGCGCGCCCGGCACCGCGTGCTTGTTGGCGACGATGAAGGTGGGGACCGAATTGACGCCCATCTGGCGCGAATGGGCATCGCGGTCGCGGATGGCCTGCACATCGGCGTCCGATTGCAGCAGGCGCGTGACCAGGGCGGCGTCCATGCCGGCGCTGTCGGCGATATCCGCCAGAACGTCATGCTGGCCGATGTCGCGGCCTTCGCGGAAATTGGCGGCGAACAGGCCGTCGATCACGGGCCCCTGGCAGTTTTCCAGCCCGGCCCAATGGATCAGGCGATGCGCGTCCAGCGTGTTGGGCGTGCGGGTGATCGCGTCGAAATCCGCCTCGATCCCGAGGCTGCGCGCGTGCTCGGCGATCTGGCCATAGGCGCGGTCCGCGCCGTCTTCGCCGAATTTGCCGACCAGGTAGTCGCGCCGCCCCATGCCTTCGCGCGGCATGTCGGGGTTCAGCTGGAACGGGTGCCATTCGATGACGAAGGGATGCGCCGGACGCTGCGCCAGCGCGCGGTCCAGCTGGGTCTTGCCGATATAGCACCAGGGGCAGATCGGATCGGACAGGATATCAAGCTTGACGGACAATGTGGGCCTCCCATAGCGCGCCAAGGGCGCGGCGTTGCAGCTTTCCGTTCGGATTGCGCGGCAGGTCGGACACATGCAGGAAAGCGCGCGGTTGTTTGTAGCGGGCCAGCCGGGTCGCGGCGGCCTGGTGAAGCATATCGTCGGGCAGCGCCTGCGGCCCGGTGTAGAAGGCGACGATGAGGCGGGCATCGGTTTTGACCTCCACCTCTGTCACGCCGATTTCGGTGATGCCGGGCAGATCGGCCAGAGCCGCCTCAACCTCGATCGGCGAGACGCGGTAGCCGCCGGCGTTCATCATGTCATCGGCGCGGCCCTGATAGGTGATCTGGCCGCTGGCGTCCATGGTGCCAAGGTCGCCGGTCACGAACCAGTCCCCCGAATAGCGCGCCGCGGTGTCCTCGGGCGCATTCAGATAGCCCAGCATCAGGCCGGGATCGCTGGCATGGACGGCGATGGTGCCGACGGCGCCCAGTGGCACAGGGGTGCCATCCCCGGCCAGCAGCGCCACGCGGCGCCCCTGCTGCGGGGCGCCAAGCGCACCGGGTGCGGCGGGGGATGCGGGACTGGCGGAAATGAAGGTCGAACATTCCGACATGCCGAACGCCTCGTGAATAGCGCCGCCGCCGGTGGCCTTGCGCCAGCCCTCACGGATCGTCGCCGACAGCTTCTCTCCCGCCGCGAGGCCGTGGCGCAGGTGCGGCAGATCGATGCGGGGATGCGCCTGCAGGATCTTGCGATAGACGCCGGGGGCGGCGGCAAACAACGTGACCTCGTGCTGCTGCATCAACCCGGGTAACTGGTGCGGCGCGATGCCCGTGGCCGGGATCAGCGCGGTCGCTCCGACAGACCAGGGGTCCATCAACCCTGTGCCCAGGGTGAAGGTCCAGTTGAAGGCCCCGGCATGCATCAGGCGGTCGTCCCCGCCCAGGCCATACCATCCGTGGTGCATCATCCGACGCGCCCAGATCGCGCGATGCGCATGGGCCACGGCGCGCGGCCGTCCCGAGGTGCCAGATGTAAACACGACATAGGCAAGGCGATCGGGATCGCCCATCGCGTAGGGCGCGGGCACCAAATCGCGCATGGCACGCAAGGCGCTTGTGGAGATGACAGGACAGGGCGTTTGGGGACAGGCGACACCCGGTGCGTGCAGGATGGCGGCGGGGCGCAGGCTCGCGATCATCCGCGCCACTTCGGGTGCTGTCAGCTGGGCCGACGTCGGCACCGGCACCAGGCCGGCAGCAATCGCCCCCAGATCGGCGATTGGAAAATCGACGGTGTTGCCGAGGCGCAGCACCACCAGGTCGCCCGGTGCCAGGCCCTGCGCCAGCAGCCCGGTCGCGGTGCCACGCACCGCCGCCTCCAGTCGTGCAAAGGTCCAGCGTTCCGCCTGACCGGCGCCGAGGATGGCCAGCGCCAGCTTGTCGGGCCGCGTCGCAGCCGGGGCCAGGACATATGCCGCCAGGTTGAAGCTCGCAGGGCAGGGCGCACAGGCCCCCTGATCGAAAACGGATTGCATGGGATCTTGCTAGGCAATGCCGCGTCTACTGGCAAGAGCAGGAAGGCAGGCGCGGGCGAACAAGAAACTGCAGGACAGTTGCCAGCGGCGCAACGCCTGCCTATAGCCAATGGCATGACAGAAACCGACCCTCGCCAACTGATCCGGATCGCCCGCGAAAGCGGAGAAGAGGCCAGCGCCGTGCCGCTGGACCTCGGCGAACGGGTGCGCGAATTGCGCAAGGCCCGCGACTGGACACTGGAACAGGCCGCCGCCCAGGCCGGCCTTGCCCGTTCCACCCTGTCCAAGATCGAAAACGGCCAGATGTCACCGACCTACGAGGCATTGAAGAAACTGGCCACGGGCCTGAACATCTCGGTCCCGCAATTGTTCACGCCCCCCAGGGCGGCACAGGTCATGGGCCGGATGGCCTTCACCAGGTCCGGGGACGGCAGCGCCTACGCGACGGCCACCTACGAGCATGAACTGCTCGCCGCCTCCCTGGTGAAAAAGCAGATGCTGCCCTATCGCGCCCGCATCCGCGCCCGCACGATGGAGGAATTCGACGGCTGGGTGCGCCACGACGGAGAGGAATTCCTCTACGTGCTGACAGGCGTCATCCGCCTCTATACCGAATTCTACGAACCCATAGAAATGCGCCGGGGCGACAGCGCCTATTACGACGCCTCGATGGGGCACAACGTCGTCTCGCTGAGCGAGGATGACGCCACGATCCTCTGGGTCACCTCGCTGGCGTGACGCGGGACACCCAAAGGCCGCGACCCCCGGGCGGATTTGCCCGCCTGCACCTACACGCCCCTCTGCGGCGGTGCACTTTCCTGCGATCGGGGCCGCGCGGCTCCAGTGTCATCTGGCCAGAAATACCCCCGCCGGAGGCCGCCGCGGCCTCAGCCCGCGCGCCCGACCGGGCTTGGCTCCACCCCGTCGTCACCAAAGGCGGCATCGTCATCCGACGGGTTTTCCCCCACCGGGACATAGCGCGCCGAAGCATCGATATTGCGCATGTCTTCGCTCTCGTCCATGCGCACATCCGCAGGCGTCGCGCCTGCGCGCCACTCCTCCAGCTCCTCGTCCAGGTCTGAAATCGGGCGGCCGGTTTTCTTTGCCAGGTAGGAGGCCAGAGATGTCTGCGTCCCGTCGAGCGAGATCAGGTCATCTTCTTCGGCCTCGGGCCAGCGTTGCAGGATGGCCGGAATAAAGGCGGTCCAATGTTGGGAAATGGCGATCCATTGCATGTCTGTCATCCTTTTGCTGTTGCAAGGACAACGCGGGGCAGCCGGTGACGTTCCGAGGCTTTCGCAGACGCGCGGCTAGTCGCCTGCGAAATACCAGGTTTCGGGCATGAAATTCACGCCATCGCCATAAATCGGCACCTTGCCGGACCAGGTCAGATCCTTGACGTGGGCAATGCGACCCGTATCGAACAGGAAGATCGGGATGACATAGCGGCCGGTGGTCAGGATGCGATCAAGCGCGCGCACGGCGGCGGTGAAATCTTCGGTGCTGCGGCTTTGCAGCATGGCGTCGATCATGGCGTCTGCGGCCGGGCTCCTGATGCCCATCAGGTTGCGCGAGCCGGGTTCGTCGGCCGTGGCCGTGCCCCAGTAGAGGCGCTGTTCATTGCCCGGGGACAGCGAAAACTGACGCCGGATATCCGTCATGTCGAAATCGAAATCCTGGACGCGCATGGTGTATTGGGCGTCGTCGACGGTGGTGACGCGGGCATCAATTCCCAATCGTTCCAATGCCTTGAGGTAAATATCGATGATCGACTGGTTCTGTTGATCGCCCTGGCGCAACAGGATGTCGAAGCGCAGGGGCTGGCCTGCGGCATTGACACGCTTGCCGTTCGTCACGGTCCATCCGGCGGCTTCGAGTTCATTCGCGGCGGCGGCGAGGTTCCTGCGATTGCGGGCCGAGCCATCGCCCTGTGGCAGGGCATACCCCTCAAGTGCGCCTTCGGGCAGTTCGGCGGCATAAGGCTCCAGCAACTCTTTTACGCGTCCCGTCGCCGGACCCGCGCGCATGCCCAGTTCGGAGTGGGAAAAATACGACGTGATGCGCGGCTGCCGTCCCCCGGTGATCGTTTCGTTAATGTATTCGAAATTGAAGGCATGGATCAGCGCGTCGCGCACGCGGATGTCATCAAAGGGCGCGCGGCGGGTGTTCATCACGAAACCGGTGATGCCGGAGGGGCGTTGGCTGGGAATTTCGGTCTGGATGATATCGCCGCGCTGCACCGCGGGAAAGTCATAGTCACGCGCCCATTTTTCGGCGTTGAATTCGCGGATGAAGCTGATGTTGCCCGCCTTGAACGCCTCGAACAATACGTTCTGATCACCGTAGAATTCGATGCGGATCGTGTCGATATTGTTGGTGCCACGGCGCACGGGCAGATCCTTGCCCCAGTAATCGGGGTCACGCTTCAGCACGACATTGCGGCCCGCGACAAAGCTGTCGACGACGTAAGGTGCTGACCCTACTGGAATTTCCGTCAGGCCGGACTTGGTGAAATCCTTGTCCTGCCATTGCGCCTTTTTCAGGATGGGCAGCAGACCGGCCACCAGCGCCAGTTCACGGTTGTCGGTCTTGAACGTCAGGCGGACCTTGCGGGGGCCGGTCTGTTCGATGGTGTCGATCGACGACCACAGGCCGAGGTAGCGGGCGTTGCCATCGGTGCCCAGCGTCTCGTAGGACCAGATCACATCCTGTGCCGTGACGGGGCTGCCGTCGGAAAAATGCGCCTCGGGGCGCAGGGTGAATTCGACCCAATCGCGATTCGGACCCGTCTCGACCGATTCGGCCAGCAGGCCGTAGACGGTGAAGGGTTCGTCCTGGCTGCGATACATCAGCGACTCGTGCGTCAGAAATCGCAGCTGCCAGGGCGGGGTGCCACGCACGATGAAGGGATTGAGGGAATCAAAGCCGCCGGTGTTGCCATCCACCAGCGTTCCGCCGATCGGCGCATCGGGATTGACGTAGGGCAGGGATACAAAATCCGGTGGCAGGGCGGGGTCGCCATACATAGCTATGGCGTGTTGCGGTTCAGCCTGCGCAGCCGTGGCGAGAATCGAGCAGGCGGTCATCAGCCCGATACCGAGCGTTTTCAGAGGACCGTTAAGGAAAAAATCCGCTCTCATGTGCTGCACGTTCCTGCTCTGCCCTTGTTTGTTTGGCGGGAACCGTAACTTCGGATTCACGTCTTTTCAAACTTTTAGCTTCCATGACGGCGTCATAACGCCTATAAAGGGGTCACTGCTCGATAGGTTTCTTGCCTGTATGAAACCTGCCTCAATAACTGAACGCCAGCTTCGCGCTGGCGTTTTTTTTGTGCCGAAAGTCCGGTGCGGCGGCGATCCGCAACGTCGGTATTTGAGCGGTATCTGAACGGTATCTGTACGGTGTTTGGGCGGTGGTATCCGCACGGCGTTCGCGGGTGTCCAGGCCGTTTGCGCGCCGACGCCCGCGCTTGCCCCGGGGCGGGTCCTGGCGCCTCTCGTCGCCTCGCGCGGGGTCACGAAGTGGCGATTGCCCGTGGCCAGATGGCGCGACCCCCTCGCTTTTCGCGCGCGCAGCATTATTGTCGAAGCAGGGATCCGGGTGGTCCGGATGAGACAAGGAGATTAGCCATGAGTTTGAGCGGCAAGACGGCCATCGTCACAGGCTCCACCTCCGGCATCGGGCTGGGCGTCGCGAAGGAGCTGGCACGCGCCGGCGCGGATGTGGTGCTGAATTCGTTCAGCGACACGGAGGCGGATCACAAGATCGCCAGCGACCTGGCGGCAGAGTTCGGCGTCAAGGCGATCTATATTCAGGCGGATATGTCGAAGGGCGATCAGTGCCGCGCCCTGATCGAAAAGGCGCCCGGCTGTGATATCCTGGTGAACAACGCCGGCATTCAGTATGTCGCGCCGATCGACGAATTCCCCGTCGAGAAATGGGATGCGATCATCGCCATCAACCTGAGTTCGTCGTTTCACACCACCGCCGCCGCGTTGCCGCATATGCGCAAGGCCGGGTGGGGTCGGATCATCAACATCGCCAGCGCCCATGGTCTGCGCGCCAGCCCGTTCAAATCCGCCTATGTCAGCGCCAAGCATGGCATTCTGGGCATGACCAAGACCGTCGCGCTGGAAACCGCCAAGGACAGCATCACCGTCAACGCGATCTGTCCCGGCTACGTGCTGACCCCGCTGGTCGAGGCGCAGATCCCCGACACCGCCAAGGAATACGACATGAGCGAGGACGAGGTGATCGAGAAGGTCATCCTGGCCAAGCAACCCAGCAAGGAATTCGCCACGGTCGAGCAGATCGGCGGCATCGCGACCTTCCTGTGTTCGCCGAGCGCGGATCAGATCACCGGGACGTCGATTTCCGTCGACGGCGGCTGGACGGCGGAATAACGCAGGCGGTCCGGCGGCGCACCTGCGTCCTGCGGGCGCGCCGATCCCCGCTTTCGCTGCGGTGCAGCAAATGCTAGGATCGGCAGGCTTGTCGTTGCGCGTGCCGCCACGTTGGGTGGAGGCCGCGCCGCGATCCGTCAGGAGAACATGCGATGGCAGAAAAGAAACGGATCAACCTGGCGCTTCAGGGCGGCGGCGCGCATGGCGCCTATACCTGGGGCGTTCTGGACCGGCTGCTGGAAGACGAGGACCTTGAGATCGCGGCGATGTCGGGAACCTCGGCCGGTGCGATGAACGGCGCGGCGCTGAAAGCCGGGTGGGTCAAGGGCGGCCGAGAGGGCGCGCGGGCCGAACTGGACTGGTTCTGGGCACAGATGGGCGCAGTCAAGGAAAGCGGGCTGTGGCCCTGGATGATGGCGGGCGTGCCGGTCCCGGGCAGCATGGACATCGGCCGCGCGATGGAGATGTCCTATGCGGGCACGATATCGGACATGCTGGCGCTGGTGACGACGCCCTATGCGCTTGGGCCGTTCTATCGCAACCCGCTTCGCAAGATCGTCGAGTCGTTCGATTTCACGGCGGTGCATGATGGGACGGGGCCGGAGCTGTTCGTCTGTGCCACCAAGGTGCGTGACGGCAAGATCCGCGTGTTCAGCAACGAGGAGCTGACGACCGAGGCGCTGCTGGCCTCGGCCTGTTTGCCGACGGTGTTCACGGCGGTCGAGTTCTTTGACGAGAAATCGGGCCGGATGGAGGCCTTCTGGGATGGCGGATACAGCGGCAACCCGGCGCTGTTTCCGTTGTATCGCAAGGACTTGCCCGACGATGTGATGATCGTCAATATCAATCCGCTGGAACGTGACGAAGTGCCGATGATGCCGACGCAGATCCAGAACCGGATCAACGAAATCAGCTTCAATTCATCGCTGTTGCGCGAATTGCGGGCTGTCGAATACGTGCAGCGGCTGATCGAGGAGGGCGTGATCAGTCGGACCGACAAGAAACACGTGCTGGTTCACATGATCTCGGACGACGAGATCATGCTGGATCTGTCGATGGTGACCAAGATGTTCCCGAACGCCTATCTGCTGAACGCGCTGAAAGCCGCCGGGCGGGCCTCGGCGGATGCGTTTCTGGCCGCGCATCGCGACGATCTGAACAAGGTGTCGACCGTGAACCTGAAAGAGATGTTCAACTGATCTGATCTGACGTATGTGCCCAAGCTGGTGCCGCGTGGCCTATTTCGCCGCGCGGCCCAGCGGTTTGGCGGGGTCTTTCGGGGTGGGGTAAACCAGCCCGGCAGAGATCACCAGCTTGGCCGCATCCTCGATCGTCATGTCGAGGATCGAGACGTCTTCTTCGGGGAAGTAGAGCAGGAAGCCGGAGGTCGGGTTCGGTGTGGTGGGCACGAAGACCGACAGCAGGCGCGATCCGGTTTCCGCGCGCATGGCAATTTCGCCCTTTGCCTCGGTCGAGACAAAGCCGATGGCCCAGACCCCGCGGCGCGGATATTGCACGAGGCACGCCTGTTCAAAGCTGCGTTCCTGCTGGGCAAAGACGGTTTCCGCGATCTGTTTCACGCCCGAGTAGATCGAGCGGACGACCGGCATGCGGTCGACGATGCTTTCGCCGTACCGGATCAGAGAGCGCCCGATCAGCCCCTTGGCGACCCAACCGATGATGATGGTGAAGATCAGGAAGAAGATGATCCCCACGCCACGCAGGTTGATGCCGATATATTCCTCGGGCTGGAAGCGTTCGGGGACCAGCGGCAGCACGAATCCGTCGACCCAGCCCAGCAGCGACCACAGCAGCCATATGGTGAGCGCCACGGGCAGGATCACCACGATCCCCGTCAGGAAGGACGAGCGGAGGCGGGCGAACAGCTTGGGCTTGCTGGGGGAATTATCTTGGAGCGGGTCGTTCATTTATGTTCCGGACAGGAGGGGTGAGGCGTCGCAGATGAACCTATGCACTGGCGTGAGGGGCGGCAATGGGGCGCGCGGTTTATTCTTGCCGGTCAGGGGCTTTACCCCCTGCTCAGACAAGATGATGGGCGATTTCAGCGGCAAGGCGGGCGTTGTTGCGCACCAGGGCGATGTTGGTGACCAGCGAGCGGCCCTCGGTCAGCTCGAAGATGCGTTGCAGCAGGAAGGGCGTGACCTGCTTGGCGGTGATGCCCTGTTCTGTGGCCTCGGCCAGGGCCTGCGCGATGATCGGGTTGATCTGCGCGGCCGGGATCTCGTCCTCTTCGGGGACCGGGTTGGCGACAAGCTGACCACCGGGCAGGCCGAGGGCGGCGCGCATCCGGTGGGCTTTGGCGATGTCCTGGGCGCTGGACATGCTGAGCGGGGCGGGCAGGTCTGAGTGGCGCGACCAGAAGGCGGGCATGTCGGGCTGACCGTAGGCGATGACGGGCACGCCGTAGGTTTCCAGCACCTCAAGCGTTTTCGGCACGTCGAGGATGGCCTTGGCGCCGGCGGCGACGACCGTCACGGCGGTCTGGCCCAGCTCGGCCAGATCGGCGGAGATGTCGAAGGTATCCTCGGCCCCGCGGTGCACGCCGCCGATGCCCCCCGTGGCAAAGACCGAGATCCCGGCAAGGCGGGCGGCGATCATGGTGGCCGCGACCGTGGTGGCGCCGGTGCGCCCGAGGGACATGCACACGGCCATGTCGGCGCGGCTGACCTTGTCGACATCGCGGGCCTGGGCGAGGGCCTCCAACTGGTCAGGTTCCAGCCCGGCGTGCAGCGTGCCGTCGATCACCGCCATGGTGGCAGGCACCGCGCCGGCGGCGCGAATGTCATCTTCGACCATGCGCGCGGTTTCCAGGTTTTGCGGAAAGGGCATTCCGTGCGTGATGATCGTGCTTTCCAGCGCAACGACGGGCAGGCCGTTTTCCTGGGCTTTCAGCAGCTCGGTCGATTTGGTGATCATCGCCATGGGATGTCCTTTGTTCGGTGGTCGGTTCGTCGGAAAATGCCGGGCCGCGTGAACGGCCCGTCGAATGAAGGCGCACTAAAGCGCGGTGTCGCCGCTGACATAGCGGGCGGCGGCCATCAGGGCACGTTGCAGCGCCTCTTCGCGCGGCGCGCCCTCGGCCTCGGCCACGATATGGGCGGCCATGAACGTATCGCCCGCGCCGGTGACGCGGGTCACCAGAACGGCGGGCGGGGCCTGGGTGATCAGCCCGTCGGCGGTGCCATCGCAGGCCGCGCCGCCGCCATCGGTCACCAGCACGCGGGTCGCGCCGCGCTTCAGCAGTCCGGCGGCGGCGGCCTCGGACGTCGTGAATTCGCGCTGGCAGAGCAGGCCCGCCTCCTCAAGGTTCACGTAGAGCAGCGCGCGACCATGCGTCAGGAAGGGGCGCAGACGTTCGGCCTTGCCGGGCGAGGCGGGGGCGACGCGCAGGTCGGCCTGTGCAAAGGCGGGAGAGGCGGCGATTTCTTCCAGCAGGTGCAGTGTCAGGTTGCCATCGAGGGCCACCGGACCGCTATAGGGCGCATCGGCGGACCCGAGCGTGCCGTCGTTGAGGGCGCGCAGGATCTTGGCCCCGGCGGATTCGAGGGAATGGGCATCGGCCACGGCGGCGATCAGGCCATTCGCGCCCTCGACCGCCATGTAGCGATCGGTGGGCAGATCGTCCGACCGGTAGATATAGGTCGTGTCCATGCCCAGATCGGCGCAGGCGCGCACCAGTTCGTCGCCCTCGGGGTCGCGCCCGATCGCGGTCAGCAGCGCCGGGTGCATCCCGAAGCGGGCCAGCGTCATGGCAATGTTCATCGCCACGCCGCCGGGCAGGCGGGTGATGCGGCCGGGCACGTCGGAGCCTTGGCGCATGTGGCTGGCGGAGCGCCCGATGATGTCCCACAGGACGGCGCCGATACACAGGATGTCGGGGTCTCTTTTCATGGCGCCTTGTTAGCGCTGTCTTGAAGAAGCGCAAGGAAAATGCCGGATCGCAGCACCCGGGCGCAGTGCGCATGGGCCCTCTGGTGCCCCTGGTCCCACAGCTTCGGTCGGCCCCGGGCACCAGCGGGGTTGCCAACGGGGGAAAGGGCGTGTAATGCAGCGCCACTCAATCCCGCAGGCGGGGGCGGGCCTACGGGAGAGACATCCCCATGCGTCCACCGGTTGACCTGAGGGGCCCCGCAACGGGCCGCTCTGGTTCACACCCCTCGCCAAGGCGTAAACCGGAAAGGATATAGACATGGCTCTTCCTGAGTTCACCATGCGTCAGCTGCTTGAAGCCGGCGTTCACTTTGGCCACCAGACGCAACGCTGGAACCCCCGTATGGGCGAGTTCATCTACGGCGCGCGCAACGGCATCCACATCATGGATCTGACGCAGACCCTGCCGATGCTGGACGCTGCACTGAACGTCATCCGTGACACCGTCGCGAAAAACGGCCGCGTTCTGTTCGTTGGCACCAAGCGCCAGGCCGCCGCGCCGATCGCGGAAGCCGCTGAAAAATGCGCACAATATTACATGAACCACCGTTGGCTGGGCGGCACGCTGACCAACTGGAAAACCGTTTCCCAGTCGATCAACCGCCTGAAGGAAGTTGACGAGAAGCTCGAGGGCGGCGCCGAAGGCCTGACCAAGAAAGAGCGTCTGGGCATGGAACGCGAGCAGACCAAACTGCAGGCGTCGCTGGGCGGTATCCGTGAAATGGGCGGCGTTCCCGACCTTCTTTTCGTCATCGACGTCAAGAAAGAGGCGCTGGCCATCCTGGAAGCCAAGAAGCTGGGCATTCCCGTTGTCGCCATCGTCGACACCAACTGCTCGCCCGACGGCATCGACTATATCATCCCCGGCAACGACGACGCTGCACGCGCCATTTCGCTGTACTGCGACCTGGCATCGCGCGCCGCGCTTGACGGCATGACCGCTCAGCTGGGCGCCGCCGGCGTCGACATGGGCGAGTTCGTTGACGCGCCGGTCGAAGAGACTGTCGCAGAAGCCTAAGGATTTCGGCCCACCCCGGTGCCCATGCGCATTTTTGGGGCGGGCCGTTACAGACCTGTCACCGGCCGCGTGATATCCGCGGCCGGACCCCATTTCAGACCGTAAGGAGATCCCCCATGGCGATCACTGCTGCTCAGGTTAAAGAACTGCGCGAGATGACCGGCGCAGGCATGATGGATGCCAAGAAGGCGCTTACCGAAACCGACGGCGATACCGAAGCTGCCGTTGACTGGCTGCGCACCAAGGGCCTGGCGAAAGCCGCCAAGAAAGCCGGCCGTACCGCTGCCGAGGGCCTTGTTGCCCTGGCGGTCGAAGGTGGCAAAGGTGTTGCTGTCGAAGTGAACTCGGAAACCGATTTCGTCGGCAAGAACGCCGAATTCCAGCAAATGGTTGCCTCGATCGCAACTGCCGCGCTTGGCGTGTCCGATGTCGAAGCGCTGAAAACGGCGCAAGTCAACGGCAAGGCTGTTGAAACGCTGATCACCGACAAGATCGCCACCATCGGCGAAAACATGACCCTGCGCCGGATGGCGTCGATCGAAGGCGAGCAGGTCGTGTCCTACGTGCACAACGCTGTCGCCGACGGCATGGGCAAGATCGGCGTGCTGGTTGCGCTGAAGGGGTCGAACGAAGACTTCGGCCGCCAGGTCGCGATGCACATCGCCGCCGCCAACCCGGCGTCGCTGGGCGAAGCGGATCTGGACCCGGCGCTGATCGAGCGCGAGCGTTCGGTGTTGACCGAGCAGGCCCGTGAATCCGGCAAGCCCGAAGCGATCATCGAGAACATGATCAAGGGCCGGATGAAGAAATTCCTCGGCGAAGTCACGCTGCTGGGCCAGGCCTTTGTCATCAACCCCGACCTGACGGTCGAGGCCGCGGCCAAGGAAGCCGGTGTCGAAGTTGTCGGCTTTGTACGTCTGGAAGTCGGCGAAGGCATCGAGAAGGAAGTCGAAGATTTCGCAGCCGAAGTGGCGAAAGCCGCCAAGGGCTGATCCGTTTCGGATCACGCACGCTGCTGTATCTGATCGGGGCCGGGGGGAAACCTTCGGCCCTTTTCCATTGTCGAGACGCCGTTGTCTGGACGAGAAATTGGCCGAGGCCACCGGTATGGCGCAGATCGACAGGCGGAAACGGTGCCGGTCGGGACAACCGGCACCGCCAATTGAGCAACGGGGGCGTTGAAACGGGGATGTAACGTTACCGCCGCTGCTGTGCCGGAAGAAAAGCTGATCAATACACCTTTCAACCGGCGTCCGGTTTCCCGGTCGGCGCGTCTAGCCCTGTGATCGCAGGGGTACGGGCCGGTGTCCCATGGCCTAAATGCCACCACTCACGGAACCTCTGCATAATGTATTTTTTATCGGTCGGTCGAAAGTAGGGGAATCCTTACCTTAGGTTAATTAATCTATGCCAAAGCGGCTCAGCGCGCGGAGAGCCGACGCCAAGGTGGGATAAAAGCGCAATTTTTTCAGGGGAAGGCCGTTTCAGGCGTCGAAGATGAACATCTGATTCAGGAAGGCCGCCTTGAGCACGGCCTGGGCGGTCGTTTCGACGTTCAGTGTATCGCGGGCCAGGCGCAGATGCTTTTCCACCGTCGCCGGCGTCAGCCCCATCAACAGCGCAATATCCTGAGTCGTCTTGCCATCGCCGACCCACTCCAGCGCCTCTCTCTGGCGGCGGGTCAATTCCCTTGCCGGGCCGTAATAGGGCAGGGACAGGATCTTGAGGTGCGCGACGTTGTTCATGATCACGATATCGCGGCCATGTTCCGCCCAGATGGCATCGACACTGGCCTGCGACATGTCGCGGGCCGCAGTCAGGGCAATCGCCCCTTTGGTGCGCGGCGAGATGGATTTGAACGAGATCGAATAGCCCGCCGTCACCCCCATCGACTTGTTGAACGCGATCACCTTGCGTTCGCTTTCGGTCAGGGTGCCGCTGGCCGTCATCTCGCTGAGAATACGCCAGGAACAGGCGCCTTCGTTGTCCAGGGCCCAACGTACCATGGGCGCATGGAAATAAAGACCGCTATCGAGAAATTTCTCACGATATTCGGAGGAATGATTTGTCAGAATGACAAAATCTTCGGGATCACCCAGAGAGGTCGAAGTGCGGTAACGGGTGAACCCATACAAGAGCCGATCAAAGCCGAACTCAGCCATCTTGGCGCAATGGATAATCCAAAGCTCTTCGATTGATTGAGCATTTGTAAGCTGTTCCAGGTATTCCCGGCGCATCATTCCCTTACGCCCTCCACTTTCGCACTGATCAAAACGCACTCGCATTCATTGGTCCGTCAAGGCGAGTGCCCGACGCGAAACAGATGTTTGATTGAAAGCGATCTAGCCCGACTGGCGCGCCATTGTCGAGTAGGTGAGACCACCTGTACCCGTCACTGTGGAATTGGCATGGTGTTTTTGCACCGCTTGATTGCGGATCTATTGTGACTGGAGGCGCATTCGCTCCATTCGGCAGTCATATTTGACTTGCCAGTCAGTAACCTGTTTTTCAAATACATCTTATATCGATTGAACACGATTTCTGGCTGTACTCCAGTTATGGTGATCCAGCGTAAGAAATTGGGCGCCAAAGCGAAACGGCCCTCCGGCCACGGCCGAAGGGCGTAAAGATGGCCGGCGGTTACCTGTGGTCAGATAATGCGGATTTGTCTGCTACCAAAGGTCCAGCTCTCCGGCTTCGCTGTTGGGATCGGGCGGTGGTGGTGTGGTTGTTCCACCCAGCATCGGAGTGATGCTGGCCGCCATGTCGACGGATCTTGAAAACGCCTCTCTGGTGATCGCACTTCGGTCGAGCCAATCGAGGTTTGGCCCGAATTCCAATAGCAAACCTTCGATATCTTTCAGAGATTGGCGCATGTAGTCGATGCGCTGAAAGGTGACAAAGGCTGCTTCGGTCAGGGGGTTGCAGGAACACAAGCTGGCGGACAGCGCCTCTTCCAATCCCGAGGTCATGCCCTGCAAGCCGGAAACCTGGCCTGCAAGGACGGAGGCAAGGTCAGCCGCCGAGATATTGATCGGGTCCGACGGATTGCTGTCGGACGTGCTCTGACCGGACTGGGGCATTACAGGCGTCCGACGACCGCTTCGATACAAGCGCGTAGATCGTTGGGTTCAAACGGTTTCTTGAGAAAGTTATTCATACCCAGCTTTTTGCCGTGATCGATGATCGCCTTGTCAGCCTTGCCCGTAATCAGGATGAATCCGACCCCCTTGGTTTTCGGACCGCTTCGCAGTTGGTGCAGCAGTTGCAAACCGTCCATGCCGGGCATGTTGTAGTCAGAGATGACCAGGTGGACCGGCTTGCTTTCAAGCTCTTTCAGTGCGCCGGCCCCGTCGGAGGCCGAAGCGACATTGCCGATGCCGAAGGCGTCCAGCGCCTGGGTAATCAGGCCCCGACTGGTGGACATGTCATCAACAACCATGATTCTGATCTGGTCTCGCAAAGCCATTCAATCATTCCTTCCCGACTGAGGATGCTTTGGAACCGGCAACCCGATAAGCCGTCATTCCGTTGGGTTCAAAAAGAGAGAGAGCCGAGTCGGCAATCCGTTCCGAATGGCCGAGAAAGATCCAGCCGTCATTGTTGATACGTTGCCGGAACCGGGGCCAGAGCGAGGCCTGCGTTTCCGGGTCGAAGTAGATGACGACGTTGCGGCAGAAGACGACGTCGAATTGCCCCTTCATCGGCCAGTCGCGCAGCAGGTTCAGCTCTCGGAAACGAACAAGGCGTTTGATCGCAGGCGTGACCTGATACGTCTGCTTGGCCTTGTCGAATTCCAGATAGTTGCGCCGCATGTCATCCGGTATCCCGGCAATCTGCTGTTCGGAATATTCCGCCGCCTCGGCCTTTTCCAGGATCGCGGGGTCGATATCCGTGCCCAGGATCAACACATCCCGTTGGGCCAGTTCAGGCGCGGCGGCCTGAAGGCACATCGAAATTGAATATGGCTCCTGGCCGCTGGAACACCCGGCGGACCATATCCTGATCCGCTCGCCATTCCGGGCCTTTTGCAACAGAACTGGCAGAACTCTGGTCCGCAAGATGTCGAAGTGATGAGATTCGCGGAAGAAATGAGAGACATTCGTGGTGAGGGCAGAGATCATGTACCGCCGTTCCTCTGCACCGGCGGCGGAACAGACGAATTTGCAGTAGCTTTCATAATCCTGCTGCCCGGTTTCAACGAGGCGTTTGCGCAGGCGCGATTGCACCATGGTCATCTTGCCAGTCGGCAGGACGAGCCCGGCCTCTTCCTTGGCCAGAGCGGCAATCGCGTTGAAGGACTGCGTGTCCATCGCGATCGTCGAAGTATCCCGCCCCATATTGGTCATGCCGCCTCATCACTCGTGGCGGGAACAACAGCCCTGAGATCCAGAACACGGATCATGCGATCATCGATGACTGTCAGGGCGCGCACGACGGACAACTGCGGATCGGATGAGATATCGGGCGGAACCTGCAAGTCGTCCTCGGTGATGGCGACGATGTCGGACACGGCGTCGACCAGGAGCCCCGTCAGCGTTCCCTGAAGCTTGACCACGATGATGACGTTGCGGTCATTGGTTTCCTGGGAGGGCAGGTTCAGCCGCCGCGCCAGATCCATCACCGGCAGCACAGTGCCGCGCAGGTTGATCACGCCGCGCATGAAATCAGGCGCATGGGGCATCGGTGTTGTCCGTGTCCAACCGCGGATTTCACGCACCGACATGATATCCAGCGAATATTCCTGGTCAGCTACACGAAACGTGAGCAGCTCCAGGTCGTTTGTCTGTCCCTGATCACTCATTTGCGATCTTCCTTTCCGAAAGCATGATGTCCGCACCGCGCGGGTTACCCAGGCCGGCGATGATATCCGCCGGGTCCAGAATGAGAGCAATCTGACCGTCGCCAAGGATCGTGGCAGCCGCGATTCCCGGGGCGCGATAGAAGCTGTCGTCCAGCCCCTTGATCACGACCTGCCGTTGATCCTGAATGCCGTCGATGATCAGCGCCGCGCGGCTGCCGTCTTCGAGGGAAATGAGCAGGACAATCGCGCCGGCATCTGTTTTGCGCTGCGCCCGGTAGCCCAGCATGACGCCCAGATCGTAGAGCGGGACAAATCCGCCCCTGACCTTGACCACATAGGCGCCGGGGCGAAGCATCTGCACATCATCCGGACCCAGAGAGAGCGTTTCGACCACGACGTTCAGCGGCAACACCAGCGTTTCACCGGCGACGTTCACGACCATCCCATCCAGAACGGCAAGCGTCAGGGGCAGGCTGATCGAGAACTTGGTCCCCTTGCCGGCCTCAGACGAGATCGAGATGCGCCCGCCGAGCGATTGGATCGAGGTCTTGACCACATCCATGCCGACGCCGCGCCCAGACAAGGCCGACACCTGGCTGGCAGTGGAAAACCCCGGCAGGAACAAGAGGTTGTCAATCTCGCCATCGGTAAGCTGCACATCGGGCGGGACCAACCCCTTGGAGACGGCGATTTCCAGCACGCGTTCGCGGTTGATACCGGCGCCGTCATCCGTGACCTCGATTATGACACGACCGGAGCGGTGCGCGGCCATCAGTGTGACGGTGCCCGCACGTGACTTGCCATTGGCCAATCGTTTTTCAGATATTTCGAGGCCATGATCGACGGCATTGCGGATCATGTGGGTCAAGGGGTCGGCCAGGCGTTCGATGACGGTCTTGTCGACCTCTGTTCCTTCGCCTTCTGTGACCAGGCGCACTTCTTTCTCAACCGCGGCCGACGCTTCGCGCACAATCCGGGACATCCGCTGGAACAGGGATTTGACCGGCTGCGCGCGGATCATCATCACGCTGTCCTGAATGTCGCGGGTCAGGCGCTGGAACTCTTCCAGCCCGTTCATGGCGTCCGAGTGTGGCGAGAGGCCGGCCTCGTCGAGGCTTTGGGACAACATGGCCTGATTGATGACCAGCTCGCCCACGAGGTTCACGAGCCGCTCGATCCGCTCCAGATCGACGCGCACCACGGATTTGGCGGCGGGCGCGGCGGCTTTCTTGCTCTCAGGGTCGGCACCGCTGTCTTCGGTGTCGGAGGCTGGCTTGGTGCCTTGCGGCTTTTTGGGAACAGAAACCGGCGCGATCGCGGTCGGCGCGGCAATGGCTTGCTCAACCTCGACTTCGGTCTCGATACTCTCGGTCGGGGCAACGTCGCCGTCATCACCGGATTTGGTGCCAGTGATTTCCAGCACGCAGAGCCCATCGACGAATTCGAAGATGTCGCGGACCTCGGCCTCGGCAGCCTCGGTCTGAAGCGAGATGATCCATTCGATATAGGGGGCTTCGGGGGCCAGGTCTTCGAGGTCCGGCAGATCGCTGGTGTTGCAACGCACCGTCGCGGTGCCGAGTCCGCACAGATTGCGTAGCAGTGTGGCAGGTTCATTGCCCGTGGCAAAGATTTCCTGCTCGGGTTTGAAGCGGATCTCGAAGCTGTTCAGTTCCGGCTCGATCTCGGGGAGGTCGAGGGACATGGAAAAGCCGAGGGGCGTAAAATCGGCGGCGTCGGCCTCCTCCTCCTCGACCTCGTCCCCGAGAAGGGCGTCGAGGCGGACAAGCAGTTCGTCGCTGGTGGCTTCGGGGATAGGGGCTTCGTCCCGGCAGGCGCGCACCAGGTCGGAAACGTGGTCCGCCGCGAGGAAGAACAGTTTCATGGAGTCGCTGTCGGGCGTCATGCGCCCGGCCCGCACCTCGTCCAGAACAGTTTCATAGCGGTGTGCAAAGCGCACAAGTGCCTCGAGGCCGAATGCCCCGGCACCGCCCTTGATCGAATGGACCGCACGGAACACGACGTTGATCGTTTCCGGGTCATCGGCGCCATCGTCAAGTTCCTGAAGGCCGTCTTGCAGAGCCTCGAGCAGTTCTTCACATTCGATGAAGAACGAGGCCCTGATTTCTGCCATCGGATCATTCTGTTCGGACATAATCGCGCTCCTATCCGGCAACCATTTGCAGGGCCTTGACCAGCTTGGCCGGATCGAAAGGTTTGACGATCCACCCGGTGGCGCCGGCCTCTCTGGCGCGCATCTTCAGCTCCTGAGAGCTTTCCGTGGTCAGCACCAGGATGGGGGTTGCCCGGTGATCGTCCTGTTCGCGCACGGCATCAATGAACCCGAACCCATCCATGCGCGGCATGTTAATATCGGTAATGATGGCATCGATATCGTCGGGGTTGATCCCGCCGAGCACCTCGATCCCGTGAATGCCGTCTTCGGCAAGGTGCACGGTAAATCCTGCGGGCATCAGTGCCATACGGATCATGTCGCGCATCGTACGGCTGTCGTCGACCGCCAGAACTGTCAGTGTCATACCCGGCCCTCCGCCACGGTTTCGGGGGAAAAGCCCATCTGGGCCAGTTGTTCGACCAGGCGATCATTCACGTTGGTCAAACTCATGCTGTGATCTGCCGCCTTCAGCGACGTCGCAGCGGCAAGCAGAACCTGCAGACACAAGGCGCCAATATGCGTAACCTGACCGGCATCGATCACGACATCGCCATTGAGGCGCGCCTTGAGCTCTTCTGCCAGTGGTGCTGCGGCTGGAAGATCCAGCTTTTGTTGTAGGACCAGTGGCTCGGTCATGGCCACCTGCCTGTGGCAAGCGGGCGGAGCAAATACATGCCGGACTCCCATCGTTCCATTGCGTTAGAGCGGTGATAGAACCGGGGCCGTTAAGACGAAGTTACGCCGCCCGAGGGTTTATCTGTATTTTGAACAATGCGCGCCGACGGGGGATGCGGGCGAGGGGTGCGAGGGCCGTCCCTGGCGGGTGTCGCGACGGCCTGCATGGCGGGTGCATCTGGCAGAGGGTGCGCGCGGCGCGGGCACTGTGTTCATGTGCATTATCAGCGGCCTAGAGCGCATTTTGGGCAAGGGGTGATCGCCGGGGGGAGCCTGCCCGGAGGTCGGCCGGGGTCGATCTCGAAGCATGATCCAAAGCCGGAAATACGCGGGACCTGCGGCGGCACGGCGCGCCGGATTTGTATTTGTCTTCAATTGGAGCGATCAACCGAGCGACATGAAACGGCCGCCGAGACTACCCGGCCGATCCCCCGAAGCAGCCCGAAAAAAGCCGCGCCCCAGTAAAGGGCGCGGCGGGATTTCATCAATTGTTGTCAAGAGGTTGCGCGCTGATCCGCGTGCTGTCAGCGACGGCGACGACGCCCGGCGCGCCCCGTACCGGCGGCCGCGGAGGCCTTGGCGGCTTCCTCGAAGGTCGCCCCTTCCTTGATGGCATCGACGACGCGGGCAAAGCGGATCCATTCACCGCCATTGGCATCGTTGTTCATCAGCAGGTTGGCGGCCTTGACTGCCTCCATCTCTGGCTGACGCAGCGGATTCATGATGGCCGAGGTCATGCCGGACGCAATCGCCATCGGCAGGAAGGCGGCATTGACGCCATGACGATTCGGCAGGCCGAAGGAGATGTTGGAGGCACCACAGGTCGTGTTCACACCCAGTTCCTCGCGCAATTTCCGAACCAGGGCAAAGACTTGGTGCCCGGCAGTGGCCATGGCGCCGATGGGCATGACCAGCGGATCGACGACAATGTCGTGGGCGGGGATACCGAAATCGGCAGCGCGTTCGACAATCTTCTTGGCGACGGCAAACCGCACCTCGGGATCTTCGGAAATGCCGGTATCATCGTTGGAGATGGCGACGACGGGCACGTTGTATTTCTTGATCAGCGGCAGCACCAGCTCAAGGCGTTCTTCCTCGCCCGTCACGGAGTTGACGAGAGGGCGCCCGTTCGCGGCGGCGAGACCGGCCTCAAGCGCGGCGGGAACCGAGCTGTCGATGCAGAGAGGAACGTCCACAAGCCCTTGAACAAGCTCGATAACCGCACGCATCAGCGGTGGTTCGGTTTCATTCGGATTGGGGTTGGAGTTGTAGACCACACCGGCGTTCACATCGAGCACGGCGGCACCGCAGGCGACCTGGGCAAGGGCGTCGAGTTCCACGGTGGAGTAATCCCCCGCCTCAAGCTCGGCGGCGAGCTTCTTGCGGCCAGTGGGATTGATGCGCTCACCGATGACGCAGAAGGGCTCGTCAAAGCCGATGGTCACGGTCTTGGATGCGGATTCAAGAACGGTGCGGGTCATGTAAGATCCTTCAAAAACAGCGTCGGTACCCGTGTCGGTATGACGTCGGTATCGTGTCGGTGCAAGCTGGTCGCGCCGCAGCCGCCGACGGAACAACAGACCTATCGGGGATCAGGCCCCATGAAAAGGTGAACGATGGCGCGGGCTGCGCGGCGCCGGAGGGCGCGGCACACGTCGGTATCGGTATCGGTATCGGTGGCGGCGGAGTAGGCGGTCAGGCCTGGGCGAGGGCCGGCAGCGTCGCCGGACCGCCATGGTCGATGGCAAACTGCGCGGCGATCTTGATGCCACCGAGGGGAAACAGGTGGATCTGTTCGATCAGGCTGTCGGGGTGGCTGCTGCGATGCGCGGCGAGGTCCGACAGGATTTCGGTCGGTTCATACGGCAGCAACAGCTTTGTCACGTCCAGCGCACGCTTTTGCAGGACCTTCAGCGACGGGCCGACCCCACAGGCAATGGCAAAGCGGATCAGCGTTTGCAGCTTGGCGGGTCCGGCGATGCCGAGGTGGATCGGCAGGGTGATCCCTTCGGCGCGGAGCCGTTCGGCCCATGCGATGACCGGCGCGGCCTCGAAGGCGAATTGCGTCGCCATGGCCATGCGCGCATCGGTCCGGTTGCTGAACGCCTGTTTCCAGTGCAGGGCCTGCATCACCATGGCATCGCTGCCGTCGGGGTCGATGTCGCGATTGCCTTCGGGGTGACCGGCGACATGCAGGTGGGTGAAACCCGCGCGGTCGAACAGACCGGTTTCGATCAGCTGCATCGAGTTGTCGAAGTCACCGTGAGGCGTGGAGACGCCACCGCCGAGCAACAGGGCCTGGTGCACGTCGGCTTCGCCCTGGTAGCGCGCGATCCAGTCGGCCAGCGTGGCCCGGTCCCGGATGATGCGCGCGGGAAAGTGCGGCATGACGTCGAAGCCTTCGCCGGCCAGCCGTTTCGCGGTTGCGACCATGTCCTCGATCGGGGTGCCGTCAATATGGGCGATGTAGACGCGGGTGCCCTTCGGCAGAAGCGCGCGGAAGTCGGAGATCTTTTCCGCGGTACGGGGCATGACCTCGATCGAGTACCCCGCCAGGATGCCGTCCAGAACCGGGACTGCGGTGTCGGACGAGGCCGATTTGCGGCGGAAGGGAAGCAGGCTCATGCGAACGGATCTCCGATAACCGGGCGGGTAAACCCGCTGAGGGGGACCTCAGGCCCAGCCGTCACCGGCGATCAGGGTCTTCAGCCTGTCCTGATCGTACTCTGCATCGAGGCGGGCGATTTCGCTGGAAGCGACCTCTTGCGCGTCACCTTCGACAGGATAGGGGTCGCCCTTGCGCCATTCAGCCAGGTAGGCGTCGGTTTCCGCCGCGCCGGTCTTCATCGCGGCGCGGTCGATGGCCTGTTCGAAACGTTCCGGCAGGACGGCCTTGGAGGCGCGGCGGCCCTTGCCGACGATGACCTGGGCGGGAATGTCGCGCCAATAGACGATGGTGACGTCGGGCATGATGGTGGTTCCTTTTGCGGGGCCGGGCAGGGGCCGGGACCGGGGGTGTTCGGGGCACATAGTCACCAGATCGGCGCAGCCTGCGCAAGCGGTGCCGGATGGCATCTGCGTGAAGCGCCTTGCACGGTGGGTGTCGAAGGTTTAGTTTGATAGACAACACGATATATGGAGGGCGCGACCATGGCGCCCAGGCGTCCCAAAGGTGCGGGCGCATTCCCGAAGCCGGTCGAAAGCCCCGCGCCCCAGACCCCTGATCCGTCGGAGCTTTATGCTGCGCTGGATCTGGGAACGAACAGTTGCCGCATGTTGATTGCCCAGCCCAAGGGCAGCCAGTTTCATGTGGTCGACAGCTTTTCGAAGTCGGTTCAGCTCGGGTCCGGGCTGGAGCAATCGGGGAGGCTGTCTCGATCGTCGATGGCACGGACCATCCAGGCGATGCGGATTTGTCAGCAGAAGCTGAAGCGACACAGGGTGACGCGGATGCGGCTGGTGGCGACCGAAGCCTGTCGGCGTGCGACCAATGGTGCGGGATTCATCCAGCAGGTGCGGCGCGAGACCGGGCTGAAGCTGGAAATCATCGAGCCGGAGGAAGAAGCGCGTCTGGCGGTGATTTCCTGTGCGCCGCTGGTCAGCACGCGTACCGACCAACTGCTGGTGGTGGATATCGGGGGTGGGTCGACCGAACTGGTCTGGATCG
This sequence comes from Pseudooceanicola sediminis, assembly GCF_003575965.1. Classification (GTDB taxonomy): domain Bacteria; phylum Pseudomonadota; class Alphaproteobacteria; order Rhodobacterales; family Rhodobacteraceae; genus Pseudooceanicola; species Pseudooceanicola sediminis. The sequence continues at coordinate 190,956 of NZ_QWJJ01000001.1, read as the reverse complement.
ATCTGACCAGTGTGCCGCACCGCGAGCGTCCGCGCGCCATCATGCGCCTGCACGCTGGTTTCCACCCCGCCGAGAGCCCGTTTCCCGCCGCAAAGGTGGTGGACTGGATTTCGGTACCGCTGGGCGTGGCGACGCTGCGCGACCAGTTTCGCGACGTCGAGGACGATTCGGCGCGCTTTGCGCTGATGTCGTGGTTTTTCGAGGAGAGCCTGGCGGAATTCGCGCCCTACAAGGACGAGCAGGCCCGCGAGGGGTTTCAGATCGTCGGCACCAGCGGCACCGTCACGACCGTCGCGGCGAGCCATCTGGGGCTGAAGCGTTACGACCGCACCAAGGTCGACGGGCTGCGCATGACATCGGATCAGATCGACAAGGTGATCCGGGGCTACCTGGAGCTGGGGCAGGAGGGACGCCGCCGTGATCCGCGCATCGGCCAGGATCGCCAGGCGCTGATCATGTCCGGTTCGGCCATCCTGCAGGCGCTGCTGCGCTGCTGGCCCACGGACCGGCTGAGCGTTGCGGACCGTGGTCTGCGCGAAGGGCTGCTCTATGCACAGATGTCGGCGGACGGGGTTTTGGAGGATGGGCCTTTCTGAGACGGCGGAAGTGCGCTATCGGGGCCGCTTGGAGTTTGGGGCATTGCCCTGCCGTGCGATGCGCGGCCCTTCCGAAGGGTTTAGGACAAGATGACGAGGATGCCGTGGTGAAGAAACCTACCGGAAAGAATACCTCGGGGCGGGGTCAGCGGGATCTGACCGTCAAGGTCAAGACCGCGCGCGGGCGCACGCTGTCTTCGACCCGGTGGTTGCAGCGGCAGTTGAACGACCCCTACGTCGTGCGCGCCAAGGCCGAGGGGTATCGCGGGCGGGCGGCGTTCAAGATCATGGAGCTGGACGACAAGTTCCGCTTTCTGGTACCGGGCGCGCGGGTGCTGGATCTGGGCTGTGCACCGGGGGGCTGGATTCAGGTGGCGGTGCCCCGGATCAACGCCCTCGGCGAAAAGAGCGGCAAGGCCGTGGGGCAGATCATCGGGGTGGACCTGCAGGAGGTCGACCCGATTCCCGGTGCCGAGGTCTATCAGCTGGATTTCATGAGCGATGACGCCGATCTGCGGGTCAAGGAATGGCTGGGCGGGCGCGCCGACGTGGTGATGAGCGACATGGCGGCCTCTTCCTCGGGGCACAAGCAGACCGACCACCTGCGCATCATCGCGCTGTGCGAGGCCGCGGCCTATCTGGCGTTCGACGTTCTGGAGGATGGCGGCACCTTTGTCGCCAAGGTTCTGGCCGGTGGCGCCGAGGGCGAGTTGCAAAAGCTGCTGAAACAGAAATTCACCAAGGTTGCCAACATGAAGCCGCCGTCGTCGCGGTCGGATTCGTCCGAGAAGTTCGTCGTGGCCACCGGGTTTCGCGGACGCGCCGACGACGAGAGCTGAGCGACAGCGCCGAAGGGGCTTTTCGCCGCGCGGCGAGCGAGTATGGTGCGGCGCATGATAGCAGACAACCGCCCAGCCCCGCTTGCCGTGACCCTTGGCGATCCCGCCGGGATCGGACCTGAAATTGCCCTGCGCGCGGTGATCGCGCCGGATGCACCGGATTGCGTCCTGTACGGGCCGCACGTCGTGGCCGAGCGGGCACGCGCGCTGGTGGCACCGGATCATGTCCTTCAGATCGTTTCGCACCCGGAGGAGCCGGCCCTGTCCGGGCGGCATCTGCGGTTGGTCGAAACCGGCGCGGCGATGGTCACGCCGGTGCCTTATGGTGCCGTGTCGCAGGACGCCGGGCAGGCGGCCTTCGGTGCGATCCGGGCGGCCATCGACGCGGCGATGGCGGGCCAGGTGGGGGGCATCGTGACCGCGCCCATCCACAAGGAGGCATTGTCTGCCGCAGGGGTTCCGTTTCCGGGCCACACAGAGATGCTGGCGCACTATGCCGGTGGTGTCGAAGTGGCGATGATGCTGGCCAATGACGTGATCCGAACCGTGCTTGTGACGATCCACGTGTCGTTGCGCGATGCCATCGGAATGGCGAACCATGATGCGAACATGCGCGCAATCCGGCTGGCGCACCAGGGATGCCAGGCCTTCGGAATCGCCGCGCCGCGCATCGCCGTGGCCGGCCTGAACCCACATGCGGGCGAAGGCGGGTTGTTCGGGCGGGAAGAGATCGAGATCATCGCGCCAGCCATCGCGGCAGCGCGAGCCGAGGGAATGGACGTCAGCGGACCCTGGCCCGGCGATACCGTTTTCATGCAGGCCCGCAAGGGCCAGTTCGACGTGGTGGTGGCGCAATACCACGACCAGGGGCTGATTCCGGTGAAATACCTCGGATTGGAGCAGGGGGTGAATATCACGCTGGGCCTGCCCTTCGTGCGTACCTCGCCCGACCATGGCACGGCCTTCGACATTGCCGGGCAGGGCGTGGCTGATCCCGCGTCAATGATGCTGGCGCTGCGTCATGCGGCAACCATGGCGGCCGAGCGCCGCTGAGGGGGCCTGCGATGAGCGGCTGTGACGGGCCCGTCACGCCTGTCTGTGCGGCGTTATCCCGAAGTATTGATGGCCGCGTGATGTGACGGGTGGGCTGTGGCGCGGATCCGGGCAGCGTAGTGGCAGCGCGTCGGCCAGAAAACGCCGGCGCCCGGCGCAGCGGCGCGCATCGGTTCTGATGCCGAGAAGGCTGATGTCCGGTCGGGATCAGTGAAATGAAAGCCGATCTTCAGGAAATCAACCGGTTGGCTCCCCCACAGGGGATAAGGCCAAGCGACTGATTTTCTTGAAAGAACTTTCCTCAATGAGGAAAGTGGCGGAGAGACAGGGATTCGAACCCTGGGAACGCTTGCACGCTCAACGGTTTTCGAGACCGCCCCGTTCGACCACTCCGGCACCTCTCCGCGGGGATCGTGGAGCGCCGTTTAAACACGATTGGCTGAGGGTGCAAGAGGCGTTTTGCATTGCGGGGGAATGTATTTACCCTAGGCTCTGTAATCGAGGCCGACGCGCCCGTGGCCTGCCTGTGGTTCAGGTGCCGGTGGGGCGGGTGCAGGAAAGCGGCCCTGGCGTTGATGTGGCCCATTCGGGGAGAGTAAATGATGACGATGTATACGGCGGCAGAGGCACGGGTGCAGCACGCGGTGCCCATGACGGGACTGCGACGCGCCGCGACCGCGCTGACAATGGCGCTGAGCGCGCTGGTGCTGCTGGCGGCCATGGCGGTGCCCGGGCGTGCGGCCAACCGCGAAGACCTGGAAGCGTTCTTGCAAGTCACCGGATTCGATGTGGCGCTGGAGAGCATCAAGCTGTCGGCGGCGGGCGGGCCGCAGATGCTGGGGCTTGAGGGATCGGATTTCGCAACGACCTGGACGATCCTGACGAAGGACGTGTTCGATGTGAAGACGATGCAGGACATGGGCCTGGACATCCTGGAAAAGACCATCACCGAGGAAGACCTCGAGGTCGCGCAGGATTTCTATGGTTCCGAGCTGGGAAAGCGTCTGGTTGAGACCGAGAACACGTCGCACCTGGCGGAGCGCGCCGACCGGGCGGAGAACGCCGCGGCAGAGCTGGATCGCATCCTGAACGAGGGTGAGACCGATCGGATCGCGGTGCTGGACCGGTTGAACCGCGCTGTCGACAGCTCGGACAGTTCCGAACGCTCGATCGTCGAGATCCAGTTCCGGTTCCTGACTGCGGCGCGGGATGCCGGGGTGATCGAGTTCAAGGTGGATGACGAGGCGCTGCGGCAATCGCTGCTGACACAGGCCGAGGCGATGCGCGATGCGAACAAGGCACAGGCGCTGGCGAATTCGGCCTACACCTATCGCGATTTCACCACGCAGGAGCTGACGACCTATGCCGAGGCGCTGGAACAGCCGGGAATGCAGAGGGTCTATGAACTGATGAATGCCGTTCAGTACGAGATCATGGCGAACCGGTTCGAAGAGGTCGCGTCGCGTCTGCATGGTATTCAGCCGTCGCAGGATCTGTAGGCGATGACATGGGCCGCGGCCGGCAGGGGCGCGACAGTCAGCGGGCGGGGGGCCGTGCGCCGGATGTTTGCGCGGCCTCTGACACTGCTGATGATGGTATCGCTGATGTGGGTGATGCCGGCCGGCGCGCAGGCGCGGACCGACGGCCCCGGGGCGGGGCGGGCAGAGACGCTCTATGACCTGATGGCGATGCCGGACCTTTTGGGCGTGATGCGCGAGGAAGGTCTGAAACTGGGCGCTGACATGGGCGAGGAATACTTTCCGAACCGTGTCGCGCTTGGGTTTGATGCGGTGGTGCAGCGAATCTATGACGTGTCCGCGATGGACGAGATCATGCGCGAGGCCTTTGTGAGCGGCCTGCTGGATCTGGCCTCCGACCAGGAAATGACGCAACTGATCAGGTTTTTCCGCGACGGTCCCGGACCCCGCCTTGTTGCCGCCGAACTGACGGCGCGGCGGGCCTTTCTGGATAACACCGTCGAGACCGAGGCGGAGGCGCGTGCACCCGAGATCGCAGGGGCTGACCCCGAGCTTGCGAAGCTGGTCGAGGCATATATCGCGGCGAACGACCTGATCGAGCGGAACGTGAGCGGCGCCCTGACGGCCAATTACAACTTTTACCTCGGGTTGGTGGACGGCGGCGGTTACGACGTCGACGACCGGCAGATCCTGTCGGATGTCTGGGAGCAGGAAGAGGCAACGCGAGAGGAGTCCGCGCGCTGGCTGCGTGGGTACCTGTTTCACGCCTACGGGGATGTGGCGCGTTCGGACCTGGAGGCCTATGTCGATCTTTCGCAAACCGATGCGGGGACGCTGCTGAACCAGGTTCTGTTCGACAGCTTCGGCGTGTTGTACAATGACATCTACCGCGCGCTCGGGTTGTCGATTTCCTCGCTCATGACGGGTGAGGAATTGTGAGGGCGCATTGGCGGGGCCGTGCGGTCCTGCAGGGCTTGACAAGTCTGCCCTGACACAGGATAAGCCGCCCATCCCGGAGGGCATATGCCTTGCCGGGCATTTCAATTTCGCCCGCAGCGACGGGCGCGCTGTTCAAAGGCGACCTGTCAGAGACCGCTCTGACGTCATGGTCACGAACTTCCGCAAGGGGGCCGCAGGACGCGTCAGAAAAGGAAGAGCACTATGTTTGCGGTTCTCAAGACCGGCGGCAAGCAATACAAGGTCCAGTCCGGTGACCTGCTGCGCGTCGAAAAACTGGCGGCTGACGCTGGTGAAAAGATCCAATTCAACGACATCCTGATGCTGGGTGGTGACACGGTCACCGTTGGCGCGCCCTTCGTGGCTGGCGCTGGCGTGCAGGCCGAAGTCGTCGAACAGATCAAGGGCGAGAAGGTCATCCACTTCGTCAAGCGTCGTCGTAAGCATTCGTCCAAGCGCACCAAGGGTCACCGTCAGAAACTGACCCTGATCAAGGTCACGGACATCCTGGCCTCGGGCGCAGATGATTCCGGCGTCAAGGCCGCCATCGGTTCGGGTTCGGTTTCGGCGGCACCTGCTGCTGCTCCGGCCAAGGGGAAAGCCAAGGCAAAGGCAGCGCCTGCCGCCGCGGCCGAGGCCTCGGACGATCTGAAGAAGTTGTCCGGCGTTGGCCCCGCAATGGCCACGAAGCTGAACGAAGCTGGCATCACCAGCTTTGCCCAGATCGCCGCCTGGACCGACGCCGACATCGCCCGCATCGATGAAGAGCTGGCGCTGAAAGGCAAAATCGAAAAAGAAGGCTGGGTCGATCAGGCCAAAGCCCTCGCCGAGTAAGATCAGGAAAAGGAGACCACCGATATGGCACACAAGAAAGCTGGCGGCTCATCCCGCAACGGTCGCGACTCTGCCGGTCGCCGCCTCGGTATCAAGAAGTACGGCGGCGAAGCCGTTATCCCCGGCAACATCCTGGCGCGTCAGCGCGGTACCAAATGGTATCCGGGTGCGGGCGTCGGCATCGGCAAGGATCACACGATCTTTGCAACCGTCGAAGGCAACGTCGAGTTCCGCAAGGGACTGAAGGGTCGCACCTTCATTTCGGTCATGCCAGTGGCCGAGGCCGCTGAGTAAGCCGACCTTCATCAGAAGATGACAAGAAGGGGATTGGCAATCGCGCCGGTCCCCTTCGCCGTTTTCGGTGGCGATACGGGAGACCCCCGTTATCGACCCTCAGCAGGAGGAACACCACATGAATGACGACATGATGATCGCCCAGCCGGTGATCGAGGCCGATGGCCTCGACCTGCGCCCGCTGCGGATTTCCGACGCGGGACTGATCGGCATGTATGCGGCGGATGAACGCGTGGCAAAGATGACCACCTCGATCCCGCATCCGCTGCCGCCGGGCACGACGCAGGCCTTTATCGCGCGCGCCATGGCCCCGAACCCGCACGAGGTGATCTGGGCGATGGATTCGAGCCGTGTCGGCGGTGCCGAGCTGAAAGGCATCATCAGCCTGAAACGGATTGACACGGCGCAATCCGAAATCGGCTATTGGGTGGCACCTGCCTGGTGGAATGCCAGCGTGGCATCGGCGGCGGTGACGGCGCTTGTGCAGGCCAACCCGCTGGCAGACCGGTCGATCTTTGGCAGCGTCTTTCAGGACAATCCGGCATCCGCCCGCGTTTTGACCAAGAACGGTTTCGAATACGTGGGCGACGCCGAAACCTATTCGGTGGCCCGCGCCGCGACAGTGGCGACGTGGACCTATATACGAAAACTCGATTGAGCCGTCCGGTGCACTGAGCTAGAGCACCTTTGCGGCAGGAGTGAGAACATGAAATTCCTCGATCTCGCAAAGGTCTATATCCGGTCGGGTGCTGGCGGCAACGGCAGCATTTCCTTCCGGCGCGAGAAATTCATCGAATACGGTGGACCGAACGGCGGCAACGGCGGGCGCGGCGGTGACGTGATTGCCGAAGCCGTCGATGGCCTGAACACGCTGATCGATTTCCGCTACCAGCAACACTTTTTTGCCCGCAACGGGCAGGGTGGCATGGGCAACCTGCGCACCGGCGCCGATGGCGAAGACATCATCCTGCGCGTGCCTGTCGGCACCGAAATCCTGGATGAGGACGAAGAGACCGTGATCGCGGACATGACCGAGGTCGGTCAGCGCGTGATGCTGGCCAAGGGCGGCAACGGCGGCTTTGGCAACGCACACTTCAAGACGTCCGTGAACCAGGCCCCGCGTCGTGCCAACCCCGGCCAGGATGCGATCGAACGGACGGTCTGGCTGCGGCTGAAGCTGATTGCCGATGTCGGTCTGCTGGGGCTGCCGAACGCGGGCAAGTCGACGTTTCTGGCCGCGACATCGAACGCCCGGCCAAAGGTGGCGGATTATCCGTTCACGACGCTGCACCCGAACCTGGGCGTTGTCGGCGTTGACGGGGTTGAATTCGTCGTCGCCGATATCCCCGGCCTGATCGAAGGCGCCTCCGAAGGGCGCGGGCTGGGCGACATGTTCCTGGGCCATGTCGAGCGCTGCGCGGTCTTGCTGCACCTTGTCGATGGCACTGCGGATGAGGTGGCCGAGGATTACGAGACCATCATCGGAGAGCTGAACGCCTATGGCGAAGGGTTGGCCGACAAGCCGCGGATCACCGTCTTGAACAAGATTGACGCGCTCGACGACGAACTGCGCGAGATGCAGCGTGAATTCCTTGAGGAGGTCACGGGCGGTCCGGTGATGTTCATGTCGGGCGCGTCGGGTGAGGGATTGACCGAGGTTCTGCGCGCCTTGCGGTCGAAAATCGACGCCAACCGTCTGCGCGAGCGCAAGAGTGACGAGGCCGAGGAGGATGAGGCGTGGCGTCCCTGAACGGTGCAAAACGTGTCGTTGTCAAAATCGGGTCGGCCCTGTTGGTCGATTCCGTCACCGGGCGGTTGCGCGACAGCTGGCTGACCGGGTTGGCCGAAGATGTGGCGGCGCTGCGCGCACGGGGAACCGAGGTGGTGCTGGTGTCGTCGGGGTCGATCGCGCTTGGCCGTGGTGTGCTGGGACTGGGTCTTGGCGCGTTGCCGCTGGAACAGGCGCAGGCTGCGGCGGCCGTTGGTCAGATCGGTCTGGCGGCGGCCTATGACAAGGCGCTCGGGGCGCATGGCATCATCGTGGCGCAGGTGCTGGTGACGCTGGAGGACAGCGAGAACCGCCGCCGCTATCTGAATTCGCGCGCAACGCTGGACCAGCTGCTGAGCCTTGGTGCGGTGCCGATCGTCAACGAAAACGACACCATCGCCACGGACGAGATCCGCTATGGTGACAACGACCGTCTGGCCGCGCAGGTCGCGGTGACGGTGGGCGCGGACCGGCTGGTGCTGCTGTCGGACGTGGATGGGCTCTACACGGCGAACCCGAACCTGGACGCGCGCGCGCGCCGGCTGGATGTGATCGACCATATCACGCCCGAGATCGAGGCGATGGCGGGCGATGCGGCGTCGGGTCTGTCCAAGGGTGGCATGAAGACCAAGGTGATGGCGGCCAAGACTGCGACATCCGCCGGATGCGCCATGGCGATCACATTAGGCTCGCGAGCCAACCCATTGAAAGCACTTGAGGATGGCGCGCCGGTCACATGGTTTACCGCTGTCGGGGATCCGCAGACAGCCCGCAAGGGCTGGATCGTCGCGATGAAGACGCGTGGGCAGATCGTGGTTGATGCCGGCGCGGTGCGGGCGTTGGAACAAGGACGGTCACTGCTGCCGGCAGGCGTGACGCAGGTGACGGGACGTTTCGGGCGCGGCGATCCGGTTGAGATTGTCGGGCCCGGCGGCGATATCCTGGGGCAAGGCCTGACGCGCTATACGCTGGACGAAGCGCAGGCCCTTGCCGGGCATCGCAGCCAGGAAATAGAGGCAATCCTGGGCTATCCGGGTCGTGCCGCGCTGGTGCATCGCGATGACATGGTGCTGAGCAGTCGCGCGTTGCCCGGTCAATCGGCCGCACAGGGTGAGAGTTTGGGGACGGGAGAGACGATATGAAGGATGTTGAGGACGTTCAGGGCCTGATGGCCGGGATCGGACGTGCAGCCAAGGCCGCCGCCGCAGAACTGGCCTTTGCCACTGCCGAACGCAAACATGCCGCCCTGATCGGGGCCGCAGAAGCGGTGCAGCGCAATGTGTCGGCCATTCTCGAGGCGAATGCGCGTGACATGGCGTATGGCGCTGAAAAGGGGCTGAGCCCGGCCATGATGGACCGGCTGAAGCTGGACGAGGACCGCGTTCAGGGCATCATCGACAGCCTGCGCGCGATTGCCGAACAACGCGATCCCGTTGGCGAGGTGCTGACCGAATGGGACATGCCGACGGGTTTGCATATCAGCCGGGTGCGTACGCCTTTGGGGGTGATCGGGGTGATCTATGAAAGCCGCCCGAACGTGACTGCGGATGCTGGCGCCCTGTGCCTTAAATCGGGCAATGCGGTGATTCTGCGTGGCGGATCGGAGAGCTTTCATTCCTCGTCGATGATACACAGGTGTCTGGTCGAAGGGTTGGTATCCGCCGGATTGCCCGAAACGGCGATCCAACTGGTGCCGACGCGGGATCGCGGGGCGGTCAGCGAAATGCTGACCATGACCGGCTATATCGACGTGATCGTGCCGCGTGGTGGCAAGGGCCTTGTCGGCTTGGTTCAACGCGAGGCGCGTGTCCCGGTGTTCGCCCACCTGGAGGGGATCTGCCATATCTATATCGGAGCCGATGCCGACCCGGTGATGGCATTGGAAATCGTGCTGAACGCAAAGACGCGGCGGACCGGGATTTGCGGTTCGATGGAATGTCTGTTGATTGATCAGGCGTTCCGCGCGGCACATGGCGACCTGGTGGTCGAGGCGCTGTTGCGGGCAGGTGTGGAGGTGCGCGGTGCGGGCCCACTGAGCGAGATTGAGGGCGTTACGCCAGCGGCAGACGATGATTTCGGCCAGGAGTTCCTGGACATGATCTGCGCGGCGAAGTTGGTTGACGGGGTCGACGAGGCAATCGCGCATATCCGGCGCTATGGATCGAACCATACCGATGCCATCGTCACGGCAGATGACGCGGTTGCAGCACGCTTTTTCGAGCGGCTCGACAGTGCGATCCTGATGCGAAATGCCTCGACCCAGTTCGCTGACGGGGGCGAGTTCGGCATGGGCGCGGAAATCGGGATTGCCACCGGCAAGATGCATGCGCGCGGGCCAGTGGGCGCCGAGCAGTTGACCAGCTTCAAGTACCTTGTCGTGGGGAACGGCAGCCTGCGCGGCTGATCACCGCAGTTTGGCGCAAGAGCAGGAAGGGGCGGGGAGGAAACTCCGGCGCCCCTTTTTCACGCAAGGCCACAGTCGCGCCGCAGCTGGTGCCGCGCCGGTCGGAACTGAATGGTCAGAACTGGATGGTCAGGCTGTCTTCTGCCTCGACCAGGCCGATCTTGCCAAAGCGTTCCTGAACCAGGGCTGGCAGCAGGGCGAATTGCACATGCGCCGGCATGACCGCATCAACACCCTCGCCGGTTTTCAGCGTTTCCCAAACCGCCGGACTTGGCCGCGCCGTTTGCGCCGGACCCGAAACCTCCCATCCGACGGCGGCGTCGTCGGGCCGGGTCACCGTGATCGTGCCGCCGAACGGCATCGCGCTTTCCAGGCAGAGCAAGGCCAGAAACACTTCTTGTATGTCCGAGCGTTCGAAGCTGCCTTGGGGTGTCCAGTCGAAGGTGACGCGGCCAGATTGGCTGAGATCATCCAGGATGCACGTGACCTCCGGCGGGCCGATCTTCTGGCCGTGTCCGGCAAGGCCGAAGGCGACCCGGAGAAACCTGATCTTGGCCGAGGCGGCGCTGACCGAATCCGAGATGAGCACCATTTCGGGCCCCCGCACGGCGCCTTCGAGGGCGAGCAGTTCGATACCGTTCTGGATGGCGCCGACAGGGGAAATCAGATCGTGGCAGATCCGGGACCCTATCAGCGAGGCGAGGAGATGGCTATTATGCACAGTCATCGGCCTTTCAACTTTTTACAAACAAGGACAGGGGCATTCATGGGCGAACTGAACGACCTGCTGGAACCGGGGATGCGGGTACGCCACCCGATTCTGCCAGAATGGGGCATCGGACAGGTGCAATCAAATATTGCCGGTCGCATCACGGTAAATTTTCCCGAAGCAGGGAAAGTTGTCATAGAAGGCTCCCAAGTGGATCTGATCCCGGTGTTCGACCAGTCAGCCCGGTAATTGGTTTACGATTGGTTAACAAACCTCCGGCTATGCCGAGACTGCGCCCTGAGAGGCGCGCCAGCTGGCTTGCATGAACCGGCGCTGTCTCATAAAACGCCACCGACCCGTTGGATCGGAGCGATAGCCGGGCGCGCCACAGGTGTGATGCGCCATCGCCCCGATCAAGCACCGCCAAGGATCCGAGCCCGCGCATGACCTTCGCCCCCCCGCAGTTCGAGACCCGGCTGGCGCGCAGCGCCGAAGAACTGGCCGCCGCGCAACACCTGCGTTATCGCGTCTTCGTGCAGGAACTGGGCGGGACGGGCGCGATGGTGGACCACGCGGCCCAGTTGGAGCGCGACCGTTTTGATCCCTTTTTCGATCATCTGCTGTTGCTGGACCATGCCCGGCCCGGCGCGTTGCGCGACCAGGTGGTCGGCGTCTATCGGTTGCTGACGGATGACCGCGCCCGAGAGATGGGCCAGTTCTATAGCGCCGACGAATACGATCTTGGCGTGCTGACCGCGTCGGGACGCAAGTTGCTGGAGCTTGGCCGGTCCTGTCTGCATCCCGACTATCGCGGCGGGGAGGCGATGTTTCAGCTGTGGAATGCCCTGTCGGAGTATATCGCGGACCGCGGCATCGAGGTGCTGTTCGGCGTCGCTTCTTTTCACGGGACCGATACTGCGGCACTGGCACCATCGTTGTCGCTGCTGCACGCACGCCATCTGGCGCCGGACGATCTGCGGGTGCGGGCGCAGCCATCGAGCTATCTGGCTATGGACCAGATCGCCGAGTCGGATCTGGATCGCGTGGCGGCGATGAAGGCCGTGCCGCCCTTGATCAAGGGATACCTGAAGCTGGGTGGTTTCGTCGGCGAAGGCGCCTTTGTCGATCATGCGTTCAACACGGTCGATATCTGCCTGGTGCTGGACATGGCGCGGCTGAACGAGAAGCAATCTCGGCTGTACACCCGTTCGCAAGGCGGCGGACAGTGAGCGAGACCTGGACATCCGACCAAGAGCCGCAGGAACCGAAGCTGGATGCGATCGGTTGGGTGATCTTCTGCCTGCGGGCCGTGCCGTTTGCCCTGATCTGCTTCATCGGGCTGATTGTCCTTCTGCTGGTGCGGTTGTTTGAGCGACCTCTTTGCGGATTGAACAGACCAGTCACGCCGTACTTGCAGCAGGGAGTGTGCAAGGCGTTCTTTGCGATAAGTGGTATAAGACTGCGTCGCACCGGCAGTCCGATGCAGGGACCGGGGGCAGTGGTCGTCAATCACTCAAGCTGGCTGGATATTTTCACGCTTTCGGCGCCGATGCGGGTCTTTTTCGTCTCAAAGGCCGAGGTGCGCAGCTGGCCCGGCATCGGCACGCTTGCCCGGGCGACGGGCACCTTGTTCATCAACCGGGACCGCCGTGAGGCGAAGGTCCAGCAGCGGCTGTTTTTCGACCGGCTGCTGGCGGGGCATAACCTGTTGTTCTTTCCCGAGGGGACGTCGACCGATGGTCGGCGCGTTCTGCCCTTCAAATCAACGCTGTTCGGAGCCTTTTTCGACCCCGCGTTGCGCGATCGCATGCAAGTGCAGCCCGTAAGCGTGATCTATCGCGCCCCCGAAGGTGCCGATCCGCGATTTTACGGGTGGTGGGGCGACATGAGCTTTGCCGGTCATCTGGCCAAAGTGCTGGGCGCGCGCCGTCAGGGGATGGTCGAAGTGATCTACCACGCACCGATCAAGGTCGCGGATCACGCAGATCGCAAGGCATTGGCCCGCGCCTGCGAAGATGCAGTACGCGGGGGAATGCCGTGGGATTTTCAGATCAGCCGGTAAAGGCTGCCGTCAGACGGTGGAGCGCCGCAACGGAATCGTCTTCGCGCCAGATCTCGTCCCCGATGCCGAAGAAATCTGTGACCGGGGCCAACAGCGCGATGATGTTTGGATCTAGACCGCCCTCTGCCACCACGGGCAGCTCGATCATCTGCGACCACCATTCGAACAATTCGGTATCCGCGACCTCGCCGTCGACAAGGGCGGTTTCGGTAACCGGGCCGAAGCTGATGTAGTCGCAACCCGCTTCTCCGGCATTCATGCCCTCATGACGCGAGGCGGCACAATAGGCGCCGATGATCGCATCCGGGCCGAGCGCCTTGCGCGCCTTGCGTACCGAGCGCGCGCCGTCTTCGAGGTGGACACCATCGAGCCCCATGCGCTCGGCCAACAGGATATGCCTGTCGATCACAAGCGCCACGTCGCGGGCATGGGTCACTTCGCGCAACGCATCCGCTGCGCGACACAGGCGATCTTCGTCATGCGTGGCGAGGGCCAGACGCACGCAGGCAATTTCCCGTGCGTCGAGCACGGCGGCCAGACGGTCGGGAAAGTCCATAAGATCAAAATCGGGTGGCGAGATCAGATAGATCTGCGGCTGCTCGTCCTCGGACATGGGCGATCCTCTTGAATTTTGGCCGATATACCCCGGATGCAGAAGGGACGCAAAGGGATTGCAGCGGGTCCGCTGCCCGACGATTGATCGGGAAATGGCATGTGGTTGGTCTGGTCACGGCAGGCGGTGGTTTGACCGTCGCGCCGGTGCCCCCCCTCGACACCCCTGCCTGGCTTGGCTAGGAGAGGGGCCTGTAAAACAACGCCGAACCCCGGAGTCAGCATGTCCCAGCCAGCCTTTGTCCTTGTCCGCCCGCAGATGGGCGAGAATATCGGCGGGGCCGCGCGCGCCATGTGGAATTTCGGCCTTGAAAGAATGCGCCTGGTTGCGCCGCGTGATGGGTGGCCAAACCAGAAGGCCGTCGCAATGGCCAGTGGCGCCGGACGCCTTCTGGACGAAGCCGGCCTGTTCGATGACACGGCCGCGGCGCTTGAGGATTGTCATTTCGTCTTTGCCACCACTGCGCGCAACCGCGACCTGACGAAACCTGTGGTATCGCCGGAACGCGCAATGGAAATGGCCCGTGAAAAGATCGCGGCCGGGGAAAAGGTCGCCGTCTTGTTCGGCCCTGAACGCGCCGGGTTGGAGAACGACGATATCGCGCGCGCAAATGCGATTATTTCGGTGCCGGTGAACCCCGAGTTCGCGTCGCTGAACCTGGCGCAATGCGTGTTGTTGACCGCCTATGAATGGCGCCGCCAGACGGCCGAGGTAGAGGCCGAACGGGTCGAGATGGCGGGCGCCGACTGGGCCAGCCAGATCGAGATCGAGAAATTGGCCGAACATTACGAGGACAGGCTTGATCAGGCGGGATTCTTTTTCCCCGAGATCAAGGCCGACAGCATGAAGCTGAACCTGCGCAACCTGTGGTCGCGGATGCGCCTGACGCGCTCGGACGTGCAGACATTGCATGGTGTGATGCGTCAGATGGTCCGATGGAAAGAACGCGGTGACTGACTTGCCGCCGCGGCGCGCCGGTTCTAGGGTCGCCCACGCAGAAGGAGAGCCGCCAGATGAGCGAAAAGCGCAGCATTTTCGAAGAGGTCAGCCATGATCAGAAACCCGAGGTTCGCACCGGCGTGATTGACGGCGCGCGACGTGGATCGCGCAGCGCCGTGCGCTGGTGGCTCATCGTGTTGTTCGTGCTGGTCGTGGCCATGATCGGCGTTGGCGGCTGGACCCGGCTGAGCGACAGCGGGCTGTCGATCACCGAGTGGAAGCCCATCGAGGGGGCTTTGCCGCCGATGAATGCCGCAGATTGGCAATCCGAATTCGACAAGTATCAGCAGATCCCGCAATTCACCGAGCAGAACAGCTGGATGGAGCTGGCCGATTTCAAGGCGATCTACTGGTGGGAATGGAGCCACCGCAACCTTGGGCGGCTGATCGGGCTGGTCTGGGCCGTCGGGTTCCTGGGCCTGTGGGCAGCGGACAAGATTCCAACGGGCTGGAAGGGCCGATGCGTGCTGATTGGCGCGCTCGGTGGTTTGCAGGGCGCAATCGGCTGGTGGATGGTTGCCTCCGGATTGGGTGAGGGGATGCTGAGCGTCGCGTCTTACCGCCTGGCGACCCACCTCGGACTGGCGTTCATCATCCTGGGGACCATCGCGTGGTTCGTTCTGTTGCTGGGACGTGAGGAGCGTGACCTGATGCAGGCCCGCCGGGTGCGCGAGAAGAAACAGTTCAGTCTGGCGACGGGCTGGATGCACTTTACCTTCTTGCAAATCCTGTTGGGGGCGCTTGTCGCGGGTATCGACGCGGGTCGGTCCTTTACGGATTGGCCGACGATGGGCGGACAGTTCTTTCCGCCCTATGCCTTTGATATCGAGCCGATGTGGCGCAATTTTCTGGAAAATCCCGGTCTCGTGCAATTCATCCACCGGATGTCGGGCTATCTGCTCTTCGTCCTCGGGACCGTGGCGTTCCTGCGCGGTCGCCGGTCAGCCAACCGGGCCACGCGATCTGCCTTTACGCTGGCGTGGGTGGTCATGCTGGTGCAGGTGGTCTTGGGCATCACCGCTGTGATGACGGCAGCGATGTCGCATGTTGCGATCACGCACCAATTGATGGCCGTGGCGCTGTTCGCCCTGATCATCCGGGCACGTTTCGCCGCCGCCTATCCTGTATCCACAAGTATAAGGGGCTGAGACATGACTGCCTTGACCGACCTGTTTGCCTTTCAGAAAGAAACCGAGGCGCTGGCGCAGATCGCCGGGCGGCTGGGCTGGGATCAGGAAACCATGATGCCACGTGGTGCCGCGGCCCAGCGTGGCGAAGAAATGGCCGCCATCGAATCGATCCTGCATGCGCGGCGCACGGATCCCCGGATCGGCGCATGGCTGGCCGAGGCCGGAGAAGAGAGCCCGTCGCAGGTCGATGCCGCCCAGCTGCGCCATATCACGCGCAGTTATGAACGTGCCAGCCGCGTGCCTGCCGATCTGGCGTCAGAGCTGGCGCGGGTAACCTCGGTGGCGCAGGGCCAGTGGGCAGAGGCCCGCGCCAAGGACGACTTTGCCAGTTTCGCACCTGTGCTGGAACGCGTCGTGGCCTTGCGTCAACAGGAAGGACAGGCGCTGGCCGATGGTGGCGATACCTACGACGCGCTGATGGACGATTACGAGCCCGGCGCGACCGCAGGCCAGCTTGAATCGATGTTCGCCGAAATGCGCCCACGTCTGGTGGAGCTGCGTGGCAAGGTGCTGGACAAGCCTGCTCCTGCTGGTGTGTCCGGCACGTTTTCTGACGCGGACCAGATGGCCTTTACCGCCAAGCTGGCGCTGACCTTTGGGTATGACCTGAGCCGGGGCAGGATCGACAAGGCGGTGCATCCGTTTTCCTCGGGGTCGGGCAGCGACGTGCGCATCACCACCCGGACAAATCCCGACGATCCGTTCAATTGTTTTTATTCGACCATCCACGAGGTTGGTCATGCCTGCTATGAACAGAACATCGATGCTGGATACGCGCTGACGCCGCTTGGCGCTGGCGTGTCGATGGGCGTGCACGAAAGCCAGAGCCGGATCTATGAAAACCAGATCGGCCGCTCACGCGCCTTTACGGGCTGGATGTACGACGAGATGAAGGCGGTGTTCGGCGATATCGGCGTCGACAGTGCCGATGCGTTCTACGCGGCAGTGAACCGGGTCCAAAAGGATTTCATCCGAACCGAGGCAGATGAGCTTCAATACAACCTGCACATCATGATGCGGTTTGATCTGGAGCGCGCGTTGATATCCGGGGACCTGCCTGTCACCGACCTGGAGCAGGCCTGGAATACGCGGTTCAAGCAGGATTTCGGCTATGACGTGCCGAAAGCATCGCTGGGCTGCTTGCAGGACGTGCATTGGTCTGTGGGCCTGTTCGGCTATTTTGCGACATATTCGCTGGGCAATGTTTATGCAGGCTGTCTGGCCCAGGCGCTGCGTGCCGACGTTCCGGACCTGGACAGCCACCTTGCCGCGGGAAACACCGCACCCGCTACGCAATGGCTGCGCGACAACGTGCAGCGGCATGGTGGCCTATATGCGCCGCGCGAGGTGATCGGTATGGCCTGTGGCGCGGCGCCGACCGCAGGGCCCTTGCTGGATTATATCGAAGAGAAATTCAGCGATCTGTACCAGCTGTAATGCAAAAGGGGCCGGCGCAGGTGCGCTGGCCCCTTTTCGATCGGGGATGCCTTGGACTCAGTACCCCGGATACAGACCAAAGCTGTCGCGGCGACCGAAGGTGCTGCCTTTGCCAAAGGTGAACGTTGCATTGATCGCCGCAATCGTTGCCCCGTCATCATTACGACCAACCGTGCCGCCAAGTGCGATACCATCTGCAACCTCGTACGATGCCCCGACGTAGCCATAGCCGCGTTCAAGAGGCGCGCCGTCATCATAGACCGCGCCGGTCATCAGGCTGAGCTGAGGCAATCCTGCGAGGGTATAGTCGAAGTCAAACCCGACGCGGCTGCCTGAGGTGGATTCGGCAATGTCGTCACGCATCGCGATATAGCCTTCGATGCCGAACTGATCGGTTCGATAGACCCCTTCGATCCCGTAGAAGTAGGCGTTGCCCGGGCGGCGATCTTCGGCGGCCAAGTAGGCGCCAATGGCGGATTGCTCGGTCGGTTTGTAGAACACATGCGCCCCGGCCGACGGAGAGGTCGAGGTATATTGTTCGTGTTTGCCGATCCCGAGGTCGAATTGCGCACCAAAATCATGCCAGATCATCCCGGCGAACGAACCCTCGACGCGCTTGGTATTGACCAAAGTGTCCGAATTGCGGGCCAGCTCAATTTCGAAGGTGCCGTTCAACGCGCGTTCTGCCAGGGCGGGGGTGGCCGACAAGGCCGCGAGCGGCAGTGCAACAAGACCGAAGCGGGTCAGATTGGTCCGCCGAACGGGCCTTTGTTTGCTGTTCATTTTCTTTTTCCATCACGTTCTGCGTCCGGCAACTGCGGACCTGTTTGCTGAGGTGTAATTGGGGCAGGCGGGTGAGATTTCCAGTTCAGCAGATATTTTGGACTGACCTGACGTGTCTTTGACACACTCGTCCCGACCGGCAGGTCTTGAGACGAAACATCCGGTGACGCCATGCAAATCGGATGGGCTGACACGAAAAAAAGGGTCGGCTGTTCAAGCCGACCCAGTGTAAGGGATTGACGGGGTAGAAGCGTCAAGCCGTTGTGTGGAGGACCGTTGCGAATTGGGGAACTCAATCCGCCGCTGAACAAGCGCGTTAAAACAACCCTCCGAGGGACACCGAAAAAAATCGATATGCTCCGGCAGTCAATAAACCGAGAGCAGGGAGCCATTTTCAGAAGACATACGGCAAACAAAAATGGGACGCGGAACGACTAAACGCTCGGGTCCAAATGTTTTTCACGCCGTGCATCCGCTAAGAAATGATGCCCGTGGGATCATTATGAAGAGGTTGGTAAACAGCGACAAGCTGGGAGTCCTGCAAACCCGATATTGCAAATTTGCAAATATCTAGAGTGCAGCGAAAGAGTTGAAACGCTGAGCGATCCACTCCGCGACAAGCTGGAGCAGGGGATCTTTGCGCCTTGTTTCGTGAAAACAAAGGTATAAAGGCGTCTGAACAGGGTGACTATTCGGATCGTAAAGGCTGAGATCGGGATCGGCCATGGCGGCAATTCTCGGCATCAGACCCGGCAGACGTGTCGCCTTGACGGTATTCACGACCTCGTGAAGTGTCTCGACCCGCACAATCGGATCGCCGCCCCCCATGATGGAACGCGCCTGCTGCGACGGGGGATACCTGTCGTGCTTGGAATGCAGACCGACCCAACTGCCATCGCGCGGACTGTCAGGATAGGCGTAGACGTCAGTCGCGTATTTTCCAACGAAACGCACGACCAGGCGCCCCTGCTGTGGTCGCATCGCCGAGATGAACAGGTCATTGTCACCCAGAGCATCCTGGTAGAACTGGCTTGTGAAGGTGATCTCGAGGCCCGGATTTTGCGCCACGAAATCCTTCAGACCGGGAAACATCACATAGGCGGCGAGGGACGGCGGGCACCCGATATTGATGCGGCCGCGAATGGCCGTTTCTTCGCTGGTGTCGCGGGCATTGAGATAGCTTTCGATCTCGTTCTCGAATGCGGTGATACATTCGATCAAATCCCCGATAGCCTCGTTCGCGGACCACCCTTGGGGGGTCTTCAGAAACAGATCAAATCCAAGTGTTTCCGACAGGCGGGCCAGGCGCCGCGACACGGTCGCCGGATTGGTTTCCAGCAACCGTGCCGCGGCACTCATCGAGCCGGTCTTGTGCACGGCCACAAGGTAGCGCAGGTCGTCCCAGTTCTTCACGTTTAATCAGCCCCCCGGGCGCAGGGCAGTGCTGTTTCAGCCCTCTGCACTGCCCTCAGTTTCTTCGTCACCCTGGTCAATGATACGCGCCACCGACACGACCTGTTCGTCAGCCCCGGTGTTGAACACCCTCACACCGCCAGCACTGCGCGAGCGGAAGGAAATACCGTCAACAGGAACCCGGATCGACTGACCGCGTGTCGTGGCCAGCATGATCTGGTCATCCATTTCGACCGGGAACGACGCCACGATGGCACCACCGCGCATCGCCTTGTCCATCGCCGTCACGCCCATGCCCCCGCGTCCCCGTACCGGATAATCATGCGAGGACGACAGTTTGCCCGCGCCATTGGCGGTGACTGTCAGGATCAGGTTCTCGACTGCCGACATTTCGGCATAGCGTTCGTTGGAGAAGTTCGGGTCGGCGGCTACGGCCTCGTCATCCTCGCTCTCGGCGTCATCTGCCAAACCGGCCATTGCGCGGCGCATCTTGAGGTAGGCGGCACGTTCTTCGGCGCTCGCCTCGAAATGCCGGATGATCGCCATCGACACCACGCGGTCGTCGCCCGAAAGGCGAATGCCGCGCACACCGGTCGATTTGCGGCCCTTGAAGACCCGCACGGCGGTGGTCGAAAAGCGGATCGCGCGCCCTGAATCGGTAATCAACATGACATCGTCATCCTCGGATGCGATGCGGGCGTTCACCAATTCGACACCTTCGGGCAAATCCATCGCGATCTTGCCGTTGCGCATGACGTTGGTGAAGTCCGAGAGCGCGTTGCGTCGCACGTCACCGGCAGAGGTTGCAAAGACGATCTGCAGATCCTGCCATTCTTCCTCGGGGCGGTCGACGGGCATGATGGCGGCAATCGACACGCCGGTCGGGATCGGCAGGATATTGACGATGGCCTTGCCCTTTGACGTGCGGCTGCCAAGGGGCAGGCGCCATGTCTTGAGCTTGTAGACCATGCCTTCGGTTGTGAAGAACAGCAGCTGGGTATGGGTATTGGCGACGAACAGCGTCGTGACCGCGTCGTCTTCCTTCATCGAACCGCCCGACACGCCTTTGCCACCACGACGTTGCGCACGGAAATCGGCCAGCGGCGTGCGGCGGATATAGCCGCCAGCCGTGACGGTAACGACCATATCCTCACGTTCGATCAGGTCCTCGTCTTCCATATCGCCGCCCCAGTCGACGATTTCGGTGCGACGAGGCACCGCGAAGAGGTCTTTCACCTCGCGAAGCTCATTCGAGATGATTTCCATGATGCGTTCACGGCTGCCCAGAATCTCCAGGTATTCCCGGATCTTGGCGGCCAGTTCCTGCAACTCGTCCGTCACTTCCTTGACGCCGATCTGCGTCAGGCGTTGCAGGCGCAATTCCAGAATGGCGCGGGCCTGCGTTTCCGACAGGTTGTAGGTGCCATCGTCGTTCATCTTGTGCGTAGGATCGTCGATCAGCTGGATATATTCGGCAATTGCACCGGCGGGCCAGGCACGTGTCATCAGCTTTTCGCGTGCTTCGGCGGCATCGGCCGAAGCCCGGATCGTGGCAACGATTTCATCGACGTTGGACACGGCGACGGCCAGACCGCACAGGATATGGCTGCGTTCGCGGGCCTTGCGCAGCAGATAGGCCGTACGGCGGGCAACGACGTCTTCGCGGAAATCGACGAAGGCGGACAGGAAACCATAGAGCGTCAAGGTTTCCGGCTTGCCGCCGTTCAGCGCCAACATGTTGCAACCGAAATAGGTCTGCATCGGGGTAAAGCGGAACAATTGGTTCAAGACGACCTCGGGAGTCGCGTCGCGCTTCAGCTCGATCACCACGCGCACGCCCTGACGATCACTTTCGTCCTGTACGTGGGCGATGCCGTCGACGCGCTTTTCACGCACCAGTTCGGCAATCTTCTCGATCATGACCGATTTGTTCACCTGATAGGGGATCTCGTCGATGATGATCGCATAGCGATCCTTGCGCAGTTCCTCGATGTGGGTCTTGGACCGGATGATGCAGGAGCCGCGCCCTTCGAGGTAGGCCTTGCGTGCCCCGGAGCGACCCAGCAGAATCCCGCCCGTCGGAAAGTCGGGGCCGGGCACATATTCGATCAGATCCTCGATCGACATGTCGGGATTCTCGATCAGCGCCAACGTGGCATCGACCACCTCGCCAAGGTTGTGCGGCGGAATGTTGGTTGCCATACCGACGGCGATACCGCCCGCACCGTTGACAAGCATGTTGGGGAATTTCGCAGGCAGAACTGTCGGCTCGCGGTCCTTGCCATCGTAGTTGTCCTGAAAATCGACCGTATCCTTGTCGATATCGTCGATCAGGTAACCCGCAGTCTTGGCCATGCGCACTTCGGTGTAGCGGAAGGCAGCGGCCTTGTCCCCGTCCATCGAGCCGAAGTTGCCCTGGCCATCCAGCAGCGGCAGCGACATCGAAAAATCCTGGGCCATCCGCACCAGTGCGTCATAGATCGCGGAATCGCCGTGCGGGTGATATTTACCCATCGTATCCGCAACCGGACGCGACGATTTGCGGTAGGGTTTGTCGAAGGTGTTCCCGACCTCGTTCATCGCAAAGATGATCCGGCGGTGCACAGGTTTTAGGCCATCGCGCAGATCGGGGATCGCGCGGCTGACAATAACCGACATCGCATAGTCGAGATAGGAGGAACGCATTTCATCGGCGATCGAAATCGTCGGGCCGCTTGCGGGGGCGGGTACGTTTTCTGTTTCGTTTTCAGGAGGTTCCGGAGTATCGGTCAATGGACAGGCCTGTCTGCGGTTGTTCGCTATATATTGTTGGGACGACTATAGCACCGGGCTTATCTGGGGTGCAATGGTTGCTGCGGCCCGGGGTTGGCAGCACTTGCACCATACTGATAACACACTGTTTTCGTTGAAAAGTAATTTCTCGGTGGCATGGTTTTCATCAGGCAACCACAGAGGCAGAGAAATGGAGCAAAGCGAAACCGAACTGATGCTGAAGGGATACGGGCTGACCACGGCCGAATTCTTTTACCGAATGCCCGATCATATCCATGTGCTGAACAGCTTTGTCTGGCAGGACTATGATCTGGCGCCCGATCACCCCAGGCTGTTCAAGTTCATCGAGTACTGGCAGAGCCAGATTGACGGCCCCCTCCATTCCATCCGGTTCAGTCACCGCAAGAAACTGGCCAGCGGTGAGTGGCGCAATGTCGTTGGTGAGTTTCGCTATCACTGACGACTGATCAGGTGGGGCGCTGGCGGCGAAATGGCCGCCGCACTGGCCCAAACCCGGGCCGGGCGCCCCGTAGACAGGCGCCCGCGTCACGCATCAGGGCAGGATGCGGGAATACTTCAACCCTTCGACCGTCGCGCCGATCTTGAGCCCCGCCTGGGCAAAGATCACCGCGATGACCGGGGACAGCGACGTCGTGGTGTCTGCGCGCAGTGTCTCGCCCTGATCGCTGAAGACCACTTCGGCGTCGGCGCTGGCGACCCAGCCGTCGGAGCGGCGGAAGTTGGCAAGTGCCTCCTGCGTCATGAAAAACAGGACATGCGCATATTGCTGAGCCCCGATTTGCAGGCCCAGATTGCCCTGCGTCGCCGAGTAATACTCGACCGTACCGCCGCCCACCCGCAGCGCGCCGCGCCCGTAGCCGCCACCAATGCCAAAGCCTGCCTCGGTGATCAGGGGCATGACCAACATGCCAGCGGATTTCTGCGCAAGATCGCGGGTTCCGGGAAATTCCGAAAACATCTGCGCCAGGGTTGCATCGACCCGTGCGTCGATCTGGGCGGGTCCGCTATTGCCGACGCCACCGCTGCATGCCGCAAGCGCCGGAATGGCCGCGAGGGCCGAAAATGCGAAGGATCGTCTTGTCAGATTGCTCATGTCACTGCCTGTGTCTGTCCCCGTGTGGTGGGGAATGTCCTGCCTCTTGGCCTGTTTTGAGGGCCGCGCACCGGTGTTCCGGCATCTGCGGAAGATTATAAAGGTTACGGCCCCCTCTGTCACCAAATGATGAAACGCACGATCTGGCACTGCCTGTTGCCGTGGCCTTTGCCCGTGTTCTGCGCCCGTGGGTGCCGAACCTAGGCGCCGTTGATCTGCGCCGCAAATGCGGGGGCGAAGTAGCTGAGAACCCCGTCGCAGCCGGCCCGCTTGAACGCCAACAGGCTTTCGACCATTGCCTTGTCGCCATCGATCCAGCCGTTCTGGGCCGCAGCCTGGATCATCGCGTATTCGCCGCTGACCTGGTAGGCGAAGGTCGGAACGCCGAACTGATCCTTTACCCGGCGACAGATGTCGAGGTAGGGCATACCGGGCTTGATCATCACCATGTCGGCACCTTCCGACAGATCCCGCGCGACCAGCCGCAAGGCTTCGTCGGAATTGGCCGGATTCATCTGGTAGGTTTTCTTGTCCCCCTTCAGCGCGGAAGACGCGCCCACGGCATCGCGGAACGGTCCATAGAAGGCCGACGCGTATTTTGCCGCGTAGCTGAGGATCATCACATTCTGAAAGTCCGCCTTTTCAAGCGCTTGGCGCATAGCGCCGATGCGGTGGTCCATCATGTCCGAGGGGCCGATGATGTCTGCGCCGGCCTCTGCCTGGGCCAGCGTCTGCTTGACCAGAGCCGCGACGGTGGGGTCGTTCACCACCTCGCCATCCACCACGAAACCGTCCTGACCGGTATCGGAATACGGATCGAGCGCGACATCGGTCATCACCAGCATGTCCGGCACCGCGGCCTTGATTGCGCGAATGGCGCGGTTCGTCAGGTTCTCGGGGTTCCATGCCTCAGCACAATCGGATGAACGCAGCTCGGCCGGAGTGTAGGGAAACAGGCAGATCGCCGGAATGCCCAGATCGAACGCTTCGCTTGCCGCCTGGGCGATACGATCCACGCTCCGCCGAAATACGCCGGGCATGGAGGGGACGGGTTCGCTGTGATTGGTGCCCTCGCAGACAAAGACCGGCCAGATCATATCGCTGACGCCGAGTGTATTTTCCTGCACCAGATCGCGGATCGCGGCGGATTTGCGTGTGCGACGCAGGCGCGTGGCGGGAAAGGGGGCAAAAATGGGCTGCATCACGTGTCCTCGGGCTGTGTCGAGGTCAGCGCGGACCCCGCGCCAGACAGGTCGCATGGAAGTGGGCCAAAGCTCAAGAGGCAGGGTGTCGCGCCGTGCGGCAAACCTGTGGGGCCGGGGGTAGGCAACCCCACAAAGTCGGGCTATATCCGCCCCACAGGCAAGACAGGCCGCGCGGGCAGAACACCTGCCCCAAGCATCGCGGCACACGAAAGGACAGAGGGCGAGTGGGCGCTGCGGCCAGCATTTTCGAACTCATCGACCTCGGGTCGTTTTCAAACCTGTGGTTCTGGATCGCGCTGGCCGTCGTGTGGTCATCGGCCAGCCACTGGGTTCTGGGCGTGCCGTTCGACGTGATCCTGCGCGCCCAGACAAAGGGGGCACAGGCCCAGGCCGATCTGCAGGACCTCGTCCGCATCAACGTCAATCGTATCCGTGCAATTTCAGACCTGTCCTGGCTGATCATCGCGGCCGCTGGCAGTTTCGCGCTGACGGCCCTGGGATTGTTGGGCTTTCGGTACGGTGTCGAATTTGCACAGGCCGTGTTTCTTCTGGCGCTCCCGCTGTCGGTCGTGTGGTTGCTGAGCGTCCGCACGGCCTTCAAGATCGCGCAGGATCGACCGGGAATAGAAGATCTTTACCTGCGTTTGCGCCGTCTGCGCATCGCGATCCAGGCAATCGGGTTGCTGGCGATCCTCGTCACCTCGACCTGGGGAATGTTCATCAACGCCTCTGTCGGCGTATTGGGGCGCTGAAAATGGCCAATAAGACGCACATCACCCTCGGTGGGGCGCCGGAAGGGTTCGACGCCGCACTTCTGATCGCGGAGGCCCGGAAAAGCGATGCGCCCGTGGTGCATATTGCCCGTGATGACAAGCGGTTGGCCGCCATGGTTGATGCGTTGAACTTCTTTGCGCCAGAGATGCCGGTGGTGTCGTTTCCCAGCTGGGATTGCCTGCCGTATGACCGGGTCTCGCCAAATGCCGATATCTCGGCGATGCGGATGGCGACACTGGCGGGATTGGTGCATGGGATGCCCAGCCGGTTCATCCTGCTGACGACCCTGAACGCGGCGACGCAGAAGGTGCCCGCACGCGAGGTGCTGCGCAATGCCGCCTTTACCGCCCGCGTCGGAGATCGGATCGACGAGAAGTTCCTGCGCGAATTCCTTGTTCGGATGGGGTTTTCCCAAAGCAACGCCGTCACCGAACCCGGCGACTATGCCCTGCGCGGCGGGATCATCGACATCTATCCTGCCGGCAGCGGCGGCCCGGTGCGTCTGGACATGTTCGGCGACGTCCTGGACGGCGCGCGCCGTTTTGATCCGGCCACGCAGCGCACCACGGACAAGCTGGATGTCATTGAACTCGCTCCTGTTTCCGAAGTTATCCTTGATGAGGCCGCGATCACCCGGTTTCGCCAGAACTATCGCATAGAATTCGGCGCGGCGGGCACCGATGACCCGCTGTACGAAGCGGTCAGCGCCGGGCGCAAGCAGCAGGGGATAGAGCACTGGCTGCCGTTCTTTCATGATACGCTGGAAACGCTGTTCGACTACCTGCCGGATGCGACCATCACGCTGGACGATCAGGTGACACCGGCCCGCCTTGCGCGGTGGGATACGATTGCGGATCAATATGAAACGCGGCGCATTGCCCTGGGGCAAAAGGGGCGGATGGATTCCGTCTACAAACCGGTGCCGCCCGAATTGCTCTATCTCTCCGACACGGCCTGGGACAAGGCCATCGGCACCCGCCGTGTGATGCAGCTGTCGCCACTGCCACAGTCGCCGGGACCGAATGTCCTGGATGCGGGCGGTCGCCAAGGGCGCAATTTTTCGCCCGAGCGTCAGCTGGAGAATATAAATCTTTTCAGTGCCCTGGCAGATCATATTCGTGCGAAACTTCAGGAAGGACCCGTGGTTGTCGCCTCTTATTCCGAGGGGGCCCGCGAACGCCTGGAAGGGCTGATCGAGGATGAGGGGCTGGGCGGTGCGGTGTCTGTCAACGACGCCTCGCGACTGGGAAAAACCGGGCTGCATCTGGCCATCTGGCCGCTGGAACACGGCTTTGTCGGGAAATGGCGCGACCGCCCGCTGACGGTGATTTCCGAACAGGACGTGCTGGGCGATCGACTGATCCGGGGCGCGCGCAAGCGCAAGCGGGCCGAGAATTTCCTGACCGAGACGCAAAGCCTGACCGCGGGGGACCTGGTGGTGCACGTCGATCACGGTATCGGGCGGTATCATGGGTTGGAGGTGATCACGGCAGCCGGCGCGGCGCATGAATGCATTCTGCTGGAATACGCTGAAAACGCACGCCTTTACCTGCCCGTCGAGAATATCGAACTGCTGTCGAAGTACGGCCATGAAGAAGGGTTCCTGGACAAGCTGGGCGGCGGGGCCTGGCAGGCGAAAAAGGCGCGCCTGAAAGAGCGCATTCGCGAAATGGCGGACAAGCTGATCCGCGTCGCCGCCGAACGTGCCCTGCGTCGCGCACCCATCATGGACCCGCCCAGCGGGGAATGGGATGCGTTCCAGGCGCGCTTTCCCTACCAGGAAACCGACGATCAGCTGAGCGCCATTCACGACGTGCTGACAGATATGGAATCCGGACACCCGATGGATCGCCTGATCTGTGGCGACGTAGGGTTCGGCAAGACCGAGGTGGCCTTGCGTGCCGCCTTTATCGCCGCGATGTCGGGGGCGCAGGTCGCGGTGATCGCGCCCACGACCCTTCTGGCACGCCAGCACTATCAGGGATTTGCCGAGCGGTTCAGAGGATTTCCCATTCAAGTCAGTCCGTTGTCGCGCTTTGTTAATTCAAACGACGCGGCGCGGACCCGGGCAGGGATTGCGGACGGCACGGTCGACATTGCCGTTGGCACCCATGCCTTGCTGGCCAAGGGGATCAATTTCCGCAATCTCGGTCTGCTGATCATTGACGAAGAGCAACGCTTTGGCGTGGCGCACAAGGAGCGTCTGAAGCAGCTGCGATCGGATGTTCACGTGTTGACCCTGACGGCGACGCCGATCCCGCGCACACTGCAATTGAGCCTGTCTGGGGTGCGCGACCTTTCGATCATCGGCACGCCGCCGGTCGATCGCCTGGCCATTCGCACCTACGTCAGCGAATTCGATGCCGTCACCATACGAGAGGCGCTGTTAAGAGAGCATTACCGCGGCGGCCAGAGCTTTTTCGTGGTGCCGCGTCTGAGCGACCTGCCCGAAATCGAGGAGTTCCTGAAAACGCAGGTGCCCGAGGTCAGCTTTGTGATCGCCCACGGGCAGATGGCGGCGGGCGATCTGGACAGGCGGATGAATGCCTTTTACGACGGAAAATACGATGTTTTGCTGGCCACGACGATCGTGGAGAGCGGGCTGGACATCCCGCGTGCCAACACGATGATCGTGCACCGCGCAGACATGTTCGGGCTTGCCCAATTGTATCAGATCCGTGGCCGCGTCGGACGTGCCAAGACCCGCGCCTATGCCTACATGACCACGACCCCACGGATGAAGCTGACGGATTCAGCCCAGAAACGCCTGCGCGTTCTCAGCAGTCTGGACACCCTGGGGGCGGGATTTACGCTGGCTTCTCAAGACCTTGATATTCGCGGCGCCGGCAACCTGCTGGGCGAGGAGCAGTCGGGCAACATGCGCGACGTGGGCTATGAACTCTACCAGTCGATGCTGGAGGAGGCGATTGCCAAGATCAAGTCGGGCGAGCTTGAAGGGCTGACCGAGAACGATGGCCAGTGGGCCCCGCAGCTGAACCTTGGCGTGCCCGTGCTGATTCCCGAAGATTACGTGCCCGACCTCGACCTGCGCCTGGGGCTGTACCGTCGTTTGTCGAACCTTTCAAAGAAGGTCGAGCTGGAAGGATTTGCCGCCGAGCTGATCGATCGATTTGGCAAATTGCCGAAAGAGGTCAACACCTTGCTGCTGGTTGTGCGGATCAAGGCGATGTGCAAGCGCGCCGGGATCGCCAAGCTGGACGCGGGGCCGAAAGGGGCGACGATCCAGTTCCACAACGACAAGTTTGCCAGCCCGGATGGCCTAGTCGCCTTTATCCGCGACCAGGGCGTTGCGGCACGTGTGAAAGACAATCGGATCGTGCTGCAAAGGGACTGGAAGAGCGACGGGGAGCGTATCAAGGGGGCATTCGCCATTGCCCGCGACCTGGCAGAGATCGTTGTCGCACATGAGAAGAAGGCAAAGGCCCGCGCCTGAGGGGGTGTGCGTTTCTGCAAGCCCTTGATTTGACTGAATTCGAGCGTCGGTATTCGGAACGGTATCGCGTCGGTAACCGGGCGGTGCATCAGAGCGGTGCGCCGCTTTGACAACCTGTGCATCGGCGCACCGGCAGAAGGTGTTTGCAAAGCGACACTCTCAGCTTTGCAAATGGGCTGAACGAAACTTTGCAAAACCTCGACATCTTCTTTGCAAAGTTATCTGCCAGTCAGCGCAGTCGCCCACCATGCCTGAAAACCCAAAGCCCTTTGCCCTTGGTTTCCGGGCGATCGGCGGGCCGCTCGGGAGGACGTGGGAGAGCCACGTGACGGAGGCGACACGGAACCGAGGTGACACGGGACGGAGGTGACACGGGACCGTGGGGGGAGCGAGGGGTGAGCGACAGGGGAAACGGCTAGGGGCCACAACGCGGCCCCTGCGTGACGCGATGCCCTCTGCGTCTGGCAACCGCTGCGCTGGCCGACCGGGAAAGGCGGAAGTGGGAAAGGCGGTGTCGCTGCGTGATAAGCCGAGTGCATCGGTGCCCGAGCGCGTCCGGATCGCTGGCGGCAGTGCGGTGTGGGTCGCGCCAGCCGCTGTGGGGTGTCAGGGCTGTATCTGTTTCTCGAAGAAGAGGTCGGGATAGGGATCGTCGTTGAAACGCGCGATCTCGGACCAGCCGCTGGCGCGGTAGAGCTGAACCGCTTCGGGCAGGGCGCTGTTTGTGTCCAGCCGCAGGTGGCTGTAGCCGAGATCGCGCGCGTCCTGTTCCAACCGGGTCATGAGATCGCGCGCGAGGCCAAGGCCACGGGCGGCGGGCGAAACCCAGAGGCGCTTGACCTCGGCGATGCGGGGCGCGTGTTCGGCGCGGGAACCGGCGCTGCCCTTGAGGCCGACACACCCCAGCGGCAGGCCATCGGACAGAGCGAGCAAGAAGGTGCCACGCGGGCGCGTCATGTCGGCCGCGTCTGGATCCCGTGACAGCGACACGTCGAAGCCGCGCGCAAAGCGGCGCCCGAGTTCGCCGTAATATTCCGAAAGGCAGTGGCGTGCGACGTCGGAACGGGGGTCATCCTCGACCAGCGCGATGCGGTCGCGCCCAAGCGCGGAGGCAACCAGATCCATCGCCGCCAGCAACGCCTGCGGTTTCGGGTGACGCGCAAGAAGCGCCTGCGCGCGGCTGTTCGAGAGCGCCTCGTAGGCGGTGAACTCACCCTCTCCTCTGGGGGTCAGATGCGCAATGCGGCGGCGGGCGTCGTCGGGGTGAGGCGCGGTATGCACCAGGCCTTCGGATTCGAGGCTGCGCAAAAGGCGGCTCATCAGGCTCGAGTCCAGCCCGAGATAGTCACGGATTTCAGATACTTCGGTCATGCCATGGCCGATCGCGTTAAGCACGCGGGCGGCCCCCAGCGGACGGCCACGCCCCAGGAAGGAATGATCGAGCGCGCCGACCTCGGTCGTGACGGCGCGGCTGAAACGGCGAAAGCGGGCAACGGGATCATGGCTCATATCGCTGACTTAGGTCAGGTAATGGCGCGACGTCAATAGATATCTGACGATGGTCAGCTATTGCCGCAGCAGCCGCTGTCCATCGCGGCGCGGGCACAGAAGCAGGAGGCGGCGACGGCAGTGTCGGCCCGCGCCAGGGCAAGGTCGAGGCGCTGGCGAACATGGGGTTCCTCATTCGTGTCGCCGCGCGCGACGAGGCAATCGTGCAGACCCTTGAGGGACCAGACGTTATCGGGATGGATCGAGGCGCGGGATAGCGTGCCGGCCAGCCCGAGGTCGGTGCGATAGGTCTGCTCCGCCTCGGCCAGGTGGCCCTGTTCGAATAGCAGCGCGCCAAGGGCGTGGCGCGGTGGCTGCATCCAGCCCCAAGGCTCGTCATAGGGCAGCGCGTCGTCGAGAGCGATGGAGTGACGCAGGGCCGCGAAGGCGGCATCGTACGCCCCCTGGCGATAGAGGATTTCGCCGCGCAGCATGGCGCGAGCAACTTCGATCAGGTCGACGACGCGGTTGTTGTGCAGCAACCGCGACGGCGGAACGCGCGCGGCCGCCGACAGGAACGCCTGTTCCGCGACAAGCGCGCGCTCGACCTCACCAAGGGCCGCAAGGGCGAGCGCCTTGCCGTAGAGCGTGAAGGCCGTCA
Organism: Pseudooceanicola sediminis; assembly: GCF_003575965.1. GTDB lineage: Bacteria > Pseudomonadota > Alphaproteobacteria > Rhodobacterales > Rhodobacteraceae > Pseudooceanicola > Pseudooceanicola sediminis. The sequence continues at coordinate 160,059 of NZ_QWJJ01000001.1, read as the reverse complement.
GGCAGGGAAACAGCTCGGGGTCGTCGGGCAACGGCATGTCGATGAGCTGCTGCCAGCGACCGAAGCGGATCAGGACATGGGGTTCGAAGCCGAGGAAGGATTCGAAGAAATCGGCCATCGGCGGGCTTTCGATGCGCAGCATGTCATCGGGGGTGGTGGCGCGCAGGTCGCGCACCGCCTGCATCGCCGGTTCGAACTGGCCAAGGAACAGCGCGCCGTAGAGCACGAAATGCAGGTTGTGCTGACGATAGCCGGTATAGAAATCCATGCCGCCGTGACGCCTGTACCATTTCATGTCGGCGATGACCGCGCGCTGGTTGCCGGCCACCACGCTGGCATAATCGCCGCAGAGCACGTCGATGTGGGTCGGCATGTGCACCAGGTGCCCGGCATCCGGCACCAGGTGGCGCAGGGCATCGGCGGCAGGCAGCGCGGCTTCGGGTGTCGGGGACATCTCCATCAGGTGAATGTAGAGGTGCAGCAGGCCGGGGTGCTGAAGGGCGCCCGGCTGGTTCAGGGCGGTTTCCAGTACGGCGCGGCATTCGGTGGTGGCCGGGCTGGTGGGCGCGCCGGTGGCGAGATCCCACATCTGCCACGGGGTGAGATTCAGCAGGCTTTCGGCAAAGACCGTCGCAACCTCGGGCGAGGTGGGACAGCGCGCGTGGACGGCGCGCATGGCATTTGCAAAGTCGTGGTCCCAGTTTTGCATATCCGGGGCAGGGCAGTCTTGCGGATAGCGCGCGGGCAGGGCGTTGATCAATGCCGCTTCGGTCGGGGTGACATCCCCGACCAGGGCAAGCGCGGCCTGCATTGCAGTACGAGCCCGGGTCAAGGCGATGCTGCGGGTCTGATCGTCCTGAAGCGCCCAAGGGTAGTTGTAATTCGGTCCGCTGGCGTAGGCGATGCCCCACTGCGCCATGGCGCAGGTCGGGTCGCTGTCGAGCGCGCGCTGAAAGCAGGTCAGCGCCTCTTCGTGGTGATAGCCATAGGTCCAGATCAGCCCGCGATCGAACCACATCTGCGCCTCCGGCGACGTCGTGGTGATGGGAAAGCTGTAGCTGCCGAGGTCGAAATACGGGTCCATGCGCCGGTCCTTGTCGTTCGGGCGCAGGATGGCGGATCGTACGACCTTAGGCCAGAGGGTTCGGCAGCAGGGAGCCGAGGAGAGCGGGATACGATGGTGCCGTGGGGGGGTGCCAGCGTGGCAGGGGCCGATACCAACGCGAGGCACGGATGAGGGGGTGCCATTGCAGCAGAGTCTGGCGTCAACGTGAGGCACCGACGAAAAGGACGTCAGCGCGGTAGAGCCCGACACCGAAGACAGGCATTGATACCAAGGACAGGCACGGACGACGACGGTGCGGTAGGGGCCGACACCAATGCGAGGCACGGATGAGGGGTGCCATTGCAGTAGAGTCTGGCATCAACGTGAGGCACCGACGGAAAAGACGTCAGCGCGGTAGGGCCCGGCACCGACGACAGGCATTGATACCAAGGACAGGCACGGACGACGACGGTGCGGCAGGGCCGACACCAATGCGAGGGACGGATGAGGGGGCGCCCATGCGGCAAGGTCCTACACCAATGCGAGGAACCGACCACGGGGACGCCTGCGCCTTGGGGTCCGACGCCGAGGGCCCGCACCGACAAGGGAGCGCCTGCGCGGCAGGGTGCGGCAGGGCGGTGGATGGCGGGCGATCAGGTCGGCGCGGCGGGGAGGATCAGTCCAGCAGGGCCGCGATCCGGGGGGCGACATGCGCCCAGAGATCGGGAAGCGAGCGACGCACGGCTGCGCCGACACGGGCATCGACCATCTGGTAGGTGACGTTGTTGCTGCGCCAGGACACACCGTCGGAGGCGATGTTCTGCATGGGCGGCTGAAACCGGTCCAGTGCCTTGGCAAAACGGGCGTCGGGCGTCTCGGCCTCCTCGAATTCATGCCAAAGGGCGTTCAGGTCGGCCCCCTGATCGGCGGGCAGCAACCCGAACAGGCGGGCGGCGGCGGCTTCTTCCAGGTCGGCCATGGCGGCCTGGGACGCCGCGGTCTGGGCATAAATCGGGGCATCGCCCGCGTCGATTTCGACAAGGTCGTGCAGCAGCAACATGCGGATCACCCGAAACGGCGCGACGCCTGCCGGTGCGTGTTCGGCCAGGGTCAGCGCATAGAGCGCGAGGTGCCAGGAATGTTCGGCGGAATTTTCGAACCGCGAGCCATCGCAGAGCGTGGTGGCGCGGGTGATGGTCTTGAGCCGGTCGGCCTCGGCCACGAAGGCGGCGCGGGCGGCGACCACAGGATCGGCCCCCGCCAGTTCCGAGGCGAGGTGGCTGAAGAGGTCGGGCAGGGTCTGTTCGATCAGGCGGGCCCGGCCCGTGGCGCAATTGTCGCGGGCCACCTTTTCGTGATCGGCGCGGCGCGGGCTGGCGGCCCAGACCTGGATCACCGGGACGGCGTAATCGATGGACTTGGCAAGGCGGGCATCTGCGGTCCGGTTCGCCTCGAACTCGGACCAGAGCGTATGAAACTCTGCCCCCTGATCGCCGGGCAGCAGGGCGAACAGGCGGGCGGCGGCGGCCTGTTCGGCGCGCGCCAGTGCATCGGCATCGTGGGGCAGGTCGATGGGTTGGTCGCCTGCGTCGATCTCGACCAGGTCATGCAGCAGCAGCATCGCAAGGATGCGGTCCAGTCGGTCGGGGGCAAGGCCGGGCAGAAAGATCAGCGCGGCGAGCGCGGCCTGCCAGGAATGTTCGGCGGTATTTTCGGCGCGCGACTGGTCGGTCAGGGTAGAGGCGCGCGTCACGCTCTTGAGCCGGTCGGCCTCGGTCAGAAAGGCGAGCTGGGCGTCGAGGCGTCTGGTATCCATGGGGCGTGTCCGATCTGCGGCAATTGGCGCAGGGGTATGCCCGTGGCGGCAAAAGCGCAAGTCAGCGGCGCGCGGCGATGATGCGGGGGGCGCAGGGTCTGAGCGGAAGTCCGTCCAGAGGGGATGGCCGTGCAGAGGGGATGGCCGTGCAGAGCGGGCGGACGGACGTGGGAAACGGGCAGCCGGGTGCCCCCGACCCCAGTGAAGGGGGCCGCGGGGCGGATTTTCAGCGGCTGGTTTCGGTCAGGCGGCGTTTGACGTAATCGCTGACGGTGCCGATCATGTTGTCCAGCTGATCGCCGTCGGAGAAGAAGTGGCCCGCGCCATCCACCTGGTCGTGCGTGACGGTGATGCCCTTCTGCTCCTGCAGCTTGGACACCAGGTTGGCGGTATCGGCAGGCGGCGCAACACGATCGGCACCGCCGTTGATGATCAGGCCGGAGGCCGGGCAGGGCGCCAGGAACGAAAAGTCGTACATGTTGGCGGGCGGGCTGACCGAAATGAAACCGGTGATTTCGGGCCGGCGCATCAGCAATTGCATGCCGATCCACGCACCGAAGGAAAAGCCCGCAACCCAGCAATGCTTGGAATTGCTGTTCATGGATTGCAGGTAATCCAGGGCCGAGGCCGCGTCGGACAATTCACCGATACCCTGATCGTATTCGCCTTGCGAGCGACCGACGCCACGGAAGTTGAACCGCAGGACGGTGAAGCCCATGTTGTAGAAGGCGTAGTGCAGGTTGTAGACGATCTTGTTGTTCATCGTGCCGCCGAACTGCGGATGCGGGTGCAGGACGATGGCAATGGGCGCGTCACGGTCTTTTTGGGGGTGGTAACGCCCTTCAAGGCGACCTTCGGGTCCGGGAAAGATGACCTCGGGCATTATGGAGTAATCCTCGTGTGTGGTGCTATATTCTTGACGAATTTTATCGGGCACCTTAGAAATATTCTAAACCGGCCGAACGGGTCCGGCGCGGGCTATCCAGCCAGATAGTCTGCGCGGGCGCTAAGGTCAATGAAATCAACCCGTCGGGCAAGGAGTTCCGCGTGAAACTGAGTACCAAGGGGCGTTATGCCATGGTCGCGCTGGCCGATATTGCCCTGCAACCGGCGGATTCGCTTGTCGCGCTCGGGGATATCTCGCGGCGCCAGTCGGTGTCGTTGCCCTATCTGGAACAGCTTTTCGTCAAGCTGCGCCGGTCGGGTCTGGTGGTCAGCGTGCGCGGGCCCGGCGGCGGGTATCGCCTGGCCAAGGCCCCGATGGAGATCCGGGTGGTCGACATTCTGGCGGCGGTCGATGAGACGGTCAGCGCGATGCACAAGGGCGCCGGGGCGTCGGGTGCGACGTCGGGCAGCCGGGCCCAGTCGATGACGAACCGTCTGTGGGAGGGGCTGAGCGCGCATGTCTACGTGTTCCTGCACCAGACGACGCTGGGCGATGTGGTGCGCAACGAACTGGCGCCCTGTCCGGCGGTGCCGAACCTGTTCGAAATCGTCGACGAGGCCTGAACAGCGCCTGTTCGGCGCGGGAACAACACATGACCCGACGGATGTGTCGTCGGGCAGGAAAAGCCGGGCCGAGGGGGGCGAAGATGCCCCCTGACGCCGGGGGCTGCCGGGTCTGGTCGCCTTTGTCGGTACAACATGAATAGGTCGTCACCGATGTGGCGAAGGGGGTTTGCCACGATGGCTCGGCTCTATCTGGATCACAACGCGACAACGCCGCTGCGCCCCGAGGCGCGCGACGCGATGATCGCGGCGATGGATGTGTCGGGCAACCCGTCTTCGGTTCATGCCGAGGGGCGCGGGGCGAAATCGCTGATCGAGCGGGCGCGGGCGCAGGTTGCGGCGGCGCTCGGGGCCGAGGGCGCCGATATCGTCTTTGTTTCGGGGTCGACCGAGGGAGCCGCGCTGGCGCTGGCCGGGCGCAACCTGGCGATGGCGCAGGTGGAACACGACGCGCTGCTGGCCTGGGCGGGCGAGAAACTGCCGGTCGATGGCCTGGGCCGGGTCAGCGTGGCGGAGCCTGCGGGCGCGGCCCTGCAACTGGCCAACAGTGAGACCGGCGTGGTTCAGACCCTGCCGGAGGGGCTGGCCGTCAGCGACCTGACGCAGGCATTTGGCAAGCTGCCCATTGCGTTCAACTGGCTCGGGTGCCAGATGGGGTTGGTCTCGGCGCACAAGCTGGGCGGTCCCAAGGGGATCGGCGCGCTGGTGATGAAACGGGGCACCGACCTTGCCGCGCAGATCCGCGGCGGTGGTCAGGAAATGGGCCGCCGTGCGGGCACGGAAAACGTGATCGGCATCGCCGGGTTCGGGGCGGCGGCAGAAGCGGCTGCGCGGGATCTGGATGCCGGTCTGTGGGACGAGGTCGCCGCGCGGCGCGACCGGATGGAGGCGATGCTGCGCGATGCGGTGCCGGATCTGGCAATTGCAGGGCTTGACGCGCAGGCCGGAACAGGGCCAAAGCGCCTGCCCAACACGAGCAACCTGATCTCGCCCGGATGGAAGGGCGAAACGCAGGTGATGCAGATGGATTTGGCGGGGATCGCGGTCAGCGCGGGATCGGCCTGTTCCAGCGGCAAGGTGCGCGCCAGCAAGGTGTTGCGCGCCATGGGATTCGACGACGAGGCTGCCAGCGGTGCGCTGCGGGTATCCTTGGGTCCGTGGACGACGGACGATGAAATTGAGCGCTTTGCCAGGGTCTGGCTGGCGCAACGGACGAAACATCGCGCCAAGGCGGCGTGAGCAGCGAACAGGACGAGATGCCATGACCAAGATGGACACGCCCGACGTCACCAATGCTGATGTCAAGGAAGGCGTCGATCAAGAGACCGTAGATGCGGTCCGCAAGGTTGGCGGAGCCTACAAGTATGGCTGGAACACGGATATCGAGATGGACTATGCCCCGCTGGGGCTGAGCGAGGATATCGTTCGTTTGATCTCGGACAAGAACGGCGAGCCGGAGTGGATGCTGGACTGGCGTTTGCAGGCCTATCGCCGCTGGCTGGAAAAGGAAGAACCGACCTGGGCCATGGTCGAGTATCCAGAGATCGATTTCCAGAACCAGTATTACTATGCCCGCCCCAAAAGCATGGAAGAAAAGCCGAAATCGCTGGACGATGTCGACCCCAAGCTGCTGGAAACCTACAAGAAGCTGGGCATTCCGCTGAAAGAGCAACTGATCCTGGCCGGGGTCGAGGGCGCGGACGAGCTGGACGAGGACAAGCCCGAACGCCGCGTCGCGGTGGATGCGGTGTTCGATTCCGTCTCGGTCGGCACGACGTTCCAGAAGGAACTGAAGGCGGCGGGCGTGATCTTCTGCTCCATCTCGGAGGCAATCCGCGATCACCCCGAGCTGGTGAAGAAATACCTCGGCTCGGTCGTGCCGGTGTCGGACAACTTTTACGCGACGCTGAATTCGGCCGTGTTTTCCGATGGCTCGTTCGTCTACGTGCCGCCCGGTGTGCGCTGCCCGATGGAGCTGAGCACCTATTTCCGCATCAACGCCGAAAACACCGGCCAGTTCGAACGCACGCTGATCATCGCCGACAAGGGCAGCTATGTCAGCTATCTTGAGGGCTGTACCGCGCCGCAGCGTGACATCGCGCAGCTGCACGCGGCCGTCGTCGAGATCATCATCGAGGAAGACGCCGAGGTGAAATATTCCACGGTGCAGAACTGGTATCCGGGCGATGAGAACGGCAAGGGCGGCATCTACAACTTTGTCACCAAGCGGGCCGATTGCCGGGGCGACCGGGCCAAGGTGATGTGGACGCAGGTCGAAACCGGGTCTGCCGTGACCTGGAAGTACCCGTCCTGCATCCTGCGCGGCAACGACAGCCAGGGCGAGTTCTATTCGATCGCCATCGCCAACAACATGCAGCAGGCCGATACCGGCACCAAGATGATCCATCTTGGCAAGAACACGAAAAGCCGGATCGTGTCGAAGGGGATCAGTGCCGGCCGCGCGCAGAACACCTATCGCGGTCTCGTCTCGATGCACCCGAAGGCCCGGGAAAGCCGGAACTATACCCAGTGCGACAGCCTGCTAATCGGGGATCAATGCGGGGCCCATACGGTGCCCTACATCGAAGTGAAGAACAATTCGTCGCGGGTCGAGCACGAGGCGACGACATCGAAGGTGGACGACGAACAGCTGTTCTATTGCCGTCAACGCGGCATGGACGAGGAGGCTGCCGTGGCGCTGGTGGTCAACGGGTTCTGTCGCGACGTGTTGCAGGCGCTGCCGATGGAATTCGCGATGGAGGCACAGCAGCTGGTCGCGATCTCTCTGGAAGGGTCGGTGGGCTGATCAGGCCCGATCCCCCGGTGCGCCCGACTGTGGGCGCACCCCACGCTTGGCTGAGGAACACGACATGATCCTGACGACGACGAACAGCATCGAGGGCCGCAAGATCGCCGACTACCGCGGAATCGTGGTGGGCGAGGCGATCATGGGGGCCAATGTCGTGCGCGATTTCTTTGCCGGTATCACCGACATCATCGGGGGCCGTTCGGGAGCTTACGAAAGCAAGCTTCAGGACGCCCGCGACACCGCCATGCACGAGCTGGAACAGCGCGCCGCCGCACTGGGGGCCAATGCCGTGGTGGGGATCGACCTGGACTATGAAGTGGTGGGAGATTCCATGCTGATGGTCAGTGTCTCCGGTACGGCGGTGGTGGTCGCGTAAGATGACCCCGGCCCTGCAAGACAGCCTGCCCGAGCGGCCGCAGCTGACCTTTCCCGCGAAGGTCGCAGATGCCGTGCGGCTGGCCTATGGCGAGGCCGACGTGATCCTCGAGTACGGATCTGGCGGGTCGACCGTCATGGCGGCTGAAATGCCGGGCAAGCAGATCACCAGCGTTGAAAGCGACGGGCAATGGGCGCAGATGATGCGCGACTGGTTTGTCGCCAACCCGCCGGCATCGTCCGTCGAGGTGGTGCATGCCGATATCGGCCCGATGGAGAACTGGGGCTATCCGCTGGATGACAGCCAGTGGCGCAGGTTCGCGGCCTATCCGCTGGCGGTCTGGGACCGGCCCGACATGCCGCACCCTGACGTGGTGCTGGTGGACGGGCGGTTTCGCACCGGCTGCGTGCTGGCAACGGCGTTTCGCATCACCCGGCCCGTGACCCTGCTGTTCGACGATTATGTTAACCGCCCGCATTACCACGAGATCGAGGCATTTGTGGGCCAACCGACACATATCGGCCGTCTGGCCGTATTCGACATTGCGCCGATGGCGGTCCCGGCGGACCGGCTGCTGGACGTATTCAGAATGATGACGCGCGCCTGAGGCGTCGCGTGAAGAAAGGACAAAACATGCTGGAAATCAAGAACCTGCACGTCAAACTTGAAGAAGAAGACAAGCAGATCCTGAAGGGCGTCGACCTGACGATCGAGCCTGGTACGGTACATGCGATCATGGGCCCGAACGGGTCGGGCAAATCGACCCTGTCCTATGTCCTGTCGGGCAAGGGCGGTTACGAGGTGACCGACGGTTCGGCCCGGTTGCTGGATCACGATCTGCTGGACATGGACCCCGAGGCGCGCGCCGCGGCGGGTCTGTTCCTGGCGTTCCAGTACCCGGTCGAGATCCCCGGCGTCGGCAACATGACGTTCCTGCGTACCGCGGTGAATTCGCAGCGCAAGGCGCGCGGCGAAGACGAGCTGAGTGCGGCGGAATTCCTGAAGGCCGTGCGGGAAAAGGCCAAGAGCCTGAAGATTGATGCAGAGATGCTGAAACGCCCCGTCAACGTCGGCTTTTCCGGGGGCGAGAAGAAGCGCAACGAGATCCTTCAGATGGCCATGCTGGAGCCTAAGATGTGCATCCTGGACGAAACGGATTCGGGCCTGGATGTCGACGCGATGAAACTGGTGTCGGAGGGCGTGAATGCGCTGCGCGACGGCAAGCGGTCGTTCCTGGTGATCACCCACTATCAGCGTCTGCTGGATCACATCAAACCGGACGTCGTGCACATCATGTCGAATGGCCGCATCATCAAGACCGGCGGGCCCGAGCTGGCACTGGAAGTCGAAGAGAACGGCTATGCGGATCTGCTGGCGGAGGCGCAGGTATGATCGCACCGAGCAAACCGAAACTGACGCAGGCCAAGATCGACGCGACCGAGGCCCGCATCGCGGCCATCGGCACGCCCGATGTACGCGGCTGGAGCGCCGAGCCGCGCAGCGACGCGCTGGCCCGATTGCGCGCGATGGGGCTGCCCGGTGCGCGCGATGAGTACTGGAAGTTCACGCGGCCGCAGACGCTGGTTCAGCCCGAGGCGCCGGCCGCCGCCGTGTTCCACAGTGGCGAACCCGAAGTCTTTGGCGATATGAACCGCGTCAAGATCGTCTTTGTCGATGGCGTTTTCGACCCCGAGGAAAGTGATGAACTGGCCCCGGCGGGCGTGACCATCGAACGGCTGTCGCAGGCGGGATCCGACATTCACTGGGCCAAGGCGCTGTATGGCAAGCTGGAGACGGCCGGGCAGGACCCGGTGCCGCGCCCGCTGGCGGCGCTGAACACCTGGGCGGCAACCGATGGCCTGCTGATCCGCGTCAGCGGCAAGACCGACAAGGCCGTGTCGATCGTCTATCACCATCGCGACACTGCATCCGACGTGATGATGCACCACGTGATCAAGCTGGACGACGGAGCCGAGTTGACCTTGCTGGAAAACGGCCCCGCTGCCGCCCGGTTCAACAAGGTGATGGAGGTCGAGGTCGGAGAGGGTGCGAAGTTTCACCACGTCCGCGCCCAGGGGCGTGATCATGAACGCCGCGCCGTTACGCATATCTTTGCCCGCATCAAGGCCGAGGCCCTGTTCAAGAGCTTTACCCTGACCGCCAACGGCGTGCTGACCCGCAACGAATGCATCATCGAGATGGTCGGGGACGACGCCGTGGCGCATGTGGCCGGCGCCTGCATGGGCGACGGGGATTTCCTGCACGACGATACGGTGTTTGTCACCCACGATGCGCTGAACTGCGAAAGCCGTCAGGTATTCAAGAAGGTTTTGCGCAATGGCGCGAAGGGCATTTTCCAGGGCAAGATCCTGGTCAAGCCGGGCGCGCAGAAGACCGATGGGTATCAGCTGAGCCAATCGCTTTTGCTGGATGGTGACAGCGAATTCCTGGCCAAGCCCGAGTTGGAAATCTATGCCGATGATGTGGCCTGTTCGCACGGCTCGACCAGCGGCGCGATCGACGAGGATGCGCTGTTTTACCTGCGCGCCCGGGGTGTGGGCGAGGCCGAGGCGACAAACCTGCTGACGCTTGCCTTTCTGGCGCAGGCGCTGGAGGAGATCGAGGACGAAGCGTTGCGTGACGTCCTGCTGGAGCGGTTGCGCGCCTGGCTGGACCGTCGCATCGACTGATGTCGCTGCTCGGGAATATCGGGGCAACCTATCTGCATCCCCGCCGCGTCATCCGCCACTTGCTGGCGGCGGGCGTGCGCGAGGATCGCGCGCTGGTGCTGGCCATGGGCGCGGGGACAATGGCGTTTGTCGCGCAATGGCCCCGGCTGGTGCGCCAGGCCGATGCCAGCGGCGAAGACCTGCAAATGTTGCTGGGTGGGTCGTTGCTGGGTCTGGTCTTCATCCTGCCGCTGATCATGTACGTGCTGGCGGCGCTGACGCATCTGGTGGCGCGGCTTTTCGGCGGGCGGGGCAGTGCCTATGCCAGCCGGATCGCGCTGTTCTGGGCCTTTGCCGCGGCAATGCCGCTGATGCTGCTGGACGGCCTGGTCGGTGGTTTCATCGGCTCCGGACCGGCCAGCAGCGCAGTCGGAATATTATGGTGCCTCGCCGTCCTGGTGTTCTGGATGGCCGGGCTGATCGAAGCGCACTTCAGCCCGCAATCGGGGAGCCGCCACGCATGACTTCATCCTGGTTTGACCTTGCGCGTCAAAGCATCCTCAACCCGCAGGCCGCAGCGCCGCTGCTGGTGGCGACGTCGCTGAATCCGGCGGTGGTGCCGCTGACGCTGGCGCTGGTCGCGGTGCTGAACGGGCTGTTGTATGGCCTGCTGTTGCCGGTGGATTTCTTTCCCGGTGGGTTCGCCTCGCCGATCGTGCTGGCGGCTCTGGTCGGCGCGGTTGTCTGGGGCAGCGCCGCGATCCTTGCCGTGGTCGGGCGGATGTTCGGCGGGACCGGCACGACGACGACGCTGTTGCGGGTGACGCTGTGGTTGCAGATCCTGCGGCTGGCCGCGCAGGTCGTGCTGAGCGTTGTCGGGATGCTGGTGCCCGCGCTGGCCTGGCTGATCGGGATGGCAGCAGGGATCTGGGGCATCTACATGATGATCAGCTTTGTCGCGGCCGCCCATGGCTTTGAAACCCGCCTGAAGGCGGTCGGGGTCGTCGGTGTCACTTTTGTTTCTGCCGTGCTGGTTCTTTCGGTGCTGCTGTCTGCTATGGGCGTTGCGCCCGTGGAGGTCTGATATGTTCGACGTCAATGCAATCCGTGCCGATTTCCCGATCCTGTCGCGCACCGTGAACGACAAGCCGCTGGTCTATCTGGACAACGGCGCCTCGGCGCAAAAGCCGCAGGTGGTGATCGACGCGATCACGCAGGCCTATTCGCACGAATATGCCAATGTGCACCGGGGCCTGCATTTCCTGTCGAACCTGGCCACGGACAAGTACGAGGCGGTGCGCGGTACCATCGCACGGTTCCTGAACGCGGCCAGCGAAGACGAGATCGTGATGAATTCGGGCACCACCGAAGGCATCAACATGGTGGCCTATTCCTGGGCGATGCCCCGGTTGCAGGCCGGTGACGAGATCGTCCTGTCGGTGATGGAGCATCATGCCAATATCGTGCCCTGGCATTTCCTGCGCGAGCGTATGGGCGTTGTCCTGAAATGGGTCGATGTCGACGCCGACGGATCGCTGGACCCGGAGGCCGTGATCGCGGCCATGGGGCCACGCACGAAACTGGTGGCGATCACGCAGATGTCCAATGTTCTGGGCACCGTCGTCGACGTCAAGGCGATCTGCGCCGCCGCGCAGGCGCGCGGTATTGCCACGCTGATCGATGGATCGCAGGCGGCGGTGCACATGCCTGTCGATGTTCAGGACATCGGCTGTGATTTCTACGCCATCACCGGTCACAAGCTGTATGGCCCGTCGGGGTCCGGTGCGATCTATTGCCGTGCCAGCCGGTTGGCGCAGATGCGCCCGTTCCTGGGCGGCGGCGACATGATCCGCGAGGTCAGCCGCGACGCGGTGATCTACAACGACCCGCCGATGAAGTTCGAGGCGGGTACGCCCGGCATCGTTCAGATGATCGGACTTGGCGTGGCGCTCGATTACATGACCGGCATCGGCATGGAGGCCATTCACGCACACGAGATGGCGCTGACGGCCTATACGACGGAAAAGCTGCATGGCCTGAACTGGCTGAACGTCCAGGGCAATGCACCGGGCAAGGGCGGCATCTTCAGCTTTACGTTGGACGGCGCGGCCCATGCGCATGACATTTCGACCATCCTCGACAAGAAGGGCGTGGCGGTGCGCGCCGGGCATCATTGCGCGGGTCCGTTGATGGAAACGCTGGGGATCGCCGCGAGCTGCCGTGCCAGCCTGGCCATGTACAACACCGAAGCCGAGGTGGATGTGCTGATCGAGGCGCTGGAACTGGCGCACGACCTTTTCGCGTGATCCCGGCCCGGCATGTCCCGCCCACCATGTGAAGGCTGAGCCCCCGATAGGGGGCCAGCCGGCATGCGCCAAAGGGCGGAGTGCGCAAAAGGCACCGACAGTCACGGCGTGAAACGGCGTTCTGCGGCGTTGGATTGGGCAATAGCGACATTGGACCTGTCGTTTTTGACCCGGTGGGTTCCCATGTGGCGGGAACGGGCCTAGGCTTGGGTCAGTTTTCCACATCCGCAGGAGCGTTCCATGACCCTTTTGACCGAAGCCGACGAAATTTCGCAAATTGCATTCGGGTTCATGGGGTCCAAGGCGTTGTTCGCAGCGCTGGAACTGAAGGTGTTTTCGCATCTGGCACAGGCGCCGATGACGGCCGCCGCGCTGGCCGAGGCCGAAGGCATCCACGAAGATCGGGCGATGACCCTGCTGACCGCGCTGGCGGGGCTGGGTCTGGTCAGTGTCGAAGATGCCGTCTTTTCCAACTCTCCCGCCGCCGAGGCCTTTCTGGTCAAGGGGGCCAAGTACGATTTTGGCGACTACATCCGCCTTCAGGTCGGCAAGCAGATGTACCCGCTGCTGGACCAGATCGAAGGCGCCCTGATGGGCACGATGGAAGAAGGCACGACCCAGAGCTATGCCGATTGGTTTTCCGACCCCGAAGAGGCACGGCTGTATTCCGAAAGCCAGCACGCCGGATCGCTGGGCCCGGCACGGCAACTGGCCCGAACTCTGGATCTGTCGGGGGGCAAGGCGCTGCTGGATGTCGGGGGTGGCACGGCAGCCTTTGATATCACGCTGTGCAAGGCGTTTGACGATCTGACGGCCACCGTGCTGGAGTTTCCCAATGTCGCCAAGCTGGGCCGGCGGTATGTCGAGGAGGCCGGGCTGAGCGACCGCATCACATATCAGGACGGCAACGCGCTTGAGGCCGAATGGCCCAAGGGGCAGGACGTGGTGCTGATGTCCTACCTGTTTTCCGGCGTTCCGGGCGAAACCCATGACGGGCTGATCGAAAAGGCGCTGTCGGTTCTGAACCCCGGCGGTATGATCCTGATCCATGATTTCATTGTCGAGGCGGACCGCACCGGTCCCTCTCTCGCGGCGCTGTGGCAATTGCAGCATACCGCCTTTACCCCCGAGGCGCGGTCCCTTGATGCGGGATGGCTGACACAGACATTGTCCGACGGCGGCTTTCGTGATGTGGCGATCCGCACGATGATCCCCGAGATGACCATGCTGGCGCAGGCCGTCAAAGCCTGACGCGAAATGCGTGACGTGATCGCCTGCGCCTGATGTGGCCAAGCCCGGGTATTCCAAGCCCGGTTGATCCAAGTCCGGTTGATCCAAGTCCGGTGCGGGTGGAAAACTGCGCAATCGCGGTGCGCAGGCCATTGCAGAGATTTCAGCGAGCCGTTATAGACGCCCGCAGGCACCCATAGCTCAGCTGGATAGAGCGCTGCCCTCCGAAGGCAGAGGCCATAGGTTCGAATCCTATTGGGTGCACCATTTTCCCCTGAAAATTCAACACCTTGACCGCGGGCTGCCTTTGCCGGTCGATCCCTGTTTGATGGTGCAACCTTGCCTTTGGGCGACGCGTTTCTGGTTGGCGCAGGGCGATAATTCTGTGTGCGCCCCAGATCGGACCCCGCTGCGAGAACAAGGTCTTGTCATACGCGTTGACCTTGAAATGATCGGACGGGACCTCGATAACCGAGCTGTCCTTGCGGGCATGTGACGCCGTGCGGGGAACACGATATTGATGGCGAGCCAGGGTCGTCGCGGCCCGGTCCTGCCGGTACAACAGTCGAGATACGATCATCGCCATGCAGCCAGATTTCGCCAGTGTTTTTCCTTTGCGCGTCGGGCGGGTTCACGAATGCTGCGGGCTGGGGTCCGCCGCGTTTGCGGCGATGGTCGCGGCATCGGGGCAGGGCGGAGCGTTGTGGATCCGCCCGGAGCAGCGTCAGAAAGAGGCACTGTATCCTGTCGGTATCACGTCGGTATTTGAGCCGTCCCGTATGCTGATGGCGCAGACAAAGACCGAGGTCGACAGTCTTGCCGTGGCCGAGGAAGCGCTGCGCGATGGCGCGCTGTCCTGCGTTCTGATCGACATCACCCGCCCGCTGGATCTGCGCGAAGGGCGGCGGCTGCAACTGGCGGCAAGGGCAGGTGGCACGACGGGGCTGTGCCTGATCCCCGAGGGGATGGGGTCCAACGCGGCTGAGACGCGCTGGCGGGTGCGCCCGCTGTTCGATCCCGAGAGCGAAGTTTCGACCCTGATGCGATGGGAGATCATAAAGAACAAGGCGGGTATCCTTGGCGTCTGGAATGTGCGCTGGTCGGATGAGGCGCGTCGTGTGCAGGTGGTGCCCCCTGAGGACGCCAGGTCAGGCTCCCAGGGTCAGCACACCCAAGGCCCGCGCGGCTGAGGCACCTTGCCCGCCGTAGCATCCCGGCCTCCGTTCCCTTCAGGAGGCAGAGCGTCTTTGCGGCGTGAGGGGCGGGGCCAAGGGGCGGCACGTGCCGGGGTCAGAAATCCCCCGCG
The DNA here is from genome assembly GCF_003575965.1 of Pseudooceanicola sediminis. Lineage (GTDB taxonomy): Bacteria > Pseudomonadota > Alphaproteobacteria > Rhodobacterales > Rhodobacteraceae > Pseudooceanicola > Pseudooceanicola sediminis. The sequence continues at coordinate 144,993 of NZ_QWJJ01000001.1, read as the reverse complement.
GCGCATTGCAGGCAGGTCAGTCCGGCCTCGCGCCAGAAGGCGACGACGGCGCTTCTGTCATCGACGACAAGCCAGGGCTGATACCCGTCGGCGCGTATCCGGTCGAGCGCGCTGCGCTTTACCTCCGGATCGCTGGCGCCATCTTCGTCGCGGCGGCGCAGATAGAGCGCGTCATAGGGAATTTCCATTTGTTCGAGCCATTTCGCGGTATGGGACCGCCACCCATCGGGGCGCCCTGAACACAACACGACCGCATTGCCCTGCGCCCTGAGCGTGTGCAACAGCCGTGCGACGGGGGCGATCAGCGCGGCGGAGGCCATCTCTTCGTGAAAGATTTGCCAGTGCTTGACCGCGCCATGCACCAGATGGCCCAGACGATCAGCGTCAAATTCGGCCAAGGTGCCATCGATATCGAAAATCACGCAATCCATCGGGTGTCTTTCTGTTCCAGCAGGGTTTCACGCCAGCCCTCGGGGGTGGGGGAAAACAGGTAGGGGGTGGTGTTTGCGGGCGAGGGACCGTCGGCGGCCCCGCCGGTCAGGTGGCGCGCGGCCCTGATGACGCCCGAATGGGCGACGCAGACAGGCAGGCGACCGGCCGCGGCATCCTGCGCGACCGCAATCGCGGCGCAAACCCGACCGATCATGTCTGGCCAGGCCTCTCCCTGCTCGGGCGTCTGATCGCGCGGCAGGAGCTGGGACACCGGGCGGCCTTCCAGAAGCCCCCAATCACGTTCGCGCAACCCCTCGAGCAGAACCGGGCTGTGATGCGGAAAGGCCAGGCGGGCCGTTTCGCGCGCCCGCTGCTGGGGACTGACGAATAGCATCGTATCGGCGGGCCATTCCCAACCCGACAGCGCCTGCGCGGCGCGGCGGCCCACCTGTGTCAACTGTGCCTCGGTGCGGCCCGCGACAAGATGGTCGCGGTTGGCATCCGTCTGGCCATGGCGGATCAGCACGAAGGGCCGGGCGCGCAGCGTCACAACAGGCACCTTTCGTTCAGCACGAGATCCGCCTGAAAGCGCGGTTCGAGCAGGTAATCCTCGGGTTGGGAGCAAAACAGCGGCGCGTAGCGGTGTGCATCCAGACGGCGCACCATCGCGATCTGATCCGACAGCGGGGGATGGACGTTCCAGCGCAGAAATTGCCCGCCTTCGGCTGCGATGACCCGCGCATGGGCCGTCATATGCCCCGTGAACAGCACCATCGCCTGCCGTCCCAGCCGGCCATCGTCATGCCAGTCGCGCACCAATTGGGCCGCCATGCCGGCATCCGCGTTCGGCGTGTCGCAGAGCAGAAAGCGTGCGTCCGGGTCAAAGCCGCGATCCAGCAGCGGCGCAAGCAGCTGTGCCGCGCTGCTGAGGCTGCCGCTGTGCAGTGCTCGGTCAACCGCCCTGCGGCAACTGTCGTCGAGGCTGACCGCGCCGTGCCGCATCAGGTGCAGCGCCAGTTCGCCAGCGCGGCCCGAGGGCGGCACCGGAAACAGGATCTGCCGATCCTGATGTGCAAGGAGCATCTGATCGAGCGCCAAGATGCGCTGTGACTGGGCGATGTCATCAAGGTGGTAGGAGGAATCGATCAATGCCGTCTTTGCACGGGGCGGCGGATCAAAGGCGAACCAGGTGCTTTCCTCGGACCAGTCACCGGAAAAGAACAGGCCGTCCCCGAGATCGAAATGAAGCCAGACGCCGCCCAACGCATGGCCATTGCGCCCCGTGGTCACACGGACGCCGTCGATGACGCTGCGGCCATTTTCAGGCAAGGCCACGACGTTGCTGCCGGGCGGCAGCGCGCGGGCGGTCTGGGCGGTGCAATGGATCGGCAAGCCGGCGGTGACCGCATGGGCGGCACCGCCGATGTGGTCGATATGATCATGGGTGATGAACACGCGCTGCGCGCCCTCGATCCAGGCGGGGTTGAAGGGCGAGGTGGCTTCTGGCCCGACGCCCACGTCCAGCACCCACAGGGCCTGACCCGTCCACAGACGGATGCAGGCCGGGCCCTTTTCACCAAGCCCCGACAGAACCTCGATCCAGGGGGCGGTCCGATGGCTGTTGTCAGGCATGGGCCAGCGCCCGCTGCATCGTGATCACGCCGCCAGGATCGCGGAACGCCCAGAGATCCTGAAGCCTGATGCCGACGGTTTCGCCGATGCGGGCGCGCTGGCGGGCGAAGGCGACAAGGGTTTCGCCGGCGGTGTCCAACGTCAGGCGGAATTGCCCGCCGAGGTAGGTGCAGCCGGTCACGCGCGCGCGCAACGGCGCATCTTCGCTGATCGCAATCGACTCGGGGCGGATGCTGACGTGGCTCGGCTCGGGCGTGGCGCTGCGCGACAGGACCTCCTGCCCAAGGACATTCAGCACCAGCCGGGCCCCGTCGGTCTGTCCGGTGCAGCGGGCCGAGACCACGGCACCGTCCCCGACAAACCCCGCGACAAAGCAATCCACGGGTTCGCGGTACAACACCTCGGGCGCGGCGAATTGCCGGATCCTGCCCGCCGCCATCACCGCAACCCGGTCGGCCAGGGCAAGCGCCTCGCCCTGATCATGGGTGACGTAGAGCATGGTGGCGCCCGTGCGGCGGTGGAACATCGAGAACACCTCCTGCATCGAGGCGCGCAGAGCGAGGTCGAGGTTGGCAAGCGGTTCGTCCAGAAGAACGGCGCGCGGGTCGAACACCAGGCAACGGGCCAGGGCGACGCGCTGGCGCTGACCGCCGGACAATTGCGACGGCATCCGTTGCGCCAGGTCGCTGAGGCCCGTCAGGGACAGCGCCTCGGCCACGCGCGCCTGACGTTCGGCGCGTGGCACGCGGCGCACCTCAAGCGGGTAGGCGACGTTTGCGTAAACGCTCTTGTGCGGCCAAAGCGCGTAGGATTGAAAGACGATGCCGACGCCGCGATCCTCCGGCGGGACGAACTGGCCCGCACCGGCCACCGTGTGACCGCCGATCTGGATCTCGCCCGCGCTTGGGTGTTCAAAGCCCGCCGTCAGGCGCAGCAACGTCGTCTTGCCACAGCCCGACGGCCCCAGCAGCGCGACGAATTCCCCCGACGTGATCTGCGCATTGATGCTGTCCAGCGCGGCAACACCGTCGAACTGCTTGGAGAGGTTGGAAAAGCTCAGCTCTGCCATGGGATGACACCTTTTGGAAAACGCTTTGCCCCGGCCTGAACCAGCCCCATGAGCATGACGATGAGAAGCACGATGGACATCGCCAGGGCCGAGGCCATGACGGTTTCGCCGCTGTCTTCGAGGTTGTAGATGACGACGCCCAGCGTTTCGGTGCCGGAGGACCAGAGCAGCGCCGACACGGTCAGTTCATTGACCGCCGTCAGGAAAACCAGGATCGCCCCGGCGGCCGCAGACGGGGCCGCGAGCGGCAGAACGATATCGCGCAGACGCCGCGACAGGCGCGCGCCGACACTGGCCGCGGCCTCCTCCATCGCCGGATCCAGCTGCGCGATGCTGGCCTGGATCGGGCGCAGCATCACCACGAAAAATCGCGCCAGGTAGGCCAGCAGGATGATCCAGATCGTGCCGTACAGCGTCATGTCGGTGAAGGGCAGGTTCAGAAAGGTCAGGATGCAGGCGATCGACAGGACAACGCCCGGCAGGGCATAGGGCAGGTCGATCAGCGCATCCAGAAGACGGCTGAGACGGTTGGCGCGACGCTCCATCAGCCAGGCCAGCGGCAGGCTGATCACCAGCAGGATCGCCGCCGCGGAGGTCGCGAGCATCAGCGAGTTGCCATAGGCGCGCCGCGTGCCGGGCTGAATGAAAAGCACCTCTTTCCACGCATCGAAGGTGGCGGAGGCAAAGGTCAGTGGTACGCCGTAGGCCGGGATGAGCGAGGTCGCCAGAAGGGCGAACAACGGCAGGCCGAGGATCACGAAGATGAAGCCCCAGAGCAGGATTTCCACCGCCCCGCGTCCCCGCCCGAGCGACAATGCCAGGGGGTTGCCGGACAGGCCGACCAGCCCGAACCCCTTGCGCGACAGAACATAACGGCTGACCAGGATACCCAGGATTGCAACGGCCCCGATCAGCAGCGACAGCACCGCAACCTCGGGCAGGACAGACGGGCCCATGCCGACAAGGCGCTGGTAGATCAGCGTCGGCAGCGTCGCGTAGCCTGCCGGTATGCCCAGCATGGCGAGAATTCCGAAATTGCCCAGGGCAGTGACAAAGGCCATCGCACCGCCGGCAATCAGCGAAGGCATCGACAATGGCAGCACGGTTTGCGCCCAGACGCGCAGCGACCCGGCGCCGGACATGCGTGCGGCCTCGACCAGATCGGCGGGGATCATGCGCAGGCCGGCCCGCAGGGTCAGGAACACCAGCGACGCGTGCTGAATGCCCAGCAACAGGATGATGCCACCGGGCGAATGCAAGGGTTGCGGGCTGCCAAGGGGCGGCGCAAGCCCCAACACCTTCAGCAAGGTCGAGGACGGACCGGCCATCTGCATCCAGGCCAGCGCCGTGATCTGCGGCGGGATCATCATCGGGACCATCAGGCAGAACACCAGCGCCCCCTTGCCCCGGATATCCGTCAGCGCGACCAGAAAAGCAAAGCTGGCGCCGATCAGGACCGACAGGACCGTCCCGCCGCCGGCGGTGATCAGGGAGTGCAGCAGGGCGGTGCCGGTCGAGGGCCGCGACAGAACCGTCGCCAGATGCGCCGAGGTCAGGCCGTCGCCAAACCCGATCCCCTCAAGCAACAGGCGCACGACAGGGCCGAGCGCGATCAGCGCCACCGGCAGCAGGATAAGCGGCAACAGCCGGTCCAGGGACCGGCTGCCACCCTTGGCGAAAGCGGGCGTTTTCATTGGACGCCGAACACCTCTGCAAAGCGGGCCTTGTTGGTGTCGGTGTCTGCCAGTGCCTTGGCGGGGTCGAAGGCCATCAGCTTGATGTCGTCACGTGCCGGGAACCCCTCGGGGCTGGCCACGCCGTTGCGCGCGGGGATATAGCCCATGTCGACCACGAGATCCTGTCCCTTTTCGCTGAGGACGAAATCGACGAACTTTTCGGCGGCATCCATGTGCCTGGTGCCTGCCATGATCGCGACGGGTTCGGTCACGTAGGACACGCCCTCGGTCGGGAAGACGAAGTCGACGGGCGAGCCTTCGGCCTTGGCGCGCACCGCCATGTAGTCGACCAGCACACCATAGGGTTTTTCACCCGATGCGACGGCCTTGAAGGTGCCGCCGTTGCCGCCTTCGGCGCGCGTGTTGTTGTCTGCGAGGGCCTTGTAATACTCCCAGCCCAGGCCATCGGTTTCGGTCAGCGTCGCGAGGTGGATCAGGGCGGCGCCGGAATAGAGCGGCGACGGCATGGCGACGAGGTTCGCCATCTCGGGCTTGGCAAGATCGGCCCAGGAGGTCGGCACGGCGTCTGCGCCGGTGTTGTAGACGATGCCCGTGGTGATCAATTTGGTCGAATGATAGTACCCGTCCGCGCTGTAGAGCGAGGGGTCGTAGGCCGCTTCCTCGGGCGAGGCATAGGCGGCCAGCTGACCCGCCTGCGCCAGACCTTCGAGGGTGACGGTGTCTGCGATCAGCAGCACATCGGCCTGCGGTTGACCGGCCTCGATCTCGGCGGTCAGACGTGCCATCAGCTTGGTCGTGCCATCGCGCACCCAATCGACCTCGATTCCGGGGTTGGCGGCGATGAACGCATCCACGGTCTGCTGCGCATCCTCGTTGGGTTGCGACGTATAGAGCGTCAGGGTTTCGGCGCCCGCCAGGGTCGGAAGCGTCAGGGCGAGGGTAGCGGCCAGAAGGGAACGGGACATCGGAGTCTCCTGCTAAGGTGCATTTTCGTTCGAAAGATCAGAATCTCGATTCGTCTCTCTTGGAGGCTTGGTAGCGGCTTCACATGACAGTTCTACAACAAGGGGATATTTTTATTTTCCGGCGATTTTGTTGAGTTTGCGGAGGACCCGATGTAGTTTTGAGGCGGAGCAACTAGGTTCGAGCGAAAATCATGCCCAGCGAAGCCGCGCGACGTCGTGACCGGATCGTCAACCTGCTGTCCAGTTACGGAGAGCTCTCTGCATCGGCCTTGTCCGAGATGTTGGGGGTGACGGTCCAGACGCTGAGATCCGACCTGCGCGCGCTGGACGACTCGCATATCGTCAAGCGCCGTCACGGCGGGGCCAGCCTCGCCGCGGGAGAGAACATCGACTATCAGCCGCGCCTGGCCGTGTCCCGGCAGGAAAAGAACAGGATTGCCGCCGCGGTCGCCGGCATGATTCCGAACGGCGCCACGGTCGCCCTGGGAACCGGCACCACGGTCGAAGCCGTGGCGCGCGCCCTGGTCGGGCACGAAGGCCTGACGGTCGCCACCAACAACATCCACGTGGTTCTGGCGCTGCGCATGGCCGAGGACATCACCATCCTGTTGGCAGGGGGCAAGGTGCGCTTGCGCGATCTCGATCTGATTGGCGCGGAAAGCCGCGAGTTTTTCGACGGGCTGCGCTTTGATCACGCCGTCTTTTCCGTCGGAGGCGTGTCCGAGACCGGAGACCTGCTGGATTTCAATCTGGACGAGATCCGCGCGCGCCAGGCGATTTCCGCCTGCGCAAGAGAACGCACACTGGTGATCGATCACGCCAAGATCGGCCGAACGGCGCCACACCGCTGGGGCCGGGTGCATGACCTGGAACGAACAATTTGCGGAGGCCCGTTGTCACAGGGTCTGAAGGCCGCCGGCGAGGAAAGCGGCTGTGATTTCATCGAGGTCTAGTCGCGGCCTGCGGCAGATCGAAACCTGGGCGGCGCAAGACAGGCCCCTTAAATCAGTGTGAATGCGACGCAGAACCGGGGGCCTGTGACAGGTCCCCGGGTGTTGGGCTGTTGTCGCGCCACATGCGGCGCTCAATCGAGATCAGCCGGTATAATCCGCGTCTGCAACCTTCTCCAGCCAGGTGACGGGCGTGCCGTCGATGCTCTCCTGGACCGCGATATGCGACATGGCGGTCTCAGGTCCGGCGCCATGCCAGTGCTTTTCCCCGGCCGGGAAAAAGACCACATCGCCGGCGGTGACCTCCTCGATCGGGCCGCCATCGCGTTGAACACGACCGCGACCGAACGTGATGATGATGGCCTGTCCCGCCGGATGCGTATGCCATGCGGTGCGGGCCCCGGGTTCGAAGGTGACGTGGGCGGCGCTGGTGCGCCCCGGCAGGTCGGCCTGGAACATCGGATCGATCCGCACGGTGCCGGTGAAGTAATCGTCGGGACCGGGGGTGGATGGCGTGCTGCCGCTTCTGGTGATCTTCATCTAGTCTTTCCATTCATATGGCGACGGGGCACATCGGCCCCGCCTCGGGATTTCAATTTGCACGGCTTTCGAAGACCTGACGCGCGACGGGCATCGCCGAGAACACCCTGGGCCAACAGGCATCGAAGGCAAGATGGGGGATGGTTTCCGACAGTTCCGCCGGGGTCACGCCCGCGTCGAGTGCAAGCGCGGCATGACGGCCGACGGAGTCTGCTTCGTGACGCGTGACAAGTGCTGCGAATGTCACCGGCGCGCGGTCGCGCAGCGACAGTGCGGCGTCGGTCCGGACGGTGCCGCAGAGGTCATTGACGGCATAGGCCCCGAGAGCCGGCGCCACTGTCGCCACGGCGTCGGGAAGTGTCCGCGCGCCCCCCCCTGCGCCGAGTCGGCGGAGGTCGCGAGGGCAAGGGCGGATGCAACGAATTTGGTTTTCATCGAGTCGTCCCCTGTGTCCTGGAGTGGCCAAGCAGCCTAGGCGAGGAGGCTTAGGCGAGGTGGCCCTCAAAGAAGGATTGCAGGCGGTCGAAGGGGATGATGTCCTTTTGATCATAAAGATCGCAGTGATCCGCGCCGTCGATGATCATCAGTTCCTTCGGTTCGGCCGCTGCGGCATAGGCGTCTTCGCTCAGATAGCGGGAATGCGCATCGGAACCGGCGATGAGAAGGGCCGGGCGGGGCGAAATCTCGTCTATGTAGGTCAGCAGCGGCATGTTCATGAAGGACATGGGCGACGTCACGTTCCAGCCACCGTTCGAGTTCAGCGAACGCGAGTGATAGCCACGGTCCGTCTTGTAATAGCCGTGGTACATGGTGATCACCGGGTCATCGATGCCGTCCAGCGTGTCGGGCAGCCCGCCCGCCAGTTTGGGGGCGTCATCCGAGGCGGCATCCTCCCACCTCTGAAGGCTCATCGCCGCCAGGGTTTCGGCGCGCTGTTCGTCGGTCATCGCATCATAGTAGCCCTGCGCGTTGACGCGGCTCATGTCGTACATGGAGGTCACGGCGACGGCCTTGACCCGCTTGTCCGGGGCCGTTGCATTCAGTGCCATGCCGCCAAAGCCGCAGATGCCGATCAAGCCGATACGCGTGCGGTCGACCGCGGCATTCAGCCCGAGGAAGTCGACCGCGGCCATGAAATCTTCGGTATTGATATCAGGCGAGGCAACATAGCGGGGCATACCGCCGCTTTCCCCGATATAGGAGGGGTCGAAGGCCAGGGTGGCAAAGCCGCGTTCGGCCATTTCCTGGGCATAGAGTCCCGCCGCCTGTTCCTTTACCGCGCCGAAGGGGCCCGCGACGGCCAGTGCCGGCAGCGGCGCGTCACCGCGATCTTTCGGCAGGTAAAAGTCACCGACAAGGGCAATGCCGTAGCGGTTGGTAAAGCTGACCTTTCGATGGTCGACGCGGTCGCTCTCGGGAAAGGTCTTGTCCCAGTTGGCAGTCGCTTGGGCGAGCGTGGCCTCAGCACTCAGGGACGCGATGGCAAGCGCGGCGGCGCCCGTGCCGGATGCAATCAGCAGGTTGCGACGGGCAGGATTTTCGGGATCGGTCGGGGTGTTCGCGGTGGACATGTCAGTCCCTCCTTTCGGGTGTCTGTTCTGCCTTGCAATCTGGAGCGGCACCCGGCACCGGAAAAGGCGGCCCCATCTTATGCTTGCCATGAATCCGATTCATGCTTGTCGACGTTTTTTCCTTTGCCTTGCGTGGCGGATTGCCCCAGAAAACCGGGATCGAAGGAGGCGACACCATGGACCGCGAATTGCTGGGCGATCTCTCGACCCTACTTGCCGTTACCGAAGAAGGTAATTTCACGCGTGCGGGCCACAGGTTGGGTGTGTCGCAGTCCGCCGTCAGCCACACGATCCGGCGGCTGGAGGACAAGATCGGTGTCCGCCTGCTCAACCGAAGCGCCCGCAAGGTCACGGCCACCGATGCGGGCGAACAGCTGTTGGCGGCGCTGCGCCCCAGCTTTCAGCAGCTTGGCAATCGTATCGAGGAAATCCGCACGTTGGGCGAACGGCCCTCGGGCCTGGTGCGGGTGACGTCCAGTGCGCCCGCCACGCGCGACATCCTGTGGCCGGTGGCATCGCAACTGGTGCGTGATTATCCCGACGTGCGGATCGAGATCAGCAGCGAAGGGCGGCTTTCGGACCTTGCCGAGGATCGGTTCGACTGTGCCATCCGCCTGGGGGAACATCTCAGTCCGGACATGATCGCCGTGCCGGTCGGACCGCAGCTGGAAATGGCCGCCGTAGCCAGCCCCGCCTATCTTGCGCGGCGTGGCACGCCCGAGCACCCGGACGATCTGGATGCCCATGATTGCATCATGATGCGCCACCGTTCCGATGGCCCCACCTATGACTGGGAGTTCGAGATCGACGCGGATGACGTGGTCAAGAAGCTGTCAGGTCCGTTCATCCTGAATGATCCGGGCCTGGTGCTGGAGGCGGTGCGGGCCGGGCACGGGATCGGCTATCTGCCGCTGCCCGAAGTTCGCGCCGACCTGGAGAGCGGCCGTATGCGACGGGTGCTGTCGCCGTTCTGCCCGCCCTTTGACGGCTACCACCTGTGCTACATGGGACGGCGCAACCTCAGCTCGGCGCTGCGGCTTCTGATCGACCGTTTGAAAGCCCAAAGAGCATGATTTTCACTCATGCATCTGCGCGGCGATTGTCACCTTGCCGCCCATCGCATTCACCGCGCCTTTTCATCGTTTCGGCCTGCGGATCGAGGAGGGCGGGCGGCCATAGAGGGTCTGAAACACCGTGTTGAAGCGTCTGACGCTGCCGAAACCCGATCTGAACGCAATGTCGGTGATCGGCAGCGTCGTTTCGTCCAGAAGGCGTTTTGCCCGCCCGATGCGCAGCGTTTGCGCGGTCTGAAGGGGCGAGGCGCCGACATGTTCCGCGAAGAGGCGCGACAGGTGCCGTGCGCCGACCCCCAGACGATCCGCCAGCGCGCCGACAGAGCCGGTGTCCAGCGCGCCATCTTCGATCAGCTTCAGGGCGCGCTCTACCGTGGTCTGCGTTCCTTTCCATGCCGCGCAGAACGGCGCCGTTTCCGGGCGGCACCGCAGGCAGGGGCGATATCCGGCCTGTTCTGCGGCCGCCGCAGTGGCAAAATAGCTGACGTTCCTGGTCAGCGGGTGCTTTACCGGGCAAACGGGGCGACAGTAGATCATCGTGGTGCGAACGGCCGTGAAGAACTTTCCGTCAAACGCCGGATCGCGCCTCAGTCGTGCTTCGTTGCATGTGTCGAAATCAAGCATGTCGGAAGATTAGGGACGAAATCGCATTTTTGCGAGCATGGACAGATGATGAGGTCCGAAAAGGGCGAGTGCCCGGGCGGGCGAGGCTGTAGCTGTCGGGGCATACAACCGCAATTTGGATATATCGGATGCGCATGACACCACGGGACTGGTCGTTCCTTTTTCTGTTGTCCCTGTTGTGGGGAGGTTCGTTCTTTTTCGTGGGCGTGGCCATTCAGCAGCTTCCGCCGCTGACCATCGTCGGCCTGCGGGCCGGATTGGCCGCGCTGACCCTCGCCCTGATCCTGTGGCTGCGCGCAGAACGGTGGCCCTTTGCCAGGGGTGTCCTGCTGCCGTTCTTTGTCATGGGGTTACTGAACAACCTGATGCCATTCAGCCTGTTGTTCTGGGCGCAGACGATGATCCCAAGTGGTCTGGCCTCGATCCTGAACGCATCGACACCGATCTTTTCCATCATCGTGGCGCATTTCCTGCTGATGGATGAACGTATGGCGGCGAACAAGGCGGTCGGAATCCTGTTCGGTTTCCTGGGTGTGATCGTCTTGCTTGGCGGCGATCTGCTTGGCGGAGCCAGCATCGCATCGCTGGGAATACTGGCGTGTCTCGGGGCGGCGCTGTCATATGGTTTCGCCAGCGTCTACGGGCGCAGGTTCAAGGCGATGCAGCTGACGGCCACGCAAGTTGCATTCGGGCAGCTGAGCGCGACCACCCTGATGATGGCGCCGATCGTATCGATCATTGACCAGCCCTGGAAGCTGCCAATGCCTGGTACGCCAGTGATTGTGGCGATCCTTGCGCTGGCCATCGTTTCAACGGCCCTGGCCTATGTCATCTTTTTCCGCATTCTTGCGTCTGCCGGGGCGGTAAATGTTGGTCTGGTCACGCTTCTGGTGCCGGTCAGCGCGATCTTGCTGGGCACGTTCGTACTGGGGGAGGATCTGGCGCGGCGCCACTATTTCGGAATGCTTCTGATCAGCATCGGCCTGTTGGCGATTGACGGACGCGTCTTGGATCGTGTTGCGGCAGGGCGCAGAGCAGAACGAGGTGACGGCGCGGCTGGCCAATGACACGCCCCATCGGATTGAACTGGGTCGCCTGAAAGATGGCCCTGCAACAGGGCGAACGTCAGGCCGAATTTCGACGCTGAACCGTGGCGAGATTTCGGCGGCAATGCCAGGATTCGGGGCACATGTCTGGCGCTGTTGCAACCGCACACATTGAAGAGCAGGCTGGAGCGACACGTTCAACCGACACGGACCGACGAGATGCAGATGGGGCTGAGTGATGAACAACGCGGCGTTGCAACCGGAATGGCGTATGCCTGCGTCAGCGTGGTTGCTCTCTGGGTCGTCGCATGGGGCATTCCGGCGCAGGATGCAGGCGTCGGCGGGCGTCTGTGGATTCTCGGCGGTGCGTTGCTCGGCCCGGGGAGTGCGCTGGCGGCAGGTGTCGGCTTTGTCGCACGGCATCGCTTTCTGCACGACACTGCAATCGATGGGCAGAACCCACCCGACGATATCAGGCTGGCCCGGGCCCATGCCTATTTGAGCAACACGGTCGAGCAGGCGCTGCTTGCCGCGATGGTCTATCCCGCCCTGGCATTCGGGCTGTCAGCCGACTGGATCGGGGTTCTGCCGCTCTTTTCGCTTGCCTTCGTGGTCGGTCGGATCGGATTTGCCATGGGCATCGGACGACCCGCGCGGCATCGGGCCTTTGGATTTGCGCTCACATTCTATCCGACGATGTCGGGTTTGTTCGTGGCGATCATCCTGATGCTATCCTCGTTCCTGCGGTAGAGGGTGCAAGCCGTAAGGTCTGGCACATTTGAAATCCTGCGGCGGCCCGGGGGTATCGGGCAGCGCGTGCATCGGCCATGTCAGTGAACCTGTTGCTTGATGCAGGGCATCGCGTCTGCCACTGGCAAAAGCCGCGGGTGTCGTCCTTGGTCTGTCCAAGCGGCGACACGCCGTCACGCGATGCGCGACGTGTCATCACCGTGCCGCGATGGACATCGCTATTTGTTCGGCGTCGCCCAGCAGAGCAAGATCCACACCATGAGAGAACCCCAGCGCGGCCGCGCATTCCAGCACCTTGCGGGTATCTATGTTGCCGGGTGCGCCGGGCGCGTATGGGCAACCACCCAGACCGCCGACGGAGGCGTCGAAGGTGCGCAGACCGAGGTCGAGCGCGCGCACGACCAAATCACCGGCCAATCCATTGGTGTCATGAAAGTGTCCCGCCAATCGATCTGCCGGAATGTCGTGCAGGAGCGGTTTCAGTACGTTGCCGAGCGTATCCGGCGTGCCGGCGCCGATGGTGTCGCCCAGGGAAACCTCGTAACAGCCGATCTCAAGCAGTCTTTCCGCCCAGCGGTGCACCTGCGCGGGCGGCGTCGGCCCATCGTAGGGGCAGGCGATCACCGCGGAGAGATAGCCGCGCACCGGCAGACCTGCTTCGGCACTGCGCTGCATCACCGGGGCGAAACGGGCAAAGCTTTCCTCGATCGAACAGTTCAGGTTGGCGTGACTGAACCCTTCGGAGGCGGAGGCGAAGATCGCGATTTCATCACAGCCTGCGGCCAGTGCGAGGTCAAGGCCGCGTTCATTCGGGGTCAGGGCGGCATAGGTGACACCCTGCTGGCGATTGATCCCGGCCATCACGTCGCCTGCATCCGCCATCTGGGGCACCCAGCGCGGGCTGACAAAGCTGGTCGCCTCGATCTTGCGCAAGCCGGCCCGGGCGAGCGCGTCGATCAGGGCGATTTTCGTCGCAGTTGCAACCTGCACCCCAAGGCTTTGCAAACCGTCGCGGGGGCCGACCTCGAAAACCGTGATGGTGTCGGACATGGGATTACCGTGCATTGGTGTTCAGGGCTTCGGGCAGCCAGGTGACAAGACCCGGAAAGATCGCGAACAGGATCAGCACCAGGACCTGGATCAGGAAGAAGGGCACGACGCCACGATAGACCTGGCCGATCCCGATCCCTTCGGGAAGCACCCCCTTCAGGTAGAACAAGGTATAGCCGAAAGGCGGCGTGATATAGGCCATCTGCGCCGTGATCATGAACAGGACGCCGAACCAAAGCGGGTCGAAATCCAGCGCGATGATGATTGGCAGGAACACCGGGACGCAAAGCAGGATGATCCCGATCTCATCCAGGAACAGACCGAGGAACACCAGCACCAGCACCATGACCCCGAGGATCAGCCACCGGGATGCCTCAAGATTTTCGACAAAGCCGAGCAGGGAATCCGCGCCCCCCGTGGCCACGAAGACCGAGATGAAGGCCCGTGCGCCGATGGTGATCCAAAGGATCATCGCGGTGACGCGCAGGGTGTCTGTTGCGGCCTCGGAGAGCATCGCGGGCGACAGGCGCCGGGTGACGATGGCCGAGATCGCGGCACCGAGCACACCGACGGCCGCAGCCTCGGTCGGGGTGGCGATGCCAGCGTAGATCGAGCCGAGAACGCCGATCACGACGAAGGCAGGCAAGATCAGGCTCTTGAGCTTGGCCAGCTTGACGCGCAGGGGGATCCGCACAGTTTGGTCCGGTTTCGGGGCCAGGTCGGGATTCAGCCAGGTCCGCACCAGGATATAGAGAATATAGGCCGAGGCCAGGATGATGCCCGGTACGATACCGGCGGCAAACATCTTGCCGATCGAGATCTGCGCAGTGATGGCGTAGACGATCGTGACGACGGACGGCGGGATGAGGATGCCGAGCGTGCCGCCAGCGCAGATCGCCCCGAGGGCCAGGGGCGGATAGTAGCCACGCGACAGCATGGCGGGCAGGGCGAGGATACCCATCGCGGCCACGGCAGCGCCAACAACGCCCGTCATCGCGGCAAGCAGGGTGCAGATGGCAATCGTGCCGACCGCCAGCCCGCCGTTGACGCCGGAGAACCATGTCTCCATGGCGTCGTAAAGCGCATCGATGATCGCGGATTTCTGCAAGATCGAAGCCATCAGCACATAGAGCGGAATAGCCATCAGGGATTCCGATGTCATCGTCTCGAACGTGTTCAGCACCGCAACGATGAGCGCGGCCGGCCCCCAGAGCAGGATGGTCGAGATGAAGGCGATGGCGCCCAGCACGAAGGCCAGGCCTGCCCCACTGAGCATGAAGACGATGAGGGAAAGGAACATGAAGGCAAGGGTCAGGGTGCTTTCCATCATGCACCTTCCTTTCGGGAAGAGACGGTCAGTCCGACATCGGCCAGCGCCTGGAGCAGCAGCAGCAATGCGGCAAGCGGCAGAAACGCCTTTGCGGGCCAGATCACCGGGTTGAACGCGGAATAGCTGGTTTCCCCATAGCTGAAGGATTGCCAGACAAGAGGCAGGCTGAACCACAGCAGGATCGCGCCGGTGACGGCGGCAAGGGCCAGGCCGACAAATTTCAGCGCGACGGCGAATCCGCCCGTCGCCTTTTCCGAAATGACGTCAACGGCGACATGCCCGCCGAGGTGCAGCAGGTAGGGGCCGCCGAGCAGGAAATAGGGGCCAAAGGTCAGGGTGGCCAGCTCGGGCGCCCAGGACGTCGGGCTGTTGAGGAGGTAGCGTGACAGCACCTCCCACAGCATCATCAGGACGATGGCATAGACCAGCCATTTCGCTGCGGTGAACAGCAAACGGTTGAGCGCTGTGATGCGCCGGCACAGGAAGATCATGGAACGCTCCGCAGGTAGGACGCCGCGCCCCGCAAGGTGCGGCGTCTTTTGGGGATTCAGAGAAGGCGCAATTCTTGCATCAGGGCGATCTGGGACTCCATCATGCGGGTCGACAGATCGTCTGTTGCAGCCTTCTTCCAAGATTCCACGGCCTGATTGCGGGCCTCGGCAATATCCGCCGTATCAAGATCGATGATCTCGACGCCCGCGTCCTGGTATTTCTTGAGGTATTCACCGTCCGATACGATGATGTTCTGGCGCAGGCTGCCGGAAATCTCGCGTGCAGCGACGGCGAGGGCGGCCTTTTGCTGATCATCCAGCGCGTCATAGGCCCGCGTATTGGCGACATAGGAGGTTGCCGTTGTGGGCTGATGGACGCCGGGCAGGATCAGGTATTTCGCGACCTCTTGCAGACCTTCTTCGTAGTTGGCCTTGATATCGCCCCGGTCGGCAACCTCGATCAGCCCCTTGTCGAGGGCGGAATAGACCTCGGAGGTCGGCAGGGGAGAGACGGCAACGCCGAAATCACCCATGACAGCCGCCGCAAGGCCCACGAAACGCCCCTTCAGCCCGTTCAGGTCTGCAATCTTGCGGATCGGTACGGTCGAATGCATCGGTTCCTGGCCATAGACCGTGGGCGCGACGTAGGTCAGACCCGCGGGGGCATAGCTTTCGCGTGCCATCTCCAGCCCGCCACGTTCGTAGAACCATGCCTCGTATTGGTCGGGATCGGGGAAACCGAAGGGCACGGTGGACGAAAAGCCATGCGCGGGGATCTTGCCGGCGGTATAGCCATCGAAGGTCTTCATCATCTGGAACGCGCCGCCGCGCACAGCGTCGAAGGCCTGCGCCGAGGGCACGATCTGGCCACCCGCGAAGGGGGTGATTTCCAGCGACCCGCCGGTAAGCTCGGCGACGCGCGCGCAAAACATCTCCTCGTATTTCATCGGCGTGGTGCCACCGCCCCAGAGGGCCTGCATGCGCCATTTCGTGGCGCCGGCAGCGCTGGCCTTTCCGGCCGTCAGAAGCGCGGGCGCAGCTAGGGCCGCCGCCCCAAGGCGCAGGAACGCGCGCCGTTTGGACATAGTCATATTGTATCCTCCCTTATGTGAAGTTCAGGCGCCCTCCAGCACCTTTTTCGCGTGTGCGACACTGACGTCGCCCGCAGCGACCAGGGCCTTGGCGACCCGGTCGATCTCTGCGCCGGCTGCGCCAGCGGTAATTGCGATGTTTCTGGCGTGCAAGGCCATGTGTCCGCGCTGAATCCCTTCGGTCGAAAGGGCGCGCAGGGCGGCCATGTTCTGGGCCAGTCCCACGGCTGCCGTCACTTCGCCCAGCTGCTGAGCCGAGGTCATCTGCATCAGGCGGAGCGCCGCCTGGGCGGCCGGATGCGTGCGTGTGGCCCCGCCGACAATTCCAAGGGCCATCGGCATTTCCAGCGTACCGACCAGCGCGCCGTCAGCCGCAATTTCCCATGTCGTCAGCGAGGTATAGCGCCCCGAACGCGCGGCATAGGCATGTGCCCCCGCCTCGATTGCGCGCCAGTCATTGCCGGTGGCGACGACGACCGGGTCAATGCCGTTCATGATACCCTTGTTGTGGGTGGCCGCCCGGTAGGGATCGACCAGCGCAAGCGCGCAGGCCTCGACCATGCCCTGTGCGACGTCGGCACCGGCCAGAGTCTTGGTGGTCAGGGCGTCGGCAGGTATGCGCACGCTGGCGGTGACAAGGCGGCGATCTGCAAGGTTGGACAGGATGCGCAGGCGCACCTTGCCGCCGCTGATCTCCTCGACCTTGGGCGCCAGCATTTCAGCCATGGAGTTGACGGTATTCGCGCCCATTGCATCGCGCACATCGACCATCAGGTGCAAGACGACCATCGGACCGATGGGCGAGGTCGCGAAGACCTCGATCTCGATATCCTTGCAGCCGCCCCCCAGGTCCACCAGCACGGTATCGCGGGAATTTGCCATTTCGATCAGGGCCTGGCGTTGCGACAGAAGGCGTGCACGGGCACCGAAGGGATCGCCGAGGCTGACAACCTGGATCTGGGCGCGCATGATGGGCAGCGTGCTGCTGGCGGTGAAACCACCGCCGGCCCGCGCGATCCGCGCCATGTAGGAGGCCGCTGCGACGACCGAAGGCTCCTCCACCGCCATCGGGACCAGATAATCACGCCCATTGACGGTGAAGTTGGTCGCGACCCCGAGGGGCAATTCGAATGTGCCGATCACGTTTTCGATCATGCCGTTCGCCATTTCGATCGGCAGGGCACCCTGTCCCGACAACAGGCCATCATCGGATTGATCCAGACCGGCGCAGCTGGTGACCGTACGGCGCCGTGTGGCCGGATCCATGTCGCGCATCCCCTCGATCCGGGAATTGGTGTCGGGGGTCTCTATGATTGGCCTGCTCATGAACGCTCCTCCTACGTATTGGCGGAGTTATCGAGGAGCAAAACGGATTTGTATTGGTACAGTTCAGGAAAATGTCTCTGTACTGTACCTGCCAAAATTAGGGTACACCTGCTTATGGTACAGACAAAGACAGACCGGATTTTTCATGCCCTGCGCCAGCGGATCGAAGCGGGTGACCTGGCAGAGGGCGTCAAGCTGATGTCCATTCGCAGCGCCGCGGCGCATTTCGACGCCTCCAAGAACATCGTGGTGACCGCTTATGACAGGCTGGTCGCACATGGTCTGGCGACATCGCGACAAGGGGCGGGTTTCTATGTGTCGCGGCGCGTGGCGGCAAGTGCCGAGCCGGTCAACCTGAGGGAGGCAAGCGACAATATCAGCCTGCTTCATGCCCAGTTGGACCGGCCATATACCGTGCTGGTGGGCGATGGACGCCCGCCGGGATCGTGGTTGCTGACCAGTGCACCTGCGGTGACATTGACCAGTGAAGAGGTCGGCTATGGGGCACCGCACGGGTTGATGGCGCTGCGCGAATGTATCGCGGCGGGTCAGATTGCGGGCGGAATAGAGGTTTCTCCCGCGCAGGTCGTCACGACCTTTGGGGCCAACCATGCGCTGGATCTGGTGTTGCGGCGTTTCACCCGGCCCGGCGATACCGTGTTGGTGGACGATCCGGGATACTACCCGTTGTTTGCCAAGCTGACACTGGCCGGTGTCAATTTCGTCGGGGTGCCAAGGACACCGCGCGGGCCCGATCCCGAGGCGCTGGCCAATCTGGCGGTTCAGCACAACGCGCGCATCTTCTTTACCCAGTCGCTGGCGCAGAACCCGACAGGGTGTTCTATCGATCTGCCCACTGCGCACGCGATCCTCAAGGTTGCGGCGCAGCAGGATATGCTGATCATCGACGACGACCCGTTCATTGATCTGCCGGGGGTGCAGGGCATCCGTCTGGCGCAACTTGATCAGTTCAGCCGAGTCATCCAGATCGGCACCTACAGCAAGATCCTGTCACCTTCGCTGCGCTCGGGGTTTATCATTGCCAATGCCGGAATTGCAGACAGCCTGGCCGAATTGAAGATGATCCTCGTCGTGAACAGTTCCAGTTATACCGAGCGCCTGATCGCCCAGATCATCCGCACACGTCGCTATGAAAAGGTGCGCAACGGTCTGGCGCGACGACTGGAGAGGGAGCGCACGACAGCCATCACCAAGCTGGACACCCTGGGATATGAGTTGTTTGCGCCACCCGCAGGGGGGCTGTACGGCTGGGTCCGTCTACCGGAGGGCACAAAGGATCTGGAGGTCGCGCATGTCGCAGCGGGCCATGGTATCTTTCTCGCGCCGGGCACGCTGTTCAGAGCCGGTGAGGATGACAGTCTGCCGGGTCTGAGGATCAACTGGAGCCGCGCGAACGACAGCCGTTTCTTTTCTTTCCTGAAAGGATTGCGCTGATCGCCGGATCGACTGCAAGGTCCGTCCGGCCAACCGCGCTCACGAGATCGCGGGCAGATGGCAATGCACACCCGAGGACGACCTGCGCAAATGGGGCAGGGGCCTTGGGTCGGCCTGACATCTCTCGCAACGCATGTGCGCATGATCTCAAGGGTATTACGAGATCTGCAATGATCACCAAGAAGGGTCGCCAAAATCGGTGGCACGGTCGGGGACAAAACGAGACTCTCGACCGGATAAAGCTGGCGCAAAGCGCCGCGTGGGCTGGTCGGTCATTTGATGTGGGTGGGCAATCGCCGCCTATCCCGGGTTCACTGTCACCTCGCGGTCGTTCGGAGCGATGCGCCCGCGCACATTGTCGGGTGGCGGCACGCAGCAAGTGTAGTGGCCCGGCGCAGTTGAGGGCGTGGAAAGTTGCGATTACCCCCCTTGTGAGACGAACTGATCCCCCATTAGAATGCCTGTATTGTAGGCACGTTACCGAAGATGGAGATCATTCGATGAAACACACGACATTCTGGGCGGGAATCGCCCTTGCTGCCGCGCTGACGACAGGGTCTGCCAGTGCGCAGGACATGTCCTTTTTCCGCATCGGTACGGGCGGCACCGCTGGCACCTACTACCCGATCGGTGGCCTCCTCGCGAATGCGATTTCCAGCCCGCCGGGATCGCGGGCCTGTGACGAGGGCGGCTCTTGCGGCGTTCCCGGCCTGGTTGCCTCGGCGCTGTCGGCGAACGGGTCTGTGGCAAACATCAACGCGATTGCCGGTGGCACGCTGGAGTCGGGCTTTTCGCAATCCGACGTTGCAACCTGGGCCTATACCGGCACCGGGATCTGGGAAGGCAAGGAGCCGGTCGAAAAGCTGCGCGCGATTGCCAACCTCTATCCTGAGTCGATTCACCTGGTGGCCCGCGCCGATGCCGGCATCACCTCGGTTGCAGACCTGAAGGGCAAGCGCGTCTCGATGGACGAACCGGGGTCGGGCACGCTGGTCGATGCACGGATCATCCTTGATGGTTACGGCCTCGGCGAAGACGACGTGACGGCCGAATTCCTCAAGCCCGATCAGGCGGCGGACCGGATGCGCGATGGCGCGATGGATGCGTTCTTTTTCGTCGGCGGCTTTCCCGCCGGTGCGATCGCCGAGCTGGCAAGCCAGTACGATGTGACCATCGTTCCGATCACCTGCGAAGAGGCACCGTCGATCTGCGAAAACTATGGCTTCTTCTCCAAGAACACCATTCCCGGCGGTACCTACGAAGGCGTCAGCGATGATACCGAGACGCTGTCCGTCGGCGCCCAATGGGTCACCTCGGCCGATCAGCCCGAAGAGCTGATCTATGGCATCACCAAGGCGTTGTGGAACGAAAACACCCGCAAGCAACTGGATGCCGGCCACGCCAAGGGCAAACTGATCACGGCCGATACCGCGCTGGACGGCGTTGGTATCCCCCTGCATCCGGGCGCCGAACGCTTCTACAAGGAAGCCGGCCTGCTGTCCGAGTGATCGCGACGCATCACACATGAACTGAACGGGGCTGCGCTGTGGCGCGGCCCCGAATTTTTATTGGGGGACACGGACATCTCCGTCGGTTGTTGTCCGCCCTGCACCTGCCCCGAACATTGTCATCCCGGAGACAGCAATGACACAAGACCGATCCCCCGCGCCGCAGCAAGGCGAAGACGTAAAGAGCCTGAGCGCCGATGAGTTGCAGGCGCTGGAAGAAAAATTCGACCCGGAGCTGCGTTTCCGGGTTCTGACCCGGCCGCTGGCGATTGGCGCGTCAATCCTTCTGTTCCTGCTGTCGTGCTATCACTATTACACGGCGGGCTTTGGCATCCCGCAGGCCACCACCCACCGGGGCCTGCACCTCGGCGTGACGCTGGCACTGGTGTTTCTGAGCTTTTCCGCCTTTGGCGCCAAGGAAACCAAGCCGTCGGCACTGGCGCCGTTCGGCCTCCCTCTGACCGACTGGGTCTTCATGATTTCCGGCGCCATCGCGGCGTTTTACGTGCCCTGGATCTATGCGGATCTCGCCTTCCGGGTGGGCAATCCGCTGCCCATCGACATCATCATGGGCACGATCCTGATCGTGGTGCTGCTCGAGGCTGTGCGTCGCTCAATGGGGTGGCCGCTGCCGGTGATCGCGCTGTTGTTCATCGCCTATGCCTATTTCGGGCGCCACATGCCCGGCATCCTGGTACATCCGGGGGCAAGCTGGTCGAACATCGTCAACCACCTGTACCTCACCTCGCAGGGCATCTACGGCACCGCCCTTGGCGTGATCGCGACCTATGTGTTTCACTTCGTGCTGTTTGGCGTGATGGCAACACGCATCGGCCTGGGACAGCTGTTCATCGACCTCGCCTCGGCCTTGGCCGGGCGTTATGCGGGGGGACCGGCAAAGGTGTCGGTCGTGTCCTCGGCGCTGCTCGGCTCGATCTCGGGTTCGTCCATCGCCAATACGGTAACGACCGGATCGCTGACCATCCCGGCGATGATCCGCATCGGCTATCCCCGTCACTTTGCCGCCGCGGTCGAGGCTGCGTCCTCGACCGGTGGCCAGATCACGCCGCCAGTCATGGGCGCGGTGGCCTTTCTGATGATCGAATACCTTGGCGTGCCACTGACCACGATCCTGACCGCAGCGCTCGTCCCGGCCTTCATGCACTTCTTCGGCGTTCTCGTGCAGGTTCACCTTGAGGCCCGTCGCCTTGGCCTGCGGGGCCTGTCCGCAGCCGAACTGCCAAACGTCTGGAAGGTTCTCAAGGCGGGGTGGTTGTCGCTTGTGCCGCTGGTGATCCTCGTCGCCGTTCTGCTGTCTGGGCGCACACCCTTCTTTGCCGCATTCTGGTCGATCACGGCCTGCATCGTGGTGCTGGCGCTGCAACAGGTCATGGCGTCGGGCATAATCGACGGCATCAAGGGTACGATCCACGGCGTCTGGGAAGGTTTCATCCTTGGCGCGCGGCAATCGTTGGCGGTCACCGCCGCAGCCGCCCTGGTAGGCGTCGTCATCGGTATCGTGACCCTGACGGGCGTCGGGTTCAAGATTGCCTACATGGTCACGGGCGTCGCTTCGGACTGGGCAATCGCGGTATCGGGGCTGTTGTCGGCCCTGCCGTTCGAGATCATGGGCGTGCAGACCCTGACGCTGTTGTTCACTCTGCTGCTGACGGCGATCGTCTGCATCCTGATGGGCTGCGGCATTCCGACGACGGCGAACTACATCATCATGGTCGCCGTTGCCGCGCCGGTCCTCGGGCTGTTGCAAGTTCAACCTCTGGTCGCGCACTTCTTCGTCTTCTACTACGGTGTCCTTGCGGATGTGACACCACCTGTGGCCATGGCAGCCTATGCGGGGGCAGGGATCGCGGGATCCAACGCCTTCAAGACCGGCAACACCGCCTTTCGTCTAAGCATGGGCAAGGCGCTGGTGCCATTCATCTTCGTCTTCCAGCCTGCGCTGTTGCTGGTGACGGATGGATTTACCTGGTCGGCGTTCGCCCTTGCCTTCGGCGGCGCGGTCCTGGGCATCTGGGCGTTGTCCGCTGCCGTGTCGAATTGGTTGTTCGCGCCGCTGCACTGGTTCGAACGGATCATCCTGGCACTGGCGGCAATCCTGCTGGTGGCACCCGATCTGACGGCCACGTTGATCGGGATCGCGCTGATCCTGCCCACGGCAATCCGGCAATTGGTGGCGAACAACCGCTCGGGCTCAGACGGCCCGTTGTCGCGCGCCTGACGTTGTCGCGCGCCTGATCCTGGCATCGGGGCCCGTGACCGGGCCCCGATGCTGCTTTGGCGAAAAGAAACGGGTGATGTCGATGGCCTGCTTTGGCACGTGGGCGTGACGCGATACCGGTGGCGCAGTCGGCGCCATGGATCGCAGCCCGCACAAGGCACGCCTTCCTCTCCGCTCAGGGCTTTGAAACCGCGCGCGGAAACGCCGTCAGAGGGCGATTTCGATCCCGGCGTGGCCCGCAAGATAGGCAACCAGAGAGGTCGTCAGATCTGGCGACAGATAGCCGCCTTCCTGCACCAGAACAGTGGGAAAGCCGGCGGCGGCAATCATGTTCCCCGCGCGCCGAAACCCGTCAAACGTCACCTTCAGGCCTTTCAGCGGGTCGTTTTCATGCGCGTCGAGGCCAAGGCTGACGACCAGCGCATCAGGTCCGAACGCGGCGATACGTTCAAGGCTGGCGGAGATCGCATCACACCAGCCATCATCGCCGGTACTCTGATTGAGCGGGATATTGAGGTTGAACCCCTCGCCAGCGCCGCGACCCGTTTCATGCGCATACCCGACAAAGAACGGATAATACGTCTCGGGGGTGGCGTGAATGGACACGAACAGAACATCGTCGCGTTCGTAGAAGATGTCCTGTGTCCCGTTGCCATGGTGCACGTCGATGTCGAGAACGGCGATACGCGGATGTGTCGGCTTCAACGTCTCGACCGCCACCGCCGCGCAGTTGATCATGCAGTGCCCCGCGACCACGTCGGCAGAGCTGTGGTGTCCGGGCGGACGGCAAAGCGCGTATGCAACGCTGTCGCCCTGCTGTACGGCCTCGGCTGCGGCGTGTGCCGCCGCGGCAGCCCCAAGGGTGGCCTTCCAGCTGTGCTGCGCAAGAGGAGCGGAGGTATCGCCCATGTGCCAGCCTGCCTTGCCGACGATATGCGCGGGATAGGTGCGTTCGGAATTCAGCGCATGCACGTTCGGGACCACCTCTGGTCCCGCGCCAGGAAGCGTCTGCCATTCATCCCAGCCGGTTTCGAGAAAGGTCAGCAGGTTCTGGGTATGCACCCGCCCGAGGATTTCGCGGGGAACCGGTGCAGGCGCCGTGACGGGCAATCCCAGACGGTCCAGCCCCGCCAGCAGAAGGCGGGCACGTTCGGCCTGTTCCGCGTTGCGGGCAATCTGGCCCAGAGACAGGCGGAACACCGGATCGTGCGCCTCTGTCTCCTTAGCGTAATAACATTTCATGTCTCGCCCGCCTCCTGTTGCTTGCCGATATGTTCGGTCACCAGATCCTTGGCCACGCCGATGTGATAGGCGATGGCGGCCGCGGCGGCATCGGCATCGCCCGCGGCAATGGCATCGACAATAGGTTCATGCGTTTCGGCCATGCGGTGCGGATCGTCGTAAAGGCGACCGATCACCAGCAGGCCCAGCTTGGTTTCATTCGCGATCTGGTCGAACACCTGCAGGAAACGCTGATTTCCCGAGCCTTCGCAGATCAACCGGTGAAACTGCATGTCGACCGAAACATGGGACATCATGTCCGCGCCCGCTTCCGCCAGCTGATAAAGCTCATCCACCTTGGCGCGCAGGCCGGGCAGGGCGTCCGGATTGGTCAGTGTCAGCGCCCGCACCGCCGCGGTTTCAATGACGATGCGCAACTCATACAGGTCGCCGATCGAACGGGCGGAATTCACCCGGACGAAGAAGCCACGGTTCGTGCGGTATTCCACCAGACCCGAGCTTTCGAGCAGGCGCAGCGCCTCTCGCACCGGGGCACGCGAAAGGTCCATCTGGCGGGCAATGTGGGATTCGGCAAGCCGCTCGCCCGGGCGTATGGCACCCGACAGAATCGCGCTGACCAGGGAATGCGCGACGCGATCGACCAGCCCGTTCCGGCTGAGCGGAAGAAACGGATAGCCCTCAGACAAGGCACTGGTTTCGCGGTTCATACTGCGTCCAAATCTCGATCATCTCACGTGTATGATTATCTGTTGTTTTGTCGTCTGTCGACAATCTTCTTGACTCCGGGCGGCTCAGGCAATCTGTTTCAAGTTGAAAAACGCACTCAGGACGATCCGAAAGGCAGAGCCGATCATGACGTCGCAAACCAAGACGATGCCCGAACAAGCCATGTCGCTGGGCGGCAGCGCTTCTGCCACACCCCGCCGCGCCCCGGACGAGCATGAGATCCGAAAGGATCTTGCTGCGGCCTATCGGGTCATGGCGCTCAAGGGCATGGATGACAGTATCTACACGCATATCTCGGCGCGCCTGCCGGATGGGGAGGCGGGGCAGAAGCGGTTTCTGCTGAACCCCTTCGGGATGATGTTCGACGAGGTGACGGCAGAAAATCTGGTGACCGTCGACGAGGCCGGGGTCATCATCGACGACCCCTATGGCCATGGCGTCAACGCGGCCGGGTTCACGATTCACTCTGCCGTTCACATGGCCCGCCACGACGCCGCCTGCGTGCTGCACACGCACACCGTCGCCGGCGTCGCAGTAAGCTCGGTGAAAGAGGGGCTCTTGCCGCTGAACCAATGGTCGGCGCAATTCCACGGCGCCATCGCCTATCATGAGTATGAAGGCATTGCGCTGGATCTGGAGGAACGCGCCCGCATCGTCGCGGACCTTGGCGCGCTCAACGTCCTGATGCTGCGCAATCACGGTACGCTGGTCTGCGGACGGTCCGTGGCCGAGGCGGTCAAGCTGGCGCTGAACCTCGAACGGTCCTGCAAGGCGCAGGTGGCCGCGCTCTCCATGGGGCTGACGCCGGATCCGCTGCCCGACGATGTCGCCGCACACACCGCGCAACAGTACGCGCGCGCCTATGACCGCACCGAAGCCTCCGACAGCGACGCCGAATGGGCGGCGATCCTGCGCCTGATCGAGCGGTCCGCCCCGGCGTGACGAACACGCGCCAGGATGCGCGAACTGGAAATCTGACAACAATCCGAGACCTGGCAAACAGGTCCGTCATCAACCTAAACCAACAGGGAAACCAAACATGAAACTTCTGAAGGCAACGACTTTCCTTGTCGCCGCCGCCATGGCGACCGGCGCGGCAGCACAACAGGATGGCGGTCGGCTCGACCTGATCGTGCAACCCGAACCGCCGGGGCTGATGCTGGGCCTGGTCCAGAACGGCCCGACGCAGATGGTGTCCGGCCAGATCTATGAGGGGTTGCTGCGCTACAACAAGGATCTTGAGCCGCAGCCTTCGTTGGCGAAGGAATGGGACATCGCCGAGGACGGGATGACCTATACGTTCAAGCTGCAAGAAGGCGTGACATGGCATGACGGCGAACCGTTTTCCGCCGCCGACGTGATCTTCACCACCAAGTTCCTGCAGGACAATCATGCGCGTTTCCGCGGCGCGTTTTCCCACGTGGAAAGCGTCGAGGCACCGGATGACAACACCATCGTCATCCACATGAAGGAACCCTATGGCCCCTTCATCAACGCCTTCGAGGCCGGATCGATGCCGATCGTGCCAAAGCACATCTACGAGGGCACCGACTACGCCACCAACGAGATGAACAATACCCCGATCGGCACCGGCCCCTACAAGTTCGTGGAGTGGGAGAAGGGAAGCTTCATCCACCTGACGAAGAATGAGGATTACTACCTCGACGGGCTGCCCCACATCGACGATCTGTATTACCGCGTGGTGCCTGACGCGGCCTCGCGCGCTGTGGCGTTTGAAACCGGCGAAGTCGACGTGCTGCCCGGCGGCGCGATCGAAAACTGGGATGTCGCCCGTCTGACCAAGATGGACAATGTCTGCTCGACCTCGGACGGCTGGGAATTCTTTGCCCCGCACGCATGGATGTGGCTGAACAACCGCGAGGGACCGACCTCCAACAAGTTGTTCCGCCAGGCTGTCATGTTCGCGCTGGACCGGGAATTCGTCAAGGATGTGGTCTGGAACGGATTTGGCACGGTGCCTACCGGGCCGGTGTCGTCCAAGACCAACTATTATTCCGACGACGTGCCGCAGTATCCGCATGACCCGGAAAAGGCCAAGGCCCTGCTGGAAGAGATGGGCTATGATGGCACGCCCGTGCGTCTGCTGCCCTTGCCCTACGGCGAAACCTGGCAACGCTGGGCCGAGGCGGTGAAGCAGAACCTGGAAGAGGTCGGCATCACCGTCGACATCGACAGCGCCGATGTCGCTGGCTGGAACGAGAAGACGGCCAACTGGGATTACGACATGGCCTTTACCTATCTCTACCAGTACGGCGACCCGGCACTGGGCGTGGCGCGGAACTATGTCGAAAGCCAGATCCAGAAGGGCAGCCCCTGGAACAACGTCGAGGGCTACGTGAACCCGGAACTCGACGCGATGTGGGAAGCCGCGGCGGTGGAACCAAACACCGAGAAGCGCCAGGAGATGTACACGGAGATCCAGCAGAAAATTGTTGAAGATGTCCCGGTGGCCTGGCTGCTCGAGATCGAGTTCCCGACGATCTACCGCTGCGAAGTCAAAGACCTGATCACCACCGGCATCGGGTTGAACGACGGTCTGCGCGACGCCTGGATCGAACAGTAAACCGCGACGGGAGGGGCGGTTTCGCCCCTCCCAAAGGCCAACGGGGGACAGATAATGGCTATTGCCGGAGCGATCCTTTCGCGCCTGCTCAAGGCAGCGATCACACTTCTTGCCATTGCGATCCTGAACTTCTTTCTGATCCACGCAGCGCCCGGCGACCCGGCGACGGTGCTGGCGGGCGAAGCAGGGGCTGCTGATCCTCAGATGATCGCGGACCTCAAGGCCCGGTTCGGGTTGGACCAGCCCTTTTATGTTCAGCTGTTGCAGTATGTCGGAAACATCATGACGCTGGATCTGGGCTATTCCTTTCGGCAGGGTCAGCCGGTTCTGGACCTGATCCTGGAACGGCTGCCCGCGACGCTGATCCTTACGCTGACGGCGTTCTGGATTTCGCTGCTTGCGGGGGTGGCGCTTGGCGTCGCGGCCTCTGCAAGGGTCGGCAAGTTCACCGACAGTCTGATCACCGGTACGGCGCTGCTGTTTTACGCCACACCACTATATTGGGCGGCTCTGATGGCGGTGCTTGTGTTTTCAGTGCAGCTCGGCTGGTTGCCGGGGTTTGGCTATGAAACCGTTGGCAGCGGCTATGCCGGGCTGACACGGATATGGGATATTCTCCTGCACCTGATTTTGCCGGCGTTGACGCTGGGGCTGTTCTTCATGGCAGTCTACATGCGCATGACCCGCGCCTCGATGCTCGAAGTCGGTCAACAGGATTTCGTCAAGACTGCGCGCGCCAAGGGGTTGGCGCCGTCAATCATCCGGCGGCGGCATATCCTGCGCAACGCCCTGCTGCCCGTGGTCACGCTGGCCGGGCTTCAGGCGGGGCAACTGGTCGGCGGCGCGGTCTTGACGGAAACCGTGTTTGCCTGGCCAGGCATCGGGCGGCTGATGTTCGAAAGCCTTGCGGCGCGCGATTATAACACGATCCTCGGGGTCTTCCTCGTCTCTGCCGCAATGGTGATCGTGTTCAACATCATCACCGATCTGGTCTACCGGCTGATTGATCCGCGGATCGGGCAGAAGGCATAATCATGACATTCTGGAAACGTTTCATCTCTAATCGCGGTGCCTTGCTGGGGCTGGGCATCCTGATCGCCGTCCTGCTCGTCGCGCTTCTGGCTCCCCTGATTTATCCGCGCGGACCGTGGGCGATGGTGCAACGACCGTTCCTGGTGCCGTTCACCACGGATGGCCTGCCTCTCGGGACAGACACTCTGGGCCGCGATGTCCTTGCGGGATTGGTCTATGGCGCGCGCGTATCGCTGCTTGTCGGGCTGGTATCAACGGTCATGGCACTGCTCATCGGGGTGCCACTGGGGGCACTCGCAGGGTTCTATGGCAAGTGGGTGGACGAGGGAGCGATGCGTTTTACCGAGTTCTTCCAGACCATCCCGAACTTCGCGCTCGCCATCGTTCTCGTGGCCATCCTCGAACCATCCCTCACATCGATCACCATTGCGATTGCCATCGTGTCGTGGCCGCCGGTCGCGCGGCTGGTCCGGGCCGAGGTCATGTCGGTGACACGGCGGGAATATGTCGATGCGGCCCGCCTCGCTGGCTTGTCGAACATGCACATCCTGATCCGGCAGGTGCTGCCGAACACGGTCTCTCCGATCATCGTCATGGCCTCCTTGATGGTGGCGACGGCAATCCTGCTGGAAAGTTCGCTTTCGTTCCTCGGCCTCGGCGATCCCAACATCATGTCCTGGGGCTTTCAGATCGGCGCGGCGCGCACGGTGATCCGTTCGGCCTGGTGGCTTTCGTTCTTTCCGGGCGCTGCGATTGTGCTGACCGTCCTCGCGCTCAACCTGATCGGTGAGGGGTTGAACGATGCCCTCAACCCACATCTGTCACGGAAGGGGCGGTCATGAGCGTTCTGAAAATCACCGACCTGTCGATTGCCTTGCCGCAAGGCGCAGATCGCGCCTTTGCCGTTCAGGACTGCTCCTACCAGATCGCGGCAGGCGAAATCCTGTGTGTCGTCGGCGAATCCGGGTCAGGCAAATCGATGACGGCCAATGCCGTGATGGGGTTGCTGCCCGAAGGTGTCACCGTTGCAACTGGCACTGCCGAATTCGGTGGCAAGGATATCCTGACTGTGTCCGACGCCGAACAGCGTGCCCTGCGCGGTGATCGTATCGCCATGATCTTTCAGGAGCCGATGACGGCCCTGAACCCGCTCATGCGGATCGGCGATCAGATTGCCGAGGTTTTCGAAGCGCACAAACGCCACACCCCGGCCGAGAGGCGGGCAAAGGCGCTGGATCTGATCCGCGAAGTGCAGCTGCCCGATCCCGAAAAGATCATTCGCGCCTATCCGTTCCAGCTGTCCGGCGGGCAACGACAGCGTGCCATGATCGCCATGGCTCTCGCGCTTGAGCCGGAGCTGCTGATCGCGGACGAACCGACGACCGCGCTGGACGTGACGACGCAGGCCCAGATCCTCAAGCTGATCCTCGACCTGCGGGATCGCCGCGGCATGGCCGTGATGTTCATCACCCACGATTTTGGGGTTGTGGCCGAGATTGCCGACCGCGTCATCGTCATGCGATATGGCGAAATCGTTGAGCGTGGGACCGCCACCGAAGTGCTTGAGGCACCGCAACATGACTATACCAAGCGCCTGCTTGCCGCGATCCCTTCGGGTCTGGTGGCCGCCTCGAGCGAGGTGGCGAAAGCCCCGGCCCTGGAAATCCGAAACCTCGAAAAGACCTACCGCGTCGGCGGCGGCCTGTTCCGACAACCGCGCGAGGTGCGAGCGATCGACACGGTCTCGCTCTCGATCGCGCGTGGCGAAGTTCTTGGCCTGGTAGGAGAATCCGGATCGGGCAAGTCGACGCTTGGCAGAGCGGTCGTGCGTCTGGTCACGCCCGACGCGGGCGAGGTCATCGTCGGAGGCACCGATATGGCGGCGCTGACAGCGTCAGATCTTCGCGCCGCCCGCCACAAGGTGCAGATGGTTTTCCAGGACCCCTATGCCTCTCTCAATCCGCGCCACCGTGTCATGCGCGCCCTGACGGATGGTCCGATCGCAAAGGGTGTCGCCAAGGACAAGGCGCGCGCCCGCGCCCGCGAATTGATGGAAACGGTCGGCCTTGGCGCCGATGCAGTAGACCGCTTTCCACACGAATTCTCGGGCGGGCAAAGACAGCGGATCGGCATCGCCCGGGCGCTTGCGATGGACCCCGAGCTGATCATCGCGGACGAGGCCGTTTCGGCGCTGGATGTCTCGATCCAGGCGCAGGTTCTGGACCTTCTGCGCGACCTCAGGCTTCGCTTTGATCTGTCGATCCTGTTCATCACCCATGACCTTCGCGTCGCAGCCCAGCTTTGCGATCGGATCGCCGTCATGCAAAAAGGCAAGCTGGTCGAAATCGGGCCGGTGTCGGAGGTCTTTCTGAACCCTCAACACAGCTATACGCAAACCCTGCTTGCGGCGGTCCCCGGCGGTGGCTGGGGGCAGGCGGCGCAATGACGACAAGGCGGATGATCGGCGTGGCCACATGTTCGGTCCTCGACATGATGGGCTTTTTCGCGGGCCCCTTTGCCGAACATGCGCCCGAACTCATGCTGCTGCCACCGGATCAGGTCGACGATCCCGCAGCGGTCGATTTCGTGCTGACGTTCAAACCGGCAGATGATGCCTTTGCGCCTTATCCAAACCTTCGCGCAGTCTTTTCCGTCGGGGCGGGCATCGACGGTATCCTCGGCTGTCCATCCTTGCCCGATGTCCCGGTGTTTCGCGTCGAAGACCCGGACCAGGCGCTGCAAATGGCGGGGTTCGCGGCCTTTCACGTGCTCTGGCATCATCGCCGGATGGGTGATTTCCTCGCGGCACAAGCACGGCGCGACTGGGCGCGGCGCGTCGGAGATCAGAGCCCGACCTTGCGCCGCATCAGCGTTCTTGGGTTTGGCATGATGGGGCGGGCAATCGCCAAGTCTCTGCTTTCGCTCGGTTATCCGGTGACCGTCGTATCGCGCTCGGTCCCGATCGATCCGCTGGCAGGGGCGCGGCATATGACCTCGGACGCGTGGCATGAGGTTCTGTCCGAAACAGACATCCTGATTAACGTCCTGCCCCTGACCCCCGAAACCGATGGCATCCTTAACGCGGCAACCTTCGCCAGCCTTCCGTCGGGTGCCGCTCTGATCCAGATCGGGCGCGGTGCCCACCTGGTCGAGGCCGACCTGCTGTCGGCTCTCGACTCCGGCCAACTGTCCGGGGCGTCGCTTGACGTTTTCGAAACCGAACCTCTGCCGGACGAAAGCCCTCTCTGGCATCATCCCGGCGTGTTCGTGACGCCGCATGTCGCCAGCACGCCAAGGCACATTAGTGTGGTGCAAAACGTTCAGAGGGGCTTGGCCACGCTTTAGCGGGCCGCCAGAACCAAAGCCCCGAGGGCGTTCGAAGGAAGCGCAATGATCCGAACCGCCAGACCCAGCGACGAACCCGATATCCGCAGCTGCGCCGAACAGGCCTACGCGCGTTACGTCCCCCTGATGGGCCGGAAACCGGCACCGATGGTCGCCGATTTCGCATCGCAGATTGCCGCACGACATGTCCACGTCGCCACCAATAGCCAGGACGAAGTACAGGGCTTTATCGTGTTCTATGCCGAAGGCGATCACCTTCTGCTTGAAAACGTGGCGGTTTTTCCCAGTGCCACCGGTCGCGGTATCGGCAAGGATCTCGTCAGCTTTTGCGAAGTCTCGGCGCGCCGGCGGGGCCTTGGCTCGGTGCATCTTTATACCAATGAGAAGATGTCGGATAACCTCTCCATTTACCCTAGGCTCGGCTACGTCGAAGTGGACCGCCGCGTCGAAGATGGCTTTCACCGCGTTTATTTCGTGAAGGACGTTTCCTGAAACCCCTCGGGCTGCCAGCCGCCCGCGAAGCCGGATATTTATCGGTTTGCTTCGCGGCGCTCATGCTTTACATGAACCTCAACCCACAACCAACTGATATAAAAATATATTACCCAAAAAGAATGTCTTGAGACAACAGGCCGGTTGCGTGACAGTCGGCCGGGCGTGTCAGGACGGCAGCTTTATGTCGTATGTCACCCATGCCGTGCGGCTGGCCACACGATCATATAGCCCACGGCCGCGATAATTATCCTCGGCCGTGATCCAGCGCACAAGGCTGCAACCGCGTGCCTCGGCAATCTTGCGAACACCTTCGATCAGCGCATCTGCGGCACCGCTGCCACGTGCATCAGGCGAAACGAAAAGATCATCGAGAAACAATCCGGTCGAGGCGGCAAGCGGGCGGGCGTAGGGGCGAAAATGCGCCAGCCCGACCAGTTTTCCACCCGGACCTTGCGCCACCAGACCTTCGGATTCCTGCGCCGGATCGTGCAACCAGCCCCATACCTTGTCGCGCATTTCGCTGGTCTGCGGCACCTGGTAGAACGCGGCGTAGCCCGCATACAGATGATCCCATTGTTCACGATCGCCATCGCGCACGGGGCGGATTTCAAGGTCGGCATTGTCAGTCATCAATCTTGCCTTTCTTCGGGCTGTGTCAGGTATCTGGCGACGTCTGCAAACGGGCAGGCGGCCCTGGCGCAGGGCTCCGCACTACTGTCCGGTATGGCCAGAATGGTCTAGGGCGCGGACACCAGGTCGAACATGTCCTCGATCTCGGCGGCGCACACGGCACGGGAATACAGGAATCCCTGTCCCTCGTCGCAGCCCAGTTTCATCAACGCCTGTTCCTGCTCGCGCGTCTCGATCCCTTCGGCCACGATGCTTTTGCCAAAAGATCCGCCGAGGCCGATGATTGCACTGGCAATGGTCATGTCGCCTTCTGACATAGACACGAAACTGCGGTCGATTTTCAGGGTGTCGATCGGCAATTTGCGCAGATACGCAAGGTTGGAAAACCCGGTGCCGAAATCATCCAGCGACAGCTTGAAGCCCAGCTTCGACAGCTCTCGGATCTGCTCGCCGCATTCCTGTGTCGCCGTCGCCAGCATGGTCTCGGTAATCTCGAATTCGATACGCTTCGGCTCCAGATCATATTCCGCCAAGACGTCCGCGATTTCCCGCGACAGATCCGGTTGACGCAACCGCATCGGTGACATGTTGATCGCGACCAGAACATCGCGCAGGGGGCCATCCTGCCAGACCTTGCACTGCCGACATGCCTCGCGCAGCACCCACCGGCTCAGGTCGTGGATCAAGCCGGTATCCTCCGCGATCGAGATGAACTCATCAGGAAAGACCAGCTTGCCGTCGATGCGCAGCCGCACCAGCGCCTCGACCCCGGTGATCCTGCCGTCTTTCAGCGAAATCCGCGGTTGGTAGTGAAGTTCAAGCGCGTTCGATTGCAGCGCCTCGCGCAGTTGGGCCTCCTGGCGGGCGCGTTCGCGTGTCAGGATATTCAGCCCCTCGTGGTGAAAGGCAAATCCATTTCGCCCGGTGCGTTTCACCTCGTACAGCGCCGCATCGGCTGCGGCCACAAGGCTGCTGGCATCCTGACCATCCTCGGGGAACATGCCGATACCGACGCTGAGACCGACATCGACACGTCCCAACGACGATTTGAGATGGATGGGCGTGCGGGCGCTTTCCACGATCCGGCTGGCCACCAGGCGGGCGTCACGTTCGGATGTGACATCCGGCATCAGGATGGCAAATTCATCACCGGCCCAGCGACAGACCGTATCGCCGTCGCGCACGCTCCGCTTCAATCTATGGGCCAGTTCCTGCAAAACCTCATCGCCGGCAGCATGACCATGGGCATCGTTGATGGATTTGAACCGGTCGAGGTCACAGAACAAGATCGCGCAATTCTTGCCATCGCGACGGTTGGCGCGCAGCGTCATCGACAGACGATCCTTGAACAACGCACGGTTCGGCAATTCGGTCAGCATGTCGTGATGGGCCAGAAATTCCAGCTTGATCGCCATCGCGCGCTGATGGGAAACGTCGTGAAACACCAAAACGCCCCCAACCACATTGCCAGCCCGATCGCGGATCGGCGCGGCGGAATCCTCAACCGGCAGGCGCACGCCGTCCTTGCTGATCAGCACCGAATTGGCCTGAAGCGCCACGATCCGTCCGGTTTCCAGCGCTTCGGCCATGGGGCAGGGCACCGGGAAATCGTCGGGGTCACGCACGTTGAAGATGGTCGAGATCGGCTTGCCCGCGGCGTCTTCGTTGCTCCATCCCGTCAGGCCCTGGGCCACGGGGTTCAGATAGACGACGCCACCGCTCGGGTCGCAGGTGATAACGCCGTCCCCGATGGATCGAAGCGTGACTTCGGCCATCTCATGTTCGCGAAACAGCCGATCCTCGGCATGTTTGCGCGGGGAAATATCCTGAATCTGGGACACGAAGTGCAGTGGCGTGCCATCCGCGCTACGCACCACGGACACGCTCAGAATGGCATAGATGGTCGCGTCAGCCTTGGAGATATAGCGTTTCTCCATCGTATAGGAGTCGCGCGTGCCATCGTTCAGCTGGGTCAGACTTTGCAGGTCCGCCTCCAGATCGTCAGGGTGCGTCAGCTCCTGGAAATCGCCCTCGAGCAATTCCTGCGACGTATACCCCAGCATTTCGCAGAGCGATTTGTTGACCGACAGGAATTTCCCGTCCGGCGCAACGATGGCCATGCCGATCGCGGCATGCTGAAACGCCCCCTTGAAGCGTTCGCGCAGCGTATTGGCCTCGGTTTCAGAGTGCCGTTGATCCGTTATGTCGACCAGGAAAATATGAATCCCGACGACGTCGCCAGTGTCGTCATGTTCGGGAACATAGCGCGCAACCGAGGTGCGCACCCCCTCGGGGTGTTGCAGAGTGCGTTCGTACTCGACCACGTGTCCGCCAAGCGCCTGTTGCAGGGATGGCGAAACGGAGGCGAGCATTTCCGCGCTCATGAACTGCCTCAGGGGCTGACCGACCAGGCTGCGCCCCGGCATGGCAAACCAATTGGCCGCGGCCTCGTTATGGCGCTGGACGATCATGTCGCCATCAACGAATCCATAGGCGAACGGCCCCTTGATCAGGGCATTCTCCAGGGCCTTGTGCGTTGCAGTCCCGTGCATTCCTTGCTCGCTTTCTGCAGTTGCGTGCGCGTCTCTCCTCAGTCCACACCCAATTACAGCGATATGCCAGCAAAAACATACCGCTGCGCCGGCGCGATGCGACGAAAAATCTGGTGTCAGCGCCTCATCCCAGCCACGTCGGGCCATGGTAAGACGCGTTTTTCGCGCCCTTTGCACGTGCCGCGCAATCACTCTGACGCCCCAGGAAATACTGGCTCTGGCGGGCTGGCCACGAAATGCTGGGGCAGGGCGGCACATAACTGCCAGCATCCGCACGCGAGACTGCGCGCTTGACGTCACCGCGCTGCGTCCGGGCATCGGCAAAGATCAGCTTGTCGCGCCGACGTGCTGCCCCATCTAGTCTCGCACCTGCATATCCATCGCATCGATGCCCCAAACAACAGGACCTCCATGTCTCTTCGCGCTGCTTTTCTGAACCTCACCAAACGGGTCGAGGTTATCACCCTGGTCGTCATCGTCGTCATCGGGGGTGCGCTCTGGGCGTTTGTCGCGCTGGCGGCCGAAATGATCGAAGGGGATCTGCACGCTTTTGACCAGGCCGTTCTGCTGGCGTTGCGCACTCCGGGCGATCTGAACAATCCCATCGGCGGCTCGCAGGTCGAAGTCGCGATGCGCGATCTGACCGCACTTGGCGGCGTCACGGTTCTGACGCTGATTTCGCTCAGCGTGCTGGTGTTCCTGGTGTTGAACCGCCAGCGCGCGTCGGCCGTTTTCCTGGGCATCGCAATCATCGGCGGACAGGCCTTGTCGCACCTGGCCAAGCTGGGCTTTTCACGTCCGCGGCCCGATCTGGTGCCGCACGGTGTCGAGGTTGCCACCGCATCCTTTCCCTCAGGCCACTCGATGATGGCGGCGGTGACCTATCTGACGCTGGCCGTGATGCTGGCGCGGTCGGAAACACAGCTGGGCATTCGCGCGTTCTACATCACGGTGGCCGCGGTGCTTGCCATGCTGGTCGGGATCAGCCGGGTCTACCTGGGCGTTCACTGGCCGTCGGATGTCCTGGCGGGCTGGACGTTGGGCGCGGCCTGGGCATTGGGCGTCTGGTTGCTGGCACGTCGCATGGGGCGTCACGGCCAGATCGAACCGGACAAGCGGGGCGATACCTGACATACGGATCATGTGCTTTACCCATTCAAATCAGTGCTCTGCACGGTAAACCGCATGTGTCACCTAAAGGGACCAACAACCGCCAGCCACGCTGTTTGAACAGGAAAACCTACGGTTTACAGCAAACGCCATAGCTCAATAATTTACATAATACCGATTATAAGAAATATGGCAGTGGCGGTACGGGGGCAATATCCACCCCCGCATCGCAAGACTTAGCCAAGCGCATATCCCGCGCCACGTACCGTCCGCAGCGGATCGTCGCCACCGTGCGTACAAAGCGCCTTGCGCAGCCGGCCGATGTGCACATCCACCGTACGCGTATCGACGTAGATGTCTCGTCCCCACACACGGTCGAGCAGCTGTTCGCGCGACCAAACCCGACCGGGCTTTTCCATGAAGGTCGACAGCAGACGAAATTCCGTCGGCCCCAGCTTCAGCTCCTGCCCGCTGCGCATGACGCGATGTGTCTCGGCGTCCAGCAGGATATCCTCGTACTCCAGGCGCTCTCCCATCGACGCAGGCCGCGTGCGGCGCAGTTGTGCGCGCACCCGCGCCATCAGCTCGATCACCGAATACGGCTTGACCACATAGTCATCCGCGCCGGTTTCCAGCCCCCGCACCCGGTCGAATTCTTCAGAGCGCGCCGACAACATGATGATCGGCACGCCGCGGGTCTCGGCACGCATCTTCAACTGGCGGCAGACCTCGATGCCCGACAGGTTCGGCAGCATCCAATCCAGAACGATGATGTCCGGTGCCACCTCCTGCACCAGCAGCATCGCCTCTTCGCCATTCTCGGCGCGGCTCACCTTGAAGCCTTCGGCCTCGAGATTGTAGGCAAGCACTTCACGCTGCGCGGGTTCGTCTTCGACAACAAGGACCGTGGGTTGCTGGTCGGCGGCCATGTTACTTGTCTCCGCTCATCGGTTGCGGTGGCGCAACATTGGGATCGACCGAGGTATTGTCCTGTTTCGGGCGCGCGTCTTCGGGCGGCAGACCGGTGACAAGATAGATCACCTGCTCCGCGACCGACGTGACGTGATCGCCCATGCGTTCGGTGTTCTTGGCCATGAAATGCAGATGCATGCAGGCCGTGATGTTGCGCGGGTCTTCCATCATGAAAGTCAGGAATTCTCGGAACAGCGCATTGTACATCTGGTCGACATCGCGGTCGCGGTTGATCACGTCCTGGGCAAGGTCGGCGTCACGCTGAATATAGGCATCCAGCGCATCACGCAGCATCCCCTCGACCTCGCGCGCCATGCGGCGCAGCGCGGAATGGGCCCCGGTGATCGGTTGCATCTGCACCAGCACCGAGGTGCGCTTGGCCATGTTCTTGGCATAATCGCCGATACGTTCAAGGTTGCCGGCGATCTTCATGATCGACAGAACGATGCGCAGGTCGCCCGCCGTCGGCGCGCGCAGCGCGATGATGCGGGCCGCGTCTTCCTGAATGATCTCTTCCAGCTCGTCGATGACCTTGTCACCGGCGCGCACCTTTTCGGCCATTTCCTCGTCACGGTTTTCCAGCGCCTGGCTGGCGTCGAAAATGGCCTGCTCGACCAGACCGCCCATTTTCATGATCTTGGCCTGAACGGCTTCAAGATCGCGGTCATATGCGCTCGCGATATGCTGTGCCATGGATATTGGCTCCTGTTGAATGCGGGCTTAGCCGATACGGCCGGTGATATAGCTCTCGGTGCGGGGATCGACCGGGTTGGTAAAGATCTGGCTGGTGTCGCCATATTCAACCAGGTTGCCGAGATGGAAGAACGCGGTCTTCTGGCTGACCCGGGCCGCCTGCTGCATCGAGTGGGTGACGATCACCACCGAATAATCCTCGCGCAGCTCGTCGATCAACTCCTCGACCTGCCCCGTGGCGATGGGGTCCAGTGCCGAACAAGGTTCGTCCATCAGCAGCACTTCGGGTTCGGTCGCCACGGCGCGCGCGATGCACAGACGCTGCTGCTGACCGCCCGACAGGCCGGTGCCCGGCGCATGCAGTCGGTCCTTGACCTCGTCCCAGATGGCCCCGCGACGCAGCGCGGTTTCGACGATCTGATCCAGATCCGCCTTGCTTTTCGACATGCCGTGGATGCGCGGCCCATAGGCCACGTTGTCATAGATCGACTTGGGGAACGGGTTCGGCTTCTGGAACACCATGCCGACCTTGGCCCGCAACTGCACCGGATCGACGCGCGGATCATAGATGTTTTCGCCATCCAACAGGATATTGCCCTGCACGCGGCAGATGTCGATGGTGTCGTTCATCCGGTTCAGGGTGCGCAGAAAGGTCGACTTTCCGCAGCCCGACGGCCCGATGAAGGCGGTGACGGTCTTGTCCTGGATCTGTACGCTGACGTCCTTGATGGCGTGGGTTTCGCCATAATAGACCTGCACGTTATCCGCGGCGATCTTGATGTTCTTGGTGTTCAATTTGGTCTCCAGGGTGGGCGAGTCGTACATGGTTCTTCCCCCTTGCTTACCAGCGACGCTCAAACCGGCGGCGCAGAATGATGGCGATGATGTTCATGGTCATGAGGAATACCAGCAGGATGATGATACCGCCCCAGGCGCGTTCGTAATAGGCCGGGTCCGCCCGTTTTGCCCATTCATAGATCTGGGCAGGCATGGCCGAGTTCGGATCGAGGAACCCGGACGCGATCCCGTCAGGATAGTTCGAGGCGATATAGCCCACCATCCCGATCAGCAGCAGCGGCGCGGTTTCGCCCAAAGCCTGCGCCAGACCAAGGATCGTCCCCGTCAGGATGCCGGGCATGGCCAGCGGCAGCACATGGTGGAACACCGATTGCATTTTCGACGCCCCTACCCCCAAGGCCGCATCGCGGATCGACGGCGGCACCGCCTTCAGCGACGCGCGGGTCGAGATGATGATGGTCGGCAATGTCATCAGCGTCAGCACCAGACCACCGACCAGCGGTGCGGATTGCGGCAGCTCGATGAACTGGATGAAGACCGCCAGCCCCAGGATACCAAAGACGATCGACGGCACGGCCGCCAGGTTCGAGATATTCACCTCGATGATATCGGTGAACCAGTTTTTCGGTGCGAACTCCTCAAGGTAGACGGATGCGGCGACGCCGATCGGCAGCGACAGCACCAGCACCACCAGCATCATGAACAGCGACCCCAGCATCGACACGCCGATCCCGGCCTGTTCGGGGCGGCTCTCCGACGCGTCGGCGCCCAGGATGAAGTCCCAGTTGAACCGGCGTTTCAGCACGCCCGCCTCTTTCATCTGGTCCGCGACATCCAGATGCTCGGCATCCAGGTTCTTGTCGTTAAGCAGGGCCACCCGTGTGACCCGGCCCTTTTCGTACCCATCCACCCGGGACGAGGCGAGCACTTCGAACGTGACGGTTTTCCCGATGTCGTCCGGATGTGTCAGCACGTAATCACGGATCTGCGCCGCAGCGGAGGACGAGATCAGCTTGCTCAGCTCACTGGCCTTCTCGAAGGGCGAGGCGATCCCGGCATCACTCAGCGTCGTTTCCAGCGCAGAGTTGATCAACCCGCCATAGCCAAAGGTCGTGACCTTCTTGATCTCTTCGATATCGCGGTTGCCGCTCTTGTCCAGCTTGGCTTCGCTCAGCGTGACGGGCAGCTCGATAAAGGTCTGGGTAAAGGCCGGCACGCCGTTGCGCACGATGGTGAACAGCAGCACCAGCAGAAAGATCAGCCCGATACCGACCGCCGCCATGCCATAGGCACGAAAGCGTTTTTCGGCGGCGTTGCGGCGGCGGGTGCCCTTGTCCAGTTCCAGAAGAGAGCCTGAGGTGTTGGGGCGCGGTTTCGCGGCAGGACCGGAAATGCTTGCGTCGGTCATTCGTATTGCTCCCGGTATTTGCGCACGATCCAGAGTGCAAAGATATTCAGGCCCAGCGTGATCACGAACAGCGTCATGCCCAGGGCAAACGCGACCAGCGCTTCGGGTGACGCGAAATCGGCGTCCCCCGTCAGCTGGCTGACGATCTTGGCGGTCACGGTGGTCATCGCGTCAAAGGGGTTCATCGACAGGCGGGCGGCGGCCCCTGCCCCCAGAACCACGATCATCGTCTCGCCGATTGCGCG
This sequence comes from Pseudooceanicola sediminis, assembly GCF_003575965.1. Taxonomy (GTDB): domain Bacteria; phylum Pseudomonadota; class Alphaproteobacteria; order Rhodobacterales; family Rhodobacteraceae; genus Pseudooceanicola; species Pseudooceanicola sediminis. The sequence goes on along the minus strand of NZ_QWJJ01000001.1, from coordinate 104,322 downwards.
CGATGCGGCCAGCAGGATGGCCCCCACGATGCCCGGCAGGGCGGCCGGCAGCACGACCTGCTTGATGGTTTCGGATTTCGTGGCGCCAAGGCCCAGCGATCCGTCGCGCAGGCTCTGGGGCACCGAGTTGATGATGTCATCCGACAACGAACTGACGAAGGGGATCAGCATGACGCCCATGACCAGACCGGCCGTCATCACCGCCGTGCCGCCCTGCATCCAGCCCAGGCCCCCGTTGGGGCCGAACACCGCCATCAGGCCGGGCCCGACCGTCAGCAGCGCGAACAGGCCGTAGACGATGGTGGGAATGCCCGCCAGGATCTCCAGCAGCGGTTTTGCCATGCTGCGCACCTTTGGCGAGGCATATTCGCTGGTGTAGATGGCCGCGAACAACCCGATGGGCACCGCCACCGCCAGCGCGATCAGCGAGATATAGAAGGTTCCCCAGAACAACGGCAGGATACCCAGCTGCGATCCGCCGCCAAAAGAGGGGCTCCAGGTCGTGCCGAAAAAGAAATCCAGCGCCGGGTACAGCTTGAAGAATTCGATGGTGTTGAACACCAGCGACAGCACGATGCCCACGGTCGTCAGGATCGCAAGCGAGGCGGCCAGGATCAGCAGCGACAGGATCACCCGTTCGACCGCGTTGCGGGCGCGGAAATCACGGTTGGTCTTGATGACTGCAAAGCCGAGGCCGGCCAGCGCCAGGGCCAGAACGGCGATGCTGCGAAAGATGTCGCCCGTGGCACTCAGCGCGCGATAGCGCTTGGCGGCGTCCAGCGTCTGCGTCGACACGTCCGAGCCGAGCGCGACGCCGACACTGGCCAGAATGGCGCGGATATCGCTGGTGTCGGTGTCCAGATCCAGCGCCTGCTGGGCGCCAAGGGCTCCGTAGTCGACCGCGAAATCCAGCCCGCTGGCGATGCGATGCACATCCGACATCAGCAGGTTCAGCTCGCCCTGGTTCTGATAGCTCGCCTCGGGGATCAGGGTCTGGACATGACGTTCGATCAGGATCGGCTGAACGACCAGCCACAGCCCGAACAACAGCAGCGACGGCACCGCGACATACAGCGCGACATGGCTGCCGTAATAAGAAGGAAGAGAATGCAGATTGCGGCTGTCGCCACTGGCCGAAGCAAGGGCGCGGCTGCGTCCCAGTACGTACCCGATGGCAGCGATCGCCAGAACAATCAGGAAAATCCAGGTGGCCGGCATGTGGTACTCTCTGGAATGGTCTTGTCAGGGTCTTGCCACAGCGAAATCGTTCCGGTGTGGTGCGGGGTCGGGCAGCGCGCGGATCACGCGCCGCCCGGGGTCGTCAGGCTTACATGTTTGCGCCCATGGTCTCTTCGTCGGCAACCATCGACTGGGTGTCTGCCAGCTCGGGGTCGGACACAAGGCCATATTCGGACAGCGGGCCATCGGGGCCTGCGATGTCGTCGGACACGAAGAATTCAGCGTATTCCTTCAGGCCGGGGATGACGCCGATGTGGGCTTTCTTGATGTAGAAATACAGCGGGCGCGACACGGGGTATTCACCCGAAGCGATGGTCTCGGTCGAAGGTGCGATACCCGACATCGTGGCCACTTTCAGCTTGTCGGTGTTGTTTTCGTAGAACGCCAGGCCAAAGACGCCCAGACCGTGCGGGTTGCTGTCGATGCGCGCCAGGGTCTCGGTGTAGTCGCCGTCGATGTCGACCGATTTGCCGTCGGTGCGGACGGCCTTGCAGGCGTCTTCTGCGGCGTCGTCATCCAGGCCCGCGGCTTTCATCTCTTCCATCGCGCCGGAATCTTCGCAGCCCTGGATCAGGACTTTTTCTTCGAACACTTCACGGGTGCCGTGCTTGGTGCCCGGAATGAAGGCCATGATCTCTTCGGCGGGCAGATCGGGGTTCACGTCGGCCCAGGTCATGTTGGGGTTGGCAACCATCTTGCCGTCGACAGGCAGCTCGGCGGCCAGCGCCTTGAACCAGTCGGACGGCTCGAACGCGGTGAATTCCGGGCCATTCAGCTGGCTGGCGAAGACGATGCCGTCATAACCGATGCGCACCTGGATGATGTCGGTCACGCCAGCGTCGGCGCAGGCCTTGATCTCTTTGTCCTTGATGGCGCGCGATGCGTTGGCGATGTCGATGGTGTTTTCGCCGACGCCTTCGCAAAAGCGTTTCAGGCCTGAGGACGACCCGCCCGATTCAACAACGGGGGTCGGGAAATCAAAGTTCTCGCCGAAGGCTTCGGCGACGATCGAGGCATAGGGCAGCACGGTCGACGACCCTGCGATCTGAATCTGGTCGCGCGCCATGGCGCCGGTTGCGGAAACGGCTGCGAGCGCAAGTGCCGATGCGGTCAGTTTCATGAAGGACATGGAAAGCTCCTGTTGTCTTGGTCTGGCCGCCATCCCCGGCAGCCTCGACGCCCCTGCTAGGCGCTGGTCGCGATGCTTTTGTGACACGGATGTAACATCTTCATGACAGCGTGGAAATTAAACGGCTTTCGCACTTGGGAATGCCCGGCCAGCCACGCGCACATGGCCGACCGCGACGTCACGACAAGCCCCTTTGTAACAAGGCGTTAACGCTTGTGTCACAGTCACGCCGGGGTCAGCTGACGGGCAAGACGACCCGCACGGATGTCCCCTGCCCCATTTTCGAAGAAATCCGCATCCGCCCCCGATGCCGGTTCACGATATGCTTCACGATCGCCAATCCCAGCCCTGTTCCGCCCATTTCCCGCGACCGATGAGAATCAACCCGATAGAATCGCTCGGTCAGCCGCGGCAGGTGAACATCCTCGATTCCCGGTCCCTGATCGCTGACCGTCAGGGCCACGCCGGGGCCGCGCAATTCGGGCATCTCGGCGCGCGCCGACAGCGACATGGTCACCTGCTTGCCGCTGCCGCCATACTTGATCGCGTTTTCGACAAGATTGTTCAGCACCTGGCGCAGCTGATCGGAATCGCCCTGCACGAAAATGCCCTCCTGCTCGGCGGTCACGACCAGATCGACATCGGCGGCGCGCGCCAGCGGGGCCAGCGCGTTCTGCACCGACTGCATCAGCGCGTGCATGTCGACCCGCTCGGTCGGGCGCATCCGCGCCTCGCCTTCGACCTGGCTCAGCGACAGCAGATCCTTGACCAGCCGTTCCATCCGGCCCGCCTCGTTCGCCATGATCCCCAGGAACCGCTCGCGCGCCGCCGCGTCGTCCTTTGCCGGCCCCAGCAGCGTCTCGATGAACCCGATCAGCGCGGTCAGCGGCGTGCGCAGCTCGTGACTGACATTGGCGACGAAATCGCGCCGCATGACCTCGGCCTTCTCCAGCATGGTGATGTCCTGAAAGCACACCACCACCCCCTGCCCCAGCGGCGAATCCACGTAGGAACAGCTGACCTCGTAGTTGGTTTCCTGTCCGCGCCGCGTCGCAAGATAGCGCGTCTGGTGGGGCTGGCGGTCCTGCAGGCAGGATTCCACCGCGTCCAGCACCGCAGGCTGGCGAATGACGGTAATGAAATGCCGCCCCGTGATGCCGGGGCCGAACAGCGTCGCCGTGCGTGCATTGGCCGCGATGATCCGCTCGCCACGTCCCACCAGCATCGCCGGCAGCGGGATCGCGCTCAGCAGCGCAGTAAGAGAGGCATCCGTCATGGCGGGCGCTGTCCTGTCTTGGAAAGGGGGATCAGAGGGCGGTCAGGCCGTCGCGAAACCGCCGCATGTTCTGCTGGTAATGCAGCGCCGAGGCCTGCAAGCGCTGTTCCCACTCCGCCCCGAGCGATTTGACCACCCGACCGGGCGCCCCCAGCACCATGGCGTTGTCGGGTATCTCGGTGCCCTCGGTCACCAATGCCCCCGCCCCGATGACGCAGTTGCGGCCGATCCGCACCCCGTTCAGCACCGTCGCGCCCATGCCGATCAGGCTGTTGTCGCCAATGGTGCAGCCGTGCAGCATCGCCTTGTGGCCAATGGTGCAATTGACCCCGATGGTCAGCGGATACCCGATATCCGTGTGCATCACCGTGTTTTCCTGCACATTGCTGCCCGCGCCGATATGGATCACCTCGTTGTCGCCGCGCAGGGTGCTGCCGAACCAGACCGATGTGCCGCTCTCCAGCACCACCCGACCGATCACGTTGGCGTCCGGTGCGATCCAGACGTCGCCATCCTCGGGCAACTGCGGGGCGTGACCGTCCAGGGCATACAGCGTCATTGGCTTTCCTCGAATTCCGTATTCAGCCGCCGCACCAGGTCGACGACACCGGGTTGTTGTGACAGGCGCATCCGCTCGGCGGAAATGATCGTGCGCAGGCGGTCTTCGCTCTCCTCCAGATCATCGTTGATCAGCACATAGTCATATTCCGGCCAATGGCTGATCTCGTCACGGCTTTTCTGCATCCGCTGCGCGATCACGTCGGGTTCGTCCTGCGCGCGGGTGATCAGCCGCCGTTCCAGCTCTGCCATGCTGGGGGGCAGGATGAAGATCGACAGCACATGCTTGCCCAGGGCCGAGTTGCGGATCTGCTGCCCACCCTGCCAGTCGATGTCGAACAGCAGGTCGCGCCCGGCATTGATCGCCGCCTCGACCGGGCCGCGCGGACTGCCGTAGGAATTGCCGAACACCGTGGCATGTTCCAGCATCTGGTCGCGTGCCACCATGTCCGCGAACTCTTCGTGGCTATGGAAATAGTATTCCCGTCCGTGCTCTTCACCGACACGCGGCGCGCGCGTCGTGGCCGACACCGAAAACCGGATGTCCCTGTCCCAGGCCAGCAGCCGTTTCGACAGGGTCGACTTGCCCGCACCCGAAGGCGAGGACAGGATGATCAGAAGGCCGCGCCTTTGGCTCATGTCACAGGTTCCGCTTGGTTCATTTCCCCGCAGGGTTTTGCAGCTTTTGCCGCGCTGGGCAATGGCCGCCCCCCTAAAACGCCCCCCAAGCCGTCCCCGCGCAGGGCGTGTCCAGGGCACGGTCGCGGCGCTATTCGATGTTCTGGACCTGCTCGCGCAATTGGTCGATCACCGCCTTCAGCTCCAATCCGATGGCGGTCAGGGCGCTGTCCTGCGCCTTGGCACACAGGGTATTGGCCTCGCGGTTGAACTCCTGGGTCAGGAAATCCAGCTTGCGCCCGATGCTGCCCTCCTGCCCCAGCAGGTCACGGGCCGCCCCGACATGGGCGCGCAGGCGGTCCAGTTCCTCGGTCACGTCTGCCTTGATGGCGATCAGCGCCAGTTCCTGCGCCATGCGCTGGGGGTCCAGACCGGCACTGCCCGCAACCCGCTCCAGGGCGGCCTGCACCGCCTCGGCCATGCGTGGCTGTCGTGCCTCGACCACCTCGGCGGCGCGCCCGACCAGCGCCTCGATCTGCGTCACCTGTTGCGCCAGCACAGCCGAAATCGCGGCACCTTCCCTGTCGCGCATCGCCACGAAATCGGCCAGCAGCGGCGTAAAATCCTCGATCAGCGCCGCCAGCAGGCCGTCGTGGTCCTCGGGTGCGCCGCTGGTTTCCAGAACGCCACGCACCGCCAGCAGATCCGCCGCCCGCGACGGCGCCAACGTCATGCCCCGGGCCATCGCCGCGTTCTCGACCGCCTCCAGCGCGCCCAGGGCCGCCTCCAGCTGGCCTGCGTCGACCCGCAGCGTCCCGCCCGATTCCTCGCGCGTCAGGCGCAGGTTCAGCGTCACGTTGCCCCGGACCAGCGCCCTGGCCAGACGTGCCCGCAGCGCGGCCTCCAGCCCCGGCACCCAATCTGGCAGCCGCAGCCGCAGATCCAGCCCCTTGCCGTTGACCGATCGCAGTTCCCACGACCAGGAATACCCCGCCTCACCGCCCTTGAGCGACGAAAATGCCGTCATTGATCGTGCCATGAACCTCGTCCCGATTTCTGCCGCCAGGGCCTGCCCGTCACGCCGAGGATCGGTGCTCGGTTAACCAAATGCAATGATTTCGCGGAAAGATGCAAAGAATTGTGCGATATTAATTTCTACGTAACCTCTGTGAAGATTGCTTTAACCATACAGGTTCAAACCTGAAGGGAACGGGCCCGACGTGGCCCCGTCACAGTGGCTGCACATGACCCATTCGGAGACGTCGATATGCGACAGGACAACAGTGACGGACACTCCGTCATAAACATGAGCAATTTCATGAGCGCCACGCGCTTCAACGCGATCACCGAGGTCGAGGGGTACTGGGAGGCGATCCGCGCCGGTCGCCTCGTGCCCCGGCGGTCGGATATCGACCCGCGCGGCATCGAACGCGCTCTTGAATTCGCCTTTATCCTGGAGCGTGTCGCACCCGGCATCGCGCGGATGCGCGTCGCCGGGTCGCATCTGTCCGACATCATGGGGATGGAGGTGCGGGGCATGCCGCTCAGCGCCTTTGTCACCCCGACGGGTCGCAACGACATGTCCGAAGTGCTGGAGCAGGTGTTCGACAGCCCGGCCCGCGCCACGCTCGACCTGATGTCGCCGTCGGCCATCGGCAAGCCCGCGATCGACGCCAAGCTGGTGCTGTTGCCGATGAAAAGCGACCTGGGGGACATCAGCCGCGCGCTGGGCTGTTTCGCAACCCATGGCGAGATTGGCCGCGCCCCGCGCCGCTTCGATATCGTCGGCCATACCGTGACGCCGCTTCTGGGTGATTTCATGCCCAGCACCCGCCCCGGTACGCCTGACAGCAGCACAAAGAGCGAGACCGGCGAACGCCGCCGCAACCAGCGCCCATTCCCCGCGATCCCCCAAAAGCGGCCCGAGGTCACCCCCGGCACCTCCCGCCTGCGGCCCGGTCCGCGCCCCTATCTCAGCGTGGTCGACACGTCGGGCGACGACTGACCGGCGCGCCCTCGGCACCCCGCCTGGCCTGATGGCCCCGCGCGCAACGCCAGCCCGCCTGCCAGCCGCGCGAAACCCGTCCATCCCCCGATCCGACCCCCGAAAACGGAAAAAGGCCGCCATCTCTGGCGGCCCTTCCGATTTGTCCAGGGGGGATGCTGGCTCCGCGGCTCAGCCGGCTTCGGCCAGCGCGGCTCAGCCGGCTTCGGCCAGGCGCTCCTCGCGCAGCGCGGTCAGCTCTTCCGCCACCAAAAACGCCAGCTCCAGCGACTGCGACGCGTTCAAACGCGGATCGCAGGCGGTGTGATAGCGATCCGACAGATCCTCGTCCGACACGGCCTGAACACCGCCGGTGCATTCGGTCACGTCCAGCCCCGTCATCTCGAAATGCACGCCGCCGGGGATCGTGCCCTCGACGCGATGCACCCGAAAGAACTCCTGCACCTCGCGCAGCACCAGATCGAAGGGGCGCGTCTTGTAGCCCGACGACGATTTGATCGTGTTGCCGTGCATCGGATCGCAGACCCAGACCACGTTGGCCCCCTCCGCGCGCACCGTTTCGATCAGGCGCGGCAGATGGTCCTGCACCTTGCCCGCCCCAAAGCGGTTGATCAGCGTCAGACGGCCCATCTCGTTCTTCGGGTTCAGCGTCTTCATCAGGACCTTCAGATCCTCCGCCGTCATCGACGGGCCGCATTTCAGCCCGATCGGGTTCAGCACGCCCTTGCAGAATTCGACATGCGCGCCGTCAGGCTGGCGGGTGCGGTCGCCGATCCAGATCATGTGCCCCGACCCGGCCAGCCAGTTGCCGGATGTCGAATCCATCCGGCACAGGGCCTCTTCGTATTCCAGAAGCAAGGCTTCGTGGCTGACATAGAAATCAACCGTGTGAAGCGAATGCGCATTGTCGGAATTGACACCTGCGGCGCGGATGAAATCCAGCGTGTCGGTGATCCGGTTCGACATGTCGCGGAACCGCTCGGCCTTGTCGGACGCGGTGAAACCCAGGGTCCAGCGATGGACCTGGTTCACATCGGCATAGCCCCCGGTCGAAAACGCGCGCAACAGGTTCAGCGTCGCGGCCGACTGCGTATAGGCCTGCAACATCTTGCCCGGATTCGGGATGCGGCTCTCGGGCGTGAAATCCAGATCGTTGATGATATCGCCACGGTAGCTGGGCAGCTCCACCCCCTCGACCGTTTCGGTCGGTGCGCTGCGCGGCTTGGCGAACTGGCCCGCCATGCGGCCGACCTTGACGACCGGCACCTTGGCGCCGAACGTCAGCACCATGGCCATCTGCAACATCACCTTGAACGTGTCGCGAATGCCATCTGCGCTGAATTGCTGGAAACTTTCGGCGCAATCGCCGCCCTGCAACAGGAACGCCTCGCCCCGCCCCGCGGCCCCCAGGGCTTCGCGCAGGCGGCGCGCCTCACCGGCGAACACCAGGGGCGGATACTTTGAAAGCTGTGCTTCGGTCGTCGCCAGCGCTTCATGATCCTGATAGTCAGGCATCTGCACCCGCGGCTTGTTGCGCCAGTCGGATTTTTGCCAGGTACCCATCTTTTCCTCCGGGTTCGATGTATTGAGCGCCAAGCGTATAGCCAAGTTAGCGTTAAAGGGCCACATTATATTTGCGACTATTGACGTCGCTTGCGGCCTCTGAATTGATGCCGCGCAATTCCGGTCCGGGCATTCCCCGGGCTGCACCCCTCTCACGCGCAGGACAAACCATGCCCGAGCCGATCTCCTCGGTCCCCGACATCACAATCCCCCTGGAAGGCCCGACGACGCGACCGCGCCGATTTGTCTTTGTCCTGTTGAACAACTTCTCCCTGCTCTCCTTTGCCTCTGCGCTGGAATGTCTGCGCATCGCCAACCGCATGTCCGGGCGCACCCTCTACACCTGGGAACTGCAAAGCGAGACGGGCGAGATGGTCAGCTGTTCCGGCGGCACCGCCTTTGCCATCGACGCAGCCCTTGGCGAGCTGACACGCGATGACACCATCCTGGTCTGTGCCGGCATCGCCGTGCAGGAGGAAACCACCAAAAAGCTTCTGAACTGGCTGCGCCGCGAATCCCGCAAGGGCCTGGCCGTCGGGGGCCTGTGCACCGCCGCGCATGTGCTGGCCCGTGCCGGTCTGCTGGATGGCAAACGCGCCACGATCCACTGGGAAAACCACGACAGCTTTGCCGAGGAATTCGAAGAGGTCCTGCTGACCAAGTCCGTCTTTGTCGCCGATGGCAACCGTCTGACCACCGCCGGGGGCACCTCCTCCATCGATCTGATGCTGAAACTGATCGCCGATCATCACGGAGAAGAGCTCGCCAATGCTGTCGCGGATCAGCTTATCTATTCCTCGATCCGCACCGATCAGGACACGCAGCGCCTGTCCGTGCCCACCCGCATCGGCGTGCGCCACCCAAAGCTCAGCCAGGTCATCCAGATGATGGAGGCCAATATCGAAGAACCGATCAGCCCCGCCATCCTGGCCCGCGACGTGCAGATGTCGACCCGTCAGCTGGAACGTCTGTTCCGCCGCTACCTCAACCGCTCGCCCAAGCGCTACTACATGGAGCTACGCCTGCAAAAGGCCCGCAACCTGCTGATGCAGACGGATATGAGCGTGATCAACGTCGCCCTGTCCTGCGGTTTTGCCAGCCCGTCGCATTTTTCCAAATGTTACCGCGCGCAATACCAGACCACCCCCTACCGCGAACGCGGCAGCCAGGCCGGGCGCCTGTCCATCTGACACCTCGCTATCCGCCCCTGCAAGGCGTGGCGCCCGTTTCGCGCCGCGCCTGCTGATCGCCGTCCTGCCGCCGGGCAGGCCCAGCCTGCACACGCGAATGTTGTTGTATGTGCAAAGACTTGCTTAACCTTTTCGTGCCATACAGGGGATGTTCAGTGCCGATGTCTCATGGGCCTGGACAACTTCCTCCCTGTCAGACTGGCCGCGCCCAATCGGCGCGGCTTTTTTCGTATATGTTGCCCAATCGGCGCGGCTTTTTTATGTACGCGGCCCAATCGACGCGGCTTTGTGCGCGCCAGCGGCCCCGTGCGGCTTTGTGCGTGGCAGCGGCCCCGTGCGGCTTTGCGGCTGCCAGCGGCCCCGTCTGCACTGCAAATATCCGCGCCGGTCGTCCGCCCTCGCACCTCCTCTTCGCGCGGTCACCGCGACCTCTGCGCAGGCCGGGGACGTGCGCCCTCTCACCCTGAACGCTCCCCATTGACACAGCCCTGGAATGCATTACACCAACGCGTACAACCCCAGAGTGCAAACGGGAAAAATACCCCACTAACATACGGGTAAAATGGAATATTTTCCGTATTGACGGGACCCATCAAAGACCGTAGCTTGCCTTGCAATTACAAGTCGGCCAGTCCGACGGGGAGAAAAGACAGCGGAAGAGGGGCCTGATCCAGGCCCCTTTTTCTATGCGCCTCTTTCACGCCCCCGTCCCGTCGGATCCGCGGCCCACCGATCCGGGCCTGATCCGCGTCTCCGCCCCCCTTGCTCAACGCCCTGCCCTTGGTCCTGCGCCCGCTCGGCCCCCCGCACAATGATCGCGGCAATGGCGCCGCCAAACCGGCGGGCCTCCGCCAACCGCGCCCAATCGCCGGAAATTGACCCGATAGGCACTGTAAAAGGCCTGACACCGCCCCGCCTGCATGTTAAGCGGGCCAAAACACTCCACAGAACGGGAACGTCATGCTCGCAGTCACGAAGTTCACTTCCGCCCTCGCCGTGATCGGCCTTCTGGCCGGCCCTGCCCTCGCGCAGGATGCCACCACCCCCACGCCGACCCCCGATGCCGCCACCGATGCGCCAACCACCGATGCCGATACCGCGCCCGCCGACAACGTGGGTGGCCTGTCGCTGGGCGAAGATCCCAACAGCACGCCCCAGGTCGGTCAGACCTACATCAAGGAAGAAATCGGTGACTGGGCGCTGCAATGCGTCAAATCCGAAGAGGGCGAGGAAGAGCCCTGCCAGCTCTACCAGCTGCTGCGCGATGAAACCGACAACCCCGTTGCCGAAATTGTGCTGTTCCGCATCTCGGGCGGCGGACAGGCCGTGGCCGGTGCCAGCGTGGTTGCCCCCCTGCAAACGCTGCTGCCCTCGGGTATCCTGCTCAGCGTCGATGACGGCCAGCCCAAGAAATACCCCTTCAGCGTCTGTTCGCGTGTCGGCTGCGTCGCCCGCATCGGCCTGACCCAGGCCGAAGTCAACGCGATGAAGAACGGCAAGCAGGCGAACATCGTCATCCGCCCCTTCAATGCCCCGGATATCGAGGTCAAGCTGCCCGCGTCGCTGATCGGCTTTACCGCCGGCTTCGAAAAGACCACCGAAATGCCGATCGGCGAACAGTAACCGGCCGGGGCACCCTGCCCCGCCGCACCACGTCGCACCACGCCGAGCCGATGCAAAACGCCGCCCGCGATCCCTCGCAGGCGGCGTTTTCATTTGCCCCTCATCTGCCCCTCATCGCATGCCCAACCCCCGAACCAGCCCAGCCCCCGAAAAGGCCCAGCCGCCGAATAGGCCCAGCCCCCCGAAAAAGCCGGACCGCGTCGGTCAGAACCGGCGCAGCGCCAGCACGGCGTTCAGGCCGCCAAAGGCAAAGGCATTCGACAAGGCGACCTCCACCTTGGCCTCGCGGGCCTCGTTCGGCACCACGTCCAGGGCGCACTCGGGGTCCGGCTCCTCATAGCCGATGGTCGGCGCGATGATCCCGTCGCGCACCGCCATGATGCAGGCCAGCAGCTCGACCGCGCCGGTGCCGCCGATCAGGTGTCCGTGCATCGACTTGGTCGACGACATCATCAGCGTATCGGCATGGGGGCCGAACGCATCTGCCACCGCGGCGCTTTCCGTCTTGTCGTTGGCCGCTGTCCCGGTGCCGTGGGCGTTGATGTATCCGACGTCCGACGGGTTCAGCCGGGCATCCTGGATGGCTCCCGAAATCGCCCGCGCCGCCCCTTGTTTCGATGGCATCACGATGTCCGACGCATCCGAGGTCATCGCGAACCCGACCACCTCGGCCAGGATCTCGGCGCCGCGCTTTTGCGCGTGCTCAAGCTCTTCAAAGACAAAGACACCCGCGCCCTCGCCCTGCACCATGCCGTTGCGGTTGGCGCTGAACGGGCGGCAGGCATCCTTGGACATGACGCGCAGCCCTTCCCAGGCCTTGACGCCGCCAAAGCACAACATGCTTTCCGATCCCCCGGTGATCATCACCGGTGACATGCCGGACCGGACCATCATGAACGCCTGGCTCATCGCGTGGTTGGAACTGGCGCAGGCCGACGACACGGTGAATGTCGGGCCCTTCAGGTTGAATTCCATGCTGACGTGGCTTGCCGCGGCATTGTTCATCAGCTTGGGCACGACAAAGGGATGCACCCGGTTCTTGCCGTCCTCGTAGACCGAACGATAGTTTTCATCCAGCGTCGTCATGCCACCGCCGGAATTGCCCAGCACCGCACCGGTCCGGGCGGCCAGTTCGCCGGTGAATTCCAGCCCCGACTGGCCAATCGCCTCGCGGGCCGCGATCAGCGCGAACATGGTGAAACGGTCGTACAGCGCCATCTGCTGGCGGTTGAACAACCCCTCGGAAATGAATCCCTTGACCTGTGCGCCGATGTTTACCGACAGGCGGTCCGCGTCGCGCACGTCCAGCTCGGCAATCCCGCAGCGCCCTTCGCGGAACGATTCCAGGGTCTCGGCCACGTTGTGACCGATGGCGTTGATCGTCCCGGCCCCGGTGATGACAACCCGTTTCACGCGTGCTGTTCCGCCACCAGTTTTTCGACGCCTGCGACGATCGAGCTGACATTCGAGATATCGAAATCGCTCTGCGACGGTTCATTCGCGTTGAACGGCACCTGAATGTCGAAGGCTTCCTCGATGGCGAAAATGCTCTCGACGAGACCCAGCGAGTCGATCCCGAGATCTTCCAGCGTGCTCTCCATCGACACGTCGGATGGCTCCAGAACCGCCTGCTCGGCGATGATCGCGATGACCTTTTCCCTGATGTCCGTATTGGCCCCCGTCATGGTCCCGTCCCCCTGTTGTCCGTTCAGCGCCGATTTAGTCATTCTGCTGGCTCTTGGAAACCGCTTTCTGCAACTCCGCAACCTGCTTGAACAGGCGCGGCAGACGCCGCAGAGCCTTGTAGGATTCCAGCTGGGATTCCATTTTCGTGGCCGGATACCCCATCAAAACACGCCCCGCCGGAACCGAACTCAGGATCGTCGTGCCGCCGGTTGCGATGACCCCGTTGCCGATGGTGATGTTGTCCGACACCCCCACCTGGCCGCCCATGACCACGTTGTCACCGATCGTGGTCGACCCTGCAATCCCGACGAAAGCGGCGAACAGGCAGTCGCGCCCGACGATGCAATTGTGCCCGACGTGCACGTGGTTATCGATCTTTGTGCCATCCATGATCTGCGTCGCCCGGATGGTGCCCGCGTCGATGGTGGTATAACAGCCGATCTCGACGTTGTCGCCGATCACCACCGCGCCCAGCGAATGGATGCGCACCCAGGATTGGGCGTTTTCCTCGACATCGTTGGTAAAGCTCTTGCGGGCCTTCTCGACGTTGTTGACCTCGGGGGTGACAAAGCTGAAGCCGTCGGCGCCGATCATCCCGCCGGGATGCAGCGTGAAATTGGCCCCGATCCGCACCCGCGGCCCGATCTTGGCGCCGACATGCAGCAAGGCACCCGCGCCCAGCTCGCTGTCCGGCCCGACATAGCATTGCGGGCCGATCACGGACCCCTTGCCGATGCGCGCGCCCGCCGCGATCACGCTGAACGCGCCGACCGAAACGCCCTCTTCCAGGACCGCCGTGTCGTCGACCGATGCCATGGGGTGAATGCCGGCCGAATATCCCGGCCCCGCGTCCATCGTCCGTGTCAGCGCGGCCATGGCCATGCGCGGGCGCGGCGAAATCATCGCGGCCTCCAGGCCCATGGCCTGCCAGTCCGCGCCCTCCCACAGGATCGCCATGCGGGCCTCGCTGCGGCTCAGCGCCTCGGCGTACTCCGGCTTCATGGCCAGCGCCAGGTCGTCGGGCCCGGCACTTGCGGGTTCAGCGACGGCGGTGAAGGTCAGGCTGGTGTTGCCCAGGGCCTCACAGCCCAGGGCGTCTGCGATGTCTTGAATGCTATGGGCCATCGGGCCTCGGTCCCCCGTATCAGATACGGGGGCAGGTTTAGCCGCGAACCGGGGCCAGAGTCACCCCCTCAGCCGCAAGCGCATCCCAGATGGCCCGGTCACGCCCATAGACATCGTCGCGAAAGCTGACGCCGCCCTTGGCCGTGGTGACAGCCGTGCGATAGATCAGGTGCACCTGGATCGGCGTTTCCAGGTTCACTTGCGTCTCGCGTCCGCTGGCCAGCTTGGCCTGGAAAAAGCTCTTCGGGTCGCTCATCTGCGGCGCCAGCAGCGCGTAGGCAAAATCGAACGGATCCTGAAGCCGGATGCAACCATGTGAAAACGCACGACTATCCCGCGCGAACAGGCTCTTTGACGGCGTGTCGTGCAGGTAGATGTTGTTCGCATTGGGGAACATGAACTTCACCAGCCCAAGCGCATTGCTGTTCGACGGCGGTTGCTTCATCTCGAACGGAAAGGTGCGCGCGTTGAACTGACGCCAGTCGATTGCCCCGCGCGGCACCACCGTCCCGTTGCGATCGATCACATTCAGTTGTGCGGCGGCATAGGGGTTTTGCTGCAACTGCGGCAGATATTCCTTGACCACGATCGACCGCGGCACGTGCCACGTCGGGTTGATGATCATGAATTCCATCACGTCGGAAAATTCCGGGCTGCGGCGGCCCGTGGAATTGGCGCCGATCACGGCGCGCGTCTCAAAGGTCACGCGGTCGAAATCCACGATCTTGGCGCTGAAATCGGCCAGGTTGACCAGCACGTGCCGATCGCCACGCGGCCGGTTCAGCCAGCGTTCCCGCTCCATCGCCACGATCACCGATTTCAGGCGGTCCTCGACGCTGGTGTTGATCATGCCCAGTGTTGCCGGCCCGACCACCCCGTCGACATTCATGCTCATGTCGCTCTGATAGGCGCGCACGGCGGCTTCGATATCGGCGTCATAGGTCGATGTGAACGACCCCTTCAGGTATCCCATCGCCGTCAGCCGGTCGCGCAGCGCAATCACCGCCCGCCCGCTTTGTCCCGGCTTCATCGTCTGGGTCGCCGGAACCGTGGCCCCATACCCCCCGGCCTGCATCAGCCGCTCCATCTGGAACTTGGCCTTCATCAGGCGCACGTATTCGCCGTTGTGCGGCGGCAGGGTGTGCACAAAGGCCACCGGATCCGCCGACAGGATCCCGTCGAGGTATTGCGACGCGTCGCGCAACGGCACCTCGCGGATGATCTCGGGCACCACCTTGGCCGGGGTCAGCATCCCGGTCTGCAAATCCCGCGCCAGCCGCAGATAGATCCGGGTCAGCGCGACATCCAGCACGCCGCGGTCATGCGCGGTGCGCGCCGCACCCATCTGCGCCAGCAGCGCATCGACATCATAACGCGACGCGGGCAGCCCGTGCAGCGGCGCGAAATCGATCGCCGTCAACAACGCCGAACGGCGCGCCGCGGCGGCCTCGCCTGCCTCTGTCCAGATCGGGGCGAAATCGCGCGCCCTGTAATAGGCCGCGATCTCGTCGCTGCCCGACGCGCTTTCCGCGATGGCCTGCGCCTGAAGCGTCACCTGCGCTGTCGCAGGCTGGACCGTGCCGGTGCTCAGCGCCGCGGCCAGCACCATCGCCCCCAGCCCGGTCGCAAGTCGCGGTCGCATTGCACAAAACGGGTGCACTCTCATGCGAAGTCCTTTCAAAGTCTTTTGCTCGATTGCCTGAAATACAGATCTGTCAGACACTTGCGCCTGTCCATTCACAAATCGGTAATAGGGTAAAGTTCCTGCCAAGCGATGTATGGAGGAAACGTTTTGCCCCTGAAATGGTTCATCGGAAAATCGATTTTGGCGAAAATCCGCCAAAATAAGCAGATTGCATGGAACCAAATCAATCGTTGGTTTGAGTTTAATGTTCACCATGGCATAACGGCCCTGCATCTGGGGATGAGATTGCAAGATCCGCGTAACATCGTGGGTCGGAATGATAACAGGTAAGCGACGGGACAGCGCTAAATGAGCAAGCAAAGCACCGCGATGATATCGCGACGCTCCCTCTTGGGGGCATTTGCGGCAACAGCAGTAATGGCCGCACCGACCTACTCCAAGGCAGCAGGTTTTCTGAGAAACGCAGGCGATATCCGCCGCATCAAGATGTACTCGGCACGCACCGGCGAACATCTGGATCTGGTCTACTGGATCGAAGGTCAGTACCTGACCGACTCCCTGACCGAGATTTCCAATTTCATGCGCGACTGGCGCAGCGACGAGGTCAAGCAGATCGACCTGCGCACGGTCGATATCATGGCCGCCGCGCACAACCTGATGGACATCGACGAACCCTATATGCTGCTCTCGGGCTATCGCACGCCCAAGACCAACGCCATGCTGCGCTCGCGCTCCGGCGGCGTTGCCAAGAACTCGCTGCACATGAAGGCACAGGCCGCCGATCTGCGTCTGGCCTCCCGCTCGGTCAACCAGATGGCCAAGGCGGCGTCCTCCTGTCACGCCGGCGGTGTCGGTCGTTACAGCGGGTCGAATTTCGTGCACATGGATTGCGGCGCCGTCCGCAGCTGGGGCGCCTGAGGGCGACCCTTCGCCAGACCTTGCTGCACACGACCCTGCTGCGCGCGTCTCTGCTTCCTGGCCACCGATGGCCAGCAAGACGCGGGGCCAGCAAGACCACAGGTCAAGACAGCCGAACCAAAGACATGCGAAAGACGATTGAAAGGCCGCCGCGGGCGGTCTTTTCTTTTGTCCGCACGACAGGCCCGGCGTTTTGACCACGCCCCCTGTCCCGCGGGCCTGTCTCCCTCGCGCCCCGGCTCTGCGCGCCGCATCAACCTGCCGGTTCCGGTCCCCAGTGCATCGCGCGCCAGTGGCCGCATCCGCGGCGCCAGCGGCGAACGGTGCGTTAACCCGGTTGGGCGCGTTGCTCATCCACCGTTCGGATACCGTACAGATACCGTTCAGATACCGACGTTGCGAATTGGCGTTTTCCCCAATTAACCAAGGGCCACCCGCCCCGAGTCGCAAAAAGGGGCGGTGCACGCCGCACCGCCCCTCAATCGGTCGCGTTACCAGTCGTTAACCCAGGACGGATTTCACCGCCTTCTGCATCGCGCCGACAACGGTATCGGCCTCTTCGCGCGTCAGGCACAGCGGCGGCGCAAAGCCGATGATATCGCCCTGCGGCATGGCCCGCCCGATGACACCTTCCGCCGCCAGGGCAGCGGCCACCTGATAGCCGATTTTCTGGCTCGGATCATAAAAGGTACGGCTGTCCTTGTCGGCTACGAACTCAACCGCGCACATCAGGCCCTCGCCCCGGACGTCGCCGACATTTGCATGGTTTCCAACGGCTTGGCGCATGGCATCGTTGAAATACTTGCCCGTGTCCCCGGCGTTTTTCAACAGCCCCAGCTCGTCGATCAGCTTCAGGTTGGCCACACCGGCGGCGGCCCCGATGGGGTGCGCGGAATAGGTCCAGCCATGGCCGATGGGGCCGTTTTCGTCGGTGCCCTGCTCCAGCACCTTCCACATCTTGTCGCCCACGATGCTGCCCGACAGCGGAGCATATGCGCTGGTCAGACCCTTGGCGATGGTGATCAGGTCCGGCTTCATCCCGTAGTGGTCCGACCCGAACATGCTTCCCAGGCGGCCAAACCCGGTGACAACCTCATCCGCGACCAGCAGAATATCGTGCTTGTTCAATACCTTCTGGATCGCTTCCCAATATCCGGCAGGCGGCGGAACGATGCCCCCGGTGCCCAGGACAGGCTCCCCGATAAAGGCGGCGATGGTGTCGGCCCCCTCACGTTCGATCATCGCCTCCAGCTCGGAAACGCAATGCGAAACAAAGGCTTCCTCGGACATGTTCATGTCGGCCCGGCGGAAATAATAGGGCGCCTCGGTGTGCAGGATCGGTGCGCGCGGCAGGTCGAACTTGTTGTGGAACGTCTCAAGCCCCGTCAGCGACCCGGTCATCACGCCCGACCCATGATAGCCACGCCACCGAGAGATGATCTTCTTCTTCTCGGGAAGGCCCCGGATGTTGTTGTAATACCAGATTAATTTGATGTTGGTTTCATTCGCATCCGACCCCGACAGACCGAAATACACCTTGCTCATCCCCGCTGGCGCGCGCTCCAGCACCATATGCGCCAGGGTCACGCTCGCCTCGGTGCCATGCCCGACATAGGCGTGGTAATAGGCCAGCTCGCGCGCCTGCTCGGCGATCGCGTCGGCAATCTCGGTCCGCCCATAGCCGACGTTGACGCAGTACAGCCCGGCAAAGGCATCCAGCATCTTCTTGCCGTCGCGATCCTCGATATGCACGCCCTTGGCGGTCTTGATGATCCGCGTCGGCGTCTCGCCCCGCGCGTGCTGCGCCAGGTGGGTCGAGGGGTGGAAAAACGCCTCTCGGTCCCATTTCGCAAGTTGGTCATTCGTCAGCATAATTTGCTCCTTTCTGGCGCTCGGGCGGATTGGCCCGGCGCTGTCTTTCGTTTTCTCTCAAGCGGTTATACGTGTTCCCGCGGTCCCGATCCGCGCCATAGCAAAGGCCGCGATGGCGGTATCCTGCACGCCCGTGCCCGTCAGATCGCAGATCGTGACCTGCTGCGCATCGCGACGCGCCGGTGCGGTTCCGATGATGATTTCGCCCAGTTCCGGCGGTTCGTCCGGCATCAACCCCTGCGCGCGGGCCGCCCGCAATTCGCCCATCAAGACGCATTGGCTGACCCGGTCGCAGACGTACAGATCGGCTGCCGCCAGCGCCGCCGCCGCAATCTCTGTCTTGCCCGCCTGATCCGACCCCATCGCGGTGATATGCAATCCCGGATGCAGCCATTCGCGCTGCAAGATCGGCTCTGTCGCCGGGGTTGTCGTCACAACCAACTGACTTTGCTGCACAACCTCTGCCGGATCATCGCAGGCCCGACACGCTGCACCGGTCGCCGCAGCAATGTCGCGCGCGCAGGCGGCCGCCTGTCCGGCGTCGCGGCCCCAGACAAGACAGCGCTGAAAAGGCCGCACCAGATGGGCCGCCCGGGCCTGTAGACGGGCTTGCACACCGGTGCCGAAGATCCCCGCCGTCGTCACCTCGGGCGCCAGATGGCGCGCGGCCACCGCCCCCGCAGCGGCGGTGCGCAGATCCGTCAGATAGCCATTGTCCAGGAACACCGCCCGCACCAGCCCCGTTTCGGCCGACAATAGGATCATCAGCCCGTTCAGGCTCGGCAACCCCTTGGCAGGATTATTGAAAAAACCCGGAGAGACCTTGAGCGCGAAGTCATCGAAACCCGGCACATAGGCGGTTTTCACATCGACTTCGGCGTTCATCTCCTCCAGCGCCATGGACAGGACAGGCGGCATCACCACGCCGCCCCGTGCCAGGCTGGCGAACCCCTGCTCGACGGCGTCGATCAAGGGCAGGTCCAGCGACAACGCGTGGCGCAGGTCCGCCTCGGTCAGGATCCGGACGTCATGCGCCATAGGGCACCCCTGCGATCCGCATGTCGCCCAGGCATATGTCCTGGCCCGTGACCACGCGGGTGAACTGCGCCATGTCGACGTTGCGCCCCGTGATCACCGTACCGACATGCCCTCGCGCCGCGACCTTGCCCGACAGCAGCGCCGCCACCCCGACGACCGAGGCCCCCTCGGCCACCATCCGGTCTTCGAAATACAGCGCCTGCATGGCGCGATAGATCTCCTCCTCGCTCAGCAGAACGACATCATCCAGCAGGGCGCGACAGATCGGAAAGGAAAAATGGTTCGACATACCGATGCCACCGCCCAGGGAATCTGCAAGGCTTTCAACCTCTTGCACCTCAACGGGTCGGCCCGCTCGCATTGCTGCCTGCATTGCGGCGCCCCGCTCCATCGTCAGGCCGATGATGCGGATCCCGGGCTTGATCGCCTTGGCCGCCGTGGCGATACCGGCGGCCAGCCCGCCGCCCGACAGCGGCACCAGCAGCGTGTCCAGCGACGGCTGTGCCGCCAGCATCTCCAGCGCGATGGTGCCCTGCCCGGCGATCACGGCAGCATCGTCAAAGGGCGACACCTCGACCAATCCTTGCGCCTTTGCCAGGCGAAGACATTCCTGCTGGGCGGCGTCCTGCGACTCTCCGTGGATCACCACCTCGGCTCCTAGTGCGCGGATCCCGTCGATCTTGACCTGCGGGACAAGCCTGCCCAGGCACACCACCGCCCGCAGCCCGATCATGCGGGCCGCATAGGCGACGGCACGTCCATGATTGCCGGTGGAACAACAGATCACACCCGGCACGTCGCCCAGCTGGCGCAGCGCATTCATCGCCCCGCGCAGCTTGAATGCCCCGGTCGGCTGACAGGTTTCCAGCTTGAGCCACAGCGCACACCCAAGCTTGTCCGACAGCGCGGAGGGCACCAGTGGCGTGCCGTCCGCGACACCGCGGATACGCTCTGCGGCCATGCGCACATCCGACAGCGCAATGGCCCCCGTCTGGGCGTCCGCGGGTCGGGCCAGGCTCATCGGGGCCACAGCGGGACACACCCTGAGATGCCCATTCGGCAGGCGAGAGCGCACCCGGCGCCGGTCACTGGATCGGTTTCCATGCGTCCTCCCATTCTTGGCAGTTGACGTTGTGCTGATGGAGTTTGCTTATGATGTGCACAACATCGTCCGAGTCGCAAACAAGCAAACCCCCGCCACCAACATCCTGCCCATGTTATTGCCGGTTTTCCAAGGACCACCCGGCAAGCTATGCTCAAGATGTGCACAAATCGAAAGAATACCGATGCTTGCCAGCAAGGCCCCCTTTTCCACCGCCGAATATGACCGGCGTATCCGCATCACCCGCGCCGCCATGGCAGAGGCCGGGATTGATGTGCTGTTCGTGACGAACCCGTCCAACCAGTACTGGCTGACGGGCTATGACGGGTGGAGCTTTTACGTCCACCAGGGCGTCATTCTGCCGCTGGAGGGTGACCCCTATTGGTGGGGCCGGATGCAGGACGCCAATGGTGCCAAGCGCACCGTCTGGATGGATCACAGCCAGATCCTGTACTACGCCGACCGTTACATCCAGGCCACCGACTGTCACCCGATGGAAGATCTGGCCAGCCACCTGCGTATCATGGGGTTTGGCGACAAGCGCATCGGCGTCGAGATGGAGACATATTTCTACACCGCGCGCGCCCACCAGGTGTTGCTGGACGGCCTGCCCGAAGCCACGATCATCGATGGTTCCAGCCTGGTCAACTGGCGCCGGCTGATCAAGAGCGACGAAGAACTCGCCTTCATGCGCCGCGCCGCACGCATTTCGGAACTGGTGATCGAACGCGCCGTCGAACTGGCCGAACCCGGGATGCACAAACACGACCTGGTGGGTGAGCTCTACAAGACCGCCGTGCAGGGCGAAGACGACAGCTGGGGCGATTATCCCGCCATCGTGCCACTGCTGCCATCGGGCGAAGATGCCTCTGCCCCGCACCTGACCTGGAACGGAGAAGCGCTGAAATCGGGCGAGGCGACATTCATCGAGCAATCGGGGTGTTACCGGCGCTATCACGCGCCGCTGTCGCGCACGATCTTCTTTGGCAAGCCGCCGCAGTTCATGACAGATGCGTCCGAAGCACTGACCGCCGGCCTGAACGCCGGGATCGAGGTGGCGCGGGCCGGCAATCGCGCCTGCGACATCGCCCGCGCGCTGGATGTCGAGATGATGAAGGTGGGCATCGAGCGTCCCAACCGTGCGGGCTATGCTGTCGGTCTGTCCTATCCACCCGACTGGGGCGAACACACCGTGTCGATCCGTGCCATGGATGAAACGGTGCTGGAACCGGGGATGACCTTCCATTTCATGCCCGGTCTCTGGATGGATGATTGGGGCCTGGAAACCACGGAAACCATCCTGATCCGCGAAGATGGCCCCGCCGAAACCCTGTGCAATATCGAACGCAAATTGTTCGTGAAGGATTGATGAGCGATCTGGAAACAACCATCGCGCTGTTGGAGGCACTCGTCGCGTTCCCGACGATTTCCTCTGACAGCAACATGGATGCGATCACCTTTCTGGCCGGGCATCTTGAGCGCTCGGGGGCGCGGGTCGAGGTGCTGCGCGATGCGTCGGGGCAAAAGGCCAACCTCTGGGCCACCCTCGGCCCCGAAATCGATGGCGGTCTGGTCCTGTCCGGGCACAGCGATGTCGTTCCCGTGGCCGAACAAGACTGGAGCAGCGACCCCTTCGTGATGACACGGCGCAACGGTCGTCTGTACGGGCGCGGGACCTGCGACATGAAAGGGTTCATCGCGGCCTGTGTCGCGATGGCGCCGCACTTGGCGAAATCGGCGCGCCACCGGCCTATCCATTTCGCCTTTACCCATGATGAAGAGGTCGGCTGCCTTGGCGGGCGCGCCCTGGTCGAGGCGTTATCGCAACGCGGGATCCGCCCCGCGATGGCGCTTATCGGCGAACCGACGCAGATGCAGGTGATTGAGGGGCACAAGGGCTGCTGCGAATATACCGTGCGCTTCAGTGGCGCCGAGGGGCACGGCTCCGCCCCCGACCGTGGTGTGAACGCCGTCGAGTACGCCAGCCGCTATATCGCCCGCCTCATGCAGCTGCGCCAGGACCTGATCGAACGCGCCCCGCAGGATTCGCCCTTCGACCCGCCGTACACGACGATCAACGTCGGCGCCCTGCACGGCGGCCACGCTCACAACGTGATCCCCGGTGCCGCGACACTCGAATGGGAAATGCGCCCGATCAACGACGCGGACATGGCCTTCGTCAAATCCCGCATCGACAGCTATTGTCGGGACACCCTGTTGCCACAGATGCGCGACGTGGCCGCCGATGCCGATATCCTGACCGAGATCATCGGCGAAGTCGCGGGCCTGGTTCCGATGCCGGTCAACGCGATGCGCGACACCATCCAGCGCCTGACCGGGGCAAACGGGGCGTCCTGTGTTCCCTTCGGAACCGAGGCGGGCTTGTTTCAGCAGCTAGGCATCCAGACGGTGATCTGCGGGCCGGGTTCGATCGAGCAGGCGCATAAACCCGATGAATACGTCGAGATAGACCAACTCTCGCAATGCCTGACGCTGCTGCACAAACTTGGGGCCGCGCATGGGGCGGCAAGTGACACCAATGACGCAGGATGACGCCCCGATGTCGGCCCGCGATCGGGCCGAACGGATCGAAGAGATCCTGCGCGACCGCATCTGCCTGCTTGATTATCCGCCCGGCCTGCGCCTGTCGGAAACCGAGCTGGCCGAAGAGTTCGGCATTTCCCGCACGCCCCTGCGCCGCGTCCTTGCGCGACTGGAAGGCGCACATCTGCTGCACTCGGTGCACGGCGTGGGCACATTCGTCACCGACCTCGCGGACGAAGAACTGGATCAGATCTATCGCCTCCGCATCGAACTTGCCCAGCTAGCGGGGCGTCTGGACCCCGTCGCGCCATCGGCCGATTTGCTGGCGCATTTTCGCCAGCTCGCCCAGCGGGCCGCTGCACTTGTCCCCGATCCTGACACGCCGCGCCCCTTTGCCCAGTTGATCATGGATTTTATCCAGGCGCAGTCGCGCCTCTCGGCCAATCAGCCGTTGATGGAAATTACCCAGCATCTGTATTTCCAGACGGCCCGTATCTGGGTCCATTCCCTCTTCACCTCGGCGTTGGACCTGTCCGAGGAACTGGCGGTCTTTGCTCAGGAGGTCGCGGATGTCGTTTCAGCGCTCGAGGCCGGAGACCTCGATGCAGCGGCGTCGATCCATCGCACGCACATCTCTCTCAGCTATCGCAGGATGCTCGCCCGCCGTGACAGCGCGCAGGCGTGATTGACTTTCCTTCACCGACACTCCGCTCCGGTCAGTAAGGGGCATTTTCAATCCTGAACAGATACGGGCGTAAGATAGGATAGGCACGATGATCACAGCCCCACCGCCCGCCCGATCAGGGCTGTGCCGCCAGGGCCTGTGCGAAAGACCCATTCTGCGCACGCGCGGATCTTGCAACGCCCACGTTCTCGATTTCTTGTTGCCCATGAAGACCTTGGACTGGATAGCCTCAGAACAACTCGACACCGTTGCGTTCGGGCGGTGCCTGGCGAACGGGTTCGATAACCTCCGGGGCACTCGCAACAGTGCGCTGCATAGCGCGCCCCTCCGCTGGAAAGAACCGGATCTGGCGCGCAGACACCCCACCCAGGCTCTTGCCAAGGCATGGAATCCCTTCCCGCTCCAGATATTCCAGAATGAAACTGGCGTTGGTATTCCCGACATCTGACAAACCGGAAATCATCCGCGCACCGCCAAAGACCTTTGCGTTCAAGCGTGTCCGATCCGCGCCCAGACGCACCAGGCCGTTGATCAGCAATTCCATCGCGTTGACACCGGCATAATCACTGACCCCGCCCGCTGTTTGCGCGCGTGCCAGCAGGATATGGTTCATGCCGCCGACCTTTTGAACCGGGTCCCAGATGCAGGTCGCAATGCAAGACCCAAGGATCGTCGTGATCACGCCATCCGCACGGTCCGAAACGGCATACTCACCTTGCGTGATATTGATATTCGGGCCTCTATCTGCCGCTCTTTTCACATCGTGCTCCCGTCATGCCCTGCGTGTTTCACAGCTTGCGCAGATTGCTTTTGCGATCTCCTGAAGCGGCAATTGCTGATCCAGGATTCCCATATCCGCCGCGGCGCGCGGCATTCCGTACACCACGCAACTGGCCTCATCCTGGCCGATGCAATAGGCCCCCCGGCGTTTCAGTTCGCGCATCCCCTCCGCGCCATCCTTGCCGATACCTGTCAGCAGCACGGCCGTGATGGCCTCCGAGATGTCCACCGCAGAATAGAACAACTCATCAACAGACGGGATGTGCCCGTTGCGTTTGGGCGCATCGATCGCGGTAACTTCGAAATGGCGTCCGTTGCGGCGAACGCCCGTATGCGCCAAGCCTCCGGGAGAAAGATAAATATTGCCTTGCTTCAGCTGTTCTCCGTCGCGTCCCAGCTGAACATTCTGCGGCAATAGGTCGTTCAGCCGCCCGGCAAAGCTCTTCAGGAAGGTTTCCGGCATATGCTGGGAAATCACGATCGGGGGACAGTCCCTCGGCATCCGCGTCAGAACGGCCTCGACTGCCGCAACTCCGCCGGTGGACGCCCCCATCAGAACGACCTTTCCGTTCCAGCGTGCCATATCGACGATTTCCGGCGTGCCCCTGACGACCGGACCAACCGCCCCGGACCCTTTGGCGCGATGCCCCCTTTGCGCGGTCTTTACGCTTGAGGTCAACTTTTGCAGAATTTCCTTGGTGAACCCTTCCAGTGGTTTGGGCAGAACATCCACAGCACCCAGTGAGAGGGCCCTGACCGCGAGCTCGCTGCCGTGTTGGGTCAGAGACGAAAACATGATGACCGGCATAGGCCTGAGACGCATCAGGCGTTCCAGAAAATCGATCCCGCTCATGCGTGGCATTTCGATGTCCAACGTCAGGACATCCGGATTCAGCTGCTTGATCAGATCACGGGCCTGATACGCATCTCCCGCCACGCCGACCACCTCGATTTCGCGATCCTCCGTCAGCGCGTGCCGGATAAGATTTTGGACCGAGGGCTGGTCGTCCACGATCAGCACTTTGATGGGAGACGGACTCATCTGGTATCAGCTCCGTTCTGTTCGCGGGTCGGCATCAGAAATCTTCCCAGTCGTTTGGATCACTCCTGGGTGCCTGCGCCACGGCCAGATTTCCCTGGGCGACGGGACCGCGCGCCGTACGCGCCTTTTTCTGCGACATGGTCCGGGCAATGGCGGTTTCGCCAATCTGGAAATGCCCGATGGTCTCGGTCAGACTATTGGCACGTTGCGCCAGTGCGTGACTGGCCGATGTCGTTTCCTCGAACATCGCGGCATTCTGTTGTGTGACATGATCGATCTGGTTCACCGCCGAATTGACCTGCGCCAATCCGATCGATTGCTCTTTTCCGGCATCGGCAATCTCGGCGATATAGTCCGAAATGTCGGAAATCGAGTGGACGATCTTTTTCAATGTCTCGCCCGTCACACCGACCAGCTCGACACCGCGCGAAACATGCTGTCCCGAAACCGAAATCAATTGATTGATCTCTGCCGCGGCATTGGCGCAGCGCTGTGCCAGCGCCCGCACCTCGGTCGCCACCACCGCAAATCCGCGCCCGGCCTCGCCTGCGCGGGCGGCTTCGACCCCGGCGTTCAGCGCCAGCAGGTTGGTCTGGAAGGAAATGTCGTCAATCACGCTGATCACCTTGACGATTTCCTGCGATGACGCCGCAATCTGGGCCATTGCGTTTTCGGCTTCATCCACCACGCTGCCACTCTGCTCGGCGCGGGTCCTGGCCTCGCTCACGACCTGGTTGGCCTTGGCCGCCCCATTGGCCGTTTGCGTGATATTGGTCGTCAACTCGTCCAGACTCGAGGCGGTCTCCTGCAAGGTCATTGCCTGCCGCTCCGTACGCACCGACATCTCATCAGCGGCCTTGACGATTTCCGAGGTCTCGGCATGCATCGCGCCGGTTTCGCCCGCGATGTTGCGCATCGCTCGGGTCAGATTTTCAAGCGCATCGTTGAAATCCATCCTCAGCTGTTCATATTCCGGGGCAAAAGCCACATCCAGCCGGGTTGTCAGATCGCCGTTGGAGATATCGCGCATACCTACGCTCAACGATTCCACGACAGCCTGCTGCGCCGCCTGCATGGCGCGCTGGCGCTCCTCTGCCATGTTGAGCTGCACCTGCGCCGCGGTTACATCCGACCCGATCAGGGACACGCCAATCGTGTCGTTTCGCCGGTCGATCACGGGATAGAATCCGCCCTCGACGATCGCCTCCCCCTGCTGATCGCGCTTGATATTAAAGCGGCCCTGAACCGCGGTACCGGCATGAACCGTGGTCAGGATCGAGCCGACATTCTCTTCCTGGCTGTCCAAGGTAATCATGTCGGTAAAATTGCGACCGATAATCCGATCTGCAGACTGGCCGATCATCGTGGCAAAGTTTGCATTGACCCGGACAAAGCGCCCGTCGACATCACATTCCGCCATGATCTGACCGCTTTCGATCGCGGCCAGCACCGACGTCTTGCGGCGTTCCTCGGTCACATCCGCCCATTCCACGACCAAACCGGCAAAGTCGCCCTCCGGTCCCCATACCGGGCTCAGTTCAATCTGGATCCGGGCGGTTCCGACACGAATATCGGTGCGGAACGGCATCTTCGACGGATCTTCGATCAACCGCCTGATCTGATCGGGCTTGGCATGGAATATGTCGATGTTGACGCCGATCAGGCTATCGGGGTCAAAGGTCTTCAGAACGGTCCTGAATTGCTCCAGTTGATTGCGCATCATCACCTTAACCGCGTCGTTCAGATAGGTGATGTTGAAATCGTCATCCGTGATCATCAGCGCGGCCGAGGTCGAACCGAGTGCAGCGCTCTTGAAGGACATTTCCTTGGTCAGGGTACTGGTTCCGGCCAGGCGGGCGCGCAGTGCCTCGAGGGCGCGCCCAATATCGCCGATCTCGTCACGTCGCTTTCCGTGGGGCACGGCGTTGTCGTAATTTTCCCGGCTTACGTCTTCGATGCTGCGTTTGATATCGCGCAGCGGACCAGAAACACCAAGCGCGATAAACAGCCCGAGCAGCGCCGAAACAAACAAGGTTATGCCGCCAAAGATTATGGTATTGCTCATGAAATTTGCAACCGGCTCCAGTATTTCATCCAGGTTCTTGGACGCGATAATGATCCAGTCCTTGTCAAACACCTTGGCAGGGGCATAAGCGGAAATCTGGTTGTTCAGATCGCTCAGCTCCATGGCAGCAGCGTCGCCCATGATCCCCTTGGCGCCACGCAGCGCGCCCAGCAAAAGCGCCCCCTCCGGAAGCGGCGCATTGTGCCACCCCTTCGCTTCGGTCCGCGCGATGCCGTCGTTTCCGATGGCAAAGGTCTGCCCCGTCTGACCCAATCCGGCACTGTGACCGATGTTTTCCGACAGCGTCGCGGTCGTCATGCGATATGCGATCGCTCCGATTGTCGCGCCATCTTCCTGGCGGACCGGCGCAATCAGGAACGAGGAGGATTCCTGCGCATCCCCATAATCGAAGAAGTCGATGAATTCCGAACCTTCGGCCTCCGGGTCGGCAAGGATACGCGTCACCGCGTCAAAAAACGCGCCGCCTGTCCCATCGGTTGCGGATTTCGCAAAATCGCTCTGCTTGGCTACGGAATAGACCATTTCGCCTTCGGCATTGAAGACGTAGATATCCCGGTAGGCGCCCCGTTTCATCAGCGACCTGAAATGGTCGTGAAACCTGAGGTGGGCGCGCGAATAGACCGATCCGTCACCGGCATCGGAGGTGTTCAGCCGCAAAAAGGACGGAAAGCCGTTTTCTGTCACGTACAATCTATAAAGCGTATCCGCCGCCTCCGGGCCCAGCACGGTCCAGGCTGCGGAAAACGTCCGAAGCGCGTTTTGCAGCAAAGGGCTACGGGCCTGCATCATCAGGTCGGTATTGACCGCCTCCGACCATCGTTTCAGCGCGTCCCCACGCGATGCCGCGACGTCCATCAGCTCCGCCTCGCCGGATTTGACCAGCGTCACCTTGGCCGAACGATAGGAGAAAACTCCAAGAACACCCAATGACAGTGCGACGATAAGAAAAAACGCCGCAGGCAACCGGAATGCGATCCGAATCCTGGAAAGGCCCATGAGTATCCCCTGCATATCAGCCACGGCGACCGGTCCAACGGCGCGCCAAAATCTCCTGGCAGGTATGAAAGAACAGGCGTGAAGATAGCTTTAATCCGCGCAGCAATGCACCACACTGCGCCGCGGCAATTTCATGAAAATTGCAGACACCCACCCCGTAGCGCGCGACCGCCCGCCTTGGAGGTGCCTCGTCTCCTCCCCAGTCCCATGGCGCGTGTTTCGCACCAAATTGTCCGGGTTATTCCGAGCGCGAGCCCCCGAAGCTACAGGAAGCATTAAGACATATGGCTTAGCGATCTACAAAACCGGGGGTGATCCAAGGTAGCGGAAATCCCCGGCATCATTCCGGCACAGGACGATCGCGCGACACGGTCCGACCGGTGCGCTGAAAGGGTTAGACATGAATATCTGCAAAAGAAAGACGCTCATCGCGCTGGTCGGCTTTGCCTGTGCGCCCCTGGCCGCAGCCGCCTCGGGCGAGGACATATTGACCGTCACCTTGCCCGACAGGGTCGTCGGCATGACCATCACCCAGCTCGAGGCGCTTCCCGTCACCGAATTCGACACGACGACGATCTGGACCGAAGGCGCCCAACACTTTCGCGGTGTGCGAATGGTCGATTTGCTGGATCATTTTGGCGTCACGCAGGGCCAGGTGCAACTGACGGCCGCGAACGATTATTCGATTTCCGTACCCGTCGACGACTTTACCGACGACGGTGCGATCCTGGCCTATCAGCGCAACGGAAAACACATGACCCTGCGCACGAAGGGGCCGTTGTGGCTGGTCTATCCCTATGATTCCTCGCCCGAATATCAATCGGAGGTGATCTATTCCAATTCGATCTGGCAACTTGACCGGATAACCATGATCGACTGATCCGATAGCGCCCTGTTCTGCGCTGCATCTTCGACCGCAGGCAGTCTTTTGCGGAGTCGCAGATGTCCCGTCTCTCGATAAAATGGACCAGTCTGGACACCGCCGTCATTCGCCTGGGATTTCTGGCGACGACCACCGGGCTCTGCCTGATCGCCATTGTCTATCTGCTGACCGACGTGCGCCAGAAACTGGCCGAGCTTGCGTCCTCTCCGACGGATAATATCCAATGGACGCTTTCTCAGCTCGAAGTCGAATTCCTGGAATTCCAGCTCTCGGTGCAGGCGGCCCAGCTTTGGGCCACCACTGCCGCCGGGGCCAGCCAGATCACCCCCTCGCCGGCGCCGACCCTGGCCGATGCCACGCAACAGGCGGCGTCAGACGCGGGAACGGATCAACAGGATGCCGCGCAGACAAGGGCCAGCGCGGATCTGACCAAGGCGCTGGCTTATGTTCGGAAACGCTACGATATCCTGTACAGCCGCCTCGACACCTTGGCCCATGCCCAACTCTATTCGCAGGCCTTGCTCAATCCAGTGTTGGACGGCGCCTTTGCCGAACTGGATCGCAAGATCAAGGATTTCGCGCCCGACATCGACAGCCCGGACTCCGCGTTGATCGGACGGCTCGCCCCGATTCAGCGTGCCTTGATCCCGTTGCGCCCCGACCTCCGTTATATCCTGTCGTTCAGCAACCTCGAATTCGTCTCGCAGGCAGACATGGCCCGTCTTGACGTGGCGCAAGTGCTGAAGGGGTTGGCATGGGTCAGTTCGGTTCTGCTCGCGGCGCTGACGGCCCTCGTGATCCTGTTCCGCTCCCTGGCGCAGGTGGCCAAGAAACGGTTGCAGCAGAACCTCGCCACCTCCGCCCGGCTCGAGACGATTTTCAATACCTCCCGCGATGCGATCCTGCTGTTCGACCCGCGCGGACGGCTGCGCAACGCCAATCGTACCGCAGAGGAGATGTTTCAGCTTGGCAGCGGTGAAATCGACGGCCTGCCGGCTGGCACCTTCCTGCGCCGCGAAGGCTCCAGCGGGCTGCTCGGGGTTTCCGGGGCGGACCTGTTCCAGGCCTGCAATGCCGGTCCGCGCACCGGCTATCGGCTGATCGGACGCGCCCGGACCGGATCGTCGTTTCCGGTCGAACTCTCGATGGATGTCAGCAACCGCGAGGGCGTTGCAATGCTGGTCTGCGTCGTGCGCGACATCTCGCACCAGGTCGCCTCTGAGGCCGAACTGACCGCCTCTCGCGACCAGGCCCTTGCGGGAGAGCGCGCCAAGGCCCGTTTTCTCGGGGTGATCAGCCATGAGATGCGTACGCCGCTGAACGGGATCCTCGGCACGATCGACCTGATGGCCGAGGGCGACAGCCCGACCGAAAGCGCGACATATCTGAATGTCGTTCGGACGTCGGCGCAGACCCTGCTGGATCTCGTCAACGACGTGCTCGACATCACCCAGATCGAGGGCAGCGACGTCGTGATCCACCCTGCTCCTTTCGACCTGGATCAATTGCTGAACGATATCATGGCGAGCGAGAGACCGCGCGCGCGCACCCAAGGCAACCGTCTGCAACGCTCCGGGGCAAATACGCTGGGCTGGGTCAATGGCGATGCGACGCGGGTGCGGCAGGTTCTGCTCAACCTCGTGTCGAATGCCGTCAAGTTCACCAGCAACGGCACCGTCACGATAGAGGCGCAGCGCACGAATGACATCATGACACTGGCCATTCACGATACCGGGATCGGCATGACAGATGCGGAATGTGAGCGTATCTTCGATGATTTCGTGCGACTGGACGGCGCCATCGCGCTTCAGATTCAGGGCACCGGGTTGGGCTTGGGAATCTCGCGGCGCATTGCCACCGCCATGGGTGGCGACATCTCGGTGCGCAGCCGCGTGGGCCACGGCACAACGTTCCAGGTGCGTCTGCCCCTCCCCGTCGCGCATGCCATTCCCACCGCCGTTGCGACCGACCACGCCGAAGACAACATTGCCCCACCACAGCGCATTCTGCTGGTCGAGGATAACCCGACCAACCGCTTTGTTGCCCGGCGTATGCTGGAACGGGACGGACACAGCGTGACCGAGGCCGAAAACGGCAAGCGCGGCGTCGAGCTGAGCCAGATGTCGCACTACGATATCATCCTGATGGATGTGTCCATGCCGGTGATGGACGGCATCGAAGCGACCGCAGCCATTCGTGCGGCTCCCGGTCCGTGCCAGCACAGCCGCATCATCGCATTGACCGCGCATGTAGGTGACGACGTGACCGAACGACTGCGCGCCGCGGGCCTGGACGACGTGATCGCCAAGCCGATCCGCGTTCGTATCCTGCGCCGCCTGTTGACCGAGGCCAGCACCGGCATGACCGGCGGACGCATGTCGACACGCTTTGACACCTAGTGTCTGCGCAACCGCCAAACAGCGGCGAAATATCATGATCTGATGTAAATGGCGGACAGACAGGGATTCGAACCCTGGAGACGGTCTCCCGCCTACACACTTTCCAGGCGTGCGCCTTCGACCACTCGGCCACCTGTCCGTGGGGGTCTCTTTAGCGTTGGATCTGGTTGGAGTTCAACAGCTATTTTCGGTTTTTTGACGCTTTCCTGCGCGCCGGTTTTCGCGGGCGCGCAGGAGCTTGGTTTTCAGCGCGGGATTGACCCGGACAGCCCTATCGGTCTGCATCCCCTTCGCCGGTGCCATCAGCCTCCGGCGCATCGTCCGGATTGCGATCGCGCATATGGGCCGGCGCGCGGCCCGGGCCGGGCGACTGATCCTTGTGCTCAACCGGTGTCTCGGCGCCCTGGGTGTCGTCTGCGCCGGGCGCGGGCGCGGCGACGCCCGGTTTGCCCTGCAACAACGCTTCGGGATTGCGCAGCCAGATGTCGCGTTGCGCAAAGGGTATCTCGATGCCCTCTTCCTTGAACCGTTCGGCGATCTGGTGGTTCACCTCGGTCTGCACCACCAGCACCTGCGTGATATCCCGCAGGATCATCCGCATCTCGAAATCCAGAGAATCCGCGCCGAAGCCGTTGAAGATGATTCCCGGCGGCGGGTTCAGCAGCACCAGCGGCTGGGCTTCCGCGATCTCCTGAAGAATGTCCTGGACCCGGCGGGTATCGTTGCCATAGGCCACGCCGACCTTGACGATCAACCGCCCGATCATGTTGCCTCGGGTCCAGTTGGTCACCACGCCCGAAATCAGGTCGGCGTTCGGCACGATCACGTCGGTGCGGTCGAACGTCTCGATCCGGGTCGAGCGGACCGAGATGTTGCGCACAAAGCCCATCTGCCCACCGGCCTCGATCCAGTCGCCCTCCGAAATAGGCCGCTCGACCAGCAGGATGATACCCGAAACAAAGTTCTCGACGATCGTGCGCAGGCCGAAACCCACACCGACGGACAGCGCCCCGGCGACGATGGCCAGAGAGCTCAGGTCGATCCCGGCCGTCGTGATTGCCGCCAGCGCCGCCAGAAAGATCCCGATGTAGCCAAGCCCCGACACCACCGCGTTCTGACCGCCGATGTCCAGCTTGGTCTTGGGCAGGACGGTGGTCTTCAACGTCCCCTGCACCACCCGCGTCAGGGCATAGCACAACGCGAAAACGATGACGAAGGTGACGAAATCACCGGGCGAGATATGGGTGTCACCCAGGCTGAAACCGCCCTTGAACTCTGACCAGAGCTCGGCCAGGTCGGTGACGCGCGCGCCCCAGATCAGCGCAAAGACCGGCAGGGACAGCAACGTCACCGCAAAGCCCGCCAGGACCGGCCACAGCGACTCGGCCACACCGGCCCGGTCCCGCGTGATCAGGACATAGATTTCCTCGATCAGCTTCTGGATACCGATCAGCAATGAAATCAGCATCAGCGACTTGAGGGTCTGAAGCGAAATCGCGCTGCCAACCTTGAAATATCCGACAGCCGCAAGAAGCGGCCCGACAATCGCCATGATGCTGACCAGACGCGCCAGCAGGATGATCAGATGCCGCCGGAATGACCGGTCTTCGCTTTCGCTGTCATCCGACCTCGCGTGCACCACGATAAACCGCGAAATCCGCAACAGGAACAGGCCGACCAGAACGACGATCGGGAAATGCAGCACGTTGTGCGTCGCATCGCTCCAGGCGGCGGCCTCTCCGGCGGCGTTCAGCAGGGTATCGGCGGCCAGCAGACCACCAAAGAACAACGCGTACAGGCGTCCCTCGCGGCGCTGTGCCGCGCTCAGCTCCAGCGGCAGCTCGCCGGAATCGGACATCGGAAAGATATTGTTGCCCAGCCAGCGGGCAAAAAACAGCTGGAACCCGGCCGCCGGCAATACCGTCGCCAGGGCCTCGATCGCCGTGCCCCCGATGCCGCTCGCCATGATCGCGCTTGAAATCATCAGCGCCCCGACCGTCGGGATGATGATCTGGCCCAGCGAAACCACGAACGAAATCAGCCAGCGCACCGCCGTGCGTTCCTTGGCCACCAGGCGAAAGGCCAGCCGTTCGAACCAGCTTCGACCGCGCAGAACCAGCAACAGCGCCAGCGCCAGCAGGCCCAGCAATACCGGCAGGTTTTTCATGAAGGCGGCGCGTTTGCCCTGGTTCGCCCAGGCGTCGCGCGGCTCTTCGACCATCTGCACGAAATAGCTCGTCAGGTCAGTGATCGCTGCGGGCCATTTGGTCGGATCGATGGGGGCCGGTCCCAGCTCCAGCATCGCATCCGTCTGCCGTGCGCGCAGCATTCCGTCGACCGACCGCACCAGCGCATCCGCCTGGCTGTGTGCCAGTTCGGCCCTGCGCGACGGGGCCTGGATCTCGGCCAGCTTGTCGTTCAGGCTGGCGCGCTGCTCGGCAACCTCGGGGGCTTCTTCCTCGCCCTCGGCCGGGGCCGGGCCCAACGTATCCAGCTGGGCCTGCACTGCCCGCGCCGCTGCCGTCGTATCGGTGTGATTGGCCGCGAAACGCGCCCGCCAGTCGACCAGTTCGGTCCGCAGCGATTCCAGCGCCGTATCAGACGCGCGGTTCGTCTGTATCGCGTCCTCGGCCCGGTTCGCCACCGCCTGCCACTGCGTATAATCCTCTTCGCTCAGGGGCACCGTGCTCGTGCTCGCGCTGGTATCGCTTTGTGTCGCGCTCTGGGCCAGGGCGGCCCCCGGCGACACGACGCCGACCCCCGGCACCGCGACAAGGGCCAGTACGAAACATGCCACAAGCAGCCCCCGCAGGGTCGCGGCCTTGCAGCGCGGCCCGAGGCAGTTCAGCCCGGTACGGTTCATTGTGGTGCGGGCCAATCGGGTGCGGGGGCTCGTCACGCCTGTGCCTCCCTACTCGGTGAACACGCCGGGGATGGAGCGGGGCGACTGTGTCATCCAGCTGGGCGTCGGCAGCCCCTTTTCGCGCAGGAAATCGGGATTGAACAGTTTCGACTGATAGCGGGTGCCATAATCGCACAGGATCGTCACGATGGTGTGGCCGGGGCCCATTTCGCGCGCCAGACGCACCGCACCCGCCACGTTGATGCCGGACGACCCGCCCAGGCACAGCCCTTCTTCGGACAGCAGGTCAAAGACATAGGGCAACGCCTCCTCATCCGGGATCTGGTAGGAAAAGTCCGGCGTAAAACCCTCGAGGTTGGCAGTGATGCGCGCCTGCCCGATGCCTTCGGTGATCGAGGACCCCTCCGCAGCCAGCTCACCCGTGGTATAATAGCTGTGCAACGACGCCCCCATCGGATCGGCCAGCGCGACTTTCACGCCTTTCGGCTGCAACGCCATCGCCGTTCCGGCCAGCGTGCCCCCGGACCCGACCGCGCAGGTGAACCCGTCGACCTTGCCGCCCGTCTGCTCCCAGATCTCGGGGCCGGTCGTCTCGACATGGGCCTGA
Organism: Pseudooceanicola sediminis; assembly: GCF_003575965.1. Classification (GTDB taxonomy): domain Bacteria; phylum Pseudomonadota; class Alphaproteobacteria; order Rhodobacterales; family Rhodobacteraceae; genus Pseudooceanicola; species Pseudooceanicola sediminis. The sequence continues at coordinate 68,850 of NZ_QWJJ01000001.1, read as the reverse complement.
CGGTTGGCGATATTGTCGAACTGGTTGGCCCAGATCACGCCCTTTTCCTCGGTCTTGGCCAGTTTTTCCGCCAGCCGCTGCGAATATCGGACAAAGTTGTTGGGGTTGCGATAGGGCGCTGCCGGCACCTGCACCAGCTCGGCCCCGGCAAGGCGCAACATGTCCTTCTTTTCCTGACTTTGCGTTTCGGGAATGACGATGACGGTCTTGAACCCCATCGACGCCCCCACCAGCGCCAGGCCGATGCCGGTGTTACCCGCAGTGCCCTCGACAATCGTTCCACCGGGTTTCAGATCGCCGCGCGCCATGGCATCGCGGATGATGTACAGCGCGGCGCGGTCCTTGACCGATTGCCCGGGGTTCAGAAATTCGGCCTTGCCGAGAATGGTGCATCCGGTCTCCTCGCTGACGCGGCGCAACTTGATCAATGGCGTATTGCCGACAGCGCTGGCCAGATCCTTGGCGAATTGCATCGAGGTCTTCCTTCTACGTTACCTTTGGTCCTGATGTATCCGGGGCGTCGCCCCAACTCAAGCAGCGCCCCGCAATAGGGAACGCTTGCCCGAAAGCCACATCAGCGACAGGATAAGCGGCGCATTCTGCGCCTCGCCGCTGGACACAAGTTCCATCGCGGCGTCGTAACTCAAAACATGGGTCCGGATATCTTCGTGTTCTTCCGCCAGGCCATGGCTGCCCGTTTCGGCGTCCGGCAGCTCGCAAATGCCCAGGTAGATGTGGAAATACTCCGTCGAACACCCCGGACTGGGATAGCACGAGGCAACATGGTGCAGCGCGCGCAGATCCAGATCCGCTTCTTCCACCGCCTCGCGGCGGGCGCAGTCCTCGGGTGTCTCGCCCGGGTCGACGCGGCCCGCGACAGGTTCCAGCATCCAGGGCAATGCCTCGCCCCGCGCGAATGGCCCCATGCGGAACTGCTCCACCAGCAGCACCCGATCGCGCACCGGGTCATAGGGCAGCACGATGGCGGCATCGGGTGCCAGGAACACCTCGCGCCGCACCACCTCGGACGTGCCCCCGTCAAAGGTCGCGTAATCCAGATCGAACGTCCGGGTAAAGAAATAGCCCGCATGATCGTCGAACTGACCCTGCACACGCGCCATCGGGGTCTGCGGACCCTGCCCCACCTCATGCGGCGGCGGCATCTGCCCGGCGCGCAGCCGCGATCCGGCGCGCGCTTCGATCTGGGTCACGCGAAAGCGCAGCTCGTCCCCCGAGAAACGCCCCCACAGCTGCATGATCTCGGCCGCCGCGATGCAATCCAACGCGGCGCGGCGCGCGCCCCAATCCGCCAGATCCCAGGTGCCCGGATCGACATGCGACGGCGCGCCCGGCACGAACACGTCGGCTGACACGACCTCATCCCCGATGCTCACCTGGCATTGCGAAAGGTGCATGTCGTAGGCCGATTCATAGTGGCGCAACCGATCCAGCACGTCCGGCGCGATATCGCGTATCACCAGCCCCTGCGCCATCGCGCCGGGTTCCTGCACCAGCACCGGCCAGTCGCCATCCCCGGAGGGGGCGATCCGGTAGCCTTCGCGCACCGCAGCCACCGTCACAGGAAGTGTCCCGGCCACGATTTCCAACAAGGGGGCATGGCGCAACGTGCCGAAAAGAAACAGATTCTTGTTCACATGATCTCCTGCGGTGAAACGGCCGGCACCGCGGTGCCGCCCTGCCTGAGGCCCAGTTGTTGGCGAACATGGCGCGGGGCACAACCGCAAACCGGCGCCGCCGCCGCCCCCCGGCGATTAGATGCTGTTCCTCAGGCGGCGCGTGACACGGTGATCTGCGTCACATCGCAATTGCCGCCCGCAAAGGCCCCCGCACAGGCCGTCAGATAAAAGTTCCACATCCGGCGAAACCTGTCGTCAAAACCCATTTCGGCCACGTCCTCCCATTTCTGGTTGAACGTCTCGTGCCAGCGCCGCAGCGTCTGGCTGTAGCTGTCCCCGAATTCGACGGATCCCTTGACCAGCAGCCCCGCCTTCTGCACTTCGGCGCGCAAGGCCGAGGGGCTGGGCAGCATCCCACCCGGAAAAATGTGTTTCTGAATGAAATCAACGCCTTTCCGGTAGGTCTCCCAGCGTTTGTCCTGCACCGTGATGATCTGTAGCACCGCATCGCGTCCCGGCTTCAGACAGCGTTTCAGCGTCTCGAAATACACCGGCCAATAGCGTTCGCCGACGGCTTCGAACATCTCGATACTGGCGATGCCGTCATAGCTGCCGCGTTCATCACGATAATCTTGAAGCTTCAGATCAACTTGACCTGAAAGACCTGCCTTTTCAATGCGTTCCCTGGCATAGTTCAACTGCTCCCGGCTGATCGTCAGCCCGGTCACCCGCAGACCTCTTTCCTTTGCGGCGTATTCCGCGAACCCACCCCAGCCACAGCCGATTTCCAGCACGTGGTCGCCCGGCTTGACGCCCATGCGATCGACCATGCTGGCGTACTTGGCGCGTTGCGCTGCCTCCAGGCTCATCTGCGGCGCATCGAACAAGGCCGACGAATAGGTCATGCTGTCATCCAGCCACAGCCGATAGAAATCATTTCCCAGGTCGTAGTGGTAAGAGATGTTCTTTTTCGCCTGCGCCTTGGAATTGCGCCGCATCCAGTGGCGCGCCTTTTCATAGGCTCGGACCAGGGCCATGCCCGGAAATCCGTCGTAAATCGCGTCGTTGTCCGCGTGCAGCATGTCCAGGAAGGCCTGCAAATCCGGCGACGACCACCAGCCCTCAAGATAGGCGTCGCAAAAGCCCAGGTCGCCCTCTCGGATCAGGCGCGCGAACAGGTCGTCATTGTGCACGTGCAGCACGGCCACCGGGCCGGGATTGCGCCCCTCGGCCCGAAACACCCGCCCATCCGACACATGAAAATCCAGCTGGCCGTTTTCCAGATCGCGGGCAAGGTGAAATACCTGGGCAAAATAGCGCGGCAGGTCCTTTTCCCCCTTGGTGTCGGTCAAAATCTGCGGGCTGGCACTCATCACGTCGTCTCCTTCTGGATCGTCGTCGATGCTAACAAGGTCGGCGCGTGACGAAAGCCTTTTGTCATGAACTTGTTAACTTTTAAGCGCGGCATAGGCGTCCAGGGCTCGCTCGCGCCCCTCTTTCAGCCCGATCAGGGGCGCGGGATAGGCGTCATCGGCGCTCAGACCCCAAGCTTTCGGGATCGCGTCGAAATAGCTCAGCGCAGTGTCGGTGGGCGCCTCTGCCTCCTCCGCGATCCAGCGCCTTCGATATGCGCCGTCGCGGTCGAACTTCTCGGCCTGGGTTTCGGGGTTGAACACGCGAAAATAGGGCGCGGCGTCCGGGCCACAGCCCGCCGCCCATTGCCACCCCATCGCGTTCGACGCCGGATCCCAGTCGACAAGACAGTCGCGAAACCAATCTGCGCCGATTTTCCAATGACACATCAAATGCTTGGTCAGGTAGCTGGCACAGATCATGCGGGCGCGGTTGTGCATTCGACCGGTGACGTACATCTCGCGCATTGCCGCGTCGACAAAGGGCACGCCCGTGCGCCCCTGCTGCCAGGCCCGCACCGCGTCAGCGTCCGCATCCTCGGTCCAGGCAAAATCATTCCACTCCGACCGCCAGTTTTCCGTCAGGATCTGCGGCGTGTGATACATCAGGTGATAGGCGAACTCGCGCCAGACCAGTTCCTTCAGAAACGTCTCGGCTCCGGCCTTGCCTTCTTCGTGCGCGCGCACCCCTGCGTGCCAGCATTGGCGCGGCGAAATCTCTCCCAGGCTCAGGTATTGCGAAAGATCCGACGTCGCGGCTTCGCCCGGATAATCGCGCCGCGTCGCGTAGGCGTCGATGCGGTGGCGTGCGAACGTGGCCAGCGCCTGTTGCGCCGCCCTCTCGCCCGCGTCGACATGGCCGCCGACAACCTGCGCGCCGCGCCGCATCTCGGCCCCAAGGGCCCAGTCCTCCAGGGTCTCGCTCTCGGGCCATTGCTCCGGCGGGGGGATGTCGGCAGGCGCGGTCAGCGGCTCCGACACCTCGCGATCCTTCACCGCGCGCCACATCGGGGAATAAACCTTGTAATAGCTGCCCTGCCCGGTCTCGACCTCCCACGGCTCGAACAGAAGATGCCCGGAAAAGCTCTGGGCCTCGACGCCATTGTCACGCAGCGCGGATTTGATGCGGCTGTCACGCTCAATGGCCTGCGGGTCATACAAGCGTGACCAATAGACCGCGTCGGCGCCGGTCTGCGCCAGCAGCTCCTCCAGCACCTCGCGGGCGGGTCCACGCCGCAGGATCAGTCTCTGCCCCTGCGCGCGAAGCGTTTCGGCAAGCGCGGCAAGGCCCAGCCCAAGCCTGAATTTCGCGGCCGCCCCCAGCCCCGTCACGCTGTCATCCTGGATGAACACCGCAATCACCGGCCCACCCCGCGCCAGGGCCGCATTCAGCGCCGGGTGATCGGTCAGGCGCAGGTCACGGCGCAGCCATAGCAAGGTCGGTTTGGTCATGCGAACTCCTCAGACAGGTCCGCCAGAACCTAGCGCGCAGCACACCGGGTCAAGACCACGCGGCCGGGTTCACCGCACCACGTCGCCGCAGCGCCAAGGAAGGGGCGGCATGAAAAAGAAAGGGCGCGGCTCGCCGGGCAGAGGTCGCGGCCGTCACGCCGCACAGCCGGGCCTGGCGATCAACGATCGCAATCGCGCCGTCACCCGGCAGCACGGCCAGACCTTGCGCCACCGTGCAGCCCCTTCGCCTCAAAAGCTGTCGCCCGGGTCTAGCGGCCCAGGTTGAACGGCCCAGGTTGAACGGCCAGATTGAACGGCCCAAGTCAGGCAGCCCAAGTCGAGCGCCCCATGTCAGGCGGCCCATGTCAAGCGGCCCAAGTCAGGCGCCCCACGTCAGGCGCCCCACGTCAAGCGACCGGGGATCAGCGCACCAGCATCACGGAAATGCGGGCATGGCTGGCAACTCGTCCCCCATTCGAGGGCCACAGCAGATCCGTCAGCTTTGGGGCATGGCTGGCCATCACGATCAGATCCGCGCCGGTCTCCTCGATGGCGCGCAACAGCTCCTGGTCCACCTCGACCTCCATCTCGTGGCTGATCACCACGTGTGACCGCAGGTCCAGGCCAAGGGCACCAGACCTCTCATTTGCAAATTCGGCCAGCCTGTTTGCAAACTCTTTCGGATCGCCGGCCACCTCGCTCCCCAGGGCCGAGGTGACGCCGACGACGATCACGTCGGCGGAAAAACTGCGCGACAGCGCCGCGGCGCTTTTCAGGGCCTTTTCACTGCGATCGGGGTGCGCCAGGTCGACCGGCACCGCTATCCTGTCATACATCACGCATCCCCTCACCTCAGCCGTTCACATCGACCAGAACGCGGCCCTTGATCTGCCCGTTCAGGATGTCGGCCCCCAGCCGCGGCAGATCCGACAGGTGCGCGGGCTGGATCATCGACGACAGCTTGTCCATCGGCAGATCCCGCGCCACCCGCGCCCAGGCACGCTGACGGTTCTCGAACGGCTGCATGACGCTGTCGATCCCCAGCAGGTTGACGCCGCGCAGCAGGAACGGCACGACGCTGGTCGGCAGCTTTGCGCCCCCCGCCAGGCCAACCGCCGCGACCGATGCACCATACGCCATCTGCCCCAGGACCCGTGCCAGCATGTCGCCCCCCACCGCGTCGACACAGCCGGCCCAGGTTTCGGCCTCCAGCGGCCGCTTGACGACCTCGTTCAACTCCGCGCGCGCCACGATCCGCGCCGCCCCGAGGGACAGCAGGTAGTCGCCCGTTTCCGGACGCCCCGTCACCGCCGCCACGCGGTATCCCAGATGCCCCAGGATCGCCGTGGCGACAGACCCGACGCCCCCTGCGGCACCGGTCACCAGAACCTCGCCCTTGTCCGGCGTCAGACCATGATCCTCCAGCGCCATCACGGCCAGCATGGCGGTGAACCCCGCCGTTCCCACCGCCATGGCATCCTGCGCGCTCATCCCCTCGGGCAGCGGCACCAGCCAATCGGCCTTGACCCGGGCCTTCTGCGCGTAGCCGCCCCAATGGGCCTCTCCGACGCGCCAACCGGTCAGCACGACCTTGTCACCGGGGGCATAACGATCATCGCTGCTCTGCTCGACGGTTCCGGCGAAATCGATGCCCGGCACATGCGGATACTGCCGCACCAGCCCGCCCCCGTTGGGCGACAGGCACAGACCGTCCTTGTAGTTCACGGTCGAATATTCCACCGCGACCAGCACCTCGCCGTCCGGCAGGTCTGCCACGTCCAGCTCTTTCACAGCTGCGGTGACAGTGCCGTCGTCGTCTTTTTCGACCAATAGAGCTTTGAACATGTTTCCTCCGATATTTCAATTTCTTGCGCCGCAAACCTCATGTAGAGGTCACGGCCATGGCCCCGCATCTGGCATGGCAAAAAGGTCCGTTGCATCGGGTGTGGCCCCTGCGGCGGTCAACATGGCGTGCACTTGCCCGCGATGATGCGTCTGATGATTGAAGACATGCACCACAACCCGCGCCACAGGCATCTTGACATCGCCCTTCAACACCCCGGAATACCAAGACAAATCACCCGTCAGATCAAGTGCGCGCAGCGCCTCGGCCCACAGGATGAACCGCCCGTCCATGCGAAACCTCTCGGCAGACCACACCGGCAGGGTCGGACAGATATTCGGGCTCTCCGGGATGCCGCCCTGCGGCTTTGGCATATCGCTCAGCCGCGACAGCCAGGTCTGATCCGCCCACAGGATATGGTTCACCGTGCCCAGGATCGACCCGAAGAACGCGCCGCGATCCCGCGTCAGATCCTCGGTGCTCAACGTCTCCATGGCCCGCTGCATCGCGCGGTTCTGCCAGGCGTTGTAGCGCGCCATCGTCAGGCAATAGGCAGGCGTGATCATCGCGGGTATCCTCGACGTGACTACGCCGCGATAACACCCCCCCGCGTCCGGAAATGCAAGAGCAGCGCCGCGAAATGCAAGCTCCGCTCAGCGGTCCCGCAGCGCCTCTTGCAGCAGCGCGCGCACTGCCTCCTGTGGCACATCGGCGGTGACGAAGGCCGTCCCGATGCCGCGCGCCAGGATGAACCGCAGCGCCCCGTCCACCACCTTCTTGTCCTGCGCCATCAACACCAGCAGGCCGTCGGCATCCGGCAGGGGGCCGGAAATGTCGCGCAGGTCAACCTTCATGCCCATGTCGCGCAGGTGGGCGCGCACCCGGCTGGGGTCTTCCTGCGCGCACAGGCCCAGCTTTGCCGACAACTCGAACGCCAGCGCACAGCCGATCGCCACCCCTTCACCATGCAGCAGCCGGTCGGAATATCCCGTCGCGGCCTCCAGCGCATGACCAAAGGTATGGCCCAGGTTCAACAGCGCGCGGTCGCCCTGTTCGGTTTCGTCACGCGCCACGATCTCGGCCTTCATCTGGCACGACCGTTTCACCGCCGCGACCCGCGCCGCCATGTCGCCCGCCGCCAGCGCCGGGCCCATGCGCTCCAGCCAGTCAAAGAATGCGGCATCGCCCAGCAGACCGTATTTGACCACTTCGCCATAGCCCGCCAGGAAATCGCGCGGCGCCAGCGTGCCCAGCACCGCCGTATCGGCCAGCACCAGGCTGGGCTGATGAAACGCCCCGATCAGGTTCTTGCCCTGCGGGGCGTTGATGCCTGTCTTGCCCCCGACCGAGCTGTCGACCTGCGCCAGCAGGCTGGTCGGAATCTGCACGAAACGCACGCCGCGCCGCAGAACCGCCGCCGCAAAACCTGCCAGGTCGCCGATCACCCCGCCGCCAAGCGCGACCACCACGTCGCTCCGCTCGACCTTCTGGTCCAGCAGCCATTCGACCGCGCGGGTAAACTGCGGCCAGCTCTTGGTGGACTCGCCCGCCGGCAGCGCCAGCGACACCATGTCGATGCCCGCCTCAGCCAGCCCGGCACGCAGCGTCTCAAGATGCAGCGCCGCCACCGTCTCGTCCGTCAGCACCGCCACGCGGGGCCGCCGCAGCAGCGGCGCGATATGCGCCCCTGCCTCGGCCAGCAGCCCCGGCCCGATCAGGATCTCATAGCCGCGCTCGCCCAGCTCGACCCGCAATTTTTCCTGCAATTCCCGCATCATGTGGCCTCCAGTACATCCGGGCGCTGCATCAGCGCGCGAACCACGTGCTGCGCCATGTCCGCCACGCTGTACCCCGGCTCGGAGCGCACCTCCAGATCCGCCTCTGCATAGATCGGCACGCGTGCCTCGTACAGTCCACGCAGCGTCGCGCGGGGGTTCGGTGTTTTCAGCAGGGGGCGCGAATCCCGGTGTTTCACCCGGCTCCACAGCAGATCCAGATCGGCATTCAGCCACAGCGAGACACCCCGCTCGGTGATCAGTGCGCGGTTCGCCGCGCTCATGAAGGCGCCCCCGCCGGTCGACAGCACGCAGGGCGCCTCGTCCAGCATTCGCGCGATCACCTGGGATTCGCGGGCGCGGAAAAAGCTCTCTCCGTCGCGGGTAAAGATTTCACCGATGCTCATGTTCGCCGCCAGTTCGATCTCGGCATCCGAATCACGAAAGTCCACGCCCAGCAGCTGTGCCAGCGCCTTGCCCACGGCGGTCTTTCCCGCGCCCATCATGCCGACCATGACGACAGTTTTGTTCAGTTTCCAGCTCATCACGATCGCGCCTGTCGGCGCTGCCCTGCCTTTTCACGGATTTCGGGCCTGAATGACGTGATCTTGCGAAAAAGGCCAGTTATAAGTTGGTCAAAAGAACAAACCTATGGGGCACGAACTTTATGCTGCGCATTATCAAGTGGCTGGTTTATCTGGCTATCCTCGGGGGAATCGCCCTCGTGGCCTATGCCTATGTCGGACCCTGGCTGGGCGCGGATTTTTCGCCCCCCGTGCAAGAGATGCGAACCCCCGTGGTGCTGGATGTCCAATGACGCAGGGCCAGATGATCTGACGTTCGGACCGGCGGCGCAGGCCCTGCGGCCCTCGGACGTGCGCCGCATGTTCCCAACGCATCACAGGACCCGCGGCAAGGCTCGGGCACTGCCCGCCGCCGGCCTCATCCTCTGTCTTGTGTTGACCGGGGCGCCCCTGATCCACCCCGCCATCGCCGAACCGGCGTCGTTTCGCGACAACGACCGAACACGCGCCACCCGCGCGCCGAACAGCCCGCAGAACACCCCGATGTCGGCAATCGACTGGCTCAACAGCCTGCCCGCCAGCGGCGTCACTGCGCCCGGCACGCCCCCTGCGGCTGCCTCGGGCACGCCCCCTGCCCCGATCACCCTGCCCGGCACCGCCGCCGGATTGACCATGCCCGCGCCCGGCACGCACCCCTTCGCGCGCAACGAGCCGCCGGTCAGCGACCGCGCCGATATTCCCGTCGTCAGCTCGCAACCCCTCGATGCCCAGCAGGTTGGCGCGGTCGGGCTGTTGCCCGCCGGCGTCACCGGTCTGCCCGCCTCGCTCTGGCAGGCATCGCGCAGCGCCGATGTGATCCGACTGATCCGCGCGCTCGACGTTTCGGAACTGCCCGCGATGCAATCCCTGCTCTATACCCTGCTGCTGGCCGAGGCAGACCCGCCCATGTCCCCCGGCGACGGCGACCCGATGCTGCTGGCCCGGCTGGCCAAGCTGCGCGACCTCGGCGCCGTCGATCCGGCGCTGGCGCTTGTCGAACGCGCAGGCCCCACCCGCGATCCGGCGCTGTTCGCCAGCTGGTTCGACCTGTCGCTGCTGGCGGGCACCGAAACCGAGGCCTGCCGCCAGATGGTCAGCGATCCGCGCCTCGCCCCCGACCAGGCCGCGCGCATCTTCTGCCTCGCGCGCGAGGGGCAATGGGACACCGCCGCGCTGATCCTCGACACCACCCGCGCGCTCGGGGCCTTCGACCCTGCCCAGGAACGCCTGCTGACGCGGTTTCTCAACGCCGACCTGGATGATGACGCCGTGCGCCTGCCGCCCCCCGCCACCATGTCGCCGCTGTATTTCCGGCTGGCCGAGGCGATTGGCGAACCGCTGTCGACCGCCGCCCTGCCACGCGCCTATGCCGTATCGGACCTGCGCGGCCTGACCGGCTGGAAGGCCGAGCTCGAGGCGGCCGAACGCCTGGCCCACACCGGCGCGCTGCCCGAAAACCACCTGCTCGGGGTCTATACCGATGGCCGCCCCTCGGCCTCTGGCGGGATCTGGGACAGGGTGCAGGCGGTGCAGGCCTTCGACCGCGCCATCACCGCCGCCCGCCCGGATCGCAGCGCCGTGCTGGCCACCCTTCCCGCCGCCTGGCAGGCGATGGTCGCCGCCGAACTCGAAGCGCCCTTTGCCCGCCTGTACGCGCCCGCCCTTGCCGCCTACGCCGACACACCCGGCCCCGTGGGGCGCATCGCCCTGACCGTCACGCTGCTGGGTCCGGGGTACGAGGCGAACGTGCGCGCCCTTACGCCGCGCGACAGCACCGAAGCCTTCCTGATCGCGCTGGCGTCGGGACAGCCCGACCGCGCGCCGCCCTATAACGCCGCTTCGCGTATCGTTGCCGCCGGGTTTGCAAAGTCGGCCCGCCCGCCGCAACGTTTGCAAAGTCAGCTCGACAATGGCCAGCTGGGCGAGGCGATCCTGGGTGCCATGCGGCTCTACGCCTCGGCCATGACGGGCGAAATGAAAGACGCCGCCGATGCCTTGGCCACCTTCCGCGCTGTCGGGTTGGAGGACACGGCCCGTCGCGCCGCGCTGCAACTGCTCCTGCTCGAACGGCGGGGTTGATCGCAATGGCCCGCCCCCCCAACGACGCGACCGCCGCGACCAGTACCACAGACATTGCCCCAGACACTGCCCCAGACGGTGCCCCGGATCACCGCTGGATTTCGGCGTTCCTCGAAGCGCAGGCGGCCGAGGCCGGGGCCGCACGCAACACCCTGCTGGCCTATGGGCGCGACCTCAAGGATGTGCAGGGCTGGATCACCGGGCACGGCCTGGACTGGCAGACGCTGTCGCGTACCGATGTCGAAAATTACCTGATCCACTGCGATGCACAGGGCTTTTCCAAGGCGACCCGGGCCCGGCGCCTGTCGGCCATTCGCCAGCTCTACCGCTTTGCCTTCGACGAGGGCTGGCGCACCGATAATCCCGCGATCCAGATCCGCGGCCCCGGTCGCGCCCGCAGTCTGCCAAAGACCCTGTCCGTGGCCGAGGTCGACGCCCTTCTCGCGGCCGCACGCAGCCAGGGCCGGTCATCGCGCGATCAGCTGCGCAATACCTGCCTGATGGAACTGCTCTATGCCACCGGTATGCGCGTCAGCGAACTGGTGACCCTGCCGGTGGCCGCCGTGCGCGGTGCGCCCGACATGCTGCTGATCAAGGGCAAGGGCGACAAGGAACGCCTTGTGCCCCTTTCCGATCATGCCAAGGACGCGATGCAGGCCTGGCTCTCTGCCCGCGATGCCGCCGAGGCGCTGGACAAGGCCAAGGGCAAGCCTGCCTCGCGCTTTCTCTTTCCGTCCCGGTCGCGCGATGGCCACCTGACGCGCCACCGCTTCTACCTGCTGATCAAGGAAATGGCCGTCGCGGCTGGCGTTTCACCCGACAAGGTCACGCCGCACCGCCTGCGCCATGCCTTTGCCACGCATCTGCTGGAAAACGGCGCCGACCTGCGGGCCATCCAGACGCTGCTGGGGCACGCAGACCTCGCCACCACCGAAATCTATACCCACGTGGTCGAGGAGCGCCTGCGCGATCTGGTCGAGGATCACCATCCCCTGAACCGCAAACCCGGCTGACGCGCGACGCTTCCGCCCCGTCACGCCTCTGCCCCGCCGCTTCATTGATCGGCTGGGCCTCTGCTCGGCTGGCCCTCCGATCTGCCAAGCCTCCGATCTGCTACGGGGTCGGGGGTCTTCTCCGACCCCGATCATGGCCGCGATCCCGCGCCCATGATCAACCTGCCGATGCCGCCTTGCAAAGGCTCCGGTCCCCGGGCAACCAACCTGCCCCGCCCGTCGGGCAAGGCCGGGCGGTGCACTTTTCCGCCAGCCGACAAGATCCGGAACCAAACGCCCCCGCGCGCAGCCATGACCAGGTGCAAACGCCCGCATTGTGCCCGCCTCCTCATCGCCTCACGCCAAGCCCGCGCCGCCCTCCTCCCATCGCCTTGACCGTCTCCGGCACCGCTCAGATACCGTTCAGATACCGACGTTGAAACCGATGCGATCTGCCGGCATTTTCGCGCCCGCCGCCCTGGTCGTTTCACCACCACTTGAACCATCGCCCCGCTATGCCCATAACCCCTTTCAACAAAGAGGACCTTTCATGGACAGCGCGACAGCACTTGTCGAAACCGGCACGATGGACACCGCCTTCTGGCTCACCGCAGCGGGGATCCTGCTGCTGCTGGTGTTCTCCGCCTTCTTCTCCGGCTCCGAAACCGCCCTGACGGCCGCCTCGCGCGGCAAACTGCGCTCGATTGCCGACAAAGGCTCCAGCGGGGCCGAGCGGGCGTTGAAAATTACCGAGGATAATGAACGACTTATCGGATCCGTTCTACTGGGAAACAACCTCGTCAACATCCTCGCAACCTCGCTGGCAACCTCGCTGTTCACCGGGGTTTTCGGGGATGGCGGTGTGGCGCTGGCCACTCTGGTGATGACCCTTCTGGTGCTCATCTTTGCCGAGGTGCTGCCCAAGACCTACGCCATCACCAACGCCGAGGTCGCGGCCGCCCGCGTCGCCGCCCCCATCGCGTTCATCATCGCCATTGCCTCGCCCGTGGTCAGTGCCGTGCGCCTTCTGGTGCGCCTTGTGCTGCGTCTGTTCGGCGTGCGCACCGACCCCGACAGCCAGATCCTCGCGGTGCGCGAAGAGATCGCCGGCGCCCTGCAACTGGGCCATTCCGAAGGCGTCGTGGAAAAGGAAGATCGTGACCGCATCCTCGGCGCGCTTGACCTAAGTGACCGCGCTGTCGAAGAAATCATGCTGCATCGTAGCCAGATCGAAATGATCAACGCCACCGATGCCCCCGCCGACATCCTGTCGCAATGCATGAAATCCAACCACACCCGCCTGCCGGTTTATCGCAACGAGCCGGAAAATATCATCGGGATCCTGCACACCAAGGACCTGCTGCGCGCCATCTACAAGCTCGGCACCGAAGGCGGCGGCGTCGCCAACGCGCTGGACAAGTTCAAGGTGACGGACGTGATGATGAAGCCCTACTTCGTCCCCGAAACCACCACGCTCGATGAACAGATGCGCCAGTTCCTGCACATGCGCACGCATTTCGCCCTGGTGGTCGATGAATACGGATCGCTTCAGGGCCTGCTGACGCTCGAGGATATCCTGGAGGAGATCGTGGGAGAGATCACCGACGAATTCGACCCCGCCGGGGCAGATCATGTCGTGCGCCCGGGCGAAGATGGCAACTATCTCGTCGACGGCGCGATGACGATCCGCGACCTCAATCGGGCGATGGAATGGTCGCTGCCCGATGACGAGGCGAACACTATCGCGGGCCTCGTCATCCACGAAGCACAGATGATCCCAACCGTCGGCCAGGTCTTTGCCTTCCATGGCTTCCGTTTCGAGGTCGCCGCCCGCAAGGACAACCGCCTCACCCGGCTCAAGATCCGCCCGCTGATGGACGCCGCTGAATAGGTCTTGCCCGCGCAAGTGACTGAAAAAACAGTGTCTAAGCGCGGAACCTGCTTTTTGCACGCCCCGCTTGGCCGCGCCATTTTCAGTCGTTGAATGTCTCGGCGCGCAGTTTACGCGCGGCGCCTGCCACCTCGGGATCATAGTGCTGCGACAGGGCGTCGAAGGTCTGGTGCATCGGTTCCTGCATCTCCGGGCGATGGTTCCAATCGACCAGGATCGGCTCCATCGGGCGCAACACCAGGGCCGCCCGATCCAGCGCCGGCACGAACAGCCTGTCGTGCAGGACTTCGTGCCCACTGCTGTCGATTTCGACGTTCACATCCATCAGCACCCGGGTGATCCGGCGCATCATGTCGATCGCGGTGCCCGGGTCGTTCACCCCCGGCGACAATGCCCGCACGGCGATTTCCGACAGGCAGATCAGGCCAAAGATCGGATCCTGTTCGAAATTGCGCAGCGTCCCGATGGCGACGTTGCGCCGGACCGTTTCGATAAGGTCATCGTCGGTACTGTCCACCCGCGCCAGGACCTGTCCCTTGTGCACAAATCCCCCCACCGGCCGCAGCAGCCAGATCCGCGCGTCGGCCTCTTCGGCGGCGTCCTGCAACAGGTCCTGGTAGATCTTCTGCACATAGCCCGTCTGATGCGCCCGCACGTCCGACGCGCTGTCAGGCACCTGCGCCAAGTCCAGGATGCGCGCCCCGAGCGCCGGAAATTTCGCCCGCATTTCATAGGCTTCGGCGGTCTGATCCTCGATCCGCTGCGACGTTTCGATCAGGCTGCCCAGCATCTCCAGATGCGAGATCCAGCGAATGATCGCCACGACGATCATCGCCACGACCAGCAAGGTCATGCCGAACAGGACGGCCAGCCCCTGATGCACGAAAATGCCCGTATCACGCAGGATGATGGCCAGCAGCGCATACAGATAAGCCCCGACAAAGGTGGCAAGGACAGTATGCGTGGTCGTGTCCTGCAACAGCATCTGGTGGGCCCGAGGGGTCCACTGCGAACTGACGTTGCGGTGCGCGGCGGCCATCACCGTCAGCGAAAAGGTCGTGACCGTCAGCATCGAGTTGGCAATGATCGACAGGATGTGATCCACCGCATCCTTGCCCACCATGCCATCCCATTCTGCCGGGATCAGCCCCGACAGCAGCTTGGCCAGCCCCACGGCCAGCACGGCCAGCAAGGCAATAAGCATGACGCGGATCACCAGGCGGCGCGAAAATTCGTGCATCTTGCGCAAGAGCGATGGAAGCATTCTGTGTCCTTCAATTGTCCTGAAGGTAAGTAAGGCATTCCGCCGAAAGGGAAAGCACCGTGACCTCAGGCGTCAGCCGTCACAGGCGCAACCTGGCCCCTTGTGACAGGCATAGGATGCGCTGATGCAGGAATTTCCGCAGGCCTTGCCTTTCCGACAGATCTTGCAGCACGATGCCAGCATCGGGCCGCCCGCGCCCAGCTGCTCGAGACGCTGTTGAAAGGTCGGCGCCACGTGCCAGGTGCTCTGGGGACAGGCGCCGGACCCGCCCGCAGCAAGCACGATGATCAGCGAAGTCACCGCTTTCATGAATGGTCCCCCAACCATACCCTCCCCAAACATACACAGTTTGCAAAGAATGGACGAGGCATTTGCAAAAGGCCGCAGCACCATCGCCCGGGGGCTGATCCTGCCAGCATTTTCGGCACTTCGCCTCACTGACCCACGGCAGGGACACGTGTTGTCCGTTCCCGCAGGGCGACTTTGCAAAACCGACACCCGGCGTCGCATTCAGGCTTGCCCTCGGGCGCTGCCCCCCACAGCATCCCGACAATCACCCCAAGGAGCACGCCATGCAGACCACAACCCGAGTCGTCGTTATCGGAGGCGGTGTTGTCGGCTGCTCCGTGCTGTACCACCTGACCAAGCTCGGCTGGTCCGACGTCATGCTGCTGGAACGCTCCGAGCTGACTTCGGGCTCGACATGGCACGCGGCGGGGGGCTTTCACACCCTGAACGGCGATACCAACATGGCCGCCCTTCAAGGCTATACCATCCGCCTCTACCGCGAGCTTGAGGAGATCACCGGCATGTCCTGCGGCCTGCATCACGTCGGGGGTGTCACGCTGGCCGACACGCAGGACCGCTTTGACATGCTGGTGGCCGAACGCGCCAAGCACCGCCACATGGGCCTCGACACCCGCATCGTCACCCCGGACGAGATCCGCGATATCGCCCCCGTCACCAACCTCGACGGTATCATCGGCGCGCTCTACGATCCGCTCGACGGGCACCTCGACCCCTCGGGCACCACCCACGCCTATGCGCGCGCCGCCAAGATGGCAGGCGCCACGATCGAGACGCATTGCATGGTGCGCGAAACCAACCAGCGCCCGGACGGGACGTGGGACGTGGTCACCGACAAGGGCACGATCCACGCCGAACATGTCGTCAACGCCGCCGGCCTCTGGGCGCGCGAGGTTGCGGCGATGGCCGGTGTTTACCTGCCGCTGCATCCGATGGAACATCACTACATCGTCACGGACGACATTCCCGAGATTTATCAACGCCCTAGCGAACACCCCCATGTCATGGACCCGGCAGGCGAAAGTTACCTGCGGCAAGAAGGGCGCGGGCTTTGTATCGGGTTTTACGAACAGCGCGCAAAACCATGGGCGGTCAACGGCACGCCCTGGTCGTTCGGCCACGAACTGCTGCCCGACGATCTGGACAAGATTTCGGATTCCATCGAATTCGCCTATCGCCGCTTCCCTGTGCTGGCGACGGCGGGGGTCAAGACCGTCATTCACGGCCCCTTCACCTTTGCCCCCGATGGAAACCCCCTGGTCGGCCCGGTCCCCGGCCTGCGCAACTACTGGAGCGCCTGCGCGGTGATGGCCGGCTTTTCCCAGGGCGGCGGTGTCGGGCTGATGCTGGCGCAATGGATGATCGAGGGCGAATGCGAACGCGACACCACGGCGTTGGATGTAGCCCGCTTCGGGTCCTGGATCACCCCCGGCTACACCCGCCCGAAAGTCATCGAAAACTATCAGAAACGCTTCTCGGTGTCTTATCCCAACGAAGAATTGCCCGCCGCGCGCCCCTGCCGCACCACCCCCATGTACGACATATTTTCGGACATGGGCGCCGTCTGGGGCCAGCAATACGGACTCGAGGTCGCGAACTATTTTGCCCAAGCCGGAGAGCCGAGTTTCGAAACCCCGTCCTTTCGACGCTCAAATGCCTTTGCCGCCACTGCCCGAGAGGTCGCGACCGTCCGCCAAGACGTGGGCATCAACGAACTTCAGAACTTTGGCAAGTATCGGGTGACGGGGCCTAACGCGCGCAGCTGGCTCGACACGATCATGGCAGGACGTGTGCCAAAGCCTGGCCGCCTCTCGCTCTCGCCCATGCTCTCGCCCTCGGGGCGCATCATCGGTGATTTCACCATCTCCTGCCTGTCGGAGAACGAGTTTCGCCTGAACGCCAGCTATTCTGCCCAAGCCTTCCATCTGCGCTGGTTCATGCAGAACATTCACGACGGGGTGCAAGTCACTAATATATCGGACACTTCTACCGGATTTCAGTTGGCGGGACCAAAGGCGACCCAGGTACTTCAGGCCTGCACGCTCAGCGACATCGGGGCGTTGCGATTCCTCGATGTCGCCCGCATGACCATCGGACAGGCCGAATGCATCGTACAGCGCGTGTCCTACACCGGCGATCTGGGCTATGAAATCTACACCGATCCGATGGCGCAGCGCAGCCTCTGGTGGACCCTCTGGCAGGCGGGTCAGCCGCATGGCATGCAGCCCTTTGGAATGCGCGCCATGATGTCGCTGCGGCTCGATCGGTTGTTCGGTTCATGGTTGCGGGAATATTCGCCAGACTACACACCTGCGGAAACCGGTCTCGACCGCTTCATCCAGTGGTCCAAGCCCGAGGTCTTCATCGGCCGCGCCGCTGCCGAATCTGCGCGCACCCGCCCGGCCGCCCGCAAGCTCTGCGCGTTCGAGGTCACGACCACCGACGCCGATGTGCACGCCTACGAACCGATCTGGCGCGACGGCGCCGTTGTCGGTTTCTGCACCTCGGGCGGCTACTCTCATCACCTGGGCAAGAGCATTGCCTTCGGCTTTCTACCCGCGGATCATTCCCACCCCGGAACCGCCGCCGAGATCGAGATCCTGGGCCGCATGTGTCCGGCCACCGTCATCACCGATACCGGGTTCGATCCCAGCGGCGCGGCCCTGCGCGCCTGATCCTGTCGCGGACCCGCGCGGCGCGGGCGGGTCCTCTGGCCGCTCGCCCGCAGGGCGTGTCGGGCGTTACCCTCAGGCCGTGCCTAGCTTGACCGGTCCTCGCGCCGTGTCAGGCGCAACCATATGCCGTTGCGGCTGCGCAGGGTCAGATGCGCAACAGGCTCCGGCACACGGCCCGGCACCGCCTCGATGTGGAACCGCCGCAGGATCTCGGCCAACAGCACAACCCCCTCGATCATGGCAAACCCGGCGCCCGGACAGACGCGGGGCCCGGCCGAAAACGGAATATAGGCGGCGCGCTGCGAATGGCGCCCCGCCTCGCTCTGCCAACGGCCCGGATCGAAACCGTCGGGATCCTGCCACAGCCTGACATGACGGTGCAGGTGCCAGGGGCTCAGCACCACCTGCGCGCCCCGGCGCAGCGACCGGTTGCGAAAAACCTCGCTCTGACTGGCCTCGCGCACCATCATCGGCACCGGCGGATACAGGCGCAGCGCCTCCCGGAACACGTCGCGGGTCAGGCCCAGCCGCGACAAGCCCGCAAACTCCGGCGGGCCTGCGGCGGCCACCTCAACCGCGACGGCCTCTTGCCAGTCCGGATGCGTGGCCAGCAGGTACAACGCCCAGGCAAGTGCCGAAGCCGAGGTTTCGTGCCCGGCCAGGAAAAAGATCGCGACCTGGTCCACCATCTCCTCTGCCTCGAAGGTCTGCCCGCTGTCAGGGTCCGGCGTGGTCATGATCCGCGTGGCCAGGTCATCGGGTGCCACCCCGTCCCGGATCTCGCGCAGCCGTGCCTCCACCAGCCCCCGAACCAGCGCGCGAATGTCGTGCCCTGCCCGCCGAACGGCCCGTGGAAAATACCGCGGCATCCAGCGGGGCAAGGGCACCAGAGCCGCCAGGTTCAGCACGGGCTGACTGCGCTGGTACTGGCGAAACCGGTCGAACACCGCGCGCGCCTGACTATGCTCGATGGGGATCGAAAACAGCGCGCGGAAAATCACGTCCGCCGCGGCGTGGCTGGTTTCAGCCTCGATCTCCAGCGCCTCGCCGACACGGCTGTCCAGCCGCGCGGCACAGGCTTCGGCGGCGGCCTGCATCGCCGGAAACCTGGCGCGCAGCTGTCCCCCCTCGAAGGCCGGATCGATGATGCGCCGCTGGCGTCGCCATGTCGCCCCGTTGCTTAGAAAGACCGCATTGCCCAACAGCGGCCGCAATCCTTCTCCGACGCGGTCGGACTTGGGAAAATCCCCGGGCCGGTCCTGAAGCACGCGCCGCACCAGATCGGGCTGGTTGATCAGGTAGGACCGGAAAAAGGGCGTGCGAAATTCGGCCATCCAGGCCCGGTACAGACGCGCGGGTTGCGCCGACAGGATATCGGCGCGAAACAGCCGCGCATAGCGCCATAGCGAAACCGCCTCGTCACGCGCGGGCGGTTTGGGGGGTGTCATGGGGCGACCGACGTGTGCCGGTTCACCGCCCGTTCGATCCGCGCGGGCGAGGCGGAACGCCCGGCATAGCGCTGCGCCAGGGTCTGCGGCCCGGCTGTGATGCGGAAATAGTCATAATCCCTTGGCCGGTCAAAGGCGCAAAGATACTGAAAATGCACCCGAAAGAACCGCCAGCGCAGTTCGGCCCACCTCTCGGGCGTCAGGCTCTCGCTGAACGCGGCCGATATGACCAGCGGCCAGCGCTTGCCCGCCTGCGCCACGCCCGACACCGCCACCGGATCGCACAGCGCAAAGGCGCAACCATCGCCCGGCGCGCTGACATCCAGCCAGAACACCCGGTCCTGCATCGCCAGATAGGCCAGATCGCGGCGCAGCCGGCGGGCCCCGGGCAGGAACGACACCATCGGCACCACCTGCCCCAGCGACAGAAACGACAGCACCGGCCCGTCCTCCGGCAGCTCGCCGTTGCGCAGCAGATCCGCCAGAACCGAGACCGCCAGATGCGCCCCCGAGGAATGCCCCACGACCAGCACCTCTTCCGCGTCGCCCTTCAACGCCGCACCGATCCGCTCGCGAAACTGCGCCATCCGCGCCTCCAGCGCCTCGGGATTGGCGCCGTTGCCCCGTGCGGAAAACGAATAATCATGCATCAGGTAATAGGCATAAAACCGGGAATCGCGCGTCTTGAACCAGCCCAGCACGAATGGCATCACACCCAGCCCGACCAGAATACCGATCCAGGGTGACAAACCGTCCAGCCGGGCACCGCGCGCCGCCCAGTTGAAAATGCCGCCAATCACCCCGCCGATCAGGGCCGCCACCATCAGCTGCACCAGCAGGAAGCCCACCGGATACAGCGCCGCGATCACGGGGCCCTTGCGCAGGCGCATCAGCCGGAACAACGCCCCCGACCAGAGATAGACCCAGGCCGTACGCGCCAGCTGCAGATAGGTCGCCGCGATCGACGACCCCATGCTGTCGCGCACGATATCCGACCACACCATGACCTCGACGTCGGTTTCCACATCGCGCCCCTCGATCGTCGCATTGACCTGCCAGCCATAGGCGGCACGGCGCCGTCGCGCCTTCAGCGCGATGCGATACTCCGAGATCGCGCCCTGCACCGCCGACTCCTTGCGATACAGCTCACGATAGCGGCGTGGGTGAATGGGGTCATAGCCGGGAATGTAGAACACCTGCCTGCGCGCCACGGCGGGCGGCAGGGGGTGTGCATTCTCCGGGCCATCAGCCTCTGCACGGGGATCGGATGTAGCGTTTCGGCTCATGTCCTCTTCCTTGGCGCAGATAAGTCTTAACGTCGTGCGAATGTAAAGGCTTATCCCAGAACGGCAAGCCCCGGAAACGTCTCCAGCAGCCAATAGGAAAACCGCGAAAATCCGCCGGTCAGCATCAGCAACCCGACGGTCCACAGCAACAGCCCCATGGCGCGCTCGATCTGCTCCATATGGCGCTTCATCCACCCCATCAGCCCGGCCAGACGCGGCAGAAAGGCCGCGACCAGCAAGAACGGTATGCCAAGACCCGCCGCATATATCGACAACAACAACATGCCCCGGCTTACCGATGCTTCCTGGGCCGCCAGCGACAGGATCGCTCCCAGCTGCGGCCCGATGCAGGGGGTCCAGCCAAAGGCAAACGCCAGCCCCAGAACATAGGCGCCAAAGGCACTGCCGCCGCGATCCCCGGCATCCAGCCGCGCCTCCCGGTCCAGAAACCCGATTCGGTACAATCCGACGAAATGCGCGCCGATCCCCATCACCAGCACCCCGGCGATGGTGTTGAACCACCCCTGGTAGGCCAGCAACACCGACCCGATGGCCGAGGCCGCAAAGCCGAGAAACAGAAAGACGGTCGACAGGCCCATGACAAAGAACAACGCCGGCACCACCGCGCGCGTTCGTGCCCCGCTGCGCCCCATGTCGCTCACCGACACCCCCGACATGTAGGCAAGGTAGGGCGGCACGATCGGCAACACGCAGGGGCTCAGGAACGAGATCACCCCCGCCGCCAGCGCCACCAGCATCGCGGGCAACAGCGCCGCATCCATGATCTCTATTCCGAACATGACCCCTCCTAGGCTTTGCCTCTCCTACCCCGTCCGCGTGGCCGCGTCACCCGCGCGCGACCTCACATCGACGTGTCAAACTGTTGCAGGGCCGGCCACGAAACACTGGACTTGGCCCCGCCGCCCTCCTATCCCGATACCATGAAGATTGCCGAGGATATCGACGCCCGCGGGCTGCTCTGCCCCCTGCCCGTCCTGCGCGCGCGCAAGCGGCTGATGTCCCTCGCTCCGGGCGCCTGCCTGCGCATCGTGACAGATGATGCCATGGCGCTGATCGACATGCCGCACTTCTGCGCCGAAGCCGGACACGAGCTGCTCTCCTCGCAAGACACCGACACAGGCCATGCCTTCGTGATCCGCAAGACCCGCGACTGACCTCGCAAGGCCACGGCACCCCGGCTCTTTCATCTGGCCGGAAATACCCAATCACCGCCGTCTCGATATGCGCCCTCCCTCGACGGGTCGCGCAAACGCAGAACGCCGCGCAACATCCTGCGCGGCGTTCCAGTCTCGGATCCGGGATCCCGTGATCAGCTTCCCAGCGACCACCAACCCCGGCGCTTCGGCTTGGCTTCGGCAGTCTCCTGTGGGCGATCACCGGCCTGTTCTGCCATGGCAGGCTCCGCCTCGCGCCCTGCCTCGGGCGCTGGCTTGGCCTCCGGCTCAGCCTCTCCCTCGGTCTCCGCTGCGGCATCATCTGGCTTCGCCGCCTCGGCCGGCGCATCCTGCGCGGCTTTGTGCGGGTCATCCTGCTCTGCGACAGGTTCCTGCGACAGGGCGGCACCTTCCGGGGCCACCTCGCCAGAGGACACGTCGGCCAGCGTTTCCGCCCGTGCCGCGTCAGTCGTCCCACCGGTGGCGGGTTCAGCTTTCGCCGCGGTCACCGGCACGTCCGGCGCATCGACGGTGCCCTTTGCAACCGCATCGACGCTGTCCTGCGTCGCCGGGCTGCCGGCAACCTGGCCTTCGGGCACGGCATCGCCGGTGGTTTCAGCCTCGGCCATCACCTCCTGGCGCGCCTCGACCTCGGCAGGGGTATCGCCCGCACCGGTCTGCTCACCGGATTCGCGATTGCCCGAGCGGCGCCCGCGCGACCGGCGGCTGCGCCCGTTCGAGGGTTTCTCGTCCGCCACATCCGCGTTTTCGGGATCGGACCCGCTCGCGGCAGCTTCCGCATCCGGGCCGCCATCCGACGCGTTCATGTCGTCGTCACCCGAACCGCCGTCGTCGTTGCCGCCGCCCTTCTTCTTGCGCCGACGCCGACGGCGCCGCTTCGGCTTGGGCTGCTCGTCCCCCTCGCCAGCCGTCTCGGCTGCAGTCTCGTCCTTGCGACCCTCGGCTTTCGGCTCTGCCTTGGACTCAGCTGCCGGATCGCCAGCCTGGTCTTCGGCGTCCTCATCGGCGCTCTCGTCCTCATCGTCCCAGGCATTGCCATCGACGCTGTCCATCAGCGACATGTCCGCCGACACGATATGGGCCACTTCGACCACCTTGCGCGTCGCCGTCTTGAACTTCTCCATCTCGAAGTCGGGGCTGACCAGGTGCCCATGGCCCTCGATCATCACGGCCATGCCATAGCGCGCCTCGATCTGGGCGACATGTTCGCGCTTCTGGTTCATCAGGTAGTTGGCGATGGCCACCGGGCATTTCACCAGCACCTCGCGGGTGCGCCGGCGGGTGCCCTCTTCCTCGATCTGGCGCAGGATGTTCAGCGCCATGTTGTCGTCGGACCGGATCAACCCGGTGCCATGACAGGCCGCGCAGGGCTGCGTCGTCGCCTCGATCATGCCGGGGCGCAACCGCTGACGGCTCATCTCCAGCAGGCCAAAGCCGCTGATACGCCCCACCTGGATCCGCGCCCGGTCGGTCTTCAGCTTGTCTTTCAGCTTCTTCTCGACGGCCAGGTTGTTGCGCCGCTCGTCCATGTCGATAAAGTCGATGACGATCAGCCCGGCCAGATCGCGCAGACGCAACTGGCGCGCCACCTCTTCGGCAGCCTCCAGGTTGGTCTTGGTCGCCGTCTCCTCGATCGACCCTTCCTTGGTGGCCCGACCCGAGTTCACGTCGATCGCCACCAGCGCCTCGGTGACGCCGATCACGATATAGCCCCCTGATTTCAGCTGCACCGTCGGGTTGAACATCCCCGCCAGATAGCTCTCGACCTGAAAGCGCGCGAACAGCGGCAAACCGTCCGAATAGTTTTTCACGTTCTTGGCGTGGGACGGCATGATCATCTTCATGAAGTCCTTGGCGTTGCGATAGCCGCGTTCGCCTTCCACCAGAACCTCGTCGATCTCGCGGCTGTACAGATCGCGGATCGAGCGTTTGATCAGGTCGCCCTCTTCATAGATCTTCGCCGGCGCAATGCTCTGCAAGGTCAGCTCGCGGATCTGCTCCCACAGCCGTTGCAGGTATTCGTAATCGCGCTTGATCTCCGACTTGGTGCGCTTGGCACCGGCGGTGCGCACGATCAGGCCCGCGCCACGCGGCACGTCGATCTCGGCGGCGATTTCCTTCAGCTTCTTGCGGTCGACGGCATTGGTGATCTTGCGCGAAATACCGCCGCCCCGGGCGGTGTTCGGCATCAGCACGCAGTACCGGCCGGCCAGCGACAGATAGGTGGTCAGTGCTGCGCCCTTGTTGCCGCGCTCTTCCTTGACGACCTGCACCAGCAGGATCTGGCGAACCTTGATGACTTCCTGGATCCGGTACCGCTTGGGCCGGGGCTTGCGCGGCGGGCGAATATCGTCGTGATCGTCCTCGTCCGCGACGCTCTCGATCTCGCTGTCCTTCTGGCCCGCATCCTTGCGACGGCTGCGACGGCCACGGCTGCGCGTGCCATTGCCATTGCGGGCATGGTCATCGTCATCGCTGTCGTCATCGCTGTCGTCATCGCTGTCGTCGTCGTCAGACCCGTCATAGTCGCCGTCGTCGTCGGCCTCCTCGACAGGGGTCTCACCAACAGTTTCCATGGGCGAGCGGCCTTCGTCGTCATCGCCGTCATCCAGGTCGATGGTCTCCATGCCGCTGATCTCGGCGCCCTCGGCCGCGTCATCAACGTCCTGGCTGACCTTCGCGTCATCCGATCCGGCCTCTTCGGCACGGGTCTTCGAACGGGTACGGGTGCGCCGCTTGGGCTTTTCGTCCTCGTCCTCACGTGCCTTCAGCGCTTCGGCATAGGCATGTTCCTCGGCCATCAGCGCCTGACGGTCCGCGACGGGGATCTGGTAATAATCGGGATGAATTTCCGAAAAGGCCAGGAAACCATGGCGATTTCCGCCATAGTCGATAAAGGCGGCCTGCAGCGACGGCTCGACCCGTGTCACCTTCGCCAGGTAGATATTGCCAGCTAGCTGGCGTTTGTTCTCGGATTCAAAGTCGAACTCCTCTACCTTGTTTCCGTCCACGACCACGACACGCGTCTCTTCCGCGTGTGTGGCATCGATAAGCATCTTCTTTGCCATTATGTCCAATTGCGCACCAGACCAGCCCCGTTTCCCGGGCAATGCCAGGGGGTCCGAGGGTCCGAAAGGCGCGTCTGTCAGGGGCAATTTCGGCGGTGGATGTGACAGGGTCGCGGGCGTCCCTCAGGGCGCTCCCACTCACTGTCTCTCTCCTCACACGCCTCATCGCGTTTCTTCTCCGACGGCCTCCCCGTTTCGCGGTGTTCGGCTTCCGTATCGGAAACCTGCCGTGTCACGGGGCGGACCGCCCATTCTTTGCCGGCCAGACCCTCAGGCCCGCCGACGATGCACAAACCCCGATCTCGGGGTTCAATCCTGTCTGAATGCGGGGCCGGACTTTACTCCGTCGCGCCCGCCATCAGCGAAACTCTCGCGGCGCTGGAAAACACCCAACCCCGTCCATTGAACATAAGGCCCCGCATGGCCCAATGACAATGGAGAAAATCACGCACCCCCAAGATGTAGCCGGTCCCCGCAGGGCGCGCCCTGACATACGCCACCTGAAACAGCACCGCGCGCGGCTGGACGACCCAGTCAATCCGCCTCACAAAATCACCCTCCGGCGACAGCAAGACCATCCCCCGCCCGCGCCCGCCTCCCTGTCATCTGGCCGGAAATACCCAAAGTGGGGGACCGCCAAGCATGAGCAACGCCTCCTGCAAACCCGCAGTCTATCCCCAGGGCATCGCCTCGTCGGTCATCACCTGCCCGAAGATGTTTTCCCGATGCCAGCGCAGGTTCTCGGGATGCGGCCAGTTGTGGCGATCGGCGGGAAGACTCAGCTTGCGATCAGGCATGATCAGCCGGGCCACCACGTCGCCGGGTACCTTATTGCGCGACACAAGGATCGTCATGTCCTCGGCCACAGTCACAAGCCCACGGTCGAACATCCAGTGCAACGTGCCCGACAGCGCCAGCCCGTTGCGCACCGAGTCACTGCCCATCCGCTCTACCGGACGAATATGCGCCGCCTGGACCTCGGGGCGCCCGCCACCGTTGCGCAGCCTCAGCCCCGAAATCGCGCAGCGATAATCATAGGCGGCCCGGACGCGGCGCCGAAATGCCACATCGCGGTAGGGCCGCCGCGTCAATCGCTCCAGCACCGGGCGTCGAAAGATTTCCGCCCCCTCGTCCGCCTGATAGCCGTTCGGGTCATACCGCCCTGCCTCATGCGCCTCAAGATCTTCGCGAAGCCCGATGTTCAGGATCCGCGCGAAATCGGCCTCCGCAAGACGCCGCACCGCCAGCTGAACCGCGCCGCCGCTTTTCGGCGTGCCATCCACCGCCGTCAGCGACGCCTCCAGTGGCCGCCCCTCCACCAGACGCGGCACCTCTTGATCGAATTCCAGGAACGTACCCGGCTTGATCAACGCCAGATAGCGATCTGGCACACCGGGCTTGGCAATGATCTCTGCAATCTGCGCCACCGCGAAATAGCCCCGCGGCCCGGCTTTCACCGGTTCGTAATACACCACCCAGTCTCCAACAGCCTCTCGGGCAGCCTTGAGATAGGATTTCGGAAAATCATAGACCGTCTCCGGCACATCTTCGTAGACCGAGTCCGCCTTGTGCATCAAAACCAGTTTCACCATGCGCCCAGGAACGCCGCTGCGCCGGTCTTGGCAAGATAAAATTAACCATGTTTGCCGCAAATGCCGGAGCCGAACATCAAAAGGGCGAAGCCGGCCCTCGCCGCTCCGCCCCTTCTCGCTTCTTAAAACCGACCTCAGCCCAGGTAGTCGGACCTTTGCAGCCCGTATTTCGCCATCTTCTCGTTCAGCGTCCTGCGCGGCAGGCACAGCTCATCCATCACCGACGAAATGCTGCCCTTGTGGCGCCGCATGGTGTTGTCGATCAACATCCGCTCGAACGCCTCGACATATTCCTTCAGCGGTTTGCCTTCGGTCGTCATGACGGGCTGCATCTCTTCATGCTCGCTCATCAGCAGGCTGGCGATGGTGCCCGAGCCGCGGCGCGATTGCAGCACGGCGCGCTCGGCCACGTTGATCAGCTGACGCACGTTGCCCGGCCATGGCGCCTGCAACAGCTGCGCGGCTTCCTGCGCCGAGACCTGCGGCGCATCACAGCCATATTCATCGCTGAACTGCTCCGACAGCCGCGTGAACAACGTCAGGATATCCTCGCCACGCTGGCGCAGCGGCGGCACGGTGATGCGCAGCGCGGCCAGCCGATAGAACAGGTCCGGGCGCAGCATGTCCTCGCAGGTGCGATCCTGCTCCTGCAGGTTGGAAATCGCGACGATCCGCGTCTCGCCCGGCATCCCCTGTTCGTTGATCACGCTCAGCAGACGCGCCTGAAGACTGTCCGACAGCGCCTCGACATCCTCCAGCACCAGCGTCCCGCCGCGCGCTTCCTCGATCGCCGGCAACCGGCTGTCCTCTGGCATCATCGGGCCGAACAGCCGCTTGCTCAGCGCCTCTTCCTCCAGCGCCGCACAGGAAATCAGCACGAACTTCTTGCCCGCCCGCGCGCCAACCGCATGCAGAGAATGCGCCACCAGCGTCTTGCCGGTGCCGGTTTCGCCGTCGATCAGCACATGGCCGTCGGCCTGCCCGAGGTCCAGGATATCCTCGCGCAACCGCTCCATCACCGGGCTGGTGCCGATCAGCTTCTTCATGATCTGGCCACCGTCCGACAGCTCCTTGCGCAGCTGGCGGTTGTCCATCACCAACCGGCGCGCATTGGCCGCCTTCTTGGCCAGGGCGGTCATCTTGTCCGGGTTGAACGGCTTTTCCAGGAAATCGAACGCGCCGAGGCGCATCGCCTCGACCGCCATCGGGACATCGCCGTGCCCCGTGATCATGATCACCGGCAGGGCGGAATCGCTGCCCATCAGCTTTTTCAGAAACGCCATTCCGTCCATGCCGGGCATCTTGATGTCGGAAATCACGATGCCGGGATAATCCGGCCCCAGCTTCTTCAGCGCCTCCTCGGCGCTCGGGAATGTCTCGGTGTCATAGCCCGACAGGGCCAACCACTGGCTGATCGACTGACGCATGTCCTGCTCGTCATCGACGATCGCGATCTTCATGGCCTTTTGCATATATATCTCCGCCTTCAACTACTCTGCGGCTTCTATTTCTTCTGACAAGATAGGAAGCTGTACTTCAAAAACAGCCCCACCCCCTTCTGCGTTCCGTGCCGTCAGACGCCCGCCGAGGTCGTTGACGATGCCGGAGGAGATGGCAAGCCCCAGACCGACGCCATCGCCGGGCTGCTTGGTGGTGTAGAACGGCTCGAACAGCGCATCCAGATCGGCGATGCCATAGCCATTGTCGCGCACCGTCAGCGTCGCGGTTTCCCCCGCCGACAGCAGGATGTCGATCTGGGCATCCTCGACGCTCGACGTGGCATCCAGCGCATTGCGCAACAGGTTGATCATCACCTGCTCCAGCCGCACCTTGTCGGCCATCACCATGACAGGTTTTTCCGGCAATGCACGCGTGATCCGCACCTTTCGCAGACGCAGCTGCGGCTCCATCATCGACAGCGATGTCGCCAGCGACTCGCCAACGTTTACAGGGGCAAAACTGTCGCCGCCCTTGCTGGCGTAACTTTTCAGCTGTCGCGTGATCGCGCCCATCCGTCCGATCAGATCGTCGATGCGCCCAAAGCTCGACAGCGCCTCTTCGGGGCGGTTGCGGCGCAGCAGCAACATCGCGCCCGCCAGATAGGTCTTCATCGCCGCCAGCGGCTGGTTCAGCTCATGGCTCACCGCCGCCGACATCTCGCCCAGGGCGGCCAGCTTCTGGCTCTGCGCCAGGGTCTGCCCCGCCACCTCAAGGCTCTTTTCCATCCGCTCACGCTCGGCGATCTCTCGCTGCAACCTCGCGTTAAGTGCGCGAAGTTCCGCCGACTCGCGCTGAAACAGCGCCATCCGCAGCATCGTCTTGCGGCTCAGCGCGTAGAATGCCAGCGCCAGCAGAATGGCGAATCCCATGATCTCCAGCGCCAGAACGCCGTTCACTTTTTCGCGCACGCTCGAATATGTCGTGTAACTGGCCACCTGCCAGCCCCGGAACGGGATGCGCGAACTGACCCGCATCACCGCCTCGCCCTGCAAGTACCCGTCCACCTCCGACCCCCAGTCGGTCGTTGCCATCAGCGCACGCTGAATGGCGCTGTCGGGGGTTTCGCGCGCCACGGCCTGCGGCTCGGTCAGCCCGCGCCAGACCGGCTCGGTCGCCAGAATGATCTGGCCCTGCGAATCCATCACCAGCAACGCGTCGGAAAACCCCGCCCAGGTGCGTTCGAATTTCTGCAAATCCACCTCGACGATGATCACGCCCATGAACTGGCCCTGCATCTCGACCCGGCGGGAATAGGCGAACAGAAACCCCGACGCCTCGCGCTGGATCACCGAAAACACCGTTTCGTTCGACCTCTGCGCCTCGACGAAATAGGCATCCGCCCGGTGCTGTTCACCCAGCCGGTTGCGATCCGTCGCCGCCACCGTGCGCCCGTCCTTGTCAAGCAACATCAGGCTGGCCGCGCCGATCTCGTCCACGAACGAGATCAGCCGCTGCGTCGATCGGGAATAATCGGCAGAACTCAGCGCCCCGATCAGCTCGGGGTCGCGCGCCAGCAATTGCGGCACGATGGAATTTCGCCGCAGCTCGCTGACCAGGTTGGCCCCGAACAACGCCAGCCGCAGCTCGGCCCGGTTGCGCGTGGTCTCGGTAAAGCGGTTCATCAACATGGCGTTGGTGATCGCCACCACCACCACGACCAGCGCGATGAACAGGCCAAGCGCGATGCGCGCGCGCCATGAAATCGTGCGGCTCATCCGGCCATTCGGGCCACGTCGGCTCGCGCCTTGTCGAAGGGTTCTTTTTGCCATGCGCACAAGGTACTCCGCCCCGCGCGCCCGCTCAAGCCAGCACGCAGAGGCCATGCGGCAGGCCGGCGGTGCTGCCTGGCCCAACCGGCTCGATTACGCCGAAAATCCCGCCTGTTCCGCGAAAAGGGGCCGCCCTCAGGCGGCGACCATCGCCTCGACGATCCCGCTAAACAGCGCCGCGCCATCGGCACCGCCATGCGCCTCGTCCGCCGCGCGTTCCGGGTGCGGCATCATTCCCAGCACGCGCCGGTTCTCGCTCAGCACACCGGCGATATCGGCGGCCGATCCATTGGGGTTGTCGCCATAGGTAAAGGCGATCCGGTCCTCGCCCGCCAGCAGCGCCTGCAACTCGGCGTCCGCCTGGTAATTGCCGTCATGGTGCGCAATCGGCACCGAAATTGTCGCGCCCGCCTCGTAGCCACGCGTAAACACCGAATCCGTCGTCGCCACTGTCAGCGGCACGTGACGGCAGATGTACTTCAGACCGGCATTGCGCAGCAGCGCGCCGGGCAGAATGCGCGTTTCGGTCAGGATCTGGAACCCGTTGCAGACGCCAAGCGCATAGCCGCCCCGGTCCACGTGCCGCTTCAGCGACGAACAGATCGGCGAATTGGCCGCAATCGCGCCGCAGCGCAGGTAGTCGCCATAGGAAAAGCCACCCGGAATGCCGACGATATCGATCCCCTCCGGCAGGTCGGACTCCTTGTGCCAGACCATCGTGACATCGACCCCAACGGCCTCGAAGGCCACTTTCAGGTCACGGTCACAGTTCGATCCGGGAAAAACGAGGACGGCAGCTTTCATGGGCGGCACTCCATGGCAAAAGGAACGGGCGGAATATCCCGAGGCTGATACGCGCGCCAACCGGCCAAATCAAGCCTTTAGCCGCGCCGGGGCAGGCTTATCGCACAGGGATGAACCAATGGTGACTGGCTGTGCAGAACGCCCGCTTTCGCACCGTTCACATACCGCTCGGATACCGCCCAGATACCGACGTTCGAATTTCGCGATATCAAGGACTTACGCCTCCCCTGACGGAAAATACCGATACCGCCCCGCGAAACCGCCCCGCCGGGCGTGTCTGGTATGCAAAAAGACCCCGCGCAGCGCTCGCCGCCGGGGTCCCTTGCGTTGGTGTCGTACCTCGTCGGTGTGCTCAGACCACCTCGACCGAATAGCTCTCGATCACGGTGTTGGCCAACAGCTTCTCGCACATCTCGGTCACGGTGGCCTCGCTCGTGCCATCGGCCAGGTCCAGCTCGATCACCTTGCCCTGCCGCACCCCCTGCACGCCATCGAACCCAAGCGCGCCAAGCGCATGGCGCACGGCTTCGCCCTGCGGATCGAGGACGCCATTCTTCAGCATGACATGGACGCGGGCTTTCATCGGCAAGGCTCCTTAGTTGATCAGCGTGGGCTTGGACGGCCCGGTGTTCTTCGGCATCACGCCAAGGCGGCGCGCCACCTCGGTATAGGCGTCCGTCAGGCTGCCCAGGTCACGGCGGAACACGTCCTTGTCGAGGTGTCGACCGGTTTCGATATCCCACAGGCGACAGCTGTCGGGGCTGATTTCATCAGCAACAACAAGACGTTGAAAGTCGCCCTCATAGACGCGGCCGATCTCGATCTTGAAATCGACCAGCTTGATCCCGACCGCCATCATCACACCCGACAGAAAGTCGTTCACCCGCAGCGCAAGGTGGACGATATCGTCCATGTCCTGCTGGCTGGCCCATCCGAAGGCCGCGATATGCTCCTCCGAGACGAGCGGATCGCCCAGGGCGTCGTCCTTGTAGCAATATTCGACGATGGGCCGCGGCAGCGCCGTACCCTCTTCGATCCCGAGGCGTTTCGACATCGAACCGGCGGCGAAATTGCGCACGATCACTTCCAGCGGAATGATCTCGCAGGACCGGCACAGCTGTTCGCGCATGTTCAGACGACGGATGAAATGGGTCGGCACGCCGATGTTGTTCAGACCGGTCATGAAGAATTCCGACAGCCGGTTGTTCAGCACGCCCTTGCCCTCGATCACGTCCTTTTTCTGGGCGTTGAAGGCGGTGGCATCATCCTTGAAGTACTGCACGATCGTGCCCGGCTCGGGGCCTTCATACAAGATCTTGGCCTTGCCTTCATAGATTTTCTTGCGTCGTGCCATGGGCGTACGGCCTCTTCTGATGCGGCGAGAGAGTCTCGCCTTTGCGCCCTCTTAGTGTACCTCGTGATATGTCGCAAGTAACGCCTCATCGCCCGTCGGTACAGGTGACCTGAAAACCTCAATAAAGGCCGCAATAGACCCGCAATCCATCGCCCTGTCGCAGCCGCGTTTCGTGTGCTCCGGGCCGGTTCCCCGGCGCCCGAGACCTGCCTCAGGGCCCCTCGACAAAAGGCGGCGGCGGTCGACCGGTGCCGACAATCGCGACCCACGGCCTCGCGCCGGCCATTCCACGCCCCTTCGCAATACGCCGGGCTTGCCTGAGCACCCTTTTGAGAACACACGCAAATTTCCGGTCGCATCGGTCCCCTAACCGGCAACGGAACGGCCAGGTGCCGATGCAGACCACTACAATGCGACGGGTTTCCGGCGGCAGGATTAAGAACTCGGCAAGAAAGCCTGCCTACTTCGTCAAGCGGGTTGAGTGGAAGGGGTCGTGCAATGGCATGGGCAATCGGATCACGTCTTTGGGCGCGCAGCGGATGGGTGCGTCTTTCAGCGCCGTTTCTGATTGGGGCGGCCTGTCTCTGGCTGCTCGCCGGGCGGCTGACCAGCCTCGAACCCGCGCTCATGTGGCAGGCATTCAATGCGGTAACCCTGTCGCAATGGCTGGCCGCAGCGCTGGCAACCGCCGTCAGTTTCTGGTCACTGGGCCGCTATGATGCCGTGATGCACAGGCATCTGCGCACCGGGGTCCCGGAGGGGCGCGCGCAGGTGTCCGGCATCACCGCCATCGCGCTGTCGCAGGTTCTGGGGCTGGGCATGCTGACCGGCACGCTGGCCCGCTGGCGCCTGCTGCCCGACCTGGGGCCATTGCGCGCCGCCAAGATGACCGCCGCCGTCGCCGC
Organism: Pseudooceanicola sediminis; assembly: GCF_003575965.1. Taxonomy (GTDB): domain Bacteria; phylum Pseudomonadota; class Alphaproteobacteria; order Rhodobacterales; family Rhodobacteraceae; genus Pseudooceanicola; species Pseudooceanicola sediminis. The sequence goes on along the minus strand of NZ_QWJJ01000001.1, from coordinate 36,039 downwards.
CTCCTTTCTCCTCGCCTGGGCCGTGATCGCTGCCGTGGCCTGCGCGGCGCTGGCGCCCGCGCTGCTACCGGGATGGCTGGCAGGTTGCGCGATCGCCCTGGCCCTCAGCCTGCCATTGCTCAGCCTGCTGCGCCCGACGCTGCGCATCCGGCGCTGGCGGTTACGGCTTCCCAGCCTGCACGCCATTGGGGCAATTGGATTTTTCGCGCTTATCGACACCCTCGCCGCCGCTGCCGCCCTACAGGTCTTTCTACTCGAAGGTCTGCCGTTTACGGCACTGTTCCCGGCATTCCTGCTCGCGCTTGGGGCCGGCCTCTTTGCCGGGACTCCCGGCGGCGTCGGTCCGTTCGAGCTGACCCTGCTGGCCCTGCTGCCCCAGGTGGCCGAGGCCGAAATGGTCGCGGCGATCCTGGGGTTCAGACTGGTTTACTACGCCATCCCGGCCACCATTGCCGCCGTGCATGTCTTTCGCCCCAGAACCCACACCCCCGCCCGCCCCCGCACCCGGATCAAGCGCCGCGTGCCCGAAGATCTACTGTTACGCGCCCTGCGCGCCGAGGCCGGGATCGCCCGGCAGAACAACGCCCGCGTCCTGGCCAGCCCTCATGCCAGCGCCCTGACCGTGGATACGTCGCAAAGCCTGACATTGCTGTTTGATCCCCTGACCGGGCCGATCACCCCGCTGCTGCCGCGCCTTGCCGCCGCCGCGCGTGCCTCCAACCGGTTGCCGCTGGTGTATAAATGTAGTGCGGCGCATGCCATCGCGGCCCGCCGCGCCGGCTGGCGTGTTGCCCGCGTGGCAGACGAGGCCATGATCGTACCGGGTGATTTCAGCCTGTCCGGCTCACGCCATCGGCAGTTGCGGCGCAAGGTCCGCCAGGCCGAAAAGGCCGGGGTTGTCATCACACAATCCTCGGGCAGCGACCTGTCCCCCCGCCTCATTGACCAGATGGCGGCACTGGATCAGCAATGGAAGCAAACACATGGCGAACCTCGCGGTCTATCCATGGGTCGGTTCGAGGCAGGCTATATCCGTCATCAGCGCGTCTACTGTGCCTGGCAAAAGGACAGGTTGGTCGCCTTCGTCAGCTTTCACGAGAATCCCAACCAGCTCTGCCTGGACCTGATGCGCCACGGCGCCGGTCTGCCGGACGGCACGATGCACCTGTTGACGCTGCGCGCAATCGAGGATGCGGGACGCGCCAACCTGCCGCTCTCTCTTGCCGCGATGCCTGCGCGCGATGTTGCCGAGCACGCGCTTTTGTCTCGGATTCGCACGCGCGTTGCTAAAAAAACCGGCGGAGATGGCCTTTGCCGCTTCAAGGACAGCTTTGCGCCGCGTCGCATCGCGCTTTATATAGCGGCGCCCACCCATGCCTCGCTGATACTGGGTGCGGTCGACCTGGCGCTTACCATGCGAAGACGCCCATCTCAGCCCGATGCCCTTCCAACCGCGGACGAGGAGGGGTATGACGAGCGTGGGATTGCCCCGGCCGCCCCCATGTGAGAAGCGCGGCCGGAAAACCGCAAGGAGTCCGCTATGACGAATGCCCTCTCCCGCCTGCTGGAGAAACGAGATTGGCTGATGGCCGATGGCGCCACTGGCACGAACCTCTTCAACATGGGCCTCAGCTCGGGCGACGCGCCGGAAATGTGGAACGAGGAGCATCCGGATCGGATCATGAAGCTTTATCAGGGTGCGGTCGACTCCGGCTCCGATATCTTTCTGACCAATTCCTTTGGTGGCAACGCCTCGCGGCTCAAGCTGCATAACGCCGAAAAACGCGCGGGCGAGCTGTCGCGCATCTCTGCCGAACTGGGCCGCGAAGTGGCGGACAAGGCAGGTCGTCCCGTGATCGTGGCCGGATCCGTTGGCCCGACAGGCGACATCATGGCCCCCATGGGCCCGCTGACACATGAACTGGCCGTCGAAATCTTTCACCAGCAGGCCGAGGGCCTGAAGGAAGGGGGCGCGGACGTTCTGTGGCTTGAAACCATCTCGGCTCCCGAAGAATACAAGGCTGCGGCAGAGGCATTCAAACTGGCCGACATGCCATGGTGCGGCACCATGAGCTTTGATACCGCTGGCCGCACGATGATGGGTGTGACCTCCGAAGCCATGGTGAAGATGGTTGAAAAACTGGAAAATCCACCTCTGGCCTACGGCGCGAATTGCGGTGTCGGTGCTTCTGACCTGCTGCGCACGGTCCTCGGGTTCGCCGCCATGGGTGTCGAGCGCCCGATCATCGCCAAGGGCAACGCGGGCATTCCCAAGTACGAAGATGGTCACATCCATTATGACGGGACGCCCGAACTGATGGCAGAATATGCAATCATGGCGCGTGATTGCGGGGCTACGATCATCGGGGGATGCTGCGGAACGATGCCTGATCACCTCGCCAAGATGCACGAGGCCCTGTCGACCCGGCCTCGGGGGCCACGGCCGACACTTGAACAGATCACCGAACTGCTCGGGGGATTTTCCTCGGCCACCGACGGCACGGGCGATCTCAGCGACGCCCCGACCCGGCGCGCAACACGGCGTCGCAAGGTCTGATCCCCCTCTTCTCCGTCCAAGTAAAAGGCGCCCCGCAACGGGCGCCTTTTTTGTGTGCGTCAGTGCGCGGAAACGGGGCTGGCGCAGGGCGCGACCATCGAACCACGCGGCGAAGCCGTCGTGGCCACGTAGATCAAAAAAGGCTCAATTGCTCGCCCGGCTTGACCGGTACGCGGAACAGATCGCATCGCAGGGCCGGCTGTGCCTGATCAAGGCCCAACCGCCTGGCCGCAGCCTTGAACCGCTGGCCAATCATGGCGGCATAGGGCCCCTCTCCGCGCATCCGCCGATGCCAGTCAGAAGCATATTCCTTGCCACCGTGCATTTCGCGCAAACGGGCCATGACGCGCGCGGCGCGATTGGGATAATGTTCCGCCAGCCAGTCCTGGAACAGCGGCGAAACCTCTCGGGGCAAGCGCAACATGATCCAGCTGGCAGAACTGGCCCCGGCGGATTGCCCTGCGGTCAGGATCGCCTCGACCTCGGAATCGGTCAGCCCTGGCACCACGGGTGACACCATCACGCGCACCGGGATCTGGGCACGGGCCAGCGACCGGACAACCTCGAGGCGTTTTTCGGGCGCGGGCACGCGTGGCTCCATCGTGCGGGCGATGTCACGATCCAGCGTCGTGATCGAAACACCTACGCGCACCAACCCCAGCTTTGCCATCTTGCGAAGGATATCGAGATCCCGCAGGATGCCGGTCCCCTTGGTCACGATCGCCACCGGGTGGCGATGCTCCCACAAGACCTCCAGGCATTCCCGCATGATGCCACGCTGCTTTTCGATAGGCTGGTACGGGTCGGTATTGGTGCCGATGGCAATCGGGGCCACGCGATAGCTTTTCCTGCCCAATTCTTCGGCAAGTATCAGGGCCGCATTCGGCCGGGCAATCAACCGCGTTTCAAAATCCAGCCCCGCCGACAGCCCCAGATAGGCATGCGTGGGGCGGGCAAAGCAATAGATGCAGCCGTGCTCGCAGCCGCGGTAGGGATTGATCGAGCGATCGAACGGCAGATCGGGCGACTTGTTATAGCTGATCAGGCTCCGCGCCTGTTCATCACGCACCTGCGTGCGGATCTGGCCGGTCTCCTCGACGATATCCCAACCGTCTGCTTCCGGCACCCTTTCATGCGTCTCGAACCGACCGCTGGCGTTACTGCCTGCGGCCCGCCCCTTTCGCGCGTCTTTGTCGACTGGATGTGAGTCTGTTTGGAACATACAAGGAACATACCCCCTCAGCCCCATGATCTCCATGAAATTTTTTCAATATTTCTTTTTGCATCAGTCGCTATAAGTCGGCAGCATCGCGCGATAAGTCGCATTTCGGAAAGTCGGTTGCCGCCACTTGCGACAAGGCTTGATCAAAGCACCGATTTGCAGCGCGCAAACAGACACAGGAACGCACATGTCCGACGAAGAAGACGATATCATCCTGTCCGAGCTTAGCGACGACGAACTTGTCGATCAGATGATGGACGATCTCTATGACGGTCTGAAAGACGAGATCATGGAGGCGGTCAACATCCTGCTGGAGCGTAGCTGGGAACCGTACGACATTCTGACCCGCCCCCTTGTCGGCGGCATGACCATCGTCGGCAACGATTTCCGTGACGGCATTCTGTTCGTCCCCGAAGTCCTGCTTGCCGCGAACGCGATGAAGGGTGGCATGTCCATCCTGAAACCGCTGTTGGTGGAAACCGGCGCGCCGACGATTGGCAAGATGGTGATCGGCACGGTCAAGGGCGACATCCACGACATCGGCAAGAACCTGGTGGCGATGATGATGGAAGGCGCCGGTTTCGAGATCGTCGATCTGGGCATCAACAATGCCGTCGAAGGATATCTTGAGGCGCTGGACAAGGAAAAGGCCGACATCCTCGGCATGTCCGCGCTGCTGACCACCACCATGCCGTACATGAAGGTCGTGATCGACACCCTGAAGGAACAGGGCAAGCGCGACGACTATATCGTGCTCGTTGGCGGGGCCCCGCTGAACGAAGAGTTCGGCCGCGCCATCGGTGCCGATGCCTATTGCCGTGACGCCGCCGTGGCCGTGGAAACCGCCAAATCCTTCATGGCGCGCAAGCACAACCGCGCACCCAGCTGATCCGTCGCGCGGCAGTACGGTCTGGTCAAACAGGCGTGCGGCACCGTCCATCCGAAAGGCCCGCCTTGGCGGGCCTTTCGTTTCCCACAGGATCGATTATCTATGAGGCAGGAGGACACCCAATGCCCTGGTCGAAATTCTTGCTGTTGCTCGCGGCCGCCGTCGCCTTTGCAGGTGTCACTGTCTGGGTCGCGTCCAGCTTTCCACAGCTCGCCCCCGTCGGCATGCCAATCCTGATCGGAGGGGTCCTGCTGCTGCGCCTGGCCGTAAACAAAAAGCGTCGATGACATGACCACGCTACCCAGCGATCCGGTACTCACGAAAGAGGGCGCGGATCTGCGCGATCAGGCACCCGGCGCCGAACGCACCCTGCTTATCGCTTGCGGTGCTCTGGCGCGCGAGGTGCTGGCGCTGAAGCAGATCAACGCCTGGGATCACATGGATCTGATCTGCCTTCCGGCGATCCTGCACAATACCCCCGACCTGATCACGGATGCGGTGCGGGCGAAGGTTGCCGAACACCGCGCGCGGTATCCAAATATCTTTGTCCTCTATGCCGATTGCGGTACCGGTGGCCTTCTTGAGGCCGCGTGCATCGAGATGGGGGTGCAGATGTTGTCCGGCCCCCATTGCTATGCCTTCTTTGATGGCGTCGAGGCCTTCGAGGCCCGGGGCGAAGTAACTTCGTTCTACCTGACCGATTTTCTGGCGCGTCAGTTCGATGCCTTCGTGTGGCACCCCCTCGGGCTGGATCGCCATCCTGAGTTGAAGGACATGTATTTCGCGAATTACGAGGCACTCGTCTACCTGGCGCAAACTGACGATCCCGCTCTCACGAAAAAGGCACGCGCCTGTGCAGATCGGCTGGGGCTGAGGTTTGAGCGACGCTATACCGGATACGGCGACCTGGCCCGCGAACTGGCGAAAGAGGCGAGCCAATGACACCGCATCTGAGCGCGGATTGCAGCCAGTGCGCGGCGTTGTGCTGTCTGGCGCTGGCATTGGATGCGGGCGACAGCTTTGCCATAGACAAACCCGCGGGCCTGCCCTGCCCCAACCTGGCCGGACATGCCTGTTCGATCCACGCTGAACTGACCGAAAAGGGGTATCCGGGTTGCGTTGCCTATGATTGCCTGGGCGCCGGGCAAAGGGTCACGCAGGAACTCTTTGATGGGCTGAGTTGGCGCGACGCGCCAAAACTTGCCGGGCCTATGATCACGGCGTTTGCCGGGATGCGCGCGATTCACCAGCGTCTCGAACTGCTGGTCGCCGCCGCCACCTTGCCGCTGTCGGACAGCGACGAGGAAATCCGGAAGGCCCACCTCGGGAAACTGTCGGATCGGCTGGAGCCGCAGATCGTCGCCGCCTTTCCCGGTAGCGCCGCCGAGTCGGCGATCGACGCCTTTGTCCGCTCTCTCAGACGCTACGTTTCGCGTGGGTAGGCTCGGTCAGGTCGGCGCCTGCTCGCCGATCCTCTTGATCATGGCGCGCAATCCGTTCGACCTCTGAGCGGACAGGTGATCCTCGAGACTTAGCCGCGCCAATTCCGCATGGGCATCGACTCCGGCCAGCTGGTCCATCGGCACCCCATTATAAAGCGCGCGCAGGACCGCGATCAGGCCGCGCACGATCATCGCGTCACTTTCACCGTCAAAAAAGAAAATGCCGTTTTCCGGCCTTGGATGCAGCCACACCTGGCTTGCGCAGCCATCAACCTTGGTGGCGGGCACTTTCAACGCATCCGGTAAAGGGTCCATCGCCTTGCCCATATCGATGACATGGCGATAGCGATCTTCCCAATCTTCGAGGAACTCAAAGTCCGCGACGATATCTTCGAATGCTTCCTGCGCCATTATCCGCCTTCCTAGCCGTGGTACCTGGTCGATGTCCCCGAGGTAGTTCCCGTTCCACCGAAGGTCCAGACCCACGGGCGGCTTTTCAACCGTGTCGTGGTGGGTTAGACGGAGACACAGGTTCACGGAGGCTCCGGACATATGCGCAAGACTATTCCCGTCGTGGTGATCGCCGCTCTCTCGGTGGCCGGTTGTGCCACGATCCGCGACAGCCGGGCGAACCCGGCCAACTGGTTCGGACGCACCCAGACCACCGCGAGCGCCAGCACCAGCGGAACCGCCAATCCACTAATCCCAGACCGCGTGCTGAGCAGCAAGAAACAGGTGGTGGACCTGCGCACGCCCGTTGCGCGTATCGATACATTGGACGTCGAACAGGTACCGGGCGGCGCAATCATCCGCGTCAGCGCGACCTCGGCCTACCAAGGGGCCTTCAAGGTCGGCCTGGTTCCCCAGAATGCCGAAGGCCCTGTCGACGGCGTCGCGCGCTATACCCTGATGGCCTATCTTCCCGCAACGCGCACCTCCCTGCCCGTCGGAACCGAAGCATCGCGCAAGGTGGTCGCGGCAACGCGGTTGTCCGATATCGAGCTGGCCGACGTGCGAAAGATAGAGGTGGTCGGCGGGCTGAATGCGCTCAGCCAAAGCCGCTAGGTAGTGAAGACCAGAGCGCGCCCGCGACGCTCTGGTCGCAGCATTCAGCGCAGGTCGACAGTGACGACTTTCTGACCCTTTGTGGCGAGGCCGATTTCGCCATCGCACAAGCGCAGGGCGTCCGCACCGAAAACATCGCGTCGCCACCCCTTCAGCGACGGCACATCGCGCATGCCGGCGGCCAGGGCATCCAACTCCGACGTGGCGGCGATCAGCTTGGCCGCGACCCCGGCGGTATCGGATTTCGCCTTTAGCAGGACGCGCAGCAGATCCGCCAGGGCCGGGTTCACCTGCAGCTTTTCTGCTGAGGTGTCGGGCCGTGGCAATTTGCTGTCAGGACAGTCCAGACCTGCCTTCACGGCGGCAATGATGCCGTCTGCAATTTCGCCCTTGCGGGCTTCACGCAGCAACAAGCGCGACCGCGACAGGTCCTGTGCGTTCTGCGGCTTTGTCGAGGCAAGCTCGACCATGGCATCGTCCTTGTAGACCCTGTTGCGCGGCACGTTGCGCGTCTGGGCAAAACTTTCGCGGAACTTTGCCAGTTCACGCAATATGGCGAGGAACCTGCCAGAATTCGTACGGGTGCGCACGCGCTGCCAAGCGTCTTCGGGTCGCACGACATAGGTGTCCGGATTGGTCAGGATACCCAGCTCTTCCTCGACCCACTTCTCTCGCCCTGCCTTGCGGATCTGCCCCGCGAGGTATTCGTAGATTTCCCGCAGATGGGTCACATCGGCCAGCGCATATTTCAACTGTGCATCGCTCAGAGGGCGTCGCGACCAATCGGTAAAGCGCGACGATTTGTCGAGTGGTTGATGCGCAATCTTTCGCACCAACGTCTCGTACCCGACCTGCTCTCCGAAACCGCAGACCATTGCCGCGACCTGTGTATCGAACAGAGGTTCGGGAATCAGACCGGCATCGACAAAGAAAATTTCCAGATCCTGCCGCGCTGCGTGAAAGACCTTGACCACCGAAGTGTCACGAAACAGCGCGTAAAGCGGATCGAGTGACAGACCCTCTGCCAACGGATCGACAATCGCCGCACAGGTTGCCTCAGGGCCGGGAAAAGCCAGCTGGATCAGGCAAAGCTGAGAGTAATACGTGCGCTCGCGCAGAAACTCGGTGTCGACAGTGACGTAGGGATGGGATTTCGCCTGCTCGCAGAAGGCTGCCAGGCCCTCGGTACTGGTAATGGTCTGCATTTCGCACTTTCTTAGGGTTGCGGGTTCATCCCGCCTTCACGAACCAGTCATAAGCAGCATTTCCGGAGTTGAAAAGACCACGTGGCCGAACACCACGTGGACGACCGTGTCCGCCCCCCATCGAAATGGAAGGCGGCGGCTTTTTCCGCGACTGCGCAGGTCAGACCAGTTCGGCCAGATCCTTGGCTTCGAAACCCTGAAGTTCCCCGACCGCGCCGCGTTTGACCTTGGCCGCCCAGGCCGGGTCGCTGAGCAGGGCGCGACCGACGGCAATCAGGTCGAACTCGTCTCGCTCCATCCGGTTCAGCAACTTGTCCAGCGATGTGGCCTCTGACCCCTCGCCCCCGAAGGCCGACAGGAATTCGCCAGACAAGCCGACCGACCCGACCGAGATGGTCGGCTGTCCAGTGATCTTCTTTGCCCACCCGGCAAAGTTCAGGCCATTTTCGCCGTCGATCTCTGCAAATTCAGGCTCCCAGAACCGGCGCTGCGAACAGTGAAAGACATCGACTCCGGCATCGACCAGGGGCGTCAGCCACGCGTCCATTTCTTGCGGCGAATTGGCCAGCTTGGCGGCGTAGTCCTGTTGCTTCCACTGGCTTAGGCGCAAGATGATCGGAAAATCCGGGCCAACAGCGGCGCGTACGGCCTTGACCACTTCGACGGCAAAGCGCGACCGCTCCGGCAGGGTGGTACCGCCCCATGCGTCGGTGCGCAGGTTTGTCCCCTCCCACAAGAACTGGTCGATCAGATAGCCGTGTGCGCCGTGCAGTTCCGCCACGTCGAACCCGAGCCGCTTGGCATCCGCCGCAGCCGACGCAAAGGCGGCGATGGTCGCCTCGATATCCGCCTCACTCATCTCGACACCGCGCGGTGCACCGGGGCCAATCAGACCCGAGGGGCTTTCGACAGGGGATTCGGGTTCCCACTCGCCGCCGCGGGTCGATCCGGTATGCCAGATCTGCGGCCCCATGCGTCCACCTGCGGCGTGAACGGCGTCGATCACGTCCTTCCAGCCCTTCAACGCATCCCCGTGGAAAAAGGGAATGCCGGGCGTGTTACGTGATGCAGGCCGGTCGATCACGGTGCCCTCGGACAGGATCAGACCGACCTCGTTCTGGGCTCGGCGGGCGTAATAATCCGCCTGCGGTTGGCCAGGAAGCCCCTTTGGTGCCATGGAGCGTGTCATAGGCGCCATGACGATGCGGTTCTTCAGCTCGATGCCTTTCAGCGTGAAGGGGCGGAACAGGATGTCTGTTGGATGGGACATGAGAAGTATCCTTTCAATCTCGTCCCGGCCTAAGTATATTCGGGAAACCTAGTGTCAATCACGCACCTGAAGTACACCACGTCACCTCGAGGTAACCTCATGGAAGATCTAAGCTATCAGGGCGTCCGCTGTGACGTTGCCGCCTTTTCCGTCGACTGCCCGAACCGCGAATTGTTCGACCAGATCGCCGACAAATGGTCGATGATGATCCTGACGGTGCTGGATACCGGCCCGACCCGATTTAACGAGATAAAGCGACAGCTGGAGGGGATTTCGCAGAAATCCCTGACGCAGACCCTGCGCAAGCTTGAGCGGAATGGCCTGGTGATACGCGAGGTGATCGACACATCACCTGTGGCGGTACAGTACCAACTCAGCGACCTTGGCGGCACATTGCTGCCACCGTTTCGTGCCCTGTACGGCTGGACGAAACACCATCTCGGTGATGTGTTGTCCGCGCGCGCCACCTATGATGCGCGCGTGGCCTGATTACAGTTCAAAGCGGCTGCGGTCCCCGGCGGCGAAGCGGCGCAGCGCTTCGGGATACAGGCGATGCTCTTGCTTCAGCACCCGTGCGGCCAGCGTTTCGGCTGTGTCCTCCTCCAGCACCGGCACGCGCGCCTGCCCCAGAATCGGACCACCATCCAGCTCTGCCGTCACTTCATGCACCGAACAACCGGCCTCCTTGTCGCCCGCGGCGATCGCACGTTCGTGGGTATGCAGCCCTTTGTATTTCGGCAGCAGGGATGGGTGAATATTCAGCATCCGGCCTTCGAAATGACGGATGAAATCGCCGGTAAGAATGCGCATGAAGCCGGCCAGGCAAAGAATGTCGGGTTGCGCGGCCTCCAGATGCTCGATCAGGACCGCCTCGAATGCGGCACGGTCCTTGCTGAAGGGCTTGTGGTCGACCGAGGCGACAGGCACCCCCATCTCCCTTGCCCTGGCCAGGCCACCGGCGTTGGGATCATTCGACATCACCAGCACAGGGCGGGCAGGATGCCCCTGCCCCATGCTTTCGACCAGGCGCACCATGTTGGACCCCCCACCCGACAGCAAGATCGCAACGCGCTTGGTCAATTCACCGGCCCCACCCGTGCCCGCATTATTGGCCTGCACCAGTATATCGCACACCTGAAGCGTCCTGGACGTGACCCAATTGAAACACCGTCTCGCCCGCGTTTGCCAGCAATGTGCTCAGCGCCTCTGCACGCTCAGGTGCCACGACCAGGACCATGCCGATGCCGTAGTTGAACGTCTCGAGAATGTTTTCGGTGGACGTACCGCCGACACCTTGAAGCCACTGGAAAACGGCCGGCTTTTCCCACGCGTCGAGGTTGATGACAGCACCGTGGCCCGACAGCACGCGCGGCAGGTTTTCGGTCAGCCCGCCACCGGTAATATGCGCCAGCGCATGAACGCCGCCCGTCCGAACAGCCTCAAGGCAGGATTTCACGTAGAGGCGCGTCGGGGTCAACAGCGCCTCGCCCAAGGTGCCTGCGCCAAAGGGGCATGGTGCATCCCAGCCCAGGCCCGAAACATCGACCAGCTTGCGCACCAACGAATAGCCATTGGAATGCACTCCATCCGACGCAAGCCCCAGCAGGACATCACCCGGCGCAACGTCTTTGGGCAGATCCGTGCCACGCTCCATCGCGCCGACTGCAAAACCGGCCAGATCGAAGTCATCCTTGGCATACATCCCCGGCATTTCCGCCGTTTCGCCACCGATCAGCGCGCAGCCCGACAGCTCGCATCCCTTGGCGATACCTTCGATGATAGCCGTCGCGCTTTCCAGCTCAAGCTTGCCGGTGGCAAAGTAATCTAGGAAAAACAACGGCTCGGCGCCCTGGCAGACCAGATCGTTCACACACATCGCCACCAGGTCGATGCCAATTGTATCGACGTGACCGGTATCAATCGCGATCCGCAACTTGGTTCCGACGCCATCCGTCGCCGCGACCAGGATCGGATCGTCGTATCCTGCCCCTTTGAGGTCAAAAAGAGCACCGAAACCGCCAAGCCCCGACATCGTGCCAGGCCGGTTCGTCCGTTTTGCCGCAGGTTTGATCCGCTCGACCAGGGCATTTCCGGCATGGATATCCACACCCGCATCCGCGTAGGTAATACCGTTTTTGCCCTCGGTCATTGCTGGCTCCTTTTCACGCCGCCATTTCCCCGGAAATTCACAGGGAACGTTGCGGCACCCGGTAGCCGATCTGCCCCATTGGCGCAATCACAAAGCCGCCAGACGCCTTGCGGCTGCAAGAATCGTGCCAATACGGGCGCGTTTCCCCGGATCCTGCGAAAGAGGTGTTTCCATCTCGCCAACACGCCCTTGACGGTCCGGCGCGCTCAAACTACCACTCTGCGCCAAGGTAGGGCCTGTAGCTCAACGGTTAGAGCAGAGCGCTCATAACGCTTTGGTTGCGGGTTCAAATCCTGCCGGGCCTACCAAAAATCACATTTTCAGCAGTGTTTTCAATGCTCGTGTGTACCACGCGGCTTGAAAATGGCTCACCACTTTTCAGTGACTTAGGCATCAAGTGCACCACGCTCAAAGGGCTGGATACAACTGCAACAACCATCCAACTGGACGGGCGGAACAGTCACGCACCCGAAGGAGGCGAAAGAGAATGCCTTCGTCGAGCGAAGGACAGAGGGTTTGAGCACGCTTTCCGCCGCGACGGCACCTCGACGCTCGACCGAGACTTCCGACTACAGCAGATACTTCGTGATCGTTTGGCGAGGCGCTATTTGACCGCCTTGCACCAACTCCCGAAATCACCTTGAGCCGCTACCAGACAAATCCGCCCGTCTTCTTTGTCCAACAGTAGCCATCCGTTATTCACTTCTCGGATCAACTCATATCTTTCCGGCGAGCTGGGGGCATCTGACGCTCGTGGAAAGCTCCTTCCCATGCGAGAAATTGCATCAGACATCGCTGCCGCAAACATCGCAACGGTAAGCGCGGCGACGATGACGAATATATAACGATCAATGCGCTTCAAAATTTTATCCTATTTAGAGGTAGTGGAATATCGGTGACCAACCAATGCTTGGCCCTTCTCGCAAAACCGGTTCTTACTGACCTCAATTTTCGACTTCAAGACGAGCATCGCGCCCAGACCAACCTTTTAGGGTCCTGACCCTAGCGGGCAATCACGATATCTGCGCGAAGGCCGCCCAGACTCTCGCTTTCACTCAGGCGCAGGACACCGCCGTGCGCGCGGGCTATGTCGGTTGCGATCGACAGGCCCAGACCCACGCCGGAGCCGTTGTTCTGATTTCGCGCAGGCTCCAGGCGGGTGAACGGGCGGGCGGCTTCCTCGCGCTTGGCAGCCGGTATGCCCGGGCCATCGTCTTCGACACGGATGCGCAGACTGCGCTGCGACAGATCAATGGCAACCTCCGCCCGCGTCCCATAGCGCACCGCATTTCCGATCAAATTGTCGACGGCCCGGCGTACCGCATGGGGGCGCAAAGGCATCTCCCCCTCGCCCACGGCATGGACCAGCGTCACATTCTGCCCCCCCCTCTGCGCATCACTGACAATCGAGCGGACCAGTTCGATGGGGTTCACGTTCTGCACCACCTCTTCGGCGGTACCACGTGCAAACGACAGGAATTCGTCGAGCATGCGCTGCATGTCATCGACATCACGCTCAAGTCCGATGCGGTCTTCGTCCTCTAGCATCGACAGCGCCAGGCGCATGCGCGTCAGTGGCGTGCGCAAATCGTGGCTGACCCCGGACAACATCAGGGTGCGCTGCTCGATCTGGCGTTCTATCCGGCTGCGCATGTCAAGGAACGCATTGCCCGCGGCGCGGACCTCGACGGCCCCACTTGGTCGATAGGGGATGTGCCGCCCCTTTCCAAACGCCTCGGCCGCCTTTGCCAGGCGTGTGATGGGCCGCAGCTGGTTTCGGAGATAGATGAATGAAATCAGGGTCATCAGCACCCCGAAAACAACCATGTTGACCAACAGCTGGTGCGGATTCGACGCCGACACCCGCGCGCGACGAAAACTGAGGCGAAGCGCCTGAGAGCCCCGCATGACATAGGCATGCACCACGTGATCATCAGGCAGGACGACGGCGTCGACCTCCGGCACGACCTTATGCAGGGTCCGGATGACAACCCGGCCGGACACGTCGAACCAGCGTGCTCCGTCGTCTTGCGGCACCGCGTCCGGGGCAATCGTGTCGACCCTGATCCCCAGGATACCCGCCAGTTCGGGACGCCCGCCGCCCTCTGGGTCGCTTAGGATCAGGCGCAGATCCCGGCTGATACTGTCCGTCATCTGGACGGTGACCCCTTCGAAGTGTCGCTGAATGAAAACGACGGACACGACGAGCTGCAACGTCACGACCGGCAGCACCAGGATGAGCGCTGCACGACCATAGATCCCGCGCGGGACATAATGTTTGAGCCAACTGAACAACATGCGCTAACCTAATCCCGTAAGTGACGGGAGAAAAGCGCCATGCAGCCAGACGATACATTATCCGCGCGCATGGGTCTCGGCGCTGCCGGAGAGGCTGTAGAAGTGGCCCCCGATGTCCGCCGCCTTCTGGCGCCCAATCCCTCGGCCTTTACCGGACCGGGGACGAACACCTACTTGGTCGGTCAGCGCGGCCTGGCGGTGATCGATCCCGGGCCGAACGACGAGGCTCATCTGGACGCGATCTTGCGTTCGGTTTTGCCGGGTCAGTCGATCACGCATATCCTGGTCACCCACGCGCACCTTGATCACGCGCCGCTGGCGCGGACCCTGGCGGCAAGAACAGGCGCGTCCGTGCTTGCCTATGGCGATGCGCTCGCCGGCCGGTCGAGCGTCATGCAGCACCTGGCAGCGACGTCACACCTGGGCGGTGGCGAGGGGACAGATCATGCTTTCGTCCCCGACATTTCCCTCCCCGACGGCACAAGGGTCACCGGAGACGGCTGGTCGCTTCGGGCGCTCTGGACGCCGGGGCATTTTGGCAATCACCTGTCCTTTGCAATGAATGACACGATCTTTACCGGCGATCTGGTCATGGGGTGGGCGACGTCACTCGTCTCGCCGCCCGATGGTGACCTGACCGATTTCATGGCATCTTGCGTCAGGCTCCAAACCCTGCGGGCGGCGCGCTTCCTGCCGGGCCATGGCCCGGCGGTTGAGGACCCCGCTGAACGGCTGACCTGGTTGATTGCGCACCGCAAATCACGCGAGGCTGCGTTGCTCGATGCTCTTACCGGCAAGCACGCGACACCGTCCCAACTGGCCGCAATGGTCTATCAGGATACGCCGCCCCACCTCATGCCCGCGGCCACGCGCAACGTCCTCGCCCATCTCATTGACCTGACCGGCAGAAACCTGGCTCGTCCCGTCGGCGATCTTCACGCAGAGGCCCTCTTCAAGCGCCTCTAGCGTCAACCGCCCCTCGGGATTGCGCGCCCGATCAGAGCTCAGGAAAAAATTCCTGCATATGTCGAAATGCCTCTTGCTCACACAGAATCCCATTGCTATATCGCCGCCATGTTCCGGCGTAGCTCAGCGGTAGAGCAGTTGACTGTTAATCAATTGGTCGTAGGTTCGATCCCTACCGCCGGAGCCATTTAAACCTTTGGTTTAAATTTAAAAAAAGGCGACCCTTTCCGGGTCGCCTTTTTTCTTTTGCGACATCGAGGCAGTCTTCGAAAGTCCGGCGCGGTGGAACGAACCATCGCATGCCTCGCTCGGTCCGGCACATCCGATCGCGCCGAGGATACACACGCACCGCGACCCCCGCTCTACACCCACGACCTTGCAGATCCGCGCCCGGGCGCATTGCAAAGCCGTACCGACATCACGACGCGGACCAGGGCGCGGAAGGGCCCCGAACAAACTCAGCCCAGCCTGTCTGCACACGACGATCCGATTTGCAAAGATCACCACAGGCAGATGCAAAGCCTCGGCAAACACGCATTGTCACTGCCATCGGGCGCGGCTAACCTGACGTCAGTTGGCAGCAGGAGTCGACATGCGCACTGTTATCTTCAGTCTTGGCGCTGTTCTGGTCCTGTTGACCGGGCTGGTGGCAGGGCCCGTGACCGCCCAAACCGTATCGTCCTTGACGCAGACACTCACACCGACTGCGACGACCGACCCCATCGCCCTGCCCGACCCCCTGACCCCCCAGGCGATCAACGCCTTGATGGCCCGGCTGTCAGATGCACAGGTGCGCGCCCTGCTGCTCGACCGCCTGGATGCTGCGGCGACCACCGCCGCCGCCACCGATGGTGTGACCTATGCCAACGTCGGTGCGCTGATGACCGAAACCATGCGCAGGATCTGGCAGTCCACGGTGCACAATTTCGCGAACGCCGATGCCTTTATCGCCGCGGAAAGCGCGGTTCTGAATGGTTTTGCGGCCCGTCTCGGGCCGGACGGCGTGCGCAAGATGCTGCTGGCGGTGGCGCTTGCCATCGGCGTCGGGCTTGCCGCCCAGACCCTGGCGCATCGGGTGCTGTTCCGCCGACCCCGGGCACGGGCGCCGCTGGGGCGCAGCACGGACCTGATGTACAATCTTCGCCTGGCCGCCCTGCGGATGTTCTACGAAATTATCGGTGCGCTGATCTTTACCGTCTCGGCCTTTGCAGTGCTGCACCTGTTCAAACCCGATGAATCCGTGCCGCTGGTGTCGCCTATCGTGTTCTGGATCGTGTTCATGCCACGCTTTGCGATCGTGCTGTTGCGCTTTTTCCTGGCGCCGACGCACCGCCAGGCCCGACTGCTCAGCCTTTCCGATCACATGGCGCGGGTGATCTACTGGAATTTTGTCGGCATTGCCTATGGCCTCGGCTTCACCTTTGCGATGGCCGCCCTCAACAAGGCCTTCGGCGGCGCGCCCGGCTTCTGGCACTGGTTCAACATCGTCTTCTTCGGGTGGATGCTGTTGCTGTTCATCCTCACCCGCAACGGCTGGCGCGCGATAATGGAGGGCGGACGGACCGAACTGACAGCCTTCGACGCCTGGTCGATCCGCGCCTATCCCTACCTTGCCGTGGTCTCGATCGTCGCCACCTACATCTTCTGCGTCGGCGCCAACGTGATGAACGCTACCGGCGTGCTGGCGGGGGGGCGGCATTTTGTCAGCATGGTCATCGTGCTCGTGGCGCCCCTGCTCGACACGCTGATCCATGCCATCGTGCGCCACTTCATGCCCGACATGGAAGGCGAAGGCGACATGGCCCGCCACGCCTATCGCGCCAGCCGTCGCGCCTATGTCCGCATCGGTCGGGTGCTGGTCTTCGGGGCCGTGATCCTGGCCACCGCCCGGCTCTGGCATATCACCGCCATCGGCATGGCCACCGCAGGTGTCGGCGCCCCTCTGGCAAGCGCCGTCGTGCAGGTCGCCCTGATCACCGTCTGCGGCTACCTTGTGTGGGAAATGGTGCGGCTGCTGATCAACATCCGCCTCGCCCGCGAACAACCCACTGCTGCCGATACAGCCCGGGTCCCGGATGGCGAAGGCATGGGCGGCACCGCCACCACGCGGCTGGGGACGATCCTGCCGCCGATCAGTTTCGCGCTCCAGTTCTTCGTGATCTCGGCGACCATCCTGACGATCCTGGCCAACCTCGGGGTCGATGTCACGGCGCTGCTGGCCGGTGCCGGGATCGTCGGCATCGCCGTCGGTTTCGGATCGCAGAAACTGGTCAGCGATGTAATCTCGGGAATGTTCTTCCTGGTAGACGATGCCTTCCGGCTGAACGAATATGTCAACGCGGGCGGCGCCATCGGCACGGTCGACCGCATCTCGCTGCGCTCGCTGCGGCTGCGCGATGCCAAGGGGCCGGTACTGATCGTGCCCTACTCCGAAATCAATACCGTCACCAATTACGGGCGCGACTGGGGCATCATGAAACTGCGCTTTACCGTGCCCTTCCATACCGATGTCGAACAGGTGCGAAAGATCTTCAAGCGGATCGGCCAGGAGATGCTGGAAGACCCGGAGCTCGGCCCCGGCTTCATCGAACCGTTCAAGAGCCAGGGCGTCTATGAATACAACGACCACGGCATCGTCATCCGGGGCAAGTTCACGCACAAGCCCGGCGCGCAGTTCATGATCCGCAAAAAGGTCTACACCCGCGTCAAGGAAGAGTTCGAAAAGGCGGGGATCGAATTTGCCCGCCGCGAGGTCAAGGTCAACCTCGAAGGGGCCGGCCGCGACACCCTCAGCGAAGAGGACAAGCACAAGATCAGCGCCGCCGCAGCCGAGCACAGCGCCGAATCCGACCGGGCGCAGACATCAGCCAACGGCACCAGCGGCCCTCCGCGCGACGCCCCCTGACACCACGCCCGCTCACACCACGCCCACTCACACCACCACCGTCATACCGGCAACCGATCGCCCTCAGCGCCCCGACGCGGGCACCGTTGCCGCCGCTGGCTCCGCTCAAGCCGCCGGCATCCCTGCACGCGCCTGCCTCGGCCTTGCCGTCCGTCTCAGCGGTGCGGTTTGCATGGCACGGTCCTGGCCGCTACCCTGCCCTCATGACAGACAAAACAGACCTTCAGGCGGCCTATGGGCTGCGCACCCCGGATGACAGCCGTCGTCTCTATGCAAACTGGGCCGACACCTACGACACAAGTTTCGCTGCCGAAATGGATTTTGCGCTGCCGGGGGCGGTCGCTGCCGCCTTTGTAGATGCGGGGGGCACCGGCCCTGTCCTGGACCTCGGCGCGGGCACGGGCCTGTGTGGGGCTGCCCTCGCGGCACTGGACGTCTCGCCGATAGATGCCACTGACCTTTCCCCGGAAATGTTGGCGGTGGCCCGGCGCAAGACCATCTATGCGTCGCTGTTCGAAGGCAATCTGCTGGAGCGTTTGCCGGTCAGGGACGGCCAGTATGCCGGCGCAGTGTCCACCGGCACCTTCACCACCGGCCACGTCGGCCCGCAGGCGCTGGACGAAGTGGTGCGCATCCTGCGCCCCGGTGGCCTTGCCGTGATCTCGGTTCATGCCGACCACTGGCAGGCACAGGGGTTCGGGGCGAAACTGGCGGCACTGGGCAACAGCATCGAACAGCTGGACATGCCGCTGGTGCCGATCTACGGCCAGCGCGGCCAGGGTGCGCACAAGGACGACATGTCGAAATTGCTGATGTTCCGCCGCGCGTGATCCCCGCGCGCGGCGTCAGGTGTCAAAAGCCGCTGATCCCCGGCAGCCAGGTGCTCAGCATCGGTACGAACGTCAACAACATCAGCACGATCAGGTTCGCCAGAAAGAACGGCGGCATTTCCCGTACCAGCGCGGCGGGCCGCAGATTGGCGGCCGAAGATACGACAAAGATCAGGCTGCCCACCGGCGGCGTCGTCAATCCCAGCGTCAGGTTGACGATGACCACGATGGCAAAGTGATCCGGCGCGATGCCGAGAGCATGGCTGATCGGCGCCAGGATCGGCACCAGGATCATCACCCCCGGCAACGGGTCCATGAACAGGCCGAAAATCAGCATCAGCAGGTTGACCGCCAGCAGGAACACGATGGGCGACAGGTCCCAGCTGATGATGGTCTGCGCCAGGAATTGCGGCAGCCCCTCGATCACCAGCACCCAGGCGAACGCGCGCGCCGCGCCAAGGATCAGCAGCACCGCCGCACTGATCAGTGCGGCGCGCAGGATGATCCCCGGCAGATCGCGCCACTGCAGCGCCCGGTAGATCACCATGCCGCAGAACAACGCATAGAACACCGCGATCACCGACGCTTCGGTCGGGGTAAAGATGCCACCGCGAATGCCGCCGACAATCAGCACGATCAGTCCCAGTGCCGGCATCGCCTTGACCGTGGTGCGCAGCATCTCGGCCTTGTCCGGGCGCGGCGCATCACTGCGGTAATCGCGCTTCCAGCTGACCACACCGTTGGCCACCAGGTTGCCGATCCCCAGCAGCAACCCCGGTATCACCCCCGCCATGAACAGCGACCCCACCGACACCGCCTCGTCCTGCAACGCATAGATGATCATCACGATGGACGGCGGGATGATCGGCCCGATCACCGCGCTGGAAATCGTCAACGCGCCCGCATAGGCCCGGTCATAGCCGCCCTTTTCCATCATGCGGATCATCATCGCGCCCGGTCCCGCCGCATCCGCCAGCGCCGAGCCGGAAATACCGGCAAACATGGTCGAGGAAATCACGTTGGCATAGCCCAGCCCGCCGCGCAGATGCCCGACGAACTGCGCCGCGAAACGCAACAATGTCGTGGTTATCGCGCCTCCGGTCATGATCTCGGCGGCCAGGATAAAGAACGGCACCGCGAGGAGAGGAAAGCTGTCCAGCCCCGAGAACATCTCCTTGACCACCACGATCTGTGGATACGAACTGCCCAGGCCAATCGCGACAAAGACGGAAATCGCCATGGCAAAGGCCACCGGCAACCCCAGCACCATCAGCACGAACAGCGACGCAAACAGGATCTCAACCATTTGCCGCCCCCGAGATCGCGTTGCCCGCGCCCTCGGCCTCCTCGAAATGGCCGGCGCGGATGAACTGTCTCGCGATCAGCAACAGATGCACGATCAGCAGGCTGAATCCCACCGGCATCGCGGCATAGACATACAGGAATGACAGGCGCAGCGCCGGGGTCTTCTGGAAACGGGCGCGGTCCATGTATTGCAGGCCGACATGCACCATGAAGGCAAAGAACAGCAGCAGGACCAGCACGATGACCGCCCGCAACACCCGCTGGCCACGGGTCGTCAGGACATCGTGCAGATTGGTGATGGCCACATGCCCACCCCACCGCAACGCCAGCCCGGCACCCAGAAACGTCATCCAGATCATCAGATAGCGCGCCGCCTCATCGGCCCATGGCAGCGAATGATTGGTGGTATAGCGCAGGGTCACATTCGCCCCGACGATCAGCGCCATCGACGACAGTATCGCGATCACGACAGCCCCGTTCAGCGCGACGAATACACGTTCCAGCCTGCGCATCTTTCCTCCGGCGGTAAAACACGAATTGGCCGGCAGCAGTCGCCGCCAGCCAATCCATCATGGAAACAGCGCTTATTCCGTCGCGGAAATGCGGTCGATCAGGTCCTTGCCGTAGGTCTCGTAGTACCCTTCATAGGCCCCCTCGACCGAGGCGCGGAACGCCGCCTTTTGCTCTGGCGACAGGGTGTTGACCTCCATGCCACGCTCTTTCAGCGTCTCGACGCCGCTGCTTTCGACATTGTCGACAAAGGCGCGCATGGCCACGACCGCCTCGGACGCACCCTCCTCAAAGGCGGCCTTGTCCTCATCCGACAGACCTTCCCAGAACGGCTTGGACACCAGCAGCATCGCGGGCGAATAGACGTGCCCGGACAGCGTCAGGTATTTCTGCACTTCGTTCAGCTTGACCGACACGATCACCGACAGCGGGTTTTCCTGACCGTCGATGGTGCCCTGTTGCAGCGCGCCGATCACTTCGGGCCAGGCCATCGGCGTCGGTGCCGCGCCGAGCGCGTTGAAGGCGGCCAGGTGCACCGGGTTTTCCATCGTGCGCAGCTTCATGCCCGCCAGGTCTTCGGGCGTCTCGATCGGGTTGCGGTTGTTGGTGATGTGACGAAAACCCTGTTCGCCCCAGGCCATCGCGACCATCCCGGCATCGTCGAACTTGGCCAGGATTTCCTGCCCGATCGGCCCGTCCAGCACGTGACGTGCGTGTTCCAGGCTGCGGAACAGGAACGGAATGTCCGTCACCCCCGTCTCGGGCACAAAGTTGCTCAGCGTGCCGGTCGACACGATCGTGGCCTCGACGGTGCCCAGCTGAAGCCCCTCGATCACTTCGCGTTCCCCACCCAGTGCCGAGGACGGGAAATGCCGAAAGGTGAACTTTCCATCGGTCTCGGCTTCGACCACGTCCTGCCATTTCTGGGCCGCCACACCATAGTGCGAGTCCGGCGCCAGCGCATAGGCGATCTTGACTTCGGTCTGTGCCATGGCCGCGCCTGCGGTCACACTGGCCATGGCACCAAGCAGCGCCGTGCCCCGAATTCCCTTCAAAAACATCGAATGTCCTCCCTCATTGACATCTTGATTCCGCGAATTGCTATCCCGTGGTCTGGACAATGGCAATGGCCGTCGCCCGACTTCGCCGCCCTGTCGGGCCGGTGTTGCCACGGCGCGATCGCCGCACCGCACCCCCTTGGCACTGTTGTCGGGGCGCCGCGCGACCGCGAAAGGATCTGTTGCCCTGATGCAGGTTGATGGTCCAGTATCGCGGCAACTGCGGCCATCTGGGGTCATGGGATGGGGTCACCGGGTGCCCTTGGCGCGGCATCACCGCGCGGCGACCCAAAGAGCGTTTAGGATCAGGTCACACCAATGCCACCCGCCCCACCAACGCCCCCCCGATCACAGGCCGGATTACACGCCGGATCAAACGCCGGATTACAGGCGGGATCAGATCCCGAACCACAGGCCGCAACCGCGCCGGACACGCCGCGCACGCGCGGCAATGCCTGGATGATACAGCGGGACGGATCCGCCCTGCGCTATCTTTCGGATCAGTATCGCGGTCAACTGATGGGATACGAGGAACGCGAACGCCTGACCCTGGCCCAGACCCCGCCGCTGGCGCTGGCCATGCTCAGCTTTGGCGACATGCGCAGCAGCCCGCGCACCCTGCCCGAACGCTTTGACTATCACGTCGTGAACCAGCACCTCAGTGGTGCGGCCCCTGATCTGGCGGCCCGGTCGCAGGCGGTCCTGACGCAGATGCACGCCCGCCGCGACGGCCTGGCCTTTCGCACCGTTCTGGCCATCGAGGCACAGCAACCCGGCCTGACCCTGGCCGAGGCCGCACCCGATGCGCCCCTGGCCGCGACGCTGAACGACCAACTTGCCACCGGCGCACAGGCGCTGTCGCGCTGGCAAAAGCACCTGCATGTCGATCGCATCGACCTTTCCCTGCTCAGCGGTGCGCCCGACACCGACGAAGCGCAGGCCGACGCGCATTATGCCCGGACCGCCCTTTGGCTGGGGCGCGCCGTGGCCGCGACGACCGGACAGGCCAGCGTGCCGCATATCGTCGTGGCCCAGTCGGCAGGCACCCGTGACGATGGCACATCGGGCGTGATCCTGGCCGAGGCGCGGCTGGACCTGGATCACCCGACACTGAAATTCATCGTCGCGACACCCGGCTATCCCTATGGCTTTCTGCCCGGAATGCCCGCAACGCACGACGCAACCAGCGCCGCCCTGATGGACGAGATCAAGGTGCTGGCGGTCCGCCAGACCCAGCAGGGCACCCCCTGGCGCTGCCCTTCTCTCAGCCTGGTGCACCCCGACGGCGATGAACTCAGGGCGCATTTCATCACCGACGCCGGGCTGGCGTTCGACCCCGACGAACCGCATGGATTTGCCCTGCACGGTTGCGACAACGGCGCGCAGATCACGGGCGTGCGGGTCATGCGCGGGCCCCCCATCGTCAGGATCTTCTGCGACAAGGCCCCGACCGGCGCCGCGCTCTCGCTCAGCTATGCCTGGGGCGCCACGGCGGATGGACAGCAGGACCGCGCCGCCAATCGCGGCGGCCTGCGCGACACATGGCAGGCCGACAGCCTGGCCGTTCCGGGGCATGTGCTGCGGCGCTACGCCCTGTCGGGCCTTCAAAAGGTGGTCACCGGCTGACCCCGGCCGCGCAACGCAAAGGCAAGAAAGAAGATGCAGATGGCAGACCGGCGCAACGTGATCCTGATCGGCATGGACGACGCCTTCGCCTTCTGGCGCTACCGTACCGCGTTCGGGGCCACGCTGCACACGCCCAACCTCGACCGGATCTGCGCCAACTCCGCATTGTTCACCTCGGCCTATTGCCAGGTGCCGATCTGTGGACCCAGCCGGGCCAGCGCCATGTCGGGCCTGTCGCCCTATGCCACCGGCATCTTTGACAATTACACCAACATCTTTGACCTGCTGCGCCCCGAACAGATGTGGCAATACCGCCTGCGGCAGGCGGGCTATCACTGCGCCACCGCGGGCAAGATCCACCATGGTTACAAACCCCTGCCCCCCGCGGTGCACGACACGCTCTATTCGCATCCCGCGGCGCAGGTCTATTTCGGCCCGAAACGCGACGCCCCCGCAATCCAGTATGGCGGGCGCATGAACGGCGCTGGCACCACCGATACCGCCGATGACCGCGCCTACTACGATTACCGTTCGTCCCAGCACGCCATCCGGTTCCTCAAATCCTACGACGCCGCCGCGCCGTTTTACCGAGAGGTCGGCTTTCACCACCCGCACCCGCCGTTCCGCACCCCGGATCGCTTCAAGCAGATGTACCCGGTCGAGGATTTCATCCAGCCGGCCGACTGGGCGCAGGGCTTCGATCTCAATGCCTTCACCGCCACCTTCATGCAGGAAAACATGGACACGGCCGGCGCGGTCGAGGACTGGCAGAAATCCGTCCGCAACTATTTCTCGGCTTTCAGCCATGTCGACAGCCATATCGGCCGGGTCTGGGACGCGCTCAAGGCCTCGCCCCACGCAGACGACACCGTCGTCGTGATCTTCTCCGATCACGGCTACCACATGGGCGACAAGAACCGTTTCCGCAAATTCACCTTGTGGGAAGAGGCGACGCGTGTCCCGCTGATCGTGCATGATCCGCGCCAACCCGCGCGCGTCGTCGATGACCCCGTGGCCCTGCTCGACCTGGGGCCGACCATCCTGGACTATGCCGGGGCGCGCCCGATGCGCCACGCGGTCGGCACCTCCCTGCGTCCGCTGGTCGAGGGGGGGCGCGCGCCCGATCGCGCCGTGCCGACCTTTTGGTATGGCAGCGCCTCAATCCGGCAAGGCGACCTGCGCGTCACGCTCTATCAGGACGGCACCAGCGCCCTCTATGACGTGACGCACGACCCCTGGCTGACCACCGATCTGGGCCCCGATCACCCGCACTACGCCAAAATGCGCAGCAGCCTGCTGGCCACCTGCCGCGATTATGGCCTGCTCATCGCGGCGGCGGGCGATCCGCCGCACTCCGGCACGGCCGACTACATATCGGTGCACGACGGTGGCCCGCCCTTGCAATCGCTGCCCACGAACGGCGTGATCACGGTGGGGTCCGCGCCCGCAGGCCTGTCCGCCCCGGGCCATCGCAAGCACTTCGCCACGCTGCGCGAAAACGGCACGCTCGACCTCGCCGATGGCATCCGAGAGCTGCTTTTCGCCTCCGACACCAACGGCGGCGTCACGCGTTTTCGCATCCAGTGCAACGACGCCGGCAACCGGATCTTCTTTGCCGGGGGCCACAACCGGTTTGCGCTGGATGTGGTCGGGGGGGATGGCGGCGACGACATCACCACCTCCAGCGACAGCCTGACCGCCCACCTTGGGCGCGGTGAAAACCGGGTTCACGCCGGGGTGTCGGATGCCACGATCCATGGCGGCGAAGGCCAGGACACCATCCATGCCATCGACGGCAACAACCTGATCCACGGCGGCAGCGGCAATGCCGTGATCTTTGCCGGAATGGGCAACGACACCATCTATTCCGGTGGCGGCGTCAACATGATCACCACCGGACCGGGGCAAAGCCGCATCACCCTCGACGCTGGTCAGAACACCATCGACGCCACCCAGGGCATCACGACGCTGATCTTTCTGCGCACAGGCCTGCCGCAATTGGTGCGGGGGTTCCGCACAGGGGTGATCGACCTGTCGGACTGGGCGGTGATGGGGCCGGTACGGATCCGGCAGGTGCAGGACGACGTGGTGCTGACCTGCGGCACGGAAAGCCTCCGCCTCGCGACAAGCCGGCGTGACGACATTGCCCCAACCGTCACCGGCGTCGTCCTCACGCCCAGGCCCGCCTCACCCCCCGATGGCGCCGAAGGGCACGGGGACGCTTGGCAGTAAATGGCGCAGACCCGGTTATCGCGCGGCAAAATATGTCTCGCGGATCCACGCCGCGATGCCCGCGATTTCGGGACGTTCCGCGATATGGCTCAGTCGCGCCTTGTGGGCCGCGACCGCCGCGTCGTGCAGCCCCGCCAGAACGTCGTCCTGCATCAGCACGCTCCATTCCCGGCGCGCGGCGGGCACCATCGGATCGATCCAGCCCAGGGCCGCCCCCCCGATCGAACGTTTGCGAAAATACGTGCCGTCCACCACGTTGCGCGGCGAAACGGCATCCCCGCGGTCCAGCTTCAGCAGATAGCTCTCGACGCTGCGCAGCGCGTAATGGTTCAGGCAGACCAGGTCATAGCGCCCGCGTCGGTCGACCCCGTTCTGCGGATCGTAAAAGGTGAACGACCTGTCAAAGGCGCGTCCCGATCCGTCCAGCCAGACGAAATCCGCCTCGGTGCCCGGCGTCAGATAGGGCCGGTGCACCTGGATCGCGCGAATGTTTTCAATGCCGTGCACGATTGTCTTGACCCCGCGCCGTGCCTGCCAATGTCCCGGCGTCGGCGTCTCATGATCGCGAAACCGCTCCGTCAGCCAGCAATCCTCGAAACCCCAGGTCGCGCTGCTGGTAAAGTTCAGCTCGCTCATCGACAGGGCATGAAACGGGCCTGCCGCCTGCAACAGGTCGCTGAACCGGCCCGCCCCGGCGCGGATGGTGACGAATTCGTCCACGTCGATGCACATCACGTAATCCGCCCGCCGCACCTGCGGCAACTGGCACGCATATTTCAGCGCGACAGGCTGAAAATACGTCGAGCCGACCAAAGTGGCCGGGTTCGGCAGGTGCGTGACCACCCCGGCCGCATCCAGCCTGTCCAGCATCCGGTCGGTGCCATCCGTGCAATCGTTGGTGAAGATGACGAAATCCGTCACGCCGATGGCGCGATGATAGGCCAGCCATTCCAACAGGAACGGGCCTTCGTTCTTCATGCAGGTCACGATGGCGATGCGGGGGGCTGCGCCCCGATGCCCGGGCGGCGACAGCGCGGGCACCGCCTGCCGATGCAATACCCAGACCGACCCTTTCAGATGATCCGCGTCGATCACGAACCCAAGCCCGCGCAAGGTCGACAAGATCCGCTCCTGCCCCGCAGTGCCATAGACGCCTGGATGCAGCTCGATGATGATCGTGCGCACACCGTTCAGGGCGCTGCTCTCGAACAGATCCAGCTCGCCCCCCTCGATATCCGCGATCAGGACGCTGGGGCGGAACTCCTGCACCAGACGATCCAGCGACAGACCCGGCACCGAAACCGTTTCGTGATGGCCGGGCCGCTCCGCATCGACCGCACCGGATTGGGCACCGGACACGGGCGCGTCCGGCGTCATGCTGGACGCCCAGAAATCCGGTCGCACATAGAACGCCACGCTGTCGCGGTCATGGCTGTCGATCACGCCGTGACGCACCTCGCACCTGTCCACGCCGTTCAGACGCTGCGTTTCCCGGATCACCTCGATCAACTGCGGATTGGCCTCGATCGACAGCACCTTCTCGACGCCCTCGATCCGCCCCACGACAGAGGAGATCACCCCGAGTCCCCCCCCCAGCTCAAGCACCCTGTCGCCCGCGCGCACAAATGCCCGCGCGGCCCGGCTTTCGCCCGCCTCATAGTGCCCGACGCGCATCTGACGCTCGATCTTCGGCGTCACGACGTCGGCGTACAGCGGCACCTTGATCCCGTGCAGATCCAGAATTTCATCGTACGTCCGCTTCGGGCTCGCCATCATCAGCGTCTTCTTCCTGGGGCTACGGCAGGTCCGGTCTAACCTAAACCGTGCCACCACGGGTTAATGATCACCAGAATTTTCGCACCCTCCCGGCCAAACCCCGCGTCTTCCCGTCGCGCTGCCGCATGCTGCGCCGTCCTGATAAATGCGCCACCCCCAATGCCAGGCCGCCGCCCTGCGCGGGCGCCGCCCGCGGCGTCAGGTCAGCAGACCGGCCGACACCGCCGCCAGCAGCGCCCCGCCAAAGGCGATGCGATAGATCGCGAACGACGTGAAACGGTGGCTGCGGATGAAACCCAGCAGCCATTTCACGGCAATGAACGCCGTAAGCGTGGAAAACACGAACGCCACGCCAAGCGCGCTCCAGTCTTCCTCGATGCCGCCGTCCTTCAGCTGCGACAACAGCTCGTATCCGCTGGCCGCGTACATCGTGGGTATCCCGACGAGAAAGGCAAACTCGGTCGCCGCCGCCCGGTTCGACAACCCCAGCAGCATCGCGACAAAAATCGTGGTGGCCGATCGCGAGGTGCCCGGAAACACCCCGGCCACGATCTGCGCCAGCCCCACCGCGATCGCCACGCTCAGCGTGACTCGCGTGCGATCGGGCAACCGCGCCGCCAGCGCCTCGGCGAGCAGCATCCAGATGCCACCGATCACCAGCGCCCAGGCGACCGGCCTGATTTCCGTCGGCAGTTCGAATCCCAGCTTCTTGACGATCAGGCCCAGCACCCCGGTGATGGCAAAGGCAATCAGGATCTTGCCCAGGTAATCGCGCGCCTCAGGGTCGTTCCAGCCGGTCAGCAGGCTGACGATCCGCCGCCAGTAGATCAGCGTCACCGCCAGAATCGCCCCCGCCTGGATCACCACGTTGAAGGTTTCGGAGCGCGCGCCCAACCAGGTTTCCGCGATGATCAGATGCCCGGTCGATGATATGGGCAGAAACTCCGTGATCCCCTCGATGATCCCGAGGAGCGCGGCATTGATGAAATCCATGATGACAGGTCCCGAATAGGCAAAACGCGCAAGTCCCGGCAGGCGCTCGAAATGCTTGCCCGCGGCCGGGCGGCCTTCGCAACAGCAAACTTGCGGGCCACACGTGGATTTGTGCCGCACCCCCCTGCGCGATCCGCGCCCGCGCCGACTCTTCGCCCCTGGCCACCCCCCCTTTGGACCCCACGCCGCGGGGTCCGGGTCACAAATTTCACGCTCTGCCCTGCGCTCAGATCATTGCCGCTCTGCGCCGTGCTCAAGCGTGCGCAATCCCCGCGTGCACGACGATGCTGCACCTGCGAAATGACCCGTCGCCCGCGAACCCGCACAGCGGGAAATCGCTCAGGCCCGCGTCGCGACGCAGCCCCGCCAAAGCGCCCGGTTTTGTTGGGATATATGCGTCGCAGATGCGACTTCAGGCCCATTGCCCGGCCATGCGAACCCCGCCGCGCGGTCCACCCCCGGTTGCACGCATTTCACCTCAAGCATTTGTGATTAAACGGCAAGTTGCGCAAGGTGCGGCCGTGTGACGCCTCGCGCTCCTGTCGGCGGCGGCATATTCGCCGCGGCACAAGTCCGGTCGCGCCCCCTCCGTTTTGCGCACCGGCTCTCCTTCCTACGGGTTGCCGGTCCCGCGACCGGCCCGCCCGTCAACCGCGCAAGAGGCAAGCAGTGTTGAAACCCTTCAAGATCCCTCTGATGCTGCTTTTGGCAGTGTCCTTGTCGGGATGTCAGTACGATGTGCTCCACCCCTCCGGCTGGGTCGCCGGACAGGAGCGTAACCTTCTGATCATCTCGACTCTTCTCATGCTCATCGTGATCATTCCGGTGATCTTCATGGGCGTCTACTTTCCGTGGAAATACCGCGCGGACCGCCCCGACAAATCCGACTACGAACCTGACTTCGCCCATTCCAACAAACTCGAAGTCCTGATCTGGAGCGCCCCTGTCGCCATCGTCATCGCGCTCGGTGTCTTCACCTGGATCTACACCCACCGGCTTGACCCCTACCGCCCCCTCGACCTTGCCCACGCGGGCGAGCCGATCGAGGTCGAGGCCGTCTCGCTCGACTGGAAATGGCTGTTCATCTATCCGCAATACGGTGTCGCCTCGGTCAACGAACTGGCGATCCCGGTCAATCGCCCGGTGAACTTCCGCCTTACCTCCAGCACGGTGATGAACACGCTGTCGATCCCGGCGCTGTCCGGCATGGTCTATTCGATGGCCGGCATGGAAACCAGGATCCACATGATCGCGGATGAGGTCGGCACCTTCGCGGGCCGCTCCGCGCATTATTCCGGGCCCGGCTTCTCGCAGATGACCTTCGATACCGACGCGATGAGCGATGCTGATTTCGATGCCTGGGTCTCTTCCGCCAGGGCCGAGGGCACCGCCCTGACCCGCGACGCCTATCTCGCGCTGGAAAAACCCTCCATCGGAAATCCCGTCACCCTCTACACCGACCCCGACCCCGAACTGTTCGAGCGTATCGTCGGCCTCTGCGTCGAGGAGGGCAAGGTCTGCATGGACCAGATGATGATGACCGACATGCACGGCGGCGGAGGCCTGGCCGGTATCGGTGACAAGGCCGCCTACGAATACGATGGCCAGCGCATGATCGACGGTTTCGGCAACCTGATGCAGGCCCCCGGCGCGGGCCTGATCGATGGCAACGACGATACCGGTGCCAACGACGCCCCCGATGTCCAAGAACACACCCGTTCGGCCCCGGCAATGGAGCACAACTGATATGTCAACAGAAGTCGTTGAAACAACGCAGGAAACGGTCTCTCCGATCTTCGGTCGGCTGTCCCTCGACTGGATTCCCTATCACGAACCGATCCTTGTCGGCACCTTCCTGGCTATCGTGCTGGGCGGGCTGGCGGTGCTGGCGGTAATGACCCGCTATCGCCTCTGGGTGCCGTTCTGGAAGAACTGGGTCACCACCGTCGATCACAAGAAGATCGGCATCATGTACATGGTGCTGGGCTTTATCATGATGGTGCGTGGCTTTGCCGACGCGCTGATGATGCGGGCGCAGCAGGCGCTGGCCGCCGGTGGCGCCGAGGGCTATCTGCCGCCGCACCACTTCGACCAGGTCTTTACCGCGCACGGCGTGATCATGATCTTCTTCGTCGCGATGGCCTTCGTCACCGGCATCATGAACTTCGTCATGCCGACACAGATCGGGGCCCGCGACGTGGCCTTTCCGTTCCTGAACAACTTCTCGTTCTGGATGACGGTTGCCGGCGCCTTGCTGGTCAACGTGTCGCTGTTCGTGGGTGAATTCGCGCGGGTCGGCTGGCTGGCCTTTCCGCCCCTGTCGGGGGCCTCTTTCTCGACCGGGCCGGGGATGGACTACTACCTGTGGTCGCTGCAAATCGCCGGGGTCGGCACCACGCTGTCGGGCATCAACCTGATCGCCACCATCTTCAAGATGCGCGCGCCGGGGATGAAGCTGTTCGACATGCCCGTCTTTACCTGGACCGCGCTGTGTACCAACGTGCTGATCGTCGCCGCCTTTCCGGTGCTGACCGCCACGCTGACCCTGCTGACGCTGGATCGCTACCTCGGCACGCACTTCTTCACCAATGACCTTGGTGGCAACGCGATGATGTACGTCAACCTGATCTGGATCTGGGGCCACCCCGAGGTCTACATCCTGATCCTGCCGATCTTCGGTGTGTTTTCCGAAGTCGTGGCGACGTTCTCGGGCAAGCCGCTGTTCGGGTACAAGACCATGGTCTGGGCCACGGCCTGCATCATGGTGCTGTCCTTCGTCGTCTGGCTGCACCACTTCTTCACCATGGGGTCCGGTGCCAGCGTGAACACCTTCTTCGGTATCACCACGATGATCATCGCGGTGCCGACGGGGGTCAAGGTCTTCAACTGGCTGTTCACGATGTACAAGGGCAGCGTGCGCCTCGAAGTGCCGATGCTCTGGACACTGGGCTTCATCGTCACCTTCACCATCGGCGGCATGACCGGCGTTCTGCTGGCCGTTCCCCCGGTCGATTTCCAGCTGCACAATACCCTGTTCCTGATCGCGCACTTTCACAACGTGATCATCGGCGGCGTGGTGTTCGGCGTCTACGCGGCCGTCACCTACTGGTGGCCCAAGGCGTTCGGCTTCCGCCTCGATGACAAGTGGAGCAAGCGCACCTTCTGGTTCTGGTGCATCGGCTTCTACTTTGCCTTCCTGCCGCTCTACGCGCTCGGGCTGATGGGCGCGACGCGCCGGATGCAGCAGTACATGGACACCGGCTGGCAGATCTATTTCATCATTGCGGCCTGTGGCGCGGTGCTGATCGCCTTCGGCATCCTGTCGACCTTCATCGGCTTTGCCGTGTCGATCAGGAACCGCAAGGCGCTGGCCTGTGGCCCCGACCCGTGGAATGCCCGCACGCTGGAATGGGCCACGCAATCGCCACCTGCGCCCTACAACTTTCCGCAGGTGATCGAGGTGCACGGCCGCGACGAATTCTGGCGGATGAAGCAGACCGGCTTCAAATGGTCGACGCATTACACCCCGATCCACATGCCCAAGGGCACGGGAACGGGTGCGGTGATCTCGCTGTTCGCGCTGGCCTTCGGCTTTGCCATGGTCTGGTACATCTGGTGGCTGGCGATCCTGGCATTGTTCGCCTGCATCGCCATCGGCATCGCCCATACCTTCAACTACAACCGCGACTACTACATCCCCGTCGATGAGGTCGCGCACACCGAAAGCAAGGGAGCCACGGCATGACCATGTTGGACACCCCCGTCACCGGGCCCGTGAACGGGCCCGATGGCCCGGACAGCCATCCCGATCACCACCACGAAAGCCCGACGCCCATCGGCTTCTGGATCTACCTGATGAGCGATTGCATCATCTTCGGGGTGCTCTTCGCGACCTATGCGGTGCTGGGCTACAACTACGCCGGTGGCCCGGCCCCCAAGGATCTGTTCGAGGCCGATTTCGTGCTGATCGAGACGGCGTTGCTGCTGTTCTCCTCCATCACCTTCGGCGTCGCCATGCTGCAAGCCGAGGCACACCGCCTCGACACTGCGCTGAAATGGCTGGTCGTGACCGGTCTGCTCGGCCTCGGCTTCATCGGGATGGAGATCTACGAGTTCAACCACCTGATCCACATCGGCGCAGGCCCTGATCGTTCGGCCTTCCTGTCGGCGTTCTTCGTGCTGGTCGGCACCCACGGCCTGCACGTCACCGGTGGCCTGATCTGGCTGGTGACGCTCTGCGTGCAGTTGCGCATGCACGGGCTGACGACGGCCAACATGCGCCGCCTGTCGACGCTCAGCATGTTCTGGCACTTCCTCGACCTGATCTGGATCGGCGTCTTTTCCTTTGTCTATCTCGTGAGGCTGATCTGATGAGCGATCATTCAACCCATAGCCATGGCAACATGAACCAGCTCATGACCGGTTTCGTGCTGGCCGCGATCCTGACGGTGATCCCCTTCGGGATCATTCTGGGAGAGCCGGACATCTCGCGCATGCTCAAGATCGGCATCATCATGGGCTTCGGCGCCCTGCAGATCATCGTGCACCTGGTCTACTTCCTGCACGTCAACCGCTCGTCCGAGGGGGGCTGGACCATCGCCGCCACCCTCTTTGCGGTGATCATCCTCGTCATCGTGCTGGCAGGCTCGCTCTGGGTCATGCACAACATGAACGAAAACATGATGCCTATGCCCGACATGGACAAGATGATGTCGCTTCAGTCGCAACAGGGCTGATCCGCCCCCTTATTGCCCTTCGACGGGGCCGGCACGCCCGGCCCCGTTTTCCGTTTCCCAGACCGTACCGAGTTTCGCGCCATGTCCCGCCCCCTCCGCTGGCCCCTCCTGATCATCGTCACCCTGGTTGCCACGCTCGCCATCACGGGCTTTGCCAGCCTCGGCACCTGGCAGCTGCGCCGCCTGCACTGGAAGATCGACCTGATCGAACGTGTCGATGCCCGCGTGCATGCCCCCGCTCAGCCCGCCCCCGGGCCCGCCGACTGGCCCGCCATCACCCGGCCGCGCGATGAATACCGCCATGTCACCCTGCACGGCACCTTCCTCAATGACGACGAGGTTCAGGTCTACACCCCCTCCGATTTCGGCCCGGCCTATTGGGTGATGACCCCGCTGCGGCGCGATGACGACAGCATCGTCATGGTCAACCGTGGCGTCGTGCCCGAGGCACAGCGCGACCCCGCCACCCGCACCGCCGCCCCGACAGGCCCGCAGACCGTCACCGGCCTGCTGCGCCTGCCCGAAGATCAGGGCTGGCTGTTCAGCCAGGACAACCGCCCAGAAGACGACGCCTGGTATCGCCGCGACATCGCCGCGATCGCCGCCGCCAAGGGGCTGGGCCACGTCGCGCCCTATTTCGTCGACCAGGAAAAGACCGACAGCGACACGTGGCCGCGTGGCGGGCAGACCGTCGTCAGTTTCCGCAATGCCCACCTCAGCTATGCGATCACGTGGTTCGCACTGGCCCTGATGGTGCTGGCGGGCTACGCGCTGTTTCTGCGGCACGAACTGGGCCGCAGCCGTGGCGGTTCCGGCGAAAGCTGACACAAACCCGTTCGCGGCCTCTCTTGCCCGGCCCGGCGACATGTTCTACCCCCGGGTCATCAAACCGGGGCGTTTTGAGGCCCGCGTGCGCCCACAGGATACCGATGACAGACCAGACCTTTCCCGATGTTGATGCCGACCTTGACGCCGACGTCGACCTGAACCCGGAAACCGAAGTCGCGATCCGCCAGCACCTCGTGCAGGTTGCCCTTGGCCGCGCCCCCGCCGACACCGTTCTGCGCGTCGGGCGGTTGCTCGACACCGGCACCGGCCTCTGGCGCGACAACCGCGAAATCGTCATTGCAGGCAAGCGCGTCGCCTACACCGGCCCCGCAGGCAGCTGGCCCGGCACCGCCACAACCCGCGTCGACCTGCCGGACCTTTCGGCCGTTCCCGGCCTGGGCGAGGTGCACAAGCACATCGAATCCTCGCACCTGACACCCGAGCATGAGGCCGCCCTCGTCATCCCCCGGGGCAACACCTGGACCTGCGAGGCCAGCCACGAATTTTCCAACGTCAACGCCGACCGCACCCTCGATTTCTGGCTTGAGGCCCGCCGCCGTGGCTCGCCGCTGAAAATCTTTCCGCTGCCCGGTTCCGCCGTCCCCCCCACCGCCTATGAACATGGCGGCGGCTGGCTCGGTTATGACGCACAGCGCGATTTCCTCGACGCCTCGCGCATGGTCGCCGGCCTGGACGAGGTGATGGACTGGCCCGGCGTCTCTGACCCCGAAAACCCCTCGCACACACGCCTCTGGGGCATGATCCGCGCCACGCTGGAACGCCGCGCCGTGGTCGAGGGGCACGCCGCTGGCCTGACCGACCTGCCCACGATCAACGCCTTTTCCGCCGCCGGAATCTCCTCCGATCATGAGATGTGGACGGCAGAAGAGGCGATGGACAAGCTCGCCGCCGGGCTGTTCATCGAGCTGCGCATCCACTCGCTTTCCGAAATGGTGCGCGGCCTGCTGGATCTTGGCCTGCGCGACTGGTCCCGCGTCGCCTTCGCCACCGATGACCGCTCTGCCAGCGACACGCTGAAAACCGGCGCGACCGATCACAACGTGCGCACCGCCATTGCCGCCGGTCTTGCCCCCGAAATCGCCGTGCAATGCGCCACGATCAACCCGGCGCGGCACATGCGGCTGGAACAATGGGTCGGCCTGATCGCGCCCGGTCGCTACGCCGACATCGTGCTGCTCGACGATCTCGACAGCTTTTCCATTCATCAGGTCTGGGCCGATGGCCGCCACGTCGCCACCGGCACCGACTACCTGATCGACGTGCCCTGCATCGACTGGCCCGACTGGGCGACGAAAACCATCAACGTCGGGCGCGCGCTGGTGCCCGGCGATTTCCGCATCGCCGCGCCCTCGGGTCGCCAGACGGTCACGGCGGCGCTTCTGCGCCCCTTCCACTGGGCCGATGACTTCCTGACGATGGACCTGCCGGTGCAGGACGGGGCGGTGCAACGCGATGCCGACCGCAACGTCACAAAGTTTGCCGTGATCGACCGGTTCTCGGGGCAAGGCGCGGTGTCGAAGATGTTCTGGCTCGGCTGTGGCCCGCGCACCCCCGACACCGCGATTGCCTGCTCGATGGCCCATGACAAGCACAACCTCTGGGCCTGCGGCTCGTCCGACGATGCCATGGCGCTGGCCGCCAACACGGTCGCGGACATGGATGGCGGCTGGGCGCTGGTCTCGGGCGGTCGGGTGCTGGCCACGATCCGCTGGGAAATCGCCGGCTTGATGAGCGCGCGTCCCGCCGAGGCGCTGGATCGCGACATGCAGGCCCTGCTCACGGCGGCCGAAGGGATCGACTGGCTGTACGAACCCTCCTTCAACCCGCGCTGGCAACCCGGTTTTCCCGAACGCCTCGCATGGGCCACGCTGACCTGCTCGCCCTGGAAATGGTGCCTTGTCGCGCCCTCCGATCATGCCCCCGAAGGGCTGGTGAACGTCGCCACAGGGGCCACGCATCCGGTGGTCTGGTGATGCAGATTTTTCACCGTTCGGATACAGCTCAGATACCGTTCAAATACCGACGTTCGAATCTCGCGATATCAACGACTTACAGGTCGATCCCCGCGCAATACCGACGCCCCCGCGCCGCGCCCGCCCAAGCGGCCCCGCTCAGCCCGCGCCCCGCACCGCGCCGCCCCCTCCCGCGCCGATCCG